>JACRCQ010000051.1 GCA_016218915.1 Deltaproteobacteria bacterium
ATGCTGGTGTAGACCAGCTCTTCGGTGGAGGTCGGTGGCGGAGACGTCTCATGCACGCCTCCCGGTAGCGCGCATCAGGACGGAGGAACCACTTCTGGGATGAACCCCCCCTGAGCGAGCCGGGATCGAGGGACGGGACAGGATACGCCGCGGAACGACTACTCGCAGTCGAATGATCCGTACGACCACCGTGTCTCTCGCGGACTACCCTGTGGCATTGCGGTGTCGTTCGGCTCCGAAGCGAGGAAGATGGTGTTCGACAACAGTGTCCCATGGGGCAACCTCACGGTTCCCGTTCCGGCACCGAGATCGCTCCGAACAGCGCCGTCGCGCGCGGATAGAAGCGCTAATCGGTTCTCCCCTCGCGCGCCAGTCGTCGCCTGGCATCGATAGAGCACAAGCACTCCCTCTGAAGCCGCCGCCACGATCCCCCCGACGCCCGAACGACCTTCGCAGAGTCGCGTTGACCATTGGAGGATGCCCCGAGAGGAGATCTTGGACACTCCAACGCGGGCGATACCTGCTCCGGATTCGAGTGTCAGGCCGGGATCAGGCGAAGCCAGCAGATACGCACCACCGTCAGTGGAAGACTTGAGCGTTGCGCGAGCGACCCCGCCCAGTTCGGTGCGCCACAACAGTGACAATTCGGGGTCAAGCGCTTCCACCCGGAAGCACGCGGTACCGTCACCACACGCTGTGCGGCGCTGTCCAAGCAAGAAGCCGGCTGCTCCCGCTTCGATCGTTGGGTCCGAGAGAACAGGGCCTGGCCAGCTTGAGAAGCCAAGATAGGCACCGTCACCGCCCAGGGATACCACCAGAGTTGCCGTTTCTCCGTAACCGACCGTCTTGTCTCCCAGTCTCGCTGGTCCTACTACAATGGAGGCGATCGCAACGACTCCAGAATCCAAGGATGCGAGACTCGGGGAGATCAGCCTTCCCTTAATCGGTTCAGCGGGGTTGTCTCGTTCAGGGACCCGTCTTCGCCACACCAGATTGCCGCTCGAAGAGAAGGCGCCGACAACGAAGCCCCCGTCGAGCTCTCCGCAGACGACCACACGGTCCTGAGATACGGTACCCCCGATCGCGGCTCCCCATTTCTGGTCCACGTGCGTGAGGGTCCTCTCCACTCCTTGGGTGTCGAAGACCGTTACGGCCCGTGCTTCCCGAAGAAACACGGGTTCTTGCGTTCTGGTGATTCCCAGAAACAGCACCGGGTGTTCGGGACTATCCTTGATCGTCTTGGACCAGCGAACCGAGTACCCGCAGGTATCAATTCCGGGCTCCGCAGAGCTGGCACGGTTAGACTGTCCTGCTCCGATGGCGAACGATGGATTCGTCGCGCGGTCCGATGGGGCGTGGCATCCAGAGTTCAACTGAAGCGCCAGTGTCACGGACAACAGGCTTGCTCGACGCCCTCGCTCGATGATGTTCCAGAAATCGTCTTCGGTCACACGGCTCTCCTGGTGCAGGGGAGTTGCCGCAGATCAGCGCCACCAGGATATTCATAGCCGGTTTCCGGCATCCTGTACAGGTCGTCGTACTGCGTCCTGCCGCTGACCGGCGGCCGAACGCCGGGCCGCAAGGTCGCGTCGCGCCATTCGAGGCCCTTCGCAGGGTTGGCAATCGATGTTCCAGCACCGAACGCAGATATGCGCGCGATCCCGATGGAAATCTTAAGCCGGTCATGATGGCTGCCTCTCAACGTTCCTACCATTTCGCCAGGAGCCCATCGCGAAGCAGATCATCGAGCTGCCCATGTTCGATGTCTCCAACGTACGTCTGATCTAGCTGCACCTCCAGCTCGAGTCCTTCTTCCCGGGACATGGCCGCCAGACTATTCAGCAGGCATTCGACCTCCGCTACGGGCGTCTCAGGGCGTTCGCCAGGGGAGGAAACAGGAAGGGCGATACCAACCGTTCGCACAGGCTCGTCCTCGGGACGGGTACACGAGCTCTCGTCAACGTCATCGACAAATTCCGGGAGGCCAACGGTCCATGCGCGAGCCGCTCGGAGTGACGCGACCAGGTCTTGGAGCTTCGCGACGTGCAGGTCACTGACATCGGATACGACATACGCAAGCAGCACTTGGCTCATCTTGTTCCCTCAACCATCGAACTTCTTTGGTCGCTGCGCCTGAATTGCGGATTCGTTAAGGCATCTTCTCGTGTACATGGCTTTTTCGGGTGGCCGTTCAACCACAAGCTACTATTGTTCAACCAGTTTCCCCGAGCACCCCGCTTCCAGGAGCAGGTTCTCCAGCAACTGAACCAGGTACTGGCGTTGTTGTCGCGTTGCCGAGTGAAACACCACAGCGATTCGCATCGGCTCGAACGTCACGTCGACGTCCTCGGGCCACTCCTCTCGTCTTGGGGTCTCGCGAAACCTAAGCTTGATGAGACACGCATCCGACGAAGGAAGCAGCTCCACGCATGGGTCATCGTGAAGCCCGCTGGAAATGGCAGACCTGAAGTCCCCGGTTCCAACTACGTCACACGCGTATTCTATGCCCATTTCAGTACCCGCTCGATGATATTGCCGATGCGTTGTGGGGCGACTGATCCGCACCTGCCCGTACACAGCCACGCTCCCAGGCGTCGGCGCCTGCTTGCCCTGCGCGAAATGCGCAGACATCAGCGCTCCCCGGATCGTCTTGCCCGTTGAAGATAGAACTCCAGATAGCGCTTGTCTTCGCCCTGGAATGGCGCGCTCGTCCGCCCGCGAGGGCGCGCGGCGACTGCTGGGAACGCGAGAGGTCAAGGACCCTGGCGGGTAGGGCGCGTGCCCTGGATCCACGCCACCATGGTATTCATAGCCGATTCGCGCCAACCTGTACAGGTCGTCGTGCTGCGTGGCTGCGGCGCCCTCCCAAGCCTTTCGGCGTTCACCGCCAACACGCTCGTGGGGTCAAGTGTCGCGATCCCAAGCTCGCCTGGAAGAAGCTCGGTCCGGGCC
Organism: Deltaproteobacteria bacterium; assembly: GCA_016218915.1. Lineage (GTDB taxonomy): Bacteria > Myxococcota_A > Polyangia > Polyangiales > Polyangiaceae > JACRCQ01. The sequence goes on from JACRCQ010000051.1 coordinate 2,953, forward strand.
CCTGCGCCTCCACCTCAGATATGCCGCAGAACGATGCGAACCCTGTGGCCGAGGAGCTGTTTCACGCGTTCCAGGAACGCGTCCGAGGGTGGAGGACAATCCGAGAAAGTGAGTCCTACATTCCCAAAGCCCATGGCGAATGGACCTTCCCATTCCGCGAGCCGCTGCTCGAACCCACATGCGGGGCATGGGTACGCGACTGCGTCGTCGCCCTCGAACCACGTTCCGACACGGTCAAACCAGCGGTCATCGGGCTCAAAGTGTGCCCGGCATTGCGAGCAGGAGAGCTCGACGCCGTTTCCGCCGGTGTCGTAGACTCTTCTGCCCACCGAGATCTCGACACTTCCAGGAACTACGCCTGCGTCTGCTGCATCCAGAACAGCGCTGAAACTCGGCCCCGGCTCGAGCTCGATCTTTTGGAAGGTGGGTGCGTCGGACTGCCGCACGATTCCGTTTTCGACGAGCCACGTGCGAAGGCGCTCGCCGAGTGCTGGTGCACTGTCGCTGGTCGCGTCGATGTCGACGATGGAGACATGGTCCTCGCTCATGGCCCGAGCCTATCATCTCTCGCGCCCTTCGTACGGCGAGTCGTCCTCGACATGCCTCGCACCACCAAGACCGGTTTCGGCAAGTTCTTCGACGCGCAGATGGCGCAGCCTTCGTTCGCCAAGGACTGCAAACAGGCTCGCGCAGAGGTCGACGCCATCGACCAGATCGTTCGCGCGCTCGACGGCGCCCGTGAGCAACTCGGCCTGACGAAGGCCGACCTTGCACGAGCCATCTCCGCGAAGCCAGAGATCGTCCGCAGGCTGTTCACAGCCGAGGATCCGACCCCTACACTCTCGACGGTCGTCAAGGTCGCCATCGCGTTGGGCTACAGGCTGGAGCTGGTCCGCGGCATACACGGGCCTTGTGCTCGTCACCGAGGCGCCGTACATCGGCGTAGTCGGCCTTGGACAAGATGGCGTCCCACTTGCCGCCGCCGCTGAACATCGGCGGGGGCGCGGCGGCGACGGCCTTGACACGGCACAGCATCCCGGGACACGATCCGGCGCGTCGACACCGAGAAACCGCTATTCAGCGCGTCGGCTCCTCGACTTCTCGTGACGCACTGGAGCTCGCCAATCATGTCGAGCTTTCATCGGTGAACTCTCATATGCAAGGTTGGCCGTCGCTTGATCTATGTCCCCAAGATACGAGCCATTATTGCCTAGCCCTATTAGAACTGCCTCCTCACCTCTTCTGGCAACTGAAACACAGTATTCCTCTCGGCCAGGGTTCACCACGCTTCTCTCGCATAGCCACCGTTGTTTCAACCGGAACACCACGCCACCGTTCTCCGTCCACAGAGACAACTTATCACCATAAACAGTCGTTTCCCACCAAACGCCACTCTCGGCAGCAACGACTGAGTGAGCTTCCGTATCGACGATCAAGAACCCTCGGTCCTCGTTCCGCTCGACACCATCTTCGAGCAGTAGGAACCGATGCCCGTCGGACGACCATCGCGCTGCAGACTCCCCTCGTTCTGGTTCTGGAATCGTCCACCGGGCGTCGGGCTTGCTCCATGGGACTGCTACATGATCCGCAACGAGCAGTGCGCCGTCTGGGCTGGAATCCAAAACCCGGGGGCTTGGGGACTCGGGTACCCACTCCGGTTGGGATTTGTACGGATATGACCAGATCCGAACACCCGCCCTACCTCCCAGTGCCAGTGCGCCGCCTTTGGGTCGCCACACCCAAGAAGGCGCTCGTTCATTTTCAGCATCGTTCCGACCGAGAACCGTGCCACTGTCGACTGCTATTACCGTCCAGTATCGACGGTTGTTCTTGATTTCGTAGACGAGTGCCTCCTTTCCATCCGGCGAGACATCGGCGAGTGCCATCTGCTTTCTGCTCCATCTGGGCTTCGCCCCAGTTCGTTCCCAGAGAGCAAGCTCGCCCGGCGCGTCAGGGGCGTTGCAGCGTCCATTCTCGCCGAGCCTCAATCCCACGAGCATTCGATTGGGCACGGGCTCGTTGGAAAGCCAAACAACGTCGTCGCGATTCTCGATCCTCGTCGAGGATCCCGATTTGAGATCCAGGACAACAGCGATCCCCCCCTGCGCAACTATCAACGATTGCCCGTCCGTGCGAAAGGTTGCGGTCGCAGGCTGGTCCTTCGTTGACCCGGTAGAAGCTTGCCTGACAGGTAGGTTCTCACTCAGTACACACGTCGACGACCGTCCCGCGATTGCCACAGATTTCGAGTCGCTGCTCCATACGATTACCCAGTCTTCGTGCTGATCAACGTCGCATGATGAAATTTCCACCCCCGCCCCAGACGCTGCGTGCAGGGCAGCGCGCGATTTCTCTCGTGTCAAGTAGAGCGTTCCAGAAGGTGCCCAGCTTCTGACTGTTGGCTTCACTCGGATGGGAAGTAGCTGTCCGTCGCGCAGAGAGTAATACTCAATTCCTTTGTCATCTAACCAGCTTACAACTGTGTTCGCGGCCTCGAAAGACCAGTTTCCGGATACTGAGAGGTCCACTCGTGATCCTCCCGTGGGTACAGGCCCAGCTTCGGATTCATTCAACTCGAAGAGTCGCACTGGCGATGGCACGCTACCTGACCGCTCATGCGTGCAGGCGCTCTGGGCGAGAAATGACGATGCCGCCATGAACGAGGCGATACAGTATGCAAGGGGCAAGCTTCGAGAAGGATGAAGGCGAATCATCGTTTTGCTTCGGTAGCGGATGCTGTACCACGAAAGGGCATGCAATGCGACCGAAGACGCGGCAGGGCTACGGGCTGCTCCCCACGCACATGCCGTTCTGGCACGTATCCGTTGGCGTGGCCGGGTTTCCGTCGTCGCACGGTGTGCCGTTGGTCTTGAACGGATTGGTGCACACGCCGGTGCTCGTGATGCAAGTGCCTGCAAGGTGGCATTGATCGAGCGCGGTGCACACGACCGGGTTGCTTCCGCTGCAGATGCCGGTCTGGCACGTGTCGGTCTGCGTGCAGGCGTTGCTGTCGTTGCACGGCGTGCCGTTGCTCTTGGCCGGATTGGAGCACACTCCAGTGCTCGTGTTGCATGTGCCCGCAATGTGGCACTGGTCGAGAGGCGTGCACACGACCGGGTTGCTCCCGGTGCAGAGTCCGTTCTGGCAGGTGTCGGTCTGCGTGCAGGCATTGCTATCGTTGCACGCCGTTCCGTTGGTCACGTACGGGTGGGAGCAGGTGTATCCCAGCCTTCCGCCCGGGGTGCAGATGTCGTTGGTGCACGCGTTCGTATCTGCACACGGGTTCGTGTGGATGCAGTACGGGTAGGTGCCTATGTCTGTCGTGCAGACGTTGCCGTCGTCGCAACTCAGCGCCTGCGTCGCCGTGGCGACCGGCTCGTCCTGTTGTTCAGGCGACGACGAGCATCCAAAGACGACAGGACACGCGGCAATCGCGCAGATGAAGTGAGATAGGCGCATCGGGGTTCCTCCGTGGACTTGAGCATACTACTCGGGTTCCATGGACCGGATCCAGTGAAGGCCGTTGGTCTGGATCGTTTTCTCGTGATGAGTATGCGTGCTTGGCATATTGCGTTCGCTTGGGCTGTCCGAAGCCGACGCGCGCAGCCGTGCTATGTCCGATGGTGTGATGTTGTTCATGGCGCTCTCTCCGACCCGCAGTGGCGGAGTCCGACGCGATCGCGCTGTGCGTCCAGCTCGCGATCCACCTTCACTTCTGCGCAGACGTGCTCTCCACCGCGGCACACGGCGTCAGCTCAAAGCTCCCTTCCGCGTTCGGCAGCTGCATCATGCACTGCAGCCGGCACTGATCGTTTGCGAAGAAGTCGTACTGCAGCAGGTACATCTGGTTGACCTCTGGACTGAACGCTACCGTTGCCTTGCACGCACCATCAATCGCTCGGTGGGTCTGCGTCACCGTGCGCGTGCCCGTGCATGTGCTCTTGCCGCAGCCGTACGAGTAGCTCTGCGTCGAGGTGGTCGTGTAGGTGTGGTAGAACGTGGTCTGCATGCTCCAGTACGCAGGCTCCAGCCGTACCCGCAGGGCTGAAGCGCGCGCCACAAGGAAGTCCCCTTCGGTCTTGGGGACCTTCACCCGGTGCTTGTTGAGCACCAGCGACTCCTCCAGGCTGGGTCCTGGCGCATCGTGGTTTGCGATGCGTATCTTCACCAGCGCGTGCGGGGCCGTGGGCGGTGGCTCGACATAGAGCGGCATGCAGCCCAGACCGCTCGTTGCCATGATTGTGACCGTGATCGTCGACGCTCCCCAGACACGCTTCATCGCGATGGGCACGCGCTCATGCATTGCGTCGAGCTCCGCGTGCACCACTCCAGGGCTGCACCGTTCGTGGCGTCCATGATGCACCGGTCGTTGTTCGACTGGCAGTTCGATGTGCATGCTCGACGCGCCGCTGAGGGGCCTAGGAAGCACGCTGCGCATGCAAGCATGAACAGCAGCATCGCAGATGCTCCGGCTCGGTTCACTCGACTTCTCCTTTGGCGATGGGCTCTATCTCGACTACCTCACCACCGGCGTGACCATCAGCGACATCAGCACGTCGCCGTGCGGGCTCTGGCCTTGCACGTTGGCCCTGAGATCATCCCACGCTGCCAGGATCGCGCCTGAAGGCGAGACCGAAACTGGGGCCATGGCCGGAAGGTTCTGGTCGCCCAGCAGGTGAGGCGCATCTGCCGGGAGCGTGAGGGCGTCGCCGGCTGTCAGAGTGGTGCCGTTCCACGTGAGCTTCTGGAAGTACAGCTCGTCGAGGTTCGCGTTCCAGCCGTTGGTGCCGAGCACTGCTGGCTCGCGCCAAGCGAGGTAGATGCCGTCTGTGGTGGAGACCATCGACGGGTTGTAGCGCTCGACCCCGGTCGGGCTGAGCACTCCGGAATAGACTGTGGCGCCTGCGTTGCTCAGGACCACGGCTTTCTCGGTGCCAAGCCCTTCGGTGTAGACCACCAGCACGTGGGTGGAGTCGAGCGCGACCAGCGCAGGAAGCTCGCCAGGGGGGAGCTCGGTCAAGGGGAAGGACGGCGCACCGGATCCGAATCTGACCTCGATGCTGCTCGCGGTCAGGCCGTCTTTGCGCCACGCTCGCACGAGCTGTCCGCCGGCTGCGCCCAGAGCAAGGCGCGACGAGAACACGCTGGGCACTGCGACGCAAACTTCGTTTTCGAGTGCTGCGAGCGCGCTCGAGAACCTGCGGGTGCAGATCCTGCGTCCGTCGACCTGGCTTTCGTCCTCCCATCCCACCACCAGCTCCGTGCCGGTCCACAGGATGTCAGCGGCGCGCTGGCCGTATTCGGTGGTCTGGTTGGCGACCTTGGTCGGGCTCAGGATGGTGCCGGTCGACGACACGCGCACAAGGGCAATGCCGAGCCCGTCGCCGTCGAGCCCCATCTTGGTATAGGCCAGTGCAAAGCTGCCATCGGGAAGTGCGGCGATCACGGGGTCAGCTTCGAGGTTGACGTCTGCGATCCTTCCCACGCCCCTTCCCTCTCCGAGGAGCGAGAAGGTGGCAACGCCGACGCGCGGAGCGGCGCCGTCGTCCATGAGCAGCTCCACGAAGGCGACTGCCATGCCCTGGCTGCCGGAAGCGACCGGGTGACGGCCAGCGCCGAGCCTTCGCTCTTTCACGTTGGCATCCGGTCCGCCGACGCGGGTGAGGACCGGGACCGACGACGTACCTTGGATGCAGGTCTGCGAGGCATTGCACAGCTCGTCGCCGTTCGACGACGTATTGTCCGGGCAGGGCGTTCCAAAGGGTTTGGGAGTGTGCGACACGCCGGTGCCTGGGTCGCAGGTGTCGGTGGTGCAGGCGTTCTGGTCGTCGAAGCTGAAAGCGTCGCCGGTGCAGGTGCCTGAGCCGTTGCAGTGGTCAGGCGAGGTGCAGGCGTTGTTGTCGTTGCACGACACGCTGGTGGATGCGCCTGAGTGGGTGCACCCCTGGACTGCGTCGCAGCCGTCCACGGTGCAGATGTTGCTGTCGTCGCAGGAGATCGCAGTGCCGATGCAGGTGCCAGCGCCGTTGCAGTGGTCGCTGGTGGTGCACACCGTGTTGTCGCTGCACGGGGTTGCGCTGCTCGCAGCGGCGTGGGTGCATCCTGTGGAGGTGTTGCAGTCGTCGATGGTGCAGACGTTGGTGTCGTCGCAGGACAGGGGTGCGCCTGGGACGCAGGTGCCGGAGCCATTGCACTGATCGCCGTTGGTGCAGGCATTGGAGTCGGTGCACGCTGTGCCGCTGGACTTGGGCGGATTGCTGCAGACGCCGGTGCCGGTATCGCAGGTGCCGACGTTGTAGCACTGGCCGAGGGCCGAGCAGACGACCGGGTTGGTTCCTGTGCAGGAGCCGCTTTGGCAGGTATCGGTCTGGGTGCAGGCGTTGTCGTCGTTGCAGAGGCTGCCATCGGCCTTGACCGGGTTGGAGCAGATGCCCGTTCCTGGATCGCAAGTGCCTGAGTTGTGGCACTGATCCAGGGCAAAACAGATCTGGTTGCTGCCGACACACGAGCCGTTATCGCAGTGGTCGGAGCTGGTACAAGCGTTGTTGTCGTTGCACGGTGAGCCGTAGGTTTTCACCGGGTTGGAACAGACGCCCGTGGAAGTGTTGCACGTGCCGGCATCGTGGCACTGGTCGGGCGTGGGGCAGACCACTGGGTTGCTCCCTGTGCAAGTGCCGCCCTGGCAGGTATCGGTCTGGGTGCAGGCGTTGCCATCGCCGCAGGGGGTGCCATCGGTCTTGCTCGGATTGCTGCAGACCCCTGTGCTCGTATTGCACGTGCCCGGGTCGTGACACTGATCGGGGGTTGGGCATACGACTGGGTTGGTACCAACGCAGGTGCCGTTCTGGCAGCTATCGGACTGCGTACAGGCGTTCGAGTCGCTGCACGGCGTTCCGTTGAGCTGCCAGGGGTTGATGCACGTGCCATCGCTCGGGTTGCAGGAGCCGACCTGGTGGCACTGGTCGATCGCCGGGCACTGAACCGGGTTGCCACCGACGCAGGTGCCGTTCTGGCAGGTGTCGGTCTGGGTGCAAGCGCTGCCATCGCTGCAGGTCGTGCCGTTGGTCTTGGGCGGGTTGCTACAGATCCCGGTTCCGGTGTCGCAGGTGCCGACGTTGTGGCACTGGTCCGACGCGGTGCACACGACAGGGTTACTGCCTGTGCAAGTGCCGTTCTGGCAGGTATCGGTCTGGGTGCATAGGTTGTTGTCGTTGCAGCCGGTTCCGTTGGCCTTGTTCGGGTTGGAACAGGTGCCATCTGCGGGGTTGCAGGTGCCGACGTCGTGGCACTGGTCGGAGGCGGTGCACACAACAGGGTCGCTGCCAATACAGGAACCGTTCTGGCAGGAGTCGGACCGCGTGCAATCGCTTCTGTCGTCGCAGGCTGCGCCGTTGGCCTTGTTCGGGTTGGAGCAAGTGCCGTTGGCAGGATTGCAGGTGCCGACGTCGTGGCACTCGTCGAGAGCGGTGCAGACGATGGGGTTGCTCCCTGTGCAGTTGCCGGCCTGGCAGGTGTCGGTCTGGGTGCAGGCGCTTCCGTCGTTGCAGGTGGTGCCGTTGGGCTTCTCCGGATCGGTGCAGATGCCGGTGCTGGTGTTGCATACGCCTGCGTTGTGGCAATCATCGCGTGCGTAGCAGATGACCGGGTCCGAGCCTTGGCACGAGCCGGACATGCACATGTCCCGCTGGGTGCAGGCGTTGCCGTCGTTGCAGGAGGTGTAGTCGGCCTTGGGGGGATTGCTGCAGACGCCTGTGCTGGTGTTGCAGGTGCCCACGTCATGGCACTGATCAGACGCGGTGCACACGACCGGGTTGCTGCCGGTGCAGACACCGCTCTGGCAGGTATCCGTTTGGGTACAAAGGTTGGCGTCGTTGCACGTCGTTCCGTTGGTCTTGGGGGGATTCGAGCACACGCCGGTGCCGGTATCGCAGACTCCTGCCAGGTGGCACTGGTCCGACGCGGTGCACACTACCGGGCTGCCACTGTTGCAGGCGCCGCCCTGGCACGTGTCGTTCAGGGTGCACGCGTTGCCGTCGCTGCAGGAGGTACCGTTGTTCTTCGGAGGATTGGTGCACATTCCCGTCGCTGGAGTGCAAGTTCCTGCGAGGTGACACTGGTCCGATGCGGTGCACACGACCGGGTTACTCCCGGTGCAGGTGCCGCTCTGGCAGGTATCTGTCTGCGTGCAGCCGTTGTTGTCGTTGCAGGTTGTGCCGTTGGTCTTGATCGGGTTGGTGCAGATGCCTGTGGTAGTGTTGCAGGTGCCCACGAGGTGGCACTGATCGAGCGCGGTGCACACGACCGGGTTGCTGCCGGTGCAGATTCCACGCTGACAGGTATCGGTTCGGGTGCAAGCGTTGTTATCGTTGCAGGGCGTGCCGTTGGTTACGCTCGTGTGCGTGCACAGGGGGTAGACGCCTGTGTCCGTAGTGCAGGGATTGCCGTCGTCACAAGTCAGCGCCTGCGTTGTGGAGGCGATGGGCTCTTGCTGTTGGTCTGGCGGCGAGGAGCATCCGAAGGCCAGGAGGCAGGCAACAATCGCGCAGATGATCAGGGTAGGGCGCATCGGGGTTCCTCCAGAAGACGATGAGAACACACTTGGGCATCTAGGACCGCGACCATCGAAGCGGGGCCAGTGCAAGCGCAGTTCACCGCCCGCTGTTGTCCCACTGGGGGAACAAGCTACTGCGAAGACGTTAGGGCGCTGCATCATGCGGGCCTCCCACCTGTTCGCTGTTGATCATGTTTCGTCGATGAAGAATGGTCCCGCCCTTGCCCACGGCATAGACGCTCGACGCTTGACTCCCCCATACGCCGAAGAGCGCATGTTCTGTGCCGCTCGACTGTCTCCGCCACTCTATGCCATCGTAGTGAAGAATCGTTCCTTTCTCTCCGACGCAGTAGACGTCATTCACGCCACTACCCCAAACGCTCCGCAACATAGCTTCCGTGCCGCTCGCCTGTCGCTGCCAAGTCTGCCCGTCAAAACGCAGAATAGTCCCAGCACTACCAACAACGAAAACGCCTTGGGGACCGCTCCCCCACACACCTAGGAGGTCTTCTGTCGCGCCCGCATTGACTCGAATCCATCGTGAACCATCGAAGTGAACTATCCTGCCGGCAGTCCCCACAGCGTAGACATCGCGCGGCCCACTTCCCCACACACGAGCAAGCTCCGAATCTCTTACTTGTTGACGCCAACCTTGGCCATCAAAGTGCGAGACACCTTCCCCGACAACGAAGATGTCATTTGGGCCGCTACCCCAGATTCCGGATGCATATCTTGTAGTCAAGGCGCGACCCCAGTGCTTCCCATCAAAGTGCCAGACCGCGCTGAAGTTGTAGGCGCCACAGCTCGCATAAATACTACTCGGTGCTGCGCCCCATATCCATTCGACATCTCCACAAGCAGGAAGTGGCAACGTGTTCCAGGCCACCCCATCGGAGTGAAGAAGACTCCCTTCCGTGGCTGAGCCCGCAGCGTATACGTCCGCGCCGCCTGCGCCCCACACAGTCCTGAGGTTCGCCCGGATGCCGCTCGACACGTCTTTCCACTCGCCATCCCGACCAATCCACACGCCACCTGCGTCGCCGACCGTCACAACGTAATTCGACGACGCTCCCCACACAGAGCGCAGTACTTCATTGACCCGGAGTTTCTCAGCCCATTGTTTTCCGTCGTAGTGGAGAATCTCTCCGCCGCCGGTGACCCCATAGACGTCTGTTGGGGTGAATCCACGCAACGACCAGACGTCTCGATTCGTGGGCGCAAGTTCCCACGTTGTGCCGTCGAAATGCCAGACGCCCCCTCCCAGCACGCTGACGAATACATCTTTGGGAGTACCCGCCCACACGCTCAGAATTGAACTTGCCGAACCAAAATGCTCCTCCGTCCAGACCGTGCCGTCATACTTGAGCAGGAGGCGCCCGGCAGCGTACACATTCCGTGGACCAGTTCCGTATATTTGGCGAATCGGGCCGCTCTGAGTGCAGCCCCTCGTCTGCTCCTTCCAGCTTGTGCCGTCGTAGTGAAGAATCCTGCCGCAAGAACCGGCGGAAAACACATCCTGTGGTCCGGTTCCCCACACTGTGTAGAGGTCGATCGCTGCAGGCGTAGGCTGCCTGACCCAAGTCGTGCCGTCGTAGTGTAGAATGACTCCTAGGTCCCCGACAGCGAACGCATCATGCGCGCTTGACACCCAGATTCCGCGTATTGTTCCGTTCACGCCGGTCGGTTGTCGTGTAAACACTCCACTGTTGTACTTGAGAACTGTACCCCCACCGCCAACTGCGAACCAATCATTCGCACTTGACCCGAATACGGCCACGAGGCCGCTGCCCTGTGGCATCGGATTTTCCCAGCACCAGCCATCATCTGAGCAGATTGACTGCTGAATCACCGGCACTGACGCTTCCGACACAATCGTCTTCGATGCAACAGCAGAGACCGTAGCGGGCGGAGCGGGCGATCTATCGGGTACGACCGCCGCGGTCTGCCGGCCGCAAGCGAGAAGCCAAAGCGTGGTCGTGAGCAAGCACGTCGCTGTGAACACAGCCTTCGGTTCGAGCAGCCTTACTTTCCTTGATTGCGTACCGATCATCGGCATGATATTGAGGTCTTTCGCGATGTCTCGCCGATCGATGCAACAGCCCTAGGGCAACACCGCCCCAAGGCACCCCGACGAACAATTTCGATTGCACGGAGCCACCCTTGAATCTGATCGAGACAAGTGATAGTTCGTGCTCCATGATCAGGAGTTTCTTTGCGTTCGGCGTGGAGTGTGTTTGTACCTGGGTCGTTGGACGTCAACGGCCAGGGGCCGGCGATCGCGGAACCCATTTTTCTTAGATTGTGCCTCAGCAATGGGAGATGCGTCTGATCCGGGAAGGTCCCGCGCGACTCGCGCGGCATAGTCTGTCGGGGGTCGCTTGTCCGGACTCCCTGACGCCACGTGCGCGACTGGTATCGCCAATACGAAGTCAGTATCATAGCAGATGCAAGCCGCTCAGATGTTCGTATTGCCGATTGTATCGATTCTGCGTAGCCGGACGAGACGGCCGTTTCGTGCGTCAGTCTTCTCTGCACCCTGTTGGCAACGAAGCTTGCGATGGCGGCGTTCGCATCGCTGCGCTTCTCAAGCCCAATGCCGAAACAATTGAACATCATTGCGACGCGGCAGATCGCGAACATCAGATAGACCGTGCCGACGCTATCAACTCTCACGTTGGTCGAATCCTCGGTTGGACGCGCTATTGACGCCATTAGGCCGAATCTAGTGGTTCTCTCCACCTCGCTTGCCTCAACGTTCGCTCGCAGGTTCATGAGATGGCTTCTTGTGCGCCGTGGTGTACCTCTCTATTTCGCTATCATTAGCTCCCGAACGTCGTCGGTGATCTTGTCTCCCATTCGCTCGAAGTAGTAGTCGAATAGCTTCATGTCCGCTCTCGGCGCATTCTTGCCCGACATTACTTTGTCATTGGGATCTGCACCGAACACTTCTCCTACGGTCTTGTCACGATTTGCCTTTACCCATTGTTCAACGTATTCTTTCGTGACTACCACGCCTACTACTTGGTCTTTGCCTCTGAGGTCCCTGAACTCAACCTTGCCTTTCTCCGCGTTCCAGGTGACTCTTGTCCAATCGAAAGGCATCCCGGGGCCGGCCGAGTTTCGGTGTCCGTATAGGGTAGCGCCGGGCTTCCACTTGAAATAATCTCTAAGATTCCATCCATTTTTCGGGATCGAACATCCATGGAACACCTGAACTACATTGTACGTGGTTAGCTCTTTCTGTTCGCTTCCCATTGTTTCGCCACTTAAATCCCAGCCCGTTCCTTGCCCCTCGGGCTCGTAGTCGTAACCTTGTTGTCCGTGCGAGACGTTGTCGATTCGACCCACGAGCCGCCCACCACTCTGTTTCACAATTCTTTCCAGTTGCGGGGTCACTCCACCTGTCTTCCGGTGGACCCCGTACGCATGATCGGTCAGTTCGCCATTTTCACCGATCCCCGTTGATGGGGTGTATTTAGCAATCTGTTCCGCTTCACCCTGCATTGAAGGAATGTTCTGGCCGGTGACCATCCAGATGCCGCCGTCAGGATTGGGATCGCCGACAAGGCCGACGGTTCTGTCATTCGTAGATCGAGCGCATCCATCGTCCGTAGAGATCAGTCCGGCCGGGTCAACGGATTTGAGCGGATTGGCGTGAACGTAAGCGTATAGGTTCAAGTCGGCGGTGCCCGGCGAGTGCACCGCAAGCGGGTCCGGTGAAATCCATCGATTCAAGAGCGGATTGAGATATCGCGCTCCAAAGTAGATTAGCCCTACCTCGATGTCGTCTTCCTTCCCCGTAAACCTGTAATCTTCGCGGAAGCTCTGCCAACGCCCTGGGCGATAGTCGCTCTCCGGGGCTCCGTATGCATATGCGGTACTCCGCTCCACTAGCTCCCCGGTCGCCTTGTCGAGCACCACCGAGGTCGATCCAAGGTGATCCCCCAGCTCCAGGAAGACCCTCGTGGACTTCGTAGTGAGCACGGGATCAGCGGCGTTGACGACCCGCGCTAGCTTCACCCCGTGCGCGGTAAGAGTGGCAACCAGGGTTTCGTCGTTCACATCGTACCCAGTGCCCAGCCACTCTGCCAGACGAAGCTCGAGCGATCCGAAGATGTACACATCGTGGCGCTCGTCGGTATCTACCACCACGGTCTTGCGCACTCGCGCGTTCGAGGCGTCGTACGCGTAGTGCAGCTCAGCATCGGCCCGTTGGCCCGGCAATCGCGCCTCATCCCACCGCTCTGCCTTGACGAGCCTGCCAACCTCGTCCCATTGGTAGGCGAATTGCTGCCGATTGCACTTTCCGACTGGAATGCATGGCCCAGCTCGGGTCATATCCAGCCAGATCAGGTTGCCGCTCGGGTCGTATTGCGCTTCCAGATGTCCGGTCCGGCCTCCGGTCTTGCTCGTGTTGTCTGCGGATTGGAGCTGGTAGGGCCCGGTATCGTTCAGGGCCCCGTGCGTGTTCGTGCCCAGCGACCGGTCGTAGAACGCGTGCTTGTCGTCGTCGCTCTCCGAGATGTTCCCCAGCCAGTCGTACTTCCAGGTCTGGCGCATCACGCGTTTCTCACCGGTGAAGTCGGCGCGCGGTGATGGCTGGGGACGCGTGTTGTCAAGGACCTCTGCAGCGTACGGGTCCTGCCACGGATCCACGCCGCCAGGGTATTCATAGTCGATTCGTGACAACCTGTACAGGTCGTCGTACTGCATCTTGCGGGTGACCGGCTGCGGCGCTCCCACCCACTCGCTCGGGTCGCGCCAATCGCGGATCTCCACCGGGTTTCCCACCAGGTCGTACTTGTACTGCTCGTCCTGAAGGAGCATCTGCCGGGTTTCGACGGGCGGGCTCTCTGGCACCGCCTGCCGGTACGTCGTCAGGTTCCGCAGCCTGCGAAGGTCGTCGTAGTCGAAGCTGGTCTTGGTTGCCGCCCGGTCGCCATAGGCGATCTCGGTGACCAGACCATCGGCATCGCGCTTCACCTGGGTGAGCAGCCCGCCGTACGCCCCGTCGTAGGACGACTCGACCGAGCTGACCGCGCCGCGGGTGCTGTAGATGGTTCCCACCCATGAATACTCGGGATGGCAGTCCGGATCTGTGCCCGGCGCGCAGTCTGACCCCGCCCCGGTGGTCTCCCGGACCGGGCGGTCCGCGCCGTCGTAGTTGGTCCCCTTGCAGAAGAACTGGTTGGTCGGTGTCCCATCCGGGCCGTTCACCCGTCGCGCCACCTGCATGGTCCTGCCGCGACCGTCGTATCGCGAGATCGACTTAGAATTCGGATCGGTCACGGAAACCAGCTTGCCGCTGGTGAACATCTGGGTCCCGACCATGCAAGGAGCCGAGGTGTCGGGCTCGTCATAGAAGTACGTGACCTCGGGCGCGGTGTCGTACAGTGCGTGGTGCGTCTCGCACGGCGAATAGTCCTCGGATAGCAGCCGGCCCGCTGCGTCGTAGGCGAAGTTCACGCCGCAGCCGCGCGCGTCACTCGTGCCCACCAAATCGCCAGCGTTGTTGTACGCATAGCGCCAGTCCCGCCCCATGTACGACGTATTCTGGTCCTGGTTCTGGACCATGCGCCCCAGCGAATCGAACAAAATGTCTCGAGCGAGTACGTCGTTGCCGCGCACTCGCTTGATCTGCCTCACCTCGCCGCCAGGCAGGTACACAGCGTCGGTGTGCCGTTCCTCGATCTGTCCGTTGACCCGCAGACGTTCCGTGGTTCGGACCACCCTGCCGTGCCCGTCCTTGACCTCAGATGCATACGTCCCCTGGTGCGTGCCAGGCCCGATGTCTTCTGCGTCCCAAGCGTCCGCGGACAGGGCATGGTACTTGGTCTGCAACGTGACCGTGCCGTCCAGCCCGATCGTCTCCACCGCGCGCCCGAAGGCGTCGTAGCGCTGCTGACCGTACTGGGCCGGGGAGGGCGCAGACAGATTGTACAGCACCGCGTCGCCGCTATATCCCCAAGCCAGGTACTTGCGCCTTGCAGCTCCCTTCACGTCGTAGTCGGTCAGCCCCTGGACGATCCACTGGAAGCCATCCAACGCTTGGTTCGCTTCCGAGAGAGTCACCACTGTTCGGCCAAGGCCATCCACGAACGCGTAGGAATCGTGGTATTCTTCGACCGAGTCGTTGGCCCCATCCTGGGAGTGGGTGACCAGCATCGAAACCGGCCTGCCGGTCTGGTCAGGCAGGAAGTACTCGACCTTAATCGAGGGCGCGCTTGAGGTTTCGCCAGCTTCGGTCGGGCTGGGTGGGTTCAACTGGGTGAGCCGCCCGAAGCCGTCGTAATCAACGGTTGTGACCTCGTTGCTCACCCCGCGCACGAGCTTCACCGCTTGAAGCCCGCGGTCGTACGAAGCCTGGGTCTCCAAAGCGAGGGCGCCGCAGGTCAGCGTCTGGCCATGAATCGTGGTGGAAGTCGGTGCGCCCGCGTAGCTTGTCTCAGCAATAGGCAAGAACCCGTGCTGTTCGTCGTATTCGACCTCGCGACAGCGTCCGTTCGGCCCAGCTTCAAGAATCACATTGCCGAAGGCGTCGTACCAGGTGTGCCCGGTCGTGATCAGCCCATCCTGAGATCGGTCTGCGGGCAACGGTGCCGTGTCGCCGTCGTCTGGGGCGAACCGATCGAGCGCCACTGTGCCGACTAGCTCAGCCTGGGTCGTCGCCGGGTCGCCGAAGTCGTTGTACTGGATGAACGTGTGGTGCCACTGGCGCGCCCACGGGTCCTGAGTGCTCGTGACATAGCTCTCGACCGTGCGCCACGACCACTTCCCGTCTCCAGGAATCGGTGCCGTGGCCGGCAGCGGTGTCAGAACTCTCTCTGGAACCGTTTCGGACGTGATCACGTCCTCGAGCGTGCTGTCAGCATTGCCATACGCGATCTCCCGCAGACGGTTGCCGAACAGGTCGACTTCCACATCCTTGCGGATCCTGGCCGTCCCCCACGATGAGCGATAGGCTAGATCTGCGGTGACTGTCGAGTTGGGCTTGCACGCCGTGGAAGACTTGTCCTCCAACGTCAACGCAGGCACAGCCACGCTGTAGGCTGAACCTCCAAACGAAGACGTATCATAGACAACCGAGTCGCTTCGATTCTCGAACGCGACCCAGGTCGATCGCCCGTCGCGGCCATTGTACAGCTTGCGAAGCGTGTAGCTCTGGTGCCCTGTAGATTGGTAGACCCCTGTTGCCGGATCCCAGGTCTCCGAGATACTCGCCAGCCCCTTCAGCGCTTCCTGAGGATTGTCGCGCCAGCGATTCGACGGCAGCGTGTAGTCCACAACCGAGCAATCAAGGGCAAAGCTCTTGGGTCGCTCCCCAAGGATGAACTCGCTCGAGCTGAGCGAGGTCGGGCTGTTGGCGTCGCCCGGGCTCTTGATCTCGGTCTTGCTGAAGCCTCGGAACTCGCGCTGCAGGCCGTCGTACACAGGGTCGTGGTACTTGTACTCGGTCACGTACGCGCCGCTCGGCCTGCCGACAGTGCCCAGGTTATCGCGCACCGTGACGCTCTTGACCATGTGCAGCGGCATCGGCGCCTTGTGCGTCCACTTGTTCGTGGTCTTCTCGGCCGCAAGCATCTGCTCGGTCGACGTCGTGAACGCGATCTCGGTCGTCTTGCCGAGTCCGTTGGCAACTCCGGTCAAGAGCCAAGGACGCTTCCCTCCCGCCAGGTCGATGTACTTGTAGTCGAACCCGTCGCCCCACAGAATGTCGCGCGTTCCGGAGCCGTTCATGTCGACCAGGCGCACGCGGTTCTGGTAGCTCGGGCTCGGAGGGGTGCTGCTCAGGATTCTGCGGTCTGTCCAGGAATTGCCATCGATGTTGTGCCACACGTCGACTGCGTCGAACCGAACCTGAACGAGATCAGCCACGCCGTCTCCGTTCACGTCGTCGAGGTGGAGCGCTGAGCCGTTGGGGTCTGAGAACTGCGGGCTCGACGCCATCTGCACAAAGCTGTTCTGCGAGAAGGTGCCGCCAGCGCAGCCGATCGGCCCGGTTCCAAAAGTGCCGTCACCGCGACCGGGCCAGTACTTCACGTCGCCTTTGCGCAGACGAACGATGTCGGTGAGCCCGTCGCCGTTCATGTCCGCGAGCTGGGTGTCCGAGTCCGAAAATCGCACCGGCGTTGCAGACCAGGGGACGCAGCGCATCACCGGCGCCATGCTCAGGCTCGCGGTGGACGGTCCAGTCCACGTCGCACTGCCGAACAGGCCGTCGCCACCTGGGTATCTCCCAAGGGCAAACCAGACCTCCCACGAGGTGCCGCCTGACTTGACGACATCGACCAGGCCGTCGGCGTTCACGTCGAACACGCGGAGCTCGGCGGCATCTGCCCCAAAGTCGATGCGCGCATCGAGCTGGTCAGCTGTGGTCACGGCCCGTCCGACCCACCACCACTGCGAGCCTTGCAGCTCTGGGGTGTAGATCCCATAGGTCTTGACCTTGGGCATGTGCAGAAGGTTGATCGTTGCATCTGCATCAAGGTCGAGAGCGACAACGTTCGCGTTGTACTTGGTGATGACCGATTCGTTGGCGTTCAGTACGCCCTTGACCCCGATCGTCTTCTGGGCCCCAAACTTGTCCGCATTGCCGCCGTCGGAGTTGAGCCACAGCCCGTGCTTACCGCCGTAGGTGCCTGGCATCATGGCGACGATGTCGGGGAGTCCGTCGCTGTTGATGTC
Source organism: Deltaproteobacteria bacterium (assembly GCA_016218915.1). Classification (GTDB taxonomy): domain Bacteria; phylum Myxococcota_A; class Polyangia; order Polyangiales; family Polyangiaceae; genus JACRCQ01. The sequence goes on from JACRCQ010000051.1 coordinate 20,189, forward strand.
GTACAGATCGGTGTACTGCTCATCGACCGAGTGCTTGGGGCTCCCGGTCATGTGATGGAGCGTGGTGTCGAACGGCTCGAACTTGTCCGCAGCCGCTGGGCCCACGTGGGAGTAGTCGAAATTCATCGCCGGCAGGCGAGGACACGACGTGGACGGCAGCTTGCCGTTCGACCCCTCGGCTACGTCTTGCGGACACCGCCCTTCGACCTGCAGCGAGTCGAGCAGCGACATATGATAGGCCGCGTCGTAGGCCAGGTGGTAGCGCCGGACGAGCTTGCGGGTGGATGAATCCGCGTCCTTGACCGATGTGACATCGACCCTTGCGAGTCGAAGCGAATGCACCACTTTCCAGCCCCGATTGAAGCTGGTCGACGGGTCAGGCCTGGTCTCGTATTCAAGGTGCGTGTGGTGGGCCCAAAGCGCGAGGTTCGACTTGTCCGCGCCTGGTGCGGCAGGAGGCGTGTCGTAGATGTCCTGCACGTACGAGGCGCCGCCGTTTTGCAGGTAGACGTACTTCACCTGGTTGCCGTGCGCGTCGAGCTGACGGCTCAGGTTCCAACGGAAGACCTTGGCGCCGTCGGCTTCCAGGGCGTTCGAGTCGCCTCCGAGCTCCAGCACCACGCCGGACTTGTCCTGGACGCGCCAGAGGTTCTCGGACTGGTGCCAGAAGAACCGCAGATAGCTCCCTTCCACGCGGGGGCGAAAGTATTGCCAGCCATTGGCCCAGGTGGGCATGGCCTCGCCATCGAGGAGCACGCTCGCGGTGCAGGTTGAGGGGACGTCGCAGATCGGCACCAACTCCTGGCCGCCGTTGTAAACGAACCGGTCCTGCTTGGCATGCCAGGTTTCCTGGTCCTGGTAAGAGGGCAGCCCGCGGTCGGTCTGCCTGGAGATGTAGGGAACCGAGACATCCCAGCCGATTCCGGCAACGCCGTTACCTGAAGAAGAGCTGTACCCGAGCGAAAGCGACGGCTGCGCAGCACCGCGGGCCTTGGGAAGGGCAAAGGGGACGCTGAAGGTGGCGATGCCAGTGGAGGGCTGGGCGCTGAAGCTCTCGCCCATGCCCTGGATGGTTCCCGGACCCTTGGGAACAGAGATAGCCTTGGAGGAGACGCCGCTCTTGTTTTCGCCTGTGGGCAGCGCGGTCGTCTGCAGGTCCACCGAGGGGGTCATGTCCTTGGGCGGCGGCAGGTTGGTGGTGGGCGCCTGGTCCGAAACCGAATCCGACGAGGTATCCGCGCCGGCAGCCGTAGCGGCAGCGGCCTGGGACTGGGGAAGCTGAGTGGATTGCGATTGCTGCAGGACTTGCGCCGGTGGTGGATCCTGCGCGGGAGCTGGTGCTGGCGGCTCGGCGGCCGCGGGCGGCGGCGTGTCAGCCACCGCCCGCTTGGGTGTCATCGACAGGAGAAACGCACCGATCATGAGCATCGATGGGACACCGGCCCAACGACGCATGGTCATCATGGTCGCTGGGCGGCTCACCAGTGTGCGGACAGAAGCTCTGCATTTCATGCTCATCATCGCCTTCTTGCGCTGCGACAGGTTCGACATGGCTTCTGCTCACTCGATGCTCAGAGACAGAATCAAGAGCAACCGCAGACCACCTCGGCTAAGGCGCGGCCTTCACCGGTGACCAGTACCGGTACTTCAAGACCATCTGCACGTCTTCAAGGCGGCTCCAAACGAGCTCCGGAGTCTCCCAGATTCGCAATCGATACGTGCCGCTCATGGGCCGTCCCATGAACTCACCCTTCTCGATTCCAGCCTGGGAGAGCAGTCCTTGATCCGCTGTGCTCACAGGCATCGTTATGAAACGCTCAGCTGCGAGTGCCTGCGCCCGGAACAGACCGGCGCCTCCGAAATTGAAACTCTGCGATTCCAGCTTGCCATCCCAGACGCCGGAGACGATGTCTGCCTTGAACGCATCGTGCTCAAGCGTGTAGCGCACGGTACCTGTGGCGTAGCAGGAGCTGCTCTGCGCGACCGAGCAGTCAAGCAGCCCTGTTCCTGCAAGATTGAGCGCAACGGTGAGGTGGCGTAGATTGTAGTTGCCTCTCGCGAACTTACCGTTGAAGTAGGTGCTCTGTGTTTCGAGCAGCTGCGGTTCGATGGTGATCGGGTTGATCAACTCGTAGTAGCACTCGTTGTTGGGACCACATCGACGCTCGAAAGCCGCCCGAAGCTCCGAAGGTTTCGCGGACGGGCATCGAACCGACGTGTCCCGCGACGCCTCGGTCAGGTAGAACAATCCGGCGCCACCTTGCTCGCTCGCAACAGCTTCCAACTGCACGTTGGCAATCACAACGCTAGGAGGGGCGGTCTCATTGGTGCCGACCGAGAAGCTCAAAGTATAGTCTCCTGCCGTGGAAACCAGCACCGTGATCTCGTGGCGCGCGCTCCACGCGCCGGCGCCAGCGGCGCCGCTCTCCACAGGCCGATAAGGAACCGGGCTGGCACTGGCGACCGCGTTTCCGTCTGGACCGACCAACGATACCTGATAAACGGTGACGGGGTCGGTCTCTGCCGGCAGGCTGCCATCCGAGTTCCTTGCTTGGTCGTACCAGGAAAGAACGTACGGACCAGGAGTAAGAACCTGCACGGTTTGGGAGACGCCAGGATACGAAGAGACCGGACCGTTCCACGGGGTCGCTTCCGCAACAGGAGCCATCCGAAGCCAGGTCGCTCTACCCTCACCCGCTCCACCCGGAGGAACAGGCGCGTACGTTGCAGGCGGATCGGTAAGCGAGGCCAGAGCTTCCTGCGGCAGAACTTGGAGACACGTGGTCGCAGCCGGGTCGCAAGCTGACCGAGCCCACCCGATGAACGGGCCCGTCGCGACCCCGTCCCAGCGGTCCAGGGCGCCCGAGAAATAGAGGAGGTTTGGCGCAGGAACCGAACACGTCTTGGTTTGCGCCACGATGTCATCGCGGACCGACAACACCACCGTATCGTCCCCCTCGTGGAACGGGTTCTGAACGTTGTAGTGCTCGACGAAGCTCTCCAGCTTTGAGACATAGTCTCCAACATAGGGAGATGCCTCGGCGAGCATGTCCGCGAGGACGTCCGTGTTGACGCTGACGCCAGGGAAGCCTCCTGAACCGCCTGTTTCAACAGGCGTGCCAGCATCCCCGTCCAATGGCAAAGTGACCGTGCTCAGGTCCTCGTAGTTCAGCCCCCCCAGTCGACAGACTTCATCCGCCCAACTCGCTGGAGCCGCCATCGGTCCAACCGGGCTCATGATCGCGTTCAACCGTCTGCCGATGCGCTGTTCGATAGCGAGCCTCGCATAGTAGGCCAGTTGACGCGCATTCTGCAGGGCCGCCTCGTAACGCCGCCGCGAAAGCTTGTACTCTCTATCGTAGACCGCGTTGACAGGAATCGCGACCGGCTCATCGTCGATCATGACGTACGGCTCACCCTTGGCCTTGGCCGCGGCCATCTGAGCCTTCCGCTCCAGATTCCGAATTTCGTGCGCCTTCGCCAAGGCTCTACTTGTCGACGACCATAGCTGATTCAACGCCTGGACCAGCCCTGCGTGGTGCTGGGTGGTAGCATTGCCTAGGTCGATCAGCGCCTTGACGAGCTCCGCGTTGTTTTGCTGTTCCGAGAACTTTTGCAGGTCAGCCGTCAATGCTTTCTGCTGTGCGAGATAGTCTAGCTGCGCGATTCCGTTGCCAGCTGAGATTCCACCATTCAGGAACTGAGTCGGGTTGTTGGTGATCATGCTGGAGAAGCCGGACATGACCTGCGCAGTCCGTTCAGCAACCGCAGCAGATAGCTGAACCTGGGATATCGCCAGCTTCGTCTGCTCGATCTTGCCCTGGAGCACGATGATGTCAATCTGCTGGCGCGCCGAACGAATTGACCCACCGAGAGCCGCAAGCTCATTTTCGATGCTCGACCATGCCGACACGACTTCTCTCAGCGCGGGCTCGAGTTCGGCAACCATCACTCCGTGAGCGCCGTCTTTGCTGCCACTGCCCGCGGTTCCCAGCTTGATGTCAGCAACGACACGCTTCGGGATCTGCTCGAGATAGAGCCGGGACAGAATCAGACGAGCTCGCTGAGCCTCACCAAATACCCATTCCTCCACGAGCCGAATGTCTGCAGTGGTCTGCAACTGGGGCATCGGCATCGGAGTGGTGATGTCGCCGAGACCGGAGAACCTGCAGGCGAGCACCGTGGCACCTGCCAGCTGCGCGAGACCCGCGCACGGATCCGGGGCCCGGTAGGAATTGATGAATCCCTTCAGGCGTGTGCCTTTCGGACGCTCGGAAGGCAGATTGTGGTCGATGGGACCACAATTGTTGAGCGTCGGCCCGTCGAACACCCCCTGATAGCCATATGGATCTGTCGGCCATTGGTTATACTTGTAGCAGGCCCCGATACCGGGTTCATAGAACCCGCCTGAGTTCTTCAGATAGCTCAGCTTGCTCCAAGCACCGAAATCGTAGAACGCTGACTCGGGGCCGGCCATGAATTGGCTTGCACAAATTAGGCCGCCCATCGCGTTGACTAACTTTCCAATTTCGGCCGGAGTTCCGACCTGTGTCTCCAAGTCTTGACATGATTGTCCGTCGAGCTTCGTCATCACGCTTTTGAAAGCGTGTGGGCTGTTGTCTTTTAGCTTTTGATAGGAATCCCTAAGCCAGCCAGGGATTTCCTCATAGTACACAGGCCAGAACGCATTTGTTTCAACCAGCTTCGCCTGTCCAAGCAGGTTCCGCTCAGCTACTGAGTAGTTCTTTAGCTGAAACGTTCCCTGGCCGGATTGCTCCAATACCCCGTCACCAAAAACCGTCGCATCCCATGCCGATAGAGATCCGCCCCCCGGCCCTTGCGCCGTCCAGGAGCTGTCTGCAAAGTCCACGACCAGCATGGGGGCTTCAAACATGGTGGAAGGCACGTATCCACCCATACTCGCCATGGTCCATACGGCGCCCTCGACCCGCCAGAGGATGACCCTGTTTTCGTCAGATTCGGTCGGATGAATGCAGAAATAGGCTCCGCCTGAGGATGCGAACTTCTTCCCATCGCAGTACTCGTTGTTATAGTCTATGAAACCAGGCCTATAGACGTACTTATCGACTTTACGAAATGCCAAGGTGTAGTCCACGATCCCTTGGGCTCGTGCAGGCGAGCAGTCCTTCGTAGCGTCCGCGCGCAAACATCCGGGAAAGACCTCGGAGTCGGGCAATGACGACATCTCCACGGTTCCATCTCGCAACAACTGCCACTCGAAATCCTCTCGAACCTGAAGGCGCAGCCGACCCGACGCCATTGCGAGTCGTTTCGGCTCCATCCAAAATCTGGTCGACACCGCCTCTGAGGTTTTCAGGGGGATGAATCCCGTCTTGAGCGAATTGACGCTCAACGCGGGCCCTCTGCATTCTATCTCCTCGGCGGCGGGAACTGTGGCCCAAGTCGCAAGGTCCAGGGAAGCGACATCGTTGAACTCAGTCCGCTTGCAGAGCGGATTCGTCTTCCCGGGGCCGTCGTTCCCGTTTCCGTCCGTGCACAGCAGCATGTTCTTCTTGATGAACGCAGCGTTCGTGCCGTTTTCGGGCATCGCAGCAAGATACACGATCGGGTGCTTGTCCTCTTCAAGACAGGCTCGGAGCGCATCACCCTCCGTGGGTTGCTTGACCTTACCTCCCTCGAACACGATCTTGTCCGCTGCTCCGTACGTTCCGCACAACTCTCCAAGCTCGTCCTGGGCCGCTTCCTTTCGTAGCTCTATGCGCAGACCCTCCTCGATCATCTGCCGACCGAGGGCGTCAGCCTCGGCCGCCGCACTTTTCGCCAGTTCCAGGTAGTGCTTCCAGCTGTTCTCGAAGCTGTCGCTGTTCGAGGTCAGCTCGTTCTCCAGCGGTACGAACATGTCCCTTTCGAGTCCCTCGACGCAGTACGACTTGCTCTCTGCCGGCGATGGCTTTCCGGCCTTGCATCCGTCCAGTGCCCACTCTCCGGGGACGCCGACAACCTTGTCGAGAAGGTCATCCCGCAAGTCGCTCACTGGTGCCACGATCGTTTCGTTCGCCAGCCGGATCGGCGTCGACGCGATCACTTTCCCCTTGGAACCCGACTTGTTAGGATCGTGCTTTTGCACAACGTACAGCACATTCTCTTCGCCCGAAGAGTTCCCAATGGGAACGATCCCGGTTGGGCTAATCGTTGACGCCGCGAAGTTGAGGGACAACACCACTCCGTCCATTCCGTAGGCTTTTCGTTCCTGCGCGTCGGATGTCAGGGACGTATGCGTCGCCGAGGCGGGCGCTACGTTCTTGAATGCGGCATAGGAATCCGGGCAGGATTGGCGATTTCCCGTAACGCAGTCTGCGAGCTCAGGCGGTCCGAAGACGACTACGAATTGATCATACAAGTCGACTTCGTTCGTGAGACCGAGATCCTGAGGCGCAATGCCCGCGATGATGACATTGAGGGAGCTCGCGTTACCCGTTGTTCCGTCCGGGAGCGCAGATACTGCTACCTGCGTCTTCCCTGCCCAAGCGCCGGTCTCTGCGACTGCTGCTTCTGCGAGGTTCTGCAATTTCGCCCCAGAGGGCAGACTCGCGCTGTGTGCCGCCGCGATTTCCCGCAACACCACCAGACGCTTTCCCAGCGATTGGCCCAATCCGAATGGCCCTTGCATCGCCACCATGGAGTCTTCGATGTTAGCTTTGAGATTCTCTTCGAGAGGGGCACCGAACAATCCTACTCCGCACTGGGAGGCCGCTCTCGCCTGCGCGGCACGAGCGGCGATGGGGATGGTGATGTCCGGTTTCGGAATGCCGTCTTTGAGTGCGACTCCGCCGACCGATTCCAATTCGTAGGTCTTCAGGTTGGCGCACTTCAGACCGTTCGAGCCGCAAGCGGGCGCAGCTAGACTCTGGGACGACTGGTTCGTCAAAAGCGCATAAAGATTCGCGTTCGCTGAGAGTCCATGTCGCAGGTTTGCCTCAGGGATCGCGTCGACGCGCGCCTTCAGCTTCGCGGCAAATGGTCCCGACTGGAACGCATCCCACGCGCTTGCGTGTGCTGGATTGCTTGCGTCAATACCGGTTGCCTGTGCGCCTCTCACGACAGCCTGCGAAGAGACTGCATCTTTCAGGGACTGGAAATCCCCTCCTTCCGGATGCGCAATCACGATGCCGAGATCCTGAACGAGGCAGTCAGCTTCCTGCTGGCCGGGAGTCATCGCTTTTGAGAATCCCAGGCGCGCGTCAGTCGCAGGACCATTTGCTTTCTTTACGAGTTCGGCTGCCGGGAGGCCGCCGCAGGCCGGATCCGCTGCTGGCGCATTCTGCTGGTTGATCTCCAGGCGGCCTTCGAGAACTCGCAGCGCGTGAGCATACGTCCCATGCCGAAGCACCTTACCCTCAGCGTTCACTCCCCATGCCGCTCGAGTGGACCCAGACAGGTCTGCTGCCTTGGCTCGTCCCATCTCAGCCGATGAAAGGTCCTCCTGCATGGCAGATTTCACGCTGTGCCCTAGGAGCTTCGCTGTCGCTCGAAGCGTGTGAGCCTTCACCAGCAGGCGCTGCTCTGCAAGGCTCGCCGCATTCGCTGTCGTTACCGTTTCGGCGGCTGTCCTATTTGGCATCAGGGATGGATAGACGGGCGTTCCACCAGCGGCGACGCCGAAGACCAACTGTGACTTGGATAGGTCATTCGGGTTTGCGATGATCTCTGCGTACAGGTCGGAACAGTTCTGCGTCGTTCCTGCCGGTCGAAGAACATCGAGCGCGGCGATGTGAGCCATGACGTTCCTCGCGAGATCACGCGCGACTGCTTTGTTCTCTGTCGTCTGCGGGGGCACATACCACGCCCCTTCGGGTATTCCCCAAGCCTCGCGATCCGCCGGTTCGAGCGCTTCCACCCCTGTCCACTTGATGGGCGTTACCGTGTCGGCTACGCGCTCCAATTCGTCCGCGACGCACGCCAGCGTCTCGGCATACAGGGTGGCGGCATCACAGGAAGCGGGCCTTGTCGAAAACAGGTACCAAGCGCCGTCCACGAACTTGGGTGGCATGACCGGAGTCATTGAGAGAGCAGGTCGCTCCGTGTTTCCCGGATGAACTCCGCATTCAGCAGCTGCCCCCGCTAGCAGCCACCACCCGGGGTCCGTGGTGAGCACCGCTCCATCTACCTGTACTTCAGTCGCCGGCTTCATTCCTGGCGAATCCGGCCCACCCAATCCAGAGTCGTTTCTGGCCCGATACGGGGAGAGCGAACCGGGTGCGGCGATGCCTTCTGCCAGGGCAGGGATGTAGATGGCCTTGTACTTCCCGTCAGAGCCGTGTACGAGTACTCGAACCCGCGGACCTGGGCCTGGTTGGGTCAGGACTTGTTGGGCCGGTATCCCCACCGCCGTTGGCGGTTCGTTGTCCGACCCACAGCCGACCAGCACCAGCGCAACACTGCCAGCGCGTGCCATGCGCGTAGCCAGGCGGAGCCCCATCTTGCTGGTCCGTAGCTTCGCTGACCACGGAAATCGTTGCCTCATCATGGTGAAGTTTCCTCCATTAGGGAACATCGCTTGCACAGCGCACACCGTTGATTGCCCAATTTGTCGACGCGTCCTCGGTCTTGCGCGCCGCTGCACGGAATCGCGTATCAGCAGAGCCGAGCGCTCCTCCGCGAGTTCTGCGCGAGACGTTGAATTGCAGAGCTGCGCAGTTGTTGCACGTGCCACCGAGCAAGGAGTAGTCGCTGTCGGATTCCGTTCCGTCCAGGACCCACTCGAATACGCCGCCTGCCAGATCAAGATGACCCCATCGGCTGGCTCCTGCGGGGAATTCTCCGACTGGAACCTGATCGGCAAGGGTACAGGAAGGTCCGGCGCAGAGATTCTTAAGCAAGGCTGACCCGACCGGAGCCTGCCCCCAAGGGTAGAGTCGGTTCTCCGCGCCCCCGGCTGCCGCGAATTCCCACTCGGCTTCTGTGGCCAGCCGCTTCCCGTCCCACGCGCAAAACGCAAACGCGGTATACCAGTTGAGGCAGTTCATGGCGTAGGCCTCGTTGGCGCCGGGAGTGTCGGTCCAGACCTGAGTACCGAACGCGCATTTGATCTTGAGAATGAGGGCTTGTTGCGTCGTGGGAAGTGACGAATTCCAGGCTGGACTCCAACCGCTATTCGGGATACTTGGGTTTTCGCCAGCGCCGGCTGGTGGCGCAGTGCCGTCGTACTGCTCGACGAAGCGTCGAAACCGGCTCAGCGTGACTTCGTACTTGTCAAGGCGGTATTGGGCGACATTTCCCGTGTGCTCGGGCATCTCTGACGGGTAGCAGGTCATGCCGACCGGACACTGGTCCGTGCCGGCCGCCCCGCGCCCGCGCGGGTAGCTCCCTCCGGGAAGATCGATACTTGTACAGCAGCTGTCTTGAGCAGTCCCGCACAGAGGCCCTGAGGAGCAGGACTGGCTCAGGCCGCCGTAGGTGGTCTCAACGGCGAACGGGGCGATAACGATTCCACCGGGAGCGTCGAACACGACGCCGTTCTTGGTCCCGAAGCTTCCGGTCGGTGTGCAGCGAAAATCCACGCTGGTTGCGGACACCGAGAGAACCTGCATGGAGCTGCAGTCGGTGAGGACTGGCGTGATGGTTGGGGGAAGGCACGTACCCTTGATATTGAAGAGTGTGGATTGGTTTCGGGTTGCCGTTGTGGGAGTGACGGAGGAAACCGCGGCTGGGCACTCGCAGGTAGCGTTCACGCATTGAGCTCCAGCGGCACACGGGTGATTGCAGGAGCCGCAGTTGTCGGAACTGCTTTTCAGGTCCACGCAGTGCCCACCGCATGGGGTCATCTCGGTCGGGCACTTGCAGAGCCCCTGCTCGCATGTTGCGCCTGTCGGGCAAGCGATATTGCAGTCTCCGCAATGGGCGGTGTCATTCGACTTATCTACACAATCGGAGACCCCGGGGCAGCTATTCTGGGGCTTGCAGGCGCACATGCCCTGCTGGCATTGCTCTTTGGCGTCAGGGCAGGTCGCGCCATCATCGGCGATTCCGTCGCAGTCCTGGTCCTGGCCGTCGCACGTTTCCTGGGCGCCGGGGTGAGCGGCATTGTTGGAGTCATTGCAGTCGTCTCCGCCGCAGGCGATGGGCGGATGGCCGTCACCATCCGTGTCAAGCACCAGGAAAGCGCATGTGCCTGTCTTGCAGTCGATGTTCGTCTTGCACGGGTCGCTCTGCCACAAGGACAGACAGTCCGCTGTAGTTTGACATGTAGGGGCTGCCACGCATCCTTTGACGATGTCGCACATTTGCCCAGCGGCACATGCACTCGGGTTGGGCGGCGCTGCGGGGTAGTGAGCGCACTTCCCGTTGTCGCAGGAGTCGATGGTGCAGCCTATGAGGTCATCGCAGACAGGGTCGGGGTTGGATTGGCACTCGCCCGGGTGCGGACCGTCGGCCGAGTCCGGGGATGTCGAGTCGACAACGGCATGGTCCACATCGGTGTCGGGCGAGGTTCCTTTGTCCTCAGCACCGTCGAATCCGGCGTGGTCCGTAGCTGAGTCTGGCAGCGCTGCGTCTTCCGCCTTCGTCGCATCGACTTCGAACGCCGGTCCGTCGGTAGCTGCCGGGCCTGAGTCTCCGACCAGCGGCTTCTCGAACAGTTCAGCATCTCCGCCTGAGCATCCCAGACCGGTCCCTCCAACCAAGCCCAGAAGGAATCCAGCTGCCCATCGCCAAAATCGCTTGCACATCTCAGGCCTCCGGACGTGAAGGGAAGTCCCCGATTTTCTACTGCCAGGCGGAGAGCTTCGATATGGCGGGAAACCGTTACCGACGCGGTCGCTCAACCTCCGGTTCTCAAAGCGAAATTTGTTCAGCCTTTCATGGCGGTTTCCCGCCATGGACAACTTCGTGGCGATGTGCTGCGAGGCCGGGCGTGTGGGTCTGGGCCCGCCACCGCGGGCTCTCTGTTGAGATGACCGCCCGTGGAGTTGATCCCTTCAACCGCATCCGCTAGAGTTTCGGATCATGAGTCAAGTGATTTGGACACGCGGAGTACTGATTTCAACCATTTTCGCAGCGGCTTCTTTCTTGGTCGTGGCATGCGGCAGTGACACGACGAGCACCGGAGGACCAGCCGGGGAGGGGGGGGCTGCAGGCTTGGGCGGGCAGGGCGGTTCAGGTGGTACCGACGATGCTGCGGCTGGAGGAGGCTCCGGTGGCGGCGCTGGGGGTGGTCAGCAAACCGAAACGCGAGGTCCTGAGTTTCGCGTGTGGATGGCGCAAGGTCGGGACGAGGTCAACAATCCGTGGTGGCACGCGTTGCTGAATATTCATGGGACATCCTGTTCTTTTCGCGTTATGGGCCCGTGTGAGCAACTTGTGTCGTGCAGCGGCCCTTCGGCGTTCCCTTCCGCGGGCACTGTTCGGATCGAAGGGGTAAAGACCCCCGTCATCTTCACCGACAAGGGGGCTGGAGTGTATGAAGATCAGCAGGGGAAGGGGGCACTATTGTTTGACGGAGGAGAAACCTTGACTGTGGCTGCGGAAGGAGGTCCTACCGTAAGCGGGGGCGACGTTCCGAAGTTCCAAGAGAACCTGATTGCACCTTCTGCCCTGGTCGTGACAGCTCCATCGTTTGACGACTTCCCTCCGATCGACAAGCCGATTGGTATCGCGTGGACGCCCTTTCAGGGAGGGTTCGTCTTTCTGCAGATCGCTGCCAAGGACGTGCAGGATGCCATCTTCTGTCGCTTGCCCTCTGACGCCGGGACGGCGACCCTGCCAGCGGAGGTCATGGCCCAGTTTTCCCCAGGACCGGGCAACTGTCTGACCGTCTTATCAGCGGGATACGAGCGATTCCAGGCGGGGGAATTCAGCGTCGAACTCCAGGCCATGTATGTTGGAACCCGTCCAGACGGAAAGATCGCAGGCGCCTGCTCGAAGTAGAGCTCTATCGCTCTCGGACCCGCCTGCCACGCAACCTTCAAGCCTGCTGAACCAGCGCGAAATAGGAAGCAAGTAGCTCGGTCCGGCGTGTGGTGTCCGATTTCTCCAGGAGATCGGTGACATGGTGTTCCACAGTCCGCACTTTCGTGCCCAAGACTTCTGCCACTTCACGATTCTGCAAGCCGGCAGCCACGAGTTCGAGCACTTCGGCCTGACGTCGAGTCAGGTGCCATAGTCTGCTGGCATGCTGCAGCCTCGGATCTCCCGTCGCGGATGACCTTGGAGCCTGCTTCGGTGCGGGGAGCGACTGCACCGGTTCCGCCACGAGCTTGAACCGGGAATTGCGAAGGGCCGCCACTACCGCGTCCGTCGCTGCGCCGCTACAAGTCTCATGGGCTGCCTTCGCGGGCGCGCGCAAGTCGTCACGCCTGACGTAGATCACGGCGTTGATTGCACGCCATGCACCCCTTCGCTTCGCCATCGTCGGTCCTTCCGTGGTTGATGCTTCCCGCTCCCGACCCAACCCTCACGTTGGCAAAGACTCTCTCGTGAGGTGAATGCGCCGCCGAACTCCGGTGTCGCAGAATCCGCATCGAATGACGCGAGTGGGCGCGCGCCCATGAGGTCCGCTTAGCGCAGATGTGTTCTCGACGCTACTGATCCGTGTATCAAATTGGCAATGGCCCGTCAGCATTGCACGTGCCATGCCTACAAAAAGGAGCTGGTTCTGTCCGGACAACCTCGTACGAGGATCGCCGATCGAAACTGCTCAAGACCCGCTTGACAACCGCTCCCGTTTCAGAACTCCCGCGATTTACCCTTCCGACTCCATTTCGAAAGCTCTTATTCGCCTGTCCCAAGGAGCCGTGCCTGCCAGCAACATGTGCCAACCCTACGGCACACTCTGGCCCAGGCTCCCGACGAATTTCGCCTCTTGGATAGCGAAATTCAAGAGCCGTCTATTGGAGCAGCCGTATCAGCTCCTCAATCTTCTTGAGTAGCCCGTCTGCCTCTGCCTGCGCCTTCTTGAGCTGCTCACGGCTCAGCCCCGCAAGGTCCTCGCGACGGAACGCCAGACGCCCGGTCGCCCTGTCCCGTAGCGGCCTCGCCGACGACCCTATCGCCTTCAGGATCGCAGGCGTGGGCTTCCTGCCGCGCTCCGACCGGTGCTTGCCCCGCTCCTTGCGTACCGCAGACCTGACCCTCTTGACCGACATCTTCTCGCCCAGCGCCTTGATCGCAAGAGCTTCGATCTTTTCGGGACACCGAAGGGGCAGCAGCTCGAGCCGGTGGCTCGATGGCAACAGCCGGAACCGCGCTTGCGCAGGCAGCGTCCTGCTTAGCACCGCAAGCTGGAGCGCCTTTCCCAGAAACGCCCTGCGAACCGGCAGGCTCAGCGACTCGCAGCGTCGCTCGAGCAGGCGCAGGGATACGTGCTTCGCATGGCTTGTCGACGCGTACAGCGCCGGGTCATCGTTGTAGAAGGTCCGAAGCAGCAGCTCCCCGACCTCCTCCATTCCAAGGGCCACGGTCCGTCCGAGTATGGCGCGGATCTCCAGGGCGACCCGGTCGACCAGCTCCTCGTCGCCGTCCGTCGCGCAGACCGGCAGCTGGGCACGGGCGATCTCGGTCTGCGGGGCTCTGAGCTCTGCCTTCTCGGATTTTTCCACCGGCGGCCTCCTGAGGGTGAAGGGTCTTGCCTGCCCCCCAAATGTCGCCACCCCCCCCGAGAGATCACGCCGCAGATACGAATTTGCATTTTTGGGTGTCTCGACGTCGAGATGTGCTCGGTCCGCAGCACATTCTTCGAGGTTTTCGATTAGGAGCTGCGCGACAACCGCCCAAATACAAATTTTCGCATCATCCAGGGTTGGAGCAAATCGGTGTTCAAACGTTCAAACAAGTGAGCACGCGTCGGGATCAATTACCTCACCCCCGCCCTGCGCTTGCTGTCCGCGCGAGCCCCTCTCCTGATCAGCCGCATCCCACGACAACCCTCTGCGGCGGCAGGAGAGGGGCCGCAGGGTGTCGCTGCTGCTCAACTCGTAGCCCTCTCCTCCCGCCGCCACGCTTCAGGCATGGGGCGCGGCGGAGAGGAGGGGGCGAGTGCGGATCGCTGCGTGGCGTGGGGGGGAGGTGAAAAAGACCCGTCGCTGGACCAGAGTTGACATCGAGTCGCTGTCCTCACCTAGCGCAGCGCTCGTCCGGGATTTCCTTCCTCCGCACCCACCCACGCCCGTCCACTGCGGGACCTGCCGGAAGCCACGTGATCGTCTTTCGCGTCTCGCGCTCCACCACCAGGGTCACCGGTACGTCGCTTCGCCCGTGCGAAAGCCTCCACTCCACCACCGTGTCGCCGTCGCGCAGCCCCGCTCGCCACGCTGGCCCGCCCTCTCGCACCCCAACCGCCTTGCGGGGCGTTGCCCCACGGGTCGCTTCCTCGTCAAAGCCAGGGTCCCACTCGGAGTAGCGCCTCTTGCCGCTGCGAAAACAGGGGCCAAGCGCATCGTCCGGCAGCACCGGCACACTCCCCTTGTCGATCACCTCCGCGAACACTCGCGCCTCCTGTGGGCCCGCAAGCTCGCCCACCACCTCGACCCACCGGCTCGCCGGAAGCGGTCCGTGGCTGTCGTGCGCCTCTTTGTAGAGACGGCGCAGGATGTCGTCGAGCGACTTCTTGTGATCCCCACGCCCGCGCGCAATCGCATCCACCCGGGCAGCGTAGAGCGCACCCCGCGCCACGATGAGCGGTAGCACGCCCGGCTCGGACGCGCGCGCAGCGAGCGCCTTGTTCCCCTGCCCTTTCCATGGCGAAAGCGCGACCGCAGACTCCATGCCGTTCATCTCGTCGATCACTTCCGATGGCGTGAGCAGCCCGAACCGAAACAGCAGATCCCGAGACAGATGCCGCGCCATACCCTCCACGAACCAGAGCGCTTCAGCCTCTGGCTCTGTGGGCCCCACCCACAAGCGCTCGCCGATCCATTCCTTGAGGATGCGTGCTGCAATGGATATTCGAACAGGGCCAGACCAGGTCTCGCCCACACCGAGGTGAGCAACCACGCCGCCAGCACGTCGCGACACTGCGAATGCACCGGGGGCGCGTCCATCGATCACGAACAGCAATGTAGCTGGAGGGGAGCTTTTGTCGCCGAAGAACTGATGCACAGCAGTTCGAAACCCGGCCATGTCTGCGCTTCCCGGACGCGGGTCAAATGCGGTGTAGCCGAACCACGCGGCTTCATCGTGCCCATCAGGCGAGTCAAAGATCGCCTTGCCCATGGGCCCGCCGACCAACATGATCTCACGCAGATCCTGGATGCGCGTCAGGCGATCGATCGTATCGCCCACACCCAGGCTCGAAGCTGTGCCTTGCGACATGACGTGCGCGTCGGTCATGTCGATGCGAACTGAAACAGGAAGGGTGCGATCGAGCCACGCGTCGGGCAGGGCAAAGACCGAGCCGCCGAGAGCGCGAAAGCGATCCGGATCGACTTCCACGCCCGGAGTGGTGCCGAGCGTGCCAGCAATGGCGGGAAGGGAATAGGAGATGCGAAGGCGTCCGCGAGCACTTCGCTGCAGCGTGAACCTTCCCTTTTGCAGATCGACCGGCACAGGGCCGTCGTCATCAGAGGCCTCCACGCGGTCCGGGAGATTGGGAAGAGACCACGGGGAATCGCAGGAAAGGGCCTGGATCTCGACTCGTACTGAGGGCTTGTCCGCTGGGATCGGGCGTACGGTAAGACGGAGGGAAGGAGGGGAAGGTGCTCTCGCAGCAGGAGGAGCGGAAGGAGGAGCAGAAGGAGCGGGAGGGAGAGACGGGCATGATTGAGGGACGGGCGCGCACGCGCACACCGCGATGACGGGGAGAAGGAGGAGCGCGCGTTTCATGGGGGGATGATAGCGGAAAACGCGGGGCGCAATCCGGATTCATCCGAGAGCGCCGCAGGCCATTGGACGATCCGAGGCGTGGCCGGGGGCATGGACGATCCGAGGCGCTCCGGGCGAATAGACGATCCGACGGGCGCCGGGGGTATCGGCATTCCGATGCGTGCCCGGGGTATGGGCATTCCGATGCGTGCCAGGGGTATGGGCATTCCGATGCGTGCCCGGGGTATGGGCATTCCGATGCGTGCCCGGGGTATGGACGATCCGATACGATGGACGATTCGATTCGTTGGATAGATCCGCCGGCTGAAGTGCCGGCGGCTGATGCAAGTCAGTTGCGCGGTTAGCCAAGCCCCCATTCGGGGGCTCTGCGTCCGTCCCGTCGAACCAACAACAACAACCTCCCCGTCTTCGCGCCTTCGTGTGACTCTGATCCGGTGAGCGAGGCATCAGAGCCGAACTTGTCACGCACGAACGCTCGCACGTTGACGAATCCGATTCCTTTGGTTTGTGGGATGGCTCCCATCGACCCATGGGAGACGCATAGCAGGCTGTTGTCAAGCGCGAGAAGGCATCACTGCGGGTAGCATTCGAGCGAAGCAGCTCCGCCGGCCTGGACGCACTGGTAGTTGGTCCTGCACTCGGCCACGCTCGCACAGGTATCCATGCACCAGGAGTTGGCGCCGAGCAGCACGCAATCGCTACCAGCAGGGCACGTCCCGGTCCCGGTGTCGCACTGCAGGAGGCAGTAACCGGACGGCCATCCGTTGGCCGCCAGCCCGCACCCGCCCCAGCGTCCACCCGCGCAATCCCACGTCCCGGTGCACGCAGCGCCGATCGCTCCGGTCCCGGTCGCCGCAGGCGCGCACTCGGTGCTCGCGTTGTTGTCGACGTCGTAGCACAGGTAGCCATCCGCTCGGCAGCTCGAGGAGTTGACGCAATCCTTGAAGCACACGCCTTCTCCGTTGGCGTTCTTCAGCGTGCAATGTGAGCCTGCGCCGCACTGCACCGTAGCCGAGCACGGCTCGGTGTAGCAGTATCCCTGGTGATAGCCGAGCGATTCCGTGGCGCAGCGTCCGGTCTGGCCGCCAGCGCAATCGGCGAACGTGTTGCACGGCGCCCCGACCACGCCAGCGCCGCTTCCGATCGGCGCGCACTCCTTGACGCCAGCCCGATCATAGTCGTAGCACTCGTAGTTCGGCGTGCGGCACTCCGAGTTGGCAGCGCAGTTCTTCAGGCAGACACCGTTGTTCGTGGTCGCGTCCTTGAGCGCGCAGTGGGCGCCTGTGCCGCAATCGCCATCGGTGACGCAGCTCTTGCTGCAGTATCCACCAGGCCACCCGTCGTTGGCTTCGACCACGCACGCGCCGCTGGCGCAGTCCGCGGTTCCATCGGTGCACGGATCCCCCACGAGCCCCACGCCCTTGGGGCAGTCTGCGTCCTTGCTGTTGGTGCACCCCGCAGGGCAGCACCCGTCGCCGGCCAGGCACTGGGAGATGTTCTGGTGGCCGCACACTACGTTGCAGTTCTGTGCGCTGCCGGTCTTGGTGTCGATGGTGCAGGCGTTGTTGTCGTTGCACGATGCGGGGCAGTTGCCGTCGCAGGTCTCCCCGGCTTCCACCGTGGAATTGCCGCACGTGGCCGAGCAATCCTTGTCGCTGTTGTTGTTGCACCCTGCAGGGCAGCACCCGTCGCCGGTCACGCAGGTCGTGATGGTCTGGTAGGTGCAGATCACGTTGCAGGTATTGGCCTTGCCGGACAGCGTGTCGATCGTGCAGGCATTGCTGTCGTTGCAGGTTGCAGGGCAGTTGCTGTCGCAGGTCTCGCCCGGGTCGATGACGCCGTTGCCGCAGAACGGCGAGCAGTCGTTGTCGTTGCCGCTGGTGCATCCGTTGGGGCAGCACCCGTCGTTGTTGGCGCAGGTGGTGATGTTCTGGTGCGAGCAGGCTACGTTGCAGTTGGCCTGGCTGCCGGTCATCGAGTCAATGGTGCATGCGCTGCCGTCGTTGCAGTTTGCAGGGCAGTTGCCGTCGCAGGACTCGCCGGACTCGACTGTGCCGTTGCCGCACGTGGCCGAGCACTCCTTGTCGTTGTTGTTGTTGCACCCGGCAGGGCAGCACCCGTCGCCGGTGACGCACTGGGTGATTGACTGGTGGCTGCACACGGCGCTGCAGGTCGAAGCGCTGCCGGTCATGCTGTCCAGGGTGCAGGCATTGCCGTCGGAGCAATCGGCGGGGCAGTTCCCGTCGCAGGTTTCCCCTGGTTCCACGACCATGTTGCCGCACGAGGCCGAGCAGTCCTTGTCGCTGTTGTTGTTGCATCCGGCAGGGCAGCAGCCGTCGGCCGAGACGCACTGGGTCACTGGCTGGTGCGTGCAGGCTGCGCTGCAGGTCGATGCGCTTCCTGTCATGGTGTCAGCGGTGCAGGCGTTGCCGTCGTTGCAGTCAGCGGGGCAGTTGCCGTCGCAGGTTTCGCCCGGATCGACAACGGCGTTGCCGCAGGTGGCTGAGCAGTCCTTGTCCGTGCCCGAGGTGCAGCCGGCAGGGCAGCACCCGTCGCCGCCGGTGCACTGGGTCACTGGCTGGTGCGTGCAGGCTGCGCTGCAATTCGAGGCGCTTCCGGTCATGGTGTCAGCGGTGCAGGCGTTGCCGTCGTTGCAGTCCGCAGGGCAGTTGCCGTCGCAGGTCTCGCCCGGGTCGACCACGCCATTGCCGCACGTTGCCGAGCAGTCCTTGTCCGTGCCTGAGGTGCAGCCGGCCGGGCAGCACCCGTCGCCGCCCATGCACTGGTTGACCACGGAGTGGGCGCACGTTGCATCGCATTTTGCAGTGGAGCCGCTGAGCGTGTCCGAGGTGCAGGCGTTTCCGTCGTTGCAGTCGGACGGGCAGTTGCCGTCGCAGGTCTCGCCTGGGTCGACGACGCCGTTGCCGCACGCGGCGGTGCAGTCTTTGTCGTTGGCGGTGGTGCAGGCGGCAGGGCAGCACCCATCGCCGGTCTTGCATTCGGTGATCGGCTGGTGTTTGCACTCGGCTGAGCAGGCGGCAGCGGTGCCGGCCATGGTGTCGGTGGTGCAGGACTTGGAGTCATCGCAGGAGGTGGGGCATGCGCCGACGCCGGAAGCGATGGCAGGGTCGCAGAGCTCGCCCATGTCGAGCTTGGCGTTGCCGCAGGTGGGCTGCGGGGCCTGGGCGGCCGGGGTATCGCTGCTGGAGCAGTTGGGAAGGATGAAGAGAAGTCCGAGAATAACCGGGGTAAACAAGCGATGGTTGCGCAACATCAAGTCCTCCAATCGTGATTTGGATTCGTAGAAAGGGGGGATCCCTGACGGAAAGGAGGAGGGTCGCTGGGCGGCGTCGCAACAAATCCGGCCCCCCCTCACGGGAAACCCTGGGGGGCTACCTTTCAGGGGCAGAGGGTTCACTGGGAGAAGGGAGGTCGGGAGGGTGAGTTGTATCGCACGGGTCGCGTTGAGCTCGCGGGATACCGTCGGGGATTCGGGGCGCGCCGCTTTCTCGGTCTTGCCCTTGCCCTTGCCCTTGCCCCTGCCCTTGCCCGATGCGGACTCCGGGACGCTCAACCGATCGCGTTGCCCTCGGGAAGGTTGCCGCAGATCCCGCAGATCTCCCGCTGATCGCCGCAGAAGGGATCACAGGGCTGGCCCTCCAGGTTCACGTCATTTGCCTCCGACGCGCCAGCCTCTGCTCTGCAGCCAAGTCCGATCGCTTTACCCTCGGGAAGGCTGCCGCAGATCCCGCAGATCTCCGGCAGATCGCCGCAGAGGGGATCACAGGGCTGGGACTCCAGGTTCACGTCCGTTGATTACGACGCACCAACCTCTGCGATGATCTGCGTTGATCTGCAGCCAAGTCCGATCGCTTTGCCCTCGGGAAGGCTGCCGCAGATCCCGCAGATCTCCGGCAGATCGCCGCAGAAGGGATCACAGGGCTGGGACTCCAGGTTCACGTCCGTTGATTACGACGCACCAACCTCTGCGATGATCTGCGTTGATCTGCGGCCCAATCCGATCGCCTCGCAGACGGGAAGGTTGCCGCAGATCCCGCAGATCTCCCGCTGATCGCCGCAGAAGGGATCACAGGGCTGGCCCTCCAGGTTCACGTCATTTGCCTCCGACGGGCCAGCCTCTGCTCTGCAGCAAAGTCCGATCGCTTTGCCCTCGGGAAGGCTGCCGCAGATCCCGCAGATCTCCGGCAGATCGCCGCAGAAGGGATCACAGGGCTGGCCCTCCAGGTTCACATCCAACGACCCCGACGCGCTCGAGCTACAAGGACAGCATGACCCTGCTGCGATGGGACACAGGCGTAGACTTCGAGATAGCGGTGGACAGGAGCGTGGACCGGGACGACGCGGTCGTCCGAACCAATATTGTACAGTGAGCCCCAGCTTGGGCTGGTTCGAAAACCGCACACGCTGCGCGTGAATAACGTCGCACCAACCCCACTAACCCTTCGCGCCTTCGTGTCTTCGTGTGGCTCCCCCCTCTGCCGTATCATGCCCGGTCGGCCGCTTTGACGATGCCATGGCGGATGGTGTATCGTGAACCTACCAAGATGACGCACGTTGCACCCAGACCATCCGCGCGGTTGGCCTTGATCGCGTTCGCGCTCTTGCAAGGCTGCGCCGCGATCGCTGGGCTCGATTCCCTCGAGGTCAAGGAGACCACCGACGCGGGCTCGGGCGGCCAGGCCGGTCAAGCGGGCGTAGGGGGCACGGCGGGGACCGCTGGCAGCGCGGGGAAAGCAGGGACCTCAGGCAATGCGGGCACCGCCGGGACCGCTGGCAGCGCAGGGAAAGCAGGGACCGGAGGCAATGCGGGCACCGCCGGGACAGCAGGCACCGGAGGCGCTGCGGGTTCGGCTGGCTCAGCAGGCTCAACAGGCACCGGAGGCGCTGCGGGTTCGGCTGGCACCGCAGGCACCGCAGGCTCAACAGGCACCGGAGGCGTTGCGGGCGCGGCTGGGACCTCGGGTTGCCCGACCGGCTACCAGTGCGCACCTCCCCCGTCGAACGCGGTCGGTGATGGTATGATCGGATGGATCGGCTCAGCCGGCAGCTCGAGCTCCTGTCCGTCCGATGCAACGATCGCGGCCTACTACGAGCAGAACGTGCTGGACAAGGCTGAGCCGGCAACGTGCGCGTGCGCATGCTCCCCGCCGCCGTCCCCCACGTGCGTGTCGACGGTGACCTGCTTTGCAGCCACTGCCTGCGCTGGCTCGGGCGTATCCGCGCAGCAGGCGTCCACCGGCAATTGCCAGACGCAGAGCCCGCCGGGCATGAATCCGGTCTACACGTGCCAGGCCACGCCCCCGTCCCCGTACTTCAACGGCACCTGCAGCGCCACCGCGAACACGAGCGTCGTCGCGCCGAGCTCGACCCTTCAAGCCTGCCTGACGAAGCTATCCAATGCTGTCCCCTGCGCTGGCGGGGGAACGTGTGCGCCCGCTGCGCCGTCGATCGGCACCGGTCCATGCCTTGCCATTCCTGGAGCGCTGTCGGTCTGCCCGAGTCCCTACACCCAGCAGACCGTGCTCTGGCAATCCTACAACGACATGAGGAGCTGCTCCACGCTCGCGTGCGGTTGTTCGGACGCTGCCGGAAGCTGCTCCTGCTCAGACCCTGATTGCGGGGTACGCGTCAACTCCTCTTCGAGCTGCAATGCCCAGTCCACCATGGTGCCAACGACGAATCAGTGCGTGAACGTGGTGACTCCCCAGTTCAACTGGGGCGTGGAGCTGATCGGCTACAAGCCCAATGTCGGCTGCACCCCTTCGGGCACCGCGTTTCCCACCGGCAATGTGCAGGGTTCCGGCCCGATCACGTTCTGCTGCATGACCACGCCGTAAGCTCGAAATGGAGGGCTATTCCGAACGCACGGCCGACAACGAGGAAGCCCCCGTCCAAGACTCTACCGCAAGCCCCGCGCGACCCGCGCGCACAAAATCCCCCTCCAGAACCCTCCAAATCTCCCGTCTCCCTGTGAACTACTCTACTCTGCCCACTGCAAGGTAGCCCCCAAGGGTCTACCGCAAGCCCCGCGCGACCCGTGCGCATTAAATCCCCCTCCAAATCTCCCGTCTCCCAGTAAACTACTCTGCCACTGCAAGGTAGCCCCCTAGGGTCTACCGCAAGCCCCGCGCGACCGTCTCCCAGTAAACTACTCTGCCCCTGCAAGGTAGCCCCCTAGGGTAAGAAAAAGGCCGCGCTTTCGCACGGCCTCTTCGCTCGAATCTAACGTAAGACTATCTCATAGGACGCCGCGTGAACGCGGGGACATCCCAATCCGTGTCCGCGGACGGCAGGAACGAGCTGGAAACCGCTCCGGCCGTGCGGGTCTGCGTCGCAGGCGCAGGCTGCACGCTGATCGGCTGACGCTGCGGGATCGACGGGCGCCTCTGCCCCTGGTCTTCCTGCAGGAGCTGACGCTGCGCAGGCGGCGCCTGGCGGTTGGCCTGGATCTGGGCCGGGACCGATACCATCGTAGGACGCTGCGCCGACTGCTCCTGGGCAATGTCCTGCAGCTCCCGATCGAACCCGGTCGCGATCACGGTCACCTTGACCATGTCGCCCATGCTCTCGTCCAGAGAAGCGCCCCAGATGATGTTCGCATCCTCGTGCGCCTGCTCGTAGATGAGAGAAGCGGCTTCTTCCATCTCCTTCATGCGAAGGTCGGTGCCGCCCACGATATTGACCAGTACGCCCATCGCTCCCTCGACGGAGATGTTGTCGAGCAGAGGCGAGGTGATGGCCATTTCCGCGGCGAGGCGTGCCCGTCCCTGGCCCTTGGCACAGCCGGTTCCCATGATCGCCCGGCCCATGTTCTGCATGATCGTCTTGACGTCGGCAAAGTCCACGTTGACCACGCCGTTCTGCTGAATCAGATCGCTGATCCCCTTGACCGCCTGGTAGAGCACCTCGTCGGCCTTGCGGAACGCGTCGATGAACGACAGGTCCTCATCGCCGCCCAGGGTCAGCAGCTTCTGGTTGGGGATGGTGATCAGCGTGTCCACATGCTCGGTGAGCATCTGCAGGCCGATCTCGGCGCGGCGGGCACGCTGCTTGCCCTCGAAGGCGAATGGCTTGGTGACCACGCCCACGGTCAGGGCGCCTTCTTCGCGCGCAATCTGCGCGATCACAGGGGCAGCCCCGGTTCCGGTCCCGCCGCCCATGCCAGCGGTGATGAACACCATGTCCGCACCCTGGATGCACTCCTTGATGCGATTGACGTCTTCGAGCGCGGCCTTGCGCCCCTTCTCCGGGTCAGCGCCTGCGCCGAGCCCACGGGTGACCGAGCCCCCAATCGGGAGCTTGATCGGAGCTGCACTCGCGTTGAGCGCCTGGGCGTCGGTGTTCGCCACGATGAACTCGACCCCTTCCAGGCCAAAGCTGATCATCGTATTGACGGCATTGCCGCCCGATCCTCCCACGCCGACGACCTTCAGAACGGCCTCGTACTCACTGTTGCTATCGGGGGCGAACTCAATCGAGAAGCTCATCTCTTCCTCCCGGGGGCGGCAGCGCCGCCTTCATACTGTCCTGTCAATCGCTGGCCAGGCGCCTCTTCCCGACAAGCGATGTGTTTCAACTGCACCTGCAGGGGCCCTGCGGCCACTGCCCTTCGGCCTCCTAGAAGGCCGCCTTCAACCAACCCCAAATTCCCTTGCCCGAACGGTCGGGCTTGACCTCGCGCTCCACCGGCTCGCGCGGACGCAACGCATGAACGACTGCGCGCTCCCGTGCCTGGGTGAGCATGGTGGCACCATGACGGACGAGCCCGACTCCGGTCGCGTACTGCGGGCCCTGCACCAGCTGCGTGATCCCTCGGATCCCGATCGGGAACCCGAGCCTGACCGGCATTCCAAGGATCTCCTCGGCGAACTCGGGCATCCCCTCCATCAGGGCCGCCCCACCGGTCAGCACTGCACCGGCCGAGATCTGCTCCAGCAGGCCGGTTTCTTCCATGCGACGACGCGCGAACGCGAACAGCTCTTCGATGCGCGGCTCGATGATGTCGCTCAGCATGCGCCGGGCTGCCTTGCGAGGGGCATGCCCTCCCACGCCCGGCACTTCGATCTCTTCGTCATCTGCGACCATCCGCCCCAGCGCGCACCCGCTGTTGCGCTTGAGCCGCTCTGCCTCTGCCATCGGCGTGCGCAATCCCATCGAGATGTCGCTGGTGACGTTGTTGCCTCCGGCCGGAATCACGCTCGTATGGGCAACTCCGCCGTCCACGTACATGAGCAGATCCGTGGTGCCGCCACCGATGTCGATGACCGCAACGCCGATCTCCTTCTCATCTTCGCTCAGGACCGACTCAGCGCTCGCCAGGGGGGCCAGGACCACGTCAGCCACGGTCAGGCCGCAGCGCTCAGCGCAGCGCACCACGTTCTGCACGCAGCTGGTGGCAGCGGTGGTGAGGTTGACCTTGCAGCCGAGCCTGACGCCGCTCATTCCGACCGGGTCACGAATGCCGTCCTGGTTGTCGACCAGGAACTCGCGGGGCAGGACGTGCAGGATCTGGCGGTCCGCGTCCATCGCGACAGCCCGGGCGCCTTCCAGCACGCGCTCTACGTCCTCAGGGCCCACTTCCCCGCCCGCCACGGCCACGACGCCGTCCGAGAGCTGGGAGCGGACATGGCTGCCACCCACGCTGGCGTACACGGTCCGGATCTCGACACCGGCCATGGACTGCGCGGCCTGGACCGCTTCGGCAATGGACTTGACGGTCCACTCGATGTTGGCGACTACGCCCTTGCGCAGGCCTTTGCAGGGGACATTCCCGACGCCAAGGATGGTGATGCCGTCGCTGTCGACCTCGCCCACAACGGCGGCAACCTTGGTGGTGCCGATGTCCAGTCCTACGACGATCTCCGAGGTCTCCATACTCATTCCTCGTGAAGGTTCTGGGCAAGGCCGGGCTGCCGAAGGGCAGAGGGCCTGCAGAACGGCCGGACGCTGCCATGCTGGGATCGAAGGGGCCAAGTTTTCGCAACGATCATCGCATCCTCACCACGACGCGCTCCGGGTGGGCGTCATTGTCCAGGAACACCACCGAGGGTTGCGCGTGCCTCCGATCGACTTCCTGCAGAACCTGCGCTGCCCTCAGGATCTTCTGCCTGAAGGGCGATTGGCCCATTTCCAGCGTCACTGCCTCCTTGCCCACCACCAGACGTACGGTGCCGTCCTGGGCGAGGTTGATCTCCTCCAGGGCGAGGCGCTTGGACGGGCCCCGCTGCTCGTAGTCCATCATCAGGTCCAGGGCAGCGCGGATGCGCTTGACCGACCCTGGCCGATCATCAGAGACCTGCTCTGAGGTCAGCCCTGTGATCACCACCAGATTCGAGGGATCGCCAGGCTCGATCGTCTTGAACAGCTCGCCATCGTGCGTGCACAGGTAGATCTCGGTACCGACCACGACCGCGGCCGACGCTTCCCTTTCCGTCACCTCCACGGTGATCGTCGAGGGGAGCTTTCGCCGCACCATGGCCTTCTCGATCCAGGGGTCCTGCAGGATCCGGACGCGGGCGCTCTCCAGGTCGATGCTGAAGATGTTGTTGCCGATCTTGAGGCCTGCTGCGGCAGCGATCTGCTCGGAGCTGCGCTTGACCGTCCCTTCCACGCGCACGGTTCGCACGGCAAATCGAGGGCTGGTCATCACATGGTGACGGATGCCCCAGGCAACGGCGATGGACGCTGCCACGACCACGAGCAGCCCCACGATCGGCTGCGCGCGCCGCACGATGGCGGAGAGCACCGACGGTCCGCGCTGCGCTTTGGGCTTGGAAGCAGGCTTGCGCGCGTTTCGATCCGGCGCAGCGATCGGCGCGTCCTCCGGCGGCTCGTAGTCCTCTCCGGGCGCATCGATCACGCCGCCCGGGGGCATGGATGGCGCCCGAACGCGACGATTGGCCGGAAGGGACTTGGGCTCAGCCATGCGCTGCCCCTTCCCTCTTCTTGGAGAGCCTGGTGTACAGCTCGTGCACGCTCTTGTTGATGTCGCCTGCGCCTTGCGCGATCACGACGTCGCCTGGGCGCACGATCTGCTCGAGAGCATCAGGCACCGAGGTCTTGCCTGGCACGTAGTGCACGTGCTGGTGGCCGTGCTCGCGTAGCGCCTGGGCCAGAGCTTCCGCAGTAATCCCCGGGATCGGCGCTTCTCCGGCCGGGTAGATGTCCGTGACCACCACGATGTCGGCCTGGTTGAAGGCGGCCGTGAACTCTGCGAACAGGTCGCGGGTTCGCGTGTAGCGGTGGGGCTGGAACGCCACCACGAGCCTTCCCTTGTAGGCATTGCGCGCTGCTGCCAGGGTCGCAGAGATCTCTGCGGGGTGGTGGCCGTAGTCGTCGACCAGCGTGATCCCCTCGATCTCGCCGACGATGGTGAAACGACGCTGAACGCCGCTGAAAGTGGCGAGCGAGTGCTGCATGACGTCCAGGGGCACCTCGAGCTCGTCGGCCACTGCGATGGTCGCAAGGCAGTTGAGCACGTTGTGCTGGCCCGGCATTCTCACCTCGAACTCGCCCATCAGCTCGCCATGGCGGTGCGCGCGAAAGCGCATCATCAGGCCGTGGCTCTCCAGCTCCCGCGCCGAGTAGTCTGCCTGCGGCGACACGCCGTAGGTCACGTGCCTTCGGCGCACGTGCGGCAGGATCGACTGCACATGGGGGTGATCCAGGCACATGACCGCAAGGCCGTAGAAGGGAACCCGGGACAGGAAGCTCACGAACGCTTCCTTGACCTTCTCGTGGGTTCCCCAGTGATCCAGGTGCTCTGGGTCGATGTTGGTCACCACCGCGATCGTGGGGTTGAGCAGCAAGAACGAGCCGTCGCTCTCGTCAGCCTCTGCGACCAGCAGATCCCCTTCCCCGAGCCGCGCGTTGGAGCCGAGCGCTTCCATCTTGCCGCCGACCACGACCGTGGGGTCGAACCCGGCAGAGCGCAGCACCGTGGCGATCAGGGAGGTGGTTGTGGTCTTGCCGTGGGAGCCGGCGATGGCGACGCCGTACTTGACCCGCATCAATTCAGCGAGCATTTCAGCGCGCGCGATGACCGGAATGCCGCGCCCACGCGCTTCGACCAGCTCAGGATTGTCAGGCTTGATCGCGCTCGAGTAGACCACGACGTCGCAGCCCACCACGTTGCCGCCGAGGTGGCCGATGTCGATCCGCACGCCCAGCAGCTCGAGGCGCTTGGTGATGTTGTTCGGCTTCAGATCCGAGCCTGAGACGTCAAAGCCGAGGGATCGGAGGATCTCGGCCAGGCCGCTCATGCCGATGCCGCCGATTCCCACGAAGTGAACGTGCCGTACGCGTCCGCGGAACATCACGCCACCCCCGCCAGTGAAAGGAAATCCTTGGCAATCGCGTCTGCGGCATCGGGGCGTCCCCGCCCCCTTGCCACCTCGGCCATCCTCTTGCAACGCGGAAGATCCGCTGCGAGCTCTTGCAGAATCGCAGCAAGTCGCTCTGGGGTCGCCTCCTGCGAGGCCACGCACACCGACGCGCCGGCTGCTTCCATGGCCCGGGCGTTGTGAAGCTGATGATCGCCTGCGGCATAGGGGTAAGGGATCAGCACGGACGCCCTTCCCACGGCACAGACTTCGGACACTGCACTGGCTCCGGCGCGCTGCACCACCACATCGGCCTGGCCGAGCGCTGCAGGCACGTCGTCGATGAACGGCACCACTTCCACCTCGTCTCTTGCCCCGGCCTGCTCGTAGCGATCGATGACTTCCTTTTCCCGGTCTCGGCCGCTCTGGTGCTTCACCTGGATTCGCACCTTGCCCTGCCGGCGGGCCATCCCGATCGCTGCTGGAACGTTGTGATTGAGCGTGATCGCGCCCTGGCTTCCGCCGATGACCAGAATGCGCAGGAGCCCGTCCTGCGGCTCGCACGCAATGGGCTTGAAACCGCGACGAAGCGGCACCCCGGTGAGGCGCACGATCTTCCTTCGGAAGAGCTTCTCGGTCTCGGGGAATGCCACGTAAGCGCGCTGCGCAAAGGGCGCTACGAGCTTGTTGGCAAGCCCCACCACCGAGTTGGGCTCGAGCAGGGCGAGGGGAATGCGCATGGAGCGGGCAGCGAGCGACACCGGACCTGCGGCATAGCCGCCGATGGAGAGCACGGCCGCTGGCTCGAGCCTGCGCAGCAAATTCCTGGAGTCTGGCAGGGACATCAGGGCGCGCGCCGCTCCCTTGATCGCTCCTGTGACCCCTCCGCCCTTGATGGGAAGGATGTGAAGAAGCTCGAGCTTTTCGCCTAGATCTCCGAGCACGCGCTTCTCCATGCCGCGCTCGGTTCCCACGTACACGATCTCCACGTCAGGCGATGCTGCGCGCACAGCCTGGGCCACGGCCACGAGCGGGAAGATGTGCCCACCCGTGCCTCCGCCGGCAAAGACGAAGCGCTTGCTCATCCGCTCCCTTCCTCGGCAGCGGTCATGACCGCAACGCTCGCTTCAGGGCTGTCGACGGAGAGGGGAACCATGGTGGGCGCAGAGGCCTGCTCTGTGCGCTCACGCGAGATGTTCAGCAAAACGCCTGCAGCAGCGGCATTCACCAGGAGCGACGAGCCGCCGTAGCTGATGAACGGAAGGGTAAGACCCTTGGTGGGAAGGATCGCCATGGCAACGGACAGATTCACCAGCGCCTGCACGCCCATCAGGGTGGAGATGCCGAACGCGATGTAGCTGCCGTAGTCGTCGCGAGCCCGGAGCGCCACGCGCACGCCGCGGGACACGACCAGCAGGTATGCGCCTGCGAGCAGGATGACCCCTACGAACCCCATCTCTTCGCCAATGATGGCGGCGATGAAGTCGTTGTGCGCCTCAGGAAGGTAGAGCACCTGCAACCCCCTTCCCAATCCCAGCCCTGCAAGCCCGCCTGAGCCGAAGCTCATGACCGACTGGAAGGGCTGGTAGGCGATGTCCTGACGGTGCCCGGCAAGGTCGAGGAAGGCCATCAAGCGCGCCACGCGGTAGGACTGGCTCATGACCACGTTGACGCCCACGATGCCGGCGAGCACGCCCACGCCGAGCAGGTAGCTGATCCGGGCCCCTGCCACGAACAGCATCGTGAACGTGATGAAGGCGAGCACCACGGCAGACCCGAAGTCGGGCTGCCTCAAGCACAAGACGATGAAGAAGCCCGCCATCAGCAGGTGGGGAATCAGGCCGATCTTGAAGGTCTTGATCCCTTCGGCCTTCTTGGCGAGCGAGTAGGAGAGCCAGAGAACGAGCGCCAGCTTCACCATCTCCGCCGGCTGCACCAGGATCGGCCCGACCGTGATCCAGCGCGCTGCACCGCCGCGCCTCTGCCCGAGCCCGATGACCGTGGCTGCGAGCAGCACCGTGACCGTACCCAGGATCGGATAGGTCAGGGCGCGCAGACGGTGGTAGTCGATCTTGCTGACCCCCCACATCACGAGCAAGGCCAGGCCTGCGAACACCAGCTGGCGCTTGAGGTAGAACTCCGGATCCTTGAAGCGCACCGTGGCTTCGATCGTGCTCGCGCTGTAGACCATCACCGAGCCGAACCCGATCAGGCCGATGATCGTTGCAGCCAGCACACGGTCCACTTCGCCGGACTTGAACCGCGCTGCCCCTTCCGGGTTGCGAAGCCACGCCCATACGCTCATGGCTTGCCTCCGTGAATCTCCGCGGACAGCTTCTGCACTGCTTCGCAGAACGCCACCCCGCGGTGACCGTAGTCTCGGAACATGTCAAAGCTCGCGCACGCCGGGCTCAGCAGGACCGCGTCGCCGGCCTGAGCCAGCTCGAACGACTTGCGCACAGCATCTTCCATGGTGGATGCCTTGATCGTGGGAAGCACGCCGGCTGTGGCCTCTGCGATCCGATCTGCGGCTTCGCCGATCACCACCACGGCTCTTCCCTTGTCCCGCAACGCCTCCACCAGGGGCGCGTAGCTTCCCAGCTTGTCGCGGCCTCCTGCGATGAGCACGCCCCGGGGTTCTTTCAGCCCGCGCAGCGCTGCGACCGACGCTCCCACGTTGGTCCCCTTGGAGTCGTCGTAGAACCGGATCCCCTTGATTTCCCCGGCAAACGCAGTGCGATGCCCGAGGCCGGTGAAGGTCCGAAGCGACTCGGCGATCTCGGCCTGGGTGGCGCCGAGGCCCACGGCCATGCCGATCGCGGCACACGCATTGAGCTGGTTGTGCACGCCGGAAAGACGGATGCTCGCCAGCTCCCAGCGCATGTCGTGCAGCCGATCCACGATCCAATCGCCCTGCACGCTCACGTCGCCGCCAGGGCCAAAGGTCACCTTCGTGGCGTTCCCGCGCGACGCCTGCCTTGCGCACAGCTCGTCGCCCACGGGGATGACCGCGACATCTTCCGGTGTCATGCGTACGAACACATTGCCCTTGGCCTGCGCATACGCGTCGAAGCTCTCGTAGCGGTCGAGGTGATCGTCGGTCACGTTGAGCAGGCAGGCAGACCTGGCATGCAGGGTGGGGATCCTCTCGGCCTGGAAGCTCGAGATCTCGAGAACCCACAGATCATAGGGATCCTCGATGACTTCGGCCGGAGGAACTCCGAGGTTGCCCCCTGTGAAGACCTTCCTGCTGCCATGGGACATCATGGCGCCGAGCCAGGAGGTGACCGTGCTCTTGCCGTTGGTGCCACCCACCAGGGCGATGGGAGCAGAGATCATGCGGCTGGCAAGCTCGAGCTCCCCGATGACTTCCCTTCCGGAGCGCTCCACCTCTGCGATCGCCGGGAACGGAGGAACGCCAGGGGAGATCACGACCAGGTCGGCCTTGTCCCAGGGCACTTCGTCGTGGGAACCCAGGTGCAACGTCACGCCCATCGCGTCCAGGGCTGCCGCGGTCTCTCCCAGGTTGGCGCGCGAGCGCAGGTCGGTCGCGCTCACGATGGCTCCGCGCCGCACGCACAGGCTGGCCGCTGCCACACCGCTGCGGCCCAAACCCACGATGACGACCCTACGACCCGAAAGCTCCACGACTTCCCTTCGATTTCTGCGCTCAACGCAGCTTGAGCGATGCGAGGCTGACCAGGGCCAGCAGCACCGAGACAATCCAGAAACGAACAATGACCTTTGGCTCTGCCCACCCTTTCTTCTCGAAGTGGTGATGGATCGGAGCCATCAGGAAGACCCGCTTGCCGGTCAGCTTGAACGAGGCGACCTGGGTCACCACGCTGACCGTCTCGAGCACGAACACGCCGCCGAGCACCACGCTCAGGAGCTCGTTCTTGGTGAACAGCGCCAGCATTCCCAGCCCGCCCCCCAAGGCGAGCGAGCCCACATCCCCCATGAAGACCTGGGCTGGGTAGGTGTTGTACCAGAGGAACCCGGTCCCTGCCCCCAAGGTCGCTCCGCAGTAGATGGCCAGCTCGCCCGCGCTGTGGACCGGAGCAATGTCCAGGTAGCGGGCCATGGAGAACTTCCAGAAGGTGGCGCCGGCCAGATAGGCCCACACCAGGTAGGTGCTCGCGTTGATCAGCACAGGCCCGATCGCCAGGCCGTCGAGCCCGTCGGTCAGGTTCACTGCATTGGACCAGGCGACCACCACGAAGATGGCGAACGGCACGTACACCCAGAGGGGAAGGTCGATCGGGTGCTTGTTGAATGCCAAAAATGGGATGGACAGACGCGTTCGTATCTCGAGCCAGTCCGCGGGAAGCGCGGTCTTGTACAGGAAGGTGTACCCGACCGCTGCGCCCGCGATCAGCGTCTGGCCCAGCAGCTTGTAGCGTCCTGCCAACCCCCCCGAGCTCTTGAACTTGAGCTTGAGGTAGTCGTCCAGATACCCGATCACGCCGTAGCCTGCGGTGACCGCAGCGGTCGCCAGCACGAACGGGTTCTTCACGTCGCCCCAGAGGATGGTCGGGACCAGGATGCACAACAGCAACAGGGCGCCGCCCATGGTAGGCGTACCTGCCTTGAGCTTGTGCGTCTCAGGGCCCCGCTCCCCCACGACCTGCCCGATCTGCTTCTTCTGCAGCTCGCGGATGAACCACGGAGCCAGAAGGAAGGTCAGGAACATGGCAGTCATGGTGGCTGCGATGGTGCGGAACGGCACGTAGCGCAGCACGTTGAGGAAGCCCAACCAGCCGGCGGCGTGACGCAAGGGGTAGAGGAACTCGTAGATCATGCGGACCCCTTCTGCCCCTCAGCCTCCAGGGCAGCCACGACGCGCTCCAGCGCGACGCCTCGGGATCCCTTGACCAGGACCACCTCGTTGCCGGTGAGACCTTCGCGTATCATCGTTGCTGCAGCAGCCGAGTCTTCGGCATACTGCGTATTCGCCCCGCACGCCGCAGCAGCATCGGCCAGCAGCCGGGCTGCCCCGGTCACTGCCAGGATCCGCACTGCGCCGCTCTGCTGGGCCACGGCTCCGAGCCGCTCGTGCTCCTGCCGGCTCTGCATTCCGAGCTCCCTCATTTCTCCCAGCACCAGCACCAGGGGTCTTCCCATCTTCCCTGCCAGCTCGGATGCTGCCCGGATCGATGCTGCCATCGAAGCAGGATTCGCGTTGTAGGCGTCGTCGATCACCACCAGCCCTGAATCGAGCTGGCGAGGACGCAGCCTTCCTTCCTCGGCCTGCATGGCGCCGAGCGCCTGGGCCACGGCGGCGAGGTCGGCCTTCCCATCGGTCACGGCCAGGCATACGGCAAGGGCCGCTCCTGCAGCGTAGGCCCCTGCCTCGCCCAGCAGCGGCGTCGCTACTTCCAGCTTCTTGCCAGCCACCTCGAATACGATCTTCTGCGCGCTCAGATCCTGCGGCTCCCTGGCCACGAGCCGCACGTCCGCAGCGCTGTCCGAGCCATAGGTGAGGAAGCTCTGTGCCCTGGATCGCAGCATCTGCGCCCGGGCGCGCGGGTCGTCGGCATTGGCCACTGCCACGCCCTGGGCGCCGACGGCTTCGAGCAGGAAGCCCTTCTCGTGGGCGATGTCCTCGAGCGTGCCGATTCCCTCGCCATGGGCACAGGACACGAGCGTGAGCACACCCACGTCAGGCTCGGCGAGAGAAGCGCCGTAGGCGATCTCACCCCGGGAATTGGTGCCGATCTCCACCACTGCAAAGCGGTGACGCGATTCCAGCCCGAGGAGCACCACTGGCACGCCCACCTGGTTGTTCAGGTTTCCGAGCGGGGAGTGCACGGCGTTCGGAGCGATCGCACCGAGCGCCGCGGTCACGGCGCGCGACGTGGTGGTCTTGCCAGCCGAGCCGGTAATCGCAACGACCTCGGCCTTCCTTCCCGTCTTCCTCGCATCGCGCGCCCAGCGCTGCCTGTGCGCCTTGCCGAGCAAGCCCAGGGCGATCAGGGTGTCAGGCACTCGGATCACCGAGCCTTCCCCTGGCGCGGTCACGTGCTGGGACAGCAGGAACATCGATGCGCCCTGCGCATGAGCGGTCTGCAGGAACGCATGCCCATCGAATGTGGGTCCACGCAGCGCCACGAACAGATTGCCTGCCTGGAGCTTCCTGGTGTCCGTGCACACGCCGACCGCGGGCAGCTCGCTTCCCCGACGCACGAGCACCCCACCGGTGACGGCAAGGACCTCGTCCACGGAGAACGGCGCGCGGTTGGAAGGAAGAGCCGTTGCCATCAGCCGACCTTCCCTTGTTGCCTGGCCCTGCGCTCGGACAGGGCGCGGCGTGCCTCTTCGCGATCGTCGAAGTGACGGGTGACGTCCCCGATGATCTGGTACGGCTCGTGCCCTTTGCCTGCGAGCAGGATCACCTCGCCCGCGTGCGCTCCGGCAATGGCGAGATCGATCGCGCGAGCCCGGTCCGGCTCCACGACGACTTCGGCCTTCTTGCCCTTGAGACCTTCCAGCACCGCATCGAGGATGCTCTGGGGAGGCTCGCTTCGCGGGTTGTCGTTGGTGAGGATCGCGACGTCGGACAGGCGTCCCGCGATGTCTCCCATCAGGGGGCGCTTGGTGCGATCGCGATCGCCGCCGCATCCGAACACGCAGATCACGCGAGCATGGGTGAGCGATCGGATCGCGAGCAGGGCACGCTCCAACGCATCCGGCGAGTGGGCGTAGTCCACCAGCACGATCACGTCGTCACCAGGACCGTCGCACCGCTCGAGCCTCCCCGGCACCGTTATTTTCGCATCTAGCGACTGTGCCGCTCCGTCCATGGGAAGCCCGAGCGCTGAGACGATCCCCAGCGCCAGGAGCATGTTCGAAAGGTTGTGCTCTCCTACCAGCGGGGAAGCAAGAGCTACCTTGCCGGAAGGTGTAGAAACTTCGCAGCGCGTTCCTCGGATGTCATGCTCGATCGTGGAACAAGGACGCACATCGGCGTTGCTGGTGGCATGTCTGGACACGCGCACGAGCGGGCACTTCACCTTGGACGCAAGCTCCATGCCGAAGGCGTCGTCGATCATGATCGCCGCGCTCTCCGGCGAAAGCTCCTCGAAGAGCCTGGATTTTGCCTGCGCGTAGGCTTCCATCGTGCCGTGGAAGTCCAGGTGATCGCGCGTCAGGTTCGTGTACGCCGCGACCCGATAACGCATCGCATCTGCGCGATGCTGCGCAAGCGCATGGGAAGACACTTCCATCACCAGGTGGGTCGCACCTGCCCCGCGCAGCGTGGCTGCCATACGGATCAGGTCGTCGGCCTCTGGCGTGGTGTGGGAAGAGGGAAGATCCAGCCCCGCAAAATGCACGCCGAGCGTGCCGAGCACCGCAGCGCGCCTTCCTGTTCCGTCAATGGCTGCCTGCACAAGGTAGCTCGACGTGGTCTTGCCATTGGTGCCCGTGATTCCGACCACGTCCAGGGCCTTGCCCGGATGGCCGTAGATCATCGACGCAGCCTTGCTGATCGCTACGCGAATATCGCGTACCAGGATCACCGGCACCGGCAGATCGCCTGGCGCATGATCCTGCTGGGCCATGATCGCTGCTGCGCCCTTGTCGATCGCGGTCTGCACGAACGCGAGCCCGTCGACCCGCTCGCCCTTGCGGGCCACGAACAGGTCGCCCTGCCCCACTGCGCGTGAGTCCTGTCGAATGCCTCGTACGCGCACTGCCCCGTTGCCCTGCACGGTGGCTGGACCGATCTCGGCCGCAAGCGCCCCCAGGGAGGTCTCGAAGCCGGGCGGATCAAGGCGTTCTGACGTCATGAGCCGCTCTCGAGGAACAGTTGGACGGTGGCGCCGGGCTCGGCCAGGGCGCCGCCCACGGGCTGCTGGCGAACCACCCTTCCCGAGCCGTTGATCTGCGGAATGAAGCCTTGCTGGAGCAATGCGCGCAGCGCCTGTCCTGCGGGCAGGCCTGATACGTCGGTCACCTGCTTGGAGGCTGTAGTCGGCGGCGCAGCCGCAGAATTCGCCGGGCGAATGGCTGCTTCCGGATGGGATTGCGACTTGAACAGATCATAGGCCTGGCGGGCAGGATCCTGCTCTTTCCCCACGCTCGCGATGGGCGCAGGCGTGGAGCCCTTGGGCGTGACTCCCATGTAGCGAAGGCTCATCTCCGCAACGCGGCGGAACACAGGAGCAGCCACGGAGCCGCCCGCGTGGGTGATGCCCGGCTCGTCGAGGACGACCGCAATGGCCACGCGGGGATTCTCTGCAGGCACGAACCCGATGAACGAAGCGGTGAATCGATCGGCCGTGTACTTGCCGGTGGCAGGGTCGATCTTCTGGGCCGTGGCGGTCTTGCCAGCAGTGCGGAAGCCCGGAACCGCGGCTTCCACGCCGGTTCCTTCCCCTTCGGTGACCGCGACGAGCATCTCGGAGACCATCTGGGCCACATTGGGGCTGACCGCTTCGCGGCGCACCGTGGCCGGGTTCTCGTTCACGGTGTTGCCCATCCCGTCGGTGATCTTCCTGACGAGCACGGGCACGAGCAGGCGACCCCGGTTCGCAATGGCCGAGATGGCCATGGCGAGCTGCAGGGTGCTCACGCTGATGCCTTGACCAAAGGAAGCTGCCGCGGTCTCCACCTGCACCCAGGGGCGTCCGCGGGGACGCAGCACGCCAGCCACCTCGCCCGGCAACGGAAGGTTGGTGCGCTCGCCAAAGCCGAACCGCTGGAAGGTCTCGTACAGGCGCTGCTCGCCCACGCCCAGGCCGAGCTTGGCAGCGCCGATGTTCGAGGAGATCGCCAGGACCTGCGTGGGCGTCAGCCAGCCAGACACGTGCGTGTCGTGGATGACCACGTTGTCGATCGCCATGGTGCCCTCTTCGCAGTAGATGTTCTGCGTGGGGCTGGTGACGTGGGCTGCCAGGGCAGCGGCCATGGTGAAGACCTTGATCGTGGAGCCTGGCTCGAACTGGTCGGTGATGGCGCGGTTGCGTCGGGCGGCGAGATCGCTGCGCTCGATGTCATTCGGGTTGAACGCAGGCATGCTGGCGAGCGCGAGCAGCTCGCCGGTGTTGGGGTCGACGACCACGATCGAGCCGCTGGCAGCCTCGTAGGTGCGCATCGCGGCTTCGAGCTCCTGCTCGGCGACGTACTGGATGCCCTGGTCGATGCTCAGGTACACGTTGTGGCCGGCCAGCGCCTGCTCGTCCTGGATGCCCTCGGAGAAGAACAAACGCCCGGATCGGTCGCGCAGGCCGCGCACCTCTTCGATGTGCCCGCGAAGCTCGTCGTTGAGCTGCAGCTCCAGACCGTCCTTGCCTTCGCCGTCCGGAGAGACGAACCCGAGCATGGGCCCTGCCAACGCGCGGTTCGGGAAGTACCTGCGCCCTTCGCCTTCGATCTGCATGCCGAACAGCGGGCGAGGCTGCCTGGGATCGGACAGGGAGCGCACGGCAGAGACTTCGGCTGCGGTCACGCGACGCTTGAGCCAGGTGAACCGCCGCCTGCGGGCGAGCTTGTCGCGCACCTGGGCGGCTTCGATGTTCAGAGCCTGCCCGATGCGCTGCGAG
This sequence comes from Deltaproteobacteria bacterium, assembly GCA_016218915.1. Taxonomy (GTDB): domain Bacteria; phylum Myxococcota_A; class Polyangia; order Polyangiales; family Polyangiaceae; genus JACRCQ01. Next base: position 56,874 of record JACRCQ010000051.1, read on the forward strand.
GCCTCGTCGAGCATGGCAGGCAGGCGACGATCGTCGACCCCGCGGAACATCTCCACTGCATCCACGGACACGCTCGGCACTTCGACGCTCACGGCCAGGGGCGTGCCGTTGCGATCGTAGACGGTGCCGCGCTTGGGAGCGACGTGGAGGCGTCGCTGCCTTTGCTTCTCTGCGAGCTCGCGCCACTCGTCGCCGCGCTCGACCTGGATGCCGAAGGCTGCGCTCACGACCGCGCCGAGGCCGATGCCGAGCAGCCCGCAGAGGATGCCCATTCGAACGCGGATCCAACGGGCGCGGCGTGGGTCGAGGTTGCGCATGGCTAGTGCTGTGCGCTCGCTTCGTGGTGGGGCGCAGCCGGATCGCCTTCGCGCTCCGGACGCTGGGCCTGGTCGTTGTCGATCGACCTCATCGGGATGATGCGGTCCGGCGTGGGCGGCTGCATCCCGAGGAGCGTCTTGGCGATGACTTCCACGCGCTGCGGGTTCTGGAAGCTGGCGACCTCCAGCTCGAGCACGCGCTTGGCCTCGCGCAGCCTCGCCTGCTCGCTGCGCTCTTTGCCCATCTCGTAGCCAAGCTTGAAGATACGGCCCCGCAGGCCGAGGTGAAGCACGAAGGCTGCGACGCTCGCGAGTACTGCGAGGGTCCACAGGACCAGGAAGGGACGCGAACGGTTCACGATGCCTCCGCGGGCAGCAGATCGCCCGATCGCAGGCGCGCCGCACGCATCTTGGCGCTGCGCGACCGCGGGTTGAGATGCGTCTCCGCAGGCGACGCGCAAACCGGTTTCTTGAAGAAAGCTTCCCAGCGCTCACGGTCCTGGAACGCCCGCTTGACCATGCGATCTTCCAGGGAATGGAAGGAGATGATCGCGAGCACGCCAGCAGGCGCAAGGACCTCCGGCGCTGACTCCAGCAGCTGCCCGAGCTCGTCGAGCTCGCCGTTCACCGCGATCCGCAGCGCCTGGAACGTGCGCGTCGCTGGATCCACGCCGCCCACGCGCGCAGGCCCCACAGCCCGTACCACGGCCTTGCGCAAGTCGAGCGTGGTCTGCAGACGCCCATCGCCCTGCGCCTGCTTGATGCACCGGGCCACACGACGCGAGCGACGCTCCTCGCCGTAGCGGAAGATCACGTCTGCGAGCTCTTCCTGATCCAGGCTCTCGATCAGCTCGAGCGCTGTCTCTCCGCGCGTACGATCCATCCGCATGTCCAAGGGACCGTCGGCCCGGAAGCTCATCCCGCGATCCGCGTCCGCAAGCTGCATGCTCGAGATCCCCAGGTCGGCCATGATCCCGTCGACCTTGCCCACCGCTGCCTGCTGGAGCAGCTGCGCGATGTCGCCGAATTTGCCGTGAATCACCCTGAGGCGCTCACCGAATTGGGATAGACGCTCTGCGGTGCGAAGAAGCACGTCGCGGTCGCGATCGATCGCGATCACAGTGGCGCCTGGCGCAGCTTCGAGCAGGGCCTGGGTGTGACCTCCTGCGCCGAACGTCGCATCCACGTACAAGCCGCCGGATTGCGGGCCGATCGCCTCGATCGTCTCGCGCTTGAGCACAGGCACGTGCTCGGGCACATCTGACACCTGCGCATCGTCGGCCCGCTCTTCTTCGACCTCGGCTGCCCACATGGCTAGATCCCCCATTCGGCAGCTTGACGCTGGAACTCCGCGCGTTCCTCGTCGGTCATCCGGATCGCATCGGCCCAGCGATCGGTCGCCCAGAGCTCCGCCTTGTTTCCCACTCCTGCCCACAGGACTTCCTTGGCGAGCGAGCCGTGCTCACGCAGCTGGGGCGGGACCAGAAGACGGCCTTGCTTGTCGAGCTCGCAGTCGACCGCGGCAGAGACGTAGAGCCTGCGAAGGCGCACGGCGTTCGCGTCGAACTGCTTCATCTGCGCCACTTTCGCTTCGAACTCCTCCCACGCTCGGACAGGGAAGACGTGGATGCAGGGGTCGAACAGCGCGGGCGTCAGCACGAGGCGGTTGTCACCACTGGCCGCGAGCGCGTCGCGGAAACGCGAGGGGACGGCAACGCGTCCTTTCGCGTCGATCGAGTGCGTGAACTGACCGCGGAACATGATGGCCATGGTATTGGGCGGGGATGGGTAGTTGCTCCACTTTCAGACACTTTTCCCCACCGAGTCTCGCCAAACTACGGAAATGGGTTCGGAGTGTCAACAGTTTGCCCATGAATTCTCGGACAATTCTGGGTGGGGGCATGTGGGACATCACCGAGCCCCCTTCTTTGTCAGGCTCTGCGGATCGCACCTGACCATCGGTCCCTGAACAGATGCCACCTAGCCCCGTTCCCCCGTGGCCCCGGAAACAGGAAGGCTCAAGAGGCTCGTACCGAATGCCCTAGGTTCGTTGGGGCGATCCCGGGCGCACGTTGCACTCGTGCGAGTCTTCAAGGCGCGTCGATGCTCTGGAAAAAAGCGTCAGGGTGAACCCTGCCGCCGATGCAAGGCAGGGCGCCCTCTCAAAGCCGCAGCGGCTTGATCATCGAAGCTCACCTTGCACCAGCGGCCGCCTTGAGGCGGCCGCTTTTTCAAGGCGCCCCCCCCGAACATCCTCGGGCAGTCCTCCAACACGGCACGCGGTAGCAGCGCGCAGAAGACGCAGCCCTCACGCGCGCGGCTGGATGTTGTCGTTCACCCACTGGATGATCGACTGCAGCGACGTGCCAGGGGTGAAGATCATCTTCACGCCCTTTTCGCGCAGCTGATTTGCATCCTCATCAGGGATGATCCCGCCGCCGAACACCGCGATGTCGTTGGCTCCGCGCTTGGCGAGCGCATCGATCACCGCTGGAAAGAGCGTGTTGTGGGCGCCGGACATGATCGACAACCCGACCGCGTCGACGTCTTCCTGCACTGCCGCGGCTGCGACCATCTCCGGAGTCTGGTGCAGGCCCGTGTAGATCACCTCAAAGCCGGCATCGCGGAATGCGCGCGCAACCACCTTCGCGCCCCGGTCATGCCCGTCCAGCCCCGGCTTTGCGACCAGAATGCGTATCTTGCGTTCGCTCATTTGGCACTCTCACTTGCGAGGACCCTTGGGTCCAGTATGCCCGGCTCCCTGGACGCGCCAGTCGCGCACTTCGAGCCTGCCGCCACGCTCCACCATCACACCCGCGTGGCCGGGCTTCAAGGCCTTGGAAAGCTTACCCTGGATTTCGACGGTACCGACCGAGGCGCGGACATCGCTGCCCTTGATTGCCAGGCGGACCTGGAATCCGCCGGAGGGCTGCGCCCCGATCGGGGAAGCAGGGGAAGCCACCGCCTGCTCCTGGCCCGCGTCGTCGATCTGCACCAGGCTCGCCACACAGCTGTCGCTGCTCTGTCCAGCAGGCGCCGAGTCCGAGCCTCCAGGCGGCTCGCACGTGAGCTTGAGCGCCACGCCCTGGAAGCTCGAAGTCCCTGAAACAGCGCGCACCACCAGACCGCCCTTGCCGCTCTCGACCCGCACCGTGGCCAGCACCTCGTGATCGGCTGCGGGCGCCTTGGCCTGGATCGCGTCGAGCCCTTGCCCGGTTGCAGGCTGCGCGGACGCGATGATGATCCGTCCGTCATCGAGCACCGCGACCCTGGGCGCACCGCTCAGACGCACGAACTGCAGCGTGCCCGCTGCCCACCGATCGCCAGCGGTCAGGGGCACGCTCGCGCTCGACACGGCCCAGGCGCCAGGCTCGCGGTTGTCCACCCGAAGCCTGGAGATGGCGCCTCCACCGCTGCGCTCGATCGTCCACTTGTGACCGTCGAGCTCAAAGCCTGCGACCACGCCTTCCTGCAGGGTCACCGGCACGCGAAGCGACGCCTTGCCCGCCTGCTGTCCGAGCTGGACCGCGCCACCTGAGCCATCGGCCAGCACACTCAGGCCGACAAGCAGCTGCTCGAACGCGTGCCCCTGCCCTGCGAGCCAGCGAGAGAGCGCGATGTCGAGCGTGCGTCGTCCATCGACCAGGAGCATGGCAGCAGAAGCAACCGCAAGAGTGCGCGGCAGGATCGCAGTGGGAGAAGTCTGGGCATCGCGATCGAGCGACGAGCCGATCAGCCAGGGAGCGAGCAGGGTCGCTTCGCCCTTGCCCGAGGCGCGTTGCACGGCGCCGGCAGCAAGCGCATCGAGCTTTGGATTGGCCTTGAAAGCTTCGCGCGACGCCTTGTCGCTCACGACCCAGGCGGCTTCGCACAGCGCCTGCTCAGGGGCCTCGCCGCTGCGGTCTGCGCCCCACCAGCCCTCGCGAGCAGGGGCGAGCGCACCCACCGGGCTGCGTACGGCGAGCACTGCGGTGCTGGGTTTGAGAGGCGCGCTCGAGACCTTGTCGACCAGCACGAGCGAGACGCCGCGAAGTGCGTTGGGAACCGACTCGACCACGCGCGCCACCTCGGCAGCGCGGATCGCGGGCCCGTCGCCGACCACCTCGAGCACAGCGCCTGTGCGCAGGAAAAAACCCTTGGAAACGGGATCCAGGCCGAGCCAGCTCGCGACCTCCTCGCGGTTAGACAGCACGTTGGAGAGCGCTGCGAGGTTGAGGGCGATCTGCGAGCGCAGGAGCAAGCCGCGCCCTTCGGCCTTGTTGCGGTGCCCCATCAGGGCAGCGTGCTGGGCCACGTGCTGGCCATAGGCCTGAGCAACCGATCGGAGCGATTCGTTGCGAATCGTGGCGCCCATCCCGCTCTCAGGCCCAAGGCTCTTGCCGATGAACTGGTGGATCGCCATCAGCTCCTCGAAGGCTGCGGGTTCGGTCTCGATGTAGCCGCCGATCGAGCCGGGACGATCGCGAAGCATCAGGTCAGCGCGGGCCAGCAGCGCTCGGCTCACGGGCGAGATGAGGGCAGCTCGTGAAGGCTGGGACGCCGGGCCGAACAGCAGGGCGTGGAGGTATCGCTGGCGAGCCTCGGTCAGGGGCTGCTCGCGAAAGGCGGAAGCGAGGGCCTCGGCGGATTCGTTGGCCGACAGGTCAGGGCGGGCCGCGAGCGCGCGCATGCGCGGCACGGTCGACAGGTCGCTCGCTTCGAAGAAGCTACGGAGCTGTCCCTTCTCGGAATCGGTCAGCGCAGCCAGGGCGGTCGTCGATTGCGCGACGACGCCGAGCCAGACCAGGGAAGCCAAAGCCAGCCGGAGTTTCATGGGTGGCGGGAGCCTACCGGCGATGGAGTGCGGGCTGCAAGCGTGGAGCCGCGACCACTACGTGGAGCCGCGACCGTCAGGGAGCGGGCGGTTCCACCCGCTCGCCTACCCGCAGCAGCGGTTGCGGCCGGTTCGCTTGGCCTCGTAGAGCAGCTCGTCGGCCCGCTTCAGAAGCTCGGTCGCAGACTTGTCCGCATCGCTCAGCACCGCGGTTCCCACGCTGATCGTCACGCTGATCGACTCGGACTGGAACACGAACTTGTTCTCCTGGACCTTGCTGCGCAGCGTCTCGGCGAGCTGGCGCGCCCCGTCGATCGCTGTTTCAGGAAGCATCACCACGAACTCCTCGCCACCGTAGCGAGCCACGAGCTCGTCACGACGAATGCGTCCTTGCACCACGCGGGCGAGCTCCTTGAGGACGAAGTCGCCTGCCAGGTGGCCGTGCTCGTCGTTGATCTTCTTGAAGTGGTCGATGTCGAACATCAGCACCGCGAGGTCGCGGGTGTGACGGCGTGCCCGGATGATCTCGCGCTCGAGCGCTTCGTACAGGTAGCGCTTGTTGAAGGTCTGGGTGAGGCCGTCCATGATCGTGAGACGGTAGATTTCCTCGTGGTACTGGCTCTCGACGTCAGTGCCGGACAGGTACTTGAAGATCGTGGGACCGACCTTGATCCGGTCGCCGTTCTCGAGCTTCTGGGCGCTGGAGATCTGGTCGTCGTTGACGTAGGTGCCGTTCGTGGACCCGTCGTCCACGGCAAACCAGGCATCGCCGCGCGATTCGATGTGGCAGTGGCGGCGCGAGACCGAGTCGCCATCGAGCACGATCTGGTTGTCAGCGCCGCGTCCGGCGCGCATGGGGCTCTGCTCGAGGACGAACCGCTTCCCAAGGAGCGTGGCTTCCTTGGTATAGATCACCACGAGGCAGTCATTGCGCCGGCCGCCGGTTTCGGCAATGCGGGGCTGGACAGCCGTAACGCGTGTCTTTTCGTCGAAATCGCTCACACTCTACGAATCCAGCTCAGGGTACAGGAAACGCGTCAGACGGTTCCCCGGTGCCGTTGCTGGCGGGGAGTTGCTGCGCGCATGGGTTCCACTCACAGGTTGGCCCGATCAAGGGCTGTTCAGAGTCTGCTAAGGTAGACGAGACGCTTTGGGGGCGTCAAGCCGACCCCTGTCCAGACGTTGTAGCGCACGGCCGCGGCAGAGTCCTGCCCCAGGCCGAGGATTACCTTGCCCCACACCCCGCGACAGGGGCATCAGCCCCGTTGGAGGCCGGGCCAGTATCCGGATCTGGACACAACCGGAGAACCTGTCACGGAACACCCTGCCCGGGGGTCGGTTCCCCCGGACGCAAGGCGATACTCCGGTTTATCATAAATCCTCGAATTGGATGAGCCGCAGATCTTCGCAGATCCTCGCTGATCATCGCAGATGGGGGTGATGCTGGCGCACCAGGATTCGCTCGGGCACCCGTCCGCCCTCGTATTGGATGAGCCGCAGATCTTCGCAGATCCTCGCTGATCATCGCAGATGGGGATGGGGCTGGCGCACCAGGATTCGCTCGGGCACCCGTCCGCCCTCGAATTGGATGAGCCGCAGATCTTCGCAGATCCTGGCAGATCATCGCAGATGGGGATGAGGCTGGCGCATCGCGGATCGCGCGTGAACCCTGCGCCCCAGCCCTCGGATCCTGTCTGCGGGGATTCTGCGGGATCTGCTTTGGTCTGCGCGATCTGCGGCCATCTTCCGCGTTGCACTCGGCTCGGCTGAGCAGATGGGGGTGATGCTGGCGCACCAGGATTCGCTCGGGCACCCGTCCGCCCTCGTATTGGATGAGCCGCAGATCTTCGCAGATCCTGGCAGATCATCGCAGAGGGGGAGGAGGCTGGCGCATCGCGGATCGCGTGTGAACCCTGCGCCCCAGCCCTCGGATCCTGTCTGCGGGATCTGCGTTGGTCTGCGCGATCTGCGGCCATCTTCCGCGTTGCACTCGGCTCGGCTGAGCAGATGTGGATGAGGCTGGCGCATCGCGGATCGCGCGTGAACCCTGCGCCCCAGCCCTCGGATCCTGTCTGCGGGATCTGGGCTGTCTGCGGAATCTCGGCTGTCTGCGGGATCTCGGGCTGTCTGCGGGATCTGGGGCTGTCTGAGGGTTTTGCGACTGTTCGCAGACGCGGGCTGCCTAGGAAACCGGTACCGCCTCAGGCTCCTTGGCCTGCTCCTTGTCCTCGGGCTTTGGCACAGTGCTGCCACCCCGCCGCCCAAAGCACGCTTCCTCCAGCAGCTCTGCGATGTCCAGCTGCCTCACATCGTCTTCCTTGGACTGATCCTTCAGCCCGTCGGTGATCATCGTCATGCAGAACGGACACGACGTCGCAATCGTGTCCGCCTTGGTGTCGAGGAGCTGCAAGGTGCGACGCACGTTCATGCGGTCCTTGTTCTGCTCCTCCATCCACATCTGCCCGCCACCAGCGCCGCAGCACAGCCCCATGTTCCGGTTGAAGTGCTCGACCTCCACCAGGTCCGTGCCCGGGATCGCTTCGAGCACCTGACGCGGCGGCTCGTACGTCCCGTTGTAGCGTCCCAGGTAGCAGGCGTCATGGTAGACCACCCGCCCCTTGACCGGGTGCTTCGGCTTGAGCTTGCCGTCGCGCACCAGCCCCTCGAGGAACTCGGCGTGGTGGATCACGTCGTAGCTGCCACCAAACTCCGGGTACTCGTTCTTCAGCGTGTTGAAGCAGTGAGGACACGTGGTCAGGATCTTCCTGACCCCTCCCTGCTCCTTGTAGCCGTTGATCGTGGTGATGTTCGCCTCGGCCAAGGTCAGGAACAGGAACTCGTTGCCCGCGCGACGAGCCGGGTCGCCGTTGCACTGCTCCTCCTCGCCCAGGATCGCGAAGTCGACCCCTGCGGCCTTGAGCAGACGCACCATGGCACGGGCGATCTTCTTGGCGCGATCGTCGTAGCTCGCTGCGCAGCCGACCCAGTACAGCACCTCGGCCTTGGGCTTGTCCGCCATGCGTGGCACGTCCAATCCCTCGGCCCACGCAGCGCGATCCATGCGCGACAGGTTCCACGGATTGCCGTTGGTCTCCATGGCCTGGAACGGCTTCTGCAACTCGGGCGGGAACTCGCCGCGCACGAGCACGAGGTTCCGGCGCATGTCGACGATCTTGTCGACGTAGCTGATCATGACCGGGCAGAACTCCTCGCACGCGCGGCATGTGGTGCAGGCCCACAGCACATCGGGCTGGATCACCCCTGACACCAGATCGACCGGCTTGAACTCGATCGGCGGATTGGGGTGCGGGTTGTCCGGATAGACCGGCTCGTGGTGCCCGCCGTGATCCTTGTCGTGCCCGTGATCCTTGTCGTCGTGCCCGTGCTCCTTGTCGTCGTGCCCGTGCCCCTTGTCGTGGTCCCCGGCGCTCCCATGCCCGCCGCCGTGCGAGGCGTCCACCGGGTGCAACGGCCCACCGATTCCGTCGATGAACTCTTGATCGCGCCCATACATGTGATCGCGCAGATCCAGCGTGAATTGCTTGGGGCTGAGCAGCTTGCCGGTCCGGTTCGCAGGGCAGTTGTCCGTGCACCTTCCGCACTCGGTGCACGTGTAGAAGTCCAGGATCGACTTCCAGGTGAGGTGCTCGGCGCGCGCGACGCCGATGGGCGCCTGGTTCGGGTCTTCGAGCTCTGCGGCGGCGCCCACGGTCTCCATGAGCTTTTCGGAGCTCGCGGCGAGGGTCGGAAGACGCCCTGCCGGGCCGATGTCCGAGGTGAACACGTTCGGGATCGAGGTGAAGATGTGGAAGTGCTTGGTGTAGGGGAGCAGGTTGGCGAACACGAGCACCAGCGTGCCGTGGATCCAGAATCCCGCGTGCGCCAGAACCCGCAGCGTGGAAGGCGCTACGCCTGCCAGAGCGGAGGCGACGATCGAGCCCATCGGAGCAAACCACAGGAATTGTCCTGCCTGCGCGTGCTCCGGGTCGAACGGCGCAACCACCTTGAAGACATCCGCGCACGTGCCGGTGAAGTTGGCGTCCACCGGGCCGCACGCCATGGCCTTCCAGCCGCCCGCGAGCGCCAGCGCTGCGCCGTCGTAGAGCATGTCCGACAGCATCATCGTCACGATGATCCCGAGGATGAGGAGCCCCTCCCAGTGGAGGGTCATCCGCTTCTCCTTGGTGACGATTCGCAGGTAGATGAAGACGCAGGCGCCGATCACCACCAGCACGGCGAACGAGTCCTTGGCGAGGTCGTACAGATGCCCGAGCGGAAGCCCGAGCACCGGCTCCGGGCCGAGGATCCACAGATGGAACGATGGGCTGAAGGCGCGGCCCCAGAGGATGAGCGAGCGCAGCAGCAGCACCATGAAGCCGAAGAAGATCAGGATGTGGGCAACGCCGGCGAGGGGATAGTACGGCATGCGCCGCTGCCCGAACGCGTAGAGAATCGTGGTCCAGACCCGCTTGGGAATGTTGTCGAGCCGCTCCGTGGGCCGCCCTACCTTCAGCAGCAGCCAGCGCCGGTTCAAGCTGTACGCAAGAGCCGCGATCGAAGCGACCAGGATCACGGTCATCGCAATCGGGTTCATGTCGTGTCCCTCAACTCACGTTCGGGTCATCGTTTCCGTCGCGGCATTCGTGTACCTCGCACCCACGAACGACACCAGTTCAAATCGGGGGGAACGAGCGCACGGCTGGCAGGGAGCGGGGTTCCGGGCTTCTACAGTACGAACGTGAGCACCTTCTGATCGCGCGGGACGCGAAACTCCAACAGGGCGGACCAGGTGCGCTGGCCGACGCGCGCGCTGAACCTCACGCGCAGGGGCGGAGGGGAGTTGCCCAGGCGGTTGAGCTTGACTGCCACGCGGTAGGTTCCGCGCGGGACGTCCCCTTCCACCAGATAGACGTTCTCCATGCTCTGGCCCTGGCAGGATTCCGGATCGCCTGGACAATTACGGTCCTTGGCCAGCCCCAACTGGGTGACGTCGTTGATCCGCGCAACCTCGCCCTTGGGGTCGGTCACGCTCAGGTCCACATCCGCGCCCGCGTCTGGCCACGCCACCGTGAACTGGATCACCCCGGTGTGCACCCCGCACCCTTCGTCGATCGCACCATTGCAGTTGTTGTCGATCGCGTCGAAGCAGGTCTCGGGTCCAGTGGGAGTGCAGGCGATTTCCAGGGCTACGTCCGGGGGTGCCACCACCGACTGGACGGTCACTGGCGCAGGCTTGGCAGCAGCAGGGGCCTTGGCAGGGGTCCCTGAACAAGCGAGCGCGAGCGCGGTCCATGCGATCACGAGCCCCAGCGCCGTGCCACGCACGCGGCCAGGCGCTGGAGGGGATCGGAACAGGAGCACTTACTTCTTGAGAGGGGCGTTGGTGTCGACCGAGCCGCCCTTGCCCTTGAGGTCCTTGGTGTCGACGACGGTCTTGGGGTCGATCGCCTTGGGATTCATGAGCTCGAACAGCGCCTTGGCAGCGGCAGGGCCCACGTCGCCCTTCTCGTCCTTGAGCGCCATCAGCGAGCCTTGCTCCTTCATGAACCGCAGGGTGCGAAGGGCACCGTCACGGGTGGCCGGATCGCCCTTGAGCGCGGCCTGGCGCAGCTTGTAGCGCAGGACCACGCGGGTCATGGAGTGGGGGCCGTTGTCGAACCACAGGTTGTCGAACTGACGACCGAGCAGGAAGGCAGCCCACTCCTGGGGCGAGCCACGCACGCGGATGCGGCGGATGGCTTCGGCGTTCTCGACCCACTTGTACAGGCGGCCCTTTTCCAGGTCGACGTCGGACCAGTAGCCGAACGCCCTGAAGTAGTTCTCCTGCAGCAGCTGCAGGGCTTCAGCGGGGAAGTCGGCGTAGGCCGCGACCGTGCGCACTGCGGTGTCAGCGCTGCCTCCGACGATCAGGGCGAGCGCGGCGTCGTTGCGCACCTCCGGGTCCTTGAGCTTGTCCAGCAGCGCAGCCTCGTCCGCAGGGCTGAGGCCAGCGAAGCCGAGCGCTTGCGCGACGTACATCCGGAGCGAGTTCTCCATGTCGGGCGTGAGAAGCTCGATCAGCTTGGGATTGGCCGCAGGGAACGGGTGACGCGAGAGCGTCTCGCCGTAGCAGGCAGCAGTGACCTGATCGCGCTTGTCTTTGCCGTGCGCGAACTTGACGAGCTTCTCGGCGACTTCCTGGGCCTTGTCTTCAGGGGTGACCCAGCCGAGCGCGAAGCACGCCTCGAGGCGCGCCTGCTCGTTCTCGAGCTTGTTCTCGATGTACTTGACCAGGATCGGATACGCCTTGGGATCGCCCCACTGCGCGTAGCCGTCGGCAACGCCCACACCGAGCGCGCGGACCGCCATGCCGACCATGGCCAGGCCGCCGCCCATCAGGGACTCCATGGTCACGTCGACGTCGTTGCCCTCGAGCTTGCGGCGCTCGAGCTGCTTCTCGAACTTGGGCCACGACTCGGTGTCCTTCAGCCAGCCGTCGTAGCGAAGCGCGCTCTGGGCGACTTCCCACTCGGGCGGGAACGGAGGCTGCTGGCCTTCGCGGGGCAGACGGGCCACTGGGAACGCCCAGTCGCGGATCTTGCCCAGGGACTTCTTGGACTCGGCAGCGGCCAGGAACCGCAGACCGTTGGCGTGGGGCCTGGGCATGCCGAGCATCCAGCCCATGACCGCATCTTCGGCCTGCTCGAGGAACACCGGTCGCTTGTCGGGGTGAAGCACTGCGAGGTCGGCGAGCATGCGTGCGCCGATCACGCGCTCGTTGTCGTCGCGCGCCAGCGCCTTCATCTCGTCGAGATCCGAGTTGCCGTAGATCTTGACCGTGTCGTACTTCATGCGGTCTGCGAGGTACGGGACCGCGCGCGGATCGCCCACTTCGGCCAGCCGCATGGCGGCTTCGGTCTTCCAGTGGATGAACGGCTTGGTCTCGATGTACTGCACGAGGAGGTCTGCAGCGCGGGGATCCTGCAGGTCCTTGAGCTTCTCGAAGATGATCTTGGTCTGGTTCCACTCGCGCTCCGGCGTGCTCTTGTCGATGGAGCCGAGCGCCATGACCAGGCCTGGGCCGCCGATGCCGTTGCGCAGAGCATCGAGGAACTTCTGACGGCTGTCCTTGTCGGCCTTGGCGAGCGCATCGAGGAGGGGACGGCGCGCGCGCTCGTCGCCGATCCTGCCGAGACCGGGCGCTGCTTCGCGGGCGACCTCGATGTCCTTGTCCTGCACCAGCTTGATGAGGGTGTCGGTGTACTTCGTGGTGGCGTTCTTCGACAGAATGGTGGCAACGAGCTGACGCACCGACTCGCTGGGGTCTCCAGCCAGCTGCTCCCACCGATCCGGCGGAGCCATCCTGGAAAGGACTTCGACGTCAAAGGCGGTGCCGCCGCCGAGACGCTGCACCTTGGTGAGGTGCCCGGCCCGGTAGACCTTGAGCACGCGCTCGAGCGAAGCATCGTCCTTGAGCGCGATCAGCGCCCAGGCGATCTGCGGCTCGTCGGAAGCATCGGCCTCCTGCAGCGCCTTGGTCAGGAACGGCTTGGACGAGTCGGCCGCGGGGGTGCCGAACTTGGCGAGCACCTGGGCAGCCACACCGCGGATGCGGTGGTCGCTCTGCTCCAGGGCCTTGATCGCCAGGCCGATGGCCTCCTTGTCCTCGAGCCACGCAAGCTGCAGCAAGGCTTCCTGCTGCAGCTCGTACTCGTTGGGATCCGCAGCGTACTTGCGCCAGACCGGCAGGGCCTGATCGCGCGGCAGCATGTAGATCCGTTTCTGCTCGGCGACGATCTGATCCATCGTCATCTTGGCGCCCTCACGCTTGAGGCCCACCACCACGAGCACGACCGCGATCGCGGCCAACACCAAGCCGATAATGACGATCTTGGCCCCTATGGACCCTTTCTTGAAGTCGCCATCCGTCCCCCTGAAGTCTGCATCCGGATCCCTGGCCATGATCCCTCCAACGAGGCGTAGAGACACATTTCGCTGATAGCGCGGCGACCATACCAGAGGCCGCATTGGGGATCACGCCCTACCTCGGAGGGGTCCCTGGGCCACGCTTGCGTGACCGCGGAGCGTGCAGCGTGGACATGGCAGGCTGGGCATCGGCTGGGCAGGGGCCCCTTACGTGGTGGATCGACCTTTCGCGCCGCAACGGAAGCACCGCGCTCGCTGCGCCGTCGCTTTGGTGCTAGTCCCGCCCCTGACCCACGCCTGCTCATGCGCTGGCGTGCCATCCCGCAAGCATGTCCATCACCGGGGCAAAACGCGTTCTCGTCGCTGCCGTGATCACCACCGCCGTGGTGACCGGCCTCTCGTACGCCCTGCCCGAGCGATATGCAGCCACCGGGGTTGGACTGGCATTTCTCGCTGCGACCTGGCTGATGGTGCTGCGGGGCGAAGACGCGCTGGTTCCGCATTTCGGCCTGTCGCTCGGTGGACTTCTGGAAGCGAAAGCCATCGACCCTCGGCGCGTGGCGACGGACGGGCTCAAGGCGCTGGCCTGGGCTTGCGGGATCGCTGCGGTGGTTTTTCCGCTCTTCTGGTTTGGATATCGCTTCTGGTGGAAGCCGGTTCACCTGTTCGCCTGGGTCCCGCCCGTGTCCTACTCCGACGAGATCCTGGGACAGATCCTGGTGATCGCGCTGCCCGAGGAAGCGTTCTACCGCGGCTACGTGCAGACCGCGTTGGACGACGCGTGGGGCGCGAAGCTGAAGATCCTCGGAGCCAAGGTGGGGTGGGGCCTGGTGGCCAGCGCGGTCCTGTTCGGCATCGGTCACTTCCTGACCGAGCCGCGACCAGAACGGCTCGCGGTCTTCTTTCCGGCGTTGCTCTTTGGCTGGCTACGCGCGCGCACCGGAGGTGTGGGCGCAGGGATTGCGCTGCACGCCATGGCGAACATCTTTTCTGCCACGCTTGGACGCGGCTATGGCCTGATGCACTGAAGCGCAGAAACACGTTCCATACCGCGGCAAAGATCGCGTAAGAACGGCGCGATGCTTCGATCGATCAGACGCGCTGTCTTCGCTTCGTCGCTTGCCCTGCTGACCTGCAGCTGCGGCGCAACCGCCTACAACGTCCGCGCCTACCGCGCCTTCGCCTACGAGCAGCCCAAGCTCCTGGTTGCCGTGGATCGCGTCGAGGATCTGGCGCGCACGCTCGAGCTGGTGGATCGCATCCTGCTCGAGACGCCGTACACGCCGGGCGATCGCTGGGTGAAGAAGCTGCCGCTGACCGACTCGGATTCTGCGCGTATCAAGAACGAGATCCGCACCAAGCCGCCCTACATCGCATGCCCGGACTGCGAGGTCCCGCTGCTCAAGGTCTATCGGATCCATCTCGAGGAAGTGATGGCCGACGCGCCCGCGCCCTTGCCGCGGCCGAGCGCTTCGTCGTCGAAGGATGGCGAAGCCAAGGACAAGAAGCCTGGCGCAGGCAACGCAGCGGAGCCCAAGAAGGACGCGGATCCAGACAAGAAGCCCGCGGATCCAGACAAGAAGCCTGGGGACGGGGAAGACAAGCAGCCGTCGGGAGAAGAGAAGAAGGCAGACGAGTCTGGGGCTTCCGGCGACGAAAAGAAGGCGGAGGACAAGAAGCCTGCGGAGAGCGAGAAGCCAGCGGCAGGGTTCCCCTCGCTGCTGGTCGCGTTGTCGAGCCTCGCTGGCAAGGAAGGCTCGATCGACAAGCTGTTCGCCGAGTACCAGCAGCTTCGAGAGGATCTTGTCGCTGCCAAAGAGGTTGCGTCCAAGGCGAGCGAGGCGGTTCCGAACATCTACCAGAGCGGCCAGCCGGTCTCTGAATCGCAGAAAGCCGCCTACGACGAGGCCAAGAAGAAGGAGAAGGAAGCGGACGACAAGGTCGATGCGATCAAGAAGCGCGTGAAGGAAGCCAAGAACGCGCTGCCGGCTGCGATTCGCAAGACGACCGAGGGCTCGGGCGGCGGAGAGGATCGCAAGACCATCCTCAGCGATGGCACGACCGCGCTGTCCGTGGTCTTCCGCCTGGATCTCGAAGCGCTCGCCCTGCTTCCGATCGTTGCCATCCAGACCTCACGATCGCTTCTCACCGCTGGCGAGGAGGTGAAGGACGTCACGTTCAAAGGCGTCAAGCAGATCAAGGATCTGCCCGATCACGTCTCGTCGATCGAAGACAAGCTGACCTGGCAGATCGACGTCATCGAAGCGATGACCAAGGCGCTCGCGCAAGCGTCGGGCAAGGAGGTGGAGCAGACGCCCGGGTTCGCGCTTCGGGAGAGCCTGGTGGATCAGGTGGTCGGCGTGACGAAGGATTCGTTCCGGTTCAACTTCAAAGGAGGCGCAGAAGCGCTGTACTTCGCCCACGAAGTCGATCGGAAGAGCAACACGCAGACGCAGAGCTCGAGCAGCGAGAACGACACGAAGATCACCAAGGACTACACGGGACGCACCCGGCGGCTCGCGTACAACGTCAAGCCGATCCTGATGGCCAACGTGAACTTCGCCGTGGGCTTCGACTGGCTTCACCTGCCCAATGCCGGCAATCTCAACCTCGGCTACACGACGGACCGTGCGTTTTCGAGCGGTGGGTCGATCGACAACTCCAGCTCCCTGGGGCAGCAGCTTGGGGTCTCGGGAGTAGCGAGCGACGCGCTCGATCTCGGCCTTGGCATCCTGGGGGTGCAGACCTCGGTTCGGGTGGCGCGGTTCACCACGGGCAAGGTCAACGAGGTGGCGATCGACCCGACCAACGACACGGACCAGGGAATCATAAGCGGCGACGTTCCGCTGCAGCTCAAGCAGACTCAGGTCGACGTCGGCTACGACCTTGCGTTCCTGTTCTCCCAGACCGCTGGCAAGATCTACATGGAGCAGCTGATCGTCGGATTCCGGTACCTCGACTACACGCTACCCAGGATTCTGTACGAGCTCGAAGATAACAATCCGGATCCGAAGGTGCAGGACTACAGGTTCGTGCGCGAGAGCCCGGCACAGAACGTGCGCTCCAAGTACTACATGGGCGGCTTCAAGATCCGCATGGGGCCTGGCGACGCACCGGTATTCTCCTGGTACACGGATCTCGGCTTCTACATCGGCGGCGGTCCTGCGTCGTACTACTTCCTGTACGATCCCAGCCTGGGCGACTACGGCGAAGAGAACCGGGACTACTATCACAAGGACGCGATTGCGATCGTCGGCGGGCTGGCGGCAGGCGGACGTCTGCGGCTGTATTCGGCCGGCAAGAGCGCGCGGTTCTTCGCAGAGCTGATGTATCGAGCGGACCTGATCTCCGCCACGATCAGCGCGGGGAATGCCAAGGTCGTCAACGGCGTCGAGCAAGGGGTCAACAGGAACGTGGAGTTCGGCGGAACCGACATCTTCCACGGCCCCAGGCTGCTCGTCAGCGCGACGTTTTGATCAGGACGCCACCTTTCGACGCCTTCGGGAGATGACCGCGAGGCCCGCGATCGCGAGAGCGATCACGCCGCGCGAGCTGTCCACGGGCGCCGTACGACAGCCGCACCCGGAATCCTCGCCTGAAGCGGGTTCTGAAGCGGACGCGTCTCCGCTGGTCGATCCGTCCAGAGCCGCGTCGGACTTGGGCCCTGCGTCTGCAATGCCTCCGCCGGCACCTGCCTTGCCCGCGCCGCCAGCAGTAGCGCCTCCGACGCCAGCACCGCCTGAGCCTGCGGCTCCTCCAACGCCAGCGCCGCCTGCGCCTGCAGCACCTCCAACCCCAGCGCCGCCGGAACCAGCAGCCCCACCTACGCCAGTTCCAGCTGACCCAGCAGATCCCCCGTCGCCACCGGCTCCGCCAACGCCACCGGCTCCGCCGACGCCGCCTGTCCCCGCGGTTCCGCCGCTTCCACCGGCTCCGCCGACGCCGCCTGTACCCGCGGTTCCGCCGCTTCCACCGGCTCCGCCACTTCCGCCGGCTCCGCCGCTGCCTGTGCCGTACTCGTAGGCGCCAATGTCGATCGCACCCACAGAGGGGCGAGCTTCCGCGGTGCCGCTTGCCTCGATCGCATGGGAGGGCGGGTGCCACTGCGGAAGAGCGAGTGGGGACGGGAACGGGTGGCCGGGCGGGTCTGCGAGGGTCGCGGCGCCTTGATCGATCAAGGCACTTGTGGAGAGCAGGCGCACGTTGCTGCCTGCGAGGTCGGTGAATCCCGGGACGGTTCCTGTGATCGTGCCGGTCCACTCTGCGGGGATGTTGGTCGATCCGGTGATCACCCAGTTGTGGCTACCGGCGAAGATCGCGGTGCCAGTGGTCCAGACGGCTTCCACCTGGCGGACCAGGTTGACGGTGCCGCTTCCCTGCACCGCGAAAACGTTGTTGTGCATCTGGATGCTCTCGATCCCATCGAAGAGGCGAAACACCGCGCTTGCGTTGGGGAGCACGACGATCGTGTTGTTGACGAAGCGGTATCGTCCATTCGTCTCGCCAGTACCGTCTCCCCCGCAGCGAGTGACCGAGAACGTGTTTCGCTTGAAAAGCACGTTGCCGACGACGTCGGAGTCTTCGCGCGCGAGGGTCGGCTCCTGGCCGTCCGGGCCGATCATCTCGAGCTCGTGGTAGAGCGACCCTTCGACCCAGTTGTAGTAGATCTCGTTTCGCTCGGCGCGAGTCTTGACGCCGTTGCCCCCCACGGCGTCGTGCACGTAGCAGTGCTGCATGCGAAAGACCGAGTTGGGATACGCGGTTTCGTCGGTCGCCATGTAGATCTGGTGGTTCTGGGTACCGGAGCCGCAGTGGTGCACTTCGGTGTATTCCATGAGCAGCGAGCCTGAATCGCTGTCAGCGCCGAGCACGCCCTGCTTGGGGCAGTCGTGCACGACCGAGTCACGCAGGACGATGTCGTGGGCATGGTGATAGAAGCAGCGCGACACGCCAGCAGTGAGGTCGAGGGACTCGAAGACATAGTGGTTGCCAGCGGCTTCGATGGTGTTGTTGCCGCCGGTGAGCACCGGACGCTTTCCGTTGATGCGGATTCCTCGGATGGTGATCTTCTGGGTAGGGGCGCCAGCGTTCCAGAATGCGACACCGCCTGGGTAGGTTTGGTCGCCGTCGACCTCGACGATGTCGCCGGGACCGAGCAAGCCAGCGACGGCACCGAGATTGGCGTAGGGTTTGCCCGGGCCGACCTGGTAGGTCGCGCCGAAAGCGTTGGAAGCCAGGGCAAGCGCAGCCAGAGCCGACACGCCGCCCACCATGCAGGATCCCCTCAGCATGTTGCGAGGTTACACGGGAGGATGGGATCGACTCAAGGAGTCGGTGTCGGCAGCGACGCCCCAGGGCTATTGCCGGTAATTTGCGGACAACTCGGCGAGACTGCGCCGTCCGCGCCGCGCCTCTGCAGAATGCTGCCAATCCGCACAGGCAAATTTTCATCATTCACCCGTACACCGTCTGCTCGAAAGCCGTAGCAGTCGGGAAAGCCGTTCAGTAGCATTCGTGGAGCGATGTCTCAGCAGGTGAATCCGGTGACGGGCCGCGACGAGACGGCTGATGAAGGGTTGCGCCCTGGGGAAATCGTACAGGGCAAGTACCTCGTCCAGCGGATCATCGGCGTGGGCGGCATGTGTGTCGTCGCCGCTGCAACCAACATCGACCTCGAGCAGGTCGTTGCCCTCAAGGTCCTCCGCCGCTCTCTCGCCCAGAACAACGAGATGGTCGTGCGGTTCATGCGCGAAGCGCGTTCCGCAGCCAGGCTCAGGAGCGAGCACGTCGGCCGCGTCTCCGACGTAAGCGTGCTCGACACCGGAGAGCCCTTCATGGTCATGGAGTACCTGCAGGGCCGGGATCTCGGCGTGGTGCTCGACAGCCGCGGGGCGATACCGCTGGCCGAGGCAGTCGAGTACATCCTGCAGGCAACCGAGGCGATCGGCGAAGCGCACTCCCTGGGGATCGTGCACCGCGATCTGAAGCCGGAGAACCTGTTCCTCACCACGCGAGCCGATGGCGAGCCTCACATCAAGGTCATCGACTTCGGCATAGCGAAAGCCATACAGCCGTCCGATTCGGGCCTGGGCCTGGTAGCGCTGACCCAGGACAACACCACGTTTGGCACTCCAACGTACATGTCGCCGGAGCAGCTTCGCGAGGCCAAGGATGTGGATGCTCGCTCGGACATCTTCTCGCTGGGGGTGATGCTCTACGAGCTGACGACCGGGCGGGTACCGTTCGAGGGGAGCTCGACGGCCGAGCTGCACGCGGCGATCCTGATGGAGGAGCCGCCGTCGGTGCACGAGCTCGACAGCACCCTGCCGCCGGAGTTCGACGTTCTGATCACGAAGTGCCTGGCCAAGGATCGATTCGAGAGGTTCCAGAACGTGGCAGAGCTTGCGCGGGCCCTGGTGCCTTTCGCCCCCCCGCGAGCCAAGCAGTACTCGGATCGCGTGTCGCGAATCATCAGCGCTCGCCCTCCTGCCATCACCATCGACAACAACGACCCTTCGCAGTCTTCGACGTCGGATCGCCCCTCGATCACGGGGCGTCACCGCAGGGTCAGAGGCTCCCCGATCCGCGTGACGCCGAGCGACCCGATGCGGCTGGGGAACCTCGGCTCAGGGCAGCACAAGACGCTGGATTCCGAGGATCTGATCGATGCCAGGGATCGCGTGCCGACCCTTGCGCCGCCTGCGGCGGAACGTCAGTCGATGATCGGGCGATGGAAGATCCCGATCATCGGAGTCTGCACGGTCCTGTTTGCGCTCACGCTCGTCGGAGTGCTCCTGCTCGGCATGCGCGGAGATCGAGCTGCACCCGCGTCAGCGGTGGATCCAGGCCTGACCGCTTCTTCGCCCGTGCTCGGCGCGCCCTCTGCGCCAACGTCTTCCGCTTCCGCGGCAGCAGAGTCCGCATCCGCGGCGCCGTCTGCGGCTACCCCGACGCCTGCGAGCCCGGGCGCGAAGCATCCAACGCGCCTGGCCGGGGGGGGTGCCCCCTCTGCGACCACGGCGCCGCCGGCCAAGAAGCCGCCTGCGGGCAAGAGTGACGAGTTCGATCCTTACGGGACGCGAAAGTGATGATGGCGATGACGAGGGGGCGCTGCTTGCCCTGGGTGCTGACGGCGACAATCCTTGCAGCGTTGGCAGCTTCCGGGGATGCGCGTGCGCAGGGCGCGGCGGACAAGGCGGCTGCAGAGACGTTGTTCGAGGAAGGGCGCAAGCTGATGGCAGCAGGCAACGCAGCTGCGGCTTGTCCGAAGTTCGCCTCCAGCCAGAAGCTCGACCCCGGGCTCGGCACGTTGCTCAATCTTGGAGACTGCTACGAGAAGGTAGGCAAGATCGCGAGCGCGTGGGCGCAATTCAAAGAGGCTGCCAGCATCGCAGAGTCTTCCGGCGACAGCCGTCGCGCCGACGTCGCTCACAAGCGCGCGTCCGCCTTGGAGCCCCGCCTGTCGCGTCTGTCGATCCTCGCGCCGGCTCCAGCGCCCCCTGGCCTGAAGGTATGGCGTGACGGAACGCCGATCGACGCAGCTCTTCTCGGGATGGCGCTGCCGGTCGATGCGGGCCAGCACGTGATCGAAGCCATGGCGCCGGGCAAGAAGTCCTGGCGCACAGAGCTCAAGGTCGAAGGAGACAAGGCAAGCGTCAGCGCGCAGATCCCCCAGCTGGAGGACGAGCCGGCGCCAGCTCCTCCTGTCCGCGGCACGACGCCGTCTGCAACGCCAATCCGCCCCGATTCAGGCGCTGAGCCCGGCCCGGGCGGCGGCTGGAGCACGCAGCGCAAGATCGCGATCGTCTCGGGCGGCGTGGGCGTGGTCAGCCTTGCGGTCAGCGGGGTCCTGGGGCTGAGCGCGCGCTCCAAGTGGCAGGACGCCCAGGATCGATGTCCTGGCGGACACTGCACCACGCAGGCAGACGTGGATCTGGGGAGCGACGCCCGCAGCAGCGCCAACCTCTCGACCGTGTTCTTCGGAGTGGGGCTCGCAGGGCTTGCAGCAGGTGCCGTGCTCTGGCTGACCTCACCGGATGGCAAGGAGCAGGCCCGCGCGACGTCGCTGTCGCTCACGCCCCACACCGGGCCTGGGCTCACGGGCTTGTCGTTGCGAGGAGGCTTCTGATGCGACCCGTCGCCGGAACCGTGGCGCGCGCGGCGCTGATCGCGGCCTCTGCAGCCCTGATCGCGTCGTGCTCGCAGATGCTCGGCATCGAGGATCTGGATCTGCAATCGGCCGACGGCTCAGCAGGAAGCGCGGGAACGGGCCACGACGCAGAAGCAGGGGTGGATGCACCTCCGGACGTCAGCGTCGACAGCGACGGGGGGCAGCAGGACGGGCTGCACACGGACAGCGATGCGAAGGATGTCACAGCGGAGCAGGAAGCCGACACTGGCGCTCCGGACGTGCCTGGGGACGTGGCCGACGAAGTGACGTGTCTCTTCGGGACCAAGGCCTGCGCCGGGCAGTGCGTCTCCACCAACCAGGTGGCGACCGGTTGCGCGCAGCCGTCGTGCGATCCTTGCGTGTACGCGCATGCCTCCGCGATCTGCGAGAGCTCGGGCAACTGCGCCCTCGCGCAGTGCGTGAACGGCTTCGAGAATTGCGACAATGTCGCGTCGAACGGCTGCGAGGCCGCGCTCAAGACCGACGTCGACAACTGTGGGACGTGCGGCAAGAAGTGCGCGTTCGCGCACGCCACGCCGAGCTGCATCGGGGGCACGTGCGCGCTGGACAAGTGCGCTGCGGGATGGGCGGACTGCGACAACGATCCGGTGAATGGCTGCGAGATCGAGATCGCTGCGGATCCGAACAACTGCGGGACCTGCGGCGTCGGCTGCGCGTTTCCTCATGCGACCAGCGCGTGCGCGTCAGGCACCTGCCAGCTGGCGGCGTGCCAGGCCGACTACCTGAACTGCGACGCGCAGGCAGCAAATGGCTGCGAGGTGTATTCGAAGACGGACCCGGATCACTGCGGCTCGTGTCCGACTTCGTGCAATCCTGATGGCGGCACGCAGAAGAGCTGCAAGAACGGGGTGTGCGTCACGGACACGTGCGCCCCTGGGACCGGAGACTGCGACGGAAACACGTCGAACGGGTGCGAGACCAACACGAACACGAGCCCGACCAGCTGCGGCTCGTGCGGCTTCGCATGCCAGTTCGCGCACGCCACGCCGATTTGCACGTCCGGCGACTGCCATCTGGCAAGCTGCGATGCCGGGTATGCGAACTGCGACGGCAACGAGGCGAACGGCTGCGAGTCCAACACGCTCACCAGCACATCCAACTGCGGCGGATGCGGAGCGCTGTGCACCGCAAAGCCGCACGCGACAGCGGCGTGCGTGGCAGGGAGCTGCGAGCTGAACTGCGACACGGGGTTCGCCGACTGCGACAGCAACGCTGCGAACGGATGCGAAGCAGGCGTGCTCGGCGACGTACTGCACTGCGGCTCGTGCACCACGGCGTGCAGCAGCGCGCATGGCACGCCCGGATGCGCTACGGGCGTGTGCACGATCACGTGCGACAGCGGCTGGGGCGATTGCGATACGGGCGCAGCGGGCTGCGAGACGAATCTGAACACGAGCAAGGACCACTGCGGCACTTGCTCGACGGTGTGCTCGGCGCCCAATGCGACGTCCGAGTGCTCGTCCGGGTCCTGCGCCATCTCGGCGTGCAGCGCGGGGTGGTCGAACTGCGACTCGCAGTTTGCCGATGGGTGCGAAGCGCAGACCGCGGCGAACGTGACGAATTGCGGAGCGTGCGGACGAGCGTGCAGCACGCAAGGCGTTGCATCGGTCGACTGCGCATCGAGCGTGTGCGACTCGTTCTGCGTGGCGGGTTGGGCCAACTGCTCGATGCCGGCTTCGGGGCCGGATGACGGGTGCGAGCTGTCCGTGGCCTCGAACAACACGAGCTGCGGCGGGTGCGGCAACGACTGCACCAAGCAGGGCGCGGGGCTCGTGTGCGGCTCATCCGGCGCGACCAGCGTTTGCAGCTGCCCGTCGGCGTCTGCCTGCAACCCGCACAGCTCCGCTGGCACCTGCCTGGGCAATGGCTTGTGCAAGTGCGCTGGAGCCAACTGCCGTCGCGGCGAGCATTGCGAGCACGACTCGGGCCAGAACGTGGACTACTGCTCCTGCAACGGTGCGGCAGCGTGTGCTGCCGGGCAGACCTGCTGCCAGACCCCTTCGGGGTGCAAGGATCTGACCACGGATCCCCAGAACTGCGCGGCGTGCGGGCACAGCTGCCCGCCGGGATTCCAGTGCAAGACAGGCGCGTGTCAATGCAATGGAGACGGTTCGTGCAACGCGGGGTCTTCAGGCACGTGCACGGCTGGGGCGTGCGTGTGCTCGTCGCAGACGTGCGCAGCAGGCGCGCGGTGCATGGTCGGCGGCGGCTGCGGCTGAGGCGTCCGGCTCAGATGCCCGCTTCGGGGCACCCTGCGTCGTGCTCTTTCTGGCAGGTGTTCCACGTCTCGTACTCGGCCTGGCAGCCGACGGTCACGAGCACGACGTTGCTTCCTTCGGGCTGGAAGCAGGAGAGCTGGGGGGATTGCAGCACGCACTGCTGGAAGGCGCCCCATTCCTTCGGACAGGGGCCGGTCGAGTACTTGGAACAATTCGCCTTGCAGCGCCCTTGATCGTTGTAGGTACCGCAATCGGCACCGTTGGTCGTGATGTGGTCGCAGTAGGTCTGGCAGGGGCTGGTGAATCCGCCGCCGCCTGAGCCACCGCTGCCACCGTTGGCAGTGCCACCACCGGCGCCGCCGTTGTCGCTGAACGGCGGTGACGGATCAGGGCTGCTTCCGCAGTTGACCAGCAGCGAGCAGACGCCCAGGACAGCAAGGACAAAGATCCTCATGATGCCTCATACTAGCTCGGATGGGCGGGGCTGCAAAGCTGCGCTATGGCGTCTGGAACGGGCACTCCACGGCGCACTTGCTCGACACGCACCCTGGGTCGTTGCCCTTCCAGAACGCCACGAGGTCGTTCAGGCCGTTGGGATACGGCGTGATGCAGTCGAGCGCGCACGTCATGTCGATCCCGCCATCGGCTTCGCACTTGGTCAGCACGCAATCGAAGGCTGCCTTGCAGTCCGGGTTGGCAGCGCATTGGTTGCACTCGGCCAGACACTTTTCGTTGATGCAGGCGTCGCAGGTGGCCAGGTTCGACGTGATCGCGCACGTGCCGCCGTCCCCGGGCACGCCGCCTGTTCCCGCGGCGCCCGCGGCCCCTGCGGTTCCCGCAGCCCCGGCGCTCCCCGCCCCGCCGGCCGCACCACCCGCTGCGCCCGCGGCGCCACCCGTACCCGCAGCGCCTCCCTGTCCGACGCTTCCAGCCTGCCCCGCGGCGCCACCGGAACCGGCCGCTCCGGCCGTGCCGCCTGCGGCGCTGCCGGCGGCTCCGCCGCTATCGCTGCTGCTGCAAGCGGACAGAGCCCCGACAACCGAGAGGGCAACCAAGGCGATCGAAGTGTGGATCCGAGACATTGCGATTCCTCCGAGAATTCGTCCAAAAGGTGAAGATGCGGGCGGATTATACTCCCAGGCATGCTTTGGGCCACCAAACGGCCGCCCCAAGGGCTGGTCTGCCTGAGCGTGTCCGTCGAATCGAAACAGGACGGGTTGTGGGCGGCGCTGGCGTGCACCATTCTCCAGCCTGGTCAGGAGAGAGCGCCCAAGTGAACTCCCCCCGTCGCGCCGCGTTGTTTGATCTGGATCGGACCCTGGTCCGGGTGGACACCGCGCGCCTGTACGTGCGCTACCAGCGCCAGATCGGCGAAGCGGACTTTGTGGACATGCTGCGCGTGTCGTGGTGGGCGCTGCTGTACACGTTCAACATGATCGACGCACCGCGCGTGGCGGTCAAAGCGCTGGCGCAGTTCAAGGGGACGCCTGAAGTAGTGATCGCAGCGCGATGCGACGACTGGTACCGGAAGTTCGTGGAGCCTCATGTGAGCGACGCTGCGCGAACGACCGTGCGCCGCCACCGGGAGGCCGGCGATCTGTGCGCTATCGTGACAGGCGCCTCGCCCTATGCGGCCCGGCCCCTGGCTCGGGCGCTGGGCATCGAGCATGCGCTGGCGACGCAGCTGGAGGTGGTGGACGGTGCGTTCACGGGAATGCCGATCTTTCCCCTGTGTTTCGGGGAGGGGAAGGTGCAGCTGACCCGGACGCTGCTCGACGAGCACGGCATCGACATGCAGGACGCGACCTTCTACTCGGACAGCGTGACAGACCTGCCCTTGCTCAGCGCGGTGGGGACAGCGGTGGCGGTCAACCCGGATCCACGGCTTCGGCGGCAGGCCACGCGAAGAGGCTGGCGGATCGAAAAGTGGTGACGCTGAAGGTGGCAGCAACGGTGGTAGGCTCCGGCCATGCTGCTGGCGATTGCGTACACGGACATCATCGAAAGGGCGTTGCTCGAGGATCTCGGCTCGGGTGACATCACCACCGAAGCAACGGTCGAGGCTGGCGCGCAGGCGATGGCGATCGCGGTCGCCCGATCGCCGCTCGTCGTGTGCGGCGGGGACGTGTTCTGCGCGGTGTTCAAGAGGCTCGATGCGTCCATCCAGTTCGAGTCGCTGGTGGAGGACGGCCAGCGGGTGGAGCGCGGCGCGCATCTGTGGAAGCTGCGTGGACCGGCCCGTGCGATCCTGATGGGGGAGCGGGTGGCGCTCAACCTCACGCAGCGCATGAGCGGTGTTGCGACGCTGACCCGCGCGTTCGTGGACGCGCTGCCCGCCGGATCGCCGACGCGGGTCGTGGACACCCGGAAGACCACGCCAGGGCTGCGGGCGTTGGAGCGTTATGCGGTGCGCGTGGGGGGAGGACGCAACCACAGGGACAACCTGTCGAGCGCGGTGCTGATCAAGGACAACCACATCGTGGCTGCGGGCGGGATCGAGAGCGCGGTGAAGCGCGCACGCGAGCGAGCACCGCACACCAGCCGCATCGAGATCGAGGTGGCCAACCTCGCCGAGCTCGACACGGCGCTCGCGCTCGGCTGCGAGATCATCATGATCGACAACTTCTCGCACGCGGACATGCTCGAAGCGGTCAAGCGAGGCAAAGGCAAGGCGATCCTCGAGGTGTCGGGCGGCGTGAAGCTGGATCGCATTCGAGACCTGGCCTCGGCTGGCGTCGACGTGATCAGCGCTGGCGCCCTCACGCACTCGGCACCCGCGGCTGACATCGCGCTCGACATGGAGCTGGTTCGTTGAGCGACGACTCCGACGTCCTGGTTCGAGAGCGGATCGAGGCAGAGCTGCGCGCGCGAGGGATCCGTCTCGGGCTGCCGCTGGTGCTCGTGGACGAGACCGGGTCCACCAACGATCTGGCTTCCGAGGAAGCGATGAAGGACATCGCGCATGGCGCGCTGATACTCGCGGATCGGCAGACGCGCGGGCGCGGCAGGCTGGGTCGCAAGTGGTTCTCCCCGGGCGGCCAGAACCTGTACATGTCGCTGGTGCTCCGTCCCCAGGTCCCGGTGGAACGGCTCGCTGCGATCACCCTCGTGATCGGGCTCGGGGTGGCTGAAGGGATCGCAGGCTTCGTTCCTGGCGTCGAGGTGGGCTTGAAGTGGCCCAACGACGTCCTGATCGCGCGTCGCAAGGCCGTGGGAATCCTGGTGGAGGCGAGCATGAGCGGCGCGCTGGTGCGGCACGTGATCGCGGGCATCGGGGTCGACGTCCTGCAGCGCAGCTTCGACCCGGAGATCGCCTCGATCGCCACGTCCATTGCGCTTCACGCTGCGCAGCCGCCGGATCGAACCACGGTCCTGGTCGAGGTGCTGGGGCACCTGCAGAGGCGTCTGGAGCAGTTCGAACGCGAGGGGATCGACGCGATGCTCGAGGATCTGCGCGCAAGGGATGCGACACGGGGGCATCGGGTCCGATGCGTGGCGGGCGAGGGCACCGGCGCGGGGATCGCCCAGGACGGAGCCTTGCGCGTGCAGCTCGCTCAGGGAGAGCTGGTGACGGTGCGAGCGGGAGACGTGCACCTTCTGTAGACAGCGCGGGCTACTGGTTTTCGAGCGAGTGACACGCTTGCGTGCCGTCGCACGGCCCCTTGGACTCACCGCACTGGCATGGGTCGAAGTGCCCTGGTTGGTGTCGGGACGCGCACTCGGCAGCGAGCTTGGGGGCGGCTTGCCGGTTGGGAGTGCACACCTGCACCTGGTGCATGGCGCGATCGTCGTAGTCGGTGAGATACGGGCAGGTGCAGTGGATCCACTCGCCGGGTTGCGGGGTTGACCTGCCGCAAGCGGACAGCGAAGCCAATAGCAGCAGCACAGAGCGGAGCCTGCCCATGGCAGGGTGTATCCCTTGCACGACCCGTACGGTCAATCGTCAAGGTGGGTGGCGAGTCGAGTCCAGGGGGTGAAGGTGGTATGTTTGCGGAACGGCCGCCTGGGGATGGCGGCAGGATCTATCGCCCGGAAACGGGCTGGAGGTGGGAGATGCCGACATTCGTGTTGATGACGAAGATGAGCGCGGAGCTGGCAGGAGACCCTCGCGGGCGCAAGCGGGCCGGGCGTGATTGGATGCGCCACGTGGCCGAGAAGTGCCCGGGGGTGAAGTGGATCGCCCACTACGCGCTGCTGGGGCAATACGACTTCATGGATATCTACGAGGCGCCTGACGTGGAGACGGCGCACAAGGTGTCATTCCTCTCGATGGCGGGCGGAGCGGCGAACGCCGAGAGCTGGCATGCGTTGCCGTATGACAAGTACGTGAGCGTGGTGAGTGAGACGGAAGCGAAGTAGCCGGGCGCTCAGCCGCCCTGCCCGATCACCTGCAGGAACTCCTTGGCTTCGATGAACTCCGCGTCCTCGGCCTGCGCCTTCTTCGCGAAGAACACCGCCTTGCGCTCGTCGCCCTGCTGGTAGGCGATCTTGGCCTGCTTGAGATACGCCATCGGCCGAGTCATGGCCGACGGGTTCTTCATGGACGTGATCGCGCGCAGCGCTTTGAGGGCGACCTCGTAGTGGCCGAGCTCCATGGCCAGATCTGCAAGCTCGGCTGCGATGTCGCCGCTCTGCGGGTTGGAGTCGAAGGCCGCGTAGAGCCAGGACAGCTCGTTTTCGCGATCGCCCAGGGCAGCCACACGCGCCATGCGGTGCTGGAGCGAGGCGAGCTCACGGGAGCGCTTGCCGCCGTGACGTCCGATCGCCGCATCGAGCAGCTGTGCCGCTTCATCGACCAGGCCGCCCACCGTATAGGCATCGGCGAGCAGCAGGGTCGTCTCGTGATCGGTCGACTTCAGCTCGAGGGCTTCGGACAGGGGGCCGATCGCGGCCGTGGGCTGGCGAAGCTCGTTGAGGCGGAGCTTGCCAGCTTCCTTGAGCAGCTCGAATCGCTGTGCTTCGTCGACGTGCTTGGCCTCGATCAGCAGGAGGTTGGCCAGCTCGCGGTGCGCGCCGATCTGCTCGTAGAGCTTGCGGAGCCTGGCGCGAACTGCAGCGTTGGTGGCATCGGCCTGGTAGACCCGCTCGAGCGCTTCTCTGGCGTCCTGCGCCCTTCCTGCTTTCTCGCAGGCATCGGCGAGCTGCAGCGCTGCTTCGGCCTGGGCTGGACCTTCCTCCAGCTCGAGGAGCTGGGCGTAGGCGTCTGCGACGTCGTCCCAGCGCTCGGCGGCGAGATCCATGGCCAGCAGCGAGTGGATAGCCTCGCGGTCTTCGGGTGAACGGCTGACCCACTCCGCCACGATGGTGCGCGCCTGATCGGGGTTGCCCATGCGAACGAGCACCTCGGGCAGACGCATGGTGGCCTTGCGCTCCGCAAGCTGATCGTTGCGCGTGGCAGCTGTGCGCCTCGCGCGCAGAAGCGACTGATGCAGATCCGGCAGGACCACGTCGCCCCCGAGCGAGAGCGCTCTCTCGAGGTCCACCACCGAAGCGTCGTGCTCCTCGCACGCGGTCCAGAGCTGCGCGCGCAGCCGCAGCAGCTCCACGAGCTCCTGGGAGCCTTCGGCGCAGGCGTCGATCGATTCGGAGACCGCAGCGACGGCGCCACGGGGCTGGCCGCTGTCGACCATGCACTGGGCGAGGGCTTCGAGCAGCTGACGGTCGCCGGGACGAACCGCGTGGACCTTGCTGTAGGCAGCCGCAGCAGAGGCGGGATTGCCCAGGCGGTCCCGGTAGATCCCTGCGGCCTTGAGCAGGAGATTGACGCCGCTGTCGGGCTCCATGCCAGCTGCCTGCTCGAGCTTGTCGGCGAGGCGAGCCAGCTCGCGACGAACCTCCGCGTTCTTGGGGTCGACCTCGTAGGCGTGGAGCACGGCCCGCTCGATCCCGTCGAGATCCGACAGCGACTCGCGCATGTGAGCCAGCTCGATCGCGAGCGCGATGGCATCGGCGCCGCTCTCGTGACGCAGCAGGCGCTCGAGGACGTCGGCGCGGTCCGCCGCATCCTCGACACCGCGCAGCAAGGCGAGCAGGGCGCGCAGGAGCACGACGTTGTCGGGGACCCATTCCAGCACGGCGCGGTAGGTGTCCACCGCCTCCTGCCGATGCGACGGGGCGAGCAGGCCGCCGAGCCGAAGGGCGAGGTTGACGCCGGTTTCGGTGTCCTTGCGCTCTCGCGCAGCCTCCAGCTGACGGCCGAGGATCTGGGCGAGCTCCTCGCGGTCTCCGCTCTTCTGGAGCAGATCGCACAGAAGCTGAGCTGCCTCCACGTGGTCCGGCTCCTCTTCGAGAATCTTGCGGAGCACGGCCAGCGCTTCCTGCCCGTCGGCCTCGGATGCGAGCAGGATGCGCGCGCGCTCGAGCCGAAGGGCGCTTCGATCGCGCGGATCAAAGACTGCGTCCGCGGCGTCGTTGAGCAGGCGGGCCAACCGGTCGCGGTCGCCGAGACGGCGGACGACGTCGAGCAGTGGATTCCAGATCGAGGTATCGGTGACGTCGGTTTCGAGCAGGCGCTCGTAGGTCTGCGCGGCGAGCTCGAGGTTCAGGGCCGGACCTGCAGCGAGCTCGGCGACGCGGAATCGAAGCTCGCGGGCTTCTGCGGGCTCGGCGACGTCGGCAGCGCGAACCATCCACTCGATGGCAGTGGCGGGGTCGCCGGACTGCCGGTTGTACTCGGCGAGCTGGCGGATGGCCCACAGAGAGGGGCGCGGATCGCCTGCATCCTGGGCGATCTCGACTGCGCGATGCAGAAGGGCGACGTGCTGCTCGGAGGCGTGCAGCCGACGCGCAAGCGTGGCTGCATCCTGCAGCATGTCCTGGGCTGCGCGGGGCGTGACGCTGATACGGCACAGGGCATCGAGCAGCAGCTCCTCCTTCTCGGAGGCTCGAGCCACACGCTCGTACAGGGTGAGGACCGCATCGTTTCCGGGCTCGAACTCCAGCGCCTTGCGCAGCGAGCCGGCGGCGCGCTCGTGCTGCGCGCCCAGCTCGAGCGCTTCGGTGAGGGTGACCAGGCCAGCTTCGATGCTGCTGGTGCCGAGCTCCAGATCGGCCAGGCTGTAGAGCACCTCCAGCCGGTCCTCGGGCGGCAGCGCGTCGCGCCCCGCTTCCGCGAGCCTGCGAAGCGCATCGAGCTGCGCCGGCTGATCGCCGCGAGCAGCGGACACGCGCGCCAGCGCGCGCCAGACCTCGACCAGATGCTCGCCGGTGTCCTCGGCGCGGCTGTAGGATTGCGCCGCCTTGTCCAGGTCGTGCAGATCCTGCTCCTGCACGGTGCCGAGCCGGATCAGCAGGTCGCAGGCGAGCGTGGCTTCGCCCTGCTGCAGCGCATCCTGCGCGAGCTTGTCGAGATGATCGGCGTAGCGACGCACCAGCTTGGCGCGAATCGACAGCGATCGCGCGGCCTCGTGCAGATCCGCAGAGCCGGGCAGCTCGGAGATCGCACGCAGCCAGGCATCGAGCGCCTCGGGGAACTTGCCCAGACGCACGAACGCCGTGGCCATCTCCACGAGGATCTCGCATCGCGCGCGCAGGTCGGAGGTGGTTTGCAGGCGGATGTCCAGGGCACGCAGCAGCTGGTCCGTCTCCCCGGCCTCGCGCAGAGCACGCTCGAACAGCCGTGCCTCGGTCTCGTCGCGCGAAGCGACATCGAATGCGGACTCCAGGTTCTCGGCTGCGCGGTCGGCGAATCCGAGCTGCGCAGACACGCGGTGCAAGTTCAGGAGCGTCTCGGCCACGCCGACGGTGACCTCGGCCTTGGGCTGGGAACGCTGGCGGCGCAGCAGCAGCAGGAGCGCTTGGTAGGCGCGCTCGGCGCGGTCGAGCTGCCCTGTCAGGCGATACAGATCGCCCAGCAGCCGCTGCACGCCGGGATTGCTCATGTCCATGCTGGCAGCGCTCTCGAGCTGCCGGATCGCTTCTGCGCGATCACCGCCCGCATTCAGGACCTCAGCGAGCAGCAGGTGGAGCGCAGCGCGCTCCGGGGGCCTTCGACGTCCGAACTCCTCGATGAGGCCTTCGGCCATGGTCCGCGCCTCTGCCACGCGCCCTGCGACGCGCAGGGCATCGGCAAGCGCCGTACGGATCGCGCGATCCGAAGGGGCGATCTTGGTGGCCGCCTCCAGCACCGGGACCGCACGCTCCGGCGCATGGAGCCGCGACTTGTAGACCTCCGCAGCCTCGCGCAGGAACGACAGCCTCGTGGCTTCGTCGGCCCACTGCGCACCTTCCTGCAGCACGCGCGCGAGATCCTCCCAGCGTCCGGCAGCGCGGTGAAGCTCGGCCTCGAGCTTGCGCATGTCGAGCGAGGTCGGATCCTCGAGCAATCCTTGCTGCACCCTTGCGAGCGCCTGGTCCGGATGGCCTGACCCGATCTGTGCGCGCACCAGACGCACGATCGTGTCGGTGCGTCGCCCCTTGTCCGTCACCTCCAGGCGCTGCTCGAGCCACCGCACGGCAGAGCCGTGATCGCCGAGCATGCCATGGATCCGAGCGAGCCCGTCGAGCGCCTCCGGCGAGGAGCCGAGATCGACCACGCGCTCGAGGCAGTACACGGAACGCTGCAGGTCGTGCAGACGCTCCTCGAACACCAGCGCGGCGCGTCGCCACATGTCGGCTGCGAGCTTGGTGGAGCCGAGCGCTTCGATGCGCTCGGCCTGCTCGCAGAGCATCTCTGCCAGGTCTCCGAACCGGTTGGCGCCTTCGAGCACCTCGACCAGGGCCTTGATCGATGGCTCGTGATCGGCCTGATCGATCAGGTTCTGGCGCAGGGCGCCGATGCGCTCGGCGATCTCGCCCGCAGCGCCCAGGAGGCGCGCGAGCTGCAGACGAAGCTCGATGCGTCTGGCCGGATCCTCGGCGAGGGTCAGCTCGTGGCGACGCAGCTCGAGCAGCTCACGGGTGGCGCCGCGCTTCTCGTAGAGCGCCGCAAGGCACTCGAGCGCGTCGATGTCGTTGGGCGCCCGATCGAGCAGACGCTGGTACAGGTGCTCTGCGCGCTCCGAATCCTCGAGCTCGCCCGCGGCGAGCTCGGCGGCCCTGTGCACGACCTCGCGCCCCTTGTCCAACCCCAGCTTGGGGCTGCAGCCAGCGATCTTTCCCTTGAACTTGCCGCTGATCACCTTGTCGACCATCGCGTCGTCCCAGGTGACCGGATCGAGCACCACCAGCGCCGCCAGATGATCCAGCGCGTCGTCGTCGCGCTCGTGCTCCACCAGCCGACGCGTGATCTCCTGGTGAATCTCGACCCGCTCGTCGCGATCCACGAAGTCCAGCGCGCTGCGCAGCGCCCGCACCACGTCCATCCAGCGCTGGGTCTGATCGTAGTACTGACGCAGCAGCTGAAGTGCGCTGCGACGCACCGCGACTTCGGAGGCAGGAGAAGCGAGGATCTTCTCCAGCAGAAGGCACGCGGAATCCGCGGATGCCGGGTCGCTCAGCAACGACTCGATGCTCGTGAGCGCGCCGTTGGGGTCGTTCAGGTCCTGCAGCCAGCAGGTGGCGATGTGCTCGCGAATGGCCAGCGCTTCGGCGGGCTGGACCACTTCGAGACGCGCAGTCCAGAACTTGATGAGCTCGCGGTAGCGCTTCTGCTGCTTGAGCAGACGCTCGAGCGACGAGGCCACATGGCTGTCCGAAGGATCGGAGGCGAAGAGCTCTTCCAGGTAGTGCAGCGCCCGATCCGTCTGGCCCGCGCAGTCTTTGGCAAGATGCGACGCCTCTTCCAGGAGCGCCACCTTGCGCGCCTGCGTCGTGGTCGCCGCAATCGCTCGATCGTAGAATTCGAGCAGCGAATCCCACCGCGCCAGCACCGTGAGGTGCAGCGACACTCGATCGAATGCCCACGACACCGTCGGATCCACCTCGAGTGCCCGCGACAGGATCTCGATCACCGCTTCCACGTCGTCCAACCACTCGTCGTGGAAGTGCACTGCTCGCTCCGCAAGCCGAACACACAGCTCTTCAGGCAGATCGCGCTGCAATACCTCGCGGTACAGGGCTGCGACCTCCTCTGCGCGCCCGGTGGTGCGCACGAGCTCTTCGAGCGTGTCCCAGGCAGCCTCCTGTTCAGGGGTCTCGCCCGCTGCTCGCTGCGCGATGGAGAAGGCGTCCTGCCCTCCGCCCACCACGGTCACTTCGTCGTCGTCACGCGTCCCGCCAGATCGAGGTTTGTTTGCCATTTTCGCCGGTTGGCGAGTCTATCCCACCAAGGCGCAGGTTTGGATCCCGATCCGCCCTCCAAATCGCCTCGCTCTGCGCTGCCCGCGCCGTTCCGGCCCCGGACTGATCCTATGCTCAGCCCGGCAGCCACCCCCTCATCTCGCGAAATGTCCCGGCAACCTCTACGATGCTGCTGATGCGCTCTGTCGTGCCGCTCCTCGCCCTGGCCGTCGCCACGCTTGCTTCGTCGGCTGCAGCTACCCCAGGCGTGCCCTGCCGCTACTACGGGATCAATGCAGGGGCACCTGTCTGGAACGGCACAATCGTCGTGGATACCTTCTTTGCCCAGCAAATGGCTGCGTCGGGTGCGTATGCGGTTCGCATCGACTTCCTGCTCGACGGGGCCTCGCAATGGGATGGCGCAGCGCTGGGAAAGTACGACGCCGTGGTGGACGCGGTGATAGCGGCCGGCCTGGAGCCGCTCGGCATGATGAACTACGGAGCCGCGGTCGGCGGTCAGGCGCAATGGAACGATGACCCTGATCAGGACGGCAGCAACGACTACGTCGTGTCCTTTGCCACAGGCTCGCAGGCCGTGATCGAGCACTTCGCGGATCGGATCAAGCGCTGGGAGATCTGGAACGAGCCGAGCTGCTGGTCCAATCCGAATTGGGCGACTGATCCGCAGAACGCCGGGTGCTCCTATCTGCTGCCGCGCGTGTTCGCCAAGCTGATGGCCGAGGTCTACGTACGCAACGAGGCCGTGCTCAAGGCCCACCAGATCTCGCTCGTGTCCGGCGGGCTGTTTGCACACGACATCGGCGGATCGCTCACCACCGCGACCGACTACATGTCCGAGGTCTATGCCCAGGGCGTGTGGGACTGGATGCAGGCCAACAAGCAGCGTCGTTATGCCTGGGATTACCTCGGCTACCACATCTACGTCGAGCAGGGCGCACTCACAGATGGCACCAAGCTGGCGGTGTATGCCGACGACATGCGGCAGCTCGCCACGCAGAACAACGATCCCGCGCCGTTCTCGCTCACCGAGATCGGCTGGACGACTGCAGCGGTTTCCGAGCATGTGCAGGCTGTGAACTTGGAGACGACGTACGTGACGCTGGCTGCGAGAGCAGACGTGGATCAAGTGTTCTGGTTCTCGTTCCGCGATGCGCCTGGTGCGGACTTGTACTTTGGGATCCGCGATGGGATCGGAGCCCCGAAGGAAGCCGTGGAAGCGATGATCGCGGTTTCTGCCGGGTGCATGACCCCAGTGAAGCCGGATGCGGGCAAGGATGCGACGTCGCTGGAGACCGGACCTGGGGAGGATGCACAGAATCCAGTCGATGGTGCGGTGGAGGACGCGACGAACGAGGCTGACCAGAGCGCGCCTGATGGCGGCTCGGCCAAGGATGGGGCCGCATCGGGTGGAGATGCAGCGCCGCCGGTGTTTGCAGGCCGCGCAGACGACAGCGGGTGCGCGTGCCGGATGCGGGGCGGGCCGGGTGAGGTGAGCGGGTGGTGGTGGGGAGTGATCGCGCTCGGAATGGGGATGTGGCGCTTGAGGACACTATTCGGGGCGAGAGCGCTTGGGCCGCGAGCGTGTCGGCGGGCCAGCGGAAACGGCCCACTTGGGCCTGGCGCGCGGTGGTAGCTTGCGCACCTCTGAAACCCGGCGGCGCACATCGGCAACTACGGCACGCATCTGCTCTGCCTGCTCGAAGAGGACGGCGTCGGGGTCCTCAGCCTCCATGCGCGCTGCGAGAACGAACGGCTCGAGGAGTGCTCGGCGCTCGCGGGTGAGATCGTCGCGCGCTGTTTGGAGAAGCTCGAGAATCTCCTCGTGCGGGCGCGCGCTCTCGGCCAGGAGCCGAACCGCGCTCGTGATCATCCACGCTTCTGCGGTTGCTCTGATCGCGTCTTGATTCGTGCAGGCGGCCAGCTCGTGCAACGCGACCAGAGCGACCGGACGCGGACCCCAGACCGCGAAGTCGTGCAGCGGCCCCCAAACATCGAGCGCGAATACGGCGTCGTGCTCGAGAAACAGGTCGACTGCATCTGCGAGACTTTTGATGGCAAGATCTAGCTCGCCGCCCTCGCACCTCAGCTGGCATTCCGAGATCAAGCAGGCACCGAGAATCTCGTGCGTGCCGAGCAATCGATAGATTGCCGCCGCGCGCGCGAGCCAATCCAGCATCTCTTCCCTTGTCCGTGCCATTCGCGCCGCCTCCAGGAACGTGTTTGCCTCGTCGATAGTCCCAGGCGTTGCGTGTTCCCTCGCACGACGAAGCCATTCCAGTCTTGCGGTTGGCGTGGCGACTGCGAGGCTCGTCAGGAGCGCCAGCCATGAGAGCAGAGTATCCTCCTTCTGGGCCACCGCGGCTTCGTAGGTAGAAACCAGAACAGCAGCTGCCTCCTCGCGATGTCCGGCAACCTCCAGCAGCTCGCCGTGTCGTCCTTTGGCCCATATCGCCAAACGGGTGAGCCCTTGTTGCTCGGAGAGCGTGGCAGCGTCAGCCGCGCGCGCCGCCGCATCAGAGCCCGGATACATGGCCGAGGTGAGAAGAGCGAGGGCTTGATGTTGCGGGTCACTTCCTGCCGCCTTGAGCATCTGCTCAAGGCGCTGCCTTCCGGCATCTATGCGCCCAGTCCTCCAGGCCTTCTCCACAAAATCGATCAAAACTTCAGCTGGCACCGCTCCCTTCGCCTCTGCCTCCGAAAGCGCGGCTCGCGCCGCCTGAAAGCGCGCTTCCTCGCGTCCCGGCGTTGACGGCTCGTTGTCCAGCGAGGGGCCACGCGTGAGCGCGAACGCCCATACGTTGTCCGCGTGTCCGTCGCACGACGCTGCCTCGGCCCGGGCGGTCAGCTCGTCGGCGGAGTAGAGCGCGGCAACCATCTCCGTGAGCGCGACCATCACACTGCGCTGCTCCCCCCCCTCCCGGAACGCCATCCACACCCGATAAAGGGGCTCGGCAACGTCCCAACCCGTTGCCGCACCAAGCGAGCCACTGCGCCGAGCCAGGCCGCGCTCTCGCAAACGTTCGAGCAGGACAGACGCCTCACCGGTCTGGATACCCGCGCGGCGCGCCAGCTCTGATGGCCGAAGTGGGCCTGACGCGCGTGCGAGCGTCGCGAGCGCTTCCAGCTCCCCTGGCGGGATCAATCTCGGATCCAGACGCCCCTGGAAGTACGGGGTCTGCTCATCAAGGAGCCGCTCGAGCTGGGTCTCGGCGTCAGCGTCCTCGGCATCAATCAGCAGCTCCACAATGAGGTGCGCGAAGCGCGGGAGTCCTCCGGTAATCCGAAGCATCCCGGCGAGCCGCCCCCGGTTCGTCTCGAACCGATCGAGAAGGTCGCGTGCTCGTTGGCTTCGAGCGCCTTTCCCCTCGTGCGCTACGAGTTCGAGGTGCTGACGTGCAATGTGGATGACCTCGTCGAGTGGAAGCGAATCAAGCATGTGCTCCCGAAAGGCTCCGTGAAACGCAGCCCCGTGATCGCTCGCAGCACCGAAGTAGGTTGGCGCCGCCGCGAAGAGCAGCAAGAAATCCGCGTCCTGCAGATACTTCCGAAGGCCCCAGAGCTCCGCATCGGCCTCCTTCTTCCCTCCTCCCACACCGCGAAAGAAGAGCGCGTCGAGGTTCTCCACGACCGCGAGGATCTTGCGATCCAGAGCAGAGGCAATGCTTCTCAGCCCTTCGAAGCCGAGCCGCATGGCCACCTCGCCGCGCGACTTGCCGACCATCTGCTTGGCGGCGACGCTAGCGGCGCGAGCCGCCGCCAGGTCGGTCTTCTCGAGGTCGGTTGCGATCCGGCTGACCAGCGCACCGAACAGCTCGCTTGGGCCCCGAATGCCCTGCTCCTCTGCGAGCACGACTGGGCGCCAGGAGCGTTCGAGCTCGGAATCCGTGATCACTCTGTGCGCAACGACGCGCAGCAGGTGGGTCTTGCCCGCGCCGCGCGCGCCGATGAGGAGTTGGTGCTGGTGGCTCTTGCGATCCGATTCGTTGCGGATGACTTCCAGGAGCGTGTCGCGCAACTGGAGCCGCGATTCGCCCGACGTGATGCGGTCGAGCAGCCCCGGATCCGCCCGGTGCGGGTTGTAGTGCATCCAGCTCATTCGCCGCCTCCGCGGAGCCAGGCCTCCCGCCGCGCCCATCGCTCGCGCATCACCTTGCTGCGGAATCGCGCGCCCTGTTCGTCCTGCACAACGTCGTAGTCCTCGACCAACGCCGCCAGCAGCAGCTCGAAGCTCTCGGGTGGCAAGCCGCAGCCCGCGCGCAACGTGTCGAGCGGAAGCTCCTCCGCGGATTGCGCTAGCAGGCGCAGGGCTGTTGCGGCGGGTTTGCGGATGGCATCCGGATAGCCCCGCTCTTTGAGCCGGAACGCGCGAAAGAACTCGTTGCCTTCTTGGTCGAGCAGCCGGCGCTCGTAGGCGCGGTCGACGGTTGCTCGATCGATCGACGCTCCGGAACGCCGCTTGCCGTTCCGGTGGTCCTGAATCGCGTGGTGGACCAGGCCATGAAGGAAGTACGGGATCGGCGCGCCAACCGCATCGAGCACCGCAGCGATCGCGTCGTGCGCTGGGGAGTACCCCTCTCCATAGAACAGCTCCTCCACGAGGGTTTCGGCGATATCTGGTTCGAGGGGACCGACCGCGACGCTCCCGAGCTCACGAAGGGGCTGCAGATCGTGCCATTCGATGAACCCGCGCAATCCCTGGCTGCCGCACACCAGAATGCCGAGCCCCGGCGTCGCTGCGATGGCTTCGAGTGCGCGCACGAACGTGGTTCGTTGTTCGCCCGGCATGGTCTCGAGCACGAAGCGCGTGAACTCATCCGCGAGCACGATGGCGTTTGCGCGCGCGAGTGCCGCGCACGCCTGGGTGAGGACGGGGAGCGGGCCGGTGCGGATTCGCTCGTGGAGCGTCCGACACGCCTCGGATAGCGCCAGCGCGCCCGCTTCCGGCGTGGGCCACGCGTGGAGCCCGTCGATTCCCCGCAGCGCGTCGGTGACCTGGAACGCCTCGTCTACGAGACGGACAACGAGACCCGCAACGGTATCCACGCTTTCGACGTCGATCCGAATGACAGCGCGCCCGTCCTGGGTGAAGCGGTCTTGAAGTGCACGCAGAATGCTGGTCTTGCCGTACCGCCGCGGCGCCATCAGATGAACGTGCCCCGCAGCCCGGAGCTTGGCGCCGAGCTCTGCGAGCACGCTTTCACGGCCCACAAGATCCGCGCCTTCGGCCCAGCTGCCCGTGCGCACGATGTAGCGATGGAGTGCTCCCCGCACGTGCAGAGCTTCGAGGTGCCGCCGGAAACGCCCGGTGTTTGGGGTCCCGTCACCCCAGGCGTACGCCGAAAGCGGCTCCACCGCGGAGCCAGCTGCCGGAATGTCGACGTACGCCGTCCTCGCGCGCCGATTTGCATCGAGGGCCGGCAACGTCGCAGCCATGCTGCGAACGAGCTGTGCGGGATCGAGGGGCAATCGGCGATCCACGAGATCAACCGCGAGCCTGCGAGTCTCTCCCGCTCCGTCGAGCACCTCGATTTGGTAGAAGCGCGGCAACGTCATGGGCAGCTCCGAAGCCTGAGGAACGTGGCGTAGTTGTGGTCTGCGAGCGCGTCGATCGCGTGCAGCGACTCTGCGACCGCGTGGTCGTCGATGCGAAGGTCGTCGACCTCCTCCACCGCTCGCTCGCAGTTTTCACGCAGCCACTCGTACATTGCGTGGTTTCTCCGATCCCACGCGTGTTGCAGCTGGGTCATGATCTGAACCTCGACGCGGACAGCGTGCGCGTCGCTCGGTACTTCAACGACCAGCTGCACGGCTCGGTGCCCTACGAGCGGTTTGCGGAGCTTCTCGTCGCGAACGAAATCTTTCAAGGAGAGGATCCGGTAGCGATCCAAGAAGGTCTTGTGGTCGAGCGAAACGAGCGCGCGCCGACAGAT
The DNA here is from genome assembly GCA_016218915.1 of Deltaproteobacteria bacterium. Lineage (GTDB taxonomy): Bacteria > Myxococcota_A > Polyangia > Polyangiales > Polyangiaceae > JACRCQ01. The sequence continues at coordinate 96,428 of JACRCQ010000051.1, forward strand.
CTTCACATCCCGCTTGAGCGTTGCCACAATCCTGAAGCGAGCCAGGTCCCCGAGTCCGAGCACCCGATCAACAAGCAGAGCCTCGTCGCATTCTCCATCGGCGAGGAGCTTCGTACGAACCCGCTCTGCCGACTTGATCGGGAAGGGAGCAAAGATGTCCCACCGATCCCTCTGGAGGCCCTCGTCGAGCTCGGCTCCGATGCGCAGCGCCTCCAGCCGTGTGGAGACCGCGTGGCTCAACTCAAGGTAGGCGGGGTCGACAAGCGGCGTGACCCGCTGGTGGAACCACGTTTCCCATGACGTCGGGTCGTGCACGATGGACATACCAACAGATTAGTTGGCAACAGAACTGTTGGCAACAAATCTGTTGTCGCACCTAACTATTGGATTTCATACAACCTAGCATCCTCGCTCGTCACGCAACCGGGTTTGTTCAACGGACCGAGCGGAAAAACCACGCACACGAACGATTGGCCGCCGCCGCGCCTACATCTCCCCCAGCGCCTGCTTGACCCCGTGCGCGCTGATCGACTGCGAGTACACCAGAATCCTGCCCGGAAACGTGTCGTCCGCTGCCTGCTCGCTCACCCGCAATTTCCTGCTCACCGCGAGGATCACCTTGCCCGGGAAGTCCAGGTCGAGAAGCTCGAGACGCTTGAACACCGCTTCGCGGCTCCAGTAGCCGAACACCTCGAGATAGACCCGCGCACCCGTGGTCTTGTGCTCGAAAACAAGGTCCGGAACGAACACGCCCTTGCCCTGGATGTCGAACACCGTGGCTTCCTGACGCGCGGTCCAATCCGATTCGAGGCGGCTGAAGGTGCGCTGCAGCGACACGACTTCCTCGAGCTCTCCCGCGGCATCGCGCGTGGAGACAAGCCCATCGCGCGACGAAAGCTCGAACCTGAGACGCTGCCGTTCCCTGCCCCACACCACTGCGGCGCGCAGCGACCACCCTTCCCCTGCAACGATCGTGGGCAGCAGCATGGCCAGCTGCACGCCGTAGCGGTGCGTCGACTCGAACAGGCTCATCGGCCCGTCGAGCGTCAGCGAGTACCCTTGCTCGGCGCTGCCCGTGACCTGGTGCATGAGCCGGCAGAACTTGATCATCCTGAAGATCTCGCGGAACCGCGCGGCGGGCGCCGGAGGCAGGGTGACCTCGACGCGCGTGGCGCGCAGGAGCACTCCTTGGGCGAGGGCCAGGTTGTAGCGCTGGATCAGGCCGATCGCGCTGATCGGCTTGAAGACGCGGATGATCTGCGCTGCAGGCAGGTCCGAGAACAACGTGGCCTCGAGCTGCTCGGCTGTGGTGCCCGACTGCTCGGCGCAGCGAGCGATCACCGCATCGCGATCGAGCGAGTCGAGAAGCCCGAGCTGCCGCCTGTGCTGCGCAGCGGCCAGGAACACCAGCGAGCGCGCGGCTTCGGCCTGCGCTGCGTCTGCCTCGTCGACCTCGCAACGATCCTTGAGCAGCTTGACCAGCCCCGCAGCTCTCACCCGATCCGTCGTGTCGTCGATCAACGCCGCAACGCCTTGATCGAGCTGCGCCATGGTCATGCCCACGGCCTGCGAGAACGCCTCGACGAGCGCCTCGGCCAGGGGGAGGCACTGCTCGGCAGCGCGGTCCTTGAGCCACACCGGGTGCAGCAACCCGGTGCGCCTTCGCACCTTGACCAGGTCAGCGGTAAGCACCGTGCTCCCTTCGCCTGCGGCTGACCGACTCCTCGCTGGTGGCCGCTGAAACGACCTCGTAGAGCACAGCGCGCTTTCCCTCTGCGTGCCGAAGAATCCTGCCGAGGCGCTGCACGTGCTCACGCACCGAGCCGCTTCCGGACAGCACCACCGCCACGTTGGCCTCAGGCACGTCCACCCCTTCGTTCAGAACCTTGGACGTCACCACTGCGCCGTAGCTGCCGTCCCGAAGCCCGGCCAGGATCGCGGAGCGCTCCTTGGGACGCGTGTGGTGCGTGATGATGGGCACCAGGAAGCGCCTGGCGATCTGGTAGGCCGTGGAGTTGTCCTGCGTGAACACGATCACCCGCTGCTCCCGATGCTGGTGCAGCAGTCGATCGAGCAGGGTCATCTTGGCCGAAGCCGCAAGGGCAAGCTCCTTGTGACGTCGCCACGCCCGAAACGCACGACGCCCTTCCGTGCTTCCGGCGGATTCCATCACGAACCGCGACCAGCCCATCCGGTCGCCCATGTCGATGCCGCGGCTGCGAACGAAGCCCACGTACAGCTGCCGCTCCTGATCGTACTCCTGCCTCTCTTCGGCGGTGAGCTCCACGCGCAATGACACCACGTCGTAGTCGGCGAGGTAGCGCCCAGACAGCTCGGTGATCTCCTTGCGATACGCGACCGGTCCGATGAGCCGGTCGAGCAAGCCATGACGTCCATCGGGCCGCTCGAGGGTGGCGGTGAGCCCGAGACGGAACGGCGCGATGCAGGCGCGCGCCGCAAATGTGTACGACTCGCCGGGCAGATGATGGCATTCGTCCCAGACCACGAGCCCGAAACGGTTGCCCAGACGCTCTGCGTGCAGGAACGCCGAGTCGTAGGTCGTCACGCACAGGTCGCGCACTTCATGGTAGCCGCCGCCCACGATCCCGACCTCGCAGCCGAACGTCGACGAAAGCACCCCGAACCACTGGCTCACCAGATCGAGCGTGGGAACGACCACGAGCGTGCTGCGTTGCGTCCGATGAATCGCGAGCGCCGCAACGTAGGACTTGCCAGCGCCGGTCGGGAGCACGACCACGCCACGCCTGCGTGCAGCCTGCCAGGCGTCGACCGCTTCGCGCTGGTGCGGAAACGGCTCTTGCGAGACCTGCATCTGCAGCGACAGCTTGCTGTACCGTCGGGCGCAGTCCTCGTAGGGGATGGCTGCGCGCTCGAGCCAGGCGATCAGGGGTGCGTAGGCAAGCGCCTCGAACCGGATCGAGCCATCCCGAGGGTCCTGGATTCCGTCCGCAGGCATCCCTTCGGGAATCGATTCGAGGCCGCGCAACGCAAGGGTGCCTTCCTGGAAGTCGAGCTTGAGAGGGACAGGGGCAGTCATGCGCAGGGCCGGGGGTCACCCCTAGCGCTGATGCGGCCGGACAGGAACGGGGACGACAACCGCGCGAGCCATGGCGTGATAGGCTGGCTGGATCACAGGAGGTTGCCATGTGCTGCCACGAACATGCGTGCTGCTGCGGAAGTCGTAATCGCGAGCGATGCTGCTTCGACCAGGGGCATCATCATCATCAACCCGAGCATCATCACCACGGCGAAGGGCACCATCACCACGGCGAAGGGCACCATCACCACGGCGAAGGGCACCATCACCACGGCGAGGGGCACCATCACCACGGCGAAAGGCACCATCATCACCACGGCGAGCATGGCCATCATCAGCGTGGTGGCTGCTGCGAGCGGCGTGGGCGCGAGGGGTGCTGCGAGGGGCGTGCGCGGGAAGGGTGCAGCGAGGGGCGAGGGCGCGAAGGTGGGCGCGGGTTCGACGAAAAGCGCGTGGTGGATCTGATCGTGTCACTGGTAGCGGAACGCGTGGAAGAGATCGTGCTGCGCGCATTGCACGAGCATTTCCAGAGCCCAGCCCAGCCGCCCCCCCCTGCGGAACCTCCGGTCGAGACCTGAAAGCCCTGGGGCGCCGAGCCTCTAGACGCTACCTGCATCCCGGCTCAGCACACGGCTGGCAATTCGCTGCTGTCAGCTGTATCGTCACCTCAAGATCATGTCATTGCCGCGCGAGCTGCCCAGCAAGAAGGAAGTCGCGCTGATGCTCCTCGAGAGCTCGGACGTCTTCATTCACCTCGATCCGCGCAAGGATCACGTCGTCGTACCTATCCACCTGCGCAAACAACCCCACCTGATCCTGCAGGTGGGATTGAACATGCCGGTGCCGATCCCGGATCTGGAGGTCGACGACGACGGCATCAGCTGCACGCTGTCGTTCAACCGAAGCCCGTTCTGGTGCAAGCTGCCGTGGCACAGCGTGTACGCGCTGGTGTCCAAGGACGCGCGCGGCATGGTCTGGCCCGATGACGTGCCGCCGGAAGTGGCGGTCAAGTTCGTCAAGCAGCCTGGAGATGCGAGCGGGGAAGCCAAGGCACCGTCAACGCCCGCGCCGCCCGTTGTGGCCGCTGCGCCGGCCGAAGAGCCGGTACGCGCACCGGCCAAGGGCCGCAAGGCGTCGAACCGAAAGAAGCGCGGCGCCGCAGCAGCGCCCAAAGCGGTCGAGGCGCAGTCCGAAGCGCAGGCCGCGCGCCCGGCGGTGGAATCGCTCCCGAGGTCTTCGTCGGAACCGCCCAAGCGCAAGCGCGAGCTGCCGCCCTACCTTCGCGTGGTCAAGTAGCTCAGGGCTGCGCAGGCTGGGAAGCCTGGAGCCCAAGACGGAAGATCGTGGCGATCTGCGGACCGGTCAGCATCGTGCGATCCGCTCCGGCACGACGCAAGCCGCGCGACAGCAGCTTGAGCACGATGCGCGTGGAGCGCTCGAAGTTCTTCTGGGTCAGCTTGCGCACGTGCTTGTTGGAGTCGCGTACGGCCTGGCAAGCGATCAGGAAACGGAGCCGGTCGAGCGCGAGCCTGCGCTCGGGCTCCTTGAGCGCTGCGAGATACGCGGGGATCTCCGCGGAATCGATGTACTTGCGCGCGCCCCCTTGCGGGAAGTTCTGTGCGGTCATCGACGCAGCCAGCTTGCGAAGCAGCAGCACCGTGTGCCAGGGCGCGTACAGACGATCCACGTCGTCGAGATCCGAGAGCCCGAGCTCGGCCAGGCGTGCATCGCGCACTTCGAGCGCGAGCATGTGAAGCCACGATCGCCCGTGCAATGCGAGCAGCTGGATGACGTGATCGAGCCTCGCTTCGTCATGGGCCTGCAGCAGGCGCGCGACGGTTTCGGTCGCCTCCAGGTGATCTCCCACGTATTCCAGCAGACGACCGTCGTGCAGCTCGAAGAAGTCGTTGACCGGTGCGCGATCATCGGCGAGCACGCGCGCTTCGCGCGACAGAAACAGCGCGAGCAGCTCCGGAGGCAGCTCGAGGATCGAGCGCTCCGTGGCCTCGGACGCACCGATGCGTTCGAGCACGAAGTGGGCAAGGCGGGTGCGCGAGAACTTGCGCCCACGCAGGCACATCAGCTGCACGAGGTCTGCAAGGCGCGGCGTGATCTGAGAGCCGAGCCCCACAGCGAGATCGCCGTCCACCGCAGCGAAGGTCCGCGGTGGTTGCTTGGCCTTGGGGCGCTTGGACGCGGGCTGCTTGGCTTCGACAGGTGGCTTGCTTTCGCGCGCAGGCTTCGCCGCTCCCCCACTTCGTGCGTCCTTTGCTCGTACGGAACCCCGCGCCCCCCGCAACGCGCTCCCGCCACGCGATTTGCTACCGGACGGCACGCCATGGGTTCTCGCGCTCTTTTTGCGAAGACCTGCGGCCATGGCTGCTGCCCTAACGAACCCTTTCGGTTCCGTCAAGAAGACAAGATCCCAGCTTTACCTGCGCTGCTTCCGAGCAGGGGCCCCGGTCGACCCGTCTGCCGGCTGGCGCTATCATGGGAGCCGGGGAGCACCGTCGCCTCCACGCCTCGAATCCTCTGGAGCCCACATGAAGTCCCTTACCCTTAGGTCAGGTCCCACTGCTCTCGTGACCCTGGGAGCAGCCGGAGCTGAACAACTTCCGACAGAACGTGCCTGGCACGCCCAATGGGCAGCTCACGTCAGACCCGACTGTGGGAGCGTCGGACTTCGGACCGTGCAGCAGTGGCATTGCGACGCTCAAGGTGCCGGTGTGCAACCGCGGGGCAGATGCAGTGGGCGCAGGGCTGCTGGTGTCGTTCTACGACGGCACGACGCTGATCTGCGAGACCAAGACGACCAAGCCGTTGCAGCCCGGGGAGTGCGAGGAAGTGAGCTGCAACTGGGACAATCCCCCCAAGAGCCAGGCTGGAGCCAAAGATGTGACCGTGGAGGTCAATGCGGACCACAAGGTCACCGAGTGCAAGGACGGCAACGACAAGGCGGTGCTCAAGGGAGTGTTCTGCAAGCCGGTGAGCTAGGGTGAGGCTTCAGGCTTCAGGCTTCGCGTAGGGTGAGGGTTCAGGCTTCGGGCTACAGGCTTCAGCCAGATCGAGGTTCCAGAGTCGTTGGAATCTCGAGGACCAGTCTGCCCTGGAGCCTGGAGGTTGGAGCCCTTTCCGGGGAACTGCCCTGGAGCCTGTAGCCTGTGGCCTGCAGCCTTCTCAGGGGGCCTGCAGCCTTCTCAGGGGAACTCGCACTGGAACGTGGTCATCGAGCAGATGCTACCCGGCGCCACGAACGGGCAGATGTTGCCGAAGAACTGGTCGCACGGCGGTCCGCAGCTGTAGGCCGAGTGCGTGTAGCAGATCTGGCCGCCATCGCAGGTGCTGTCGCCTGCGCATCGGCACGCGAAGTCGTCGATGATCTGGTTGCCGTTGTCGTCCTGCCCGTTGCAGCACTCGGCCTTGTAGTAGTCGCTCGCGTTGCAGTCCGAGTCCGAGCAGTCGACCTTGTTGTCGCAGTCGTTGTCCTCGCCGTCCGTGCACTTTCCCACGCCGAACTCGGGCGTCGGCGGCTTTCCGGCGTTGCAGTTCAGGCACTTTCCCACGTTCGTGCACGCAGGATCCGCGCAGTCCACGTAGTGGTTGCCGTCATCGTCGAGCCCGTTGTCGCACAGCTCCTTCGGGTTCGGATCGAGCGTGACATTGAGCTGGAACGGCCCTTCGTTGGCCCCCTGGTTCGGGTCGACCGTGAAGCCGTCCACGAACACGAAGTACGTCCCCGGGTACAGGATCGGGAACTGGAGCTGGGCAGCCCACGCTCCGCCGGAGTCGTCGTCGCACCCGATCTCCAGCCCGTCCTCGCATGACCCCCGACGCACGTACAAGGCCGCGTCGAAGCTGGTCCCGATCGTGTCGAGCAGCACCTGCTCGGGCTGGCTGAGCACGAAGTAGAACACCGCCTCGCCTGCATCTCCGCCGCAGCTGCCCTTGGTGTAGTTCTTGTGGCCAGTGGTGTCGCCCGTGTACGTCCCGCTGCCGGGGATGAGCTTGGCTGTCAGGCAGTTGGACTGCTGCACCACGCAGTAGGGGTTGTTCTTGCAGTCCGGATCCTCGCAGTCCGTGTAGCCATCCTTGTCGTCATCAAGCTTGTTGTTGCAGACTTCGGCCACGGGCGCGCAGTTCGGCGCGAGGTGGCACGCCGGGTCTGCGCAGTCGATCAGGTTGTTGCAGTCGTTGTCCTTGTTGTCGTCGCAGACCTCGGGGACGCAGTTGCCGCAGGCCGGATCGAACCAGCAGTCCGGGTCTGCGCAGTCGACCAGCTTGTCGCAGTCGTCGTCCTTGGAGTTCTTGCAGGTCTCGGGCTTGCCAGGCGGGATGCACGTGCAAGCCGCATCGTTGGCGCACTGCGGGTCCGCGCAGTCCACCAGCAGGTCGCAGTTGTCGTCCTGCTTGTTGTCGCAGATCTCCTGCTTGGTCTTGCACGAGCACGCTGGCGTCGAATAGCAGTCCGGATCCTTGCAGTCCGTGTACCCGTCGCAGTCATCGTCAAACCCGTTCTCGCACAGCCCGCTCTCGTTCGACAGACAGCCGCAAGCGGGCGTTCCCATGCAGTCCGCATCGTTGCAGTCGACCACCGTGTCGCAGTCGTCGTCCTTGCCGTTCGTGCAGCTCTCCCCGCCAGGATCAGGTTTGCATCCGCAATTCGGATCGCCCGTGCAGGCAGGGTCGAAGCAATCCGACTGCCCGTTGCAGTCGTTGTCCGCTCCGTCGTTGCAGACCTCGGACTTGCTGGGATTGACCTGGGGATTCAGATCGTTGCAGTCGTTGCCGCCGCACTCCTTCGCCACGTGGTTGTCGTGGTCCATGTCGCGCTTGGAGTAGACGCACATGCCGCTGATGCACTCGTCCATGGTGCAATATTCGAAGTCGTCACACTGCTGCGCGGTCGTGCATGGATGGTCGGTCGGCACGTCCAGCGGAGGATCCTGCTTCGTGTCGCTCGGCGCGTCCTTGTCGGTCTTCTGATCGGACGGATGATCCGTGGCGACATCCTTGCCGCCATCCTTGGTGCCGCCGCTGCCGCCCGAGCCGCCAACCTCGAGGTCCGCAAGGTCGAACAGGCCCATTTCCGAACGGCCGCACGAAGCCGCAGCCACGACGAGAAGGCTTCCGAGACCCACAGCGAGCCAGGGTTGCAGCAGGTGTCGATTCATGATGCTTCTCCCGCGCGGTGAGGCTTGCCCCACAGACAGCTTGACCGCGGATAAGGACGCGAGCGTTGCGCTGCGGCGAGGATAGCGGGCCGGACCGGTCGCTTCAAGGAGCGCTTCGCCCTGGCTTGTCCCACGCCTCGACGCCTGAACGGACGTCGTCGATCAGCTTGTCCGAACCCTCGGCGAACTCCGAGCGCCAGCGCTCCACGAGCTCCACCCACCGGCTCTCGTCCACACTGCGATTCTCTGCGAATGGCGTGCGACTCAGCGATCGCATCCAGCGAGCCACCATCCCCTTGGCCGTCACGTACTCCCGCAGGAACGCACTCGAAGCGAACCGATCCAGGATCTGCCGCAGCACCGTGGCTGATTCCGGGTCGTGGGAGCCAAGACGGCATGCGGTGTCCAGGGAAGCCGGATCAAAGCTCTGGTAGTAGCGATCGAGCAGGCCTGGGTCGTGGTCGATCAGCCACCGATCCAGCACCATCTCGACCGCGACGTGAGCAGCGAGCTGCGTATGGCGCAGCCCGGCAACGGACTCGCGCAGGTGCGACGATGCGACCGCCATCCTCCTCTGGAACTCTGCGTGCCCGTGAAACACAGCATCCGCACGCATGTGGCTCTCGATGCCGTCCGCAAGCTGCACGCCGAGCGGATCGGCGCGCTGACGCAGCCCGCGCACGATCGCCAGCGGAAGCGGGCGCCGCGGCAGCAGCACCCAGATATCCGGGAGCGAAGCTCCCACCCGGGTCAGCACAGCGCTTCCCGGAGGCAGGATCACGTCATGGGCGAGGAAGTTCATCCGCGTTGGGGCGAGCGATGCAGGCGGACGTCAGTTGAACGTGGCTGTGAACATCAGGCTCGGGGAGAACGCCTTCACCTTGTTGTCGATCGACGCGTTGACGGTTGAGCCTGAGACCACGGGCAGCGGGCTTTCGTAGTCCATCCACGCCCAGTTGAGCAGCAGCATGCCGCCGATGCTCCATTGCTGGCCAACCCAGCCTTCCCAACCTCCGCCAAGGGTCATTCCAAAGCCGTTGCTCGAAGTCTGGACCTCGGAGGCGTACACGCTGCTGGAGGCCACCCGCTGCGTGAAGGACAAAGTCGCTGGCCCTGCGCCGCCCAGAAAGTGCAGCCCCTTGCTCGGCATCGGATAGATGTCCGTGAAGATCTGCAACATGCTCATGGTCAGATCCACGTTCTTGGTCGATGAACCCGTGCCGTCTTCGAGCGTGGGATTGTAGGCGTTGAGACCGCTGATCCGCCCGCCGATGACGAAGCCCGGGATGACTGCGCCACCGATGGAGAAGTCGATCGCAAGCCCTGAGCCGCTCAGCTTCGAATCGCTGCCGCTTCCCTTCGGTGAGATCGTGGCATTCAGGTTTCCCACACCCAAAGCCATGCGCAGATAGAAGCCGTCGTGCAGCTTCACGCCCTTCTCTTCAGGAGGAGGCGGCGTGTAGGGAGGAGGCAGGGGATAGCCCTGCGCATAGGGCGGCGGCGGACCATACGCAGGTTGGCCATAGGCAGGCGGGCCATATCCGGGCGGCGGATAACCCTGCGGACCAGGGCCGTAGCCAGGAGGTGGATACCCTGGCGGGGTCTGCCCGTAGGCAGGGGGCGGATAGCCCGGCTGCGTGGTCGGCGCCGGCGGAGGCGGAGGAAGAGGCTGCACCGAGGATGTGGAGCCTGGGCCGGGCTGCGCTGCGGTGCTGGTAGGAGGCGGCAGCGGAGGCGGCACAGCGGTCGCTCCTGCCGGCGGCGCAGGTTGTTGAGCTGCAACGCTCCAGGCAAGGGCCAACAACGAACCGAAGCAAGCAGCAGACACGAGGTTCCGGGTCGAGGCCATGGCCTACTATAACGGGGCAGCGCCTAGCAAGCTACCAGACTATGGGTACGAGCCCCGCACTTCGGATGCGGGTGTCGCGTGTCACGAGCTGCGCACCACACGCACTTGCTGTTGCAACGATGATCCGGTCCGCAGGATCGCCATGCAGCACCATTTCGGTTGCGAGCAGAGCAATCTCTTCGCTCAATGGCAGGAGTTCCACACGATCAATCCGAAGTGCGCGGTGCACCCATCGTCTCGCATCGGGTTGGAGCTGGATGCGCCCCTTGGCACACAGCATCCCGACCTCCCATACGGAAATTGCGGACACTCCGACGCGATCTGCTTGCCGAATCGCCTGCATCGCAGAATCAGACAGCTCCCGGTCATCGGCGGCGAACCAGATCCACGCATGCGTGTCCAGCACAATCATGCGTCCGACTCCCACGTCTCGCCGGTTGGAGCGACAATATCCCCGGTGATGACAGCGGTCCCCGCCATGGGTGCGGTATTGGCGCGCACAGCAGAGGGCATCTCAGGCGACGACGTTGGCTGCGGGGATAGCGGCTTGGCGCGCAACCGACGAGCGAGCGCAACCAGAATCTCAGCGTCCTGATCTGACAGACCTTCTAGCTCCTGAAGAAGAACTTCACGGGCAGACATCGATCACCTCATGCGCAAGCATAGCGAACACGCAAGCCGCAGGCACCTCCGTCGTACACGGATCCCGCTTGCGGGGGATCGCCCCTTCCGGCTACTGAGCAAGCTTCCCCGGATTGAAGATCCCCTTCGGGTCGAGCATTGCCCGGGTCTTGTTCATCAAGGCGACCATCCCAGGGTCGAGCTTGGCCGCCATCTCCCGAAGCGCCCACGACGGCGTCTTGTACATGATGAACCCAGCCTCGGTGACCATGCACAACAGCTCGAGGTTCACCGCCTTGATTCGCTCGATCTCGGCCGCGTCCTTGCGATCAAAGACCGCCACGAACCGCAGCACCCCGAAGTGCCCGCCCTTCATCGGACGCGACACGATCGCCGGCGCAAAGCCGTGACGCACCATGATCTCGATCCCCTTGTCCGCAGTTTGATCGAATCGCGACAAGGGCCCGTAGGTGCCGACCCAGGTCAGCCCCCCCTGCTCGGTCAGAAAGTCGAGGTCGGTCGGGAATTCTGCGAACTTCCCCATGCGCGGGTCGAGCGCCACCAGGGTCGGAATGTCGAGCGGCTCCTCGTACTTCTCCCCTTCGGCTCGAAGCCCGTCGAGCACCTTGCGTAGCGCGTCCTTCTTGTAGGCCATCTCCTCGTACGCCTCAGCCGTGAGGTCCACGTACAGGAAGAACCTCGGCTCGCCTTGCTCCGGCACTGGATGCGGACGCTTCACGCCGAGCATCATCTTGCCCGTGGGCCACGAAAGCCCGCCGATGTCGTCGCACGTCTCGAGCCTGCACAGCCTGCGCATCGCTTCGAATGCGCCGTGCACCGAGTAGGCGAGCACGAACAACCGCTCGTTGAGCGGGTGCTTGGGAATCAGGTGGAATGCGGCTTTGGTGATGATCCCGGTCGTGCCCTGCCACCCCACGAACAGACCGGTCAGATCCGGGAACGGGCTGCGCGCAAAGGGAATGTCGCTCAGCGCCCAGGAGCCGGTGCGCACCACGGAGCCGTCGGCCAGCACCACCTCGAACCCAGATACCCACTGCCCCATCGAGCCGTACTTCAACGAGCGGTTGGTCAGGCCGTCGAGGCCGCAGTTGGCGAGAATCGACGAACGCCTCGGACCGAGCGAATAGCCCAGGGTCAGGGGGATCTTGTTGGAGTCGAGGTAGTCGCGCATCTGCTGCTGCGTGACCCCAGGCTCGATGACCGTGACCATGTCCTCGACATTCATGGACACGATGCGGTTCATGTTGCGAAGGTCGACCACCACGCCGCCTGCAGCGGGGATCGAAAGGCCGGCCACGTTGGTCCCTGCCACGCGCGGAGTGAGCGGGATGCGATGCTCGTCCGCCACGCGCACCACGCCCTGCACCTCTTCCACGGTCGTGGGAAGCACGGCAAGGGAAGGGGTGACCGCTTCAGCCTCGGAGTAGTCGTCGTTGTACGCCTGCAGCGCTGCCGGGTCTGAGACCACCTTGCCGCTGCCAAGTACCTTGTCGAACAGCTCAATCATGGGGTCAGCACCTTGGGCGCGGGTTTCTTGGAGCCCATCAGCAGCGGCATCAAGCCGAGCAGGGCAAACGGGTTGCCCGAGATGGTGATTCGTCCTTCCAGCACCGCGATGACCGCTGGAATCATTCCGCCCCCGCCGGTCACCATGGGAATCATCTCGTTCATTGCGCCTTCGACCATGGCGCGCACGCGCGGCGCGATGCCTTTGTGCACCACCACGCCTTCAGGCGAGAACGACAGGGTGATGGCCATGTCAGCCACGCGCACGCCGAAGTTGCCGCGCATGCGTCGGGCCTTCCTTTCGAGCCTGGGGATGGCGAGCTGCTGGGACAGGAAGCCCTGAATCAGCAGGCCGAGCAGGTTCATGTGCTCGGGGTCGTTGACTTGCACCAACATGGGATCCAGTTAGCGTGCGGTGCAGGGGGAAGCTAGTGTTGGATAACGGGGCGCGATGGATCCGACGCGGGCGGCGGTTGACGGCGGCGCGATGGGACGGACGCGGCGACCAACGCGGGCGGCGGTTGACGGCGGCGCGATGGGACGGACGCGGCGACCAACGCGGGCGGCGGTTGACGGCGGCGCGATGGGACGGACGCGGCGACCAACGCGGGTTCATCCGCCGGATCATGGTCATGGGTTCATCCGCCGGATCACAATCGCGGGTTCATCCGCCGGTTCACAATCGCGGGTTCAACCGCCGGATCACAATCGCGGGTTCACCCGCCGGATCGCGTGCGCGCCTACGGGTATTCGGGCTCGGGCTCGTGCTCGTGCTCGTGCTCGATCCGGCCTCCAGACGATGCCGCGTCTGCCGTTGGTCGCGCTCGATCCGCCCCACCCTGGCACACTCCGGCGCAAGCTCCGCACCACAGATCCCTTGTTTTTCCCGCATATCGTGCTGGCGCGGACATTGCTATCCTGCGGCCATGCGCCAGGTGCTCTGCGCCAGCTACACACGAACCCTTGCCGCCGCTTGCTCTGCTCTCGCTCTCGCTGCCTGCAGCGGATCCTCGGGCCCGTCCAACAACCCGCCCGTCGACACGCCGCAGCCTGATGCGGCAGACGCGAAACCGCTCGACCCGCCCGACGCGCAACCCGTCGAGGCTCCGGACTCCCAACCGTTCGACGCCCCGGACTCGCAACAACCGGACTCGCCTGATGCGCAGCCGCTCACCTTGCCCGCTCCAGGCTCGTTCGATGTCACCTTCCAACAAGTGACCATCACGCCGCCGAATGCGTGCTTCGCGTCCCCGGCTTGGTCGAGCATCACTGTCGCACGCCTGGATCTCATCTCCACGCCCACAGGCTTCGATGCAGTGCTCTCCCCGCGCTCAGGCTCTTCCTGGCCCGTGCAGGTCGCAGTGACTCCAGACGCGTTGGTCCTCACAGGCGAGGCTCAGATCGCGAAAGCGGACTGCAGTGAAGGGAAATGGGAGGCGTGGCAGACCCTCCGCCTGCAGCGCGGCGCAGATGGGCTCCTCACCCTGAAAGGCTCTGGCAGCGGGCTGGGGCCCTACAAGTGTCAAGGGCCCTACGGCAACACCGTCGGTGACGTGGGACCCATGACCGCCGAGCTCTCGCTCGTACCCGATACCCATGCCCCGCTCGCCGATGTGACCTCTGTCCCAGGACACCACGTCAAGAAGCTCCTTCCCTGGTCCCAGCTCATTGTCGCCTTTGACGAGCCTGTCGCCGAGTCGTCCGGCGCAGCGCTGCTCTTTGCCGACGTCGGCGGAGCTGCCACGCCCGTTGCCTGGACGCTCGACTCCAAGCCGGCAGGGCTCTGGGCCGCACGCGGATACGCAGGCGACTTCAACGCCTTGAGCGGCGCGACCTTGTCGTGGGGCGTGCACGCAGGCGCAACCGATGCCGCGGGCAATGTCAGCGTCGAGTCGACGCAGACCCAAGCCATCGATTCGATCGGCCCTGCGCTGCCATCGCACGGCTTCAGCGCAGCCCCTCTGGAGCAAGGGATCTGGGGCAAGAGCCGGCTGCTGGAGGGTGCAGAGACGCAAGCCTGCGAGGCGAGCACGTGCGTCTTCGTGGATCCTGAAGCTGCCGGTCAGTGCTGGAGCTGCGAGATGGGCAACTCGGGTGTTGCCGGACGGCTCGTCGCTGGTGGCCTGAAGACCGTCGCAATCCGCTACCGTCTGCTTTGCTCAGCCGCTGAAACCTATGTCGCCAGCGCGATCGTCAGGATCGACATCGCCGCGCCTGGCAAAGGGGTTGTCGCGAGCACGTCGATCTCGCCCGCAAAGTACACGGCGCTGACCTCTGCGATCGGAAGCTTCCCGTATGCGTCGGCGTGGACCGACGCGCTCGTGCAAGTGCCAGACAGCGTGGATGCTCAGGAGCTCGGCTTCGCGATCGTGCTTTACGACGAGCAGTACGAGGGTTCGTCCGCTGGCATGGCCTGCGGGAATGACAGCTTCATGTCCGGCATCATCCACGGCGTGCTCCTGCAGAAGGTGGAGATGAAGTAGTCGCCACGTCTTGTCAGAGTACCTGGCAGGGCCAGTGTGATGGGTGCAGGCATGCCGTGGCATGCCCTGGGGCATGCTGGTAGACACCGCATCGAACGGCTCGGCTCGCACCTTGGCGCTGCCGGCCCACGTGCTGACCACGACCCACAGGGGATTTCGCCATCCGCAACCCGCACGGGCATGCCCCCGCCCGGTGCGTCGGTTGGTCACCTTCGGCATGCCCATGCCACCCTGCCGTCGGTTGGTCACCTTCGGCATGCCCATGCCGCCCTCCCCCATTCGCATTCTCATTCCCATTCCTCGTCCCCAGTTCCTAGTTTCCTCTCCTCGGTCGATTGCACCGATCCAGGAGCCGCGGCCGTTCGACATATGCGGTATGAGCTTGTCCGTGGGTGAGCAAGCGCCGGCTGTGCCGCAGGAGCAGGTCGCTCGCGTCGTGGGCAGGCGCGATCGTTTCCAGGCTCCTTCTGAGGCGGTGAGCAGACGCGTGTACGCGGAGCTGGCCGCTGACCCCACGAATTGCCCGATCGGGCGCGAGCTGGACAGAGCTGTGCAGCGTCTGATTTACGAGGTGGTCTACAGGCAGGTGCATGCGCTGGCGCGCCGCAGCGGCGCAGACCTCGAGCGTCTGGTGCAAGATGCGGCGACTCGCGCGCTCTGGGCTTTGCCGGACTTTGACGGGCAGTCCAAGGTCTCGACCTGGACCTGGACGATCTGCTGGCGGACGCTGCGCGACGACGAGCGATCGCTCGCCTCCGTGGCGCGTTTGGTTCGGCGCGCGATGGGTTTTCAGGACGAGCCTGATTCGCCTGACCCAGGGCTGCAGGCCGAGCACGCGGCGCAGCGTCAGAGCCTGGGACGCGCCCTGGATCGACTCACGCTCCTGCAGAGGACCGTGGTGGTTCTCTACTACTTCGAGGAGCTGTCGATCGACGAGATCTCCACGATCCTGTCCGAGGGCGGCAGGAAGGTACCGCCCAAGACCGTGCAGTCGCGCCTGAGCGGAGCGCGCGATCAGCTGCGCACTCTGCTGGCCCGGGACCCGTACTTCGGGGACATCGCCTGCGCGCAGTCCAAGGAAACCAAGCGATGAGAACGTCAACCTGCGACGACCCGAGGGTCCTGGCTGCTGTGCGAGACAAGGCGCGAGGGCGCCGCACGAGCGGAAGCGAGCATGTGGATCAGTGCGAGGAGTGCAGCCTGGAGGTGGAGCGGTTGCGAAGGCTGGCAGCGGTGTTCGAGCAAGCGAGGCCCAGCGCTGGTCAGATCGAGGGAGCGTGGCGGCGATTTGATGAGCCAAGCGCGGTCCGGTCGCCCCGAGCTGCGAGGATATTCTGGGCATTTGCAGCGGCAGCGGTGGTCGCCACTGCAGTCGTGGTCTGGATGCAGCTACATCGTGCGCCCAAGGCCCAACAAGGCGCACCTCCGTTGGAGTCGGTCGCGGTCACGCCTGACCCTGACAGGAGCGTCAATCCGCTGAGCACATCGATCGCGCGGCCTGCACCGGGTTGGGAAGATGTTCCTGCGCCGAGCGGGTCCAGCATCGAGGATGAGGGCGAGCGCAAGGCACGACGGATGCTGGAGCCGCGCGTCTGGTCAGGCAAGGCTACCATCGACGAAGTCAGGATGCTCAAGGCCATCTGCAGGCACCAGAAGGATGCGGAGTGCGTGGCGCGGGCGAACCAGATCCTGTCTGACATGTCGAGCGCCAATCCATATGTGGACGCCGGAAGTCAGGATACGGTGCTGGACGAGGGCGAACGCAAGGCGCGTCTGGAGATCGAGCAGCGGTTGTGGTCAGGCAAGGCCACGATCGATGAAGTCAAGATGCTCAAGGCGATCTGCAGGCATCAGAAGGACGCGGCGTGCGTGGAGCGGGCGAGCAAGGTCCTGGAGGAGATGCGGGGACGATGAGCTCGGGATGCACCCGGTCGAACATCGCGGGCTGCGGTTGACGGCGGCGCGATGGGACGGACCCAATGATCATCGCCGGCGGTTGAACCCGCCGGCTGTAGGCAGCCAGAGGGTCCAGGCACAAGGCCTCCGGCCTCATGAGATGCGGGGACCGTCGAGGCCGCCAGGCCTTGGAACGAGCGAATACAGGTGGCGTACAGACGGCGGGTTCAACCGCCGGATCACAATCGCGGGTTCATCCGCCGGATCACGATCGCGGGTTCAACCGCCGGATCATGGTCATGGGTTCAACCGCGCGCACGGGCATGCCCGACCCGTTGCGTCCGTGGGTCACCTTCGGCATGTCCATGCCACCCAACCCCAGACCGCAACCCGATCGCGCCTCCCCCATTCGCATTCTCATTCCCATTCCTAGTCCCCGGTTCCTAGTTTCCTCTCCCATTCGGGCCGCTCCGCGCCCGCAACAGCCACCACGCACCCTCCAACCCACGCCCACACCCCAAGCCCGCCTTCCACGCTCACCTCTCGCCACCCATCCGCCGCTGCCTCGCCGATCGCCACAACCCGCACCGACTGCAGCGACAATCGCAGCCCTTCGCCCAGCGCCTTGGCAATCGCTTCCTTGGACGACCAGATGATCGTCGCGGCCATGGGATCGCCCGTCGCCAGCGCCTGCTCCTGCTCGGTGAAGTAGTCGCGCGCAATCGCACTCGGTTCAGCGATCATCACCTCGGCATCGATTCCCACCTGCCCTGGCGCATCCACCACCGCTGCCCCTGCGAAGCCCGCGGTGTGCGTGATCGAGAGCGACACCGGGCGCGGCCGAAGGAGCGCGTCGTGCGCAATTGGCACGCCCCTCTCGTCGGGCGTGATCACATGGTCGAGCATCCCAGTGCCTGGGAAGCGGGCCATCAGCAGCTTCTTCGCGATCCAGCGTCCGCGATGGAAGTCGTCTCTGCGCTTGGGTACGGCTCGCGGGCCGATCAACCCCGCCTCCGAGGGGGAAAGGAAGGAGGCGGGGTCGAGGTCAGGCTGACCTCGCAGAAGGGCGCAACGGATCACGACTCGAGCCCGGAGATGCCTGCGCCCAGGGGCGCCCAGACATCTTCGGGCATGTTGGAAGGAAGGGCCGAGGTGCGGTAGCCGCGCATCTCCAGAAGCACCGAGCCGCGCTCGTCGCGCACAATCGCGTTGAACTTCAGCCCGTCGCCGTTGCTCTTGGT
Organism: Deltaproteobacteria bacterium; assembly: GCA_016218915.1. Classification (GTDB taxonomy): domain Bacteria; phylum Myxococcota_A; class Polyangia; order Polyangiales; family Polyangiaceae; genus JACRCQ01. Next base: position 114,274 of record JACRCQ010000051.1, read on the forward strand.
CACGTCGACCTCAGCGAACCGCGCTGCGGTGTCGTCTGCGCCCTGGTGAATGCGGATCTCCTCGATGCTGGACGGCAGCCCCAGCTTGCGAGTGGAGCCGATCTCGAACACGCCTGCGGTCTGGAAGCACAGCTCCAGAAGACGCGGAGCGGTAAGCGCCTTCTCGGACTTGAGCTTGAAGAGAGAAGGCAGAGGCTGCGCCAGCTGTCCGATCAGCGCCTTGCCCCCTTTTGCGACCTCGGTCTTCTGCAGCACGCGGAACGACTCGTCGTGGAAGTAGGCGCGGTACAGGTCTGCGCGGTTCACGGTCGCGGCGGACGGCGCTGCGCCGGGCCCGACCGAATGCGGCGCTTCGGTCGCCTTGAGCGCAAGCTGGAGCGTGGCGGAGAAGTGCGTCTTGGGCTCAGGAGCAACTTTGGCTCCCTTGACCGTGGGCACCGAGGAAAGCACGCACCTGGCCTGCAGCCCATCGCCACCGTCCAGGATGCTGATGGTGACCGTCGCAGTGCGCTTCTCGTCGCGGTAGCACTTGAGCGGCGCCTCGAACTTCACGTCGCGAACTGCAACCGGCACCAGCCCTGGCGCGAGCATCACAGCCGCTCGCGCAAAGATCTCCACTCCCATCACGCCCGGCAACACCGGGACGCCGTCGATGCGGTGGTCATTGAGGAACGGCTCGCCCGGGTCGAGCACGGTCTCCAGGACTGCGCCCTCATACGGGTCTGAGCGCACCAGGGTCAGAGGTAGCGTGTCGTCCGCGTGCTGGGTCGACAGGCGCGCTGCGCGGTCCACGCCGCCGTCAGCGTCGAGCGACTTCAGGAAGGCGCCGAGCGCTCCGGCAACCACCAGCTCGCCGCGGGTGCCTGCCAGGAGCTCGCGTCGCACCACAGGGATGCCTTCGGCAGGGTCGAGCATGTCGATGCCTGCGCGACGCATGATCTCCGGGATGCTTCCGCGGGTGGCCATGCCGATGCCGCCCCAGGCGGTCCAGTCCACGACCACAGCGTGGGTGTCTGGGCGCCGGGTGCGCATCGCTGAGGTGACCTTGCAGAGAAGGTCGTTGGCAGCGCTGTAGTCGACCTGCCCGCCATTGCCGAACCTGCCGGCAACCGACGAGAAGCAGACCAGAGCGCCGAGCTTCACGCCGCGCAGGGCGTGGAGCAGGTTGTGCAGGCCGATGGCTTTGACATCGAAGATCAGGTCGAATTCCTTGGCATCCTTCACTTCGAGCGGGCGGCTGCGCTCGAGGCCTGCGGCGTGCACGAGCACGTCGACCTTGTTGTGCGCACTGACGACCTCCTTGATGACGCGAGCGATGGCAGCGGTGTTGGTCACGTCGCAGGAGTGATAGGTGACCTTGCCGCCAGCGCGCTCCACAGCCTGGATGGCGTCGAGCGAGGCGACATCGCGCTCGACTCGCGCGAGCTCCTTCTCGACCTTGGCCGGGGTGACGCGGTCGGTGCCCTTGCGAAGACGCTCCGTGATTTCCTTCTTGAGCCCTTCGCGGTCCGTGCGGAATCGCGCGATGTCAGGGTTGGAGGCATCGGGCGCTGGCGCGAGATCGAGCAGGTAGAACGTGCCCTTGGAGTGCTGCGCCAGGTCGGCGGTGATGGCTGAGGTGATGGCGCCTCCTGCGCCGGTCACCACGAACACGGAGTCAGCGCCCAGCGTGAGACCATCGGTGTTGGTAGGCGGCTGGCTGGTGAGCAGCGTGATGCCGAAGCGCAGCCCTTCCGCGTAGCCGACCTCGACCACGGCAGGGTCGCGCTCGGTCTCTGCGATCAGGGTGCTCGCGATCAGCTTGTTCTCCGCCTGCTTCTCAAAGTCCACGACCTTCATCGTGGCCTCGGTGCGTTCGCGGGACAGCGCCTTGGTGAAGCCGCTGAGCGCGCCTGCGCACGGAGCGATCGACGGATGCGAGCCATATCCCAACGTGCCGCCCATGCGGGTGGCGGTGACGACGAACGCGCCCTTCTTGCCGAGCGATTCGTATTGCGAGCGGGCCAGGCAGCACAGGGAGCGCACGCCCTGCGCCATGTGGGCGCGGAAGGCGTCCGGTTCCATGGTCTCGATCCAGGGCTCTTCGTCGAGGCCACGGAGGAAGTAGACGCCAGTGATCGGAGCTTCAGCAGCCCACGTCTCGACAGACTTCACCAGGGCATCCGGGCTGTCCGCATCGGCCACGAGCACCTTGGCGCCCTTGGATTGCAGGGCTTCCACGAGGGCCTTGGCGACTCCGCCGCGGTCAGGGACCACCACGGCGCGCGCTCCGGACAGAGCAACGCCCGTGGCCTTGCAGACCTCGAGCGGGGCCCGTACGACCGGCGCTGGCACGAGGCGTCGCGACTTCATGGGGGCAGCCGCGGTGCCGGCTTGGGTCGCTGCAGGCGAAGCCTGGGGCTGGGCAACCTGAGCCTTGGAATGAGCCTTCACGAACCCCACGACATGCCCGAGCGTCGGGTAGTCGCGGAGCTTCAGGTCTGTGACGCGCGGGATGTCAAAGCGCTCGCGCACCACAGCGAACACTTCGGCTTGCTTGACCGTATCCACGCCAAGGTCAGCTTCCAGGTCCAGGTCGAGCGCGAGCATGTCTGGCGGATAGCCGGTCTTGTCGGCAACGATCTGGATGACCTCCAGCGTCAGCGGGTCGTGGGTCGTAGGAGACGCAGCAGCCGCAGCCGGAGACGCAGCAGGCGCTGTCGCCGCTGCAGGTGTAGGAATGGCGGGCGCAGGTGCGGGAGCTGCGGGCACAGGCGCGGGAGCTGCGGGCACAGGCGCGGGAGCCGCGGGCGCTGGTGCGGGAGCCGCAGCCGCGACCAGGTCCGGACGCCCTTTGCGGACGAAACCGATGACGTGCTCGAGCGTGGGATAGTCGCGAAGCTTCATGTCATCGCGGCGAGCCAGCTCGAATGCAGCGCGAAGCTCTGCAAACACTTCGGCCTGCTTGACCGTGTCGACCCCGAGGTCGGCTTCGAGATCAAGGTCGAGCGCGAGCATGTCGATCGGGTAGCCGGTCTTGGCTGCCACGATCTCGAGCACACGGCGTGTGATGCTGTCTTGCTCTGCCGGGGGCGGAGCAGACGAAGTCGCGGGGGGTTGAGCTGGCGAGACACCAGCAGCGGGGCTTGCTGCCGGGGCAGAGGGCGCCTCGGCTGCGAGGTCCGGACGCCCCTGGCGAACGAAGCGAATCACATGCTCGAGCGTCGGGTAGTCGCGCAGCTTCATGTCATCGCGACGAGCCAGCCCGAACGCGGCGCGAAGCTCTGCGAAGACCTCGGCCTGCTTGACCGTGTCGATTCCGAGATCAGCTTCGAGGTCCAAGTCGAGCGCGAGCATGTCGATCGGGTAGCCGGTCTTGGCTGCCACGATCTCGAGCACCCGACGGGTGACAGAATCCTGCTGGGCAGGAGGGGGAGCCGACGAGGTCGCGGGGACCGAAGGCGGAGGCGATGACTGCGGTGCGGCTGCCAGATCAGGGCGCCCCTGCTTCACGTACCCGATCACATGCTGCAGAGTCGGGTAGTCGCGAAGCTTCATGTCATCGCGACGTGGCAGGTTGAACACGGTCCTGAGCTCGGCGAACAGCTCGGCCTGCTTGACCGTATCGATGCCCAGGTCGGCTTCCATGTCCAGGTCGAGGGCAAGCATCTCGATCGGGTAGCCGGTCTTGCTCGCAAACACCTCGAGGATCCTGGTCGCGACCGGGTCCACGGAGGAAGGAGCCGGAGGCGGGATGGTGGGAGTCGGAGGCGGGGAGATCGGCAGAGGTGCGGGCTTGATCGCGGCAGCCGGAGCAATGGCCGCGCGCACAGGCGTCTGCCCCGAATATTCCGTGTGCAGGGTCGGCACATCGCCGAGGTGCCATCCTGAATAGACCGGCGCGTTCTCTGGAACACCGCTGTCGACGACGCGCAGGGTGCGGTGGTCGACTTCGGTCACCGGGTTGGCTCTGCCCGACATCTCGCAGAGCCACTGGTTGTAGCGGGCCTGGTCGCGCACGCGCTCACCAGGACCGCACACGCGTTTGATCAGGGCGATGGCGAGCTGCGAGCCGAAGCCGGCTGCGAATCGGAGAGCGTATTCCACAGGGTAGTGCCCGCCCTTGGAAAGGTTGAGCGCGCCGAGCTCAGGATCGATCTCCTTGAAGTTCGGGATGGGGGGCACGATCTGCCGCTCCAGGATCTTGACGGCCATCGAGTCCTCGAGGCCCACGCCCATCGGATGCCCGGTGAATCCCTTGATGTTCGCGATCACGATCTGGGAGGCCGCGTCGCCGAACGCTTCGCGCAGGCCCATGACTTCGGCTGCCGCGCTTCCGCCGCGCGCCGGTGTGTAGGTCTCGTGCGAGATGAACACGGTCTTGGGGGCGATCTCCTTGCGATCGAGGCCGTGATGCGCTTCGGCGCGATCCATGAATCGACGCATGACGCCGCGGATGTGATCCACGTCGAGGCGCGTGCCGTGGAAGGCGCTGTTGACGAACTCGGCTTCGAGAATCTCGGCGATGCCGCGCATGCCGCGCTGGCGCACGGAGTCTTCGGACTCGACGACCAGGGCGCAGGCGCCCATGCCCAGGATCATGCCGTGGCGGCGCTTGTCGAACGGCAGAGCTGCATGCGTGACGTCCTGCTCGGTCGTGGCAGCGCCGGTTGCCAGGAATCCTGCGCCGATCCACTCGAGCATCTGATCGCTCGTCACATCGTCGGCGCCGATCACCACCACGCGGCTGCACCGGCCGCGACGAATCCAGTCCTCGGCCATGGCAACGCCGAGCGTGGTCGACGCGCAGGCGGAGTTGACCGAGGTGTTGGGCCCGCGAGCGCCGATCAGCTCGGCGAACTGCGAGTGACCCATGGAGAGGATCTCGAAGAGGAACTTGCGCTCGAACATGTAGTCGAGCGTCTCGATGGTCTTCTTCTCGCGTGCGATCAGGCGATCCAGCTCGGCAGCGACCGGTCCTTCCGCGACCTTGGCGCGCAGGGACTCGAACTCGGTGAGGCGGGAGACAGCCTGCTTGTGGTCGAAGTACTCGCGCGTGAGGTTGGCGAAGCGGTTGTAGCCAGGGAAGGCCGACGCGAAGATCACGCCTGTCTCGTCGGCGAGGGGCTCGGGGAGCATCCAGCGATCAGGCAGGTACGTGCCCTTGGAGGTCTTCTTGTACCTGCGCACCATGGGGATGCCGGCATCCCGCAGCGCTTCGATTCCGGCTGCGATGGCCATGGACGTGGTCACGTCGAACGCTTCGGCGCGCTCCTTGGCAATGCCGAACTCGTCGACCAGATCGAACTTGCCTCGCCTGCCGGCGAGCTTGAGGACCTGGCTCGCGTCGGAGATGCGGTCGAGCGATGGGGAGCCATCCTTTCGCTTGACGAGCATCACCACGTTCTTGTCGACCATGCGATCGCGCTGATCAGCCGGGATCGGCTCGATGAGCTGCTCGCCAGAGAGAATGCGGTCGAAGTTGCGATCGTCGAACAGGCTCTTGCTCGCACCGGGCAGGCCGATTCCTGCGCCTGTGACGACGACGGAACCTTGGCGGGCGCTGAGCGAGACCGAAGGAGCGAGGGACGGCTCTGCGGGCGCACTTGCGCTGGCAGCAGCGGTTCCCTTGTAGATCTGCATTCCCTTGTCGAGGAAGTCGGCGAACAGCTTGCCCAGCTGCAGATGCGTGGCGTCGCCTGCCTGGGGAAGCACAGGAGCGGCGACAGGCCTGGACGCAGGCGCGGGGGCGGGCGCTGGCGCAGCCGCAGGCACCGGCTGTGTGGGGACGGCATGGCGCGCGAACGAGCCTCCGCTTGCCCTTGAAGGCTCGGAAGGCGCGGGCGAGCCTGACGACACGTTGGGGACCGGGGAAGAGACCGGCTCAGGTCGGGCGCGGCCGCGGCCCACCGAGTACAGATACGCGAGCGCAGCGCCGAACGAGGCTTCTGGTCCCTTCTTGGGGTTGTTGGTGGCGAGCGCGACGATGTCGCCCTTGTCGTCGAACGCATCCTCGGCGAACGACGCGAGCACCTTCTTGGGGCCCACTTCGACGAACACGCGCACGCCATCGCGGTACAGGGTGCGCAGGCCCTGGACGAACTGGACCGGCGATGCGATCTGCTTGGCGAGGCGATCCACGATCGCTTCCTGGGCGTTGGGGCCGCTCGGGTACAGCTCGCCATCCACGTTGCCAACCACGGGGATGCGAGGCGGGCTGATGCGCAGGCGCGTGAGCACCTTGCGAAGCGGCTCGCTGGCTGGCGCCACGATGTCCGAGTGGAACGCGTGGGAGACCGACAGCTGGATCACGCGAAGCCCTGCATCGCGCAGCATCTCCGAGGCCTCGTCGATTCCTTCCGAGGAGCCCGCGATCACGGTCTGCATGCGGGAGTTGAGGTTGGCCGCGACCACGTAGCCCTTCACGGCCTTGAGCACAGGCTCGATCTTCTCGTAGGGGCCGATGATGCTGGCCATCTTGCCCGGGTCGGCGAGAGACACCGAAGTCATCTCCTTGGCCCGCGCGCTGACCGCGATCAGGGCGTCTTCCAGCGGCATCACGCCGGCAGACACGAGCGCAGCGTACTCGCCGAGGCTGTGGCCGATGACCATGTCCGGGAAGATCCCGTAGTCGCCGAGCAGCTCTGCCAGGGCGATGTCGGTCGCGAGCATGGCCGGCTGGGTCACCTTGGTCTGGCGCAGCGCGGCCTCGGCTTCTTCGAGACGCTTCGGATCGAGATCCTTGACGTAGATCAGCTCGGTCAGCGTCTTGCCGTCGAGCTTGTCCTTCATCACGTTGTCCGCTTCGTCGAAGACCTTGCGGACCGTCTCCGAGGAATCCCTGAGCTCGCGAAGCATGTTGACGTACTGCGAGCCCTGGCCCGGGAACAGGAAGGCCACCTTGCCAGGGGCTTCCTTGCCGCGGAACACGGCCTGCCCGCGCGCGAGCTTCCACGCTGCGGGGCGATCATCGTCGCACGCATCGATCGCCTTCTTGACCCGGGTGAGCAGCTCCTTGGCGTTGCCGTAGTCGATCGCGATCCGCTCGGGCGCCCGCATGCTCTCGGCCGTGGGCAGCTCCATGGGAGGCATCTTGCCGGCTTCGACCTCGGTCGCGAGCGTGACGAGCCCTGCGCGCAGCTCCGCAAGGTCCTTGCCATGCACCATGACCATGCCGCGCAGCAGCTTCGGCACAGGCCTCTGCGCTTCGCCTCCTGCCATGGCAGGAGATCCGCCCGATCCGGAGCCGGTCGCTGCCGGCACCTGCACCTGGGGGCGTCGCGCAGAGAGCATTCCGGGCACGTGCTCTTCGAGGACCACGTGGAAGTTGGTGCCGCCGAATCCGAACGCGCTGACGCCGGCGCGCCGGATGCCGGATGCTCCGCGCTCCCAGGGGCGAGCTTCGGTGTTGACGAAGAACGGGCCCGAGCTCCACGGGATCTCCGGATTGGGATCGTTGAAGTGCGCGCTGGGCGGCAGCATCTTGTGATGCAGCGCGAGAACCGCCTTGAGCAGCCCTGCGGCGCCGGCTGCGGCCTTGAGGTGGCCGATCTGCGACTTGACCGAGCCGAGCGCGATGGAGTGCTGCGGCAAGGAGAACTCGCGGAAAACGTCCTGGAGAGCGCCGACTTCGGCCGCATCGCCCACTGGCGTGGAAGTGCCGTGCGCTTCGATCAGGCCGATGGTGGACGGATGGATTCCCGAGCGTTCCCAGGCACGTCGAACAGCGCGCTTCTGCCCCTCGGGGTTCGGCGCTGTGATGCCCTTGCCCTTGCCGTCGCTCGAGCCGCCGATTCCGCGCACGACCGCGTAGATCCGATCTCCGGCCTTCTCCGCATCGGCGAGCCTCTTGAGGATGAACACCGCCGCGCCTTCGCCCATGACGAAGCCGTTGGCGCCCTTGTCAAAGGGGCGCGAGCCATCGGGCGAGAGCGCACCGATCTTCGAGAACTTCACGAAGGTGCCGGGGCTCATGTTGCGATCGACGCCGCCGGAGACCGCAACGTCGAAGTGGTGGGACAGGAGCCCTTCGACAGCGGAGTCCAGAGCAGCGAGCGACGAAGCGCAGGCAGCATCGACGACGAAGTTGGGGCCGTGCAGGTCGAAGACGTGGGCGATGCGGCCTGCCACGACGTTGGCGAGCTCGCCAGGCATCGAGTCCTCGGTGATGCCAGGCATCTTGTCGCGAACGTAGCGGACCATCTCGCCGCGGATGGCTTCGCGACTCGCAGCATCGAGCTTGGAGAACGCCTCGGAGTCGTCGAGCGCGCTCATCATCGTGGAGGGGACGGTGACGCCAGCCACGGTCAGGTAGTGCAGCTCTCCACCCATGGCGTTGCCCAGGATGGTCGCGGTCCGCTTGAGGTCCAGGGGGCGATCAGGATGGCCGGCGTCGAGCAGCGCCTCGCGGGTCGCAGCCACGCCCCACATCTGCGCTTCGTCCATGGAGGCGGCGACGCGCGGGGGCATGCGGAAGCGAAGGCTGTCAAAGGTGAAGCCGCGGACCCAGCCGGCGATCTTCGAGTAGGTCTTGCCCACGGCCTTGGGATCCGGGTCGTAGTAGATCGCGGGGTCCCAGCGATCCGGTGTGACGTCGGTGATCGAGTATCGGGCAGCGAGCACGTTGTTCCAGAAGCTCGGTGCGTCCAGCGCGTCAGGCAGTATTGCGCCAATTCCGACGATCGCGACGGCGCGATCGGCTGTGTCCAGTGCTTCGAAGCTCATGACGACCTCGTGTCCTGCATCCCGATGATCGGCTCTCAGGAGCCGTGGAATTCCAATCCCGTGAGCGCTCGCGCAACGACGTCCATGTCGGCGAGCAGGGTCCCGTACCCCTTCCAGATCTCGTCGCTTCCGAGCGCACGTGCCATCTCGGCGCCGGACGCAGCATCGACCGCGTCGGTGCCGCGCAGCAACTTCATCGCTTGATCCACAACGAATCCGAGCGTTTCGCGCGCGTAGATCCTGGCCATGGCGCGCAGCACGTCCGGCTGGGCGCGCTGCGGATCGTGCTCAGGCATGGTAGCCCAGCGCGACATGGCTGCGGCGCTCTCGGCGCGGGAGACCATCTCGCCGAGGCGGAAGAGCACGTGCTGGTGACGCGTGAGCCTGGCGACGCGGGCGCGCTCCATGGTGGTGCCGAGCGCCTTGAGCGACACGGCCACCAGGTCTGCTCCGACGTCCGGATGCAGCGCGCCGAGATCGCTCATGGCGCGTGCGGCGTCGACCCAGAACGCACCGCGCGTCTTGAGGTGCTGCTGCCACCGGTCGCGCGCCACGGTCCACTCGAGGATCTCGCTGGTGCCCTCGTAGATGCACGTGATGCGCACATCGCGGGCGATCTTCTCGACCTCGTACTCACGCACGTAGCCGTAGCCGCCGTGGGCCTGGATCGCCGCATCTGCCGCTGCCTTGCCGGCTTCGCTGGCGACGAGCTTGGCAATGGCGCCTTCGGTCACGACCTCGGTGTCGCCGGAATCGATTCTCTTGGCGACGAAGTCGATGTAGGCGCGGGCGGCCTCGAGACGCACCGCATGGGGCACCAGGAGCTTGTGGGTGTAGGCCTGCTTGGAGCCGAGCAGCCCGCCGCCTTGGACGCGTATCTTGGAGTACTCGACCGCGCGCTCGAGCGCGGCGTCGCCAGCGCCAAGCCCGAATGCGGCGACCATCAGGCGCGTGTAGCCGAAGACCTTCTGGGCCTGCAGCAGGCCTTGTCCCTCGACGCCGCCGACCAGCTTGTCGACGCCGACCTGCACATCCTCGATGGAAATCGCCGTGGTGTTGGAGGCGCAGATGCCGTGCTTCTCCTCGGGCTTCTGCGGCACGAAGCCGGGCGTGCCCTTCTCCACGATGAAGAACGAGGGGCCGTCCGGAGCCATGGCGAGCACAGTGGTGATCGCGGCCACTCCGCCGTTGGTGATGAATTGCTTCTCGCCGTTGAGCACGTAGCCCACGACGCGATCGCCTTCCATCACGCGCCTGGCGGTGGCTTTCATGGCGCCGAGATCGCTGCCGACCGAGGGCTCGGTCACGGCATAGGCAACGACGAGGCCCTCCTCGGCGATTCGGGTCATCCAGTGCTTCTTCTGCTCCTCGGTGGCACCGACCACGATGGGATCGGTACCGAGGAAGGTAGCGAGCACGGCGGTAGCCACGCCGAGATCGACGCGCGCCATCTGCTCGCTGACGCGATAGATGTCAAAGGCACCGCCGCCCATGCCGCCGCATTCCTGAGGGAGGAACAGCAGGTGCAGGCCCACTTCCTTGAACAGCCCGTCGATCACCTCGGCCGGATACTCGTGCCGTGCATCCAGCTCGAGACGTCGCTTGAGCGGGAGCTTCTGCTCGCAATACGAGCGGAGCGTGTCGATGAGCAGATTGCGTTCTTCTCGGTCCAGGGTCATGACTTCAGTCCATTGCGCGAATTGAGGCTGCTTGATCAGCCGCTCGGGAGAGATGCCGCTGGCGGTTTCCTCTTCGACTTCCCTCGGAGTTCGGGCGGCATAACACGAGTGCCGCGCGTGAGCACATGCCCGAATTGCAGCGCAAAAGTTGACGCGCAGCGTTGGTGGCGATGCGCAAAACACTACGCGTCAGCCGCTTCTCGAATTCGTGTTCCGGCTCAATCGGTTTTGCGCTGGCGCGAACTGCTCTCTACGGATGCGCCGCCCGCTTTGTGCGTAGCGCACGTTCCTTCGAAAACCGCGGCCCTTGGCCTGATCGGAATCAGACAGGCTCGCTGGGGCGAAGGCTCGCGAGCGCGTCGACGCCCTTGCCCTCGGCTGCATCCATCGCTCGTCGAAGAAGATCGTACGCTCTGGAGTTCGCTTCCACGAAACGACCGGTGCCGAAGTGCCTTCGCGCGGCGTGACGTATCTCTTCGACCTGGTCGTGGATCGCCATGAAGGCATTTCCAATGGCGTCTGCGACAGCGGTGGGTACATCCGAGCGCACGGCGATCACGTCAGGAGGCAGCGGGCCAAAGGGCTCGAGCCACTGGATCGTGCTCGGGTCCACGCCCGAAGGAGGCGGACGCCACCCTGCGCGGATGACCTTGCGCGGATGGGCGGGATCGAGGTGCACGAAGGTGGCGCCGATGTCGACTGCGCGATCGGAGACCGCGCGCACGACCGCGGAGTGTGAGCGGAAGAACACTTCCTCCTGGAAAGCCGTGGACGGATCGATGCCGAGCGCAGCGAGCTGCAGGCGAGGGTAGACGTAGCCCGCTGCGGAGCTCGGGTCGACCCAGCCCACGCTGTGGCCCGGGATCTCGGTGATGGAGGCGACATCCGAGTCGATGAGGGTGAAGAATGCGCAGTAGTAGCCCACGCCGGCTCCGCGCTCAGCGGCGGCAACGGCTTTCATTCCGATGGCGCGATCGAGCTCGACGAACAGCGCGGGCGGAAGCCACGCTGCGTGCGCCAACCCGGAGCTCACCGTGCTCGCCAGATCGTCGTAGCTCACCGCGCGGCTGGCCACCACGCTGATTCCGATGCGTGTCGTAAGGTAGGCGGAAAGCGCTGCCAGCATCGGTCCGTGCTGCAGCTCATCGGTGGCTGGGGGAACCGCAAAGACGATGCCGGGGACACTGGTGCTGCGCGCTGGCATGGGGATACGATACAACGTCCGGGGCCTCCCAGGGGCAAGCGTGCAAACTTCGGTCGATTCGGGACGCTTGCACGACATGTGCTACGGTGCTGCCCGGCGGGGCGGGCCGTGGTCCGTCCCAGCCAGGCCCCTGCTTCGCAGGCCGGCCCCTGGCGATGACAGCCACACAATACCATTCCAACGTCAACCAACCATCGATTGCCCAGGATCGAACACCATGCGCGTTCCGTTTCGAGAGAGGCTCAACCAGGGGACCATCGTCTTCGACGGCGGTATGGGCACGACGCTGTACGCCAACGGCATCTACCTGAACCGCAGCTACGACGAGCTGAATCTGTCCGCACCACATCTGGTCAAGCAGATCCACGAGGACTACGTGCGAGCAGGCGCCGAGGTGCTGGAGACCAACACCTTCGGGGCGAGCACCTACAAGCTCGAGCCGCATGGCTTCGGCTCCAAGATGCGCGACATCCACTACCAGGGCGCGCGCATCGCCCGTGAGATCGCGGGCGATGATCGCTACGTAGCCGGAGCCGTCGGCCCCCTCGGCGTGCCCATCGAGCCCCTCGGGCGCCTGTCCTTCGAGGAAGCGCGCACCGACTTCGCTGCTCGCATCGAAGCGCTCGCCGAGGGCGGCGTCGACGTGATCATCCTCGAGACGTTCCTGTACCTGACCGAGCTCGAGCAGGCCATCAAGGCCGCACGTCAGGTCTGCGACCTGCCGGTCATCGCCCAGGTCGTGCTCGGCAACAGCAACAGCCTGGCGGTCGGCACGCCGATCGAGCAGGCCACGCTGACGATCGACGGCTACGGTCCGGACGTGCTCGGGCTCAACTGCGCAGTGGGCCCCAAGGTGATGCTCGACGCTCTGGAGCAGATGCTGCCGCACACGGCCCGGCCGATCTCCCTGATGCCCAATGCCGGCGCGCCTCGCATCGTCGACGGACGCACGCTGTACCTGTCGTCGCCCGAGTACCTCTCCGAGTTCGCGCGCAGGTTCATCCAGACCGGAGCGAGGATCGTCGGCGGCTGCTGCGGCACCACGCCCGAGCACATCCGGGCCGTTCGACGAGCCGTGCAGGCGCTCGAGCCGGCACCGACCCGTCGCATCTTCGCCCAGACTTCGGTTCCACAACCGCCCGCTTCGGTGCGCGTCATCAACCGCTCGGACAAGTCGCGCCTGGCATGTCGCCTGGAGGACGGCCACTTCGTGACGATGTGCGAGATCGTCTCGCCGCGCGGGATCTCCGCGGATCGGGAGGTCGCGCAGGCGCGGGCGCTGTTCCACCATGGGGTGGACGCGATCAACATTCCCGATGGACCGAGGGCGAGCTCGCGCATGTCGGCGCTGGCCCTGGCCCTGCTGGTGCAACGCGACGTCGGCATCGAGGTCCTGCTGCACTATACGTGTCGGGACAGGAATGTCATCGGCATGCAGAGCGATCTTCTGGGCGCGTGGGCCATGGGAATCCGCAACATCCTGGCGGTGACCGGCGACCCGCCGAAGCTCGGAAACTATCCAGATGCGACAGCGGTGTTCGATGTCGACGCCATCGGCCTGACCAACCTGCTGAATCGTCTGAACCACGGCCTGGACCTGGCCGGCAACCCGATCGGACCGCCCACCGGGTTCCACATCGGCGTGGGCGCCAACCCGGGAGCGATCAACCTCGACGAGGAGCTGCGACGGCTCGACTACAAGGTGGAGGCCGGCGCCGAGTACATCATCACGCAGCCGATCTTCGACCTGAAGCTGTTCGACCGGTTCCAGAAGCGCATCGAGCACATCAAGGTGCCGCTCATCGCCGGGATCTGGCCGCTGGTCTCGCTTCGCAACGCCGAGTTCCTGAACAACGAAGTCCCGGGAGCCAGCGTGCCCGAGCCGATCATGGAGCGCATGCGCCGCTGCCAGAAGCCCGAGGAAGCGCTCGCCGTGGGCACGGCCGTGGCCCGCGAGATGCTCACCGAGCTTCGCTCGCGAACCCGCGGCGTGCAGACAGCGGTGCCGTTCGGCAAGGTCAACATGGTGCTCGAGATCCTGCAGGGGCTGACCTGAGGCTTCATGCGAAACGCCCGTGGCCGCGATTGGACAAGACGCGGCTGTTGCCGCGTTGAACGGAGGCGCGCCGGTGACGCGCCGCTGCCGGCCGTGTCGTACGGCCTCGAACTTCACATCGGTAGGGTTGAAATGCAGCCAGTAGCCAGTAGCCTGTAGCCCTCAGCCAGCTCTCTCCGCGATCGCGATGGCCGCTGCCGGCGCAAAGCTCAGCGGCGTGCGAGGCGACGGCGGCGAAAGCCGCGCGTAGAACGCCTGCGCGAGCGCCTCGATGCGCTCGCGGCCGAGCGTCTCGGCGAACTGCACGTAGCTGCATCCGCTGAAGAGGGCCTTGAAGAATCCTTCCGCAGCCCCGAACTCCATGACGTTGCGAACCACAGCGTGACGCACGAGCTGCAAGCCAGCCTGCTCGAGCATCGTTGCCATGGATTCGCGTGCAGCCAGCTCCCGACGCCTCGTGTGCTCGCCGAGCGCCGGCTCCAGATCCTGGAGCGACGAGCCGACCAGCTCGAACGGGCCATCAGGATCCGGCGGACCCCACACCAGCAGAGCGACCCTGCCGCCGTCGGCCAGCGCATCCCTCCATGCGCTCAGCGTGCCGATGCGATCCTCCAGCTGCCACATCCCGAACGCGTTCATGATCAGGTCCCAGCGCCGTCCGAGCGTGTCCGAGGCGTCTGCAACCCGCAGCTCGATCGGCATCTTGATCTCGGCCGGGCCGATGAGCTGCTTGGCGTGCTCGATCATTGCCTCGGAGGTGTCGGTGGCGACCAGCTCACCTCGCCCTTCCATGGCCCGGCTGATCGGAAGCAGCTCTGCCCCAGGGCCTGCAGCGGTGACCAGCACTCGTTCGCCAGGTCTGGGCACGCTCTTTCGGACCAGATCCTCATGGTAGGGGATCAACCGAGGAACCCAGAAATCGAGATAGTGGGGGACGACCTTGTCCCAGCAGTTCGAGGGCATGTTCGGTCTGCTCGAGTCTAGTGGGCTTTTGCAGCCTGGCCCAACTATCGGCAAGTTTCGGCAAGTTGTCTCGGATAGACCCGCACTTGGGTCGCGGGTCCGTACCCCTTCACTCTACGGTCCCCAGCTGCCTACTCTGCCCTGACTCCGTCCGCAGGCCGCAAACGAGCGGCGTAGAGCGCGGGAAGGACCGTGGCGAGCAGGCAGATGCCCAACGCAACGCAGCCGGTGATGATGAAGTCCGACAGACGGGTCTCCACGGGCAGCCGTGAGATGAAGTACACCTTGGGATCGAGCGGGAAGCCGTAGACCAGGAGCCCCTTGCACACGCCCCAGCCGAGCAGCAGGCCGAACGCGGTGCCCGCTCCCCCGATGAGCGACCCCTGGTACAGGAAGATGTTGAGCACGGCTCCGTCGGTCGCGCCCATCGCCTTGAGCACCGCGATCTCCTTCTTCTTCTCGAGCACGACCATGATGAGCGTGGCGATGACCGTGAAGGCCGCTACCACGATGATCAACGCCAGCACGAAGCTCATCATGATCTTCTGGATGCGCAGCGCCGTGAACAGCCCGTGGTTGAGCTCCTCCCAGTCCATCGTGTGGTACAGGTTGCTCGTCAGCTTCTTGTGGATCCCAGCCGAAATAGCCGCCGCTTCGTCGATGTCGGCAACCTTCATCTCCACGCCGGTCACGCTGTCGCCCTGGTCGTAGAACGCCTGGGCCTCGTACAAATCGCAGTACACCAGCTTCGAGTCGTACTGATCGAACCCTGCCTCGAAAATCGCCGTGACACGGAACTGCTTGGCCATCGGAGGGCGAACCGCACCTCCCGAGTAGGAAAACCCGATCGTCGGCGAGGTGACCTGCACGCAGCTTCCGATCTCTGCGCCCAGGTTCTTCGCCAGCGTCCTGCCCATCACCATGCCTGGCAGCTTCGCCACCTGGTCCGGACTCGAGCACGGATCCGGCGCAACATCTTCGGGCAGCTCGTCGTTGCTGTCCGGCAGCTGGCTCTCGTAGCCACCCTTGGGCTCGACGCTCCCTGACAAGGCGCCTTTGGGCAGTGGCACCTCGGCATCCACGCCCCCGTCCACTGCCACCGCCGCCTTCTTGCCCTGCCCTGCATCGCCAGCACCTGCGTCTGCCCCGGCATCTGCACGCGCTTCAAGGTCCTTGATCTCAGCCTCGACCGCGCGAAGCAGCGTCAGATTGCGCCCCGCATCATCGTGCTCCGGCTGCAGGGAGGCGCCTGCGTCGCGCCCCAAAGAATCGCCTGGAAACGGCAAAGGCTGGAGTGGGTAGGGCGAGGTCGAATCAATCGGTCGTGTGGGCGGCTTGGCGTCGGGCAGCCGCAGCCCTTCCAGCGAACCCGCGACGATGTGCCTGGGCAGGTCGAGCACCGTGGGAAGCAGTGCAGGGTCGACGCCTTTGAGCAGGACCCCTGTGGCGGTCTTGTCGCCGCGGGTGACCATCATCGGGTTGATGGTGAAGGGCGCGACCCCGACGACGCCTTTGACATCCTGCATCTTCTTCATGACGTCGCGGTACTCGCGGAAGTCCGACGAGTACTTGAGCACCAGGACGTGGGCGTTGACGCCAAGGACTTTTTCGCGGAATTGCGCCTGGAATCCGCCGGTCACGCTCATGACGGTCAGCAGCGCAGCCACCCCGAGCGTCACGCCGAGGATGGCCAGCACCGTACCGAGTGAGATGAACGCACCGCGGTTGCGAGAGCCTAGGTAGCGGTACGCGATCTGGAGCGGGTATCCCATGGGTACTTGGAGGGCGCGTCAGGACAGTCCCGAAAAGCAGGAGCGTGCGGGCACGGTGTATCAGCCAATGCCTGGGTTTGAACAGGGGGGATGAGCATCAGGAGCCTACGCACAGATTGCGGACCCCCGACCCACAAGACCGGCCCCACGGTTCCAAGGTGTATGGAAACTCCGATATCGGCGTTCTTCGGAGAACGGCCCGCCTTTTGCTGGCCCAATCGACACCCGGTGAGTTGTCCCAACCCTCCGGATGCGATATCACCAGAAGACGGCCGGGAGGACGCCCGGAGCGAGCCCATGAGTGAGTTTACGAACAAGCCGGCGGGCAAACCTGGCAGGCCCATGCAGACGGGCGAGCCCATTGCCGCACTGCGCCCACCGCCTCGTCTCGCTGCCAAGCCGATCCGGACCAACACCCGCTCGGACCCAAACGCCATCACGCAGGACCCGGTCCCAGGGATCCAGGTCACGGCCGAGGAGTTCGAGGTTGACGAGGAGCTGGTTCCCTCGGTTCCACCGCCGCCGGCCGCGCCAGACCCCTACATCGGCTCCACCATCGACGGTCGCTACAAGATCGAGCAGGTCCTGGGCGAAGGCGGGATGGGGATCGTGTACCGGGGGCGGCACAAGGTCATCGACAAGGCGGTGGCCATCAAGATCCTGCGCGCCGACATGGCGCGCGATTCGGAAATCACAGAGCGATTCCTGCGCGAGGCGCGTGCCGCCTCTGCGATCGGCAACCCGCACATCATCGACATCAGCGACTTCGGCACGCTGCCTGATGGCGCGACCTACTTCATCATGGAGTTCCTTGACGGCACTCCGCTGACGTCGCTTCTGGGCCGGGAGCCGGTTCCGATCACGCGCCTGATCCACATCGCCTCGCAGATCGCAGACGGCCTCGAGGCAGCCCACCTGCGGGAGATCGTCCACCGCGACCTCAAGCCCGACAACATCTTCATCGTCGACCGGGGCTCTGAAAAGGACTTCGTCAAGATCCTCGACTTTGGCATCGCCAAGGTCTCGTCAGGAACGGCCAAGTTGACGCGGCACGGCTCGGTGTTCGGCACGCCGCACTACATGTCTCCGGAGCAGGCCGCTGGGGCGCCGCTCGATCACCGCACGGACATCTATTCGCTGGGCGTGATCCTCTACGAGATGACGTGCGGCAAGGTTCCGTTCGACGCCGACAACTTCATGGGGATCCTGACGCAGCACATGTACCAGGCGCCAGTGCCGATCCGCGCCCTGGTGCCGCCGCAGGACGTGCCTCCGGGGCTGGAGGCGATCATCCTCAAGTGCCTTTCGAAGAAGCCTGACCACCGCTACCAGTCGATGACCGAGCTCAAGCAGGACTTCGAGAAGCTGGTCAAGGGGCTGGTGCCTGACGCGGTGGGCGAGATGATGTCGCGATCAGGTGGATTCAACGTGCCGGCCGACTTCTTCAAGGCCGCCATGCCGGTGCCTGTCCCTGCCACCCCTGGCAGCATGCAGCGTCGGAAGCCTTGGCCCTTGTACGCCGGCATCGCGGGCGTGCTCGCTGCGGTCGCAATCGTGATCGGGATCTTCGCGTTCGGCTCGTACAGCACGGCATCGACGCACACGGCTGCGTCGAGTGCTCCGGTGGCGGCGACCAACACCGCACCGGTGGTCACGACCGGCGCTGCGACGCCCAGCTCTTCGGCCCCGCTCGTGCGGGACGTCATGGTGGTCGTGGATCCGATCAAGGCCGAGGTGTCTGCCGATGACAAGCCGCTCGGGCCGTCACCGGTCAACGTGTCGATTCCGGTGGGCCAGACCGTGAAGGTCGTCGTGTCGTTCAAGGGATACGAAGACGAGACGGTGACGTTGGACGGCTCGGAGACGCGCAAGGAAATCAAGCTCAAGCCCAAGGGTGCCAAGCCGGTCCCAGGCGGCAAGACGGCGCCGACGGGCACGGGCAAACCGCACACCGGCGGCGGCTCTGAGATCGTCAATCCGTGGGGAAACTAGCCGACTCTGAGCTGCTCGCGCGAATCCCTCCCGACATCCACGCCATCAGCGAGGGGCTTGGGAAAGCGGGCTGGCGCTCGTGGATCGTCGGGGGCTGCACGCGCGATCTGCTCCTCGGACGTCCGGTCCATGACTGGGACGTTGCCACGGACGCGCGCCCCGAGGACGTGGTCAAGCTGTTTCGCAGGGTGATTCCCACGGGAATCAAGCACGGCACGGTCACTGTGATGCGGGGGAGCACCGGCTACGAAGTCACCACGCTGCGGGGCGAGGGGGCGTACTCGGATGGACGGCACCCGGACGCGGTGACGTTCGTGGACGATCTCAAGGAGGACCTTGCGCGACGCGACTTCACGGTCAACGCGATCGCGCTGGATCCGAAGTCAGGGGAGCTGAGCGATCCCTTTGACGGCGAGGGGGATTTGCGAGCGCGGGTGCTTCGTGCCGTGGGGGAGCCGGAGCGCAGGTTCTCCGAGGACGGCCTGCGGCTGATGCGAGCGGCGAGGTTCTGCGCAACGCTCGGGTTCGAGATCGAGCCGGGCACGCTCGCGGCCATGGCTTCGAGCGTGCAAACCCTGGCCAAGGTCAGCGACGAGCGAGTCCGCGACGAGCTGCTCAAGACGTTCCTGGCGCCCAAGCCGTCGCGCGGCCTGGAAGCGATGCGCAGGACTGGCATCCTCGAGGTGGTGCTTCCTGAGCTCGTCGCCATGGTGGGGTGCGAGCAGAACAAGTGGCACGCCTACGACGTCTGGACGCACACGGTGCAGGTCGTGGACGCGTGCCCGGCAGACCCGGTGCTGCGCATGGCTGCGTTGCTTCACGACGTGGGCAAGCCGTCCGTGCGCGCGATGAGCGACAAGACCAACGACTACACGTTCTACGGCCACGAGGTCGTGGGCGGGCGCATGGCGGACAAGATCTGCCAGCGCTTGCGATTGTCGAACGAGCAGCGCGACAGGGTGGTGCTGCTGGTGCGCCAGCATCTGGTGGTCTACGACGACGACTGGACAGACGCAGCGGTACGGCGGTGGATCACGCGCATAGGCGCGGAGGCTGTGGAGCCTGTGCTGGCGATTGCGCGTGCGGACGCGCTGGGCAAGGGCGTGGATGCCGCGGAGCAGCTCGCGATTCTGGGTCGACTGCAGGCGAGGGTGGAGGCGCTGGCAGCACAGGGGATGGCGCTATCGGTTCGAGATCTGGCGCTGGACGGCAATGACTTGATGCGCGAGTTCGGGTTGCCGCCTGGGAGGCGTATTGGGGATACGCTCAAGCAGTTGCTGGAGGCGGTGATCGAGGAGCCAGAGGCCAATACGCGGGAGAGGCTGCTGGAGCTGGCGCGCGGGTTCTTGGGGAACTAGCAACAGTCAACACGGGAATGCGAACGCGAACTCGGAATGCCGGAGCCCGGTCAACGGCGCCGCGGTCGCTCTCTGATTGTCAACCTCGATGAACCCTCGTCGTGCGACTTCTCACTCGGGCACTTCGGCGTAGAAGCAGCGCTATATTCGCGAGGGTTTGGAGCGACCCCCTTGGAGAACCCTCGAGGGCATTCGAGGGGTCGATCAGGCGCGCGAGTCCTGTAGCTATTGCGAGTTCCCCCCCAGAGGAACACGCGTTGTACCACTGTCCCTTCGATGCGTCCTTGTAGTCGTCAGGGTCGACGGCACCGCCGCCGATCTTGCCGCAGAGTCTCTTGCCGACGCCCTTGCAGTAGGCGTACGCATCGCACCAGTCGACGCAATCGACTGCGTAGTTTCCCTCTTCGCCAGGGGGCCAGTCGCAGGTCGGAGCATAGTCCTTGTTCCACGAACACCATGCATCCTGCCCCGCAACGCTCGGGCCGGTATCGAGCCAAGCTTGGTACAGGCACCCGGTCACATCGGTGCTGTCGATGCGTCGGTGCTGTAGCCCTGCGGGAGCTGGACCATGGATGCGGGCTGCGCAGCGGTGCAGTCCACCGGGCCGGAGCCGGCCCTGCCGGCAACGCCGTTGTTGGTTTCCACGCCTCCGCCGCACGAGGTCAGGGCGAGGAGGCAAGCGGTACCGAAGCAGGCATTTGTGGTGCCCTAGTCCAATTTGTGGCGCGAGACGCGGGCGAGGCGAGGCTCAGGGAGCGACAACCTCAGGCGTTGCACCCAGGCGCTTCGCCGTCCGGGCAAGCGACCGATCAAAACTGATGAAAGCGCTCGCCGACTCGCTGCTCGCCAGGTGAAGCGCGTCCGCGAAGTCCATTCCTGCGCCGTGCCATGAAAGCGCTCGGAGCACGATGGTCCGATCTTCCACATCCACGCTCGCTGCGCCCATGGTCATCGAGAACGCCTTGCCGATGGTCGCCGCGCTGAGTCCGTAGGCGTGACGCAGGACCCACTCGGTCTCCAGCAGCACCGTCCGGGATATCCACACGGTGTCGGACCGCATGCGCCTCATCGCCCGCTTCGCCTGCGCAGGGTCATCGTTGGTCAGTAAGCGAACGAGCACGTTCGTGTCGATCGCAATCATGTGCGACCGTGAGCGCCCTTGCGGATCGCTTCCTCCATGTCCTTCAGGGTCTTGCGCGGACCCTGGTACCCCGTGCACCCGAGCAGATCGTCGAGCGACACTTCTGCGGTACCCCGGATGAGCCGAAGGAGAATGCCGCCCGGGACCTCCTCGATTTCCACCTCGGAGCCAGCGCTCAGGCTGCGGGCGCGACGAATCGCGGCAGGCAGCACCAGCTGGCCCTTGCTCGAAACACGCGCTCTCATGTCGGTCATCCTCGGGTAAGACGTTTGTAAGACAAGAAGAGCACGTTGGACCGCGCGCCGCTAGTTTTTGTCGACCACAGCCCTGACGCGGGACTCGACGTCAGACCACGCAACAGCTTTGGACTCGCCCGAAAGAGCGCGCTCTGCGCGTCGTTCGATCTCCGTCGACCAAGCCGCCTCTGCGCCGGGATCCACACCTTCGTGTTCGGCCAGAGCAAGGATCTCCGATGCGAGCTCCAGACGCTCCTCTTTGGGAAGCTGCATGGCCTGCTCGATGATCTTTCGCGCTGTTGCGTTCATCTCCCACTATTCATAGCGCTCGTGCTCGAAGACGGCCACTATGCCCCGCCGGGAGGCTGGCAAGTTGCCTTTGCTGCCGCAGGCATGCGCCGGCGAGAGAGATTGGGGCGGGGACTGACGGTGCAGGCATGCCGTGGCATGCCCGCCTGGGGCATGCTGGTAGCATGCCGCCACGGTCCCTTGGGTGGCATGCCATCCCCGGCAATGACGCTCCCATCGCTTCACGGGACTCCCTCAGCTCGCCCGATCGAGCTATAGGTGGATCCCTATGTTCTGGCCCGACCGAATGGAGCAAGCGCTGGTCACCGCTCATCGGATCCATTCCGATCAGCGCCGCAAAGGCACGGGCATCCCGTACCTGACCCATCTCATGGCAGTGAGCGCCCTGGTGGGAGAATACGGCGGCGATCAGGACCAGATGATCGCAGCCCTGCTCCACGACTCGCTCGAGGACCGCCCAGAGCGGATCTCCCGCGAAAAGCTGACCGAGCTGTTCGGCTGGCGGGTCGCGCACATCGTGGTCGGCTGCAGCGACTGCGTCTGCAAGCCGAAACCGCCGTGGGAGCCGCGAAAACGCGCATACCTGGAGCGCGTTCGCCACGACGACCCTTCGGTCAAGCTCGTGGTCACTGCGGACAAGGTCCACAACACGCGTGCGCTGGTGCGCGACTACCGCTCCGTGGGCGAGCCGATGTGGCTGCGCTTCAATGCGGACAAGCACCAACAGTGCTGGTACTTGCGCTCCTGCGTCGGCGCCCTTTCCCAAGGCTGGAGCCACCCCATCCTCGATGCCTTCGAGGCTGTGGTATCTGAGCTGGAGCTGCTGGTGCGCGCTTCGACGCTCAGCTCGCAAGAAGCTCGCGAAGATGCTTGACGAACCGCTCGTTGTCCTCGCGTAGCCCTGGGCTCACGCGGATCGCGCCCGGCATGCCGGCTGCTGCCATGGGCCGCACGATGATCCCCTTCTTCTGCAGCTCCACGAAGAGCCAGTTGGCGTCCTTCTTCGTGTCGATCAGCACGAAGTTGGTCTGGGACGGGGGCACGACCACGGGAAGGTCCTTGAGCCCATCGCGCAGGAACTGGATCTCGCCCGCGTTGAAGTCCCTGGACTTGTGCACGAACTCCAGGTCGTCCATGGCGGCCATGGCTCCGACCTGCGCGACCAGGCTGGCGTTGAAGGGCACCCGGCACGTCATCAGGCCGTGCACCATGTCCGCTGGCCCGATCGCGTAGCCGATCCGCATTCCAGCCAGGCCATAGGCTTTGCTCAGCGTGCGCACGTATAGCAGGCGCCGTCCTGCGCGGAAGTGACGCATCGGGTCTGGCAGATCGTCGACCGTCGCGTACTCCTCGTAGGCCGAGTCGTAGACCACCAGCACATCGGCTGGAACCCTGTCCATGAACGCGTCGAACTCGCCCTTGGTGAACCACGTGCCGGTCGGGTTCGTGGGGTTCGCCAGGAAAACGATCTTGGTCTTGTCGTTGATCAGCGCTGCGAGCGCGGGCAGATCGTAGCGGAAGCCGCCGTCGATCATGGGCGCCATCTGCAGGTCAGCCCCGGCCTTCATGGCAGCCAGGGCGTAGATCGCAAACGTGCGCTGGGAGGTCACCACGCGATCGCCGGGATTCAGGAAGGCAATCGCGGCCAGCTCGAGCACCTCCACCGATCCTGCTGCGGCAAACACGTTCTCGATGCCGACCTCGAACCGCTCTGCGACCTTCTTCCGGAAGTAGTACGCGTTGTCGTCCGGATACAGGTAGACCTCGTCTATCGCCTTGTGCATCGCTTCAAGGGCTTTGGGCGAGGTGCCGAGCGGGTTCTCGTTGGAGGCGAGCTTGGCGATGCGGCCGGAGAGGTTGAGCTCGCGTCGAACCTCCTCGATTGGTTTCCCGGCGACATAGGGTTTGAAGGATCGCAACGGCTCACGAAGAAGGTTCTTCAGCTCGGACATGGCGACCTCGCTCGGCGATGGGTCTGTTCCCCGGGATCCTTACCACAACGGGCGGCGGGGTGATCGGCGGGTTCGCCGACGGGGTGACCGGCGGGGTGACCGGTTGACCGGCGGCTGAAGCCGCCGGCTGAATCGCCTGCTGCGTGTTTCCCCGTTGGCTTGATCGCCACTTAGCGCTACGTCTTTCGTCCTGCGCTTTCTTCCCCTAAGGAGGATCCGACCATGGCTGACAAACTCACACGCGACACCCTCAAAGCGCACCTGTTCGAAGTGTTCCAGAAGCACGCTCAGGGCAAGGTCACTGTCACTGAATCCAGCCATATCACAGGCGATCTCGGGGTCGACTCCCTCGCCGTCATGGAGATCGTCGCCGAGCTGGAAGACCGCTACGACATGTCCTTCCCCGATGAGGAGCTTCCCAAGATCCGTACCGTGGGAGATGTGATCGCGACGCTGGCGAAGCGCCTGGAAGCGGACGGGAGGCTGGCGTGAGCGAGCTGCGGTCCCTTGCGGAAGCGCTCGAGCGGCTCGGAGCGGTCTCGGACCGCGGATACCGGTTCGTGCTCGACGAAAAGTGGAACGAATCCTTCCAGCCGTTCTCGGCCGTGGTGCGCTCGACCGGGACGATCGGCGGAGCCCTGCAGGAGCTGGGGCTGCGCAAGGGGGATCGCGTGGCGTTGATCCTTCCGGACAACGACGCGTTCGTGCTGACGTTTCTGGCAGCGCTTCGCGCTGGCATCATCCCGGTGCCGATCTACCCGCCCACAGGCGTGGGCCAGCTCTCGGGGTACCTCGACAACACGCGGCACATCATCGGACGCGCCGGGGCTCGGGTGGTGGTGACCACCACGATGATCAAGCAGCTGCTCGGCTCTGTGCAGGCGGCCTGCCCTGAGCTCGAGCGCGTAGTCACCAACAGCTCCCTAGCCGAGTCCAATGCCTCGCTGCGGCCCGAGAAGATCGGCCCGGACGACACGGCCTTCCTGCAGTTCACGAGCGGGTCGACGTCGCGGCCCAAGGGCGTGGTCCTCACGCACGCCAATCTGCTCGCCAACGCCCACAACATCATCAATCTCGGCTTGCAGGCGACGCCGAAGAACGACGTGGGCGTGACCTGGCTGCCGCTGTTCCACGACATGGGGCTGATCGGCTTCGTGCTGTCGCCTCTGCTCGACGGCATCTCGGTTGCCTTCATGTCGCCGCTGACGTTCCTGAAGCGTCCGGGCAGCTGGCTTCAGGCGATCTCGCGCTACAAGGGGACCGTCAGCTTCGGCCCCAATTTCGCCTATGCTCTCGCTGTGAAGCGGTCGCGTCCCCAGGACCTCGAGGGGCTCGACGTGTCGAGCTGGCGCGTGGCCGGGTGCGGAGCCGAGCCGATTCGGGCCGAGACGCTCGAGGCGTTTGCTACGGCGTTCAAGCCCATCGGGTTCAACCGCGACGCGCTGCTTCCCGCCTACGGCATGGCGGAGTCCACGCTTGCGATCTCGTTTTCCAAAGGGCTCTTCACGGACCGTGTTCGGGCCTCGATCCTGTGGTCCGAAGGGCGTGCAGAGCCGGTCGAAGCGGGCGCGACCGAGGATGTGCTCGGGCTGGTCTCTTGCGGCAAGAAGTTCGAGCAGCATCAGGTCGGCGTGTTCGCGATGGACGACGAGACGAGCGCGCGACCGCTGCCGGACAGGACCGTGGGCGAGTTGCGGCTGCGCGGCCCGAGCGTGACGCCAGGCTACTTCCAGGAGCCGGAGCTCACCGCCAACGCCAAGGCGGGCGACTGGCTCAAGACCGGGGACCTCGGATATCTGGCCGACGGCAACGTGTACATCTGCGGCAGGTCCAAGGAGGTCGTGATCATCAACGGCCGCAACTTCTACCCGCAGGACATCGAGTGGGAGGCTTCCCAGATCGACGGCGTTCGCAAAGGCAACGCCGTGTGCTTCGGGACCGGAAGCGATGGCTCGGACCGCGAGCAGGTCGTGGTCGTGTTCGAGACGTCGATCGACGACCCGGAGCAGCGCAAGCGCATCTGCAGCGAGGTGCGCAGCCGGGTGCAGGACGCAGTGGGCGTAGCGCTCGACGACGTGGTTCCCGTGGCTCCTGGGATCCTGCCCAAGACCTCGAGCGGGAAGCTGCAGCGCACGCGAACTCGTGACTTGTACGAGCGCGACGAGCTGAGCGAGCGAAAGAGCGCGCGCGAGGTGGACCGGGTCGATCAGGTCAAGCACCTGGCGCGCAGCCAGCTGGAGTACCTCAAGTTGGCCGTGTTCGGAGGAAGGGGTAAGAAAGCCGATCGGGAGTGAGGCCGCCCATGTCATCCAACGATGCGCCCGCGAATTCCGCCAAGGTC
This sequence comes from Deltaproteobacteria bacterium, assembly GCA_016218915.1. Lineage (GTDB taxonomy): Bacteria > Myxococcota_A > Polyangia > Polyangiales > Polyangiaceae > JACRCQ01. The sequence goes on from JACRCQ010000051.1 coordinate 139,980, forward strand.
GAGCTGGAGCGTTTGGGACGCTACGAGCTCATCGCGGAAATGCACCCGGGCGCAATCGGAGGCTTGTGGGCCGCCCGCATCGTGTCCGGTGCCAATGAAGGAAAGATCGTCGGCGTGCGCCGGATCGCCCCGCGCGACGGGTTCGACTCCAAGCTCGTCCAGCAGGTCTGCGAAGCTGCCTGGACCGTGATGGAGCTGCGCCTGAGCGGCGTGCTGCCGCTCATCGACGTGGTGGTCGCGGACGGCCGCGTGGGTGTCGTACGAGATCACGTGGAAGGCGACAGCCTGCGCGCGGTGCAACGCGCCCTCGCTGAGCAGGGGATGAAGTGGACCGGGCCGCTCGCGCTTCGGGTCGCGCTCGATGCCCTCGACGGCCTGGCGTCGATCGCTGCCGCAGGAGCCAAGCAGACCGATATCGCCGAGTTCCTCTTTGGAGGCCTGTCCACGGATCGAATCCTGATCCAGGCGGACGGTCATGTGACACTGGCGGATCTCGAGCTGGTGGGAGCCGTGATCGCACCTGCGATCCGCAAGCAGGACCTGGAGCTTCTCGCCTACCGTGCGCCGGAGCATGCGCGCGAGGGTGCGTCGATCGACGCTCGCGCCGATGCGTTCGTGATGGCCGTGATCCTGTGGGAGCTGCTTGCGGGCAAGCGCTTGTTCCAGGGAGAGGGGCAAGAAGCGCTCGACGACGCGGTAGCGTCGTATTCGATCCCGCGGCTCGACACTGCGGAGCTGGGGCTTGCAACACCGGTTTCCAAAGAGCTGGCGGATGTGATCGAGCGCGCGTTGCAGAGGGAGCCTGAGAAGCGGTTTGCCAGCTGCGACGAGCTGCGCAAAGCGATCGATCAGGCTGCAGGTGGCGCGGTTGCGACCCGTTCCGAGCTGGCAGCGTTCGTGAGCAAGGCCATGCAGGCCACCTGGGATGCTCGCAGAAAGGCGATTGAGAGCGCCCCGCCTATGCGAGCGACCACGCCGCCACCGGCCAAGGTCGTGCCGCGCCCCACTGCCGAATCACCCAAAGCTGCGCCGCAGAAGCCGCCGCCACCGCCGGCCGAACCTGAGCCCAAGAAGGCACCAACCGCCGAACCTGAGCCCAAGAAGGCACCAACCGCCGAACCTGAGCCCAAGAAGGCACCAACCGCCGAAGCTGAGCCGAAGGAAGCGACAACCGCAGAGGCCGAGCCGCAAAAGGCGCCGCCCTCGCCGGGTGGGCCCGAGCCTTTGGCCGAAGCTCCGGTCCCCTCGGCAGGCAAGCCAGTCGGACGCATCAACATCAAGGCCAGGTTCGACAGCAAGCGTCCTCCTCCGGTAGCCCCTGATCCAGAGACCGAGCTGTCCAAGGACGCTTTCAAGCCGCCGCCGGTTCCGAACTTCGATCTCTCCGTCACGCCAGCGCCACAGCCCGTGGAAGCCGAAGCCAAGGCGCCTGAGCAGCCCGCTTCCGAGACCCACGCTGCGGAGGCAGCCCCAGCCGCCCCACCCGTGACAGAGGCTTCGGTCGACGCAGCCGTCGATGCTCCGCTCGACCCCCAGGCTGCCCGCAAGAAGAAGCTGATGATCATCGTGGGTGCAGCGCTCGGTGTCGGCCTGCTGCTGATCGTCATCGCAGTGGCAACGAGCGGCTCGAAGACCAGCACTGCCTCAGCTCCGAGCGGGCAGACCGCGAGCGCGTCCACGGTAGCTCCGCCGATTGCGCCCGAAGCTGCGCCCGAGCCTTCTGCGCCCGCATCGCAAGCTGCGCCTGAGCCCACGGCGACGGCGCCCGTGGCGACTGCGACAGCGACCGCGACTGGCTCCACGGCAGAGGCAAAGACTCCGCCCAAGCAGGTATTCCCGCCGATTCCGACGGCAACAGCTCCGATTCCGCCGGCTGCGACGTCGGCCAAGAAGCCGCCCAAGTTCGTTCCGAAAGGGATTTGAGGGCGTCTAGGATTGGAGGGGTCGGCGAACGATCTCCTCGATCTGGAACATGATCGCAGCGACCTTCTGGCGAGCGCCCTCGAAGTCGTTCTGCAGGGCGAGGTAGGTATCGGTCACCTGGCGGAGCTCAGCGTCGCGCATGTCCGATCGACGCTTCGTGTCCTCGAGCTCGGAGAGGATCTTCTTGGACTCCGCGGCGAGCCGCTCCATCTCCTGCTCGAGCTGACGTTTGCCCGCTGCCCACGCTTCCTCGCGAGCGGCGACTTGTCGTGCATGGTTCGCATCGAGCTCGGCCGCCTTCTGACGGAAGGACTCTTCGGTCGCTGCCAGCGCTGCATCGTACTTCTGCTGCTGTGCGGCGAGCGCGCGACCGTGGCTCTGCTGGATACCTTCGAGCGCGCGATGCTGCTCCTGTGCGAGCTCGGACAGCGAGGTCTTGAAGGTGGCGTGAAGCTCTGCCTCGCGCGCGGTCACGCGCGATTGCGCCAGGGTCTCTGCCTGCTGAGCGGACGCCGCACGCTGCTGCTCGAGCTCGAGAATCCGCGTCTCGAGCGCCTTGTGCGCCGTGGACAGCTCTGCGTCGAACTTGCTTCGCGCCAGCTCACTCTGCTCTGCGTGACGGGCCTTCTCCGCCTCCAGCGCATCCTGCAGCGCCTTGTCCGAGCGGACGCGCTCTGCGGCCAGCGCCTCGGCCATCTCGGCACGCACCGCTGCGTCGCGCTCGCTCAGCTGCAGCGCGATCTCCTGCTCACGCTTCAGCAGCGCCTGCTTGTGCGTCTCTTCCACAGCCTGGAGCGTCGCCTGGTGCGCATCGGCGATCGTCTTCATCTGCTGCGCGAAGTCGTGGTCCATCCGCTCCAGACGTGCGCGGTGAGCGTCGTGCGCCTTCCGCAGCTCGGCTTTCATCGACGCATCGATGGAGGCCGTCTCGGTCTGGTGCTCCTCTCGCAGCTTCTGCAGCTCGGCCTTGTGCTTGTCTTCGGACTGGCGGAGCGCCTGCTGCAGGTCGTCGACCTGCTTGCGAAGCTGCTCGCGCAGGGCCTGATCGACCGAGATCGGCTCTTGCCGCGCCTGCTCGACTGCGCGTGCATGGTCTTCGGCGAGCTTGCGGAGCTCCTCGGAGTGGGCCGATCGGGTCGAAGCCAGCGAGGCGGCCAGAGCGGTGCGCTCTTCGGCGAGCGCCTGCTGGTGCTTGTGCTCGAGCGCATGGATCGCTTCCGAATGCGCCTTGGCCAGCTCCTCGGCTTGGGACCGCTGCGACGCCTCGGCTTCACGTGCCTGGCTTCTGTGCTTTCGCTCGGTCTCGCTGAGCGCGGCCTGGTGAGCGCTGTCCAGCTCGGCAACGGCCTGCAGGTGGGCGCTCTCCAGCGACGCGATCCGGATCTGGTTCTCCTCGTCCTGCTTGCGCAAGGCTTCGGCAATCTTCTCTTCGGCGCGCTCCAGCTCGCCGCGGTGGGCAGCGAGCGCGGCTGCAAGGGACTGCTGCGCTTCGGACTGCTGGGAGCGGAGCTGGTCCTCCAGCTCGCTGACCCGGGAGGACTGAAGGTCCACCTGGATCGTCAGCTCCATGCGGCGGGTCTCCCCTTCCTGGAGCTTGTCCTGCAGCTGGGAGAGGGCCTGCACATGCTCGGACTCGAGCTTGCGCAGGTCTTCGCGGTGGAGCTCGACCAGCTTCTGGACAGACGCGCGGTGCAGCTCTTCGGCCTCGGTGAAGTGTCTGGCTGCGGTCTCGAGCTCCCTGGCGTGGGAAGCCTTGATGCCGCGGATCTCTGCGGCATGGGAATCGGCGAGCACGCGAAGCTCCAGGATGTGGGACTCCTCGATCTCCTGCAGGCGGGTGTTGGACTCATCCCAGCGACGCGAGGCGTCCATCTGCAGGGTCGTGAGCGCCTTCTCGAATCGATTCCTCTCCTGCTCGACCTGCTTGCCCACGCTGTCGCTGGCGCCCTGCAGCGCGGTCTGCAGCTCGGCAAGCGCGGCGCGATGGACGGCTTCAGCGTCGGCCAGCGCTTTTTCATGGTCCTGCTGCACGCGCTGCAGCTCCTGCCGCTGTCGATCCTCGGCCGCAGCGATCTGCTCACGGAGCTCTTCCTCTTTCTTGAGCAGCTCGGCGCGATGGGTCTGCTCGATGGAGTGCAGCTCGACGCGGTGGCTCTCGTTGGCTTCGGCCAGGGCCAAAGCACCCTTGTCCCGCTCGGCAATGCGCGCGTCATCGGCCTTGCCCGCTTCCACGACGAGCGCCTCGAGCTGGCTCTGTTGCTCGGCGAGGCGCTTGTCGATCTCGGCCCTTTCGCCGCCTGCCAGCTCGAGCCTGCCTGCGTGCTCGGCCTCCAGCTTCGCAACCGCATCCTGGTGCTCGGATTGCAGCTTTGCGATCGCATCCTCGTGCGCGGCCTCCAGCTTCGCGACCGCAGCCTTGTGCTCGGCCGCCTGGGCATCGAGCGCGGCCTGCATCTTCTCGACCCAGGGCGCGTCCGCCTTCTGGAGCGACTGCTCGTGCTCCTGCGCAACCTGCTGTGCTTTGCGTTGGAATTCCTCTTCCGCTTGGGCCAGCGCCGCCTTCTGCGCAGCCTCGGCGTCAGCGACGGCCTGCTTGAGCTTCTCGACCTGGGCTTGCAGCTTCTCGGCATGGGTCTCGCCCTTGCCGATTCGAGCCTTGAAGTCCTCGGCCCTCTTGGAGGCAAGCATCTTGTCTGCGCGCAGCGTCTCCACCAGCGCCACGAGCTCCTCTCGCGACAGCGCGCTCACGTCCACGCCGTCACCTTCCTTGAGCGCTTTGCGCAGAGCCGGTGGAACGATGGACGGCGACGCTGCGGGCCGCTCATCAGGCGGATGGTTGTCGCGAGCCGCAGGAGGCGGAGTGCTGGTCTTCTTGCGACGCCCCGGCTTGGCGGCGGGCTCCTTCGGGGCCGCAGGCGGCTCTTCCGGCTCCAAGGGAAGCAGGGCCGGCCTGACCTGCGTCATCGCGTCTTCGTCGTCGAACATCGGCGCTTCCGGAGACTCGTCGCTGGCCGCGGCCGGGACCGCTTCACCCTCGAGGGGAAGAAGCTTGCGCATGCGTCCGAGCAGATCAGTGAACCCGATCGGCTTGCGCACGTAGTCGTCTGCGTGGGTGCTGAGCTGGCGATGCTGATCGAAGGTCTCTTCCGTGGCGTCGGTGGACAGCAGAACCAGGGGCACGGTCTTGTGCTGTCGCTTGAGCCGGCTGCAGAGCGAGAACCCGTTCGCGTCCGGCAGCTCCACGCTCAGGACGATCAGGTCGGGCTGCGCATCGGCCAGCATTTGCAGCCCTGACTCGCCGTTGTCAGCCACCCTGACCGCGCAGCCGAGCGCCTTCAGGCCGTCGCGGAGATCGCCCGCAAATGCAGGATCCGGTTCGAAAACGAGAACGTTCGTCATGGAAGACAATTCATCAATCGAGTTGTTTGAACGTCGCATTCTAGTACCGCGTGCCCGAAGTCCGTAGCGGGATCATTGTCGCCCACCGTTTTCCGCCAACCGTAGCGACACGGCACCGCCGTGTCTCCGTTGGGCACGGCATGCCGTGCCCAACGCATGCACGCCGTGGCGTGCCGCTACAAGGGCTTCAGGTACGTAGAACTAGGCAGGCCGGAGCAGCCAAGGGAAGAACCGACGACGACTATCGCGGACCACTCGACGGATGTGCAGATTGGGTCCGGCCGCGCAGAACGCGCGTCTGCGGAGCAGGAGCACCCAGGGCTCTCAGGGCTTGATGATCTTGAGCAGCTCGACGTCGAACACGAGCATTCCGGCCGGAGCACCTGGCTTGCCTTTGTACGCCAGGTCCTCGGGAATCCACAGGCGGCGCTTCTCGCCTTCGACCATCAGCTGCAGGCCTTCGGTCCAGCCCGGGATCACGTGGTTGAGCGGGAACTGGGCAGGCTGCTTGGACACCACGGAGCTGTCGAACATCTTCCCATTGGTGGTCCAGCCTGTGTAGTGCACTTCCACCATGCTCGAGGCAGCAGGGTGGGCAGTGCCCTTGCCCTTGGTGAGCTGCTTCGAATACAGGCCGCTGGCGGTCTTCTTTGCGTCGGCCGGCGGCTTCGCAACGTCGGCTGGCGCAGGGATCGGCTTGGGGCCGTCGGTGATCTCGAGCAGCTCGATCTCCATGACCAGGGCGCCCTTGGGCGCCCCTGGCTGTCCCTTGAACCCCAGGGCCTCGGGGATCCAGACACGCCGCTTCTCGCCTTCGACCATCAGCTGCACGGCTTCGGTCCAGCCGGGCATGAGCTTGTCGACCTGCAGGTTCGCAGGCTGACCACGGGCCACCGAGCTGTCGAACATCTGCCCGTCCGCGGTCCACCCCGTGAAGTTGACCTTCACCTTGTCCTGCTCCTTGGGCTTCTTGGTGCCTTTGCCCTTCTCGAGCACCTTGAAGGCCAGGCCGCTCTTGGTGGTCTGGGCGTCGGAAGGTGCGGCTGCCACGTCGGGCGGCGCAGGGATCGGCTTGGGACCCTCCTTGATCTCGAGCAGCTCCACGTCGAACACGAGCATCCCCTGGGGACGTCCGGGCTTGCCCTTGTACGCCATTTCCTCGGGGATCCAGAGCCGGCGCTTCTCACCGATGACCATGAGCTGCAACCCTTCGGTCCAGCCGGGGATGACCCCCTTGAGGCCGAAGGACGCGGGCTGGCCGCGCGTGAGCGACGAGTCGAACATCTTCCCGTCGGTCGTCCAACCCGTGTAGTGCACCTTGACCGAGTCCTGGAGCTGGGGCTTCTTGTCGCCAGTCCCGGGCTTGAGCACCTTGCTGGCAAGTCCGCTTGCCGTCTTCTCGGCATCTGCCGGCGGTGCGGCGACGTCAGCAGGAGCGGGGATGCTGCTGGCGGTAGGTGCCGTGCGCGCGCTTGCGCTCGCAGCTGCGTCGGGTGCGGAATTGCCACCCTTCTTGCAGCCAAAACCAAGCACGGGGATCAGCACGGAAAGGGCGATGGTCAGAGCGGGAAGGGTTCGCATTGCGCGGCAATCGAGCACACCCTGGGCCGCTGGTCAAACACGAATATGGCCCTGGGCGATCGAGCCGTGCGCGTTGACCGGCCGCTTTCTGCTGGTAGCATCCACGCATGTTGCGCTTCAGCCTGCTTTCGCTTGTCGCCGCTTGGATCGCAATGCTGACGCCCCTGGGGGGTTGTAGCAGCTCGGATGCGGTCCCAGACGCTCCGGCGCAAGACAAGACCGAGGACGACTTCGTCGACCAGTACTCCCACGCTGTTTGCGATCCGCTCGGACCCTGCTGCGATCAGATCCAGAAGCCGCTGCAAGTGCAGCATTGCCTCAACCTGGCAGCAGGCAAGGCCACGTCGGCAATCCTCTCGGCCAAGGACAAGGGCCTTGCTCTCACGGCCGAATCCGCGTCGATCTGCGTCGCAAGGGAGCGAAAGCGCTCCGAGGCGTGGGCCGCCCAAGGGTGCCCGTCGCTCAACGCCCCAGTGCAGGACAGCAGTATCGATTGTCCGGGACTGTTCGGCGGCACCAAGCTCCGCGGCCAGCCCTGCACGGGATGGTTCGAATGCGCTCCGCCGTCCGAAGGAACCGTGGAGTGTGCGACGATCGATGCCAACACGACGATCTGCCAGGAGCATCGGGCAGGTGACGTGGGAAGCCATCCGTGCAGTGCCACGACCAAGCCTACCCCCGGCGTGCTGTACGATTGTGACAACGACACGCTGCGGTGTCAGATCCCGATGCAGGGCGAGAGCACGTGCGTGGCCCGGGTCGCGCTGGGCGGTACTTGCGTCACCTCCGACGAGTGCGTGCTTGGCTTGCACTGTGCGCAGGGAGCCTGTGCCGAAGCCGTGGCTGCCGGCGCGTCCTGTGCGGGCGACGAGTTCTTCCTTTGCGGGAAGGACCAGTACTGCCAGTGGGACACCAAGACGTGCGTGGCAAAGAAGAAGCTTGGGGAAGCGTGCTCCGGCGCAGGATCCTGCCTGGAAGGGATGACGTGCGGCACGGTGTGCGATGATGGCCGAAGCTTCTACTGTGGCGGGTGAGCGCGGGGACCAGAACGATGGGAACCGACCTCGAAGACTTCGCATCGACGCTGCCCGAGGACGAGCGCAACGCGCTGCTGGCCTCGATCCCGATGCTCATTGCGATGGTGGCTGGGGCTGACGAGACGTTCCAGGACGACGAGCTGGTGGCCGCAGTCGACTCGCTGCTGGCCGCATCGGCCCAGCTGGGCGAGCAGTTTCGCTACTCTGAGGCGGCGCAGCAGGAGTTCGACACGCTGGCCAGGCACGTCCGCAGAGAGGTGGATCGCGACGATTTCCGGCGGCTGATGCACCTGCGTACCGCAGTGCACAAGATGCCGCAGGCGCTCCGGGAGCAGTACCTGGCATTTGCGAGCCGGGTCTGCATCGACATCGCTCGTGCAGACGGATCATTCCTGTGGTTCGGCAATCCCATCAGCGAGGCCGAGGCGGTCGTGGTCCGCAGGATCGTGGCAGCGCTGGGGTTGCCGATCTCGGATGACGTCCGAGCGCTTATCGAAGACGCGATCGACTCGGCTTGAGCGTTGGACTGCGCATTCGTTGCGGACGCGCGTACGGAACGCGATCCAGATGGCGCGAGCTTTGCACCCGGAATCGCGGGCGGTGATTGACCGTACCGCCCTGTCGCCGTACCCTTTCAAGACGCCCGGGCGAATCCCGCGGCAAGCCAGCAACGGAGGAGTGTGCTCGGATCGCTTCGTCGAACCATCCTCGCTAGCGGCGCGTTCGTCGTTGCCGTTGCCTGCCTCTTTGCGGCTTGCGCCGAGGGAACAGGCTCGGAGTACATGGGCCCGGTGGACCATGGCCCGTACTACTCGAGTGACGACGGCGGGGGGAACACGAGCGACGTGGTCGAGGCCCAGGTCCTTCCCGAAGCGCCGGGCCAGGGCAAGCAGTGCGCGATCTGCTACAAGGACACGGACTGCGTCACTGGTCACAGCTGCATCGCGTCGCCCTACGGTGACAAGTTCTGCTCGGCTCCATGCACTTCCGGAACCTGCGCGGACCCGAGCTACCAGTGCGCCGACATGGCGGGCTATCCCCCACCGATCGTGGATGCGGGCGTGGATGCCGGCGACTCGGGTGCCAAAGGGGGCGCCTTGCAGTGCGTGCCTCCCAAGGCTGCTACCTGCACCTGCAACGCGGACCGCGAGGGTGTGATCCGCAACTGCTACCACACCAGCCAATACGGCGCCTGCAAGGGCTCGCAGGTCTGCAAGAGCTCGGCATGGACCTCCTGCGATGCTCCTCTTCCGACCCAGGAAGTCTGCGACGGCAAGGACAACAACTGCAACGGGTTGATCGACAGCCAGGAGCCCAACACCACGGGCGCTGAGCTGTGCGCAGGGTCGACCGGAGCCCCTCACGCGACGTTTGCCTGCGAAAGTGCCAAGTGCGTGTTCGGCGGCTGCGACCCTGGATGGGAGAGGTACCCGGCCACGCTGCCAGAGACGCAAGGGTGTCCGTGCGCGGTCGACAAGACCGACATCGCTCCTGCAAGCGACAACGACTGCACCAAGGCAACCGACAAGGGAAGCTTGAGCGACGTCGGAGCCGCACAGCTCACGCTGACCGGGAGTCTGTCATCGGACACCGACGTGGACTGGTACGCGTTCACGACCACAGACACGCAGCAGGCGCCAGGTGCCAACACCTACCGCATCCACATCGAGTTTGCGGCTGGCAACGGCAATCCGGGCGACGAGTTCCGGTTCGACGTGATGCGCGGGGCGCCAGGCACGGTCTGCCAGGGAACGACCAAGCCCACGCTCACGTCGTACGACTGGTGCGCGGACAACCAGGACTCTGCCAAGGGGTTCGCAGACAAGGACTGCGCCGGTGCGTATCGTGTGAAGGTCTCCCGCAAAGCGGGCGCCACCGGCACGTGCAGCCCGTACACGGTGGTGGTCAAGAGCGGCGGGTCAGGCGCTTGCCCGGCCAAGGATGCGTGCGGCGAGCAGTAGAGGCCTCTGTCCCTACTCGATGTCTGCCTCGCGCCTCACCGCCTCGTCCGCACCACGGCTTGCCGGGCTGATGTAGATCACGCGTGCGTCAGGCCCGAAGCAGCGAGCCGCCCCGTTCGATCCGAACATCCAGATCATGCCGTTGGGAGCCACGACCATCTTGTCCTCGCTGCCCAGAGCGCCTCCTCGCTGCTGGTGCATCAGCCATGGCTGGCAGGCTTTTCCGCGCGGGTCGACGCGCCAGATGCAGGGAAGGTCGTTGTCGAGCATGGTGAACACGAAGACGCATCCCTGGACGTCGGCGCATGGGCGCCCTCTTCCCCAGGACTCGATCCCGGTAGCGAACTCGCTGAACCAGAGCTTGTTTCCATTTCGATCGTACTTGACGAGCTCAAAGGTCGGATTGGTCGAGTAGACGCCCTGGAAGTAGAGGAACCCGTCCCAGCCGACTCCCATGCGCGCAGCCATCGCATACAGCGGTCGCTTGCCCATGCGAGACACCACGTGCGCTTCCTCGTCCTCAGGCGCTCGCGGCTCCCTCGGCCCCTGTCCCCAGGTCGCGATCGGCTGGCCCATGGGTGTGTAGCGCAGAAGCCGGGATCCGGATGCGACCATCAGGATGGTTCCGTCCGTGTCCACCACGCTCTGCTCGGCTTCCGCAGTCTCGAGCGCAGGCATCTCGCCCGGGTTCCCGCTCAGCTTGCCCACCGTGTTGCCGTCGCTGCAGTTCAGCACCAGCGCGACCTTCTTGTCCGGACTCCACACCAGCAGGTGGCCAGATGGGAAGATCGAGATGTGCGCATCGCCTCCGTCGAACTTGAACCCGCTGCGGAGCCAGCGGATCCGCAGGTCCGGCCCCATGCACCACACCGAAGAGCTGTAGTCGCCCCCGGACCGGTGCTCTCCCACGCAGTACAGGAAGCCCTGCGCGTCGAGCACCACATCTCCCAGCTCTTCCCAATCGGCTGCGCCCGTGGTTGCCACCTGCGCCTGAGCGACCTGCTCGGAGAACAGCGCGTACCAGCGCACCACCGGCTTGGCAGGATGGAAGTGGCGCCACAGGTCGTCGGGAAGATACTGGTCCTGGTTGCAGAACTGGCATCGGACCAGGCGCGATCGACCGTCCGCTCGCAGGCTTCCTCCGCACTTCGAGCACGACAGCGGCACCGGCTCGCGCGAAGCCGCGCTGCCCGGACCGGCGATCTGGTCAGGATCCTCGCCGAGCAGGGCGTTGACGCCAAAGGTCTGAAGAAAAGGAGGCGCCGCGCGGAGAACGAAGGGGGCGCCGCATGCTCCGCAGGCGCCAGACCCGCGCGACCACGCGCCAGACACGACCTGGGGCGAGAGCGGTGCCTGGCACCGGGCACAGGCTGCATCTGCCTTGCGAAACGATCGCTGGTACGTCCCGTCCTCGGTGTTGAACGGCGTGCTCTGCTGGGTGTTCGGCGCATAGGAAGCGACGTCGCGGACCGGATCGCCGATCAGCATCAGCCAGCGATCCTGACGCAGCTCATGGGGTCGCAGGCAGGTCGGGCAGGCCACGACCGGCACGAGCGAGTTGATGGCGATCAGGTTGCCGCAGGCACGGCACTGCGTTGCGATCTCGAATCCCAGGGTCACCATGGCGCTGGGATGCTACCGGGAATTGCCTGCTACGGAAACAGAACCAGGCCGACGCCGAGGCCTGAGCTGATGTCCGGGCCCAAGGGGGAGAGATCCTTGTTCACTTCAATGCCTTTTGCGTCCTCCACCCTGCTCTTGCCCTTTGGGAACACGGTAATGCCGAACATCGCATAGGCGGCCACGGCCTTGGAAAGCTCGAGCTGGGCGTGCCCTCCGAGCCCTATGCCATGACCCATCAAATCGTTGTACCGGTAGCCTCCGCGCAGCGCCAACGTGACCTTGGGAGACAGGCGCATCAGCTTGACGTACGCGTCGCCCACGACTTGCCCGGTACTGTAGACCTTGACGTCCGACACGGAGCCCGATCGGCTCGAGCTCGTCGGCTCGCCGTTCGCGAGCATGATGATCACCGGCATCCACCCGCCCAGCACCTCGATGCCGACATCCTCGGTTCCCAGGCGAATGCCCCCGCCGATCGTGGTGGAGAAGCCCGCACCGAGCACGAAGCCGAAGTTGCGCTGCCCGGTCTTCATCGGCGGTGGCTCGACGTCGCGCGCCTGGATCACGTTGCGAGTAGGCTGAGCTGGTGCGGTCGCTGTCGGCGCGGGAGGGTAGTACGCCGGAGGCGCTGCAGGCGGCGCTGATTGCGGGGGAGGTGGCTGCGTGGTGGACGGCGCTGGCTGCGCAGGAGGAGGAGCAGGGAGTGGCGGGACTTCGGTCGCGGGCGCCGTGGGTGGAGGAAGGGGAGGAGGCGCACCCTGCGCGTGCGCGCTCCGCGTTCCAGCTCCCAGGATCACCGCGCAGCAGCCTGCGACGATTCCCGCCGCGCATCGCCAATCGGACTTCATGTTCGGATCACTCCTCTTTCTTCCAAGGACGGCGGACCGTCGCACCGCGGGCTTTTTCAAGCGATTCGATCGCATTCTGGAGCAGCCGGATCGCGTACTTGGGATTGTGGATACCACCGCTGCCGTCCCGAAGGATCATCATGTAGTTCCAGGCTCCCTTCTGCAGCATCCCGTCCGGTGCCTCCGGCTCGCCCTTACCGTTCATACGCGCCGCGCATCCAGGACCTGCCACCACAATCCGCTCTCCCTCCACGACGAACCCGTCCTTCATCTGCCGCAGCAGCTCCTCGCGCAGCAGCAGCATCAACCCCTCTACCTCGTCCACAAGCCCTTCCACCCGACCGTTGCCGTCGTAGTCCCCCAGCGACGGACGATTGAGAGATTCGAGCGGCCCATGACAGGACGCGCAGTTCCCTGTGTCGCGGGAGCCTTTGATCCTGGCCCAGTCGGGCTTGGGCGGGCACTGCTTGCTGGCCGGCTCCACAGACGCGGGCGCAAGACGGAAGGTATGACCGCCGGTTCCTTGCCCGGTCGAGGTGGCTCGGTAGTGACACCCCACGCAGCTGTTCTGCACCCACATGTGCGGCCACACCGGATTGGCGGTGAAGCGCTCGGGCATGGTGAGAAACCTTCCTCCCCTGCCCGTCATCACCTGGAATTGCGGCGCGTGCGGAGCTGCATCCGCGTGCGTCGCATCGGACTCGCTTCCACCGCCATGCCCTTTGCGCCCTCCCTTGGGCAAGCCGGGCAGGAAGGGACGCAGCAACGGACCGCGGAAGATGTCGGATTCGCCGTTGTGGCAGGCAATGCAGAGCGCGCCCTGTCCGGCTTCAAAGGTAAGACCAGGCACTTCGATGTAGCCGCACAACCGGAGCTGACGATTGCAGTCTTTCTCGTGAGTCGCGTGGCACGAGGGACACGCGATTCCTGCCATCCCGGTCTGCAGCTCGACCGCGGGCTCGGACAGCGAGTCGTGTCCACGAAGCGACTTCAGCCACCCTTTTGCCTCATGGCATCCCTTGCAGACGAGGCCAGGATCCGTTCCGTCGAGCCGGTGCTGCGTCTGCTCCATCCTGTTGCGGCGACCATCCTCCACCGTGTGGTACTCGGGCGGATGATCGTGGCACTGCGCACAGATGTCTGCGCCATATCCCACGTAGAACCAACCGGGACCGTGGCAGTGCTCGCACTGTACGTTCGCACGTTCCTTCAGCTTGCCAGGCAGCTCCGCCCAGGTCGTGCGCGACAGCCGCTCCGGCAGGCGCCAGCCGAGCTCGCGCGCCCTGTCATCGAATCCCGCGTTGTCCACTCCTGGTTGGTAGCCGAGCGTGTGGCACGCTGCGCAGTCTTCCCGGTACCTGCCGTGACGGCCCGTGGGAAGCTCGCCGCTGATCGCGCGCTCGAACACGTCGGAGTGCGCGGTGCGCTTCCACCCCTGGTACTCGTTGGGATGGCAGTCGTAGCGTCCACAATCCTCGCTCCCTTGCCACGAGCCGCTCCGGAGCTTGGTCATCGAAGACGGCGGATGGCGCATCTCGACCCACGCGGTCTGCGATGCACGGAGCCTGGAGAGCCAGGGCGTGGTCGATGCCAGCAGCTCGGCGCCTCCCCCGATCGGAGTCCAGGGCTCGCCGGCCGGATCGTTGTACCACCAGGCATCCACGCCGGCCGCGACCCTCGGCCATGCGGCGGATGGGAAGGCCGGGGTCACCTCGACCACTTCTTCCAGATGGCCTGCAGGCGAATCCGCCTCGACCCGAAACACCACCCTTCCAGCGTCGCGAGCTCCCAGCGCAATGACATGGCCGGCTTGACGCGCGCACTCCTGCTTGGATGGGGGATCGATCGTGGTGAACTTGAGCCGGCTCCGTTCTCGCACCGAGATCCTGGCCGGCGGACCCCAGATCTGCTTCCACGACCATGCCCACTTGGAAGGCCCCTCAGGATCGACCTGGGCGTTGAGCTCCACCTCCGTGGCAAAGCCGACCTGGTAGCGTGGCCCGCTCACGCTGATCCGGGAGGTGGATGCGGACGGTCCTTGGGTTGGTGCCTGCTTGGAGCGACACGCAATGAGCAGGGCTGCAGCGAGCAGTGCCGCAATCCACACGCCTGCCTGCGGGGAGCGATCACTCGAGCGATTCATGGATCGCTCCAAGGAAAGGTGGTGACAGCATTCTTCCCCACGGCGGCATCGCCGTCCCGTCCACGCCCCGCGTGGCCACTTCGACGAATTTCTCCCGGGTCAGGCTCTCCTTGCGCCCCTCCAACAAGGGTGGCCGCTTGGACAGCACGACCACCTTGGCGTCCCGGTCCTGCCCGTGACACCTGCGGCAGACATCGCGGAACACCTCCTTGGGCAGGGACGGCAAGGGCACCCTCTGAAGGAGCAGCCAGGCCACCAGGCTCTCGACGACGGGTTCAGGGAGGTTGAGCAACGGCATCCACGTCGCGGGCACGACCTTGCGCGGATCGCGCAGCATGTTGCGCAACTGTGCCTCGTTGCGATACCACCCCACGCGCGTCAGATCCGGCACCCCGGCTTCTGTGTTCGAGAGGCGATGGCAACCCGCACAGCCAATGCGCCGCGCCCACAACGCACCGGTTGCTGCATTGGGTTTCTGCGACGGGTCGTCGGGGAAGTGCCCCAACGGCCCGGGGCGCGCTGACACGGCCTGCATGGCGCACGCCACGCTGCATCCCTGCTCCTGGTCTGGTCCCACCTGTGCGAGCAGGAAGGTCACGAGCTTGTCCTGATCCGCGGGCGGCAACGTCAGCGGCGGCATCGGAGAAGCCGCATTCGACGCCTGGGGTTGGAGCAAGATCCGCTCGATCGCCTCCCTGGACCGCGCTTGCGCGATCGACGAGAGCGCGGGCCCATGCTCGGCTGCGCTGAAGACCCCTGCCACGCGATGACACGACGCGCACCCCTGCGACAGGAACAGCGTCAATCCAGCAGCGACTTCAGGGACCTTGTCCCCGTCGTAGCGCAAGACACCTCCGTCCCGGCGTAGATGGCATCCCGCGCAGCCCGCCTGGATCCGCAACGATCGCAACCCCCGATCCGGACCGTCGGTCAAGGTCCGGCGCGTGTCCGCGGCAACGCCGTGCGCTCCCTGGGTCGACAGCCGCAGAGGCTCGCCGCCGTGGCAGCCCGTGCAACCTTGCCTCGAAATGGGCAACGCGCAGACGACCGCTGGGTGCGACTGGAACGGGGGCGTCGGCAGGGCTGGCAGGATCGTTCCGAGGTGGCAGCTCACGCATCGCTCGTCCCGTCCGCCGACGCGGATCGACCGGACCCCGATGTCGACCGGGGGCATGCCGGCTTCCCGTCGCAATGCGTTGTACGCGCGCTGGCACTTCTCCCAGTCCGAGGGGAGGAGTCGACGCTTCGCCCAGCTACCGATCAGGACCAGAAGCAGTCCGAGCAGCAGCGCGATGGCGTAGCGTTTCGTCTTCATCGGCTCACCGGATCGGCAGGAAGGTCATGATGCCGACCATGGACAAGAGCGCCCACCACACGGCCCTTGCGCGAGCAATGCCCCACTTTCGCGCCCACCAAGGCGTGGAGAGTGCGAGCGCACAGAGGCTGATCAATCCCCAGCGCGCCAGCCATCCGCTGCGCGCAGCGATGAGCTCCACCCACCGCACGTACCATTCGGACGTGATCTGCCCAGCGTCCCAGGCGTTGCGAAAGGACGCTCCGAGCGGGGCACGAAACGCGATCGACACAACCAGCAGGACCACGACGGACGCTGCACCCACCTTGCTGACCCCGGGCGTCTCGCGCAAACGCTGCAATCCCTTGTGCCCTTCCACATGCACGCTGGCGATCCACGCGACCGCGATCGTTGCTGCCAGGTGAAGCCACAAGATGCGCGACAGTCCCCCGGCAGAGCCGAGCAAATCCATCAGCGGGTCAGCGAGCTCCGGGCAGAGCAGCGAGATGGCAACCGTGAGCGAAACCCCTGCGTGCTGGTCCCAGGGAAGCACGCGTCCGCTGAAGGCAAGGGCGACCACCAGCCCAAGCCCCACCACGCCAGAGACCCAGCGCCAGGGCTCCTCGAACCGCTCGCACTTCCACGCAAGAACGGCCACGACATGGGCGATCAGCAGCACGATCGCCCCGTGCGCGCTGAAGTGGTGGACTGAGCGGAGCCATGGCCCGAACGACACGAGGCTTTCGAATTCGAGCACGCTCGCGTGGGCGCGTGCCGGCTCGGCAACGTAGTGCCAAGCCGGTGCAATGCCCGAGAGCGCGGCGATCAGGCCGTAGAGGACCACCAGCCATCCAGTGAGCGCGGTCATGCTGTCCGCCTCTCACGCATCGATCGGTCTCCTGTCGCTGCTGGTGCGGGAAGGGTCGCACCAAACCTGTCCGCGTGCGTCCACGCCCCCTTCGACCCACTCGAGGTCCGCGCGCGGCGGCCCTGCTTTCACGCGTCCTTCCAGCGAGAACCGGCCGCCATGGCAGGGGCAGGCGAACTCCTCTCCCACCACGCGCAAGGCGCATCCGAGATGCGTGCAGCGCGTGCGCAAGAACGCGAGGCCGCCCTCGACGCGCACCACGGCCACGCCGAGCTCCGGGAACATCCTGGGGGTCTTGTCGGCGAACATCGACAAGGGGCCGAGCATGATCGGCACGCTCGCGCTCGACTGGGGTGACGAGCAGACGATCACGCCGCCTGCCATGGCGCCGAGGGCTCCGGCTGCCAGCAACCCGGCAAACTCTCGACGCTTCAACGCATTGTCGTCGGCTCCCATGCTCGCAGGAGCGCCATCCTAGCAGGCGTGAGCTGAGCGCGTCACAACCAACGCGCGCTGTCATGGACGCCGCGGATCCCAGCAGGACATGCCGGATCCACCCGAGGCTCGGGGCACCTGGGGGATCGCAGACGATCCATGCACGAGCTTCCCTTCTGATTTCTGGCATCCACAGCCTTCTGGTTGGGCTCGCTGGTGGAAGGCGGGCTCCCGGCTAGCATGGCATGCCGCTCGCAACGTCGCCGAGGGTCTGGAGGATCCCATGAAGCACCTGCTCGCCTTGGTTCCGTTGATGCTGGCGCTGGCTGCCTGCTCCGCTGCAGGCGACCAGGGAGCCCCGGGCGGCGAGGGACCGTCCACAACTACCTCCAAGGGAAACAAGTCCGACGATCCGAACGAGTCGTCAGGGTCCGCAGGGCATTCCAACGATTCGCTCCCGGTCGGCGACGCGCCCGCATCAGGCGCGGACGCGTGTGGTGACGGCCTCGACGACGACGGGAACGACAAAGTCGACGACGGATGCCCGTGCGTGCCTGGAAAGACGCAACCTTGCTTTGCGGGCAATCCCAAGCTGGCCGGAGTCGGACCTTGCGTGAAGGGCACCCAGCAGTGCATCGCCTCGCAGAACAAGGAATTCAACACGGGCACGTGGGGTGACTGCAAAGGCTCGGGCAGCGCATCGCAGGAGAGCTGCAATGGCGTCGACGACGACTGCAATGGCGTGGTGGACGACGGCTGCGAATGCCACGACGGGCAGGTGCAGGATTGCACCACCGCGTGCGGCAGCGGGACGCAGAGCTGCGCTGGCGGGAAGTGGTCGGATTGCGATGGTCCGCAGCCGAACCAGAACGGCAACTGCGCAGTCGTGATCACGCAGAACCTGAGCGTGAATGGAGACTGCGTTTGTGCGCCCCCGTGCCCTGCCGAGACACCGTACGTGATCGGCTGCAACATCCTGATGGATGGCGGCAACGCAAACGGATGCGTGGCGCTGGCAGGCCCTGGAAGGCTCTACTTCCAGGAAGGTGTGCATTGCTTCGATGGCTACGTGTCAGGCACGGTGACCTGCTCGAGCGAACCCGGCGAGCCGCTGTCGGCAGCGAACTGCCCCATCAACAAGCCGAACCCGATCTATGCGCAGCAGCCGAGCGGTTGCCCTGAGATCGCCACCGGGCAGCCGGACTGGTCCTGCTACTTCTGACCGCGCGCAGCTGAGCTCACACGCGCGAGGATCCAGAGCGGGAGCCCTGCTGCACCCAAGGTGGTCAGGGCGATGTAGGTGAGGATGCCGCCCCGCAACAGCTGCATTGCCGTGGGCAGCGCTGCAATGCCAGGCACTGTGGCGGCATAGGCAAAGTGCGCTGGAACTGCGAGCAGCTCCATGAGGGTCGAGACGGCCAGCACCCCGAGCGCTGCAACGGCCCAGGTCCTAAGCTCGCGCGCCACAGGTGCGCCCGCAGCGGCGCGCCGCGCGGCTCGAAGCAGCCACACGCTGCACGCAACGAACATTGCGTGTCGCACGAGCTCCAGGGGAGCGATGAACTGCGCAGCCCACTCCACGGTCTGACGCTGCTGCGCGCTCATCGTGGACGGGTCCCGAAGCACGGCCTGGAAGGGCCGCGTCATGAGCATCAGGTTGCGCAGGATCGACAGGGTTCGATAGACCAGGTCGAGCGCAGGCAGCAGATGACAGGCGATGAGCAGAGAGCGCGCGATCAGGATCGCGGGAGGCTGCGGCGCCGCATCCGCGGCAGCGATCGGTTGCGCGGGCGCTGCGATGGCGCGCGGCTCGCTGCCAGACGAGACAGCGGCTGCGCGCGGCTCGCTCCTGGGCGATGCTGGCTGCGCTGCAGGCTGGGTCACGCATGCGCCGTCATCCAACGGAGGCTGTCCCGCGCGGACCCGAACGATCGCCTGGGAGAGCTGCGAAGCCGACGCAAAGCGATCTCCGGCGCGTTTTGCGAGGGCGCGCAGCACCACGCGATCGATCCCCGCAGGCAAGGGTCGCGTGCAGGCCTCGGACGGCGCCTGGGGCATCTCGGACAGGTGCGCACGCGCCAGATCTTGCGCATCCAGGCCGGCATCGAAGGGATGCCTTCCGACCAGCATCTCCCAGAGCACGAGTCCCAGCGAATAGATGTCCGTAGCCGGTGACACGAGCGACGACGAGACCTGCTCCGGTGCCATGTACCGAGGCGTGCCGACCATCACGCCAGCGGTGGTGTTCATGCCCGAGACGCCCGGATCGGCCATGGGCTTGACCAGCCCGAAGTCGAGGAGCTTGACCAGCCCTGCCGGGCGATCGCACAGGAAGATGTTCTCGGGCTTCAGGTCCCGGTGGATCAACCCTGCGTCATGGGCAGCTGACAGCCCTGCAAGGCATTGCACGGCGATGTCCAACGCCTCGTCGGGCGACAGCAGCCTGTCCTGCAATCGAGCGCGCAAGGTCGCTCCCTGAAGCCGCTCCATGACCAGGAAGGGCATGCCCGCCGCGTTGTGGCCGAAGTCGAGCACGGTCACCACGTTCGGATGCGACAGCTTGGCAAGGGCGAGCGCTTCGACCCGCATCCTCTCGACCCACGATGCTGCAGCGCTCATCTCGGAGCGGACGAACTTGAGCACGACCCTGCGACCCAGGCCCGGCTGCTCAGCTTCGATCACGACCCCCATGCCGCCTTCACCGAGGGTCTGCACGAACCGGTACGGTGTGCCATCGAGCCACCGCGCAGGATCGGTCGCAGCGACCTGGACCATCACGCCCCGCGCAGCCCGTAGCGGTTCATCTTGTTGATGAAGGTCCGAAGGGGCATCGATAGAAGTGCAGCCGCACGCGTCTGGTTGCCCTGGGATGCCTCGAGCGCAGCGGAGAGCCGCGCGCTTTCCAGCTCCTGCACCTCCTGCTCCAGGGGGCGAAACCGTGGCTGCTCGATCGCCGCAGCAGCGGCGGGAGCGCCGGATGCCGGATCGGCCTGCAGCCGTTGCGACACCTGCCAGGGCTCCAGGCGTGGCCCGGGAAAGGCTGCTGCGCAGTACTCGATCACGTTGCGCAGCTCCCGCACGTTGCCAGGCCATGGATGCTGCGCGATCCGATCGCGCGTGGACGCAGGGATCGTCATGGCCTCGCGTCCGAGCCTGCCGCAAGCCTGCTCGACAAATCGGCTGGTGAGCGCGGCGAGCTCCCGGGGGCGATCGCGCAGCGGCGGAAGCCAGAGCACTGCGCCCGTGAGCCGGAAGCACAGATCCCTTCGAAAACGACCTGCTTGCACCTCGGTCGCAAGATCGCGGTTGGTCGCTGCCACGACTCGCACGTCGATCGGGTGCTCGGTGCCGCCGCCGACGCGCATGATGCGTTTCGTATCGAGCGCGCGGAGCAGCTTGGCCTGCGTGGGGACTGCGAGCTCCGCGACTTCGTCGAGGAAGACCGTGCCGCCGTGCGCAGCCTCCAGGAGCCCGATCCTGCGCGCCACCGCGCCTGTGAAAGCGCCCTTCTCGTGGCCGAACAGCTCGCTCTCCACCATGGTCTCGGTGAGCGCTGCGCAGTTGAGCGCAACGAAGGGGTGGGACTCTCGGGGCGAAAGGACATGGACCGCCCGCGCAGCAAGCTCCTTGCCGGTGCCGGTCTCGCCGAGGATCAGCACGGGGAGGTCGGCCCGGCCGAGACGCTCGATCAGGTCGTAGACACGAAGCATCGCAGGGTCGGCAAGCAAGACCTGCTCAGCTCCGAGATCGACGCAGCGGACGACAGGCGCGGCAGGCGTGACCTCACCGGGTCCTGCGGACATCGACGCCTGCCTCGCAGCAATCAACAGATCGTCCGCTGAGGTCCCGTCCTCCGGAAAGCCAGCCGTGCCGGCGTGCAGAACACGCCCTTTTTCTGCCTGATCCCGAAGCGACTGCTTCAAGCGATCGATCGGATCCAGCGTCGGATCGACGTCGAGCACTGCGAGCACGCCATGGTCCGGGTCCTCGCACCAGGCGCGGAAGGGAAGATCGCTGCACCACTGCCGGGCAGGCGCAGATGCCTGCTCCACGCGCAGCGACACGACGCGCAACGGGTCGTTCGAGGACACGGCTTGCTGGAGCTGTGCATCGAGCCAGGCGCGCAAGGCCTCGAAGGGCATCCGTCTGCCCGCGGCGATCGCGCCGCGAGGGCGATGAAACACCAGCGCCGTCTGGCCTATCTCGATCAGATCCCCGGACAGCAGCGGTCTCGGCTCGCACACCTTCGAGCCGGCCACGCGCGTGCCGTTCTGGCTTCCTAGATCGCTGAGCTCCGCGGTATCGCCGCGCATGACGATCCGGGCGTGGCGACGAGAAGCGAGCGGATCGTGGATAAGCACGGCCGCTTCCTCGCCGCGCCCGATCACCACCTCGCCTTCGAGGGGAAGCTGGAAGAGGAACTGTCCCTGCTCCTCGAACACGGCGAGGTAGCAAGGTCGTACGGAGGCAGAGCCCTTGCCACCGCTTGCGGTCGCGAAGGTGTTCCGAAGAAGGGTCTCGACCTGGTCCGCCTGCTCAGCCACGGGCGGCTACGTTACCACCAACAGGGGAAGCGCGGTCGAGATCGACGCTGGATGGATCCGGTCAGTGGCACCAGGACAGGCGCAGCGTGGCTGCAGTTCCGCTCTCATGGGCCAGCATGTACGCCATCACGCTGCTGCCGGCTGCAGGCGTGACGAGAACGGAGAGCTTGGCGTTGCCGTCCAGCCATGGGCGCAGCGCTTCTGGATCCAGCGGGATCTCCGGTGTCAGCACGCTCGTGTCGAGCTGCACCGCGCTCATCAGCGGGCCGTGATCCTCGGTGCCCGCCGCACCGGGTTGCGACCACAGGTTCGCGGCGCCTCCCCAGCTGCCACCCCCGTTGCCGCGCCGATAGCACCACTGGGCGCCGACGTAGGAACCTCCCTCGAGCCAATCGCTGCGAAGCGGATAGGTGGCGATCGGCCCGGGCGCATTGGCTGCAGCGCCGGTCAGCGAGCTGTCGCACTGGCTCAGCTTGGTCGCGAGCGTCACGAGCAGCGACGCCTTGGTGACCTGATGGGCCTGGAATGCCGCAACCGCATCGCCGGACAGGCCGAACCGCGCGAGCACGCGAGAGCCCGACAGGTTCAGATCCATGCAAGGCGACGACGTGAAGCTGATCGACGCCCCGCAGTTGGTCCCTTCGGCCAGGATCATGCCGTCCGCTTCCGCCGCGATGTCCACCGTGGTGAGGGTGCACGACGGCTCGGTCGCGACGTCGATCGGAGCGTCGGCTCCGCCGTCCGTGTGCACGTCGAGGGCCTGCCCATCCTGCGGCGGTTGAATCGGAGCATCTCCGTCCTTCGCTGCATCTCCGCCATCCACGCCAGCCTTGCCATCGCCCTGCGAGTCGGGCGCTGCTGCGGAATCTGCTCCGGCATCCAGGGCCGGGTAGGAATCCGAGGGCTCGAACGTCGCGCCCCCGCACGCCACGGTGCAAACGGAGATCAGCAGGCAGCCGAAGAGATGCTCGATGTGCATGGTCCGCGTCCTCGCAGACCCCTGGAGCATTCCCCATGCCGCGCTTGCACTGCTGGATTTGTGGAGGTTGTCGCTGGTGGGAATGCAGGTATTGCACGCAGCCGTGCCAACGTTGCACAGCTCGCGCTCTGAGGTGGGCGTCAAGGGCAGGGTGAGTACGGATCGTTCACGCAGTAGCCCAGGTCGCAGACCATGGGCTTGGGGCAATCGGAGTGGTGAACGCACTGGTTGCTCCACGGCGAGCTTCCCACGCATTGGCCGTAGTCGCAGTAGCCGAAGCCGCACTGCGAATGGGAGGTCACCGTCGCCACCGCGCACGTGCCGTTGCCGTCCACCATGCACGGCCCCCAGGTGCCATCGGCGCGGCACTTGCGGTGCACGCCGCAGTAGCAGTCGCACGACTTGTACGCGCCGGGCGGGCAGGGCTCGCCCACGTTGTCGCAGACGTTGCCTTCGTCGATCCGGCCGTCTCCGTTGTCGTCCAGCCCGTTGCAGCACTCGCCATTCGGCCCGCAGCTCTGCTGGCAGTTGGTCGCTGTCGCGCAATCCGGATCCTGGCAGTCCACCTTGCCATCGCCGTCGTTGTCGATGCCGTCCGTGCAGTTCTCCTTGCACCCGGGGCAATCCGGATCCTTGCAGTCCACCAGCCCGTCGCTGTCGTTGTCGATGCCGTCCGCGCAGTTGGACTCCTTGCAGGTCACTGAGGTCTTGCAGTCGACGTCCTGGCAGTCCACCAGCCCGTCACCGTCGTTGTCCTTGCCATCGCCGCACACTTCGATGCAGTTGGTCGCCGCCTTGCAATCCGGATCCACGCAGTCGACCATGCCGTCGCCGTCGTTGTCCTTCATGTCCGAGCAGTCTTCCTTGCACGGAGGACAGTCCGGATCAGCGCAGTCCACCAGCCCGTCGCCGTCGTTGTCGTGCCCGTCGCCGCACACGGTCTCCGTGCAGCCGCCAGGGCAATCCGGATCCTTGCAGTCCACCAGGTTGTCGCAGTCGTCATCCACGCCGTTGTTGCAGATCTCTGCGCCGTGCGGCTTGTCCCCACCGCAGACGTCGTCGGGGACGCCGTTGCAGTCATTGTCCTTGCCGTCCTGGACCTCCTGCGTTGGGAGCACGGACCCGAGGCAATCGCCCCACAGCGCGAACTCGCCTGACTTCACGCAAGTCTGGGTTCCGTCCTTGCACTCGCCCACGTGCCGGGTGGACGCCGGACCGGTGTAGCAGGCCTGGGTCTTTCCCGGTGAGCAGGTGCAGCCGTCGTCGACCTTGCCGTCGCCGTCGTTGTCGAGACCATCGCAGACTTCAGGTCCATTCTGCTGCGACGGAGGCGCACCGAGGGTGCTTCCTGCCAGGCCAGCGCTGCCGCCTTTGGCCGGAGACAGACCTGTGCCGCCGTAGCCGGCAGAGGCGCCGTGCCCGCCTTTGCCCTGGGGATACCATGGCTCGTTTTCCGACGGAGCCCCACAAGCAGCCAGCGCAAGGACGCCAAGGCTGATCAGCGAAACCAGCCATGTCGGGTTCGAGTTGCTCATGGTGCCAGTCCTCCAAGGGCAGCGAGGGATCATGGCGGTCCGTCTAGCAATCATCATGCCCCGGCTCTCGGACGGGTCGAATGCATGGCCACTGCAACTTGCCACCCGATGGCCTGGATCGCCGCAGATCCAGGAAAGCGAGATGGATGGATCAGGTCCGATCCATGGGAAGCCCGGCAGGGCTCGGGCTGGTAGGCACGTGGTTTGCTTGGTACCCTGGATGGATCGGCCCATCGTACGGAGGCTCGCTCATGCGCCATCTGGTTCGGATCGGGGTTGTCGCGTTCTTTGGCCTGGCTGTCGTGCAAAGCTCTTCGGGCTGCGGACCGGATGATTCCTTGCCCACACGCCCGTTTGTCAGCAAGGACGGCGGCGCGGGCACCAGCGGCCACGCAGGCGCCACAGGCGGAAACGCAGGCACCAGCGGGCATGGTGGCAGCGGCGGCACAGGCGTCCCCACCAAAGAGGTCTGCGACGGCGTCGACAACAACGCCAACGGCGTGGTCGACGAGGGGTGCGCGTGCAAGATCGGCGAATCGCAGAAGTGCTACCCAGGACCGCCCACGACCCGCAATGTCGGCGAGTGCAAGGATGGCAGCCAGAAATGCGTCCAGTCAGGCGAATTCGCCGCATGGGGCCCGTGTGAGGGAGCAGTGCTTCCGAGCGACGACATCGCGGACGGCAAGGACAACGACTGCAACGGCACGCCAGACGACTCCAAGTGCGCGCCGGATCAGACCAAGGACCAGGAGGTCTGCGCGGACGGCGTGGACAACGACTGCGACGGGCTCTACGACTGCGACGATCCGGATTGCCCTCCGTGCCACGAGGGAGGGTGCGGCGACGGGGTGGACAACGACGTCGACGGCAAGATCGACTGCCTGGATCCGGACTGCCCGCCGTGCACGGAGGACTGCGCGAACGGGGGCGACGACGACTACGACGGGCTGGTGGACTGCCAGGATCCGGATTGCGGTGGCCCGTGCAAGGAAGTGTGCGGCGACGCCAAGGACAACGACTACGACGGGCTGATCGACTGCTACGACCCGGACTGCGGGTGCAAGGAAACGTGCGGCAACGGAAAGGATGACGACGCGGACGGGCTGGTCGACTGCCAGGATCCGGACTGCCAGCCGTGCCACGAGACCAACTGCGCAGACGGCAAGGACAATGATCAAGACGGGTTGGTAGACTGTGCGGACACGGACTGCCCGGGGTGCAAGGAGGATTGCGGCAACGGCTTTGATGACGACCACGACGGATTCGTGGACGGGGCGGATCCGGAATGCATGTGTTTTGGCGGCGAGTGCTGCAACGGCAAGGACGACGACGGGGACGGGTGGATCGACGAAGGGCAGGTCTGCGCAAACATCGGAGAGCCCTGTCCGCCGGGCGCCTACAAGGAATGTGACTGCTATTGCGGCGTGAGCCGTCGTTGCAGGCCCGACGGCACCTGGGGGCCGTGCTACCGGGACGGCGCGTGCGGGGCCCCGGTCCAGATCTCCTCGCATGATCAGTGCGGGGCAGGAATGCGTTGCGATGGCGGCGGCTGCTACTACGCCATCGGCGGTCCGTGCTACCATCCATGGGATTGCCCGTTGGGACAGGTATGCGACGATGAGATCTGCAAACCCGATCACTTCCACGGAGCTCAATGCCCCTGAGCCGGGAGAGCTGTCATGAGGACGGGCCTCGGCTCCTTGCTTCTGTTCTTTTGCGCCGGGCTCATCCCTGTTTCCTGCATGTCGTTCAGCGGCCTGGAGCGACCGAACGACTGGGACCCCTCGGCGATCGACGGGGACGCGAGTCCTGACGGGCCATCTGCGGGCGGCTCGGGCGGCAAGTCCGACGGCGGCAAGTCGGGCGCGGGCGGCAACGCTGGCGCCGCAGCGTCTTCAGGCTCCTCAGGCTCCAACCCCGGCGGCTCCGCAGGCTCAGGAAACGGCGGCAGCTCCGTGGGGGGCTCTGGCGGCGGCAGCAGCGGCAGCGGGGGAAGCCCACCCACCTGCAAGTCGGCCACGGACTGCAACGACAACAACGCGTGCACCAAGGACGACTGCGTGGGCGGCCAGTGCGCCTATCCGCCCTACCAGGCCGGC
Source organism: Deltaproteobacteria bacterium (assembly GCA_016218915.1). Lineage (GTDB taxonomy): Bacteria > Myxococcota_A > Polyangia > Polyangiales > Polyangiaceae > JACRCQ01. Next base: position 166,249 of record JACRCQ010000051.1, read on the forward strand.
GCATCCTGCGACGACAACACGTTGTGCAATGGCCACGAGACGTGCGACGGCAACGGCCAGTGCAAGCAAGGTCCTGCTCCTTCGGTCGATGACGGAAATGCTTGTACCCAGGACTCGTGCGACCCGCAGACCGGCGTGAAGCATACGGCTGTCAACTGCGACGATTCGAACGTGTGCACCACGGACACGTGCAACAATTCGAGCGGCTGCCAGCACACGCAGGTCAACGTCGATGACGGCAACGTGTGCACCACCGACTCGTGCAACCCCGCATCTGGCCCGGTGCACACGCCGGTCAACTGCAACGACGGCAACGCCTGCACGACCGACTCGTGCAATCCGGGCAGCGGCTGCGGCCATGCCCCGGTCAACGTCGATGACGGCAACAGCTGCACCACGGACTCGTGCGATCCGTCCTCCGGGGTCAAGCACGTGGCGCAGCAAGGCTTTTCGCAGTGCGGCTACAGCTGTCCCGCGGGCTTCCACTCGAGCTCCTACTCCTGCAACTTCAGCTGCGGGTCATGCTCCGGGTCCAACAACTCGGTCAGCTGCGAGCCGAGCTGCGGGTCGTCGTTCAACGCCTGTGGCTACAGCTGTCCGGCCGGCTACCACCCGTCCGCCTACTCCTGCAACTTCAGCTGCGGCTCGTGCTCGGGCTCCAACAACTCCGTGACCTGCGGCGAGGATGCAGGATCCAGCTTCCAGACGTGCGGCTACAGCTGCCCAGCCGGCTACCACTCCACCGGCTCGTCGTGCAACTTCAGCTGCGGCTCGTGCTCGGGGTCCAACAACTCCACGACCTGCGCGAAGAACTGACGCGCATTTCAACGCGCCGTAACGCGCGTTGCTCCACCCGCTCGCTCACGCTCGCGACCGCATGACGCCCCGGGCGGCCCCTGCGCAACTCGCGCACATGGAGCGCATTTCGGGCGCCCCGTCGCGCAGTGCTGCCCGTGAAAATCCCTTCATTCATCGAGTCTCCTGGTGCGGCACGCCCCTGGCATAGGGGTGGCCGCCACCCGTGCGACCCGCGTTCGGGACGCTCGAAGGAGACTCGTCATGACCATCCGTCACCAAGCCAGCGCGATTGTCGTCCCCCTGACCGCCATGGTGCTGGGAAGCCTCGTCGCATGCTCTGCCGCTCCTGCTCCGGACCCTGTTTCGAACACGGCCCCCGAATACGACCCGACCGGCTCCTCTGCGCCGATCGTGGATGGGACCGATGCAACCTCGGTCTACCCCGAGGCTGCGATCGTGGGCTCATGCTCCGGTGTCGTGATCGCGCCGAAGGTGGTGCTGACCGCAGCCCATTGCGTGTTCGGCAAGATGGCCGCCCCGGTCAAGGTCCCTGCGGTGGACAAGATCAAGTGGCAGAACGGCGCGGTTGCCACGCCCCCAGGCAGCAAGGGGGGGCTTGGCTCCGACGACAAGGACATCGCTCTCGTATACCTCACCGACCCTGTCCAGCTGACCTACTACCCGATCGTTGCAATGAAGCGGGTTGCAGACGGCACCAAGGTCATCCAGGTGGGACGTCGCGGCCCCGGGGAGTACCCCTCACCGACGGCCGGCTCCAATCTGTACCTCAGCAAGGCCGTGGCCGTCGCCGATGGAGCTGCGAAGAACCAGCCGAACACCTACTTCGCCGAGTCGATCATGCAGAACGGCGACTCTGGGGGGCCCGCGTTCGTGGCAGGTATGACGCCGCACACGATCGTTGCGGTCAACTCCCAGCTTTCGACCGATGGCTACGAGCTGCTGGCGCGCAGCGACCTGCTGTTCGACTGGATTGAGGAAGGGATCAAGAACCACGGCGGTCACGGTCCCGTGGATCCTGGAGGCGGAGGAGGAGGCTCGGGCGGCGCTGCGGGCTCGGGCGGAGCTGCAGGCTCAGGCGGAGCCCCTCCGGGTGGCTGCGTCGGAGATGCCGAGCAGGAGCCCAACGACTCCTATCAGCAGCCCCAGGCTCTGGCGTCCGGAGCATTGTGCGGGAAGGTCGACGGCGCCGATGACGAGGACTGGTTCACCTGGTCCGTCTCGGGCGCAGGCGTTCCCTACGAGGTGCACGTGGAAGGCGGCGACGTGCAGCTGACCATGTGGAAGTTCGTCAATGGGCAGTACTACAAGATCGCCAACACTGGCACGAACACGATCAAGAACACCTCGAACGGCTCGGGCAGCTACTTCATCAAGCTGAATTCCCCAACCGGCACTGTGCAGGAGTATCGGCTGACCGTCGATGGCCCCTTCCCGGGCGGCGTGGGCGGCTCTGGCGGTGCAGCAGGCAGCGGAGGCTCCACAGGTGGGTCCGGCGGCTCCAGCGGTGGGGCCGGAGGCTCTGGCGGCGGCGCTGGCGGCGCCGCAGGAGGCGCGGGCGGCTCCGCGGGTGGGTCGGCGACGGTCGATCCTGACCGGATGTACAACGACGTCGACAAGCTTGCTTCGGATGAGTTTGCCGGACGCGCCCCTGGGACCGCTGGCGGCGACAAGGCGATGGCCTACGTCGAATCGCTCTTCCAATCCCTGGGCCTGCAGCCCAAGGGCAGCAATGGGACGTATCGCCAGTCGATCTACTACAACCAGCAGCAATCGATCGGCGCTGCGGTCAAGCTCGACGGCGACACACTGACCGAAGGCAGCGACTTTGATCTGCTGACCAACTCGGGCTCGGGCAACGTGAACGCCGAGCTCGTCTTCGTGGGCTATGGCCTCACCATTCCGACGTATTCGTCGTCGCAGTACCCGGGCTGCCCGATCAACTCCGCCACCGGATACGACGACTACGCGGGAGTCGACGTCAACGGCAAGATCGTGGTCGTGCTCCGGCACGGCCCATCGGACGATTCGAGCGTAGGAGACAACTGCCCCGGCGGCTCCGCAGCCAAGGGCGCAGGACAAACCTGGTTCCTCGGGTACAAGGCAGCCAACGCCAAGGTGCACGGCGCAGCCGGGATGATCGTGGTGCAGGACTTCAAGCACGATCAGGAGCACTTCGACGGGACCCTTGGCAGCTACTACGACGCGACCTTCCCAGCCGTGTCCGTGGACCGGAACCTGGTCGTCAACCACGTTCCTGACCTGTCCGCATGGCAGAGCGCGATCGATCAGAGCTGGAAGCCCGGCTCCCATGCGACAGGCGTGAGCGCCATCGTGGGAACGCAGGTCACCACGCAGGCAAGCGCAACGGCGAACATTCTTGGAGCGATTCCAGGCACGGATCCGGTGCTTGGCAGCGAGGTCGTGGTGATTGGGGCGCACCTGGATCATCTGGGAACCAAGAGCGGAAAGATCTATCGCGGCGCCGATGACAACGCTTCAGGGACCGCGGTACTCATGGAGCTGGCGCGCCTGATGGTCGGCAGCGGCATCCAGCCCGCGCGCTCCGTGCTGTTCGCAGCATGGAACGCCGAAGAGGCAGGGCTTGTCGGCTCCTGCTACTACGTGAAGAACTCCCCCGCCTACCCGATCAACAAGACCGTGGCTGCGTTCAGCGTCGACATGGTCGGCGCAGGCAACGGGACAGGACTGCTGCTGTCAGGCGCCACCTCTCAGAAGAATGCGTGGATCAGGAAGCTGATGTCCTCGTCGGGCGCCCTCGACGGTTTCAACTGGCAGGTCAACGCAGGGGGGTCGACGAGCAACTCGGATCATGCCTGCTTCTCGCAGTACGGCGCATCCGCGGTGATGGTCGCCACGCTCGGCAATCACTCCTACTACCACACGCAGAGCGACACGATCACGACCATCAACAAGACGGACCTGGAGCTGACGGCCAAGCTGATGTGGGCCACGCTCCGTCCCCTTGCCCAGGGCAAGGAGAAGCAATTCACCAGCATGCTCCAGGTCGATTCTCCCGAGCCCGGCCCCCAGCCCAAGTCATCCCCTGCCAAGCCCTTCGTCAACTGGAAGTAGCGATGTGGCGCCCCCGGGGCCGGTGCGTGTACAATGACGCCGGCCGTCATGGACCGGGAGGACGTATTGGCAGATCAACGAAAACGCACGAAGCTGCTGCGCGCCCTCGGCCTGCCTGCTGCCGCGCTCACCATCCTCTCGTGCTCGTTCATCGTCGACAAGAACGCCACGCAGTGCTCTGGCAACTCGGATTGTGACCGTTTTCCCGGAACCCTGTGCGTCAACCAGGCGTGCGTGGTCCCGCCCTGCTCCACCAACCAGGAATGCGTGGCCCAGTACGGCCAGTACTACATCTGCAGGAAGCCTGACTACCGGTGCGCCAAGCTCCTGTCCGACGACTGCACCACGGTGGAAGGCAACTACCTCGACGACGCCGCGATCGTGATCGGCTCGGTGCTGCCCACCACAGGCCCGGATTCGAGCATGGGCATCGCCATGGAGAACAGCGTCAAGCTGGCGATTGGCGACTTCTCCTCGGCTGCGAACGGCCTTCCTCCGCGCCCAGGCAGCACCGCCCGTCGCCCGATCGTGCTGGTGGGGTGCAGCGACAACAGCAGCGCCGACACCGGCGTGCGAGCTGCCACGCACCTCGTCAACGACGTGGGCGTCCCCGCCATCATCGGCGCTGCTTTCAGCGGCATTTCCATCAAGGTCGCCACCAACGTCACCATCCCTGCCGGCGTGCTCCTGATCTCCCCGTCCGCAACCAGCGTCGCGATCACCGACCTGCAGGACAACGGGCTGGTGTGGCGCACAGCGCCGTCCGACGCGTTCCAGGCGAGCGCGCTCGCCCTGCTGGTGCCCATGATCGAGCAGCAGATCCGGGTCGACCTGATGTTGAAATCGACCGATGCGATCAAGCTGGCGATCGTGCACAAGGGCGACGCTTACGGCAAAGGGCTGGGAAGCGCGCTGGAGAAGCTCCTGCAGTTCAACGGCAAGCCCGCAGTCGACAACGCAGGAAACTATCTGCGCTTCGACTACGGGGATCCCGGGGACGGGGATTGTCTGAATTGCCCCGCTGCTGTCACCAAGGTGCTCGACTTCAAGCCGCACATCCTGCTCGACTTCGGAACCAACGAAGCCGTCACCCAGGTGTTCAAGTTCGTCGAATCGACCTGGGACGCGCAGACGCCGTACAGGCCGCGCTACCTGTTCTCCGACGGCGGAGAGATCCAGGAGCTGTCGGCTTTGATCGACGCGAACAACGAGCTTCGCTCTCGCATTCGAGGTACGGTCCCAGGCACCAACAACCTGCTCTACAAGAGCTTCCGAAACCAGTACCTGTCCGCATTCCCGTCAGCGCCAGGTCCTGACGTGTTCGGCACCGCTGGCTCCTACGACAGCCTGTACCTGATTGGCTACTCGGTGGTCAGCCTCGGGGCCACCCTTCCCACCGGCCCGAACCTTGCCGCAGGGCTCAGGAAGATGGTCCCGCCCGGAACGCAAATCGACGTCGGTGCCGACAAGATCAACAACGCCTTTGCCGTTCTCACGGCAGGTCAGAACATCGACTACAACGGCGCTTCAGGCCCGCTGAACTTCGACATCAACACAGGAGAGGCACCTTCGGACATCCAGATCTGGTGCGTGCCCAAGGATGCCAACGGAAAGGCCACGGCCGCGCAGAACTCGGGGCTGTTCTTCAATGCCGCCACCGGATCGCTCGAAGGCGCGATCGGCACGCAGTGCAACTGAAGCTAGAATCTACCCAGGACCTGCACGGTGCCAGGCGCGAATCCCAGCTGCACGGTTCCTGAGGCAGGCGCGCTCTCCCCCTTCTTGAGCGTCAGGTAGAGCGACACCCCCCCAGCCACCAGCGTCGCCGCCCCGAGGATGTCCGTGGTCAACGCCAGCGTCGAGGTCTTGCTCCTCGCATCCTCCAGGGTGTCCGAGCCCACGTTGGGCGTGTCCCGCTTGCTGGCGAGATCCTTGGAAGCGCTCAACGCCAGGACGCCGGTGATGGTGGTGCCCACGGCGAACAAGCCGGTCACTCCCCAGGCGATCCAAGGGAATTTCCCGGTAGAAGCAGGCTTCTCCGGCTCGGGGTGGATGGGGTTCACAGACGATGCCCCGCCCGGCTTCGCCTCGTTGCCTTCTCGACCTGCCTGGGAATCGTCGCCTGCCTGAAGCTCGATCGCCAGCCGGCTCGTGTCGCCTCCGGCAAGGTCCAGCATCCGCGTGACCGGGGTCTTGCCTTTGAGCGATGCGGTCACCTTGCGTCGTCCCGCGCTCACCATCACCGGCTTGGAAAACGGAGTCGTGCCCACTTCCACGTCGTCGATCGAGATCGTCGCGCCTGGCACGTTGGTGCTGATGTCGACCTTGGCCACGCGCGTCTTGAGCCTCTCGATCTCCTTTTCCACCTCTGCCTTGCGCGCGGCCGTCACCTCCCGGCCGCCGTCTGCCAGGTACTTCTCGAACGTCTGCAACGACGAGGCGTAGTCCTGGAGCTGGTAGTAAACCTGCGCGATCGTGTAGAGCAGCTTGTAGTTCGGTGCGAGCTGGTAGGCGCGCCGGAACTCGATCAGCGCCCCGCGGAAGTCGTTCTCCTCGTACAGCTCCTTGCCCTGCTCGAACCTGCGCTGCGCTTCCTCCTTGGCTTCCTTGGTGGGATTGGTGGTCGTCGACGTGGGAGGGCCCACCTGCGCGGTCGCCGGGGCTGGCGCCATCGCACAGCACAGCGCTACGCTGGCCACCACGAGCCGGATCGGGAAGCTCACTGCCATGGGTTCTCCGTGTCGATCGGACGCCGCGGCTTCTTCTTTGCCGGCGGCTTGTCGAGATCCAGCGGGTCGGGTGAGGGAGGCTGCACCGGGTCATGGGTCGACGCCGGTGGATGGAGCGCCAGGGTCGAGCCGCCCTTTCCCTTTTGCAGCGTCAGCTCCACCGACGTGTCGCGCTCGAACGTGAGCTGGTAGGTCGCGGTCCCGTACCCGGCAAGCTCGGCGCGCACCACGTGCGGGCGGCCATCCTTGGGGTAGCGCGACGTGTGAGGATTGCCTGGAAGCTGCTTGTCATCGAGGAACAAGCGCGCCTTGGCAGGAGCCGCGCTGATGCGCACCTCGACCTCGGTTTTTTCAGGCTCCTGCGCGGCGTCCGGAGCAGGAGGCGCTGGCACCTGCGGCGCAGAGCTGGGCCCGGGCGCGTTTGCAGCCACCTCGGGCGATCCCTTCCCGTTGAAGACCTTCACGCCGACCAGCAGGAGCACCACGGCTAGCCCAGCCCCGACGATCGCCGGGATCAGGGGACCGCGCGAGGATCTCGTCGGCACCGAAGAGTCGTGCACATTGACCGCCCCCACCATGGGCGCGCTGGTCATGCTCGGCGGAGTGCTCGACCGGATCCCGAGCTCGATGCCCGGGGACCGGTCGATGATGTCCGGAGCTGGATCCATGCTGTTGGTGGGCACGGAGCTCGATGCGAATCCGCCTACGTTGAGCCTTGGGATCGCGGCAGCCGCAGTCCCTGAGGCCACGGGAAGCGACGCCGAATGATGCAGCCGATCGTCGATGATCGAGGCGATCTTGCGTCGATCCTCGCCGAACAATCCCACCACGAACTCGCCGATCTCACGGGCGCTGTAGTGGGCCGATGCGTCCGACAGGTACGCTTCGAGGGCGGTCTGCAGGTCCAGGGCGGTGGAGAAGCGATCTTCGCGCGACAACGACAGCGCGCGGTTGGCGATCCGCCGAATCCGCTCCGGGGACTTGGGCGCCACCTGATCGATCAGCGGCAGATCCCCGGTGATCAGCTGCTGGATGATCGTGACCCCTTCCATCGATTGCCACATGCGTCGCCCAGCCACTGCCTCCCAGATCATGACCCCGGCCGAGAAGATGTCTGCGCGACGATCCACGGGTTCGCTGCGCGCCTGCTCAGGCGACATGTAGGCCAGCTTGCCTTTGAGCACGCCGGCACGGGTCTCCGCAGTGGAGTCCAGCGCCTTGGCAATGCCGAAGTCGACGATCTTCACCTCGCCGGTGTAGGTCACGAAGATGTTGTGCGGGGTCAGGTCGCGATGGACGACGTTCAGCGGAGTCCCGTCGTAGTCAGTGATTTCGTGGGCATATTGCAGGCCGGCCAGCACGTGGACCAGGATCGCGATGTACAGGTTGAGCGGCATGCCACCGGACTTTTCGGCACGACGCACGATCCGGTTGAGCGGCTGCCCCTCGAGGTACTCCATCGCGATGTAGTAGCGGGAGCCTTCGCGTCCGACCTCGTAGGTGTGCACCACGTTCGGGTGGCTGAGCCGTGCCGCGAGCCGCGCCTCGTCCAGGAACATGGTGAGGAACTCCGAATCCTCCACCAGACTCGGACGCAGCTGCTTGAGAACCAGCAGCTTGTTGAACCCGCCGAGACCCTGCGCCACCGCCAGATACACGTCGGCCATACCGCCATGGCCGAGTTCCGCAATCAGGCGGTACTTGCCCAACGTGTTCGTTGCGATGTCCCAAGCCACCTTGGTACCCCGGCCGGTCGGTCCCCCGATTCAGGCCGTCTCCCTTCCGTTCCGCTGACATACCGCTGTCGGCAAACACCTTCCGGGCACGCAAACCTCGCGCTGCCCAAGCAAGAAACCTGCCGGCTCATGATAGCTGAGCAAGTCCGCGGCGGCATAGTAAAACCCATCCCTACTTGGGAGGCATGTTCTGCGTCAGACACCCGATCTGGATCCCCAGATCCACCGTCTGCCCAGCCTTGTGGAACTCCGCACATGTCGCCGGGCAAAGCTTGATGCTCTTCGGATCCGTGGCCGAATCGTAGTACCAGCCGCCCAGGGTCGCGTCGCACTTGGACGCATCCTGCACGTGATACACGGTCTGCGTGCTGCCGCTGTTGATCTTGTAGTTGACGTTCACCTTGCCCAGATCCGGCTTTCCACCGTCCCCGACCGGGATCTTGTACTCGCACGACAACGCGTCGCCCTTGATCTTGACCAGCGCGTCCGCGAACTTCGCAGCCAGATCCTGCTGCGGCTCCAGCACGACCGCTTCCTTGGTGCCGCCTGCGGCTGCGATCGCGTGCAGGCTCGCCGTTGCCTCTGCATCCCCGAACTTCACCACCCCCACCACGAACGTCTCGATGGATGGCGTCCCGGCCAGACCGTTGGCCGCCACCTGCTTGACCTGATCGACCAGCTGCGGCGTCGTCAACGTGGCCGGACATTCGGTCGGCTGCCCGTCGGTTGCCAGCACCACGATCACCTTGCGGTCCTTGTGCGCGGGCGCATACGACTGCGCGTACTGGATGGCCCCGGTCAAGGCTGGGCCCGTGGGCGTGTACAGCATCGGCGTATGCCCCGCCATCGCCGCCAGCACAGCGTCCTTGGTCGATGCGATCGGGCCGATCGCCACCTCGGGCTTCGCATAGTCCGCTGCGTTGCAGCTGTCGTTGGCGCAGATCATCACGCCAGCGTCCACGCATTCGGCTGAGCCGCACTCGGCCGACGTCGCGCACGGCTTGACGCAGATCCACTGATCGCCCGTATGCAGGCACTGGTTGCCACCCGAGCACTGCACCCCTTGCTGGCATTTCGTCAGGGAGCTGATCGGGACGACCGGCAGCGGGAAGAACTGGATTCCAGCCCCGATGTCCTCCTTTGAGGTCGCGATGTTCTGGAAGAACGACGACAGACCATCGGTGACCGCCTTCCACTTCGAGATCGTGCTCGCAGCGTCGATCTTGCCGCTGATCATGGATCCCGACTGATCCATCATCACGTACATGTCCAGCGGGTAGGTCTCCCCCTTGTGCGACTCGGCTCCGCACACAGGGCCGTCGTAGGGCGCGTCCGAGCTCGTGTTCACATCCATGGCGGAGCCGTCCAGAAGCATCGTGCCCCCGGATCCCCCTTTCCCGCCCGATGCAGCGCCCCCTGCGTCATCGCTGCTCGAGCTTCCGCAGGCGACCAACGACACGAACAAGCCCAGGGCTGAGAGCACGGTCACGGTCTGACGAGGCGATAGCATGGTTGACACACCTTTCCTGCCGCGCACCTTGCACGATCGATGCCATCGGAGGCGATCGGGGTCAATGGAATGCCCGGTGAGATCCCCATGGCGGCAGCGGCTCGCCTCCATCCCGTGCACTGCAAATAAGCGGTTTTGCCAGCGGGATTAATGGAACACCCACTCGCAGTGGGGAACCTCTCTGGTATCCTCGTAGGCGTTTGTCGGGTCTGCGCAGGGGACTGGAGGGAATCATGGGAAGGACGAGCGGCGACCACAGCACCTGGAGGGCACACGGCTTCGCCATCGCAATGGTCCTGGGGGCAGCGCTCGCCGCCCAGGCCGGCTGCAGCGACTCCGATGGGGGCGGCACCCCTGCTGCAGGAGGCGCTGGAGGCGACGCAGCCGTCGACTCCAACGGCGGAGCCAGCGGCTCCAAGGCAGGCCATGGCGGAGTAGCCGGCTACGCCGGAGGAGATGGCATCGCAGGAAGCGGGCTGACCGCCGGCAGCAGCGGCGCTGGCGGCTCGACGCCTACGGGCGGCGCAGGGGGCGCTGGCGGCACCGGCGGCTCTCCCCCTGCCCCGACCTGCACCACCGGCACCACTGCCGGCGCTGTCCAGGCCCCGGTGTTCGTCAAGAACCTCTCCGGCGAGACCAGCTGGTTTGCTCCACCCCTGATCGCGGACCTCGACGGCGACTCCAAGAACGAGCTGATCGCCGCCTACTACTCGGTCTTCGTCTATGACAGCAGCCTCAACAAGCTCGACGAGATCGGCCCGGGCAATGGCCGCGTCTATGCGCCTCACGTGGTCGCGGACATCGACGGCGACAAGCTCCTCGATGTCGTGTTCGGAAATGACAACCAGGTCTTCGCCTACGACTGGAAGGGTGGGAAGCTCACAGCCAAGCCTGGATGGCCTGCGGACACCACCACTGCGAACAACCCGCCCGAGGTGAGGGGCCTGGCCGCAGCCGATCTCGACGGCGATGGGAAGATCGAGATCGTCGCGACGACCACGCAGACAGCGGAAACCTCCCAAGGGGGCGCGCAGGTCTTCGTATTCAGCGCCAATGGCTCATCGTACCAACCTGCCGGGATCACGTGGACAGCCTGGCCCAGGTACAACAACCTCACCGGCACCGGCAACGATGCTGACCGCAACGGCGCAGGGCACGACGGGTATGGCTGCTACGGCCTGAACGTGGGGATTGGCAACATCGACGACGATCCCCAGCTCGAGATCCTGGTCACGTACGACAACCACCAGATCCAGGCGTTCGATCACGACGGCGTGGCGATCAACAGCGCACCCTGGTTCACGAACCCCGCCGCCCAGTATCTGAATCAGCGGATGACCTGGGGGCAGTTCATTCGTTGGGCAGATCCCAAGGTCGAGCAGGACCACTACCACGATCATACCGGACAATGGCCCAACCCGAGCTGGACCGAGTGGCTGCAATGGACTGCATCGCCCCCGAGCGTGGTCGACCTCGACGGCGATGGGAAGAACGAGGTCGTGGGCGTTCCGAACGTGGAGCTGCACGACCCGTACGAAACGCAGGCCTACGCGGTGGTCGCCTTGCAGGGAGCCCACGGCGCAGGCGATCAATCCGCGATGCGCGCACCGGGTTGGGAGACCTTCCCACGCGGTGACAAGCCGATCTCGGTGTCAGGATGGTATCCCCCGTCCGGAGTGCCGGCGCCGGCCGTGGCCAACATCCTCGGAGACGCGAATCCCGAGATCGTGGTGTCGCTCAACGATGGATACATGTACGCATTCGGAGCAGGAAAGCAGCTCTGGCGTACGAGCTACACCCTGGGCAAGGCGATCATGTTCGCCTCAGAGCCCACGATCGCGGACCTCAATCAGGATGGATCGCCCGAGATCCTGTTCACCACGTTCGGCGATCCCAACGTGTCGGACTCCGGTCACTTGCTGGTGCTCGACGCGAACGGCGCTGTCTTGCACGACGTGGCGCTGCCGAACCCGGGGAACAACGGCAACGGCAATGGTGCGCCGGCAGCGCCCACGGTGGGCGATCTGGATGGCGACGGTCTGCTGGAGATCTTCGTGCAGACCTTCGACCACGGCATGGATGTGTTCCGCGTGCCTGGCTCGGCTTCCAACTGCGTGCTTTGGTCCACCTCGCGAGGCGGACCCATGCGCTCAGGACGCGCCGGGCTCTGAAACGGCGAAAGCCTCGGGTCGTGTGCTATCATGGTGGACTTGAATGGTTGCGGAGGAGGTAGTCGATGACGCGCGTACGTTCGATGTGGCTTGCTTTGCCTTGGATTGCTGGGTGCATCGCAGTCGGCTGCGCCAGCGAAGGGAACAGCAGCGGCGCCAACCCGGGCAATGGAGGAAGCGGGGGCTCCAGTGAGGCGGGCGTCGGCGGCAATGCTGGGACCGGCGGCGCCTCGGGCACGGGCGGCATCGCGGGCAACGGCAATGGTGGAACCGCAGGCGTGTCGAATGGCGGAGGCGCTGGCACAGGAACAGGCGGAACCGCCGGGGGAAGCGCGGGCAGCACCACCGGCGGCGCAGCCGGTACCGCGACAGGCGGCTCCGCAGGCAGCGCCGTGGGCGGCTCGGCTGGAACCGGCACCGGAGGCTCGGCTGGAAGCTCCAACCAGTGCTCCATGGTCACAGGGATCGCCGCGTGCGATCAGTGCATCAACACGAGCTGCCTTGCGCTGTGCCAGACCTGCTCCGCCAATGCCGAATGCGTAGCCCTGGTCTACTGCGCGGTGCTCTGCGCGCCCGGCGACCAGGCCTGCCTGACCGCTTGCGCGAACGCGCATCCGAACGGAGTCGCGGATGCCTTGCCGCTCGCGGGCACAGGCGGCTGCGTGCCGATCAACTGCGGCCCGCAATGCGGACAGTCCACGGGCTCGTGCGCCATCCAGTTCGCCAATCCCCCGTGCGACAACTGCGTGCAGGCCAACTGCCTGAACGAGTGCCAGGCCTGCGCCGGGGACCCGGAATGCGTTTCCCTCGTGCAGTGCGGGATGCTCTGCAATCCCGGGGATTCGGCCTGCCTGAACACTTGCGCGAGCGCGCACCCCAATGGCCTCACCAACGGCCTGCCGTTCGTGGGCCCGACCACCGGCTGCGTTGCCACGCATTGCGCCACACAGTGTCCGATGTAGGCTTCCTTGCCTCGGCTTCCCCCAACCACCGGATCCGCGGGGAGACTCCGATGCGCTTGGCTGTGCTGTGCCTCGCCGGGTTGATCGCAGGTCCCATCGCTTGCAGCAGCGACGGCAGCACGGTCGAGGAGCCTGGCGCAGCCGGAGCCGATGCCGGTGAAGATGGCGCCGATGGCTCGACGCTCCGGGGATGCATCGCGCACGGCGCGCCCTGCTCGGACAGCGCGTCGTGCTGCTCCAAGCAGTGCGACCCAGGCTCCCTCTCCTGCACCTCCACCGTGGGAAGGTGCGTGCCTGCGGATGCTCGCTGCTCCGCACCCACGGATTGCTGCACCCTGTCGTGCATCGAGGGCCTGTGCGCAGCGGACGCTTGCCTCGCTGATGGGAAGGTGTGCACCGACTCTGCCCAGTGCTGCAGCGCCGACTGCACGCAGGGCACCTGCAAGACACTGAACACCTCGTGCTCGACGGCGGGCAATCCGTGCGACGGCAACGATGCGTGCTGCTCCAAGCTCTGCAGCAACGGGACCTGCTCGCTCGGCGCGTCGTTCTGCATCCAGGCGGGCGACGCCTGCGCGGTAGGCGCCGATTGCTGCGGCGGCATCTGCACGCGCTTGCCAGAGGCGACGCTCGGAACGTGCGGCTCGCCGCCCGCGGGTGCCTCGTTCTGCAACGGGGGATTCGACGGCACGGTGTGCCAGTCGTGCGGCGACTGCTGCAGCCGTCTGTGCGTGGCCTGGGGCAATTCCGGGGTGAAGGTCTGCCAGCGCACGAGCGGATGCCACATCGACGGCGACCTGTGCCGCAAGGATGCAGACTGCTGCGGCGCACCTGGCACCGGGCTGCCAGGGGAAGGCAACGGCAAGTGCGAGCTGCAGGAAGGGAAGGACGTCGGGATCTGCCGCATGCCCAAGGGGTGCAATCCGGAAGGGAACGTGTGCCGCAACGAGGGCTCCGCCTGCGACGTCTCGACGGCGCGCAGCGACTGCTGCGGGGCACCGGGCAGCCCGGATGCGTGCCAGCTGGACGCGCTCGGCGTGCCGCGCTGCCGCACCATCACCGCGTGCCGCAAGCAGAGCGAGACCTGCGCGTATGCGTCGGATTGCTGCGATGCAGCCCCGTGCGTGCCGAATCCCAACGGGGTGCTTCGTTGCGCTGCCCAGCAGCCGGAAGCGGGCACGGCGTGCAGCGAGGCCGGAGGCTCGTGCACGGTCAAGGCTGATTGCTGCTCCGGGATCGACTGCTATCTGCCGACAGGCTCGACCCATGGCACGTGCTGGGTGCCCGGGGCCGAGTGAGACAGCCTACTTCGGTCCAACACCGCAATTGACGAATACGAAGTTGGTTTCCATGCGGAAGTTGGAAGCGCAGCAGTTCCTCTCCGCAAAGAAGAAGTCCATGTTGTAGACTTCTCCGGGCGTGAGGCCGAGCGCCACCGTCCCTGCGATGCCGCCGGGAATGGTCTCCGTGTAGCCGAGCTCCGGCGCCGTGTGCAGCTTGACCAGCGTCTCCCACTGCGGATCCACGATGATCTCGACCCGTCCGGTGTCCAGGTTGATCGTGCCCTGCAGCGGTACGTGGATGCCTCCCAGGTTCACCGCAAGCTTGTCGTTGATGTACACGAATACGTCGTCGTCGCCCCGGAACGTGAACAGGTTCCCAACGTCGTACCGGAACGTGGTGTGAAGCTCGTAGGTGAAGTGGAAGTTGCGGACCGCCTGGTCGTCGCTCTTGTACGGCCCCTTGTCAGGATCGTTGGATTCCGCAGCAAAGAGCTTGTCGTCAATCGGGAAGAAGAACGCGGTCTCGTAGGAGAACGTCCCGCTCGTGCCCGCCTTCATGGTCAGATTGAGCTCTTGCGCCAGATTCACCCCTGGCACGTCGGTGTACCACTGCGCGAAGTTCGCCGCGCTCGTGGTGCTCGGGGTCTTGGTGCCCCCGGCAAAGACCGGCTTGCGATCCGGGCCGATCGCAGAGCCGAGCGCACCGACGATCGCAGGATCCCACGGTCCGCAATCCTTATTGAAGGGGTCGGTGTACCCGCTGTTGCCGCTGCATTGGAAGTCGACTCCCGCGTGGAAGTCGCGCACCGTGCCGGTCACCACGTTCCCGCACCCCACCGGCGGCTTGCCTCCTGAGCCGCCCTGGCCAGTGCCGTCGCCACCGGCACTGCCATCCAGGAGCATCGTGCCCCCTGTGCCCGCGTTTCCGCCGATGTTGATGGTTCCGCCAGCGCCATTGCCCCCGGACGAGCCTCCACTTGAGTCACCGCTGTCGCCGCAACCCACGGCAATTGCCGTCGCTCCCAGGCACGCGCCCACCACCAGCAACGTCCCCTTCACAGCATTCCCCATAGCCATGCATGCACCTCTTCACCCAGCAGCTTCGCATGGACCCGCGCCGGGGCCAACGCTCGTCTCCGATCGTGACCCGAACGCCCCCGACTTTCAACCGTGGATCGCGCCGAGCCGTGCATTCACTGCGACGCGCGCTCGTACGCCGTGGCTGCCTGGTCCATGCGCCCGACCCTTCGCCATCGCTTGTCCGCGCTCAGCGCCGTGGCAAGTGGGCTGAACGTACCGGTCACCACCCACTTGGCTCCGCGCTTGTCAAAGGCGGCCATCATGTCCTTGGGCTCAGCGACCGGCCACCATTCGATTCGATTGGAATACTGCTCGTTCCACATGGTGCCGATGAACAGGAAGCTGTCCGTGTACACCAGCAGATCGCCGGGCTTGAGGTGGGCTTCGCGGGCGCGCGCCACGTCATCGTCGATCGTCCAATGGTCCATCTTGCGTGCAGCCCGCTCCACGGCTGGCAGCTTCAGCAGTTGGTAGAGCTGCTTGGGCCCTGGCTGCAGCCCAGGCTCGGCCCAGTACAAGTAGGCCAGATTCGAGAGGACCGTGACCGCCATCGCACCGGTCCCGAGACGCAACGTGCTGGCGTAGGCACCCAGACGCGCGCAGGCAATTACCAGGATCGCCGCCACGTGAAGGTTGTAGCGGGCTTGCCAGATCGCTGGGGAGAACACGCCGCACGCGAGCCCGTAGAGCAGCACGACCAGGAACGACACGATGACAGCTTCATCCTCGAGCGGTGCTTGCTTGAGCCGCGCCAGTATCGCTCGGGTCGCATCGACCAAGGCCATGACCAGCGCGATCACCCCCATGGGCAGCAGCAGGAAAGGTACGCTCATGCCGTAGCCGAAGACCCGCGTGTCTGGATAGTCCGCGCCTGGCTTGTACGGAGAGACGATCGCCTTCCACACGTCCGCGATCGGCTTGTGCTGCTCCTTGGCGGCATCTGCACCGGACTGCAGCCCCGGAAAGTTGATGTGAAGGCTCTTGATCTCCAGGCCGAACGGCCAGATCGGGCTGCCGAACATCACCTTGTTGCGCACGTACAGCACACCGCCCAGGACCGCGGCCAGCGCCAGCGCGCCTGCCATGACCGCGAGGATCTTCCCTCGATGCTGGGTGCCTCGCACCAGGTGAACGCCGAGCAGCACCATCGCCATCATCCCGACCGGAGGTGCCCACGCGAGGTTCGTCACCTTCGCGCCCAGCATCAGCCCCACCGCGACCGCGGAAGGCCACGCGTCGCGCACCCGAAAACCCGGTCTCGTGCACAGGTACACCGCGGACATGCTGAACGCAGCCACGTGCAGATCAATGTACGTGCTGCGAAGGATCAGGATGGCTCCTGGCATGAGGATCGCCGCACATGCCCACCCGATCGAGCTCGCCACGTCCACGCCGAATCGCCTGCACAACAGGTAGACCGCCAGCAGGAACATGGGCGCAGCAAAGGTGTTCGGAAGCTCGATCAGCCGCCGATCCACCATCATGACCATCCAGAGCGCGGTCATCTCGCAATGACGCGGGTTGCCGTTGATCGCCTCGAAGAACACGATCCGCTGCACGACGGCGGGACGGATCATCCCGTGATCCTGGATCGTGTAGCCGATCATCGGCTCGTGGTAGCCGAGCCCATCCCACCCATCCGACGACGCTGCGTAGCTCGCCACGCCCGACCACACCACGATGAGCAGGACCGAGACCGCCCCCACCAGGGCGAGCCCGCGCTCCCGCCACGTGGCCCGTAGGCCGTCGATCGGAAGACGCCAGAACGACAGCGATGCGGACAGGATCGCCTTCAGGTGCGCCCGCGCGTTGGTCTTGATGAACGAGCATGCCAGGGCACCGAGGAAGACGACCGCGGAGGCAGCGATGAGCCGACCGCGGTACAGCTGCCCGGTCAGCCCGAGGCCGTAGACGGGCACCAGCAGCAGCGCGCTTCCCAGCAGCATGGCCACCAGCGCCGACTCCGCCCGCTTGGGGAACTGGAGCCGAACCGCGAGCCCGATGGACGCGAAAAAAAGCGCTACAGAGAGGAGCAGAAGTGCGACCACGACGCGTGGCGGTACTCTAGTCGAAAATCATCGACCGCCAAGAAGGAAGGCGCATCTGCTGCCGTCTTCACTCCTTGCGCGCTGCGGAGCGCGTCGACGTCGGCTCTGCTTGCGCCGGCTCCTCTTGCGCTGGCTCCGGCCCTTGGTCAGAGGCCACGCGCAACGCGGCCTGCGCGACCCGCACGCCCGTCGAAAGGCTCGCCTTGGCGCGCACCGCTCGAATCTGTTCCACGAGACGTGCGGGGTCACGCGACGAAACCACGACCTTCTTGGTCTTTCCGCCTTCCGTCCAACGGATCTCGACGACCTTGTCGGAATCGCCCATCAGGCTGTAGGCCCACGTGCCATCCATCGCGCGTCGGATTCCCCAACCGCCGAACTTCGAAAACTCGTAGCCCACGACCTCGCACGAATCGATCGCGTCCACAGGAATGTGCGGGCCGAACAGGCCGTACTGGATATGCACCTCGCGTTCCGTGACGTGTACCCGGAGCACCGCGAACATCGCCCACAGAAGAGCGAACAGAGCCGACATGGCGAGCGGCAGCAGCGCCATCGCCGCCGGTGCAGGCTTGCTTCCCATCCCTGCGAGGATCATCCCGGCCAGCACCCACAGGAAGGGAACCCACACCAGCAGGATCCAGTGCAGCTTCCAGATCATCTTCTCGCGATGAACCGGCGCGCCGCCTCCGGCCATGTACTTGCTCTCGTAGCCGTCAATCCCTGGTGCTGGCTTCTCCTCGCCCATCGCCTAAGCATACCGGCATCTGCCCGGACCCAGCAGCCCCTTCGTGCGAAGCCGACTGCCCCCGGCACCGCGAACGGCCCATGCGGACACCTGTCCGCTCTTGAGCCAAGTGTCCGCGCCATGCCGAGGGAAGGACTTGCCTGTTGAAGCCATTTTCTTGATGATTTCGACCCTGAAGAGCTGGCATGTGCATTGCTCCCCTCTGCGACGAACCCCCAAGGAGCCCCGCCATGAACGCCGCGCATTGCCTGCTTCTGTCCGCTGCCGTGACCGGTGCCACGCTCGTCGCCTCGTCGGCGTCCGCCCAGCAACCTGAGGCTCCAGCCCCTGCTGCGTCCGCAACGCCTGCTGCGACCACACCGCCCGTGCCTGCGGCGCAGCCAGCGCCAGCAACGACCGCGGCTCCTGTGCGAACCCCGCCCGCTACCCCTGCGAAGCCGACGCCGGCCGCAACCAACAGCGCGTGGGCGCCTCCGCCCGCTCCGCCGGTCGACAACGGGCCAGAGACGCTCTTTGGCGGCAAGCATGTGCCGCTCGGCGGGTTCGGCGGCGTGCAGCCTGCCTACACACGCCTTGCCCACACCGACCAGATGCTCATCTGCGGAGATGCCGGGCTGCTGGTGAACCACGAGTTCTCGATCGGCGGCGGAGGGTGCGGGCTGGTGACCAAGCTCGACATGTCGCGTCGCACTGGCGTCGACGACGATCGCCTCATGTTCGGCTACGGCGGATTGCGCCTTCGCTACCACTTCATGGCCATGAACGTGGTCAACGTGGCGGTGGGTGCCCTGGTGGGTGCCGGAGGGGTGGAGATCGGCAAGTTCTACAGGCGTCACGACGACAGCGACGCGTCCGTGGACTCCCGGGGCTCGACGGGTTTCTTCGTGTTCGAGCCCCAGGTCTCGGTGTTCGTCAACATCACGCGCTGGATGCGGACCGGCGTGTCCGGCGGCTACCGCATCGTCAACGGCGTCAACACCCGGTTCGTCTCCAACTCGGATTTGGGCGGAGCAACTGCCGGAATCGATCTGCAGTTCGGTTGGTTCTAGTCCTGCGTGCCTGAAGTTCGTTGCGGGATCCTTGGCGACCACGGCTTCCGCTGGCCGTATTGGCACGGCATGCCGTGCTGAACGTAGGCACGCCTTGGCGTGCCGCTCCCGGCGTCCGCTGCCCCGAACGCATCTGGCCCCCGGCGGGCGCTGCGCCGGATCCCCCCAACGGACTTGGGCACACGGTACCTGGCCGGGGGCAGATCAACCCTTGGCTTCGAGATCCTTGAAGAACGAGTTGTACTGCGGGTCGTTGTAGCGCTCGTAGTCGATCACGAACGGCGTCAGCTGGCTGATCCCGTTCTTGTACCGGATGGTCAAGGCCATCGGCGTGACCTCGCGGTAGTTGCTCTTCTCCGGCAGGTCGTTGTTGTTCTTGCCGCCTGCTGAGAACAGCGTGAGCAGCACCACGTCCTTGTCCTCGATCACCTTGCGGAATCCTTCGTTCACCTTCTCGTGGCCGCGGATCATCGTCGTGCACCCGATGCGGGCCATGAAGCTCTTGAACTGGTGGGTGCCGAACGGGAACCGCGCATTCGACTTCTGAAGCTCCAACGGGATCGCTTCGGCTTCGCTCGGGTCGCTCCACAGCATCTGGAAGCGCATCTCGGGGTCGTTGAGCGACGCCAGCCCCTTGTACTTCTCGGCAAGCGTATCCTCGCGCGGAATGCCTGCGTGCACGAACAGCATCTTGTCGAACACCAGCATTCCCGGTAGCGCGTCGAACAGCTTCATGTACGCGCCGAACACCTCGTTCGCTGCGATGCCCTGCAAGGAGGTCATGGCCTCGGCCGGACGCACCGGAGCCAGCACGCGACCGTTGAGCTCCACGTAGTACTCGTGGTTTCCGCGAAGGGCGAACACGTGCCCGGGCGCAGCGAGCGACAGCTGCATCACGGTGCGAAGCACGCCGTTGTAGCTGAACTTGCCGCGATCGATGTAGTCGCCCAGCAGCACCGCGATCATCTTCGGGTTGTTGACCGGGTCGTTGTGCCAGGCCTGCACCTTGTTGAAGAAGTCGGCCTGCAGCAGCGCCGCCTTCAGGCACGAGTAGCACCCGTGCAGATCGCCCAGTACCAGGATCTCGTAGTCCTGCGTGCTGCTCGGCGGCACCACGTACACGTGCCCGTCCAGGAACGATTCCTGCCCGGCCAGCTCGCTGAACGACTTGATCTTCGACAGCTTGCCCGCGCCCTTGCCGCGCGCGTCCTCCAGCCACCCCTCGAACTTGCCGATGAGCTCCAGATCCGTCTTCGACTGCTTCGCGAACGTCTCGGGATCCCTCGCGTAGTCCCACTCGAAGCTCTTGAGGAACGGATGATCCACGTCACGCGCCTTGACAGACCGCGCGCTGTCGATCACCACCGCACCGTCCTCCAACGGCTCGATCTCCACCTCGTCGAGCTCGATCGGCGCAGTCAGCAGCCGGAACAGCTCGTTGCGGAACTTCATCTCGTTGGGGTGCACCACCCCGTCCGCGTGCATCAGATCATCCACCGTCGCGAGCAACGCTGCCCGGTTGTCCTCGTCGAACTGACGGAACAGCTCAAAGGCGCGCAGCTTGATCTTTGCGAGAACGAACTGCATCGGGTCCTCGCCATCCGCCACGCTCTCGGTGAACAGCGACTTGATGTCGTGATCGATTCCGTCGAGCACCTCGTGGAAGTGCTGGGTCCACTTCTGGATGACCTCGGAATGGGCCGACAGGTCCCCGCCCATCAACGACTCGGCTCGCTGCTGGACCAGCTTGCCGATGTACTGCTGGATGTAGACCTTCTCGCTGATGTCGAAATCGCCGTCGATGTACCCGAACGCGGTCAAGTAGAAGATGATCGCGTGCATCTGCTGCTCGGCCACCTTCGAGTCGCGACTGAATTGCATCATGGGAGCATCCTCCGTTGGGCAGGCAGGCTAGCTGATTTCTTCGCCCTGCGCAGTCCCCCTCCCCTTGCACCGCCCTGCGCTGCTATCCTCCGCCGCCTCAGGTGACCCATGGGGACCATGCCGTATCGTCATTCATTTCCGTTCCTCGCCGCTGCACTCGCTTGCGCCTCTTTCGCCCTGGCCTGCGGAGGCCCGCCCCCCAAGAAGGCGCAGCAGCCCGACAACTCCGCGGATGAGCCTCCGCCCGCGCCTGCCTGGCTCTTCGTGACCGAGTCCGGCCAGCCCGCCCGCGGCCCCAAAGGCGAATGCGAGAAGGTCCGTGGATGGATCGCAGGCGAGAAGTCCTGCACCGGCGAGCTGTGCGCCCACGCCCGCGACCTCGGAAAGGAGTGGCTCAAGCGCTGCCGCAAGACCATGCCCGAGCAGGCCGACGAGGTCAGCGAGGTCATCGACAAGGCGAGCGAACGTGCAGAGCTCGGAGCTGACGACTGCATCCGCGATGGCAACAACCTGCTTCGCTCCAACGAGTGCGGAAAGGCCAAGGAATGCGTGCAGGCGACCCAGCGCTGGATCAGCCGCTGCGGCCAACGCTACGCCACCCCGCTCATCGTGCTCATGCTCACCAAACGAGCCGAGCGCAGGTTCAACGAGCCTACTTCGGTCGAGTTCGACACCCGCTCCTGCAAGGACATCGGCGAGCTCATCCACAAGTCCATCGGCTGCGCCAGCGAAGAAACCTGCAAGCAGCCCGCGGATGCGGTCGCGGCCTGGACCGATCGCTGCGGCGAAGCTCCTGCGTCCCTTCCCCTCGCCTTTGCCATGGCCGACGTGCTCGTGGGTGCTTCACGCGGGGTCGACCCGATCAAGACCGACCCCGAGCTCGACAAGCTCGACGACGGCGCTTTCACGCTGATGACCAAGGACGCCAAAGGGACCGCGATCTGGGTGTGCGGCGAGCGTCCCACCAGCCTGCAGACCTACGTAGCCACCCGTGCGAAGTGCTCGCCTGGCGAGGTGATCTTTGCCAGGCTCGATGGCTCCCATCGGGTCAAGACCCTGTCCGTGCCCCACGCATCCGACGCTGAATTCCAGCGTCTATTCCCGTTCCTCGAGGTCAAGGGCGAGCGTGATGCGCGCGACAAGGCCGAGCTCGGCGCCTTCCAGAAACGCGTCGGCGAAGCGGTGGAGAGCGCCAAGTCCGGCCGAGGCGCCCAGGCCGCAGCGCAGCTTGCCAGCGCCTTGATCCCCCATGCGGCCGCGGTCCTGCACAACCCGGAGTATCGCAAGGTGCTCAGCGATGCCGATCCGTTCCTCGGCCCGGCCATGCGCGAGTGGGCCAAGCGGAAGATCGCCGCTTCCGCGCGAATCAAGGACGCAACCGAAAGCGCCCTGTTCGCAGGCCGTTCGCTTCAGCACCCCCTGGCCGACATGCGGCTGGACGGATCGGTCCTGCCGGGCGCCTACATTCCCCCTGCGGGCTTCGCACTCGCCGAATGGATGCCGTCGTCGTTCGCGATCTATCGCAAGGACGCCAGCAAGCTCGAGGCGGTGCTCAAGAAGAAGCTGTCCGACGCCAAGCTCGCAGACCTCCGAACGCGCATCCGCAACGAGGTCCAGACCTGTGCCGCGGCCATGGCAGCCATTTCCAAGGCCGAAGAGTCGTCGGCGGCATGCCTGTTCCGCGACAACGACTGCGCGCCCAACCGCGCTGCCGGCCTGTCGTCCGCCGTCGATCAGGAGCGCGAGCGTGCAGCCGCTGCGCAACGCAACATCGCATTGATGCTCGCGGGCGGTGCGCTCGACCGCGCGGATATCGAGCGCATCGAGTCTGAAAAAGTCGCTGCAGGCTGCCTCGACTGAAATCGCCCCTGAGCGCTGCGCCCCTCTCTTGACGTCCCAGGCGTCGGCTCACAACAGATCCATACGCATGGATCTCCTTCCGGAGATCCGGACGGGGATTGCAGGAAGGTGGACGCGATGAAGATCCGGCATGTGCTCGAAACCAAGACCCGCCAGGGCGTGGTCACGATCGACGAAACGGCCACGATGCGCGAGGCGGTCGAATTGCTCGTGCGCAACAACATCGGAGCCGTGGTCGCGGTGTCCGGCACCCAGCCTGCGGGGATCCTCACCGAGCGCGACGTGCTGCGGCAAGTGGCCACAGGAGGAGCCAGCTTCCTCGACAAGTCCGTGGCCGAGGTCATGACCCGCGACATCGTGATCGGCACCTTCGACCTGGAGGTCGATCAGGCGATGTACACCATGACCGAGAAGCGCTTCCGCCACCTTCCCATCATGGATGAGGGGGGACTGGCCGCGATCATCTCCATGGGCGACATCGTCCGGGCCCAGGTCACCGTCGCCGAAACCGAAGCCCACTATCTTCGCGACTACATCGCTGGCGGCTACCGCTAGCCGACGCTTCCACCGACCCACCAACGTGTCGTATGCAAGCGGGCCATGAAGCTCGTTTCCACCACTCTCACGGGAAGCTGCGAGGACATCATCGGCGATGCGCTCCGAAGCGTCGTGGAATGGGTGGACGCCTGCCTCGTCATCGATACGGGCGTCACCGACAAGACCCTGCAGGTCGCGCGATCGGTCGCGGGCGACAAGTACGTGGAGCGCAAGTTCGCCTGGATCAGCGACTTCGCCGCAGCACGCAACTTCGCCCTGGATGCAGCCCACGAATGGGGCGCGGACTGGGCGATCACGGTCGATACCGACGAGCGCATCGACCTTCGGGGCGAGCTGATCCACGCAGAGATCGAGGCTGCGACCGAGGGCGTGCTCATGGTCACCGACGAGACGAACGCCTACTCCAAGGAGCGTCTCTTCCGCTTGCCGGCCAAGGCTCGATTCAGCGGCCCCACCCATGAGAGCTTTCCATCGTACAAGGTCGGCTCCCGCGTGCTCGAAAAGGCCCGGTTCATCGAGCTGCCCAAGAAGCCGGACGCCCTGCGCGCCAAGTTCGAGCGCGATGCGAAGATTCTGGGCAAGCACACGAAAGCGAATCCCAAGGACCCGCGGTGGTTCTACTACCTCGGCGACGCCCTGCAGAATCTCGGGCGTTTCGAAGAGGCCATAGCAGCGTACAAGTCCTGCGCAGACCTGCGCGGCTGGAACGAGGAGTCCGCATGGGCATGCTTCCGCGCAGCTGAATGCTTCATCCAGCTCAAGCGCTTCAATGACGCAGTGGAAGTGTGTGCCACGGGCCTGTCCCGCCACGCCGGAATCGCAGAGCTGGCGTGGCTCGCCGGATTCGCCTCCTGGCAGGCCGGTCGCCCGGATCAAGCTGCTTTCTGGGCTCGGCTCGCGATCCCCATGGGTCTGTTCCGAGGCCGCGGACAGGACGCAAAGCGCATCGGGTTCCGGAACGTCAGTGCCTTGTACGAAGGCCCCTACGATGTACTCCGCTTCGCGCTGCGCGCCATGGGAGACACGGCTGGTGCGGATGAAGCCGAGCGGCTGTACCAGGAAGCGATTCGCGCCCGAAGCCAGGGATGATGGAGGCGTTCCACTCTGGGGGCCGGCCCGGATCTAGCCGGCGGGGGACTACGCGCAGGCAGAGCTAGCTGTCCGGACGCATCGACGGTCGACTCTCGGAAAGCCCGAGCAGGCGGGTGACGGTACGCACCAGCTGAACCGGCGTCACAGGCTTGACCAGGAATGCTTCTGCATCGAGCTTGCTCAGCAACTTCCAGTCTCCGACCGTTCCCACCGCAGTCGCCACGACCACGCGAGGTCGCGCGATGCGCCCGCTTCCACGGATGGCAGCCAGGACCTCGACCCCGTTTCGACCGGGCATGTTCAAGTCGAGCACCAGGACCGAAACCGGGTTGCGATCCATTTCCTCGACCGCCGCGTTGCCATCGCGGACGCATATCACCTGTGCCCCAGGAATTGCGCCTGTCAGCATGGACCGCGCTGAGGCCCGAAAGGTCCCGTCGTCGTCGGCGATGAGGATCCGAGTTCCCTCTGGCGCACGAACCGTGGCCCGAATGCTGGGCAGAGACTGGAAGAATGCAGAGGCCGACGCAGGGCGCTCCTTGGGATCCTTTGCGAGTGCCGCCAGGATCGGTGCATCGAAGGAAGGCGAAAGGCCGGGTCGCACTTCGCTCGGCACCGGGGGACAGACTGAGACCTGCTGCAAGAGGGTCGTCGTGGCTGACTCGCTCTTGAATGGCAGCCGCCCGGTGAGCAGCTCGAACGCCATCACGCCGAGCGAATAGATGTCTGCACGCCTCCAATCCCGCGCGACACGCTCGTCAGCTACGATGAGCTCCGGCGCCATGTGGGTCGGCGTTCCCCCGAGCAGCGGGGAATCGTTGCCCTGGGTCCCATCCAGGCGACGCGTCAGTCCGAGGTCGGTCACTGCGAGGCGAAAGGCCGGCCCCACGAGGACGTTGCCTGACTTCAGATCCAGGTGGACCGCCCCTGCGTCGTGAATCGCCTGTACGCCTCGGCAGATCTGCTCGAGCACACCCAGCGCTACATCGGTTTCCACCGGCGCGTGGCGCTTGAGCCAGCGCTCCAGGCTGATGCCTGGGATGTACTCCATCACAAAGTAGGGAGCAGCGTCGTGCGTGCCAAAGGAGTAGATGGAAACCACGTTCTCGTGCCGTACGCTCGCCATCACCCGGGCTTCTCGCAGAAAGCACTTCTGGAAGTCCTCGAAGAGACGGACCTGCGGACGAATCACCTTGATCGCCACGTCGCGCTCGAGCACTTCGTCTTGTGCCAGCACCACGTGACCCATCGCACCTTCGCCGATGACCTGGCAGACCCGGTACTTGTCCTCAATGACGGTTCCGGCAGAGATGGGGGCAAAGGGGTCGACAGCCAGAACGCCGGACGAACGACGCCTTCCACCCTTGCGCGTGGTGCGTGCCGACGAAGGTACCGTTTGCGCCGCCCGATCCCGGTCGCCGGATTCTCGAGCGAGGGACTTCGCCCTCGTCTGCTTGGATTCTGACCGCACCTACGCCCCCCAGCGGAAGTTGATCGCTGAAAACGATCACGCTCAGCTACTTGGGCCGGCCGGTGGCCAACGTCAATGGCGCCCCATCGTCTCTGCCTTCGTCAAACAGGTGCAAGCCCGCGGATCAACCGTTGATCCCACGCGCCTTGAGCACCGCACGAAGGGAGGCTGCAACCTCCGCGCTCGCTGTCGGAAGCGCTGCCTGCGCTGCCTTCACGAGCCGATCTCCCCGTGAGCCTGCCACGGTGCTCAGGACTGATTCGCGCTCGCTCGGCCCTGCATGCAGCAGCACGCCAACGACCATCTCTGCCGCTTCTTCCGTGTCCACGTGTGCGAGAGCTCGCAGCGCCGCGAGCTTCGATTCCGGCTCGGTCGACTCGCGGTAGATCCTCGCAAGCGGATCGAACGCGTGCGGGAAGCGCAGCTGCTCCAGCGCCCGGTTCCCCTCCTGCTTCACGCTCGAGTCCGCGTCGGACAGAAGACGCCGCAGCGGGATGAAGGTCCTCTTGTACAGGAATCGCCCCAGCGCACGCGCCACCGCCGCCCGTACCGTCGCATCCGGATCGCCCGCCAGCCGCTCCAGCGGCGACAGGATCGAGTACAGCTCGATCGGCTCCAGCACCTTGACCAATCCCACCCGCGCCTCTGCCGTCGGCTTCGCATCCGGCGCTTCCACCTGCAATGCGGTCAGACGCGCTGCGAGCGCACGACGACGCACGACCTCGGACCAGGGCTCAGGCGCAAGAAGGATGTCTGCACACGCGTCCGTGGCCGATCCCCGCTGCTCCCACTCGACCAGATCCACATGCCATACGTCTGGGAACGGCGCATCGCGCTGGTAGTTCTGCGACCAGGCCATGGATTCCACGCGCTCGTCGCGCGCATCGCGGTAGCGCTGGCTCGCCCGCGCGTAGTGCGCGCACCGCGCCGACTCGATCGGAAGATTCCCCAGCTCCACGTAGGTCTCGCCCACCCGGCGGAACTGCCCCACCTCCGCATGGCAGAGCACAGCGGCAAGCAGCGCGTTCTCCGCGATCTCCGGGGGACCCTCCCGAGCCAGCGTGGCCTTGGCAACCTCGTGCCACATCTCGGCCTGCATGTGCATCGCGTTGTTCGCCACCGGAACCATGCCCTGCTTGCGCGCGAAAGCCGACAGCTCCCGCGCAAGCGTGGCTGCCGCCGAGATCTCCCCCTTTTCGCGCACGAACCGGATCGCTTCCTCGTAGGACTGCAGCGCATGCGATCGGAGCTGGTCCTCCCGAAGAATGCGAATCAGGTTCACATAGCCTTCCAGCACGTGCTCGAGCGTGCTGAACTCCCGTCCGATCGCCACCAGCACGTGGTAGCAATCGAACGCCCGCTCGCGCTGCCCCAGCGTCTCGTAGCGATCCGCGGCCTGCTCCAGGAAGTGCACCGCGGCAACGGTCGCCTCCCGCGCGGCTTTCATGTCCCCCACGTTGCGCGAGGTGCGCGCGAGATTGAACCTCGCAAGACCGCACGCGTACAGGTCCCCTTCGCTCGAACCGGTGATCATCTGGCACAGGCGCGACCACAACCCGCGCGCTGTGGGGAACTCCCCTGCCTTCTCCCGGCAGACCGCTGCCTGGGCGATCAGCGTCGCAGCCTCGAACTCCGACGCCGCCTGGGACAGCAGGGTCATGGCCCGGCCATCGCTGCTCCCCATCTTGAACGCGCGTGCCGCAAGCGATCGAGCCCGATCGGCTGGCGTAATATGTGGAAATAGCGAGTCGCCCCCGTCCCCGAGGTTCGTGTACCACACGCACGTCAGCGCAGCCCTTGCATCCCCGATCTCGCCCAGCAGACGCCCAAGCACGCGCACCGCAGGGGCATATTCGTCTTCGCTTGCGTAGGCTTGCGGCAGCGCTCCGATCAGCAGGCGCGCGCCTTCCACCTGACGCCCTGCCCGCGAGAGCCTCTCGGCTTCCTGGCGCGCGTCGACCAGATTCACAGTGGAGAGTTCCGCAGCCACGGGGACACTGTTAGCGCGACTGCACCGCGGAGAACACCCCCCGTGCCTCGAGGGTTGATCACTTTGTTGTCCCTTTTCACACAGTAGGGTTCGTGGAAGCCTTGCTGGCCATGACCGCCCACGGCGACGAGCTGCAGATCGATGCGGACGAGGAGCGCGATCCTGCTCCAGATCCGCTCCGATCCCTGGTCCAGCGGGCGGCGGCCGGTGATGAGCAGGCCATGCGTCGACTGCTGGGGGAGCTGGGGCGCACCATTGCCGGGGTGGTGCATGGCGTCCTTGGCTCCAACCATCCCGACGCCCCGGACGTGACCCAGGAGGCCATGGTGGCCTTTGTGCGAGCATTGGGGCCATTCCGAGGGGAATGCGATGTGCGCCACTATGCCAAGCGCATCGCCGTGCGGGTGAGCATGGCGGCACGACGCAAGCTCGCCTCGGAGCTTGCGAGAAAGCAGGGAGACGACGCGGATTCGCTCGCGATCGAGGCGCCAGATGCGATGGTCGATGCGGCCGCGTCGCGTCGAAGGGCTCTGCTGCGGGAGCTGCTCGCGGACCTGCCGGAATCCCAGGCAGAGGCGCTGGTGCTGCGCGTGGTGCTCGGCTTGTCACTCGAAGACGCTGCTGCCAGCGCAGGCGCCCCTGTGAACACGATTCGCAGCAGGCTCCGGCTCGCGCGCGAAGCTCTCAAACGCAGGATCGAGCAGGACGCGAGGTGGGCCGAGCTGTCGGAGGAGAGTCGATGAGCGTGGACAAGCTTCACCCCGACGACCTTGTGGATCGCGAGCTGGCAGGCGACCTGACGCAGGCGGAGTCCGAAGCACTCGCAGCGCACCGGGCTGGCTGCGCTTCTTGTGCGATCGAGAGCGCGTTGCGCTCTGATTTCGCGGCAGAGCGCGCTGCCTCGCCGGTGGACGACGCAAAGCTGCAGCAGGCGATCGACGGGGCGGTGGTGCGCCTGTTCACCCCCCGCGAACGCATCCGACGCTGGTGGCCCAGCGCGCTGCTGATCGCTGCGGCGCTGGTGATCGCTGCGGGTGCGATCGCCTCCACGGTTCGCGCGGTTCGCAAATCCCGCGCCGACCACAGTGCCTTCCCTGCGTCGGTGCAGCCCGTGCAATCCACGCCGCCCGCGGATTCACCAGCGGTTCCCACTGCGTCCGCAGCCGAGCCACAGCCGTCCGCTTCCCAGGATCCTGCCGAGACTGCGTCCCCAACCCCCCAGACCTCCCGACCTCTGCCCCCTGGATCCCAGCCAGGACCTGAGGCGCTGTTCGCTCAGGCCAACGCAGCAAGGCGCGCCGGAAAGCAGCAGGAGGCCATCCGGCTCTACCGCGCGCTCCAGCAGAAGTACCCCGAGTCGCGGGAAGCGGGCTTGTCCCATGCAACACTCGGCCAGCTCCTGCTCGACTCGAGGGATCCGTCCGCAGCCATGTCGGAGTTCGACCACTACCTGCAGAAACACCCGGGTGGCGAGGTCACCGAGGAAGTGCTCGTGTCGCGTGCGCAGTCCCTGGAACGCCTCGGAAAGCGGACCGAAGAGCGGGCCGCCTGGCAGCAGCTCCTCTCGCGCTTTCCCGGTTCTGCTCATGCTCCCCACGCAAAGCAGCGCCTCCGGGAGCTGCAGTAGAACGCTGCCTGCAATCCCACAACCCGTCGCGTCCCGCCCCCTGCCACTGGTATCGTGCCCAGGTGAGATGCGGGCTGCCATCGGTCGCTGTCCTTGCGTCGCTGCTGTGCGTCGTCCGCTCGGCGCACAGCGATGAGCCCTCCCGGCATGTGGTGCTGACCCTGGCCGGCAAGGATGGCGACGTGGCGAAGCTGAGCGAAACCCTTCGGGAATCCACGGCTCGCACAGCGGCGACTGCGGACTTCGAGCGCAGCACGGCAGTCGATCCGCGTGATGCGGTCCTGCCGCAGGAGCATCCCAAGCCAGCGCGCGCTCGCGTCTGGATCGACCTCGTGAGCCCGCAGCGAGCCACGCTCTACTTCGTGGACGAGGCGTGGGAGCGGGTCCTGATCCGGCATGTGGAGCTTCCGCACGGATTCGACGAAGTGGCGCGCGAGCAGATCGGCTTGATCGTGCACTCCACGCTGCAGGCGCTGCTCAGCGGCGCGAAGTTGGGTGTCACCCGACAAGAAGCGCGCGACGCGTTGCTCGGACCGGAAAAGCCTGTGGCCGTGCAAAAGCCCCCACCTGCGGTCGCACCTGTACGTCCCTCGTCTCCTCCATGGGATTTGCGGGCAGGTGCGCTCTACGAGGGAAACGTCGCGCTCGACGGGCCTACGCTGGCGCATGGCCCAGGGCTCTCGATGTCGCTGTCCACAGGGAGGATCTGGAAGGCAGGCGGCTGGGCAACGGTGCAGCTTCGATGGCCTCTGGAAAAGCAGGGCCCGCAAGCCGGGGTGTCGCTGCAGGAGAATGCGATTCGGGCGCTGGCTACGCTCGAGTGGAGTCCGCAGCCCAGCGTCGGCGTGTTCGGCGCTGTCGGTCCTGGCGTGGACCTGGTGCGCATTTCTCCAACCTGGGCCGAAGGGATTTCAGCCTGGCCGAGTCCAGCGCGCTGGGCCACCTACGGTCTGATGCGCGTCGCCATGGGTGGCCGCTTCTCCGTCACGCGCGATTCCACGATTCGTCTCGCAATCGGTCTGGATGCCCGCTCGAGCGCGACCGAGTACGTGGCAATCTGGAACGGAACGCGTCAGGTCGTGGCCCGGCAGGATGCAGTGCAGCCCTTTGCGCTGGTCGACTTCTGTCTGTCGCTGGGCAGCGGACAGAGTGACTGAACGCGATCGCCGCAGGCTATCACTTCGGGTTCGGTGCGATGTACTTCTCGCAAGCCTTGTCGATCACGGGCAGGGTCTGCGCGAAGAAGGAATCGTAGGATGGCTCGCACACGTCGCCCTTGTAGGCGTTCTCGCCGAATCGGTTCGTGAAGCCGATCAGCTTGGCGCACACCGACGGAGCGCAAGTGCCGGCCTTGAGCCCGATCAACGAAAGCACCACGATGTTCTGCGCGATATCCCCCTTGTAGCTGACCAGCTCGTTGTACCAGGCGTCCGGATCGCCACCGGAGCCGCAGGTCTGGCAGCCGCAGGAGGTCATCTGCCCATCGCACACGTCAGGCCAGTCGTCCTCGTCCGTGATCAGCACCACGATGAGCAGCGAATCGAGCCGTGAGAAGCCGTCGTTGCAGGTGCCAGGCGCGTTGTTCTCAGGCTTGATCGCCTCGAGGATCGCTCGCGCCATCCTCTCGTCGTCGTTGCCGCCGCTACCCACCTTGGCTGCGCATGCGAACTTGGACGCCAGGTCAGGCTCCTTGTCGTCCATGTAGCGCCGCCCGTTCGCAAACGGACCGCAGTCCTGCTTGCTCGACTCGAACCCGCCCGTCTGCGTCACCAGATTGCCGATCTTCCTGCACCCCTGCGCGTTGTACTGGTAATCGTCCGTGGTCACGATGCCGACGTGATAGCTGTCCGCAAAGGCGAGCTTCTCCTTGATCTGCGCGACAAACCCAGGGAAGGAGTTGATCAGGCTCTGCTGGTCGTCAGCCATGCTCGCCGAGTTGTCGATCGCGAACAGGATGTCCACGTTCCGGCATTCCGGCACCGGAGCATCGCTCTCGTCGCCCGATGGGCCCCCTTCGATCGTCAGCCCGCCGGATCCTCCTGCGCCGCCGGCCGCCGTCCCGCTGTCGTTGCCAGAGCCGACACCGAGTCCCTGCTCGTTCGCCGAGCATGCCATGGCGCCCGCAAGGACCGCTGCCAACCCAAGGTTCCGAATCGCACGCATGCGCCGCCTCCCGAGAGTGTTCAACGCCCATAGTGGGCGAGGCAGCCACGAAGCGATCACGGGTCGAGCAAAAAATCACCGGAACCAGCACGGTGGCTGCAGGATTCCGCCTGGGCGGCACGATATCGCACCCAGCTCGTGATCGATCCTGACGCAGGCGGCCCACAAGGGGTGACGACGGCTCCGTGAGCCAGGAGGTACCCATGTCCATTCGAGTCATCTTCGTTTGCGCAGTCGCGGCCTGGTCCGTCGCCTGCTCCGCCAACGAGCAAGGCCTCGGCGTCGGGTCAGGAGGCGGGGGCACCGGCGGAACGATCGAAATCGATGGTGGGGGAGGCAATGGGGGGATGATCGACACGGACGGCAGCGCAGGAGGCAGCTGGGTGGGCGACCCCAAGACCTGCAGCCATGCAGCCTCGGCGCACACCTACGTCGGGTGCGACTTCTGGCCGACCGTGCTGCCCAACATTGTGGGCGAGCACTTCGACTTCGCCGTGGTGGTGGCCAACGCCGGGGAGATCGCGGCCCACGTCAAGATCGAGCGGGGCGGTCAGGTCATCTCCGAGGGCGATGTGCCCGCCGAGAGCGCGGGCAAGTTCTTCCTGCCATGGGTGAACGAAACGAAGCACTACTCGGGCATGTGCG
This sequence comes from Deltaproteobacteria bacterium, assembly GCA_016218915.1. Lineage (GTDB taxonomy): Bacteria > Myxococcota_A > Polyangia > Polyangiales > Polyangiaceae > JACRCQ01. The sequence continues at coordinate 198,767 of JACRCQ010000051.1, forward strand.
ACACGGATCCATCGCCGGGCTTCAAGGAGAGCTCACGCACGCCGGACGGCGCCTATCACTTGACCACCTCGGTACCGGTCACCGTCTTCCAGTTCAATCCCCTGGAATACGACCCGAAGGGTGGGCCAGAGGGCAAGGACTGGAGCTCCTGCAAGTGCATGTTCGGCTGTCATTCCTACACGAACGACGCATCGCTTCTGCTTCCCAGCACCTCCCTGACCGGGAACTACTTCGTCACTGGCTATTCTGGAATCGAGTCGCCTGACCAGAACATGCCAGGCTACTTCTCTGTGATCGGGCTGGAATCCGACACGAACGTCACCATGAAACTGGGCCAGAACGCGACCATGGTCGCTGGCGGTGGGCTGCCCGCCGGAGGGCCCGGTGATGTGGTCGAGTTCGTGATCGGGCGTGGCGAGGTGGTGGAGATCCTGGGCACGCAGTCCACTGATCTGTCCGGCACCCAGGTTCATGCCGACAAGCCTGTGCAAGTGATGTCCGGGCATCCCTGCATCCAGCTCCCCTTTGATCGCCAGGCCTGCGACCACCTCGAAGAGACCGTGCTGCCTGCCGAGACTCTCGGAATGCACTACGTCGTGGCGCGTCCGACCGGGCCAGGTGGGTCGGCTGTCGAGCAGATCGTTCGCCTCTTCGGAAACGCCGATGGCACGCAGCTCACCTATCCTGGCAACGCGCCACCCGGCGCGCCTTCCGTGCTCAATGCCGGCGATGTCGTCGACCTCGGCGTGCTCGACCTGGACTTCGAGGTGCTCGGCGACAAGCCCTTCGCTGTCACGACCTTCCAGGTCGGCAACACGATCGTCGATCCCACTCTGAAGGGTCGGGGAGATCCCTCCCAGAGCAATGTCGCGACCGTGGAGCAGCACAGGACCAAGTACGTGTTTCTCGCACCGGACGACTATGACGTATCGTTCGCGGACGTGGTGATGCCCATGGATGCGCAAGTCAGGCTGGACGGCGAGCCCCTCGCCGCGTCGCCAGAGGCGATTTCGGGCGGCTTTGGAGTCGCGCGGGCCAAGCTCGGTCCAGGGGTCGACGGCGCACATCTGCTCACGTCGGACAAGCCGGTCGGCTTGCAGGTCATGGGATACGGGTTTGCGACGAGCTACCAGTATCCGGGCGGGCTGGATCTCAAGGGAATTGCGCCAGCGCCGCCGCCCATCAAGTAGCCCTCCGGCTTTCCCCTCCTCCACCGTCCCGGGCCTGTGCCAGGAGATTGGCTGGCGGTCGGTCACAACTCTGGACATCACGCCGATGAAGCGGGAAATGCTCCTACAAGCTGGTCGTCCGGCACTGCCCGCCCTCGCGGTGTGGCTGTGCTGCTGCGTCGCCCGTGGTCCGGATGCTGCCCCGGGTCCTTCCACAGCAACCGGCAGCCGGCAGAGCTCGACCGCGTCGTCACCCGCGACTTCTGCGCCCGTCTTGACCGATCCGGCCGTGAATCCCTCGCTGTGCTTGCCGTCTCTGGCAAAAGCCAGCGCCCTGCGGATGGAGAAGAGCACAGGGCCCGCAGGCTCGCCAGCAGGAGGAACCGTTCGGATCGATGGCATCGACACCGACGCCCCGTGGCCCGAGTACCAGACGCCCTCGGCATACGCCGTTTGTGGGGGGCGCTATCTGATTGAAGACGCGTACCGGGATCTGCTCTACCTCTGGGAGCCGTCGCAGCACCGCCTGACCCGGCTGGGCCAGGGGCGTCTCGCGCCGGTGCCGCGTCTTGGCCGGCTGGTGAGTACCTATCAATCGGAGCACCTCACACTGTCGGATGTCGACCCGGCTCTCCCTCGGCTGCGGGCATGGCTCGGCCCTTCCAGGGACATCGGCGCAGCGGTGGTCGGCTCCTATCGTGGATCGCCCTTGATCCTGTCTCGGGGCACAGGAGGGACTGGAGCATCAGGGCGCTCCTCCATCGAGCTGCTGGAGCTGCGCAGCCCTGGCGCCCCGGAGGTGCATCGGGTCGACACGCCAGCGCCGATGAGAATCGCAAGCGCTGACTCGGTGCGAGGCGAGCGATTGCTGCTGGTCGGCAACACGAGCAACGGAGCCACTCGCTGGCAGTCGGGCGCCGCGTCCTCGACCTTTACGGCAGAGGTCTGGGTCGCTTCGATGGACAGGGGGCAACTCCGAGCTATCGGGCAAGCCCAGGGGGCCTGGAGCATGGGCACGGCGATTCCCCACCCTTATGTGACTGTCGTCTGGTCCGACCACGACCCCTCTGTCCCATTCGGATGGCCCAGCGAGGGATGCCGGAATACGGTCGGTCTGGACGACGAACGCGTGCAGACCCAGGGTTGCAGCCCCTGACGCAGCGCAAAGAGCGGGTTCCTGCTACTTCAAGGGCCACGGCGTGGTGCGGTGAGCCATGGATGGGATCAGCACCCGTTCGTCCAGCGGCTTCAGGGCCCGCAGGACCACCTCGGCGGACACGTCATTCACGTCGAACACGAGCTCGTTGACCCCGGACCCGAAACCCTTGGGAGGGACTGGAACCTGCCCTTCGAAGGCCACCAGTCCGCCAGGAATCGCGAGCTCGCCGTAGTACCAGGTGCGCCCCCAGAAGTCCCTGCGGGAGATACGAAGGGTGGCTGGCTTCTTGGCGCGCGCGAGGACCTTGAAGGAGGTCGCTACGCGCCACTGGGCCGAAAAAACGAGAGTGGCCCGGTTGCGAACGAGCTGGACCCCTTCCGGCACCATCACCGTACCCCGTGTCGACTTCGCGAGATGCCAGTCCACGAACGGCAGATCCTGGGCATTGAACGTCAGACGCATGTGGTCGCGCGCGTACCACCAGCTCCCGTCCGTTGCATCGCGAAAACGATTCATCGGGAGACGATAGCGCGCAGCAAACACCACCTCCGCGGGCAGGATGGCCAGATCACCCAGGCCCTCGTCGATCACCCCCCACATCGTCTCCGAGGCTATTCCGTATTGCGAAGCTTGCGGCACGCTCCCGGACCACGGGAGCTTGCCTGCCGGCAGGGCGATGAAGCCGCCGATGTTGACGAACGTGAAAGGCACGAGGACCGACACCCCGAGAGCAACGAGGGCACGCCTCGGATGGTTGAGAAACGCCTCGCGAAGTCTGTCCAGCAGGATGGCGGTCAGCAGGATGTTGAGCGGGACGAAGTTGGTCAGCCGGCGAGCACCGAACGCTCCGCTACCATCCCAGTCCAGGGATGAAGAGTAGACCCAGAGGATGGCGGCAGCAGCCACGAGGCCGGCTGCCACGATCCAGCGACTGCTGGGCAGGCGCAGAGCAAACGGAAGGGCCAATACCCCCAGCCACACGATCGGAGTGGTGAAGAAGTATCCACCGTGCCCGCCGAACAGCAGCAGAAACGGGTGGGCGCTCGAAAGGCTTACCGTGTATCCACCCGTCGGGTTTGCGAAGTACGAGCCGTACAGGTACTTCCAGGTCGCCAGCTGCGGAATGGCGAGTATCGCCGCTGGGACCGCCATGGCCACTGCGCTCAACACGAGCAGCTTGGGCTTGCGTCGAAGCGCGATGAACGCGAGCACTGCCGGAATGATCCCGAATACGACCTCAGGAGGCCGCTGCAGGAACGCGAGCCCCACCATCGCTCCTGGTGCGATCCATCGGGCGATTCGCTCGGGCTTCTCGGATGCCTGAATCGACGTGAGCACGAGCAGGGCAATGGCAAGGGCCTGGAAGAGATGGGAATAGACCGGCAGGACACTGCTGTAGGCGGCAAATGTCCCGGCCCACATTTGCAGTGCGCATGCCAGCGTCGCCGTTCCGTCGTTGGCCCACCGGCGCGCAATCCGGTAGCAGAGAAAGAACGTCAGCGCCCCGATCACGCAGCAGATCCCCAGCGTGGTCGTGACCCAAGGACCTGAGCAGCCGTTCTTCCAGGCCGCCGGCGCCTGCGCCCCCAGGGGGACGATCAGCTTGACCACGGCGAGAATCGGGACCAGCAGCAGGCCCGGTCCCAGGTAGTACGGATTGTGCGGGTGTCGGGTGTCGTAGATCGCGTTGTTCTGGGGATCCCCACAGAATGCGTAATCGTTGGCAAAGTAGATGTCCCGATCGAATACCAGCGACCGGGCGTACAGCCAGATGTAGTGGCCGTCGGAATAGGGAACATGCGCCCGCGAATCACGCAGAAAGAGCCAAAGGAACAGGATGCACGAAACGAGGGCCCCGGCCAGTCCCCAGGCGTTCTCTCGGATCCATGCAGGAATGCGTTTCATCAGCGCGGCTCGAATCAACGGGCGCGACCATACATCAGGTCGGCACGGTTGTCTGCGTCCCCGTGCTCGCGTGCTCGGGTGGCATGGGCAAGCTTCAAGGTGATCCAGTACCGGCAAGCGCCAGGCTTGCCCGTGCAAGCTTGACTGCCGTGAGGCGATCGGTTCTCCTAGCTGCCGTCAGACTTGGCAAGGGAGGAACCCACATGGTCGAGCAGCGCATCTTGGGCGGACGGTTGATCGGTGTGGCAGTGCTCGTTGCATCGTTCGGCTTCGGAGCTGGCTGTGACGACGCGAAGAAAGCGACCGTGGACGCAGGCGCGTCAAAAGCCTCCGCCGAGACCGCGGAAGCACCTCCTCCGCAGCCCTCTGCATCGGCTGCTCCGTTTGCCGTGGTCGGCGAGATGGTCCGCATCCCGGCCGGCTCGTTCGTCATGGGTTCCACGGACGGCCAGCCAGACGAGAAGCCCGCGCGCAGGGTGCAGGTAGCTTCCTTCGAGATGGACGTCACCGAGGTGACCCTTGGCGCCTACCAGGCGTGCGTGGACTCGGGAAAGTGCACGACTCCGGACCTGGACCACTTCTGCACCTGGGGACGCGTGGGCAAGGAGAACCTTCCCATCAACTGCCTGGACTGGGATCAGGCGAACACCTATTGCGCGTCGGTCAAGAAGCGGCTTCCGACCGAGGAGGAGTGGGAGTACGCGGCGCGCGGCAAGGACGGAAAGGGCTTCGTCTGGGGCACCACCCCGCCCCCGGCTGGCGTGTGCTGGGCCAAGCCCAGGACCGGCACATGCCCGGTCGACAGCGTCCTGATCGACAGCCCCTTTGGCTTGCGTGGGATGGCTGGAAACGTCTGGGAGTGGACCTCCAGCGGCTACTCCGACGACTACAGCAAGCCTCGCTCCAAGGAGCGTCGGGTGTACCGCGGCGGCAGCTTCTACGAGGAGAATCCTGATCACATGCGCGCAACCACGCGCAACAGGCGTCCCGCAGATACCCGCCTCGACTACATCGGTGTTCGCTGCGCGCGATGAACTGCACCCCGCCCTGTCCGACCCTCACGGAGTCGGCGGTGGCACCGGGTGGCAGCGTTCCCACTCCTGTGCCTCTTTGAGGGCAAGCTCGATCCAGGCTTTGGGCAGACGGCTCAGGGGATCCTCCTTGAGGTCCACCGGGTCCTTGGCAAGACCGCCGTACCACTCCTTGGCTGCCATGGGATCACGACGCGCGACCACGCGCAGCATGGCGAGCGCTGTGACCGCGTTCGGCTTGTCCTTGGGCCAGAACATCTCGTCCGTCATCCAGAAGCCCACAACGTACGAGCCGTACCGAAGCTGGGCTTTCACATGCCCGGACAAGGCTGCACTCCGCAATAGCGGGAGAATGACCGCAAGGTCGGAGTTCGACGGGTGCTCGCCCGCTTTCTTGATCGCTGCCTGCGCCTGCTCGTAGCTCTCCGTCGCTCGCGCAGCCGGAATATCCTCCGCGCAGCCGGGCAGCGTGGTCGGCTTGGCACGCACCTCCGGAGCCGGAGCTTGGGAAGACACCTCCGGCGAAGGGGAGGAAGCCGCAGGAGCAGTGACCGAAGCAACAGGGGTTGGCTGCGCGGCAGGAGGGGAAGCCGGCGGTGGAGCGCACGCTGCGATGGACACTTGCCAAAGGATCGCCACGAGGCGAACGCCTGAGAGCTTCGAGCGCGATGAGATGCCAGCCAGACGCACGCTGCTGTGAGCCACCATGATCCTGAACGATACCATGCAAGGAGCGGAGCGTTGCATGCTATGGATCCAAGTCATGCTCCGATTGCGCAGGCGAAGCTCCGTGTGCACCGCTGTCGCCGTCGCACTGCTCATCCTTTCCGACGTCGCCAATGCGCAGACGCCTTCCCAGCCGGATCGCTGCCTGTACCAGTCGGACTCCCATACCGCGTTCGGCTTGCTCGCGCGAAGCTCCGGCACCCGCCACGCCGGACAGGGGGAGACGGCAGTGGGCGCCCTGCTCTCCGCATGGGCCGCCGGCCGCGGCATGACCTTGGGGCCGTGCACGCTCGGCACCACCCACCGCTTCGACCTCGGGATCGGTGCTGGCGCCATCCCGAGGAGCGCGTCGATCGCCCTGGAATTCGACGCAGGCTGGGGACCGCGGCTGAGGCTCCACGCAAGCCCGGACGGCACCCATGCGCTGGTCGCGCGAGGCGGTGTGCGTGTGCGTGCCGACATCGACCGCGTGTTCGGCTACGGCAGCCTGTCGTTGCCCCAAGTCGAGCTGGGCTACGCCGCATACGGACCGGACTGGCTCTTCGATGCAACCTTGCACGCTTCTTTTGTGGTCGAGGCCGGGTTCAGCTCCAGATACCTCCACGGAGATGCCGTGGAGTCCGATGGCGTGGAACGTCGTCACCTTCCTCGCGCCCTGGGCGCACGGATCGCCTTGGCATCGCAGCCGATCCTGCTCGAAGCCCTCTACGAGGACATTCGTCAGACACGTAGCGATGGCCCGGTGTTCAAGACGGGCGAAGGGCGATTGTGCGCAACCGCAAGCTCGCTCGTCCTGTGCACGGTGGCGCGAGTTCATCAGATCAGCTGGGCTGGACCGCGGCTGCAGACGGTTGGCAGTGGGGACGACTTTGGCGGCAGGCAGGCATGGATCGACAGCGGCACGGTCCGCTGGGGCTGGTCCACAGGGCTGATGATTGGATTGGGGTTGGGTGGAACCAGCCGGAAGTGAGACGGAATCAGAACTGACCGCCGAGGCCGAACGTGCCGAGGTCAACCGAGGGGAGCCACGAAGGGCCCATGGCATTGGAGCGCTTCACATCCTGCACCGTCTTGCGAAGCAGGCTTCGGTTGTAGCGGTTCGCATAGATTCGCGCGTCAGCGTCGGTGAGATAGTGGCTGTCAGGCTTGCCGTTGGGATTCAGCAGGGCGATGACGAAGGGAATGCCGAAGCCGATCATGCCGGCGCCGCCTATGCCGGCTACAACATAGCCGGAATCAGCGATCGCCGGCCCCAGGAACGAGGACCGCGCCCTGGGCGGCATCTCAGGGCAAAGGCGCCTGCTCGTCGGCCAGGAATGTCTGACCGAGCTCTTCCGCAATCGCCGCGTCAGTGAAGATCTCTCCCACTTCTCGGTTGTTGCGCAACCCCCCTGCAGTGAAGTTCTGCGAGCCGATGAATACCCGGTCATCTGACACGATCACCTTGGTATGCAGGTAGTGACGCGAGAACAGCGCAGCGGGAATGCCCGCCTGCACCAGCTGGTCGACAGCAGGTTGGTTGGCTGGCGGCTCGCCGCCGTATCCGGGCTGCAATCCAAGGAGCACGCGAACTTCGACCCCTTTGACCTTCGCGCTCACAAGGTGCTCGAGCACCGCGGGATCGTTGAGCGATTGGTTGTAGACATAGAGTCTCGTCTGGGCCGCATCGATGAGCCCGACAATCCTCTCCATGGAATTGTCCGGGGTCACGACCATGTTCTTGAACGAGATCCCGGTGGAAGGCTGGCGCGTCCAGTCCGCCTCGAAGAGCTGAGTAGCTTCTGCGACCGACTCTGCGCGGCCGTCCTCTACCCAGTAGTCGAGCGTGTCGAACTCCTTCGCAGGATTGCCCCCCAGCCCGCTGGTCACCAGGTTCCCCGTCCCAAACAGCAATCCCGTCCCGTCGATCACCATGAACTTCGCATGGTCGACCTTGTGCGACGTATCGAACGCCGGAGGCGTGGGCTGGACCTCGACGCCCGCAGCTTTGAGAGCCTCGGACACTGGCGTGTAGTTGACCGCGCCCACGGTCTTGGGCTCCAGCATGACCCGGACCTTGACGTTGCGCGCCACTGCCGCGGCAAGCGCGGAGAGGATCGGCGGCGCCTCCATCTGGTAGATCTCCAGGTCGATCGAGGTCGAAGCGCCGTTGATCAGACCCACGATCTCGGACGCGGTCTCATCGGGCATCCGAAGCAATCGCACCCGGTCAGGCTCGATCTTCATCGGGGGCGAGGTGATTTCCGGCTGGAGCACCGCACGGAACGCCGCCACTGCGGCGTCGACCTTGCTCTTGACCTTGCTGCGATGGATCTTCCCGTCCGCGTCCACGGTCGTTACCTGCTGATCGACCACAGCGGCGAAGTGGCAGCGATCCTCGCGATCGACCACGGTGTGCACGCCGGAAGCTTCCAGGTGTTGCGCTGAGATGACTTTGGCAGCAGAGGCCGGGGTTGGCTGCACGATGTACAGCTCGACATCGACGTTTCTGCGGCTGGCCGCAACGAGACGGCTCGAGAGGCTGGAGTCCGGAACGCGGGTAAGCGTAGCGAAGATGCGACTGGTCGCGTTCTCCACCATGGCGGTGGTCAGCAGGCCGCTGGTGCCGTCGCTCTTGCCGTCGTCCAGGTACTCGGGCGCCTCTTCTTCAGGCGCCGTGGCAGACCGGCTGCCACCGCACGCTCCAAGCGCCAGGACCAGACTCAGCAGCAGAAATCGTGCGGTTCTCAAGGTGCGCTCCACCCCGTTTTTTCCGGGTCGACCCTCAGGCTATCAGCCACGACGCGACTTGATCAACGCCGTCAGCTACACTACGAGAGTCGGCCCTTTTGCCGACTCTTTTTCACTTGGAGAATGCCATGAACCTAGCTCACTTTGTCTCACTCGTTTCAATTGTCGTGCTCGCTGCTGCTGCTGGTTGCTCCTCGAGCGACTCGGAAGGCGCGGCAGGCGCTCCTGCTACGGGCGGAACGGCTGGCGCAGCCGGGACCGGTGGTGCCGCTGGCACAGGAGGCGCCGCCGGAGCCTCAGGCGAAGCCGGAGCCTCGGGCGCAGCCGGAACCGGTGGCGCCGCTGGAACAGGCGGTGCGGCTGGCAACGCAGGCTCTGCTGGCACCGGCGTTGCCGGCAATGTCGGCGGCCAGTGCATCGCCATGAACGGCACCTGCGAATGGACCGGCTGCAAGAGCGGCTACGTGCCCTCAACCGCAGCGACCGACTGCCCGATCTGCACCGACGGCGACGCGTGCGTGTCGACCTGCTGCGTCCCTGAGACCTCCGACGCCTCGGCGGACTGACCATTCCCCATTCGCATTCGCATTCGCATTCCTGTTCCTAATTCCTAGTTCCAATCTCACCGAGGATATCTTTGGCCTTGCGCGCCCGCGCATCTCGCTTCGCCAGCGTGTCGTGATCGATGATCCACTTCGCATCGAGCAGATCGAGGTAGTCCAGATCCAGCGCGCCTCCTCCGGATGGCAGGATGAACACCGCTCCGATGCGCGCGCGCTGCTTGATCGCCTGCACCAGCCCGCGCGGGATGTACAGCGCCGCGTGCGTGAACACGTGCACCACGATCTCGCGCGGATCGTGTGCACGCTCGATGTCCAGCGCTGTCACCAGCTCCGAGAACACCCTCGACGGGTTGCGCCCATGCTCGCCTGCAAAGGACAGCACGTACGCGGTCGGAAGCTTGCCGCCGTGCGACCGGTGCGCTTCGTACAGCCGCGAGTCGAAGAATCGAATCGACACGTCCTCGCTCTCGAGCACCAGCTTCTTGGCGGTCGCCAGCGCCATGCCCCGGGCGAAAACCTCGCGATCGCCACGCATCGAGGCTGACGCGTCCACCACCAGCACGTGCCTTCGCCCTGCCGGCTCGGCCACCGATTCCTTGGCGTAGTAGAGCACCTCGTTGTCGAGCACCCGACGCACGAAGTCGTCCGAGTCCCAGGCCAGCTCGCTGAGCACCAGTGCATCCACGCTTCCGCGCGTGCCGATCCCGCCGAACCCTTCGCCAGCGCGCATCGTGAGCCCTGGACGCGTCTTGGATTCGAGCACGCTCGGAAGGATGTCGAGCGAGAAGTTCACCACGTCGTTGGCTGAAGGCGATGCCATGGCGGCAAGCAGATCCACCTGCACCGAAGCCCCTGCCACCCCTTCGGCACCCAGCACGCCGAGCAGACGCAGCGTGTCCAGGTCGAGCGCATCAGCCATGGTCAGGATGCGAAGCCGCGCCTTGCACACCGCGGCCAGGCTCTGCCACTCGAACGTTCGATCCATCGAGCTGAACAGCTCTGCGAGCCTGCCGTCGGCTCGCTCGAACAGCGACGCGTCTGACACCATCTGCATCGGGTAGGGCGGCTCTGCGCTCACGTTGTCCGAGATCGATCCCAGGATCTTGGACAGCACCACCGCGATCATGTCGTCGCTCAGACGGAACGTGCGTGCCCTGTGCGCAGCCTCGCTGTTCGCCAGCTCGCCGATCAGCGCCTCGTAGCCGGCCGTGAGCTCCTGGCCACCCGGAACCCGGGACAGGGACGCCACCGATGCGCGAGGACCGATGGCGAGCTGATCCGACGGTGCGGCGAGCAGCATGCCGGCGTCGTGCACCACCGGGTAGGCCAGGCGCACGCCCAATCGCTGCAGATCCCGCTGCCAGCGAAGGGAACGGAGCGCGAGCGTGGGCGCCCCTGGGCGCACCACGGACAGGGCGAGGGAGCCGAGCATGCCCATCACGCCTGGATCGTTGCTGAACGGCGCTCGTTGCGTCATGCGGGTCGATCCATATCGGCGCAGGAGCGCGAAGACAATGCGCGACGCGCGCCCCTTTTCAATCTGCACCAGGGGTGCTTGGATGGACGCGGTGCATTCCCCGGAAGAAGTCCCGAAGTCGATCCTGGGCCGCATGTGGCGACGGGTGGTCTCCATCACCCTGGCGCTGCACCAGCACGACGCTTCGCAGAAGTCCGCGGCCATGGCTTTTGACTTGTTTCTGGGGCTCTTGCCGCTCGCGGCGATCGCTGGCTGGGTGCTTTACTACCTCGCCGGACCGTCCGACTCGAACAACTCGCTCATCGGCGGGCTCGTCAATGTCGCCCCAAGCCCGGCCGCGGACCTCGTGCGCGAGCAGGTTCGGCGTCTCGGCGAGCATGGCGGCACCATCGCTCCGCTGAGCATCGTGGGCTTCATCTGGATCGCCTCGGCCGGCGCGCACACGGCCATGAGCTCGATCCAGAGCGCGCGCACAGGACGTACCCGCGCCTGGCCGCTCAATCGTCTGATCGCGATCCTGGTCGTGATCGTGCTGCTCGTGATCATCACCGCCTCCACGGCGGCGATCGTGTTCTCCGAGGCATGGCTGCGTCACAACGTGAGCGCAGGGCAGATCGCCAAGAGCATGGCGACCCTGGCGAGGTTCGGCACGTTCCTGATCTCGATCTCGCTTGCGACCCTTGGAACCGCCGCGTTCTTCACGATCGCCACCTTCGGCATGGAAGACCCCAAGCGTCGCACGCTCTTTCCAGGGGCGTTCGCCTTTGCCTCCATGTGGGTGCTGTCGTCGTGGGCCTTCTCGGCCTACGTGACGAAGATCGGGCGCTATTCCCTGTTCTACGGCAGCCTTGCAGCGGTCGCGCTGCTGCTTCTGTGGCTGTGGCTGAGCAGCTTCCTGCTGCTGATCGGCTCAGAGCTCAACCTGCAGCTAGAGGGGACGCGAAAGACGATCGTGCCGCCAACGTTGCGGATCCTGCGAAGGCGCCCGGTGCACCGGAGCTCCCCGCCGCCGCCGACGGTGGAGAAGAAGAAGCAGGCGTAGCAGGGCTAGATTTCAAACGCGAGCCCGGTGACCCACGACGACGTCCCGACGTGCATCTGCTTTCCTCCGAACCCGCCAAGGTCGGAATAGAGCCATTCGAAGTACACGTACGAGTGATTGATGCCGACCGAGTTGTCGAGCTGCTGTGAGGCACCCCTGTCGAGGAAGTCGAGTTGCAGCGCAAGGCCTCCGGCAGCGTGGAGCCCGTACGAGTGTCCCTTACCCGGGATACCATCGTAGCTCGATCCGCCCAGCTCGTTGGAAGCCCGCCACCACGCGTAGCCGAGGCCGAGCTTGGCGTAGGGCACCAGCGGGATGCTCGCCTCTTTGTGCAGCAGATCAAGGCGAAACACGCCAGCGACATACATCGGCATGATCCAGAGGCTGGTCGTTTCCGCTGAGTTGTCGTTCGTGCCGGTGAGCTTTGCCGGAGCGCTCATGCGAGTATAGCCCCAGCCAAACCCAGGGCCGAACGAGCCGATGTTGCCGAGGCGCAGCGCTTGCCAGTCGAGCTCTACCCCCATGAAGAAGTGCCAGGTATCGCCGAAGACCTGCTTAAGAGGCTGCTGACCGTTCTTGAACTCCTCATCGACCTTTGGGTAGTACGGGCCGAATCGAAGCTCGAACGCCCAGTTCTGCGCCGACTCGCGGCGTCGAGTCCCCTGGCGCCAGTCCGATTCGACGGTTCCACTGTACTGCGCAGAAGCACTCGCCGAGATCAGCAGGGGCAGAGATGCGCAAGCGAGCGCAAGCAGCACGCGTCGGGCGAGCAAACCTGACTTCATGAATCCTCACGCCTCCTGCGCGCGATTCGCGCAAGCGCCGCAATCGTCATCACGCCGAATCCCACCATCCCCGCCCCTTGGCCCACTGCACCAACCGAGCAGAAGCTGCCGCCCCCTTCGCCACCCGCTTCCTTGTAGAGCTTGAAGAAGTCGTCGACCGGATGGGGCTCTAGGCACTTGACTGGTGAAAGGGTTCCGACGTTGCCCACGCCATCCACAGCCGCAACGGCGATGGAATACGTGTACAGGTTCTTCAGCCCTGTCACTCGACCTTCCGTAGCTGTCTGGCCCGACGCCGACCCGCACAGCAAGGCGGGATCAGGGACCGTACCCTGGAACAACTTGGTCGTTGAACACTCACTCCCCTGCGCATCTGTTCCAGTCTCCGAGTCGCTGTCAGAATCGTCGGCGGCGTCCGACACAGTGCCGCCGGATCCAGCAGCAGTACCCGTACCACCTGTACCTCCTGCACCGCCTGCACCGCCTGTAGCGCCGGAGCCGCCCGTTCCGCCGGCTCCGCCGGTACCATCGGTATCCGCTGCTGCGTCTTCGGGGCCCGGTACTGGCCCCGGCGACAACGCGGATGATGATGATCCAGCTTCGAACTGCCCGCCATTGGCGGCTCCCTCCTGGCCGGGGAGGGGATCGCAGAAGAACTGATACCCGGTGAGGTCCGTATCAGTCGCTTGCGGCCAGCTCAACTTCAGCATTGTATCGCCCTGCCCGAGCGTCAGGCTTGTCGGGGGGAGTGGACCCGCAAGATCGTACTTCGTGGGCCAACCATATCCGTTGCCGGAAACCGCATTGCTGTTGGTCACGAACATGAAGTTCACGACAACGGGCTGAGGCGCTGTCGATGAAGTGCTCGCGAGAGTGCAATCAGCTTCCGTCCCGCTTCCCGGACCACCGGTCGTGGATCCGGCCACGGTCTTGTGCTGCCCAACGATATCTTGCGCGCGGACCGTGATAGTAAGATTGCTCGATTGTGCGGTCGATGATGCGACCATCCAACAGGTTGGTGCAGACCCGGTTCGAGCCGTGGTATCCTTGCAGTTGTTCGTGCTCGGGTCGCCGACCCACACCTGCACGGTGGCTGTGTCTGAGTAGTTGGTGACATACAGGGGGAAAGTGAATACGTCGTCGGCGAGACAGTCTGCCCGACTAATCCAGAACGGATTCTTGGACTGGTCGCGGAGCGTGACGACCCGCTTGATGTTCGTTTCCGTCATCGTGATGTCGCCTGCTCCGGCAGTTGCGGCGGCTGTGACCACCGCCGCCGCCAGCGCGACCGAAACCCCGACCTTTGAGAGACGTGACCGGTTCATGAGGGCTCCCTTGGAGCACATCGCGTGCCACACTGCAATTACCACGTTTTCGCGCCGAGTCGATGATGTGCCACGCTTCCGACCGCCCAAATCGGCACATCCCTCCCCAACCACCCCCTGATCCCATCGCCTCCAACCCGCGTCCGGACGCCCCTCCCCGCCACCTTGGCACCTGCACCCCTCCCCCTGCCATTGTGGCAACCCGATTTCACCCCCTCCATCCCAGTCCCCTTCCCCTCGCCCACGTCCGGTTGCCCCGTTTCTCCCGCACCCGCATACTCACCCCATGGTCGCCCCCGCACGCAAGCGCGCAACCTACCAGGACGTGCTCAGTGCGCTGGACCCCATGGTCGCCGAGTTGATCGACGGAGAGCTGCACCTGCAACCGCGACCGTCGATTCCCCACGCCAGCGCTGCTTCGCGGCTCTTCGGAATCCTGTTCGACCCGTTCAGCCGTGGCCGGGGCGGCCCAGGCGGCTGGACGTTCCTCTTCCAACCCGAGCTGCATTTCGGCGTTGAACCCGACATCCTTGTGCCAGACCTTGCCGGCTGGCGTCGCGAACGCCTCCCCGAGCTTCCTGACGCGCCCTTCCTCACGCTCGCTCAAGACTGGGTGTGCGAGATCGTTTCCCCTGGCACCTCAGCGGTCGACCGCGGACGCAAACGACGCATCTATGCGAGAGAATCCGTCGGACATCTGTGGCTGGTCGACCCGCTCGCAAAAGTCGTCGAGATCTACCGCCTGCACTCCGGTCGATGGACAGAGGTGGCAACATTCGAGGGCAATGCTGTCGTGCGCGCTGAGCCGTTCGACGCCATCGAGCTCGATCTCGCCATCTTGTGGGAACGCTAGCCCCGTCCGCTCCGGCATTAGCATTCGCCTTCGCCTTCGCCTTCGCGTCCGCTCCGGCATTCGCCTTCGCCTTCGCGTTCCCGTTCCCAGTTCCTAGTTTCCCCAATGCGCTTCGATCGCCCCGATCAGCGCTGGCACCGTGTACTCCGTAGCCGTCACCCCCACCTCCAGCCCAAGCTCCACCGCCTTCGAAGTCGTGATCGGTCCTATGCTCGCCAGCAGCGTCCTTCCCACCAGCGCGCGATCCGGGCCCAGCGCCTCGCAAAGGCTCGTCACCGTGGAGCTCGACGTGATCAGGATCGCGTCCACCTCACCTCGCCCCAGCGCTTCCTTCAACGGCTGCACGCGCTCGCGCGACACAGGCCTCGTCTCGTACGCAGCCACCACGTCCACCTGCATCCCGGATCCGCGCAGCGTCTCTGGCAACACCTCGCGTGCTTCCAGCGCCCTCGGGATCAGCACGCGCGTCCCACCCATCACCTGGCAAGCCTTCAAGATCGCCTCGGCCAGCGCCTCACCCCGAAAGTCCTTGGCCACAATGTCAGCCCTGATCCCCCGCTCGAGAAGCGCGCGCCCGGTCGCCGGCCCGATCGCTGCCACCCGGCTCTGCGACAGCGCCCTCGCGTCCTTGTCCTGCCGCCCCAGCGCCTCGAAGAACTTCGCCACCCCGTTGGCGCTCGTGAAAGCCACCACCTGATAGCTCCCCACGTTCGCCGCTGCCTTGTCGAGCATGCCCGGCTCCGGCGGCGGCGCGATCTCGATCGTCGGGCAGATCCACGGCTCTGCCCCACGGGATCGCAGCAGCTCCGCAGACTCCTCGGCCTGCTCGATCATGCGCGTGATCACCACGCGACGCCCGTACAGCGGGTGCGCCTCGATCCACGCGCGCCACTGCGACGCCTTCGAATCCAAGCCTGGAAGCACATCAAATCCGACGCGCGCCTCTGTGAGACGCCGCACGTCGCGAAGCGCCTCTGCACTCGTCCAACCGTCACCCGTACGAACCCGCGCCACAGCGCGCTCGCTGCGCGCAGCCTGGATCATCGCGTCCCGCGCTGCCTGCTGCGCCTGCCGCCCCTCTGGCACCAGACTGATCTGCGCGTCGGGACGCACCACGGATCGCCAGCTCTCTTCAGGCACGCCAGCATCGACCACAACTTCGTCGCTCGCCCCCAGCGCTTCGATCGCACGCGCTGTCAGCAGCGCAGGCTCTCCCGGCCCGACCCCTATCAACGTTGCAGGCATGGGGAGAATCTAGCCTCGCATTGGGACAGAAGGAAGCGGGGGAGTCTCGGGTGATCACCGCCGCGGTGCCAGGTAGCCCCTTAGTCCTGGCGCAGGAACTACTGACTCCATGCTGATCCGTGCTCGTGCTCGTGCTCGTGCTCGATCTGAGGGCTCCATGGTTACTGCGCGGGCACTTGGGGTTTCCCGCAAGCCCAGCGCGCCCCGCGCGCTACAAAATCCCCACCCCGACCTCTCATCTCCCTGTGAACATCTCTGCCCTGCAAGGTAGCCCCCTAGGGTGAGCAGAACCCCACCACTGCGTCTGCCAGCACCCGCAGCCCCCACTTCAATCCCTCCACCGGTATCCGCTCGTCGTTGCCGTGATACAGCCCGGCAAACGACACGTCCGGATCGAGCTTCACCGGCACGAACCCGTAGCACTTCGTACCCAGCCGGCTGAATGCCTTGGCGTCCGTGAACCCTGGCACCAGGTACGGAACCGGGTGCCCGTCCGGATCGTGCTTGCGGATCGCCGCCGAAAGCGCCTCGAACAGCGGCGTGTCCGGCGACGTCTCCACAGGAGGCATGGATCGCATCACCTGCAGCTCGACCTCGCTTCCGAGCACATCCCTCAGCTCGCGAAGGAACCCCTCCTCGGTCTGCCCTGGCAGCGTGCGTCCGTCGATCTCCACCGTCGCCTCGCCAGGCACCACGTTCGTCTTGGCGCCCGCGCGCACCACCGTGGGCGTGGCCGTGTTGGACAGGTAGGTCGAGAGCACACGACGCTGCGCGGGCTCGACGAGCCGCTCGAGGATTACCTTGCCCAGAACCGGATCCGTGAGCCGCGGCAGCACGGCCGAGGCTGGCAGGGGCAGGTGCTCGCCGAGCGCACGCACGAACCTTTGCGCCGCTTCGGTCCGATGCACGGGCAGACGCGTGTGTCCAAGCCGGGATATCGCGTCCGCAGCGCGCACCACTGCGCTGTCTTCGCGCGGCATCGATCCATGCCCCGGCTGGCCGCGGAACTTTGCTCGAACCCACACGATCCCTTTTTCTGCAACCATGATCGGATAGAAGGTGCGCCCCTTCATGTGCAGGGAGAATCCGCCCACCTCGCCGAGCATGTACTCGGCACGCACCAGGTCCGCGTGCTCGTTCACCAGGAAATGCGACCCCTTCTCGCACCCCGCTTCTTCGTCGGCCACAGCGGCGAAGATCACGTCGCGACGCAGCTTCACGCCGCTTCGCGCGATCATCGACAGCAGGCACGCGCTCATCGCGACCATGTTCTTCATGTCCACTGCGCCGCGCCCCCAGATGCACCCATCTGCGATCTCGCCGGAGAACGGGTCGTGCTTCCACTGCGACGCGTCCGCCTCGACCACGTCGATGTGCCCTGCGAGCAGAAGCGGCGGTGCGCTTCCATCCCCTTTCACCCGCGCAACCAGGCTCGCGCGTCCAGGCTCGGACTCGAATACCTGCGGCTCGACCTTGGCCTCCCGAAGGAACTCGGCGAGCAGCTCCGCAGCGGGCTTCTCGTTGCCCGGCGGGTTCACGGTCGGAATACGAATCAGGCGCTGCAACAGCTCCACGCAGCGATCGCCTTCAGCCTTCCAGTCCACTTCGTTCAGCAAGCTCGTCATGGCTCGATCCCCATCCGTCTTCGGCGCATCGATCCCCCCGGGATCAAAGCTTCCCAGGTGTTGTTGAACCGGTTGTTGAACGTGAACAGGTCCACGATCGTGCGCACCTCGTGGCGCTCTTGCGGACTGTACATCGCCTCGAACCCGGCCACGTCCTGCGGAAAATCCTCTTCCTGTCCGGTCGTGCGGATCTCTGCGTAACGCAGCGCTGCCCGCGTCCGCTCGTCGTCCGCAGGCTCTCGGCTGCGTGCCTGCTCGACCTGCTCCGCGGTCACGCCCACCACGCGTGCGACCGTACCGTGGACGGCCGAGCACACGTAGCAGCTGTTGATCGAGGAAACGCGAAGGATGATCCGCTCGCGAAGCGCAGCTCCGATCGCCTTGCCCCGCCAGGCCAGCGGGCTGCCCAACGCCCTGCCCAGGCTCTTGACTGCGTGAATCGACAGCTTCGGCGCACTCATACCAGGTCTCCTCGTCCGGCCCTCTGGCGCACTCTTTTCGTGGTGCCCATCGATTCGATGCCCAGGTCCGCTCAGCGCTTCGCCCTGGCTCCCAGTCGACTTATACTCCGGCCCGTGCGAACGCTGTTCATCGGAGTTGCAGGCGGAACCGGATCAGGAAAGACCACGATCGCAAAGGCCTTGCTCGAAGGGCTGCCGCGATCGCGCTGCGTGCTCGTGCAGTACGACAGCTACTACCGGGACCACCCGGAGCTCGACTACGAGGGCCGCTCCGGCCTGAACTACGACCACCCGTCGTCCCTCGAGACCGAGCTGATGGTCGCCCACATCGACGCGCTCAAGGACAGCAAGTCGATCGAGATGCCCCAGTACGACTTCGCCAACCACCGGCGCAAGCCGGAGACGCTCCGCGTCGAGCCCGCCCCTGTCGTGATCGTCGAGGGAATCCTCGTGCTCGCAGAGCCCACCATCCGCGAGCGTCTCGACGTCAAGCTCTACGTCGACACAGCGCCTGACATCCGCCTCATGCGCCGCATCCGGCGCGACATCGAAGTGCGCGGACGCACGTTCACCCAGATCCGCAAGCAGTACTACGAGACCGTGCGCCCGATGCACCTGGCCTTCGTGGAGCCTTCGAAGGCGTTTGCCGACGTAATCATCCCGGAAGGCGGCGAAAACCAGGTCGCGATCGACATGGTCCTCGCCAAGGTCCTTCACTGGCTTCAACGGCTCGGTGTCTAGGCCCGATTCGCGTTACTATCTCCCCATGCGCGCTCTCGTCGCAGTCTGCCTCCTGCTGTCGGGCTGCACCCTCGATCGATCCGGAGAGGTCGATGAGCTGCCTGACGTCGCTGTCGATCCTCCTGTCATCGAGGCCTCCAGCGACATCGCCGTGGAGCCTGCGGCCGACCTGTCTGTCGACGAGCCCGCGGTCGACGTGCAGAACGAGCCAGCAGCGACCGAGGCCGACGCCCCACCTGAAGCCGAGGAAGCGTGCGAGCCGACGACTTGTGCGGCCAAGGGCGTCGAATGCGGCACTGTGTCGGATGGCTGCGGCGCCGATCTCAGCTGCGGCACGTGCGAAGGGGGCGCGATCTGCTCGGCTGCCGGCAAGTGCTGCCAGCCCAAGACCTGCGGTGATCTCGGCGCAGCGTGCGGCGATGCGGACGACGGCTGCGGCCAGACGCTCGACTGCGGCACGTGTCCGCTCCCCAAGCAGCCGTGCGTGCTGAACAAGTGCGAAGCCTGCGTTCCTGACGACTGCAATGCGCTCCTGCCTCTGTGCAACTACCAGCCGGACGGGTGCGGCAAGACTGTGTACTGCTCGTGCCCCAGCGGGCAGACGTGCAACAACGGCACGTGCTGCAAGCCCAAGACGTGCGCAGACATGGGCAATGCGTGCGGTACGCTCTACGACGGCTGCGGCAGCACAATCAGCTGCGGGTGCCCCTACGGGCAGGACTGCTACCAGAACGCGTGTTGCGCGCCGAAGAAGTGCTCGGACTTCCCGGGACAGTGCGGCGATCTCTACGATGGCTGCGGCGACACCGTGTACTGCGGCTGCGCCTACGGCGAGGCCTGCTTCCAGGGCAAATGCTGCACGCCCAAGAAGTGCACCGAGCTTTCGCCGAGCTGCGGCTCGCTCTACGACCAGTGCGGCGGAACGGTCTCGTGCTCGTGCCCCTACGGCGAAACCTGCTCCCAGGGCACGTGCTGCAAGCCCAAGAGCTGCACGGAGATGCATCCGCTGTGCGGACCGCTCTACGACGGCTGTGGCGGTCCGCTCAACTGCGGCTGCGCCTATGGCGAGGTCTGCTACCAGCAGCAGTGCTGCACGCCGCTCAAGTGCGTCGACAACGGTTGGAACTGCGGTACGCCGCCGGACGGCTGCGGCGGCACGCTCAGCTGCGGCACATGCTCGTCAGGCAAGGTCTGCGCGCAGAACAAGTGCCAGTAGAGCGGCGCCGCTCACAGCTCCGCTGCGTCAGCCGCGCAGTTGGCGATCACCCGATGCAGCTCAGGCTCGAGCCGCGACCAGGCGAGGCGGATCCTCTCGAGCAGCACGCCGAACTGGCTCACCTCACCTGCTTGCCCGGCTTTCTCCAGCGCGAGCGCGGCTGCGACGGTCTCCTCGGCTCCGAGGTTCGAGGCCGCGCCCTTCATCTGGTGCGCCCTTCGTCGCATGGCATCGCTGTCTTCACGCTGCGCACATGCCGCCAGATCCTCGAGCTGTCGCGGAAACTCGTCGAGAAGGATCTGCGCGATCTCGTGGAGCAGCTCGCGGTTGCCCTGCACCTGATCCATCACCATCTCGAGGTTCATCACCTGGCGTCCGGCTCTCTCCTGCGATGACGGAGTCGGCGGCTGGGAAGATGGCGGCGGCAGGTCGATCCCCTTTCCGGTCCACTGCCTGACCACCCGCAGCAGATCGTCGGCGCGAAGCGGCTTGGTGATGTAGTCGTCCATCCCCGCGTCCAGGCACTTCTCCCGATCCCCGCGCATCGCGTGCGCCGTCATTGCCACGATCGGCAGTCGGAAGAACCGCGGATCCTGACGGATTCTGCGCGTCGCCTCGAACCCATCCATGACCGGCATCTGCACGTCCATCAGCACCAGATCGAACATCGGCTGGCCTGACAGCAGATCCATGGCCTGCTTGCCATCGCTGGCCAGCACGACCTGATGCCCGTGCATGCCGAGAATCCCTGCCGAGACCTGCTGGTTGACCTGGTTGTCCTCGACCACCAGTACCCGCGCATGCGCCGTCTGCTTTCGCACCGGCCGTAGCGGCGAGCGATCGTCCTGACGCACACCCGACAGGGTCGACACGATCGCTTCGAGGAGCGACGCGCGCTTGACCGGCTTGGAAAGGTAGAAGTCGCAGCCGATCTCCCGGCTGCGGTGCCGCTCGCCGTGCGCACCCATCGACGACAGCATGATGACCGACAGATCCGTCTGCCCGAGCGCACGCAGCACACGGGTGGCCTCGAAGCCGTCCATCCCGGGCATCTGCGCATCCATCAGCACCACGCGGTAGCTTCGGTCCTCGCGCTGGGCTTGCACGTAGCGCTCCACCGCCTCGGCTCCTGATGCAGCGCTGTCCGCGATCGCTCCCCACACCGCAAGATCCTGGCGCAGGATGCGCTGGTTGGTCAGGTTGTCGTCGACCACCAGCACGCGCACGCCCCGGATCCTCTCGGCCGCAGGGGGCCCTTGTTCCTTTCGACGCGCCGGACGGAACCGCGACGTGAAACGAAACACGCTGCCCGTGCCAGGCGTGCTCTCCACGCTGATCTGACCTCCCATCAAGCTCACCAGCTGGCGCGCGATGGTCAGCCCGAGCCCCGTGCCGCCGAACTTGCGTGTCATCGACGCGTCGGCCTGCGTGAAGGATTCGAAGATCCTCGAGAGACGCGCTGCCGGGATCCCGATGCCGGTGTCCTTCACCTCGCACGCGATGACGATCGACTCGTCGTCACTCGAATCGACGGTCACGGACACGAGCACCTCTCCGGACTCGGTGAACTTGATCGCGTTGCCCACGAGGTTGGAAAGGACCTGGCGAAAGCGCGCGGGGTCGCCGCGCACGGCGCGAGGCAGATCCCCGCCGAGCTGGCACGCAAGCTCCAGGCGCTTCTCCCTGGCTTTCGAGGCCAGCAGCGCCACGGTGTCCTCGATGGCGTCGGCAAGATCGAAGTCGATCTCCTCGAGCTCCAGACGCCCCGCTTCGATCTTCGAGAAGTCCAGGATGTCGTTGAGCAGCGTGAGCAGCACCTCTCCGCTCGATCGAATCACCCCCACGATGTCGCGCTGCTCCGGCGACATCTCCGTGTCGTCGAGGATCTCGGACATGCCCAGGATCCCGTTCATCGGCGTGCGAATCTCGTGGCTCATGTTCGCCAGGAACTCGCTCTTCACCCGGTTGGCCGTCTCCGCATCGCGGCGTGCCTGCGAAAGCTCCTGGAACTGGATGGACGTGTGCATCGCTACGGCCGACAGGTTCGACAGCGTGCGCACCAGCTCGAAGTCCTCGTCGGAGAACGGCCGGTTCTGGGCAAGGCGCCCGACGAGCATGATCGCCAGCACCTGATCCTTGTGGCGTACCGGCAGCCCGATGCAGCCGTGGATGCGAGGATGCCAGACCGGGAACCCTTCGAACGCGGACTCGGACGTCAGGTCCGGTGTGCGCACCACCTCCCCGCGCATCACCTTGGCCATCATCCCCTTGCCGGTCGGCATCGCCCCAGCCGGCACGCGATCCATCGGAAACCCCGTGTGGTAGACCTCCCCAAGCCCGCCACCCACAGGGTCGATCCGCACGATGATCCCCACGTCGGCCTGGCTCAGCTCCACCGCTTCCCGGATCGTGGTCTGCAGGATCTCGGGCAGCGCCCTGGCCTGCGTGATCTGCAGCGCGATGTCGCTGAGCGACAGGATGCGGCGCTGGTAGGCGATCAGATCGGCCTCGCGGCGCTTCTGCTCGCTGGCGTCGCGGAAGTACTGCACGATGCCCGCGATCTCGCCGTCCGCGCTTCGCAGCGGCCGCGCCACGAGCATGCAAGGGATCATCGTGCCGTCCCCGCGCTGCTTGTGCTCCTCTGCAACCAGCTGGCTCGCGCCCGACAGCACCCGCGTCAGCGGACAGCTCTCCTGATCGCAGGGCCCGCCCGGGAAGACCTCACGGCAAGGACGCCCCAAGGCCTCGGACGCGGTCTTTCCCGCCATGCTCAGCAACGTCTCGTTGGCGTGCTGTACCTTGCCTTCCCGGTCGAGCAGCCAGATGCCGTCCGGCGCGGTCTGCAGGATGTTCTCCACCTGCGCGTGGGCGCGATTCAGCTCCGCCTGCGCCTGAGCCCGATCCGTGTGATCCCGCAGGATCACCGCGGTGCCCTTGAACTTGTCGCTCACGTCGAGCATCCGCTTGAACGACACCTCGTACAGACGCGACACTCCGTCGATCTGCACGATCTTCGTGAAGCTCCGCTCCGGCTCTGCGCTGCCCTCGAACGCCGCCAGCTCTTCCTGGAGCCACGGGACGCTCAGGCGCGCGCGCGCCCTGTCGTAGTGCCCCGCCCCCGCTGCACCCATCGCTCCCAGCGCCTTGGATGCGGCCACGTTCATCGTGTCGATCTGCTGGGTCTCATCCAGGAACAGCACAGGCACCGGCAGGCTCTCGAACAGCGTGAGGTACTTGTTCTTCTCGTTGGCGAGCGCCCGGTTCTCCTCGCGCAGCGCCGCAGCCAATCCGTCGCCCACCTCAGCCCACTCCGCGCACAGGCCGATCTCCACGCGATCGAAGAACCGCTCGAGCACGGTTCGGCTGCGCTCTTCAAGCCCCGGCTCGAAGCCCGCGCTCTGCACCAGATCGAGGTAGCTGCGGCGGTAGTACTTCATCAGCCCCTGGAACATCGGCAGCGACACTCCGCGAGAGCGATGTCGGCGCGCTTCCTCGATCCCGAACGCCACGATCGGATCCGACTTGGCATCGTCATCGGCGCTGAGCGGCGGGATCTCCCCGCTGCGGTGCAGCGCCTGGAGTATCGGAGCGCTCAGCCCGGCTACGGACATGCGCCAGGCCTCCTGCAGGGTCGAGGTGTACTTCGCGTAGTCGTGCTGCTTGGCGTAGGACAGCACCCTTTCCAAGAGCCAGTCCTCGTGCGTGGCGATCAAATCGTAGAGACGTTGCATCTGCGTGTTCGTGGGATACGGTGAGCCGAGTTCGAGTCACATGGTGGTAGGGACGGTGTCCGGAAGTGGCAGACCGGCTAGAATTCGACCGCCGCCATGATGCGCACTGCCTTCATCCCAGGGTCCCCGAGCCGTCCACCCGCTGGAAGCAGGAATCCGATGAGTGGCACCACAGGTCCAATCCTTCCGGCGATCTGGGGTTCGAAGACCATCTGGAATTTCGATTCCTCCACGGCCGACACTTTCGACTTGTAGGGCTCGGCGATTTCGTAGACTGCCCAGGCGCGCAGCCCCACCGATAGGTGGCGCCTGAGCACCTCGTACGACGCGTTGACGCCTGTGATCGTGGCCACGGCTACCCCCTTGGCTTCGACCGTATCCGAGTTCAAAGCGCCCGCCTTGAAGAGAAATTCGAACTTCTCGTAGACACCGAGCGCGAGCCCCTTGTGCTCGTAGTCGATCCCTACCCTCGGAACCACGCCCATGTGCTTGGGCATGAACAGCGCATTGTCCTCGAATCCCCGCGACGCCGCCGCGGTCTGCTGCACAAGCCAGAGCCGTTGCTTGACCTCGTCGCCCGCTGGGTCGCCACCCGCGGTCGGCAGCACCAGCGCCAGCTCGACCGGCAGCTCCAGGTGCTTGACCGGGTGGAAGAACAGCGTACCCGCGAGCTCCACGTTCCCTAGCGCCGTCTGGCTCTGCTTGTTGGTCGGAGGCGCCACGGTCTCTGTGGTGGCCGACGTCACCGGCAGCCGGAGGCCTGCGGCGAAGTTGCCTAGGCGCACATCGCCGCCAAAAAGCAGCGAGTAAGAAGTGAACTTCAAGGCGTCGCCTCCGCCCAGCTTGCCGAATCCGAGCACGAAGTCGATGCCAGCTTTGCTCGGCTCCCTGTGCTCTTCTGGCTCTTGCTTTGGCTCTGCTTTTTCCTTGGGCTTCGGCGTAGGGGCCGGCTCCGTAGGCGCCGTCGACTCCTCCGCGTCGCCTGCAGGAGCAGGCGGAGCCACGGGATCCTGTGCCGCTGCGGGCCCCGCCAGCGCTACGGCCGCAGCAGCCGCGCCCAAGGTTCGTGCAGTTCTTCTGATCATCGCTCGGCTATCCCGCCCAAAGGCTGACTCTTGTTGCTGCCACGCAACGGTCCACATCCCGGTTCAGCAAGGGCCGTCCGGCCCCCTGCCGGGGCTCGAATCGATCCCCTCCTAGCACGCCCCCTGCTAAGGTTGCACTCACCCAGACCATGTCCGTCACCTCGCCCGTTGGCCCGCCCCCAAAACAGCTCGCTCACTTCGAGATTCTGCGACGTCTGGGCGTGGGTGGAATGGCTGAGGTCTTCCTTGCCAAGAAGCGGGGCGCAGAAAATACGTTCAAGCTGTTGGTCCTCAAGCGCGTCCTGCCTGCGCACTCGTCGTCGTCGCGCTTCCGAACCATGTTCGCCGAGGAAGCCAACCTCGCCACCCGCCTCAATCACCCCAACATCGTCCAGGTCTACGAGTTCCAGGACTACGGAGAAGAAGGCCAGCTCCTTTCCATGGAGTACGTCGAGGGGCTCGACCTCGGAAGGCTCATGTCCGGCGCCCGTCACAAGAGCACCCGCGTGGCGCCTTGGGTGGGTGCCTACATCGTGGCCGAAGTCGCCAAGGGCTTGCACTACGCACACGAGCGCAAGGACGAGCGCGGCGAGCCCCTCGGCATCGTCCACCGCGACGTCTCTCCCCAGAACGTGCTCCTGAGCTACGAGGGCGGCGTGAAGATCGCCGACTTCGGTATCGCTACGGCCAACATGTTCCGCGACGAGGTCGGCGTGCTCAAGGGCAAGTTCGCCTACATGTCGCCAGAGCAGGCACGGGGCGAGAAGGTCGATCGACGAAGCGACATCTATTCGCTGGGCGTGATCCTGCACGAGGTTCTCACCGGACGTCCCATGCGCCCAGGGCTCGCGGGCGACGAGCTTCTCGACGCCGTGCGCTCAGGCATGGTCGAGCCGCCATCCACCTTCACTCCCAACGTTCCGGTCGAGCTGGACCAGATCGTCATGAAGGCCCTCGCCGCCGATCGCTCCGATCGGTTCGCGAACGCGCGTGAGCTGTACTCGGCCATCGCGCGCGCCATGCTGCAGCGCCAGGAATTCGTGGATGCTGCCGCGGTCGAGTCCGTCGTGGCGCAGCTCGTGGGACGTGAAATCACGTCTCCAGGGGTCGAGGAGCAGATCGAGGAGGCTGCCAGCGAAGTACCTCCGGACTCGCTGCCGGCGCCGATCGCGCCCGAGGCAGCGCCGAGCATGCTCACGCCGGCCGAGGCGGCCCGTCGGGATTCTTCCCCGCCCAAGTCGCGCTCGATGCGCCCGGGCGCCAGGGACCGCGCCTCGCTCGAAGTGCGCCACGTCGCCGTGCTGATCGTGCGATTGCACGGGCTGCCGGAGCTGCACGCAGCCTCCGACGTGGCAGCTGCGGCGCGCGCCGAGGACGAGATCCGCAAGATGCTCGATCAGCTCGCGTTCAAGCGCGGTGCGCGGCTCACATGGACCTCGCCCGACCAGGCCCGTGCGGTCGTGGGTCTGATGGCCAATCCGACGCGCGCGGCGTTCGAGGCCTGTACGCTCGCCGTCGACGTCCACGAGTTCCTCGGCAACTCCTCGGAGGACTGGCCGTGCTCCATCCAGGCATCCGTGGGCATCGTGCGCGCGGTTGCATCGGGACGACGCGACAAGCATGGCAACCTGGTGGAGCACGAGCTGCTGGCGCCCGCCGAGTTCCTCGCGTCCCTGGTGGGAGATCGAGCCCCCAGATCCAGCACCTGGGTCGCAGGCGGTCTGTACCGGCTCGTGCGCAACGAGTTCCTCTGGGAGGATGCTCCCACGGTGGAGATCGAGGGCGCCGCGGAGCGGCAGCTGCCCCGCGCCATGCGGATCAATCGCTTGATGCGCCCCCTGTCGCGCGAAGAGCGCGAGGCACGCCTGTCCGGCAGCATGTCCGACCTGATCGGGCGGGACGCTGAGAAGGCCGACCTGCATTCCGCTTTCCACCAGGTGACCGCGGCGCGCGCCTCCGGCCTGTCCGGTCGCATCATCACCCGCGCAATCGTCGGCGAGATGGGCATCGGCAAGACCGCGCTCGTCTCCGCCTTCAAGCATGAGCTTCCCCCGGAAGTCGCCAAGATCCAGATCGATTGCTCCCCCTCTCATTCCGAAGTTCCCATGAGCAGCCTCGCGGAGCTGGTCCGCGCCCTGAGCGGCACCTCGGCTGAGCAGACCCTCGAGCAGGCCCACGCCGCGATCGTCGAGACCCTGGGCCCGAACGGTCAGGCCCTCGGTCAGGTCGCGTTCCGCCTCGCAGAGCTCGCCAGCGGAAAGAGCGTCGAGCACTTCGACGATGAAGACATCGGCTACGTCCGAAAGATGTTCCTCACCGGGATCCGCGCGCTCATCGGCGTCATCGCGGACCGCGGCCCCTTGCTCATCATCATCGAAGGCCTGCAGTGGGGAGACACGCCCAGCCTCGAGATGATCCGCGAGCTCATCGACACCTCCGAGCCCGTGCCCATGCTCGTTCTGCTCGTCACGCGCCCCGACGAGCGTGCCCTGCCCTTCATCGAGAACATCGTCCGCATCGAGCTCCGCGGGCTGCGCCCCGACGAGCAGCTGCGCCTGGTCGAGAGCCGCCTCGGCGTGCACGACGGCGTCGCCGCGGTGTGCACCGACCTTGTGCCGCGCGTCGCAGGCAACCCGTTCTTCCTGCTCGAGATGGTCGACGCCCTGCTGGAGCGCGGCACCCTCGAGATCCAGGAGCGCAACGGGCGGCAGGTGCTCGAGCGGGTCGACGCAGGCAACCGCGCCCAGCCGTTGCCGTCGACGCTCGAGCAGCTGATCGGCGATCGCCTCAACGAGCTGCCGGCCGAGGAGCGCGAGGTGGCGCAGTGGCTCGCGGTCGCGCACGGCCCACTGACGGTCAACGACCTGACCGAGCTCGGACATCTGCAGAGCGACGATCCGATCGTGCGGCTGTGCGCTCGCGGCATGTGCGAGCGGCGCGGTGATCAAGTCGACTTCCGCTATCCCATCGCCCGCGACGTCGCCTACAACGCGATCGACCCTTCCGAGCGCGTGCACATGCATCGCGAGCTTGGACAGCACCTGTCCAACACGCCGATCGCCACCGGCCTGTCCGCCGTCATCGTGGCCCGTCACCTGGCGCGCGGACGCTCGATCTCGCTTGCGGCGGACTACTACCTGGAAGCCGCGCAGGCAGCACGCACCGGCTACCAGACCCAGCTCGCCACGCACTACTACCTGCGCGCATTGTCCCTGCTGTCCAAGGACGATCCGCGCAGGCTCAAGGCACACGAAGCGCTCGAGGCCATCTATCGGGTCCTGGGCCGCCACCGCGAGCGTCGCAAGCATCTCATCGCCTTGCGCGTGCTCGCAAAGCGTTCCCGCAGCTCGCACTGGGTCGCCATCGCGCTCACGCGCACGGCCGTGTTCCTGTCCGACGAGTCCCAGTACGCGCGCGCGCTTCCCATGTGCCACCGGGCATGCGCCGCAACCCACGTTGCACGCCTGCCCAACCTGGAGGTCGAAGCGCTCGCCGTGCTCAGCGAGACGCTCCGGGAGCTGGGCGATGTCCAGGGATCGCTCGGTGCCTGTGACCGCGCTCTGGAGGTGGCCAAGAGCTCACAGGTCTCCCCGCGTGTGCGCGCAGATGTGCTTCGATCGCGCGGCGTTCTGCTGCGGCGCGTCGGGCGCGTGCGCGAAGCGGTCGACTGCTACGCCGCAGCCATCGCGGTCTTCCGTCGCGTAGGCGCGCGCCGCCCCGAAGCCCGGGCGCGCAATGCACTCGCCTACGCCATGTTCGTGCTCGAGCGCTTTGAGGATTCCATCGCCTGCGCGCTGGCCTCGATCAGCATCGACCTCGCAATCGGCGGACGATTCCAGCTCGCCAAGACGCTCGCCAACATCGGTCAGGCCTACGCACGGCTCGGCGACCTGCCCCGCGGGCTGGCCTACCTCAAGCGCGCCCGGGACGCACACGAGCGATACGGCGATCAGGACGCGCGCGCCGACACGTTGCTCGTTTCTGCCGAGGTCGTGCTGGAGGAAGGCGACGTCGAATCGGCTCGCAACTTCTGCCTCGACGCTGCGGCGCTGATTGCCGCCGCCAGCAGCGCCTACGACGAGGTGCACGTGAAGTTCGTCCATGCGCTGCTGGATCGCGCATCGGGCAACTCCGCCTCGGCGGTAGTGCGCGCAGCGGATGCGCGTCAGGCTGCGGAAACCCAGGCGTTGGTCAGCTTCCACTTCTACGCCACAGCCATCGAAGCCGCCGCCCGTGTCGACATCGGCGAGATCCACACGGGAATCCTTCTGGCCACTACGGCACTGGGTGCCATGGCAGCGGTGCAGGGCTCTGAGTACGGGCTGGAAACCTGCTGCTTGTGCTGGAACACGCTGGAGCGGGCCGGAGCATTGCAGGCGCAGGAGGCTCGCAAGACGGCGATCGGGCGCGCGCTGCAAATCGGCGACATGATTCGGGACCCCCGGCTCAAGGCTCTCTTCTACAAGCGTCCCCTGGTCCGCAACCTGCTCGGCCCCGCTGCGCCGACCGGGCCTGCCGACGGGGCGAAGATCGCAGTATTACCCAAGGAAAACGCCTGATTTGGCGAACGAGAGCCCGTGCCAAGCGCCTAGCGATCCTGCAATGCGATTCGCCGGTTCAATGCAAATGTGAAACGTCTCGGAGCATGTTTGCTTCATAACATGCTGAATTTATTGGAATGACCATTGGCCTGAAACCTGCTTCGCTCCCCCGTCGCAGCGACCGAGAGGTGCCCCCCCCCCGCCCCGGTCGCTGCCTTTTTTTTGTCCCTCACGATCGCGGCCTGGCCAGGGTCGGACGACTATAGTGTCGACCATGATCGAGACGGTCACAGCCTTCCTGGCGGTCAATTTCGAGATCGCCGCCGCCCGCAAACTCGCCGCCGTCCAGCGCGAACTGCAGGCTGCTCCGTCTGCCGTGCACGCTTCGTGGATCTCGCCGACCAACCTGAGGGTCGTGCTGCGCAACATCGGACGAATCGATCCCGCGCTGGCCCCCTCAATCCTCGATCCTCTGCGGGAAACAGCTGCTGCCCTGCCTCCGGTTCGCCTGCAGCTCGGCCCGCTCTCCGCCTTTCCCTCGGTGGATCGCGCTCGGCTCGTGATCGTCGACGTGTCCGACCCGACAGCAGGACTTGCCGATCTCTGCACCAAGGTCGATCAGCTGCTCACCCAGATCGGCCTCGCTGCGCCTGGTTCGCCGTTTCATCCGCACGTCACCCTCGCAAGGCTGCAAGAGGCTGCGCCTGTTGCGGCGTGGCTCGGCTCGCTCGATCCGCTCTCCATCGAAGCGCGTCTGACCGAGGTCGTCGTCTACCTGCACACTCAGAAACGACCTGGCGCCGAGCACACTGCGCTCGACCGCTTCCCGCTCGCACCTCCGCCGCGTGCTTCGCAGCGCCCCTCGCGCGCTCCCAAGCAGCCCTCGCAGCGCCCGTCCAAGCGCCCGAGGTCCGACGCCAACGCTCCCCGGCCCGAAGCCATTCCGGCGCCACCCCGCGTGCCCAGCTTCCCTGCGCCCGCAGCGCAACCTTTACCCGGCGTCGCCGCGCCTGCGCCGACCTCGCCCCCGTCTCCCTCGCAGAACCTCCCGGCTTCCGGTCAGGGACAAGCCGCCCCACGTACGCCCTCGTCGATCTTGCCTCCAGCGGTGGAAGCAGCGCTTCCGCCGGACGACGACTGGGGCACCTGAGAAGCCGACAAACGGTATTGTCGGAAGGGGATACGCCCCCCATCAAGCTGGCCCTGTGATGGTCCGTATATGTCTGGGCACCCCATGCGCAACATCGAGATCGATCCCGTTCTTGCCGCAGATGCGCGCCCGATCGCACCGGAGAAGCTGGAGCTGGCGCGCAGCCTGGGCTCGCGCTTGCCTGAGGCGGGCCTGCGCAGGGTGGCGCTCATTCGTGCGGATTCGCTGAATCGCCATGCGGACCCCACCGGCTCCACGCGCCTGATTCTGGCGCTGGAGAACCTTCAGATCACCGGCTCCTTCAAGATCCGGGGCGCGTTGAGCGCGCTCGACGCCGCGCGTCGGGCAGGCGCGACGGGCGTGGTGGCAGCTTCAGCAGGCAATCACGGAATCGGTGTGGCACGTGCGGCTCGTCTCTTCGGAATGAGCGCCACGATCGTGGTGCCCGAGACTGCAGCCAAGGCAAAGATCGCCAAGATCCGAGCAGAGGGAGCGGAGCTCGCGTTCACAGCGCAGGGCTACGACGCTGCGGAGGCGCTTGGACGCGAGTTGGCGAGTCGTCGCGGCCTGCCCTGGATATCTCCATACGACGACGTGGATGTCCTGGCTGGAAACGGTTCTTCCCTGGCCTTTGAAATTGTCGATGCCCTGGGAAAAGTGCCCGAGCACGTGCTCGTGCCGATCGGAGGTGGCGGGCTGGCCACCGGAATGGCCTGGGGTCTCGCGGCCAGCGCCGGGGAAGACCCGCGCAAGACGCGTCGGGTGTGGACGGCCCAGAGTGAAGCGAGCGCTGCATTCGCTCTTTCGCTGGAGCGGGGCAGTGCGGTCGAGCAGCTGGCTACCAGCGAAAAGACGCTGGCGGACGGGCTAGAGGGAGGGATCAGCGCGACGAGCTTTGCCCGGGCGAGTTCGGTCGTGGCCGGTGTGAGCGTGCTGGCAGAGGCGCGGATCGCGTTTGCGATGGCCTTGATCCACTACAGACTGGGATTGCGGCTCGAGGGTTCTGCGGCGGCGGCCCTGGTTCCCGCGATCGACGGGCTGCCGCCCTTGATTCGGGGCGGGGATCTCGTCATTGTACTCACCGGAAGAAACGTAGATCGCGCTGTATTCGACGGTCTGGCGTTCGAGCCCTCCTCGTTCGCGAGGCTGTCACCAGAATGCGGCATCCTGGTGCACCGTAGCGCTTGACCCTCGCAAGCACTGGGACCGTATACTTCCGGCAACCGAGCATGCGAGCGAAGACATCAGGACACACCCAACTTCTGGATCGGCTCCTGGCTGACCAGCGCATCGGCCCCGAGCAATACGAGGCCGCGCTGACGCACTTCCAGCGCATGGGCGGCGATATCTTCGAGTCGTTGCTCGAAGTCAACGCCATCACCGAAGCCGATCTCCTCAAGTACCTCGCGGCCATCCACAAGACCCGGTTCGTGTCCACCGAGAAGCTTTCCAAGGCGGACATCGCCAGGCTCACGCTCGACAAGGTGTCCAAGAAATTCGCCGACGTCCACCAGATGTTCCCAGTGCTGTTCGACGCACAGAACAGCGTCCTGTCCGTGGTCACCACGCGGCCTGAGGACCTCGAAGCGCTCAAGGAGCTTCAGATTAGCTCCGGAGTGAAGGAGGTCCGAGCGTTCGTTGCGCGCCCTGCCGCGATCAAGGCCGCGATCAACAAGGCCTACCACGGAGATATCCACGCCTTCGCGATCCTCGACAAGTCCGCGCACGAGCAGTTCCAATCCATGCTCAACGTCTACGAGCGGAACCTCGTGAGCGAAGAGACGATGGCCGTGGCGCTCGCGGACACCAAGGGTCGCGAGCGGATGTTGTCCGGCGACTCGATCGAGCGTTCAGGCACCGCAGCGGGCAAGAAGTCCACCAGCGGCACCTTCGGCGGCGAAGCGTATCTCGAAACGCTCAACGTCCTGGTCTCGCTTCTGGAGAACTCCAGAGCAGACCTGCGAGGTCATACAGCCCATGTCGTACGGCTCACCCGCAAGATCGCCGAAAAGGTAGGCCTCCCAGCGGCTGGCGTCGAGGCGATCCTGATCGCCGCCTACATCCACGACCTCGGAAAGATGAGCGCCTACCACCTGACCGCGCTCAACGTCGCCGAGTACGAGGGACACCGCGTCGCAGCGCAAAAGGCGCATCAGACGCCGCGCAGGCTCTTCGAGGGCGTGTCGCTCTCGCCCGACACCATGGCGGTCGTCGACCAGATGTACGAGCGCTTCGACGGCAAGGGTTTTCCGAATAGCCTGTCTGGCAAGGACATCTCGCTGGGCGCGCGCATCCTGGCGATCACCGACACCTACGCCGACCTCGCTCAGAACCCTCGCAACCCGTTCCGCAAGACCTTGCGCCCAGCCGAGGCCTGCGACGTGCTCGCGAAGTTCAAGGGCACCGTCTTTGATCCCAACATCGTCGACGTGTTCAAGCACATGGTCACCGGCGACGATCTCGCGGCTCGCCTTCTCGCCAACCGGCACAAGGCCCTGCTCATCGATCCGGACCCGGAAGAGACGACGATGCTCGACCTGCGAATGGTGGAGCAGGGATTCGAGGTGCAGATCCTGCGAACCACCGAGCTGGCCCTGAAGACGCTGCAGGCAGGTGAGTTCGAGCTCGTGGTCAGCGAAGTGGATCTGCAGCCGACTGACGGCCTCACTCTGCTCGAGCAGGTGCGAGCCCAATCCTGGGGCCGGGATCTGCCTTGGGTGTTTCTCACGCGCAGGTCGGGGCGAACGGATGTGCAGGCCGGCTTCGAGAAGGGCGCCACGGACTTCCAGGCAAAGCCCGCCTCCACCGACGCGTTCGTCGCAAAGCTCAAGCAGCTGATCGAACGTCAGACCACCTCGCGAGGTGCCAAGGGCGTGTCCGGATCGCTCACCGAGATGTCGCTCCCTGACATCGTCCAGATCCTCTGGCATGGACGCAAGACCGGTGCGCTGCGCATTCGTGCCCGCAACGAATCCGGCGAGTTGCACTTCCAGGAAGGCAACATCGTCAACGCAATGATGGGCAGGATGCGCGGCGAGGAAGCCTTCTACGCCATGCTCAAGCTCACGGACGGCGAGTTCGGGCTGGATCCGAACTACATCCCCACCGCTCGCGTCATCAGTGCGAGCCCGGAAGCGCTGCTGCTCGAAGGCATGCGCAGGATGGACGAGGGGGTGGGCTGAACCCTGATCCGGCATAACGCTCACACGCTGCGCACCAGGCACTCCCACAGGAACCATTGCCCTGATGCAGCGGCTGACAGCTGTGGTAACTTGCCAAGGTAGCTCTTCTCGGGCCGGAGCGTGCGAAGTGAAGAATCATTCCCCCTTGCTCGGCTTCAACACGAACGTCAGGCACAAAGGCAAGGTTTTTCATATCCAGACCGAAGACTCTGGAGTCAAGCACCCGCACATCATCACCCACCTGTTCGCGGACGGCGGGCGCATTCTCAAGAGCTTCAAGACGAGCTACGCGGAGCATCTGTCGCAAGACAGCCTGACCGAGACGGTCCGCACGATGATGAAGGACCAGCACAAGTCCATGTTCATGGCCTTGCGCGACGGCACCTTCGACGCGATCATCGACGACCCCAGCGCGCACGCGTCAACCGCCACGGCCAGCGCAGTGCCGGTCCCGCCCCCAGCGGCGGAAGCACCCCCGCCGGCTCCGATCCCTGCGGCAGGAGCGCCAGCGCCGGCCAAGGCCCCGCGACCGGATCGCCCCAATTCTCCCGCACCTCAAGCTTCAGCTGCGGGCCCCTCCAGCGTTCGGGCGGATCCCGACTCCGTGCAGGCCTGGACCGGCGTTCGCGTCGACATGGACGTGCTCGAGCGCGCAGCCGTCGAGACCACGCAGGCGCCCAACCTGTTTCAACCCTCGGGCGACATGCCTCCTCCGCCCGCTGCCGTGCTCTCGCACAAGCGCCCGCACGGCACCTATCGGGCCGTGCCCGCTGAGCAGGAGTCCGACGCAAACGCTTCGCGCTATGTCCCGTCCCGCCCCGCTGCGATCTTTGCCTCTGCCCGCCCTGCAGAAGGCGGCAACGTGTTTGGCGAGGAGATGATCAGCGACAAGTCGCTCGACGAAGTCATCCTGGGATTCCTCGCTGAAGAGTTCTCCACGAACCCGGGCGACAAGCCCGACGACGGGAAGCGCTGAAGGCTGCAGGCCACGGCCGCGGTTCCTCCATGAGCTCGGATCTCGACTCTCTGGTCAGCCCGCTCAGCCCGCAGCGGGTGCTGCATGAGGACGCGGACCTGATCGTGATCGACAAGCCGGCAGGCATGTCGATGGTCTCACCGGAGCGCGGCGACGATGACCTCGTGTCCCGCGTCAAGCTGCTGATCGCCAATCGCGACGGGACACCGCCGGGGCAGGTCTACCTGGCCGTGCACGAGCACCTCGATCGCGATGTGTCAGGGGTGGTGGCATTGTCGCGCAGGCCACAAGCCAATGCAGCCATCGCAGCACAGGTGCAGGCTGGCAGCTCCAGGCTCGCCTGGCTCGCAGTCGTCGAAGGACGCCCTGCCACCAAGAGCGGAGAGGCCAGCGTCAAGCTCGTGCGAGAGCGCACCGGAGTCATTCGTCCGGCCACGCGTCGCGATCGGAACGGGCAGCGCGTCGTGCTGCGCTGGCGCGTGACGCAGGAGCAAGGGAATCGCTCGCTCGTCGAGGTTCGCGTGGACCACGGTGGTGCGCGCCATGTGCGCGCTGCGTTCAGCTCCGTGACCGGGCTGCGTATTGCCGGCGACAGCGCTTCGCGAGCTCCTGGTGCTCCGCGGCTCATGCTGCACGCCGCTGCACTCGAGATGCAGCACCCGTCGTCGCGCAGCAAGCTTCGCGTGCAGGCACCGGCGCCAGCCGCGCTGCAGGCGTGGTTGCGCGCTGGGAGCACCGACGTTCAGGCCGCACCAGCGGGCGTGATGCTCGACGAGCTGTTGCGCGAGGCTGCGAGCCGGCGTTGGCCGATCGCGGCCAGGGGAGACGTGGACGCGTACCGCCTCTTCCATGGGGAAGGCGAAGGTCTGCCTGGCTGCGACATCGACCGGGTCGGCGACCACCTCATCGTCTGGGTGGGCGAGCAGTTTGCTCCCGACTATCGCGAAGAGCTGCTCGATGCAGCTTGGCGGCTAGGCCCCAAGGGGGTCTATCTCAAGATCAGACCGAAACAGGCGTCCAGGATCGTGGACCCGCGCAGGCCAGAGGTGGCGCCGGCTCGTGCTGTGCGCGGCGTGGATGCTCCTGAGGAGCTCGTGGTACGCGAAGGGGACCTGAAGTTCTGGGTCCGCCCAGGGGATGGTCTATCGACCGGGCTATTTCTAGATCAACGCGACAACAGGACGTGGTTGGCAGGACAATCTGGGGGCCGGTCGGTCCTGAATTTGTTCAGCTACACGTGTTCATTCACGATTGCTGCAGCCCGGGCAGGGGCTCGCACCACGGTGAGCGTCGATTCGGCGTCTCGGGTTCTTGGGATTGGGGAGCGGAATCTGGAGCTCAACGGGCTCGCGGGCGACCAGCACGTGATGGTTTGCGACGATGTCTTGAGCTGGTTGCCGCGGGCGCGGCGCAGCGGGCAGCGGTTCGACCGGATTGTTCTGGATCCTCCATCGTATTCCACCACGCACAAGAGTCGATTTTCGTTCACGAGCGACATCGTGGGGGTGGCAGAGGAGTGCTTTGGGCTGGTGAGCGACGGCGGGGGGATTGTGTTGGCGTGCACGAACCAGCGGACGGTGCACGTGGGGCAGCTTCGCAGGTCGCTGCATCGGGCGGCAGAGCAGGCGCACCGGACGGTGGGGCGCATGGTGGAGCTGCCGGCACAAATTGACTTTCCGGTGCAGCAAGGTGCAGAGCCGCACATGAAAGCGATAGCGGTCGAGGTAGAGAGGCGCTGACAGCCGCGTAGGATGACAGAAATCGAGGTCTTGTGCGGCGCAGCCCACTCGTTCTAGGCTTTCGGGCCGGGCATCGCCGGGCAAAGCCCCGTGAATGCTGCTGGGATTGTGTCGTCTAACGTGGGTTGCTTGGTTCAACGGGCTGATGCCCTGGGCAGGTCGAGGAGAATCGCATGAAAACTACTGGAATCGTGGCATTTGCACTCGGTTCGTTGCTGGCCATTGGATGCGTCGTAACCACGGGCGGGACGCATCCTTCTTCTGAACCCTCGAAGCCGTCCGGCAAGCACTATCACGTCACCCCGGGGACCGCGCAGCAGTCGACACCGGCCAGCACCGCCGCGACGGCGACGCCTGCCACAACGACGACGGTAGCGCCTCCGGTTGCTACGGCTGCCACCACGACGACATCGACCCCGGCTGCGACCACGCCGGCGGTTCCGTCCGCCAAGGACGCGGGAAACAAGGGTCCGGTGACGATGAGCACAGCGGTTCCGCCGCAGACCAAGACCGCGACCACGACGACGCCGGTGGCGCCTGGTCCGGCGCCGACGCCGACGACGGCTCCGACGACGACGGTGAAGAAGGTTCCGAACGCGAATCCCTCGACGGTGGCGCCCCCCCCCCCGCGAAGATCGTCAACCCCAAGGCCCCTTGATCCGGGTCTGCTAGCGGGACAAGCCCCTCCTTGAATTCCCGGGCGGAGCCACGCCTCGGCCCGGCTGTGGGTATCGACTGCAGCTTGCCCGCAGGTGCCTCCAGCACTTACGCTCACGCTCGGCGCAACTCCATCGCCTTGCAGGGTGATCATGACGTTCACATCGCGACAACTCATCGGTGCGGCGATCATCGCCGTGGCAGCCGGCGTACTCGGCTTCGTCTTCAAGGACGTTTCCCCGTACTTCTTCGCACTCGCCATCATCGGCCTGTTTGCCGCGGGGTATGCGGGCTCAGGCCCGTCGTCGCGGGGCCTCGGAGAGCTGCCTGACGCGCTGGCGCGCGCGTCGCGGGGCGATCCACCGGCGCTGCCGGCAGGTGCGCCGGCCGAGCTGGGCCGTGTCTACGACGAGATGAAAGCCCTGGCAGAGCGGGTGCGCAGCGAGCAGGAGAGCCAGGAGGAGCTGGTGGAGGTGATCGGCGAGCTCGAGAGGGCAGCGAAATCGGCCGCCGAGGGCGCGCGTGTCGAGGTACCTCCCTCTGCCCGCGCCGAATCCAAGCGTGCTTTCGATCAGATTGCACGCCTCGCCGACGCGGTCGTCCAAGCCAAGCAGAACGAGGGGACGCGCCTTCCTGCGCTTCGCACGGCCCTGTCCAACATCGAGGACGGGCTCAAGAAGCTCGAGGATGGAGCTTCACGCCGCGGCAAGCTCTCCTCGGAGACGGCCGATGCGATCAAGGAAGTCGCCGCAGCGCTCAAGTCGATCGGCCAGCACGTCGAAGGCCTGACCTCCAGCGCCGAGGAGTCGTCGTCGAGCATCCTTTCGATGACCTCGACCAACGACGAGGTCGCGGAGGCGATCGCCGACCTCGCGACCAGCGTCCGGGAGACCGCCTCGTCGATCGAGGAGATGGCCTACTCGATCAAGGAAGTCGCCAAGAACGTCGATGCGCTTTCGCTCACCGCGGAGGAGACGAGCTCGTCGATGAACGAGATGGACATCTCCATCGACCAGGTGCAATCGAACGCCAACGAGACGGCGCGGCTGAGCGAGGAGGTAGCCCAGGACGCGGAGAAGGGCGCGGAAGCGATCCTCAAGACGATCGGCGAGATCTACCGCATCAAGGAATCGACGCAGGAGGCGGTGGCGGTGATCTCGAACCTGGGGTCGCGCATCGATCAGATCGGGCAGATTCTGAACGTGATCGACGACGTAGCGGAGCAGACGAACCTGCTGGCGCTCAACGCGGCCATCATCGCTGCGCAGGCGGGAGAGCACGGCAAGGGGTTCGCTGTGGTGGCCGACGAGATCAAGGATCTTGCGGAGCGTGCCGGCGCGAGCACCAAGGAGATCGCAGAGCTCACCAAGACGATCCAGAACGAGTCACGCAATGCGATCGCAGCGGTGGAGCGCGGCGCGAAGAACGTGGACCGCGGCGTGGAGGTCTCCAACGACGCGGAGAGGGCGCTCAAGAAGATCCTCGAGAGCTCGCAGAAGTCGACGAACATGGTTCGGGCGATCGCGCGTGCGACGGTCGAGCAGGCGAAGGGCTCCAAGCAGGTGACGGACGCGATCGGAAGGATCGCCGAGACGGTACAGCAGATCGCAGCAGCGACCGGCGAGCAGGCGCGGGGCTCGGAGCTGATCATGAAGAGCGCGGAGAAGATGCGCTCGATCACGCAGAACGTGGAGCGTTCGAGCCAGGATCAGGCTCGAGGTGGACGTCAGGTGACGCAGGCGATCGAGAACATCTCGAACATGGTCAACCAGCTCAACCTGGCGCACCGCTCGCTGGCTCGCAGCTCCGAAGCGCTGGTGTCCTCGTCGGTGCGCGTGGAGGGCACGCTGCGTGAGGAGCACGCACTGCTCCAGCAGCTGCAAGGCTCGCTCGGGCGGATGCGCGAGCCCCAGGGCTGAGGCACAGCAGCCGCAAGGCCGGTGCGCTGCCCGGCGCGGCCGCGCTCAGTCGCCCGTCGAAAGCTTGCGCTCGATCGCCTCGATGTGCGCGCGGATCTCCGGATCCTTCTCCCGCTGCGCTTCGACCTTGCGCACTGCGCTCATCACGGTCGTGTGGTCCCGCCCGTTGAACGCCCTTCCGATCTCCGGGAAAGAGCACTGCAGGCGCTGGCGGCACAGGTACATGGCGATGTGGCGTGCCTTGGAGACGCTGCGATGGCGGACGTGCGAGAGCATCTCGGTGGCGTTGACGTGGAAGTGCGTGCACACGGCGTTCTGGATGTGCTCGACCGTGGTGACCTGCGGCCGGCTCGGCATCGCAAGTGCGAGCTCGGCACGTGCGAAGTCCATGTCGAGCTGGCAGCGCATCAACGACGACTTGGCGATCAGGCGGATGAGCATGCCTTCGAGCTCGCGCACGTTGGACTGCACGGTCTGCGCGAGCAGCACGGCGAGGTCCTCGGACAGCTCGACGTTTTCGAGCATGGCCTTCTTGCGGATGATGGCGACGCGCGTCTCGAGCTCCGGCGTCTGAACGTCGGCCACCAGCCCCCAGGTGAAGCGCGAGACCAGCCGCTCTTCCATGCGATCGAGCTGCTGCGGATACTTGTCGGCAGCGATCACGATCTGCTTGTCCTGCGCGTGCAGGATGTTGAACGTGTTGAAGAACTCCTCCTGCGTCTGCGTGCGGCCCGCAAGCGACTGCACGTCATCGATGAGCAGCGCGTCGCAGTGGTGGTAGCGCGCCCTGAACTCGTCCATGCGACGCACGGTCAACGCTGCGATGTACTCGTTGGTGAACGAGTCCGCGGAGCCGTAGACGATGCGGGCGCTGGGACGCTCGGAATGGATGCGGTGCGCGATCGCGTGCAGAAGGTGGGTCTTTCCCAGGCCCGTGCTGCCGCACAGGAACAGCGGGTTGTAGCGACGTCCGCCTCCGCCCGAAGCGGCGACCGAAGCAGCGAACGCGAGCTGGTTGCTCGGACCGACCACGAAGTTGACGAAGGTGTTCTTGGGGTTGACGCCGAGCAGCGGAGCGACCTCGCACAGGGCCGGAGCGCGAGTCGGTGCGGCATCGGGCACCGGGTCAGGGCCGACGGCGTGGATGATGCGTATCGACCTGGGAACCACGGGCTTGGCGGCCGGGGTAGAGGAGACTGGGTGGTCGAGGTCCGCACGGATGACCCACTCCAGGTCAGGTTGGGAGTGCAGCAGGGTGGTCAGCTCTTCGAGCAGGGCATGCTCGTAGTGCTCGCGCACGAAGTCGCGCACGAACTCGTCGCGGGCGCCGAGTCTGAACTTCCCCTGGTGCAGGCCATCGAACTGCACGCCGGCAAACCACATATCGAAGCTGGCAGGGGCGCGCTGACGCACCCGCTCGGCCGCCTGCTCCCACAGCCTGTGGATATCCTGTGCGCTCATTTCCATCGTGTCCGCAACGTCCGCCTTCGTTGTTGACCGTCCGTCCACAGCTTTTCCACACCCCGCCATCCACACCCTGCCCGAGAGGTTGTCCACAGCCTGTGGACAATCGGTGACAAGTCAGGCCCGGACGAGCCCCCATCGTCCACGCCCCTCGGTTTCCCTATGGTCCTCCTGCGTCCGGGTGGATGTCTTCGGTTCCTACAAGTCCATCTTCTTCTTGTTTTGAATCATCGAAGACGCCCTGGTCCTTTGACCTTCCTTACTCCGCAGCAGCCTCAGTCGGGCACGGGTTGTGTCCGACGCGAGAGACGGATGGAGCTAGCACCAGCTTCGAAGCGGCGTCCACGGTGTTTTTTTGGACCTGGGCCAACCCAATGGAAGAGCGCCGTTTTTTGATCGTCACTCAGAAGGTGGTCTTTGGACACCCTCATTTCAAAGCACGCAGCGATCGTCCTTGCGCGCCTACCCCTAGGGATCGCGTCAATTTCGCCCTGACTTCCTCGACCCCAGCAAGCGGCTTCCGCATCATTGTGGCTGATCTGCGAAGTCAAGAGTCATCCGGCGTCCAGACCGATTCCATCGTAGCGTCCTGGGCCCCAAACGCGCTCTCCCCAGCTCCCACAAAGGCTGAATTCTTTGCCGTTTCAGGTCGTTGCGCTAGCAACCGTGCAGGTCTCCCGGACAAGCCCCTGAACCACCCCATGCGACACGCCAGACCCGCCCATGCTTTCGCCGCGACCGCCGTCGCAACCCTGATGCTGCTGGCGGCGCCTGCGCGCGCCGAGAAGAGCTCGTTGGCGCCTGAAACCGGCTACAACTACGGCGAGGTCGAGGATGCCCGCTACGGGGCCATGGCCGGAGCGATGCGCGCTTGGGGCAATGGCATTTCCGGTGTGTTCACCAACCCGGCCTCCATCGCCGCTTCCCGGGTCTATCACGTTGGCGCTCTCGCGCAGATCTGGCCCGAAGCTCGGCGTCAGTCCTACGGCGCGGCAGCCATCGACTCCACCACCAGCCGCCTCGCGGCCGGCATCGGTTTCGTCTGGAACGACCAGGATCCTTCGGGTCTCAAGCGCCGCTCGACTGACCTGCGCCTGACCCTCGCCTATCCCTTCTCGGATATCATCTCGTTCGGAGTGGGAGCACGCTACCTCAAGCTGTCCCAGGAGGGTCTCGGCCCTCTCGGCAAGAGCTACGCGTCCGGAGGGCTCTCTGGCGATCCTATCGTGAATGGCTGGTCGTTCGACGCGGGTCTCAACCTTCGAGCGTCGAAGAACGTGGCCATCGGCGCTGTGGGAACCAACCTGTCGAATCCTGGAACGGCGTTCCAGCCTACGACAGCGGGCGGCGGGGTCGGTCTGGGCAACGACGACTTCGTATTCGAGGTGGACGCGTTGGCGGACTTCACGACGTGGCAGCGCACGACCGCGAGGTTGATGGGCGGATTCGAGTATCTGGCAGGGGATCACGTGCCATTGCGGCTGGGGTATCGCTATGACGACGGGGGCAAGGCGCACGCGGTTTCCGGGGGTATTGGGTACATTGATCCGCAATTCGCCATCGACATCAGCGCTCGCAGGTACGTGGCGGGGGAGAAGGCGACTGCGGTGATGTTTACGCTGCAGTATTTCGTGGAATCCAGCGGCGTGACGCGCGCTCCGCAGATGGACTACTGACGCCGCCAGCAGGATGCGTGTGTTCGTGAGCACAAACGCCTCCCATATTGGGTGAGAAGCGGCCGGACGTAGCAAGCGCCCGCCGGAGCCGGAGCCCATGTCTGTGGGTGTGCGCGCGTCCTGGACCGGGCGGCTCGGACGCCGAACCAGAGCGCCTCTCTCCAGCAAGCACCCCTTTTCTCTGCATCGGGTATGAACTAAACCGTCCGGAGGATGGATTTGGACCTCCGCCGCGTCGTCGTTCTGACCGGGCCCTATGGGAGCGGCAAGACGGAGCTGGCCATTGGTCTTGCGCTGGGGACGATCGAGCGTGCGAAGCGCGAGGGTCAGCAGCTGCGTGTGGCGCTGGCTGACATCGACGTCCTCAAGCCGTACTTCCGGTCGCGCGAGGCGAAGGATCAGCTTCGCGAGGCAGGCATCGCCGTGATCGCGCCGCCAGGCGGGCTCGCCAACTCCGATCTGCCGATCATGGCTGCGGAGCTGCGAGGCACGATCCCGCGCGAAGACGTCACGTTGTTCCTGGACGTCGGCGGTGATCCGGTGGGCGCGCGCGCGCTCGGCTCGATCTCCGACGTCGTGCAGGCGGCTGCGCACGAGCTGCTGCTCGTGCTCAACAGGTACCGTCCGTTCATGGATAGCTGCGAGCAGGTGCTCGAGACGGCGCGCCAGATCGAGCAAGCCTCGCACCTGGCTATCACCGGAGTGATCTCGAACACGCACATGCTCGAGGCCACGACGCTGCAGGACGTGCTGTGGGGGCTGGAGCTGTCGCGCGAGGTGGCCTCGGCGCTGGGAGTCCCGATACGGATGGTGGGGGTACCTGAAGATCTCGATCAGGATCTGCAGATGAAGCCCACTTCGGACATGCCGCCGGTACTCCGCGTCCGGCGATTCATGAAGCCTGGCTTTCTCGGAGGCGTGGTGCTCGCACCCGCAGCCGAGTCGGCCCGGCCGCAGTCGTAAGGTAGCAAAGGAGCGAACCCATGAACCGCGTCGTCATCGACAAGGACCGATGCAAAGCCTGCAAGCTGTGCATCAACGTATGTCAGCGCAAGCTGCTGGAGCTTGCAGACGAGCTCAATGCGAAGGGCTATCACCCGATCGCGATCCATGCGGTGGAGAAGTGCACGGCGTGCGGGCTGTGCGCCATCATGTGCCCGGAAGCGAGCATCGAGGTGTTCAAGGAGATCAAGGTCAAGAAGACGGCGTGATGCTGTCACGAACGGCAACGTGATTTCGTCCGCACCCCGTGTGCGGTGGTCACTGGGAGATCAACATGGCGCAGGAACGGCTTCTGATGAAGGGCACCGAGGCGATCGCCGAAGCGGCAATTCGCGCAGGGTGCAACTTCTTCTTCGGCTACCCCATCACACCCCAGAACGAGATCCCCGAGTACATGTCGCGTCGGATGCCGCAGGTCGGTGGGCTGTACCTGCAGGCTGAGAGCGAGGTGTCGGCGATCAACATGCTCTATGGCGCAGGCGGCTCCGGCGTACGCGTCATGACCTCGTCATCGAGCCCAGGGGTGGCCCTCATGTCCGAAGGCTTCTCGTACATCATCGGCAGCGAGCTGCCGGTGGTGGTGGTCAACATCATGCGCGGAGGTCCAGGCCTCGGTGACATCGCTCCGTCCCAGGGCGACTACGCGCAGATGACCAAGGGCTTCGGCCATGGCGACAAGCACGCCATCGTGCTGGCTCCGAGCACCGTGCAGGAGGCAGTGGACATGATGGCCTTGGCGTTCGACCTGGCCGACGAGTACCGCAACCCGGTGGTGCTGATCGGCGACGGCCTGATCGGGCAGATGATGGAGCCGGTGGTGTTCCCGGCGACGGCGCCCAAGCAGTTCGACAAGTCATGGGCAGCCACGGGCCACAAGGGCAAGGATCGCAAGATCATCCATTCGCTGTACCTGGAGCCCGAGGAGCTGGAGCGGCACGTGCTCAAGCTGTTCCGGAAGTTCGATGCGATGGAGGCCAAGGAGCAGCGCCACGAGATGTTCATGGCCGACGATGATCCGCCGATCATGATCTGCGCCTACGGCACGACCGCACGCATCGCCAAGACCGCGATGCGCGAGCTTCGCAAGA
The DNA here is from genome assembly GCA_016218915.1 of Deltaproteobacteria bacterium. Lineage (GTDB taxonomy): Bacteria > Myxococcota_A > Polyangia > Polyangiales > Polyangiaceae > JACRCQ01. Next base: position 243,030 of record JACRCQ010000051.1, read on the forward strand.
AGGGAATCAAGGTGGGGCTGTTCCGTCCGATCACGGCGTGGCCGTTCCCCAACGTCGCCCTCGAAGCCATCGTCGACAAGACCCGCTCCTTCCTGTGCATCGAGATGAACATGGGGCAGATGATCGACGACGTGCGCATGGTGGTGCGCGGACGACGCCCGGTGTCCTTTTATGGTCGGACAGGCGGGGTGGTGCCGACGGTCGAGGAGATCGTCAAGAAGGTCATCGAGCACAACGCGACCCTCGGGGCGTGAGGAGCACTGCAATGGCTGAAGAACAGGTCATCTTCAAACGACCCGCGGCGCTGACGGAGAAGTACTTCCACTACTGCCCGGGCTGCACGCACGGAATCGCGCACAGGCTCATCGCCGAGATCGTCGACGAGATGGGCATCCAGGAGAAGATCGTCGGCGTCTCGCCGGTCGGCTGCTCCGTGCTGGCGTACAACTACTTCGACTTCGACTTCCAGGAGGCTGCCCACGGACGCGCCCCTGCGGTCGCCACAGGCATGCGTCGCACGCTGCCCGAGGATCGCTACATATTCACCTACCAGGGCGACGGCGATCTGGCGTCGATCGGCATGGCCGAGATCGTGCACGCCGCGAACCGTGGCGAGAAGATCACGGTGGTGTTCATCAACAACGCGATCTACGGCATGACGGGCGGGCAGATGGCACCGACCACGCTGCCGGGAATGCGCACCACGACCTCGCCCTACGGACGCGACACCACGCTGTGCGGGCACCCGATCCGCATGTGCGAGCTGCTCAACACGCTGGTGGAGCCTCGGTTCATCGCGCGCGGCTCGCTCAGCCAGGCCAAGCACATCATCAAGGCCAAGAAGCTGCTGCGCCAGGCCTTCGAGCTGCAGCACGAGGGGTTCACCTTCGTGGAGCTGCTCAGCACATGCCCCACGGGCTGGGGCCTGACCCCGGAGAACTCCCTGCTGTGGCTCGAACGCAACATGATGCCGTTCTTCCCGCTGCAGGTGTTCCGCGAGCCGGGCACGATGCCCGAGACCGCGAAGAAGTACGCGCCTGATCTGAAGGTCAAGGACGACAAGAAGGAGAGCTGACCATGGCATCCGAAGAGATCGTGATGGCCGGATTCGGCGGACAGGGACTGCTCGCCATCGGAAAGATCCTCGCCAAGGCCGCGATGGAAGACGGGCGCGAGGTCACGTGGATGCCGTCCTACGGCCCGGAGATGCGAGGCGGGACCTGCAACTGCATCGTCATCATCGACGACGAGCCGATCGGCTCGCCGGTCGTGCAGAAGGTGCGCTCGGCGATCGTCATGAACAAGCAGTCGATCGACAAGTTCGAGCCCACGGTCCTGCCCAACGGCCTGATCGTGGTCAACACCTCGCTCATCGACCGCAAGGTCCAGCGCGCCGATCTGAAGTCGGTCTACGTGCCCGCCACGGAGATCGCCGAGAAGGAAGGCACCTCCAAGGCGGCCAACATCGTCATGCTCGGCGCCTATGTGGGTGTCACCAAGATCGTCAAGCCAGAAACCGTCGAGCACGCCATCGAGGCCACGTTCGCCGGAAAACGCGGAAGCGTCGGCGAGGTCAATCTCCGCGCATTCCGCAAGGGCTTCGACATCGGACAGCAGTCCGCTTCTTGACCCCACCCGCTACCGCGCTAGATCCTTGCTGTGCCGTCTTCTGACGGCCGCATCAGGAGCTCTCCATGCCCGAAGATCAGGGGTCCAAAAAGGTCTACTGCGTCCGCAACCGTCTGATGAAGGACGCCAACGAGCACGCCAGCTGTCCCTATTGCTTCGGCAAGAAGCACGAGGCCATCGAGAAGGGCGAGCGTTCGGACTTCTGCGACTTCAACCCGGACAAGGATCCGATCAGCTTCGGATTCCCGGAAGACTCGGGACGCAACTCTCGCGGCTGACCGTCGCGCGCCGACGCATCAGGGCGTGGGCGAAGATGGAGGCGGCAGGGGTGCAGACGCATCAGGTCGCGAGACGGTCCTCACGTTCATGGTTACGTCGAGCACGACGCGCTCGCCGGCTGCGAGCCGCACGACGCGGCGCTCGTCCGGGGCGTTCGGATGGCGCAACGTGACGTGGTGAACGCCTGCGGCCAGCGGGATGGGCTTGGCGAACGGGGTGGTCTCGACCTGCTGGCCGTCGATGACCACATGCGCCCACGGCCGAGCGAGCACGCGAAGGTAGCCCGGCTGAGCCGGATTGAGCTCGAGCGGGCCGCGTCCGACCGCCGCAGACGCTTCGATGTCGGAGCGGAATGCGAAGTGGATCAGCGCGCCGCCTCCCACGATCAAGCCGAGCATCGCGAGAAGCATGCGCGTTGCCCCCAGGATCGAAGCGCGCGGCGGCTGCAACGCCGGAGCGTCCGGCTGCTCACGATCCAGCGCGGCCGGCGCACGATCGATCAAGCGCGCTCGCGCGAGCAGGCTGGCGATCGCATGCTTGCGCGGTGGCGCCCCGAGGTTCGATGCGACCTCATCGAGCGCTGCGCGGGCTTCGGCCGCAGAGCCGTAGCGGTCGGACGGCAGCTTGCGCAGACAGGTGGCGGCGACTTGCGAGAGGGCGCGAGGCACGTGCAGCTCGGGCCCGAGCGCCGCAGCTTCGTCGTGCCGCACCCGGTGGGCCGCGGTGCGCTGGTCCTCGTCGTCGAACGGCCGTTTGCCTGCAAGCATCTCGTGCAGCAGGATCCCCAACGAGAAGAGATCGCTGCGCGCGTCGATGGGCTCGCCGAGGATCTGCTCGGGTGACATGTACGCCGGGCTGCCGAGCGCGGTCTGGCCGTCGACCGGCTCGGGCGAGGAAGGGAGGTTCTCGGCTTGTGCAGAGCCGAAGTCCACGAGCATGACGTCGCCGGATCGGGACAGCAGGACGTTGGTCGAGCAGATGTCGCAGTGGATGATGCCCCGGTCGTGGATGTGGGCGAGGGCGCGTGCGATCCCGACCGCGATGGCGACCGCTGCATGGGGCTCGATGCGCTTGGCAGCGTCGAGCACCTCGCGCAGGCTGAATCCGTCGCACAGCTCCATGGCGATCCACATCGCCGTGTCGGTGCGCACGAACTCGAGCAGGCGCGGGATGTTGTCATGCCGCAGCGAGCTGAGGATCTCGGCTTCGCGAGCGAGGGTGAAGGCAAAGGGCGACGACGGGGAGATCGAGCTCTTCAGGGCCTTGATCGCGACCTGTCGTTGCAGCGGCTGCTGCTCGGCGAGGTAGACCTCGGTGAGCGGCCCCGATGCGATGACCTTGAGGACGCGGCAGGAGCCGAAGAGTTCTGGGTGCATGTTGGCCCCGTAGGGTGGCGGGCCGTGCGCGGCCTCGCTACCGGTTTCGGAATCTATCACCACGCCGACCGTTTCGTGGCAAGGTCCGCCCATGCCCTGGGTACGTGCCACGCTCCGTGGCAAGGCAGTCCTGGCCAGAGCTCTGGCGACGGGTGGATTCGATGTCCGAGACGGTCGGGTCGAGGTCCGCTACAACCCCAACGACGGGCGGCTCTACAGGGCTGGTGCGTCCAACCTCCTGGTGGTGGATCGCGAATTGCTCCCTGACGACCATTGCGGCCCCGCTGCTGCGCCCGAGTCTGCGCAACCTGCGCGCAAGGGTCCGCCCGGAGGGGGGGCCAAGGCCGCCGCATCCCGAGCTGCCCGAGCCAGGGGGCGAGCCGCAGACGCTGCGCCTGCGGATGAGGCTCCAAAGGGGTGGGCGCAGGCGTGGACGGACGGGGCCTGCACGGGGAACCCCGGGCCAGCAGGGCTGGGAATCGTGCTCGTGGAAGACGGTGTCCAGACCGAGGTAAGCGAGTACCTGGGGCATGGGACCAACAACATCGCCGAGCTGACCGCGATTTTGAGGGCATTGCAGATGGTGCCCGCGGAGCGGCCGCTGCTGGTCCGCACAGACAGCCAGTACTCGATCGGCGTGCTGCAGAAGGGGTGGAAGGCCAAGGCCAACGTGCAGCTGGTGGCAGATATCAAGAATGCGCTGGCCGAGCGCCGCTCGACCCGCCTGCTGTACACGCCCGGCCATGCAGGCGTGGAGCTCAACGAAGCTGCGGACCGGCTGGCCCGAATGGCCATTTCGGTCCGGGGAAGCTCCAAGACCACCCGCAGGATCGAGCGGCATGCCCCCTCAGCCAAACCGGAGGAGCCGTGAGCAAGGGGGTTTACCTCCTCCCCTCTCCCGCGCTACCAGACACGGCGTGACCCCGGTGATCCGTCCCTTCTTCGCCCCAGGGCTCTTTCGCGGCCAGGTCGCGCTCGTGACAGGCGGCGGCAGCGGGATCGGGCTGTGCGTGGCGCGCGAGCTGTGCAACCTGGGCGCGCGGGTTGCGATCACGAGCCGCAAGCCGGAGCACTACGAGACCGCTCGAGATGCGCTGACCGGAGAGGGCTTTGACGTCCTCGCCACGGGCTGCGACATCCGCGATGCGGATCAGGTCGACCGCATGGTCGATCAGGTGCTCGAGCGATTCGGGCGAATCGACGTGCTCATCAACAACGCGGGAGGGCAGTTTCCGAGCCCGGCGCGCGCGATGACGCCCCGCGGCTGGGAAGCGGTGATCCGCAACAACCTCAACGGGACGTTCCATGTGACGCTCGCCGTAGCCAACAAGGCGATGCTGGTTGCGCGGCGCGGCAGGATCGTGAACGTGACGGCAACCGTCGGACGCGGATTCCCGGGGATGGCGCATACCGGGGCGGCACGGGCCGCGGTGGAGAACCTGACGCGATCGCTGTCGATCGAGTGGGCGTCGGAGGGGATCCGGATCAACGCCGTGGCACCGGGCAACAACATCCTGTCGAGCGGCACCGAGCAATACGGTGCCGAGCTCATCGAACTGGCGCGCAAAGCCACCCCGCTCAAGCGGCTCGGCACGGCCGAGGAGGTCGCGCGCGTCATCGTGTTCCTGGCCAGCGATGCGAACGACTTCATCACCGGAAGCGTGTACAGCATCGACGGCGGCCAGGCGCTTTGGGGCGACATCTGGCCCATCGAAGATCGAGCGGGCCCGTCAGCGCAGGGAGAAGCCGCCCCGCGCAGGGATTCGAAGTCGACGTGAACGAGCCGAGCGATCCACCCAACCCGAAGCAACCTGCCGGACCGGCCAAGGGTGCCACAGCTCCGAAGGCGGCTGCTCCCCCGCCCAAGGAAAGCAAGCCGCCGCTGCTCACACGCGCGTGGCAGAGTGCGCACGACTACTTCATGGGCGAGGATCCGACCTTCTGGGTCGCGATGGTGCCGCTCCTGATCCTGGGCGCCGCGCTCTACACGCGTCACTTCTCGTCGAACTACATCTTCGACGAGCAGGAAGCGCTGCTCGCCAACCCCTATGTCAACGGCAAGTCGCTGGGATTCTTCGACGCGATCCATCGCGACTTCTGGGGTCTGCCGGCGGATCGGAGCGTCGGGAGCTATCGCCCCTTGCCCAACTTCGTGTGGCGCGGCGTGTGGGACGTGCAGCGCTCGATCACGCAGCTGGTGGGACGGGTCACGCACAACACGGCGCCTGCCGTGATGCAGCCGTTCCTCTACCACTGGCTCAACGTGCTGATGCACGCCGCCAACGGGGCGATGCTGGTGGTGCTCGTGTTTGCGCTCACCAAGAAGCGAGGGACCGCGTGGCTCGCGGGCGTGATCTTCGTGTCCGCAGCGGTGCTGACGGAAGCGGTGTGCGGAGTCGTGGGCATCGCCGACGTCATGGGCGGCATGGGTGCTGCGCTCGCGCTGCTCGCACTGCGCTTTCCGATGTGGGGTATGCCGCTGGGCGTGTTCGGGGCCGTGCTCTTCGGCCTGTTCTCCAAAGAGAGCGCGCTGGTGTGCGTACCCATGGTGCCCTTTGCTGCGCTCGTGCTCGCGCCGCTGACGCACCCGGAGCGCCCGCGACGAGCGCTGCGGGCGCTGCTCGCCCTGGTGGGATCGGTCGCAGCGTTCGTGCTGTACGTCGAGCTGAGAAAGAAGTGGTTCCAGTCGCCGATGCCCTCGGAGCTGCAGACCGCATTGCCTGATGGCGCTGGGCTTGCGCAGAAGGGGATGCGCGCGTTCATGGTGTGGTTCCACCAGGCTCCCTTGCCGAAGGATCCCCTGAACAACCCGCTGGTCGATGCGGATACGCCGCATCGGATCGCGGGCGCCATGCGCGTGTTCTGGCGCGGCCTGGTGCAGGTGGTCTTCCCCAAGCAGCTGTCTGGTGACTATTCGTTCCCCCAGGAGCCCGCGCCCCAGAGCCTGTACGAGCCCGAGAACGTTCTCGGAGCCGTCGCGATGGTCGGAATGCCGATCGCGAGCGTGGTGCTCTGGATTCGCGCGATGCTCGCGGAGCGCAGCGCGCGTCGCCGCCTCGCGACCTCCAACGGTGCCGCAGGGCTCTTCGAGCAGTTGCCCGCGCAGGCGATGCTGATCTCGGTCGGCTTGCTGTGGGTCGTGGTCTCCTACTTCCCGCACTCGAACATCCCGGTGCTGCTTCCGACCGTGCGAGCCGAACGCTTCTGGTACTTCCCGGTGATCGGCTCGAGCCTGGCCCTGGCCGCAGCGTTCGCATGGATGTGGAAGCGATCGCAGCGATGGTGGGACGGAGCGCCGGTGATCGCGCTGTTTGCTCTGTTCCTCGTGTTCCAGGGGACGCGGGCGCGGATGCACGCGCTCGACTACAAGGACGACCTCGTGTTCTGGGACGCCACGCGCAAGGCGGTTCCCCGGAGCGCCAAGGCGCACCTCAACTACTCGGTCATGTGGGGCGCGCGAGGCAGACTCGACATCCGGCTGGAGGAGAATCAGATCGCGGTGGATCTGGCTCCGCAGTGGCCCATGGCGCACATCTACCTCGGCGACACGCTGTGCAGGATGCATCGTACGGACGAAGCGTGGCCGCACTATGCCAAGGGATTCGAGCTGGCGCCTGGGGATCCCAACCTGATCGCGCTGGCGTTGCAGTGCTTGTGGGACGAGTCCGCGGTGGAGAAGCACCACGACGAGCTCATGGAGATGTCCGACAAGCACCCTGGGTCATGGCTTGCGTACCTGGCGGTCGATACGCTTCGCAACGGCAAGGATCACTCGCCGCCGGGCGTGGACCCGAAGTACCGACCCCGCGGCTACAACGAAGGGCCCAAGGAATAGGTACTGCTCAGGGAAGCTGGTAGGTCTTGTTGATCGTGACCGCCGGACCCTCGAAGGGGTTGACCCTCGCGCTCCGGAACGACTTCGCAATGCAGCCGCCCGTGGGAGTACCGGCAAAGGGCGGTCCGTTGACGACCGCATTGGTGACCACGCCGCTCGGCGCAAAGGTGACGGTGATGTTGAACGGGAAGTTCGGGGTGCCTTCCTTGCGACACGAGGCCGCTGCGGAAAGGGCTGCGTTCAAGGCGCTGCTGGCAGCGGACTTGTCAAACGGCGCAATCTGGACTTCAGCCGGAGGCGCCACAGGAGGCAGCTCCGCTGCCACAGGCGCTGCGGTTTCGATCGGGGGCTCGGCTGCAGGCGCAGCGGCCTGCGGCGCAACGACCGCTGCAAGCTGTCCTGGGATCGGAGCCGTCCGAGGCTCGATCGTGCCCACGATGTCGATCTGCGTCAGCTCGATCGGCTTGGCTTCCACCACTTCGACAGCGGAAACCGGCTGAGCGGCAGCGACGGGTTGCTGCGAATCCAGAGGGCGACGCGCGCTCGCGGTGGGCAGGAACAAAACGCCGACAGCGGCAACGGCCAGCGCACCGAGGGTGACGGCGTAGCCGGGGTGGACGCGGGGGACAGCTGGCACGGTCGGACGCGAGACGACTCGCGGGGGGTCGGTGTAGCTGACCGCGACCGGTGCGAGCGAGTTGGGCTTGTTCAGCAGCAGGACCGGCTGCGGATCTTCGAGCGTGTCGCGATCCAGGGAGGAATCGCGCATCGGCGTGGTGTCGCGGTCTGGCGGCGGCTCAGACGGGGCCCGCATGATCTCGTCGAGGTTCACACGTTCGGACGCCATGGGCACGATGCCAGCCTTGAAGCGAAGATGCTGCTTGGTGAGCATGTACACGTCGCCTTCGTGCACACGAGGCGGGATGATCGTTTCATGCCGGGCCGCCGAAGCAGAGCTCGCCTCGAGATCGAGCACTTGCGTCTCTTCGTCGTCATCGTCGAAGTTGAGCTCTGGAAGTTGAACGATGCCGAGAATCTCCGCACCGATTTGATCTGAGGTGCGCTTCACACGGGTATCGTCGACGGGCGCCATGATGATCTGCTCCTGGTGACAGGTACATGCGAGCACGGTGTCTGCCACTTGCACACCTTGTAGCACATCCCCGCAGCACAGCGGCGCCTGTGTGGACAAGAATCTGACATTTTTCACGATTGAGGCACCTGCCGCCAGCCTGGAGCGTCCAAAAATTGAAATGCTCTATCTTTTTCGCCCTGGCTTGTTTCGTGACCGCCGCCTGTGGAGGCAAGACCGCCAGCGAGCCGGACTCCGGCGGCGGCGCGACTTCCTCCTACCCCCAGCCCGCCACCGGCAGCGAGTCGCTGTCGCAGGGCGTGGATCGTCTGAACGCATACCGGACCCTCGCCCAGCTCGATGCGGTGGTGGTGGACGACGCCATCTCTCAGGCGTGTGCAGGGCACCTGCAGTATCTGGTGGCAGAAGCCGAGCTCACCGGCACAGAGGGGTGCCTGCTGACACACAGCGAGGACAACCATGCCAATCCCTACTACGCACCTGCGAACGAGCGAGCTGGGATGGGCGCGCTGATCGCGTGTGTTCCCCCTGCGTCCGGGGGCCTGCATCTCAGCCGGGCCGTGGATCGCTGGATCGGCAGCCTCTATCACCGGATCCCTCTGCTTTCGCCCGGATTGTTGACAGTGGGAGCTGCGGAATACGGCGGCTACGTCTGCTTGAACTTCCAGCAGGGCACAGCTGAGGTCTCGGAAGTCAGGCTGGTCACGTGGCCGAGCGGTGGAATGGGCGACGTTCCCACGGACTTCCCGGGCCGGGAGAGCCCTTGTCCGACCACGCCTTCGGATCCCGGCGGGACTGCGGCGGACCAGTGTCCAGCGTCTGGGTTCATCCTGACGGCGACCTGGTACGGGCCCACGGGAAGCGGCCTGTTTTCGCAGGTGAACTCGGCTGGGATCACGGATGGGAGCACTGGCACGGCTTTGGGCGTGCTCGCCCTGTACGCGAGCGGTCTGACCGGCTCTGACCCTGTACCCGGCGCGATGCCGCACACCCTGGCGTTGATTCCGGACGCTTCCCTGCCCACGGGTTCCCTGGTCCGAGTGGAGTCAAACGTAGTCATCGACGGTGTCGAGCGGGCTGCCAGCTGGGAGTTCACGACCGGCTCTCGCATGGAGTGATGCCGGTCAGCCAAACTCGATTCGGCTCCACATGTCGCGCCTCATGCGTTCCCGGCGCTTGTCGGTGCGCGTGATGATGCGGGCCACGCTCCAGGCGGCGAGCATCTCGCCTTCCTGGCCCAGCGAAGGGAGCACCGACTTGCCCACCAGGAACGTCCGGGCGATGGGTCCGCGAAGCGGCTCGCCTCCGATTCCCAGGAAGCCAGGGGGATCGACGCCGTACATCGCAGGCATCGATTCCGCGGCAGAAGCCGACCCTCGGGCCTCGAGCCGATCGGCCAGCGTGCGGTGGCCGTTCTCGTAGACCCACACCGGCAGGCCGTCGCACGTCGAATCGGCCAACATCAGGTGCCGCTGCAGGAACGGGAACTGGGCGAGGGTGGTGTTGACGACGATCTGACGCGCCTCGGACAGGGGCAGATTGCCTGGCGACGGGATGATGACCTCTGCGACGAGGAGCGTGTTGTCCGAAGGCGGGGCATCGGGCTCGAGTCGATCGATGCGCTGCAAGTGGACCACAGGCGAGAGCGGATCCGGAGGGGCACCTGGCATGCGTGGGAAGATGAAAGACTCTGCGCCAAGGGGCTCGGGCAGCCCCTGGCTGCGGACCACGAGAGAGACGGTGAATCTTCCCGCACGGCTTGCGACGAGAGGCCAGTCGCGCTGCGCGGACCGAACGATCCCCTGGCCTTGCGCCAGGTTCGCGAGCGACTCGCCGGGCTCGTCGGTGATGATGAACGACGCTCCCACCGAGGAGAGCTGTCCATCGAGCACGAGCTCATGGTCGCCGCGCTGGGCGACGTTGAGTCCGACCGCGCGCTCGTTGAGCTGCACCACACCACCGAGCGCGGTGATGCGTCCGCACAGGAAGTCGACGACGTTGTCTTCACCGCCCGCGACACCGAACAGCCCTCGGGTCCAAGCGCCGTGAAGGCGTGCGAGCGCGAATGGAGGCAGGGGGCGTGCGCCTGGCGCGAGGTTCGAGGCGAACGCAGCGGACTGCAGCACCATGTGCACGTAGGAGTGATTGGGCGGGAAATCTCCCATGAGCACGCGCGTCTCGCCCTGGCGCAGGTACGGGACGTTGGCCGCTGCAGACATCGTGTCGCGCTTCTCCCAGAACGTGCCGGGAGGCCAGCAGAGATCCCGCTCGAACGCCGTGTCCGCTGCCGCGTTGACGCGTGCCAGATCGGTGTACAGGTCGTCGATCACCCTTCGAACTTCGGGAAACTCGCGATCGATCTCCCGCTGGAACAGCTCGAGATCCGGGGGTACGTCGAACCGACGTCCTGGCATCAGGATGCTGACCATCGGGTCGAGGGGCTGCATGTGCCGGCGGAAGACCTGGGATTGCGCGAGCTCGGCGAAGATGCGCTTGAAAGCGGGCGAGGTGGCGGAAAGGAGCGTGAAAGGACGGCGCCGCAGCGTCATGTCCCTGAACTGGTAGGTCGCGGGCCGGCTCCCCTGGCCGAGCACGAGGACGCGGAAGTCCCTTCGGGCGAGCAGTGCGGCTGCAGCCATGGCGCCGAGCGATCGGCCCAGCACGACCACGTCGAAGTGCTTCTCGCTCACGGCACCTGCTCCGCGAACAGGGCGCCGGACTCGCCGTCGATCCGGACCCGGGCTCGTGCGCCGTCCCCGGACGGCACCAGATGCACGCGGTCCTCGGAGATCCAGCGCAGGACGGTGGTGAGCAGCTTGTGCTCCTGAACGAGGATGCGCGCGGCGAGAGCGTCGCGTGTGTCGTCGTCGCGCACACCGACCGCGGCCTGCGCGATGATCGGCCCGGTATCTGTGCCGGAGTCCACGAAGTGCACGGTGCACCCTGCGACGCGAACACCGTAGGCAAGCGCCTGTGCCTGCGCGTCGACGCCGGGGAAGGCAGGGAGCAGAGCTGGGTGCACGTTGATCACGCGCATCGGGAACGCGTCGAGAAACGTGGGCGTGAGCACACGCATGAACCCGGCGAGAACGACCCACTGCACGCCAGCGGCACGCAGGGCATCGACCAATGCTCGATCGAACGAGGGGCGATCCGGAAAGGACTTGTGGGAGACGACGCTGGCCGGAGCGCCGGCGCGGGTTGCGCGCTCGATGGCCTGGACTCCGGCACGGTTGGAGATGACGAGGCGCACGCGCGCATCCAGGCTCCGGTCCGCGATCGCATCGAGGATCGCCTGCAGGTTCGTACCTGATCCGGATACCAAGATGCCCAGTTCGAGTGTCGCCATGGGGAATGCCCGAAGCGTGAGGCCTGCCTCAATCGAATAGCACGCGCTGCTCGAAAGGGGTCGAAGCAGGGAGCTTGACCACGGTGCCGAGACGCCACGCGCGCTCGCCGGCACCCTGCAGCGCCTGGATCGCCGCATCGGCGTGCGCCGGGTCCACGACCACGCACAGGCCGACGCCGAGGTTGAAGGTGCGCAGCATCTCAGACGGCTCCACGGGCCCCTGCTCCTGAAGCCAGTCGAAGAGGGCGGGGCGCTGGTAGGAGCCGAGGTCGAGCTTTGCGCCGAGCCCTTCCGGAAGCACTCTCGGGAGATTGCCGGGCAACCCGCCGCCGGTGATGTGGCTCAGGGCGCGGAGCGCTTCGTGTGGAAGCGCGTTTCGAAGTGCTTGCACGGCCCGCGCGTAGATTCGCGTCGGCTTGAGCAACGCCGCACCGAGCGTGTCTCCGATCGACGGCACCGTGCGCTTCCAGTCGCCGCCGGCTGCAGCCGAAACCACGCGTCGTGCGAGGGAGTATCCGTTGGAGTGCAGCCCGCTGGAAGCCACGCCGAGGATCGTGTCGCCTTCGCACGTGCGACGGCCGTCGATCAGCAGGGAGCGCTCGACCACTCCTACGGCGAAGCCTGCGAGGTCGTAGGTGCCCTCCCGGTACATGCCTGGGAGCTCTGCGGTCTCTCCGCCCAGCAGGGCGCATCCGGACTGGGCGCACCCCTCTGCAATGCCCTTGATCACCGCTTCTGCGATGTCGACCTGCAGATGCGACGTGGCGAAGTAGTCGAGGAAGAACAGGGGGCGGGCGCCGGTCGTGACGACGTCGTTGACGCACATCGCGACCAGGTCGATGCCGATGGTGTCGTGGACGCCGGTTGCGAACGCCAGCTCGAGCTTGGTGCCGACCCCGTCGGTGCCGCTGACCAGGACAGGCTCGCGCATGCCGGGCGGCAAGCCGCACAGACCGGCGAATCCGCCGATATCGTCGATCACTTCAGGGATGCGAACACGTTTGGCGAACGGCTTGATGCGCTCGACGAGCTCATCCCCAGCCTCGATGTCGACACCGGCGTCCTTGTACGTGATGGGCATGCGGGCCTCTTACCACGGATCGGCGCGCGGGAGCGCAGCCGCGGCGTCGCGCAAGGCTTCAAACGCAGGGATCCTCAGCGCTTCGATGCGACGAGGACCCGCTCCCACTGGGGGCCGGACATCCGATCGGCCAGGGGCGCGACTCGGGACGCCCACGCGTTGACGGGATCGTCGTGATCCGCGACCAGACCGTGCGACTCCAGCAGAGCGTGCAGGGCGCGGGTGCTGATCTCCCCATGGACCGCTTCGCCGATCAGACGTGCGCCGAGGCGCAGGTGCAAGGTCGGGCCGCGGGCGATGCCGAGACCGGGGCACGTGTAGGTGGCGATCAGACGGCTGCCCGAAGCGGACAGCTCGGCCACGGACCGGATCGTGCTCGCGATGGCGTCGCGATGCAGATAGATGATCACCCCTTCCCACAGCCACACCGTCGGAATCTCGGGTTGGAATCCAGCATCTTTCAAGACCCGGGCGAGATCGTCGCGCGCGAAGTCCATGGGCACGTACACGTGCCTGGCGGCCAGGGAATGCATACCTGCCATCCGACGTCGCTTGTAGGCGAGGGTCCGCGCACGGTCGACCTCGAACACCGAAACCGTGGACAGCTCGGCGCACCGCCAGCCGCGAGCATCGAGACCTGAGCCGAGGACCACGAGCTGGCGTGCCCCGGCGGCGATCGAGTCACGCAGGGAATCGTCGATCGCCAGGGTTCGAAGGGGGCTGCTCAGCGACAGCTCCCGGGTGGCGAGACGTAGCGCATGATGAACGACGGATGCGACAGCGGGCCGCCCGCGCACGGCTGCGGTCAGAGCGCCCAGGGGTCTGGGCAGGAGGCGAGCAGCGAATGGGTCGCGGACGAATCCGAGGGGCGCGGGCATGCGCGTGTACAAGGCCCTCAAGGCGGCGACGCCGATCGCGGTCATGCTGGGCGAAAGAGGACGCATGGTGGTGTGCAGGCCATAGGATGGACGCTGGCTGGACGCCACCGGTCCCTGTCGACAACGCGGTCGGATTCGGGCATGAACCCTAGCCGGATGTCGCGAGTCGTGGAGTTGCTGGGCCCCGACGGGCCCTTGGCCCGAGCCCTTCCCGGCTACGAGCACAGGCCGGGCCAGCTGCAGATGGCCGAAGCGGTCGAGCGGGCGCTGGCCGAGGCGAACACGCTGATATGCGAGGCGGGCACGGGAACGGGAAAGACGCTCGCGTATCTGGTGCCGGCGATCCTGAGCAAGCGCAAGGTCGTGATCTCGACCGCCACACGCGCGCTGCAGGATCAGATCTTCCAGCACGACCTGCCTGCGATCGAACGTTACCTCGACCTGCACCCGGAGGTCGCCCTCGCCAAGGGGCTGTCGAACTACCTGTGCCGTCGAAGGCTCGAGGACTTCCGTGCGAGCGCCGAGGCATCGCGACCGAAGTACGCCACCTCGCTCGGAATGATCGAGCGTTGGGTGAAAGAGACGGACACGGGCGACGTCGCCGAGCTGGTGTCGCTGCCCGAAGGTGATCCGGTCTGGCACGAGGTCTGCTCGTCGACCGACACGCGTCTCGGGCAGAAGTGCCCGAAGTACGCGGACTGCTTCGTGACGCGCATGCGCAGACGCTGCGAGCAGGCGAAGATCGTGATCGCCAACCACCACCTGGTCTTCGCCGATCTGGCGTTGCGAAGAGGGTCGGGTGATCGCGGAGGGGCGCTGCCGAACTACGAGGCGATCGTGTTCGACGAAGCGCACCAGATCGAGGACATCGCAAGCGACTTCTTCGGGCTGCAGGTGTCCACGACGCGGGTGGAGGCGCTGCTGCGCGATGCAGGTCGCGCGTTCGCCAAGGTCGAGCTGGAGCGCGAGACGCTGACCCGTGCCGACGGGCTGGCGATCGCGGACACGGCGCATCGGGCCTCGATCAAGTTCTTCGAGGAGCTGGTGGCGCGCATGGACAGGGGAGAGCCAGGGCGCAAGCCGCTCGATCGCGAGGTGTGGGCCGGCACCTTGCTGGAAGCCTGGCATCGTCTCGATACCGCGCTCGAAGCGATCCAGCGCCACGCACAAGTGTTCGAGAAAGACGAAGCGTCGCAGGTCGTGATGGCGCGCGCTCTGCAGATCCGCTCCGATCTGGCGGCCATTGCGGACGGCGAGCACAAGCACGCGATCACGTGGGTCGAGTCGCGCGCTCGCTCCGCGGTGCTCGGCTCGACGCCGATCGAGATCGCCAGCGTGCTGCGCGAGCAGATCTTCGAGATGATTCCGACGGTGGTGCTGACGAGCGCGACGCTGACGAGCGCGGGGACCTTCGACTTCCTGCGGTCGAGAGTGGGAGCGGACTCGGCGCAGGTGCGGACCGAAGAGCTCATGGTGCCCTCGCCGTTCGACTTCGAGTCACGCGCTCTGCTGTACGCGCCACGCGACATGCCGGAGCCCGCGGACCCGAGCTTTGCCTCGCAGGTCGCGCGCCGGGCCGCAGAGCTGATCGAGATCACGGGCGGAGGCGCGTTCGTGCTGTGCACGTCCACGCGCGCGATGGGGATCGTGCACGCGGAGCTGTCGCGGATCCTGGCTCGCAAGCCGATGATGCAGGGGGATGCTCCCAAGCAGGTGCTGCTGTCGCGGTTTCGCGCTGACGGGCATGCTGTGCTGGTGGCCACGATGAGCTTCTGGGAGGGGGTGGACGTCGCAGGCGATGCGCTACGGCTCGTGGTCCTGGACAAGATCCCGTTTGCGGTGCCGACGGATCCCGTGGTGGCCTCGCGCTGCGCCGCAATCGAGCAGGAAGGGCAGAATCCCTTCTCGCGCTACCACGTGCCGCTCGCGGCGATCACGCTCAAGCAGGGGTTCGGAAGGCTGATTCGATCGCAGCGCGATCGCGGGATCGTTGCGGTGCTCGACCGTCGGCTGGTGACCAAAGGCTACGGCCGGACGCTGCGCGGCAGCCTGCCGCCGGCACGGCGGGTGGAGTCCCTGCAGGAGGTCCGGGAGTTCTGGCGGGCGGTCTTCGGCTGAGAAGGGGGCTGAGCCTGACGGCTGGGCTACGAGCGGTTTCGGCGGACTGCACAGAATCGCGCGCATCAGGCAAACAGCTGCGTGGGGGGTGGCACCAACCGCTCAGCGGCGCTAGTTCCTCGGTTCCGCAGCGATGCCAGCCAACCAAGCACCGGCTGCAAGAGGGAAGGAGACAAGCCGATGTCAGAGATTAACGCAGTTCATGCGCGCGAGATCCTCGACTCCCGAGGCAACCCGACGATCGAGGTCGAAGTCCAGACCGAATCCGGATTTGGAAGGGCCGCTGTCCCCTCAGGCGCGTCGACCGGAGTGTACGAGGCGCTGGAGCTGCGGGACGGCGACAAGAAACGCTACCTGGGCAAGGGCGTGCGCACTGCAGTCAAGAACGTCGAGACCACCCTCGGCCCGGCCATCATCGGAATGGATGCGCTCGACCAGGCTGGCGTCGACAAGGTGATGCTCGAAGCGGACGGCACCGAGAACAAGAAGAAGCTTGGGGCCAACGCGATTCTGGGCGTGTCGATGGCCGTGGCGCGCGCCGCTGCCGATGCAGTGGGGCTGCCGCTGTGGCGCTACCTCGGCGGAGCCATGGCGCGCGTGCTTCCCACGCCGATGATGAACGTGATCAACGGCGGCATGCACGCGGACAGCGGGCTCGAGGTGCAGGAGTTCATGATCGTGCCTCTTGGCCTTCCGAGCTTTCCGGAGGCGCTGCGCGCTGCGGCAGAGGTGTTCCACAACCTCAAGGCCCAGCTCAAGAGCGACGGGATGACCATCTCGGTGGGCGACGAAGGGGGATTTGCCCCGAGGCTCGGGTCCAACGAGGAGGCGCTGCAGCGCATCGTCAAGGCCATCGAAGCCGCAGGCTACAAGCCGGGCGAGCAGATCGCGCTGGCGCTCGACCCCGCTGCGAGCGAGTTCTTCGACGAGAAGACCAAGAAGTACACGTTCGACAAGAAGCAGATCACCGGCGAGGAGCTGGTCTCGATCTGGGAGACGTTCACCAAGAAGTACCCGATCGTGTCGATCGAGGACGGCCTTGCGCAGGACGATTGGGACTCGTGGAAGAAGGTCACGGATCGCATCGGCAAGCGCGTGCAGCTGGTGGGCGACGACCTGTTCGTGACCAACCCGAAGCGGCTCGCCATGGGCATCGAAAAGGGCGTGGCAAACGCGATCCTGATCAAGCTCAACCAGATCGGCTCGCTGACCGAGACGTTGGACACGATCCGGCATGCGACCGAGCACGGCTACAAGTCGGTGATCTCGCATCGATCGGGGGAGACCGAGGACTCGTTCATCGCTGACCTCGCAGTGGCGACCAATGCCGGACAGATCAAGACCGGCTCGCTGTCCCGATCCGATCGAATTGCGAAGTACAACCAGCTGCTGCGAATCGGTGACGAGCTCGGCAAGGGCGCGATCTATGCGGGCCGATCACCTTTCGATCGTCGCGTCTGACGAGGTCAGCCTCGCATGCGCCGGCGCGCGGCCACGAGCTTGTCTGCAAGGCAGATCGCTTCGTACATCGACTGCGACTCTGCGGTGCCCTTGCCTGCGATGTCGTACGCGGTTCCGTGGTCCACGCTCGTGCGGATGATCGGCATGCCCGCGGTCACGTTCACCGCCTTGCCAAAGCAACGCACCTTCATCGGGATGGTTCCCTGATCGTGGTACATCGCGACCACGGCATCGTAGTGGCCGTCGAACGCCTTGCGGAATGCGGTCTCTGCCCCGATCGGCCCATGCACCACGGCCTCGACCCGGGCTTGCCGGATCGACTCGTTCGCCTTGGCGATCCCGGGTGCGATCACAGCCCGCTCCTCGTTGCCGAACATACCGGCTTCGCCAGCGTGCGGGTTGAGCGACGCCACCACTACGCGCGCCGGTGACTTGCCAAGCATGTACACGATCTCGGCGGCTCGGAACGTCGCCGTGGCCACGGCCTGCACCGTGATCGCCGAGGCGACTTCGGCCAGCGGAAGGTGCGTGGTGACGAGCGCGACGCTGATCGCGTCGGTGACGAAGATCATGATCGGCTCAGGCGCCCCGACCAGACGTGCGATGTGCTCGGTGTGGCCCGCAAATGCCTCTGCTCCAGGGGCGCCGGAGCGGGCGATCGCTTCCTTGGACACAGGACCGGTGACGATGGCATCGGCCTGACGGCTCACGGTCATTTGCGTGGCGAAGTTGATCCACTCGAGCTGGGCCCTGCCGCCTTCGCGCGAGGGGGAGCCGAACGCGATCGATTCTGCAGCGAGGGGTTGGGTCGGGCAGAGGATCGAGACGCGGTCCGGGTCTTGGAAGCACGCAGACGGCTCGGGGACCTGGGCGAGACGTTCTGGGTCGACGCCATGGAGGGTGGCCGCGCGAAGCACCGCGCCGCTGTCGCCGATCAAAGCGCAGCGGATTGCGTGCTGATTCGCACGTAGAGCGGCGAGAAGGCTGACTTCCGGCCCCACTCCGGAAGGGCATCCCAGCGAAATGGCGAGCCTGCTGAAGACCGTTGCCTCGTCCGACATGTCACCCCTGAATTCGTGTTCCTCCGACCGTGATGCGCGCGATCTTGATCGTCGGGCACCCTACGCCAACCGGCACGGACTGGCCGTCTTTGCCACACGTCCAGATTCCGTCCGAGGGCTTGAAGTCGTTGCCCAGCATCACCACTTCGCGAAGGACCTCCGGGCCGTTTCCGATCAGGTTCACATCCTTGAGCGGCGCGGTGAGCCGTCCGTCCTCGATGAGATAGCTCTGGGTCAAGGAGAATACGAAGTCGCCGTTGGAGATGTCGACCTGGCCGCCGCCGAAGTTGCTGGCGTAGACGCCGTACTTGACGCTCTTGATGATCTCTTCCGGAGGGGATTCACCTGCGAGAAGGAATGTGTTGGTCATCCGGGGCATGGGATGAGCGGCGAAGCTCTCGCGACGTCCATTGCCCGTCACCGGGGTCTTGAAGTGCCGCGCGCTGAGGCGGTCCTGCATGTAGCCAACGAGCGTACCCTTTTCTATAAGCACCGTGGACTGCGGCACGTTGCCCTCGTCGTCGACGTTGATGGAGCCTCGCGCATGCTGCGGCGTCGCGTCGTCGACCACTGTGCACAGCGGGCTGGCGACCTGGGTGCCGATGCGGCCCGAATAGTTGCTGGTTCCTTTTCGGTTGAAGTCGGCCTCGAGCCCATGGCCCACAGCCTCGTGCAGAAGGATGCCGCTGTCGCCTGGGGCGAGAACGACTTCCATCTGGCCGGCTGGAGCCTCGCGTGCATCGAGCATGGTCACTGCCTGACGCGCGGCGATCTCGGCGTGCTCCTCTGGGCTGTGCCCGTCGAAGTACCCCAGATCGGTGCGTCCGCCGCCCCCGCTGGAGCCGGAGCGCCGCTGCCCGTCGCGTTCAGCGATGGCGCGCACGCTGAAGCGGATCATCGGTTGCGAGTCAGTGGCAAAGATGCCGTCGCTGGTGGCGATCAGCAGGTGGCGGACCGATTCGACGAAGCCCGTTTCCGCCTTGATGATCAGGGGATCGGCTTTGAATGCGGCGCGGCTGGCGCGATCGAGCAATTCGCGCTTGGCGATACCGGGTGTGTCGATGGAGAGGGTGGGCACGGGATATCGACCAGGGACTGCCCGGGCAGAAACGGCGATCGGCGGGACTGGCGCGCCTGAGCGGGCGATCTGAGCTGCGGTCTGCGCAGCCCGCACCATTCGATCCCAGCCGAGGTCCTCGGTGAAGGCATAGCCGGTGGAGTCTCCATGCTGGACACGGACACCGAGCCCGATCGCCACGGAGCGCGAGGCGGACTTCAGTATGCCTTCCTCGAAGCTGAAGGAGCCGGACGCGGAGTATTCGAAGAACAAGTCGGCGTAGTCACCACCGCGAGACAGCGCGACAGCCAGGAGGCGATCGCAGGTCTGGGCATCGACGGGTTGGGAGCCGCCTGGCAGAAAGGGGGCCTGATAGGAGCCGCTGGGGGTCATCGCCAACCAATGTAGTCGCGTATGGCTCGATCCGGGAGGATAGCGACTGGATCCCGGGTGAATCGTGGGCAGGGAGGGGTCCAGGGGCTGGTGGAAGGCAGGGCGAAGGAACCGGAAGGGGCGGACGGCCATCACAGGGAACAAGTGGCGCCGCGACGCACGGAAGCGTTGGGGTCCAAGCTGAAGACGAGCTGGACGGCTTGGGGTCGGAGGTAACGACCGTTGGAGAGCCGGCTGGAGGCAGGATTCGTGCGATTTGATCTGGTCGTTTTGGCCCTTCATGTATGTGCAAACGTGGTGTGGGTGGGGGCACTGCTGGCAGTGCTGGTGGTGCTGGCAGGCAATGCCGAGGATCAGGGAGCCCGAGGCAGGCTGGCGTGGAGGGTCTATCGCACCCTGGCCCTGCCCGGATTCGTGGGGTCCTTCGTCTTCGGGATGGTGCGGCTCGGCGTCGATTGGCGCTACTTCCTGGTGACGACCCACTTCATGCACGTGAAGCTGCTGCTGGTGGTGGTGGCGATCGCGGTTCACCACCTTGTGGGAGCGAGGGCACGGCGTGTTGCGAAGGGAGCGGGCAAGGCAGGCTCCGGGGTGGTGAGCGGTCTGGCGTTCGGGCTGGCGTGTCTGGGAGCGGTGGTGCTGGCGGTGCTGAAGCCGTTCTAGCCGGTGCGAGGCCCCAGGAAGTTGGATCGCGAGATCGAAATTCGCCCGCCGCGGAGGTATGATGTAAGTGAGTAGCTCTTCGGAAAGGCCCGGACTTTGCTTGACGCATCTGGGAGCGACCCCGTAGAGTTTCCAAACGCTTGGGTATGATGTCGCACATACTCGAGGATCAGTTCGGGAGCGCACAACGCCGTGCCCATTGACCGAGAAAAGGTCCTCCAGGCAGCCCAGAAGTTCGTCGAGAAAAGACGCTTCGACCGGGCGATCGCCGAGTACCAGAAGATCATCCAGGAGGATCCGACTGACGCACGGATCCTGCTGAAGATTGGTGATCTTCAGGCACGGATGGACGCGCATCCGGACGCGATTGCCACCTACGAGCGGGTGGCGAGGTACTACGCGCAGCAGGGTTTCTCGGTCAAGGCGATCGCGGTTTACAAGCAAATCCGGGAAATGATCCGCAAGTACGTGCCGAAGCTTGCGGATCAGTACGGCCACATCATTCCGAAGCTGGCGGAGCTGTATCAGCAGCTCGGGCTGACAGGCGACGCACTTGCGACGTACGACGAGTACGCCACGCACCTGCAAAACGGGGGGCGCGAGTCGGAAGCGATCGACGTCTTCCGCAAGATCGTGGAGCTCAACGAGAGCAATCCGCTGGCGCACCTGCGTCTGGCGGAGGCTCTTTCGCGCGACAAGTCCTCGGAAGAGGCACTCGTCGAGTTTGGAAAGGCGGCTGACATCTTGCTCGAGATGGGGCGTCGCGATGACGCCCTGAAAGTACTCGAGCGGCTGCTGCATCACCGTCCGGACGCGCTCAGGGCACGGCGAGCGGCGGAGCTGTATCTGGAGCGCAACCAGCCGAACGACGGGATGATGGCGCTGGCGAAGCTGCAGATCTGCTTCCAGTCCGACCAGCGCAACCTCGAGACCCTGGACCTGCTGGCACGGGCGTTCGTGATCATCGGGCAGGCGACCAAGGCGATCGAGGTCCGCAAGGAAGCCGTGCGCATCGCGCGCGAGCAGGGCAAGGGAGACGTGGCGCGTCAGCTGTTGGCCGACCTGATGGCAGCGGCGCCCAACGACGAAGCGGTCAAGTCGCTGGCCCACTCGATGCTCCCGCCCGCGAGCCAGGACCAGCGCAGCGCGATGCGGTACGAAGAGGCCCAGATCGAGGTGTCGTCGGAGGAGGCCCAGCCCCTCCCGCCCGACCTCGATCTGGGGTTGGACGAGGGCGGTGCCTACGACGACTTCGACTTTCCTCCGGATGAAGGGGCGACGACGCGGCACGCGGAGCCGCCGCCGGCGATCACGGTCGACGAGAACCTGCAGGCAGCCGAGGACATCAACGCGGTGCCGCAGTCGTTCCGGGCCCCATCGCCGGTGTCCGACGTGCTTGCGAATGCCGAAGCGTTCCGCAAGCTGCGTCTGCTTTCCAAGGCGATCGAGACGCTGCGAATCGCGCTGGAGCTGAATCCGAGTGCGATCGAGCTGCATGCCGAGCTCAAGGACATCCTGCTGGAGTCTGGGGACACAGCGGGCGCGGTCGACGAGATGATCACGATCGCGGCGATGTACGGGGACGGCTCGGAGGTGCAGCACGCGGCTGCGGCGCTCAACGAGGTCCTGCAGATCGACCCGTACCATGCGCGGGCCCGCGAGATGCTTCAGGAGTTCGGCTACGAGCTGCCGGAGCTGCCGATGGACGGCGGGATGCCGGTGGACGACTCGATGCCGCGCGATCCGTTCCCGACTGCCGAGGGCTTTGCGGGCTACGACGCGTACGTGCAGCAGTTCGGCCACGAGGGTGGGGGCCCCCTGCCATCGTACGATCTCGAGGAGATCGGGCCTGCGGATGCGATGAGCATGCAGGGCGCACCGCTGGTGTCGCGCGAGCAGTTCAACACGACCGACGATCCCTTTGCCTCCGAGGTGATCGGGCAGCCGATGGTCGACGAGCCGTTCTCGGACGATCCGCTGCCGAGCTTCCCGCTGGGCGAGGAGGAGCGTGCCAGGCTCGAGCTGATCGCGTCGGAGGATGCCTACGCGGAGTCGGACAGGGTTCCGCCGCCGCAGCCCTACGACGGCGTGGGCGAGGAGACCTCGCAGTACGACCAGTACGAGCAGCCGACCGCGACAGGGAGCTCGCAGCCGGCCGGGGAGCTGTCGGCGCCTCCGCTCGCGTCGACGCAGGCGTTTCAGGGCGGGGATTCGCTGGAGGATGCGCTCGAGGAGGCGGAGTTCTTCGCGTCGAGAAATCTGTTCGACGACGCCTTGTCGATCATCGACGAGCAGCTGGGGCGATTCCCGAACCACCCGTTGCTGCTCGAGCGCCAGCGCGAGGTGCGCGAGGCGCTTGCCGCGGCGGGCGGCAGCGGCGAGCACGTGATGCCCCAGCCTGGGATTCCTTCGAGCCCGCCGGTCGAGGATCACAGCTTCGACATTGCGGCGTCGCTCAGCGCGCTCGACGAGTACGACGCGCCGCAGAAGCCGCAGGGTGCGGGCGCCTTCACGAACCCGGTGGACGTCGAGGAGGTGTTCGCCAAGTTCAAGGAAGGCGTCGCCAAGCAGGTATCGGATACGGACAGCCAGTCGCACTACGATCTGGGCGTCGCCTACAAGGAGATGGGGCTGACGAAGGACGCGCTGGCGGAGTTCGAGATGGCGGCGCGCGATCCCACCAAGGAGTGCGTCTGCCAGTCGATGATCGGCATGATGCTCATGGAGCAGGGCAACACGGATGGGGCGGTGGAGGCGTTCATCCGGGGGCTGCATGCGGAGAACAAGACGGTCGATCAGGAGCTGTCGCTGTACTACGAGCTGGGCAACGTCTACGAGATCCGGCGCAATGCGCGCGAGGCGCTGTACTACTTCCAGAAGGTGTCCAAGCGAGACGCGAGATTCCGCGACGTCGCCAATCGCATCAAGGCGCTTCAGCCGCCGAAGAACGCGCCTGCACCGTCGCCGTTGCGCACTGCGGTAGGCGAGGACGATTTCGACCAGGCTTTCGACGACATTTTCGGCGACAAGTGAGGGGGAGCCTCTTGCGCCGGATGCGTCGTGTTCGCTTTGCCTCGTCGCAAGTCCTACGGCGAGCTACGCTGGTGTTCGGAGTGTAGGCAGGTGAGAATCCTTGGTTGGCGTCGCGGTTGCTTCGTGGTCGGGCTGGCAGGTTGCCTGCTGCTCACTTCGTGCGGGGGCTATGTCGCGCGCGGGCGCCACCTGTACGCCGAGGGGAGGTACATCGAATCCGCGGAGCTTCTGGCGCGGCACGAGAGGGAGCTTGCGGACGAGCCCCCGCGGCGTCAGGCGGAGTACGCGACGTACCGGGGCCTGTCGAACCTGGTGATCGGCAACTACCCCGAGGCGCAGCGCTGGATGACGTACGCCTACGAGATCGTGGGCCGGTATCCAGGGGCGTTGCGTCCGGACTTCCGGATGGAGCTGGATCAGGGGTGGTACGAGCTGACGTCGCACCTGGGGCCCAAGCCGGTCAAGCCTCGGCCCGATGCGCAGGCAGTCGTACCGTAGGGATCATTCCTTCGCGTCGCCGCGCGCGAAGATGGAAGCGACGTAGTTCAGGACGTCGGTGGCGCTCACCTCGTTGTAGCCGAAGTACTTGATGAGGCGCGCCTTGATGGTGTCGATCTTGTCCTGGGTTTCCTTGTCGACGACAGCGGCGACGAGGGTCTTGAGCTTGATCGAGTCCTTCTGATCTTCGAAGAGCTTGCGCTCGAGGGCAGTGCGCAGCCGGTCGTTCATGTGCCACTCGAAGCGTTTGCCTTCGACGGCGAGGGCGCCGATGTAGTTCATGATCTCGCGGCGGAAGTCCTCTTTGCGGTTCTCGGGGATCTGGATCTTCTCCTCGATGCTGCGCATGAGCCGCTCGTCCGGCTCGTCGTCCTGGCCCGTGTACCGGTTCTTGACCTTCTCCTTGAGGGTGAAGGCCTTGACGTTGTCGATGTAGTTGGCGGCCAGCTTCGAGATCGCTTCCTCGTCGGCGCTGATGGCGCGCTGGACCTCGTTCTTGACGATGTCCTCGTACTCGCTCTTGACGATGCCGATGCACTCGGCATAGCGCTTGCGCATCTCGTCGTTGGAGATGAGCGAGTGGTGCCGCAAGCCCTTCTCGAGCTCGTTGAGCACCATGAAGGGGTTGATCGTGCCTTCGCCGGCGTCGTTGACCAGCGCGTTGGAGACCTTGTCCTGCACGTAGCGTGGGCTGATGCCCTCCATGCCTTCGCGCTTGGACTCCTTGCGCAGCTCCTTGACGTTGTCCTGGGTGTAGCCGGGCAGGATCTTGCCGTCGTAGAGCTTGAGCTTCTGCAGCAGGGCCAGCGAGTGCTTCTTGGGATCCTCGAGCCGGGTGAGCACGGCCCACATGGCAGCGACCTCGAGCGTGTGGGGCGCGATGTGCTTGCCCTTGATCTTCTCGGACCCGAAGTCCTTGTTGTAGATGCGGATCTCTTCGGACAGCTTGGTGATGTACGGGATGTCGATCTTGATCGTGCGGTCGCGCAAGGCCTCCATGAACTCGTTGTTCAGGAGCTTCTTGTACTCGGCCTCGTTCGTGTGGCCGATGATGACCTCGTCGATGTCGGTCTGCGCGAACTTCTTCGGCTTGATCTTGTGCTCCTGCGAAGCGCCGAGCAGATCGTAGAGGAACGCGACGTCGAGCTTGAGCACCTCGACGAACTCCACCACGCCGCGGTTGGCGATGTTGAACTCGCCGTCGAAGTTGAACGCACGCGGATCCGAGTCCGAGCCGTACTCGGCGATCTTGCGGTAGTTGATGTCGCCCGTCAGCTCCGTCGAATCCTGGTTCTTCTCGTCCTTGGGCTGGAACGTGCCGATGCCGATGCGGTCCTTCTCGCTGAGCACCAGCCGCCGCACGCGCACGTGCTTGACGACCTTGGACCAGTCGCCGTCGTACTTGGCCAGGAGGTTGCGGAACACGAAGCGGCAGGCTGGGTCGAGGTCGCCATCGACGCGGACCTGGAACTGGTCGTTGGACAGGCCGAGGTCCTTGATGGCCTTGGTGCGCCATTCCTGGGGGATGACCCGCAGGGGCTCCTCGTGCATGGGGCACGGCATGACGTCTTCCTGGGCGGAGATGCCGATCTCCTTGAGGCCGACCCAGTTGAACGTGTACAGCCCGCCGTCCGCGGTGCGGCTGTAGTGCTCGAGGCCTTTCTTGATCAGGCGCACGATGGTGGACTTGGACGAGCCCACCGGGCCGTGCAGCAGGATCACGCGCTTTTCGGGGCCGTAGCCTTCGGAGGCGGCCTTGAACACGTGGACCAGGCGCATCAGCGGGATGTCGAGCCCGTAGATCGCGTCCGCTCCATTGCCCATCTCGTCGCGGAAGAAGTTGTAGCGGATCAGCTTCTTCTTGTTGTCGATGTACTCCTCGGTCCCGAAGCTGACGATCATGTCGTAGACGCGCTGGAACGCGTTACGCGTGACCTGAGGGCGCTGGCGGACGACCGCGAGGTAGTCCTCGAACGTGCCCTCCCAGGACAGGTCGCGATACAGGTTGTAGTCCTGCATGGCGGCAATGCGCTCGACCATGTTGCTGCTAGGTTTCTCAGCCATCGGTGTCCTCACTGCTTCGGAAGATCTCGCAGGGCTTCGGGTCGACTGGTTGCGGGCGCAAGCCCGCCGCGGCGTGCTGAGGTCGTACGAATGCCGGATCGATGCCCGGGATCCATGCGTGATGCGGAATCGCTGGTCCCCCGCGTGCCATGCCGGGGCCTAGAACAGAGCGCGTAGGTCGGTTGGATCCTGCTTGCGCTGCTCGAGGATACGGTTGATCGCGCGCAGAATGCGGGTCTTCTGCGGCCCGGTGAGCGTCTGGCCCGCCAGGGCGGCGTTGAGCGATCGCTCCGTGACCGGACGTCCGCTGCGGGGCTTGACGCGCTTCTCGCCCTCTTTCTTGGCGGGCGGATCCTCGGACTTGCGAGCCTTTCGCTCGGTCAGGCGCAGGGTACGGTCCGCGGGCTGCAGGCCCTCGATCTTCTGGGAAGCGATCAGGACGCGGCGGGGGTCGATCTTCTTGGTGGTCAAAAATTCGCTGAACTTGCTTGCCATGGCGACTGTGTAGCGAAAACCCAGGGGGGATGCCAGACATTCGGTGGCGGGATCGTGAAGGAGGCCGGCTTGGAATGCCGGCAGGGGCGGACAAAAGGCACGGACCGCTGCGTTGGGCCCTGAATTGGCAGTTGTGGGCGGCGAAACGCCCCAACCCGGTGTAGCCTGCTCGGCCATGATTCCTGCTCCAGGCCTCAATGGTCTGCTCGATGGGGCGGTTGCTGCCGTCCGCCAACACCGCAGCACCCCTCCCTTGATCGGCGTCGTGCTCGGTTCTGGCCTCGGCGCGTTCGGCGACACCCTCGATGGCGTCGTGAAGGTCCCCTATGCGGACATTCCGAAGATGCCCATGTCCCGGGTGGTGGGCCACGCCGGCAACCTGTGCCTGGGCTCGGTCGAAGGCGTCGAGGTCGCTTGCATGCAAGGGCGCGTGCACCTGTACGAAGGACACGAGCCCGAGCGCGTCGTGTTCGGCGTGCGCCTGCTCGCCAAGCTCGGCTGCAAAGCCGTCCTCCTCACCAACGCGGCCGGCGGCGTCCACGCCTCGATGCGCCCCGGCGATCTCATGCTGATCGTGGATCACATCAACCTGACTGGACGCAGCCCGCTGATGGGACCGAACATCGATTCCATGGGCGAGCGGTTCCCGGACATGTCGCAAGCCTATGATCCAGGTCTGTGCGATGCGGCGCGCAAGGCTGCGCTCGAGGTCGGCGTCGCACTCAAGGAAGGCGTCTACCAGGCAAACCTCGGCCCGAGCTACGAGACTCCTGCCGAGATCCGGATGGCGCGCGCCATCGGAGCCGATGCAGTGGGCATGAGCACGGTCCCGGAGGTGATCGCCCTGCGTCACATGAAGGTGAGAACCGCTGCGATCTCGTGCATCACCAACCTGGCAGCAGGGATCTCCCTGACGCCTCTCAACCACAAGGAAGTCGAGCAGATTGCCCGGCTCACCCGCGACGCGTTCGTGCGGCTGCTGTCGCGTTGGGTGCGGCTGTCGGCGGTGGAGGTGGCAAAGTGAGCACCATGCCCGCAATCGACTGGAACAGCCTCGTCGCCGCTGCGCGAGAGGTCCGTGAGCACGCCTACGCACCGTACTCCCAGTATCAGGTCGGAGCTGCGCTGCTCAGCGGCTCAGGCAAGGTCTACGTCGGCTGCAACGTGGAGAACGCTTCCTACGGCCTCGCGCTGTGCGCGGAGCGCTCCGCGATCGCAGCGATGATCGCCGACGGGGAGCGCACGATCCGCGCAATCGCCATCGTGACTGATGGGCCGGTGCCCGGCCCCCCTTGCGGCATGTGCCGCCAGGTGCTGGCCGAGTTCGCCGACGACGTTCCGGTGCACCTCGCCTCTGCGCAGGCAGGCTCGATGGCGCGCACGACGTCGCTGTCCAAGCTGCTCGCGGATCCGTTCCGTCCGCACATGCTGCGGGGCAACCCTGGAGGGACGCCCTGAGCAGCCTGACCTTTCGCGGCGGCTGGATCGTGGCTTGCGATTCCGCCCAGACGCTGGTGCAGGGCGATGTGGTGGTGCGCGAAGGCGCGATCGTGGCAGTCGGACCGTCCGCGGCAACTGCCGCTGACGCGGATGGCGAGGTGATCGACATCAGCGGGCTGGCAGTCATGCCCGGGCTCGTGCAATCGCACGTGCACCTGTGCCAGACGTTGATGCGGGGCATGGCGGAAGAGCTGCCGCTGCTCGCATGGCTGCAGAAGCGGGTGTGGCCGCTGGAGGCGGCGCACGACGAGGCGAGCCTGCGTGCGAGCGCCGAGCTCGGAGTCGCGGAGCTCCTGCTCGGGGGCACGACCTGCATCCTGGACATGGGAACGACCCATGACCACGACGTCGTGTTCGAGGTCTGCGAGCGGCTGGGCATCCGCGCGACCGGCGGCAAGGCGATGATGGATGCGGGCGATCAGGTCCCGCAGCGTCTGCGCGAGTCGACCGCCGACAGCCTTGGGCAGAGCGATCGCTTGCGCACGTGCTGGCATGGGGCAGCGGGCGGAAGGCTCCGCTATGCGTATGCGCCGCGCTTCGTGCTGAGCTGCACCGAGGCGCTTGTGCGCGGGGTTGCGGAGCGCGCTGGGGAGCACGGCTTGCTGATGCACACTCACGCTTCGGAGCACGCGGAGGAGCGGGCAGCGGTGCGGGCGGCCTACGGTCGCGACGACTACCAGGTGCTGGCGTCGTGGGGATTCAGCGGCCCGAGGGCCGTGCTGGTCCACATGGTCCAGCTCGGCGCCGACCAGCTGCAGGAGGTCGCCCGGCAGGGGTCGCGCATCGTGCACTGCCCGAGCTCGAACATGAAGCTCGGCTCGGGGATCGCCCCGGTGCCGGAGATGCTCCGCGCGGGTCTGGTGGTCGGGATCGGTGCGGACGGCGCTCCGTGCAACAACAATCTCGATGCATGGTCGGAGATGCGGCACGCGAGCCTGATCGCCAAGTTGCGGAGCGGGCCTGCGAGCCTGCCGGCTGCCGACGTGCTCCGGTTCTGCACGTCGAGCGGCGCGGCGGTGCTGGGGCTCGAGGAGCAGATCGGCTCCATCGAGGCAGGGAAGCGTGCCGATCTGGTGGTGGTATCGCTCGACGGGGTGCATCAGCAGCCGACGCTCGACATCGTGGAGACGCTGGTGCACGCCACGAGGTGCTCGGACGTCCGGTACGTGATGGTCGACGGGCGCGTGGTGGTGAAGCAGGGCGAGCTTGTGGGCGTGGATCTCGCGCGTCTTCGCGCGACCGCGGGCGAGCAGGCGCGCACCCTGCAAAAGCGTGCGGGGCTGGCCTGAGCGGAGCGACCGCAGCGGGCTATTCGATCGGACGGGACTCTGCTTCTTCGATCTGAAGCAGGGCAGCGGCGAGGGCATCTTTTGCCCGCTCGAGGCTTGAGCGATCCTGGTCCCACTTGTCGTGCGCCTTGCGAGCCGCGGCTGTCTGGGCCGCGAGCTGCGCCTCGGTCTGCTGGAGCTTGCCCGAGGTTTCGCTCAGCGAGGATTCCAGGCTTGCGAGGCGTTCCTGCGCGTGCGTGAGCTCCGAGGACAGGGAGGACTTGTCGCGCGCAAGTGAGTCGCGCTCGGTGGTGAGCGCAGCCTTATCTCCCTCCAGCGCGCTGATTCTGCTGTCGCGTTCGGCTTCGCCCTTCTGCTTCGCCTCCTCGGTGGATGCGAGCGTCTGACGCGCGGCCGACAGGTCGGCTTCGAGCGAGGTGATACGCCCGCCCAGCTCGCTTTCCGAATCGCTCTTGGCTTTCTCGGCAGAGGCGAGCCGCTCGCGGGTGGAGGCGAGCTCGGCTTCGAGCGCGCTGAGCTTTCCTCCGAGATCGTCCTTGAGGGCATCGCGCTCCTGCTCCAGGGAGGCGATCCGCTCTGCATTCGCGGACTGCAGGCCTGCAGCGCGCTTCTCGGCGTCGGATTCGAGGGACTTGATCTTGTCGGCATGCGTCGACTCGAGGCTCGCGATGCGCTGGTCGCGCTCTTCTTCGAGCGATCGGACCTTGTCGGCATGGCTCGACTCGAGGCTCGCGATGCGCTGGTCGCGCTCTTCTTCGAGCGCTCGGACCTTGTCGGCGTGCGTGGATTCCAGGCTCGCGATGCGCTCGTCGCGCTCCTGCTCCACCTTCTTGAGCTTGCCGGCGTGCGCGGCCTCGAGCTCGGAGAGCTGGTGGGCGTGCGCCTGCTCGATCCCTTGGGTCTTCTGCGCATGGGAAGCTTCGAGCTCCGCGAGCTTTTGCGCGGCTGACGCTTCGAGCTCGGTGAGCTTCTGTGCGGCAGCGGCTTCGAGCTGCGCGACCTTCTGCGCATGGGCTGTCTCGGCCTCGGAGAGCTTCTGGGCGGCAGCGGCTTCGAGCTCCGCGACCCTGCTCGCATGCGACGAATCGAGGCCGGAGAGCTTCTGGGCGTGCGCGGTCTCCAGCTCGCTGAGCTTCGTCTGGTGCGCTGCGCTGAGCTCTGCCTCCCGCGACGCGAGCGCGGCCGCCGCCTGCTCGCTCGCG
The DNA here is from genome assembly GCA_016218915.1 of Deltaproteobacteria bacterium. GTDB lineage: Bacteria > Myxococcota_A > Polyangia > Polyangiales > Polyangiaceae > JACRCQ01. Next base: position 273,384 of record JACRCQ010000051.1, read on the forward strand.
CTGGCCAGGGCCTTCTGCTTGTCGGCTTCGAGCTGGTCGCGAAGCTCTGCGAGGGCCTCGTCGTGACGCGTGGTCAGGGTCGACTTGAGCTCCGCGAGCGCCTGGCTCTTCGCCTGCTCGGCCGCTGCAAGTGCTTCGGCGTGGGCAGCGGCATCCGCCGCGGCCTTGGCGTCGCGCGCGGAGATCTCGGCGGCATGGGACTTGGCGAGCGCAGCGATCTCGTCGGTCTTCTTCTTGAGCTCTGCCTGCCCGGCCTCAGCCGCAGCCTTGGCGTCCTCCAGCTCACGATCCAAGGCGAGGATCTTGTCGGTCTGATCAGCCTTCTCCCGCTCGAGGGCGAGGCTGGCGTCGCGCGCGTCGATGACATCCTTGTCCTTGTGCGAGAGCTGCTCGCGCAGCGAAAGGATCTCCTTGTCCTTCTTGTTGAGAGCCTCGCGCAGGTCGAGGAATTCGCGGCTCGATACGCCGCCGCCGCGGGCTGGGCCTCCGCCCTTGGCCTTGAGCTCCTCGATGGTCTTCTGGAGGCGCTCGATCTCTGCGCTGGTCTCGGCGACCCGGTTGGCTTCCTCGTGGTACTGCTCGGCCTCGGAGCGCGTCGTGGACAGCTCCCTCTCGAGCCGGACGACCTCGTCCCGGTAGCGCTCGACCTCGGAGCGTAGCTGCTCGACCTGGGCCGAGTCGCCGGCAGCAGCGGGCGCTGCGGCGGGAGCTGGACGCGCCGAGCGTGCAGCAGGGCGCGCGGATTGCGCGGGAGCCCTTGCAGGTTGCCGAGGGGCTTCGGGCGGAGGCGCAGGCGCGGCCGCAGGTGCGGGCTCGTCCGGAGCCCCGCCATCCATCAGCCGATCAAAGGCGTCGTCAGCGAACTTCTCGACATCCGGATCGACACCGGACATCGGATCCGGATGGTGGCTCGGCGGGACCGTGTCGTAGCGGTCCATCATCACGGTCCTGGATTCCTCAGGCTCTGCGCCTTGCGCGTCGCCGCCCTCGAAGCCGATTTCCTCGTCGATCACGATCGCGTCTTCGATCTCCTCGACGTGCTCGCCGGAGCCGATGTCGACCAGGGGACGGATGCGGTCGAGCAGATCAGCGAAAGCGATGGGCTTGTGGACATAGTCTTCGGCGCGGGTGCGGAGCTTGCGGTGCTGCTCGAAGGTCTCGTCGCTCGACTCCGAGGACATGATGATCAGGGGCACGTCCTTGAGCAGCGGATCCTTCTTGAGCTTGTTGCACACGGAGAAGCCATTCATGCGCGGCAGCTCGATGGAGAGGAGGATGAGATCCGGACGATCCTGGGCCGCCATCTGAAGACCGACGTTGCCGTCGTCGACCACTCTCACCTCGCAATCGAGGCGTCCGAGTTCGAAGACGAGCTCATTGGCGAAAGCTTTGTCACTCTCGAATACGAGGACCTTGGTGGACATCCACTGGCTCCGGTGCACAGGAAGCTGCGAGCACCTGCTGGTGCGGGCAGGGGCGGTGCAGGATATCGATCGAGCGCAACCAGTGTCAAACGCAGCCGACACCGCGTGATCATCCGGCAATGGAAGTGGGGGAACTACCGTCAATGCGATGACTTGCGGCGCGCAGGGGGTCAGCCCGACGGCTGGGAATCCTGCACGTCGGCGCCACCATCGCTTGCATCGGGGCCGGATTCGTGGCCGCCCCCGTCGACTCCCTCGTCACCAGCGTCCTGCTCCGCATCCGGACCGGCGTCCATCGGCGATTCACATCCTGGATTGGCCGGATCCAGCTCGCACAGGTTCTGCCAGCTCGTCGAGTGGAACAGATCCGAGGAGCAGCCGGCCAGGGTCATCGCAGCGATCAACGGCAGCAGAAGGCGGGCGCGCATCAGAACGCCCCCCTGAAGCTCAAGCCTCCAGGCTGGATGGCGACCGTTGGCGCCGCCGACGACGGCTTGGACGTGAGCGTGAGCACGATGCCTGTCCCGATGGCTGCAGCTGCCCCGGACCACAACCCCAGAGCGATCGCATCGTACTTGCGGACCACGCTGGCCCGCTCCGGATCGCAGGCCACGCTCTGAGCGCAGGCGACTTCCGAGTCATCGGCGACCGAGCCCGCGTGGCGGAATGCGAAGTAGCCACCTGCAGCGAGCGCGACGCCAGCGCCGAAGCTGATCCACGCGCCGACCGGAACCTTGGGGGAGGAGCGCGCCGATTCGGGCGGCTGGTCCTGGATCGGCGCGGCCGACGAAGGAGCCGACGATGCTGCGGGCTTTGGGGCGATGCGCGAGAACTCGACCGTTTCCGGACGGCTTTCGACGAGCACGAGCTGCTTGACGATGGGAGCAGCGCCAGAGAACTCGATGACAATCAGATGCGTTCCAGGGTCCAGCCCCACCGGCGTGCCGACGAGCCCGCGCTCCAGGACCTTGCCGTCGAGACGGACCACGGCGTCCTGCTCGCTCGCAGGAACGCGCAGGGTGAGCGTAGGGATGCGTACGCGGAGCTGCTCGATGCGAGGCGCGACCGATTGCAGCACGTCGACGGCGCGGCTGTCTCCTGCGAGCGACTGGGCCTTCTGGAAGCTGTCGAGCGCCTCCACGAGCCGCCCGAGGTGCTCCAGGCAATTGCCGATGTGGAAGCGCACGCCTGCGGTCTCCTTGATCGCAGCCACGCCGTTGAGCTTGCGAAGCGCCTGATCCCATCTGGAGTCGCGCTCGTCCTTCTCCGCGTCTGCGAACAGCTTTCGCGCGGTTTCGATCTCAGCGGGCGTGGGGGCAGCCGCAGCCATGGGCGCCGTCGCGGCAAGAGCCGCAGAAACCAACAGGGCGATACGAACGAAGCTGCGCATGGATCCGCCGGGTCGATGGAGCTGCTGGACAGGGCCGGCACCCCAGGAGCGTCAAGGGTGCAGGACTTCGCGCATGGCGGAGTTTCCAGGCTTGGATGTCGGAAGTCAACGGGGGATGGCGGGAATACCGCGGATCAGCTGCGCGCACCCTTGCGCCCAAGCCTGGCGGTCCAGACGGCAGAGTCGGTGTAGCGGTCGAGCGGGGTCTTGTCGAAGTCCGAGGTGACGCTCTCGACCTCGAACCCGTTGTAGTGCAGCAGCGCCTCGAGCTCCTTGGGATGGTACTGACGGTGGGCGAGCAGGGTTGTCCAGGCGCGCTCCGGGGCGTCGACCGGCTCGAACTTCATCGTCACGTACAGGATCTGACGCGCAGCATCGTAGTCGAAGTACTCGGCGTAGCGGACCAGCTCGCCCGTGGCCGGATAGCGCATCGGAGGTACCCGGAATCCCCGGTTCGGATCGCGCGCAAGCTCGGACGCGCTCGGCATCGACACGTCGAACACCAGGCGCCCCCCGGGCTGCAGGTGGGAGCGCACGCACGCAAGGAAGCCTTCGATGTCGGCTCGATCGTAGAGGTGAAGCAGGGAGTTGAAGGTGCACAGCACGAGCTTGAACCGCTTGCGGATACGCTTCTTGCGCATGTCGCCGCGTACGAGCGTGATTCGATCGCGGACGTCTTCAGGAAGCTTCTTGAGCCGCTCCGCAAAGCTGGCGAGCATCTCCTTGGCGTGGTCCATGCCCACGATCTCGACGCCCTGCTGGGCGATCGGGATGGTGATGCGGCCGTTGCCGCAGCCGTACTCGAGCACCGGTCCGCCGGAGCGGGCAGCCAGATCGCGGTAGAACGCGACGTCAGCGGTGCGGCTCTTGTAGTTCTTGGTGTAGTACAGCGGCTCGCGGTAGTGGGCGCGCGCGCCTTCCGCGAGCAGCGAGTCGTTGCGCGTTCCGAATCGCATGATGGCTGGTGCTTGGGCGAAGTCCACTCAGGGTTTCGACCGGACCCGACCTGTCTGGCTCGCTCAGGTGTTGAAGCTGGAGTGAGCGCCCGGCTGGGTGCCGAGCCATTCGTCGACGACCTCGTTGCTCGGACGGTTGAAGTGAACCCGTCCGGCGGCGATTTCGCGCAGACTCACCACGGCAGCCTTGTTCTTGGCTTTGACCAGGGCTCCCGCTCCCTTCATGAGCTGGCGGGTGCGGGCTGCGGCGAGGATGACGAGCGCGAAACGGTTCTCTTCGCGTTCGAGGCAATCTTCTACGGTTACTCGGGCCATTGCAGGTGCTCCTGAGGGGAACCCAAAAGGGGCGGATAACCTAGCGGCCCGAAGACCCTCGCGCAAGCGCCGTCGTCCCGCCCCCCTTGGTGCTCCGAGAATCGGCCGCAAATCCTGGCTCGCCCGATCTGCTCCTGCCTACCGCCGATCGCCGCAATCCGAGCTCCGCCCTCGACAGGTATGGTCAAGAGGTATGGTCAAGGGGCGGACGATCCCCTATATCGGGCTGAAGTCGCGCCCCTGCGCGATCCGAAAGGAATCTGGCCAAGGCGATCATGTCCACGCCCGTGCAAACCGTGTACGCAGTCGACCCCGCGACGCGCAAGGTCCGCGCGTTGATGCAGGTGGACCCGGACGGCTGGCTCGATGCGGAGATCGAGCCGATGCTCGCCAATATCGTCCGTGCGTCCAACGCGGCCGAGGTCAGGCTCGCGCTGGCCATCAGCATCGATTCGTCGTTCGTGCTGCGCAGCGATCCGGCGACCCAGCAATTCGAGATCGACGAGATCGAGACCTCGGAGCTTCTGTCCCCTCACCCGCTGCATCCGGATCCGACGCGCTTGATCGATGCGGTGCTGCGATGGTGCACGGAGCTCGATGCGGCGGACCCGGACTTCATGCGGATGGCACAGCTGCCCAAGCGCGCCCCGGAGGTCGTGTCGCTGATGCGCGGCGCCCGGATCGAGACCCGCGAAGGCGCAGCGCGGACCAAGGCGACGATCGACTCGACGCGTCCTGGCTGATCAGGGCCTGAAGCTTCAGTCGTGCGCGGGGGGAGCGGAGCGCATGTAGACGCGGATCATCCACACCAGCGCTGCGATGCCGGCGACCGTGGACACGCCGAACAGCACGATCGGCGATACCTGCGGCTGGTGCGTCCATGCATCGGCCGGGATGAGGCTCTCGATGTGGAACAGCCTCAATTGCTCGCGTCCCCAGGCCATGCCGACCAGGGTCAGCGAGAAGAGCACGGTGGAGATCCAGGCAAGGGGACGCGGGGAAGAGGCGCTGCTTGCGACCAGCGCCAGCAAGCTGCCCAGGACCGCGCAGAACGCAGCCACGCCCCACGCGATCGCAGCAGGGTGCTGCAGCGACAGGAGCAGGACGCGGAATCCCTCGGGCAGCGCGAACAGGTAGTGCGCGCCGGCCAGGATCTGGGCGGTGCCGAACAGGCCAGCGAGCACGAGGCCCACACGGGCCACGGACATCGCGCGCTCATCTGCGCACGCGGCCCTGCGCAAGCTCATGTGCGCGAGCAGCATGGAGCCCATCACGCCGGTTCCGACCAGGGCGTGCGCCCATCGAGGCCAGAGCGTGGGGAGCGAGTAGGCGCTCATGGTGCCCGCCTGCACGTCGCGCCACTCGGATGGATGCACGGACAGCAAGTGATTGGTCACGAGCGTCAGCGCGATCGCGCCGAATGCGAGTGCGACCAGTGCGGCGACCAGGATTCGCTGGCCCGGCTTCATGCCTCGGGTCTTGAAGCGCGAAGCCATGTAGTACGAGCCGTAGAATCCCACCAGCAGCAGCAGGAGAAGGGCGAGCCAGCGGAAGCCCATCAGCACGTTGGAGGTGTAGAAGAAGCTTCCGTACAGGACCTGGACGAAGAGCAGCGGGGCGACGCCGCTGGTGATGGCGAACGAGATCACCACGGGAAGGGGACGGGCCAGGATGCGGGCAGCGATCGCCGCGCGTCCAAGGCTGTTGCCGCGCCCGATCAGGCCGGTGAGGGTGACAAGCAAAGCGCCGCCCAGGGCTGCACCCAGGAACGCGAAGTGGATCGCGAACGTGGCGATCAGCAGCACCTGAAGCAGCTCAGCCGGAGCGGGGATGCCGAGGGGATCGGCGGCCGGGATGAACGACGGGTTCATGGCTGCCTCCTTCTCTGCGGCGGCTCCTTTTGCGGGGGACTCTCCGGGCGTGGGGGCACGTTCTCCACGCCGTCGAGCATGTCGAGATAGACGCCCAGGTCGCGTCGCTCCGCGTCGCTGCCCACGAACGGCGGCATGAAGTACTTCATCTCGTCGAGCCGGCTGAGCGACATGTCGATCAGCGGGCGGCTCCATCCCTTGACCAACGGCCGCATCGCGTTGAAGCCGTCCATCGTGTGGCACTGGGCGCACTCGGCATCGAACACCCAGCGGCCGCGATCCTGCGGTGTGGCGGTGCGCGGGTCAGCTCCCTGCGGAACGACCCAGCGAGCTTTGGCCAGAATCCCGGTGCGGTTGAGCTCCGGTACGTCGGTCTTGAGGATCGAGTTCGAGTACATGTAGCCCGAGATCACGAAGGGTTTGCGGATTCCCTCGCGCACGAACTCCAGGGATCCGGTCGCGATGGCCGAGACCGCGAGCATGGTCAGCGCGGTGGGCAGGTTGACGTCGTGGGAGCGACGGACCACGCCGAACCAGGCGTAGAGGCCGAGGATCGTGGAAGCGATCAGCCCGAACACGAAGAACATGGTCATGGGAACCGCGCCGCCGAAGACCAGGTCGCGCGACTTCGCCGGGACCATGACGAAGTACCAGAGCGAAAGCGGCAGCATCAGAACCATGCTCATGAGCCACAGGCCCGCGTAGCGGACGATCCGCCCCCGCTCGTCGCGATCGAGCTTCTTGTCGACCGAGGCGATGATGACGGCGAAGATGGCGGCAAGGCTCACGCAGGACACGGTGCGGATGAGCAGCGACGGCAGCATGGTGGGATTGAAGAATCCGAGCCAGAAGTCGTGCTCGCTGAGCCAAGCGCCAGGCGTGAGCATGAAGGTGAGGATGCCGTTGATGACGAACAGGCTCAGCCAGGCGCTGGCTGCGTAGATCCAGCCGACGATCTCGTGGGTGCGCGGATCGAGGCGATCCCAGCCGTAGTAGTAGACGTAGCCGGCAGCGATCTCGACGATGAAGAAGACCCACTCGGTGGCCCATCCCCACATGAACTGGTGGATCAGCGTGGAAATCGCGCTGGGTGACACGATCGCGGTGGTCAGCCAGATGCCCACGCCGCTCACCGCGCCTGCCACGAACGAAAGGAGGATGAGGAAGCGCGTGTGCGTTCGCAGGAACTCCCGCAGAGCCGTGTCTCCGCGACGCCGTGCGACCGTCTCGGATACTGCGTTGAACAGGCCGGTGCCCACTGCGAAGTGGGCGATCATGATGTGGAAGATGGCCACTGCGGCGATTAGCAGGCCGCCCCCGGCACGGGGTACGAAGAAGTGTGGGAACTGCATCGTGTCGCCTCGCGCAGCCAGCCGAGTCCAGCCTCGAACCGTCGAAGCCGCACTGGCCCTGCTCGCTCGCCCTTGTTCCACGGCAACGACCGCAGTTCAACCCCCCAGCTGTGTGCAGCCCGGCAACCGGAGGTCGCCTGCGGCAACCGCGCCGTCCCGAGCCTTTCTGCAGCGCAGTTCGGCAGGAGGGACAATGCGGGACGAGCGCGCCGAAGTTTCTCGATCCCCGAGATTGCCGTATGTGGACGCATCGAGCGCGCGACGTCGAGCATCGGACCTTTGGGTGCCCTGCCCCTTCAACGACTCGCTGGCCGTGGACTTGGGATTGCCGTTCGCTTCGAGAGGACACATGTTGCCTGCGCACGGGGAATGCTGAACAACTCATGCTGGATCAAGCACCGCACATGGTTCAACCACCCGACAAGCGAGCTGCTGGCGCGGACAACGAGCGCGCGTTGACGTACGAAGAGTTGTTCGAGCCGTTCCGCAAGTCGTTCAAGCCTGCCGCGAAGTGGGCCATCGGCGTCGAGAGCGAGCGCTTCGGTGTGAGAGAGATCAACGGCGAGCCTCTGCGCTACGCAGGCGCTGGCGGCGTGACCGAAGTGCTCGACATCCTCGAGAACCGGTTCGGCTGGTCACCGGAGAGCGAAGTGCCGGGTGGACCGGTGATCCTGCTGAACCGCGGGCGAAGCCAGATCACGCTCGAGCCTGGCGGACAGGTCGAGCTGTCAGGGGCGCCGCATCCGGACATCCACCACGTTCACGAGGAGACCCGGCTGCACCTGAGCGAGCTCGGCCGCCTGTCCGAATGCATGGGGATTCAGTGGATGAGCATCGGCTTTCATCCACTCGCGCACCAGGAGGAGCTCGACTGGGTTCCCAAGCTCCGCTACGGCGTGATGCGCGAGTATCTCGCCACGCGGGGCAAGCACGCCCACGACATGATGAGACGCACCGGGACGGTGCAGGTCAACTTCGACTACTCCGACGAGCAGGATGCGCTGCGCAAGCTGCGCGTCTCGCTGCGATTGTCCCCCGTCGTCGCTGCCATGTTCGCCAACTCGCCCTTTGTCGAAGGGCACGTGTTCGGCGGCCGAAGCCTCCGTCAGCTCGTCTGGCACCACGTGGACCCGGACCGACAGGGTCTGCTGCCAAAGATGTGGGATCCGCGCACCACGATCCGCGACTACATCGAATGGGCGCTCGACGTACCGATGTTCCTCGTGAAGCGACCGGGCCAGATCGTGCGCAACACCGGGCAGACCTTTCGCAGCTACTTGAGCGACGGGTTCCAGGGAACGCGGGCCACGATGTCGGATTGGACCACGCACCTCAACACGCTCTTCCCCGAGGTCAGGCTGAAGAACACGCTGGAGATGCGGGGAGCCGATGCGCAGCCCTTCGAAGTGATGTGCGCACTGCCTGCGCTGTGGACCGGCATCGTCTACGACGACCTGGCCCTCGAGCAGGCTGAGCGGCTCACCGCGGACTGGTCATTCGAGCGAATGGAGCGGGTGCGAGGCGACGCGATCATGCAGGGGCTCAGCACGCCGTTCCTGGGCAAGACGCTGGCGCACGCTGCGGAGCAGGTGATGACCGTTGCGCGGGACGGGCTGGTGCGGCGCGCGCGGCGGAGCGAGTCGACGGGCGAGGACGAGACGAAGTACCTTGACGAGATCGCGCCGCTCTTGGCGCACGGGCAGACCCCGGCAGACCGGCTGGTCGCAGGGCTCGAAGACCGGATCGGGAGCCTGCGCGACGAGATCCTGCGACGAGTCGGGCCTTGAGCCGGTAGCCACCCGGTGCATCGCGGCGCCGAGACGTGCCCTGGCACGTCTTCGACCCACGCTGAGCCCGGTTGAGCCAACTGGTCGGCACATATGTTGCCTGCCTCCCCTCCAAACAAACGGAGGAGGGCAGGCATGCGCCACTTAGTGCCAATCTGTGTCGGATCGTTCATCCTTGCCGGACTGGGGGTCCTTGGAGTGCTGGCACTGCGCCCTCCACCGGTTGCCCAGGCCGGTAGCGCTCCGCCAGCCAACCCTGCCACCTGCCAGGACCGAGATGGTGACGGCTTCGGGCTGGGATGCGCGCGCGGCCCTGACTGCAACGACCTCGACTCCACGATTCACCCGGGACAGGTCGAGACCTGCAACTTCCGCGACGACGACTGCAATGCGCTGGTCGACGACAATGCAGGGTGTTCCGAGCCTTCCATCGATCCAGCGCCGGTCAAGGTCGACGCTGGTTCCTTCTTGATGGGGAGCCCGGCCACAGTGGGTGCTGATGACGAGCACCCGCTGCACGCGGTCCAGCTCAAGGCTTTCAAGATCGATCGTCAGGAGGTGACCAACCGAAGGTACCAGCAATGCGTGCAAGCAGGCGCTTGCAGGCAGCCAGCGCTGCTCTCTTCGAATCTACGCCCTGACTACTACGAGAACCCGCGCTTCCTCGACTATCCCGTGGTGTTCGTCAACTGGCAGCAGGCGGACCAGTTCTGTCGGAATGCCGGAGGACGTCTGCCTTCGGAGGCCGAGTGGGAGAAGACTGCGCGCGGACCAGATTCCTCGGTGCGGACTTTCCCATGGGGCGACGAAGCTGCGGACTGCCGCCGCGCGAACATGGGAGGGCCTGGCAGCTGCGCGGGCGACACGGATCGGGTGGGGCGCCGATTGCTGGGCGCAAGCCCGTATGGCGCCCTGGACATGGCAGGCAACGTCTGGGAGTGGGTAGCGGACTGGTACGACGCGGACTGGTACCAGAAGAGTCCGTCGGATGATCCGAGCGGACCAGCGACCGGCACGCTCAAGGTGATGCGAGGCGGGTGCTGGCTGAGCGGCAGCAGCACGCTTCGCGTGTCGTGTCGCAAAGCGGAGCTCCCTTCCACCTGGGGCTACAACATCGGATTCCGTTGCGCGTACCCGGAGGGGAGGTGAGCCATGCGTAGATGGATGACAGCACTCGCATTCGCTGGCGCAGCTTGCCTGTGGGCTCCGGCGGCACTGCCGTGCGGCGGTGGCTGGGGCATGGGACTTACGATCAACACCGATCAGAAGATCTTCGTGGCCCACAAGAACGGCGTGGAGACCTACTTCTTCTCGCCGCACTTCTGCGGACAATCTGCGTCCTTCGGGATGATCCTGCCGGTGCCGGCAACGCTCTCGTCCAACCCGCATCTCGGCGAGCCCACGCTCGTCGCCGAGCTCGAAGACGTCACCAGGCCGACGATCGAAAAGAGGACGGATTGCATCAACAAGGGGTCTGGCGGCGGCTCCCAATCGATGGACGCCGGCTACAACGGCGCAGACGGCGGAGTCGAGGTGATCGACAAAGGCAAGGTCGGCATCTTCGACTGGACGCTGCTTCAGGCAACCGAGACCAAGGCATTCACCGACTGGCTCGACGCGAACAAGTATCCGTACGATCCAGCAGCGGTCCCGCAGTTCCAGCACTACGTCGACTCGGGCTGGTACTTCGTGGCGTTCAAGATCACGGCCGACACGCAAGACCCACCGGCTGGAAAGAGGATTTGCGGGGACCTGGGCCCGATCATGCTTTCGTTTGCATCGCAGAAGCTCGTGATCCCGGCGCGCATTGCGGCAGCCAGCGATCCGACCAACTACCAGTCGTTCGCTTGGCGGCTGTTCGTGATCGCAGACGCGCAGCAGACGGTGAACACGCAGGATGTCTACCCAACGCTCCGCTATTCGGGTGCGGTGTCCCCTGCTGACGTTGCGAACCACGCCGCGATTGGGAAGCTGACCCAGGGAGCCAACCCCGTGGTGGCAGAAGGTGACCGGCTCACAGAGCTGGACGTGATCTTCTATCCTGGGCAGCTCACCAAGGACATAGAGCTGAGCGTCGAGCCCAATCCGCAGGACCTGCGTCGGGTCGAGTATGATGTCACCTACATCCTATGCCAGGACGGCGGCGTCGGTGGGACAGGCGCTAGCAGCGGCGCCGGCGGGACAGGCGCTAGCAGCGGCGACGCGGGGCAGCCGCAACCTCCACCAGAAGAGGCCATGGGCGGAGGTGGCTGCGCGACGGGACGCAGCAATGCGCGAGGTGGTGCACTGGCACTTCTGCTGGCCCTTGGCGCATTCTTTTCCAGAAAGCGGAAGATTCGTTAGCCAGCACCGCACTGCGGGTGGTTGAAAGGATCTCGTTCGAGCGGATCCGCGTGTGCGCGAGCGACCGATTCGCTAGGATCCACTCATCCATGAGCATTCATCCTTTGCGCAGCGCCGCGCACGCCGCAGTCGTCTCGCTCCTCGCTGTCGTTGTCTCTCCGTCGATCGCGCAGGCAGGCGATCCGGTTCAAGCTCTTCAGGAGTCGCAGATTCGGCCTGGAGCGCTCCCGGCGTGGGAAACCGCGGCCGAGCGCGCTGCGTCGATTCCGCGGTCAGCGCCTCACCCGTGGAACCTGCCGATTGTGCCGGGACCTCCGCCGACCGGGTACACGGTGCCTGCGGAGTTCGAAAAGATGTCTGCGTTCATGGTGACTGAAGGCGACTGGGACAACAGCGAAGTGGGCATGATGCTCGCGATGCTCAAGGGGGGCACGGTGGCGCAAGGTGCGGGCGCGATCGTGTTGACCAGCCAATCTGAGGCCAACTACGAGGCGTATCTCTCCGGCGAAGGGCTCGACATGAGCCGCATCCACGTGGTCAGGCCGCCGGACGGATTGAACGCGAAGTGGGCGCGCGACTTCGGGCCGATCAGCCTCTACGAAGCGGGCAAGCCGGGGAATCTGGCGTTTGGAGACCTGCACTACTACGACACTCGAGCCAAGGACGACGCGGTGACCGCGTTCCTTGCGGGGCAAGCTGGCATCAACCGCTACGGGCTGGAGGGTGCGGATCACAATCCGCCGGACGACGTGAAGCTCTACATGGAGGGGGGGAACTTCCAGACCGACGGCAAGGGGACGTGCATCCTGTCCAACGACATCCCGTCGGACAACGCGAAGAAGGGCAATACGCAGGCGGACACGATTGCCAAGGTCGAGCCGATCCTGGCGACGTATCTGGGGTGCAAGAAGGTCATCTGGCTGACCCCGGTGCCGCACAACAGCACGGGGCACGTGGACATGTACTCCAAGCTGCTGACGCCGACGGACATGCTGGTCATCGAGACGCCGCACGTCACGAACCAGGACTTGGAGGTCGACGCGCTCATCCAGCAGAACCTGGACACGCTGCAGGCCTCGACCAACGGCAACGGCGACCCGTTCGTGGTGCACCGTGTGGTCATCCCCTCGCTGGGCAACGGCTGGGTCTACAAGACCTATACGAACTCGGTGATCGTCAACAAGGTCGTCCTGGTTCCGACCTACGGCAACTCGCGCGATCAAGCTGCGCTCGACGTCTACAAGTCGGTTCTCGGGTCGTCGTACACGGTGACCGGGATTGATTCCTCGCAGATCGTGGCCCAAGGCGGAGCCGTGCACTGCACGACCATGCAGATCGCGTCCGCCTGCGGAGATGGCAAGCTGCAGAAGGTGCTGTTCGAGGAATGCGACGGGCAGAACCTGGACGGCAAGACGTGCGCGTCGATCGGGATGACCTCAGGCGATCTGAAGTGCGATCCGGACACGTGCCGGCTCGACACGTCAGGTTGCGCGGGCGGGCAGGATGCAGGTCCGGACGCGCAGCCGGAAGCATCCACCGACGGCGCAGTGGACGCGACGCCGGACGCTACGCCGGACGCTTTGCCCGTGGAGAGCGGCGGCCAGGACGCAGGCGCGGATCAGGCGATCGGGCAGGATGCAGCGGCTGAGGCAGGCGAGCCCGTTGTTCCACAACCCGAAGCGAGCGACGACGGTTCGTGCGGATGTCGCATGCGGCCGGAGAAGGATCGCAGCGGCTGGTGGCTCTTGGCTGCGGGAGTGGGCGCAGCGCTGCTGGCGCGACGTCGAAGAAGCTAGCGAAGCGGGGTGGAATCTGCGATCACCGCCCGCTCCCCTGCGAGGGCGTCTCAATACTCTGTTGACGAACTTTTTTGATCACCTCCCCCGCCTCGCTTCGCTCGGCACCCCCTGCGCACGCCCGCCGATTCATCGTTGCAAACCCGGGGAGTCCAAGCGGTCGGGCGGCGGAGGGGGTAGGGAAATCGAAGCGGTTCCCGCTCTGGCCCCCTCTGGCTGCCGCATTGGATCATCCTTGGGATGCGGCAGATCCGGAGGGGGCGGGGCGCGAAGCGCC
>JACRCQ010000052.1 GCA_016218915.1 Deltaproteobacteria bacterium
AACGACCACGGTGGCCGCGATCGCCGAACGGCACAGTCGGGGATCCAGCCAAGAGGCAGACTTCCCCGCGAATGCGGTGGCGGTCGCCCGGCCGCGCTCAGTCCGCGGATATGGCAGAGTATTATGCTTAACGCCTATGCCGGCGCACCCTGCGACGCACGTTGCAGCGACGAGCACTGCGCGGCATGGCGAGCGGCTCACTTGGGGACCACCACGCGGAGTGCATTGGACGCGAACATCCCGTGGAACGCGGTCAAGCGGCAACGCGCCGCATCTGGACAGGCATCGGGCGGCAGAGGCCTCGGGCACTGACGAAGGACCACCCAGAGCCAGTAGACCCCTGGCGTCGGAAGCCACACGTGCTTGAGCTGCTCGTGCCAGTTCAGGGACATCTCTCGTTCTTCCCCGGGAGGAACGGCGACGAAGTCCTCTTCATCAGGCACCATCGCGCTCGTCCTGGAACTGGGCTTCGGACACCCCAATCCAAGGACGAGACCGGCGATGAGGAGTGATGAAGAGTAGTGAGGGGCGCATGCGAAAGAGGATAGCACAGCACTTCCTCCCCGAGAAGCCAAGCGCGAATGGAAACGCAGCACACGCAAGTTCGTAATCGTTCGCGATGACGATGCGGCGAACGGCAGGCGAGATGCGTGCGATCAAGCCCAGCGCCCCAGGGCGGCGACGCGGGAAGGGTGCGCGCCGATCGCTTGCGTTGGAATCGGGTGTCACCTGCTCTGGCAGCACGTCGCTTTCGTGCGATGGGCAATGGCCGGTTGGAATTTCAACCGCAGCATCTACTGGCCGGTGCTGCCCACCGAGCATCACCGCCCGCTCCAACCGCCTCACCGCGCTCCCGCCTGCGTCGGGAGCAGCAAGGCGATGCCTATCGATCGCGTTCGTTTGCGGCTCATGCTATTGTCCGACGCGGTTGGCCCTCTCAACCTGGAGATGCTGATGCTCAGCCGTTCCAGCGGCGTACTGCTCCGGGGACGTCGCGTCCAACGCACATGCTTGGCGTTCCACCTGCTGGTGCTCGCAAGCCTCAGTGGATGCAGACCCAACGGCGGGCATGCGCCAGTTCCAGCATCAGGTGAGTACTTCCCGGGCTCCGAGCTCCCAGCCGCTCTCGGTGCGTCTTATGGGCAGGTGCTCCGGGATCTCGGAGAGCCCGGTCTGGCCCAGGAGCGCCGCGCCTTCGTGAGGGTGCTCTTCGTCCCTGCGATGACAAGGCACTTCTTCGTGGTGCGCCTGGTAGCGGACACCCAGGACGCAGTTTCGGCGACCGTCGTAGCCACGGAGGCCGAAAGCTGCATCGTTGGCGACCGCTTCGGCACGACGGAGACTCGCACACTCGTGATTTCGAGGTCAACCAGAGCGGTCCAGGCCTCTGTCCTTGAGCGAATCGGGCAGTGCCTGGAGTCGGGTGGACTGCGCACGCTGCTCCGCGATCCGACGCGCGCGGTTGCAGATGAGGAAATCTGGCTTCTCGAACTCACAACCAGCACCGGACGCACGGTGCTTCTGTCTTCGACAGTCGATCAGCCGGTGACGGGAATCCAACCCTGCTTTGCTTCGGTCCTTCAAGCCGGCTTCCCAGAGCTGGATATTGCAGACGTCCTGCACTATCCATTCACGAAGGCTGCCGCGGAGGCCTACCGGGACGGCGGAGTGATCGCCCCAAGGCGTCCATGCGACGCACTGAGCGGATCTCGCAGGTGAGCCCGTAGCCTCTCCTGTGCAGCAGCCTCAAGCTACGAGCCGCTCCCGACTCTCCTCACCAGCTCACGCTTGAGCACCTTGCCCATCGCGTTGCGCGGCAGTGCGTCCATGATCACGACAGCGCGGGGAACCTTGTAGGGAGCAAGGCGCTCCCTGGCAAACGCTCGCAAGCTCTCTTCGCTGCACTGCGCTTCTTGTCCTGTGCGAGCAACCACGCATGCAACCACACGCTCGCCGTAGACCTCGTCAGGCAGCCCGACCACTGCCACTTCAGCCACAGCAGCGCACTCCCGCAGCGCTTCTTCGATCTCTAGCGCAGACAGCTTGTACCCCCCGCTCTTGAGGATATCCACGCTCGTGCGCCCCAGAATGCGGACGTAGCCGTCCGGATCCACGGCCACCGTGTCGCCGGTCCGGAACCAGCGCTTGCCATCCTCCACCACGAACGCCTCGGCGGTTGCCTCGGGTCTGCGATAATACTCCGCAAACACGCTTGGCCCTGCGATCCACATCTCGTCATCCACGACCTTGAGGTCCACGGTTCGAAGCGGACGCCCCACGGTCCCGGGCCGGCGATCTCCCTGGATCGGGTTGGTTGCCCCGACTCCGAGCTCGGTCATGCCAAAGCGTTCTACAGGATAGGCTCCAGCCAGGGCGCGCCACTTTTCGCCCACAGACACAGGCAGCGCCGCGCTTCCGCTGGTGGCAAGGCGAAGCTGGCGAGCGCTTTGGGCCCAGCGTTCGCGTGTGGATGGGTCCACCTGCTCGAACGCGGCCAGGAGCTTGGAGTACATCGTAGGCACGGCCATCAGCACAGAGCCGCGGGCCAGGCTTTCCCACACGGAGCGCGCCTCGAACTGGGGCAGCATGAGCGCGCAGGCCCCAGCGCCCAAGGTCGTGAGCAATGCAATGCACAGCCCGTGCATGTGATGAAGCGGGAGCGCGTGCACGAGCACGTCGTCAGGGCGCATTTCCCACGCTTCCCCCAGAAGCTCCTGCTGTACGCCGAGGTTGCCGTGCGTGAGCACTGCCCCCTTCGGCTTGCCCGTGGTGCCGCTCGTGTACAGCTGCAAGGCCGGATCCCCTGCTCGAGGAGAGGGAAGCGCGCCAGGGGCATGTCTGCGAGCCTCGTCTGTCGTGAGGATCCGCGGTCCCAGGCCTGCGACCCGCTCGGCCAACGACGCAGACACGAGAATCGTCTCCACCTGTGCGTCAGAGCAGAAGAAGGCCGTTTCTGCAGGGGGGTGAAGCGTGGAGAGCACCACAGCGCACCCTCCGGCATAGAGGATTCCGAAGAACGCCTCCACGAAGCCGGCCCCCGGCGAGGCGAGCAACGCCACTCTTTGGCCTGCAAGCGAGTCTCTTCCCTCAAGAAGTGCAGAGGCGCAGGCCCTGGCTCCGTGCACGATCGCCGAGTAGGGCACGATCGTTCCTGGTTCCTGGACCGCAGCGGAATGCCGGTATTCGAGCGCGCTCATGCGCGCCAGGATCGGCGAATTCACGGCGCTGGTACCTTGCCCACAGGGTCATCGGCCAGGTTCCTGCAAAAGCCGGCAGCCTGGTTCTGGGCCGCAGGGATGTCGAAGATCACGAAGTGCCCATCTGCCGCTTCTGACGCGCGCCACTGGGCGAGCACGCCGCTCGCCAGGCCAGACGCCAGGTTTCCCGTGAGTCCCCCTGCCGGAATCGTCACAGGCGTCGATTGCGACCAGGACATCTCCGCTATCGGGCGGATCACCGGCTCCATCAGGGGCAAGCCCGTGGCAACCGCCTGCACCTCAATCGCATGCGGCGGCGTGTAGCTGTCGCCCGTCCCATCCGGGTTCACCCCTTCGGTCTGGTAGATGCTCTTCGGCGCAGCCCCGGGCAAAGGATTGCGGAGGATCATGGGCACGTAGTGCACTGGATCCGATACGTCGATCAGGGTCTGGGCCAGCGAGATCGCTGGGTGGAAGTAGTTCAGCTCCTCGAACTCCTGCGTATAGAGCCGGAGCATCACGGTCTTGACCATCTGCGCTACGTTCGGATCCGGCTTCGTCTTCTCCAGCAGCGTGATCGAGATCATGGAGCCGGAGCCGCTCAGCACGCCGCCCCGAGCGCCGTCATCCACCGCAAGGAACAGCGGGCCGTTCAGCCCTCCCTGCGAATGCCCGTAGAAGATCACCTTGCTTCCGTCGATCTTGAGCGCTGCTCCGCCGGACGCCACGCTGGCAGGCACCTCGATGCCCGACTCACGCGCAAGCCGGGCCCGCACGACCTCGTCAATGGCGGATTGCCTTGGGTTGGTGCGCGCAGCATCCACATTCTCGAAGTTGAAGAAGAGCAGCTCTGGCGGCGTGGTCGTGCCCTCAGGAAGCCGAGGACCATGCAGGATCTGGTCGACTCCCATGGATGCGAGGCACAGCTTTGCGAGAGACCTCGCAGTGCCGTCATTGAGGAAGCTCCTGTAGCTCCCCCCGGTGCCGTGCGCATACATCACGACCGGATAGCCTGCCGCAGGCATCGCGCACGCTGCACCCTTGGGAATCGCCAGGGCAAACCTGGGGAAGAACTCCCGTTGCTTGATCGGCACGCCCCCTTCGAATCCGAAGTTGCCTCCGTCTTCCGGCTTGGTGAACGGCGGCTTGCCTGCCTGGTAGTCTGGCGAAGGACCGTAGGTCCCTTCGTATACATCGTAGTCCGTGGCCTGGGTCGTGAGCTTCCAGTCCGCAGGATTCACCGTGGGAGCAGGCTGGACCGTGCGCGCATCCTTGGCGACCGCGACCGTCTCGGCCGTGGGCGATGCGGTCGTGAACACGCTCAAGTGCACGATGTGCTCTGCAGCAAGGCCGACCGAGGCGAGGGTCTGGACGTCTCCCGCCCATCGGTCACGCAATGCCTGCTGCGGAGCGCCCTGCGGAGCATCGAGCCCGAGGACCTGGCGAAGGTTCGAGCTGGCGCGCACCAGCGCTCCGTCTGCGGCTTTGACTTGATCCGTGACCACCACTGCGTAGCGAGTGGACGGGCGCAGCGGATAGCCAAGGGTCGGCATGAACGCCAGGGTGTTCGGCAGGTAGTACACACCGGTTTCCGCACGCCAGTACAGGCTGATGAAGGCGCGCGTCCCCTTGTCGGGCGAGGCTGGGTCCACGTCGATCAGCTGCACCGAAGCCTCAGCCGCTCGTGCCTTGATCGGATCCGCAGGGAGCGTGCTCGGATCGATCGGGCCGTTAAAGCGCAGGAACCCCGACGCCACAGGCGAGAATCCCTGCATGCGGCCGTTCATCTGCTTGAGGTAGGTCTTGATCAGCGCTGCTGCGCGCGGGTTGTAATAGCCGAGCAGGTGGATCGTGCCGTTGTCGTCCACGCGCATGTCGCTCGGCCACGGGTGATCGAACCAGTGCTCTTCAGCGAGGAGATCGAGCGAGCTGGGGATCTCGAACATCGGCTCCACAGCGGCCTGCGGAGACTGGGTGGGCGGCGGCGCGCCATCCGAGGATGAGGAGCAACCGTGCAAGGCCAGCAGGGCCGCCATCACGGCCGAAGACGTGGTCCATGCAAGACATCTCATGTCTGATGTTGTACACCGTGCGCAATGGCATGGGTGCTCCGATTGACGAGCGCGGAAGGCCGCCCCGACTGGAAGGCTGAGCGCAAGATTGCGGGCCTCACCACGGCGCTGCGCCTCGCGATGTCAGCGCAGGGCGGCGGAGCAGCCAGGGTCGAGCTCGGGCCTGGCGCAGAGTCGATTGCGCCGCTCCTCGTGGACCCTCGGCTGCGCATTCCCGTCGTTGCTGCCGGCGACGCAGCGGACAGCCCGCCTGAGCTGGTGGTGGAGATTCCCTGGAATACGGTGATTCACCGCGATCTGCTCAAGGCGCTCGCAGCCAGCGGAGCCAAGGGAACGCGGCGTCTTCTCGCAGAGCCTTTCGACTTCCATCCCCCGTTCGGGTTCGAGCCGATCCTGATCGTGGATCGCAAGGCAGCGAGCCGCGCAGTGGGCGCGCTGCTCAACTCACTGCGAAAGGTGCAGGACGGTTGGACGTCGACGTATCTGAACCGGTACGTGTCGTTGTTCTTCACGCGGGCGTTGGTGCGCACGCCGCTTCGTCCCAACCAGGTCTCGGTGGGAATCCTTCTGGTGGGTTTCGTGGGCGCGTACCTGGCGACCACGGGCTCCTACTGGCCGATGCTCGTTGGAGCCTTCCTGTTCCAGATGCAGAGCATTCTGGACGGGTGCGACGGGGAGCTGTCGCGCGTGACCTACCGCGGGTCGCACCTTGGTGAATGGCTGGACACGGTGGGCGACGACCTGACGAACTACGGGTTCTTCGCAGGAACCGCGGTGGGGATGTACAAGGCGTCGGGCTGGTGGCCGTACCTGGTGGCCGGAGGGGTGACCGTGGGGTGCGGGGTGATCGCGAGCGCGATCGAGTACCGGTATCTCTACAAGATCGGCTCAGGCGACCTGCTGAAGTATCCGCTCGGGGTCGGGACGGCTCCGACCACGGCGGCCGTGGAAAAGGGCGTCATTGCGCGCGCGCTCGATGCGATCGCGCCCATCTTCAAGCGCGACACGTTCGTGCTCATGACCTTCATCGGCGCAGTCGCCGGCTTGCTCGGCCCGTTCCTGTTGGTGTTCGCGTGCGGCGGCGTGGGGATCCTGATCGCCGTGTTCAAGGCCGAGCTCCGGATGGCCCGGGAGCGTCGCGCTCAGGGAACCTGATACGTCGCAGCGACCGGCGCGTGGTCCGAATCCGAAGCTTCGTGCGAGATGAAGACGCTCTGCGCATCGATGCGCTGCGCAGCGCCCGGGTTCGCGAACAGGTGATCGATCAGCTCCTTCTTGCCATTGTAGACATAGGAGTACCGATCCGGAGCTGCCACGAGCTCGGTGGCGTCGGAGAAGTTGGGGCCTGCTTTACCGGTTTGCACTGCGAGCACAGGCGGCGAGCCTGGCAGGTCATTGAAGTCGCCGAGGATCCAGACATAGGCCGAGGGATCTCCTTGCAGGGCGAAGTCAGCAATGGCGCGGGCATGCTGCGCTTCAGCGAGCCGCTTGTCCGGATCGTCCGGATCGGCCTTGGATCTGAGGTGCACGCCGATGAGCACCACGTGCTTGCCGCGGTAGGTCATATGCACTTCGAGCGCGTCACGCGTGTACCTGTAGACCTTGGCCGGCGCATCCTCGCGCGTGAACTGATCGTCCTTGTGCGAGTAGACGTTGTCGACCGGGTAGCGGCTCATGAACGCCATGTTCTTGCCGCTCGGGTCGTTGCCGGGCAACAAGGTGCGGTACTGGTAGTTGAACGACGCCAGCGCAGGGGTCGAAGCCAGCTTGTCGAGAACAGCGGTGTTCTCGACCTCCTCCAGCATCACGACATCGCCGGCAAGCTTGCTCAGGAGCGAAGCTGTGGAGTTGATCTTTGCCTGGTAGTCCGACGCAGAGGGCGCCGGCGTGGGCTCGTAGGGGCAGTTGTTCGCGCAGTTGCCCGGAACGTTGTCGTACAGGGCCCAGACGTTCCAGGTCACGATCCGGAACGGCGCCGGCGTGGAAGCCTCCTGCGGCGCGGTGTCCGTGCCCTGCACGTCGTCGGCCGTCGTGTCCGACGTCGAAGCGTCGTGGCCGGGCGGCGGAGGCACGGCCGGATTGGTGTCACCGCTGGAACACCCGGCAGCAGCGAGCGTCAGGAGCACGGAAAGGATGCGAGGGGAAGCCACGGTCTCATGGTGGATGGTCCAGGTCGCGGACGCAAAGACAAAAGCGTCTGCAGCTAGCCTGTGCGATCCGATGGCCCGCCCGCAGCGGCATCCGAAGTGCCGTGACGAACCGGGATGCTGAGCACGAACGTACACCCCTTGCCCGGTTCGCTTTCGACCCAGACCTGCCCGCGGTGGCTCACCGCGATGTGCTTGACCAGCGCCAGGCCGATGCCGCTCCCGCGCACGCGCTTGTCGCGCGCATTGTTGCCTCTGACGAACCTGTCGAAGATGCGCCGCTGATCGTCGAGCGGGATGCCGGGGCCATAGTCTGTCACACGGACCTCCAGCGCCCGCCCGGTCCGGCTCGCCACCTGCACATCGACCCGCTTGCCCTCTTTCGCGTACTTGAGCGCATTGTCCAGCAAGTTGATGACCGCGAGCTCCAGCGCGCGCTCGTCGACGAGCGTCGACGGCAGCTCAGGCTGCACGCGCAGCGTCACTTCCATGCCCTCGCGCTCTGCGCGGAACCGGTACACCTCCACCGCTCGCGCGACGATCTCCGTCAGGCTTCCGTCCACGAAGTTGTAGGCGGCCTTGCCCTTCTCCAGTCGCGCGAAGTCGAGCACGTTCTCGATCAGACCGCTGAGCCTCTCGCTCTCGCTCATGATGATCGTCAGGTACTCCTTGCGCTTGGAGTCGTCGCGCACACGATCGCTCGCAAGCAGCTCGCTGAACATGCGAACCAGCGACAGCGGCGTCTTGAGCTCGTGGCTCACGTTCGCCACGAAGTCGCTCTTGAGGGCTGCAAGCCTGCGCTCGCGCTCGGCCGCGACCACCACGATCACAACGCCTGCCACCACCACGAGGAACGAGACGCCGCCCATGATCATCTCGAGCAGACGGCGTCGCTCCACGCTCTTGTTCAGCTCCTCCGCAGCGGTCAGCGCGACCTGCAGGTTCCACGAGTAGAGCGTGGTCTGGAACGGCCGCCCCACCGTGTACTCCGTGCCCCGGATCGGGCTTCCGAAAACCGTGCGACCCTCCTCGTCGACCACGTGCACCCGGGTGTGGAACGACGGATCGGCAAACACGCGCGGAAACAGCTCGTGCACGATGCGAGGCACCTCGTGCCAGGCAGCGATCAGGTACTTTTTTTCGCCCACCTGACGCTGCCAGTAGCTGATCAGGTAGCTCTGCCCGTCGAACACCTTGTGCAAGTGCCTGAGCTCGTCGATCGGAGGACGCGTCAGCTCCAGGTTCGGCAGGATCCGGTAGATGAACAGCCGCCTGAAGACGTCGTCCTCAGGACCTGGGGCGCGCGACGCGAACTCCGAGACCTCGTGCTCTCCCTCGGGATCGAGAATGAGCACGCGCACGACCGTGGGGGTCTCGCGCGCTGCGGTCGGGAGCCAACGACGCGCCAGCGAGCCGATCGAGGTCACATCGGCCTCGGCCATGATCACGTTGTCTTCCTCGATGATGCGCTTGTCCAGCCGGTCCGTCTTCTCGTTGGCCAGCGACACCGTGGCCTCGATCACCGACAGCTTCGTCTGACGCTCGATCTGGAAGGTGGTGCGGAACGTGATCACCGCGAGGAGCAGCACGGCGATGACGACCGCTGGCGTGAGCAGGAAGGTCAGCAGCTGCTCGCGTCGCGTGCGCTCGGTCATCGCGGCCTACTTGGGCTGCGCGCTCGTATCAGTCTCGAACACGAGCCCTCGCCCGGCGATGAACTCGGCAAAGCGCTCGGACACGTACGCCAGGCCGTTGATGTCCTCCGGCGGATAGCCCCCGTCCACCGGGTTCGCGATCTCGATCACGCCCAGGAATCGCCCGTGAAGCTCCACGGCCGCAGCGAGGATGAACTTGGGCGCGCTTCCCAGTGCGGCCCAACGCCCCGCACGGACCCGGCCGTCTCGCGCAACGTCGAGCACGAACGGACGCCTGCGGTTCATGATCTCGGTGATCAGCGGATCGCGCTCCGCAGTCCTTCCGCCGAGCACAAGGTGCGCGTTGGGGCCGACAGCGCGCATGACCACGAACTCACGACGATTGATGTCGTAGAGCTGCACCATGCCAGTCGAGCTGCGGAACTTCTCGAGCGCGATCGTGAGCACGAAGTCCGCGCCCTCTTCCGTGTCGCGCACGAAGTTCAGATCGTGCATCGCTTCAAACAGATCCGCGATCAGCTCGTCGCCGGAAAGCCTCGGCCCTGGGGTCGGCGCTGCCTTGGGCGGCATCGGCGCTTGCGCAGCAGGCTTGGCCGCAGGCGTTGCCGCAGGCTGCTGCACGACGGGTTGCGGAGCAGGCTGCTTCACGACGGGCTGAGGCGCAGGCTGCTGCACCGCGGGCTGAGGCGCAGGCTGCTGCACCACGGGCTGAGGCGCAGGCTGCTGCACCACGGGCTGAGGCGCAGGCTGCTGCACGACGGGTTGCGGAGCAGGCTGCTGCACGACCAGCGGCGGCGGGGGCAGCTGCAGGCCCTGTTGCGCAACGGGTTGAGGCGCAGGTTGCTGAACGACCGGTTGAGGAACCGGCTGCTGCACCGCGGGTTGAGCAGCGGGCTGCGGAGGCGGCTGCTGAGGCAATACCGCACCCTGCGCTGCAAGCTGGGCGGATGGCACCGTGGCAGCGGGCGGCGGCGTGCTCCGAGACGACTCCTGCTTCAACGCCGACGGCGTCGCAGGGTGCGTCTCCTGGCGAGGTCGGTGAGAATCCGGTTGGATTGGAGGAGCAGGCCAGCCACCCGAGACCGCCTGCGGAGATGTGATCGGCGCGGGCGCAGGAGCCACGGGCTGGGCAGGCGCCTGAACCGGCCTCGGCGCAGCCTGTGGCGCAGGCTGAGGTGCAGGCTGAGGTGCAGGCTGAGGTGCAGGCTGTGGAGCAGGTTGCGCCGCAGGCGGCGGGCTCGACTGCACTGCCACGGGTGGAGGCGTCGGCGTCCTCTGGATCTTGACCGACGGTGTGGAGCCGCCCGGACGCGCCGGGTAGTGGATCTCAGGATCTGTACCGCGCCAGTCCTTCCAGACCAGGGCCACGATCGGCGGACGCGACGGCCGTCCTTCGAACACGTGATCGAATACGGCGAGATTGACGAGCTTTCCTCGCGGAGCCGCGGCGAGCTGGTTCTTCACTTCCTCGAACTTCGCAAGGATGAACCGCTCACATTCCGCTTCACCCACTGAGGGCGACACGGCGTACGCGAACTCGCGGTACGTGAGCGGTGAGCCTGGCGAAGGCTCCTGCTCGCGCTTGATCAACACCTTGTGCTCAGGCAGGAACAACGCGGGCCTGGGAGCTGCCAGCGGGGGCGCCGGAGTGGATGGCGCGCGCGGCGCTGCAGGGGCGGCCACAGGAGCCGCAGCAACGGCAGCGGGTGCGGCAGCAGCGCGCGGCGCCGACGCTGACGAAGGCGGCACCGATGGAACTCGAGCCCTGTCGATCGCGGCCGAAGGCGGCGGAGTGAACGCGTTCGATGCTGGTGCCGCGTAGGCATTCGAAGGCGGCGACGGCACGCGATCCGGGGGGATCGCAGGGGGCGGCGTGCTTCGAGGCTTGAACGATTCCTGGACCGGCTGCACTCCCGGGGAGCCGAACGCAACGGTCTGGTTGAACTGCTTGTGCGAATCCGACGCTGGCGTCGAAGCGGGCGCAGATGCAGGCGGACGCACCGAAGGCATTCGCTGAGTGGTGGATCCGGAGGGTGCAACAGGCGGCGGAGCGACGCTGGGAGTCTTTTCCTCGGGCGCCCTTCGAACCATGTAGCGAAGCCGGTTTGCAGGATCGACCGCGCGCACACCATCGTCGAGAACCTCGATGGAGAAGCTCCGAAGCGCGTCATCCAGGCCGGTCTGGTTTCGAATCGCCTTCAGGGCGTTCTGCCAGTTCGACGCTTCGACGGTTCGGCGTTCAGGCGTGGCAACCGACTTGCCCAAGGTACTTATGTCGACGAACCATCGCATGGCAGGAAGATCCCAGGTCGAGCGGATCGGCCCGGACCAGCATCGAGGTCTACCGACTGCGTGCGAGCAGGTCAACGAACATCCCACAGCGCCCCGGGTTCTCTCCCACCCGGAAACCGTCTATGACTCGTGCCACCGCAGCACCCATGGCCGTCATTTTCCACCCCCCTTCCACCGGATTTCGCGCGCGAGTCCGGGCCCTGCTCAGAATCGGCTATCCCGTGGTGGCTGCTTTTGCCATTCTGGTCATGGCGCGTCGTTTCTACGGCGAGATGCACCTGCAGACCGGGGGGCAGTGGTCAGCCCCGCTCGACGACGTGTTCATACACTTCGACTACGCGAGATCAATCGCGCGTGGCTATCCGTTCGAGTGGTCGGAGGGGAACGGGTTCTCCAGCGGAAATACGAGCATTACCTACCCGTTCGTGCTGGCCCTGGGCTACTGGGTGGGATTTCGCGGCCCATTGCTCATGCTTTGGGCTGCGATCACCGCCTGCTGCAGCGTGTTGGCCTACTTTCTGGCTTGCCAGCGCCTCGCCGTGGGACTGCCTCCGATAGCCCGTTGGCTCCTGCCGGTCACCGTCCTGTCGCTCGGAGCGCTGGACTGGTCGCTGTTCAGTGGCATGGAGGTGGCCTTCTTTCTGGGCGTTTGGGGCGTAGCCCTGGATGCTGCCCTGCATTTGCGCCAGTCGCCCTGGTCCAGGATCCCGGCCCGAAGCCTGTGGCTCGGCCTGGTCGGGGCCGTGGTCGTGGCGACGCGCCCTGAAGGCGCCGCCGCGATAGCGATCCTGGGCCTGGCAGCCGGGGCGCTCGTCTGGCGTACCCATCGTTCGCGCAAAGCCTTCCTGTACACCGTCCTGCTCGCCGGTGGCCCGGCCGTCGCGTTCCTCGTGTTGCAGGGCCTGGTCAACCGCTGGCTGACCGGCGAGTCCCTGGCCAACGGGTCGATCGTCAAGCTCGCCCTGTACAACCCGTTCATGACGCCGCTCGAGAAGTGGAAGGACTACACGTTCCACCTCGGCTACTGCTTCTGGCGCCTCGTGGAGCATCACTTCGCCCACGAGAAGCCCTATGGCTGGCCCTTTGGCTGGATCCCGGTGCTGCTGGCGCTCGTGCCCCTGGGATCCAAGCGCACGCGCCCGGCAGCCATCCTGCTGCTCGCATCGAGCGTGTCCTTCATCCTGCTCGTTGCGATGAACGCCCAGGTGCGATGGCAGAACGAGCGCTACACCATGCCTGCCGTCGCCTGGCTCTTCACATCCGCAGGGCTGGGGCTCGGCGTGCTGCTGAGCGCTGGCAAGAGCGCGCTGGCACGGCTCACCTGGCCTGCTCGCGCTCTTCTGGGCGCTGCGCTTGCCGCGCTGTTCGTGGTTCATCAGGCCCCGAACATGCGCGATCAGATCTGGTTCTTCGGACGCGCCAGCCGCAACATCCGCGACCAGCACATCCGTGCAGGGCTTCTGCTGCGAACCCTGCACCCGCAACCGCGACGGGTGGCCGTGGGCGATGCCGGTGCCTTGATGTACGCCTCGGATCTGCCGGGGCTCGACATCATCGGCCTCGGCGGGTTCCACCGATTTCCGTTCGCGCGCGCCTCGGTCAACGGCATCGGCGCCACCATCGAGCTGATCGAGCGCATGCACCCATCGGATCGTCCGGATATCCTCGCGGTCTACCCGACCTGGTTCCCGGACTTCGTCATGTACTTCGGACACCAGATCGCTGCTGTCCCCGTGGAAGGCAACGTGATCTGCGGCGGCGCCGAGAAGGGCATCTACCGGGCGGACTGGCACCTGCTCAACACCGGCGCGCGTCCTTCGCTCCTCGACAAGTTCGAGCGCATCGTGGATGAGGTCGATGTGGCGGACCTGATGAGCGAGGACGATCACCACTACCGCTACCAGGGGCCGCAGACCGGCTTTGTGCAGATGAGGATCCTCGCCGATCTCAAGGATCCTTCGAGAGATGTCCTGGATGCAGGTCGCGTGCTGCTCTCAGGCCGAACCGAGCGGTTCGAGCTGCGCCGACCGTCCAACGGCGCAACCGCCCGGCTGGTGGTGCGCGCAGCGCCGGTCGATCGCGGACAGGTCGACGTCACGATCGACGGCCAGCCCGTGGGCGCACTTCAGGTGGAGCCCGCCACAGGATGGGCAGAGTTGTCGATGCCCTTGGCTCCGAAGGTTGCGCGAGAGCGCACGATGCAGGTGACGTTCACGGCGCGCGGCCTTCGCGAGTGGACCAACTTCCACGTCTGGCTCGTCGAAAAGCCGTGAGCGCAATGCGGTCGGTCCTGGGCTACGCACTTCCGGCCGACGCCGCAGGTTGGGCGGCCCTGGCGCTTGCCGCGATCGTGCTGCTTTTGCAGCCGCTCGCGAGCAAGTGGCTGACGCGCGTTTCGCTGCGAAGCTGGGTCGCAGCGTGCGCTGCGCTTGCAGCTGGATTGTCTGCTTTCTGGATCTGGCACTACCTGCGAGGCGGGCCGAGGATCGTCGACGCGACCAGCTACTGGCTCGAAGCGCGAGCGATGTCGCACGGGATGCTCACCTGGCCTGTGCAGGATCCGACTGCGAGCTTCCGCGGGCGGTTCCTCCTGATGCAGGACAGCTCCCCGGCTTCGGTCGGTGTCATCTTTCCTCCGGGCTTCCCCGCTGTTCTCGCGGTCGGATTTCTCGCCGGCGCGCCCATGGCCATCGGCCCGCTGATCGCCGCTGCCCTGGTGGTTGCCACGGCTGCGCTGGCAAAGCAGGTCACAGCTAGCAGCGACGTCGCAAAGCTCGCAGCGCTCGTGTCTGCGCTCAGCGCCTGCCTCCGCTACCACACGTCCGATACCATGTCCCACGGGCTGGCTGCGCTCTGCCTGGCCGGTGCGCTGTGGTTCGGAACGCGAGCCGCAGCAGCCTCGGATCAGCGAAGCCGCCTGCTGGCGTGGGCAGGATGCGGTCTGTCCGCAGGATGGCTCCTCGCAACTCGTCCCGTTTCCTTCGGAGCCTTGGCGATCGTCGGCGCCCTTGCACTCGCCACAGCGCTTCGCTCCCCCGATTTTCGCAAGAGCGCATCGCTCTGGAGCCCTGCGGCCCTGATCATCGGAGGTGCACTGCCAGCAGCGCTTCTCGCTGTGCACCAGCACGCGCTGACAGGCCACTGGCTCGCCTCGTCACAGGCCGCGTACTACCTGGCGTCCGACGGGCCCCCAGGGTGCTTTCGATACGGCTTCGGACGCGGCATCGGCTGCCTGGTCGAGCACGAGCCCTATGTAAGCAGCGTTCTGCCAGAAGGCTATGGCCTTCGGTCTGCGCTGATCACCACGGGACGGCGTCTGCACCTGCACCTTTCCGACGTGGCCAACGCAGAGCCGATCGCGCTGCTGGTGATCGCTGGCGCCTGGCTGGGACGTACGAGCCCGTGGGTGCGTCTACTCACGGCTTGCCCGATTGCGCTGCTCGTAGCCTACGTTCCCTTCTACTTCGACGGGAGCTATCCGGGCGGCGGCGCCCGTTTGATCATCGACGCCATCGCTGCAGAGCATGTGTTGATCGCGATCGCACTGCACGCCTGGGCGCAGCGGAGCAAGCTGCAGGCGCTGGGCATGTCCCGGGCCCTGGGAACGATCGCCGCGGTCATGCTCGCTGGATTTGCGCTTCGCGCGAGCCATCAACACGCGTTGCTGCGCGATCGGGACGGCGGCAAGCCGCTCTACGAACCTGCGCTCGTGGCTGCATCGACCCCCGGCACGGGGCTGCTGTTCGTGGGCAACGATCACGCGTTCAATCTCGCCTATGACCCATCGGTGCGCGACGCCTCGAAAGGACGATGGGTAGCCAGAGCGCGTGGGGATGATCGCGATCGACTCCTGTGGGAGCGTCTTGGACGTCCCGCGGCGTGGCGGTTTCACATGGATCCTTGGAGCAGGCCTCCCACCGATGCGCGGATCGATCGTTGGGC
Organism: Deltaproteobacteria bacterium; assembly: GCA_016218915.1. Taxonomy (GTDB): domain Bacteria; phylum Myxococcota_A; class Polyangia; order Polyangiales; family Polyangiaceae; genus JACRCQ01. The sequence continues at coordinate 15,306 of JACRCQ010000052.1, forward strand.
GCCAACGAGTCAACAAGCGGGCATATGGCTGTTCGAAGCGGAAGCGGAGTGGCCGCCGTTGGCCCAGAACGGTGGCTACGCAGTGCCGACCTGGCTCAGCCCAGGCAGCTGCGTATCTTCAGGCGTGGCCCTGGCCCTGGTGCGAACCGGCGAAGAGCCTGCCTGTGTGACTGTGGAGGTCCCGTGGCCGTCGCCGCAAGCCTGGGACGTGCGGCTGGCTCTTGTGGTGGATGGTACGGTGTCTGTGCAGGCGTGGCTGCAAGCAGGGGGCGGGCGGCAAGGCTGGACGCTTCCGGAGAGCATCGACCCGGTGGCGTGGCCAGGTTCTGCCCGATCACCCGAGGGGCGATGGTGCATCGGGCTCCCTGCACTTCGCGTGAATGCAGGGGAAAAGAGCGGCCAGATCACGGTGTGCTCCCGTCAGCGATGGATCGCCTTGGATGCCGTCCGCTTGACCATCCCAACACCACAATACCATTGACTTTTCAGAGCGTCGTGCGAACCTTGCCCGTGGTTTCCAAGAGGGCGAACGGACAGGAACCATGACCAAGAGCGAGCTTGTCGAAGCGATCGCGGCACGCGCCGACTTGAGCAAGGCGCGGGCTGAAATGGTGGTCAATTGCGTTTTCGACGCGATGACGGAGGCGCTGCGTTCCGAGGACGGCGTCGAGATCCGAGGCTTTGGTAGCCTGAAGGTCCGCGCGCACAAGCCCTACCAGGGACGAAACCCGCGCACTGGCAAGTCGGTGCAGGTTCCGTCCAAGCGATTGCCGTTCTTCAAGGTGGGCAAAGAGCTCAAGGAGCTGGTCAATGCCAGCCGGCTCCTGGGCGCGATCCGCGGCGGCAACGACGGAGACGAGGAAGAGTAGGCCGTTGGATCGCTCGCGGCGCCAGACGCTGCTGGCAATCGTCGGGTTGGTTGGGGGGATCGCTACCGGTGCGTGCGCCAGACAGGCGCCACCTCCGATCGCACCCAAGCCCAAGCCCAACGAGCCGCTCCGGCTCGACCCGCTCGAGGCGCTCGCCCCGGCTGCTGGGCTCGAGTGGGTGGTGATCGCAGAGCCGCAGCCGATCCTGCAGGCCCCTGCGCTCAAGCCCGCCTTGCTCAAGCTGTTCCCTGACTTTCGCCTCGATGCCTTCCTTCGAGCGAGCGCCATCGATGTGCGCAAGCTCAAGCGCGTCGTGGTCGCCTCGTATTCCGGCTCGACTCTGTTCGTGTTGTCGGGCGTGGAGGACGTCGTAGAGGCAGAGCGACGCTTCCGGGCACGTCTGATGACCGATGTGGTGCGCACGACCCAGCGCGACGATGCGGCGTTGGTGACTGGCAAGCTCGGCAACGGGCAGAAGCGCGCGATGGCTGTGATGCAGCCCGACATCGTTGCGATCGAGAGCGGCGACAGCCGTCACGCCAAGGCCGCCTACCTTCATGCGCTCGGAAAGCTGAAACGATCGGTTGGCGCTCTGGAGGCCCCGGGGCTTCCGATGCTCGCCAAGCGTCTGGGCCAGGCGCCGATCCTCGGCTTCGCGGCAGGGCCGTTCGAGGGCGAATGGAAGCGCGGGTTGCACGGGATTCTGTCGGCTGCAACCGGAGCTGGGGGCGCTGTCAGGCTCACGCCGATCGGGACGCTGCAGGGCTCGTTCGTGGTGGCAGGAGAGTGGGGGCCACAGGCCGAGGCCGCATCGCAGCGGCTTCTGCGCAGCTGGGACGATCTGGCTGCAAGCGGCTTCGGAAAGCTGACCGGGCTCGACGCCCCGGTGCGTCCTGCGCTTCCCACCCACGCCGAGGATGCAGCGGCGATCACCGTGGAAGTCAACGCTGAGAAGTTCCTCGAAGGGCTTCGCGCTGCGGTCAGCGCCCAGATCAGCGAGATCATGCAGTAGAAAGCCTGCGCTGCGCGCTGCCGGGGGGCGTCGATCCAGAAATCGACGTCGCCCCTGACGAAAGTACGCAACCGCCTCGGGCTGTTGTCCGAATGGGCCTCGTAAACGGAGGTTGCCATGAACGGAGCACAGCGAAGGATGGAGTTGCAGAGGTTGGAGCAGGCCTGGCGAGACAACGCGGCGGCCTGTGGCAACGCGATTGAAGAGATGCGTCGCCTGCTGCCGGCCAATCAGACCGTGGCGGTCGATACCGCGCACATCGAAGAGGTGTTCGACGGTGCGACCCCCACGGTGGACCAGGGCATCACCCTTCCGAGCTTCGCCATGCGCGTTTGAAGAACACAACGAACGACAAGAGGAACGATCATGAATTCACAGAATGTCAACGGCGCAAACAAGAACAACGGCTTTGACCCGTCGAAGAGCCTTCTGCCCGCCCAAGCGCAAGGTGCATCCGGCCTGGAAGGCGCCAGCAGCGTGATGGGCTCGGACGGCTTGCCCATGGGCATGATGACGTGCGAGCAGCTGCTCGCCTGGCTGCAAACCAAGCTCATGGGCATGAACAAGCGCGTGATGGAGAAGATGGACATCAGCAACAGGAACTCCGACGCGCAGGACAAGCTCAACCAGGTTGCGCGCGAGCTGAGCAACTGTCGCAACGGTGAGGGCGATGCCGAGACCGCGGCCGCAGCGATCCGCACGGCTCTGCAGACCCACGGCAAGGACGACACGATTCCGAAGGCGCTCAAGGACAAGCTCAACGAGATGCTCGCGAGCCTCGAAGCGAAGATCAAAGCGGACAAGTACCTGGCCTCGCCTGAGGGCATGAACGCCGGCTTGGGGGATCCGGTGAAAGCATCCGCGATATTCGCTGCCGCGGTACGCGAGACGCTCTACGACGACGTAGGCAACGCGATCACCAACCAGAACTCCGCCCTCGAGAAGCTCGGAAGCATGGGGCTCACCGAGCTCAACATGCTCGTCTCCCAGATGAACCAGGCCACCGGTCTGGTGTCGGGGATGATGTCGAGCTTCAACGACAGCGCCAAGGGCGTCATCTCCAACATGCGCGGGTGAGGAGGGGATCATGAACTTCAACGCTTGCACGGTCCTGACCAACGAAGAGGTCAACGAGGCGCTGTACGCCTCGGCCCACGCGCTGCTCGAGCAGGAGCGTCCGCGCGACGCCGCAGCAGTGCTCCGCCTGCTTCTGGTTCGCACGCCGACCGACCCGCGAGCATGGCTGGCGCTTGGATGGAGCCACGAGTGCTGTGACGACGAGGAAATCGCGTCGTGGCTCTACGAGAAGGGGCTCGAGGTATGCGACGACTCCGAAGGTCGTCTCGTGCGAGCGCTCGACCGCATCCGAAACGCAAGCAGGAGGGCGTCATGAGCAGCGTGCCCCCCGTCCAGTCCGCCTCGCGGAGCGGCCAGGCCCAGCCAGGCGCAATCGCTTGTCCCAGCGCTCTGCCTGAGCCGACAGCGCAGGTGTCGGTAGCGCAGCTCACCAGCATCCTGATGATGCTCGAGGCGCGCAACGCAGAGGGGTCCAAGAACGCTTCGCAGTCGAGGATCGAAACCGACAGCAACCTGCAGAAGTGGGCCCAGGAGAAGATGCGGCAAGCGCAGATCGAAGCGCGTGAGGCGGAGTCGAATGGCTCGAGCTGGGACAAGCTCACCTCCACCCTGTCCACCGTCGCAGAGGTCGCTGCCGCCGCTGCTGCCGTTGCGACCGTCGCAACCGGCGGCGCAGGACTCCCCGCCTTCCTCGCACTCGCCGGCGCCACCATGAGCCTGAGCGCGACCGTCGGGCGACAAGCCGGCTGGGATCCGAAGCTGTGCAACGGGCTGGCCCTGGGTGGATGCCTCCTGAGCCTTGGATCAGGAGTTTCCGCAGCCTCCAGCGGGACCAAGGCCGCCGAGGCCTCCGGGCAAGCGTCGGGCGGCGCCTCGAAGTCCAGCGCGCTCAGCATGCGGGATGTCGCCAAAGGCTGTCGTGCCCTGGCAGGCAGTGCGACCGCAGCCTCTGGCGGCACGAGCATGGCTGCCGGCCACTACCACCAGCAGGGAGCCCTGCACGCTGCCGACGCGATGCAGGCCCGACAGGACGCATCTCGCTACGACACCGCGCAGAAGGATCACATCGATCGGCTCGACGAGATCGCGCAAAGCGCCAGCGATGCGGTTGCGCAGCTGATCCAAATGCAAACCGAGGCACAAGCATCTGCGATGCAGATCATCCACTCGATTGGGAGAAGAGCATGAACGCCACCGACACCATCAAAGCCTGCGGAGCGTCGTCCGCCTGCTCGGAGACTGCACGTCCGCTCGATTCATCGACCCCCGCTGCCACGCTCGAAGAGCCCTCCTCGCTGGGCTATGCAACGCTGTCCGCAGTCGACATCGTGGAGCAGCTCGCCAAGCTGATCCTCAAGAACGTCGCGAACGGACGCGACCTCGAGAAGACGCAGCGCAAGCTCGATCGCGACGAGCAGTACCGGAGCCAGCAACTCCAGGTCCAGGCCATGCGCGACAAGGCCGGATCGATCATGGACGGGGCGATCGCGTCCGGATTGCTCTCCATCGGCTCGGGCGCGTGTTCAGTGTATGACGCCACGAGGACTACGCCGAAGAATGGGGCGTTGAAGGAAGTGCCCGCAGATGCGGACAGCACGGGGCGATCGGCGACGCTCCAGGAGTCTCGGAGCGGTGCAGGAGCTACGCAGATCGACGAAGTCAAGAATCACGCACCTTCGAAGTGGGCGGCGGTACCAGGCGCGATTGCGCCGTCTCTCGGGCAGTCGTCGACCCTGGCCGGCAGGGCTTTCGGCGACGCCCCTGCTGCCGGTCATGACGCGGACGCCAAGGCAGCCGAGCTCGCAGCAACGTGCGCCAAGGACCGCGCTTCTGACCACGCGGATCGGATCCAGGAGCTCAACGCCCTGGCCCAGGAAGCGATGCAGGCCATCCGCTCTGCCCAGGCGTCCCACAATGAGATGGTCCAGGGAATCCTGCGCCGCATGTGAAGGTACCGATCGCGACCCGGGGCGCTATAGTGAGGCTCTGAACCAGACCATGAAGATCTACACGCGCACCGGTGACGACGGAACCACGGGGCTCTTTGGCGGCGAACGGGTCCACAAGCACGACGCGCGCGTGGAGGCGTACGGCACGGTCGACGAGCTCAACAGCGCGATCGGGCTGGTGCGGTCGGCCGGGATCGATCGCGTGATCGACGGTCCACTGGAAGCGATCCAGAACGAGCTGTTCGTGATCGGAGCCGAGATCGCCTGCGTGCCGGGCAAAGAAGGCAGCCTCGGGCTTGCATTGATTGATGAAAGCGCTGCGGCCCGGCTCGAGGGGTGGATCGACGAAGCCGAGCAGGAGCTGCCCCCGCTCAAGGTGTTCATCCTCCCGGCCGGAACGCCTGCGTCTGCCGGGCTCCACGTCGCGCGCACGGTTGCACGTCGCGCTGAGCGGGCGTTGCTCGCCGCCCACGAAAAAAGCCCGGTGCGTCAGGAGCTGCTCGTCTACTTGAACCGGCTGAGCGATCTGCTTTTCGTCCTCGCGCGTCGTGCCAACCATCTCGCGGGCGTGCCGGACGTTCCGTGGAAGGCTCGAAGCGATTCGCGCCGAGGCTGAGGGGGCTCAGGCAGCTTCGCGCAAAGCGTCAGCCAGCAGCCTGCGGCCGCGGTGCAGCCGGGACATGACCGTGCCGAGCGGGACACCGAGCCGGTCCGCTGCTGCGCGGTAGGAATAGTCCATCAGGTCCACCAGCACGACCGTGGTCTGGAATTGCGAGGGCAACGAGTCGATGGCCCTGCGCGTGGCCTGCGAAAGGTCAGGCATGACCGGGTCCGGTGTGCTGTGCGTCCAGGCGCACGGATCCGTAGTGAGCACCTGCAAGGCACGCGTCTCGCGCCGTCGCTGACGGCACCGCGAGAAGAAGACGTTGGCCATGATCTGGTGGACCCAGGCCCGGAGATTGGTGCCGCGCTCGAAGTGGCTTTCGAACCGCAGCGCGCGCTCGACCGTGTCCTGCACCAGGTCCTCGGAGAGCGAAGGGCTCTTGGTGAGCCTGAACGCATGGGCAAACAGCTCCCTGCGCATCTTGACCAGCTCGTGGCTCAGCCACCGCTCGTCGCACACGTCGTTTCTGCTCTCACTGCGGGAAGAATCGGCAACAAGTTCAGGTCTCATGGCGTCCTCGCCCAGCCCCTTGAGCAAGCCCGGTGCCAGCCGCGGTCAGTCCCCATTTCAGCTGCGTTCTCGCGATCCGTGGCAGGGTCGGCCCGGGGAGACGTGTCTGGATGGCAACCCGGCGTAGCCATCCGCCCGCACCCCGGCCCCGAAGAGCCACACGACCGGCTTTCGCGACGCAACGCACGAATGCACGTCGCTCCGAGCAGCCGAAATGTGACCGGCCTTGGTGCACCGGTTCGTTGGCAACCGTCAGGGTGCGGGCGTTAGGACTCGCCGGCTGCCAGCTTTGCCAGCACGTCTGGCACGCCTTGCGCGATCTCGCCTGCAATCATGCCCCGATCGACGCGGTGTTCCCTGGCCCAGGCCTCCCCGCAAAGCCCATGCACGTGCACGCCCGCGATCGCGGCTTCGGACGGCTGCAGGCTGCACGCGAATGCCGCGATGAGCCCGCACAGGACATCGCCCGACCCGGCCGTCGCCAGCGTGGGCGCCCCTGCCGTGTTGATGGCCACCGGCGCGCCAGGAACGCCGACCAGCGAATGGGCGCCCTTGAGCACCACGATCGCGCCGGTGAGACGGACCGCTTCGCGCACGGCTGAGAATCGATCGGCTTCGACCTGGGCCCGGCTGATTCCGAGCAATCGGCCCATCTCTCCAGGGTGCGGCGTCAGGATCAGCTTGCCCTTGGCCGATGCGAGAGCCTCTGCACGCCCTGCAAACGCCGTGATCGCGTCTGCATCCACGACCTTGGGCCCGTCCCACCGGAGCACCACGTGCTCGATCGCCTTGACAGCACGCTCATCCGTGCCGAATCCAGGTCCCACTGCGACCGCACCTCGCCCCTGGAGCGCTTCCTCGAGCGATGCCTCGATCCTGTCTGCATCGAGCCGCGCTGTCATGATTTCGAGCACCCGAGACTGGAGCGCATCGACAGCCTCAGGCCAGGACGCGATGGTTGCCAGTCCTGCACCGGCGCGCAGAGCGCCCTGGGCTGCGAGCAGCGAGGCGCCGATCTTGCCAGGAGCACCAGCGACGACCAGTACGTTGCCTGCGCCATGCTTGTGTGTCGAGGGGGCTCTGGGCTTGAGCCAAGCTGCCACGGCTGCTGTGGTGATCACCTCGCCGTCGTGCCCGGTCTGATCGATGAGCGAGCCAGGCACGCCGAGCTGAGCCACGTGAATCGAGCCGCAGTGCTCAGCGCCCGTCGGAGTGAGCAGGCCGAGCTTGAGGGCACCGAAGGTGATCGTGTGGTGAGCGCGCACGGCAACTCCGAGCGGTGCACCTGTGTTGGCATCCAGGCCGCTCGGCAGATCGAGCGCAAAGCGCAGCGCGCGCGTCTCGTTGATGCAGTCGATGACCCGTGAAAAGGGCTCCTTGACCTCGCGATCCAGCCCGGTGCCGAAGATCGCGTCGACGATCACGTCAGCGACCGCGAGCGCAGCCTCCAGCTGATCGAGCTCCTCCAGGCTCCAGGCCACGAGCACGCGCTTTCCCAAGCCGACCCACGCGTCGTGGTTGGCGAGCGCATCGCCCTTGAGCCTGTCGGGGTCGCCGATGAACCACACGGTCACCAGGGCGCCGTACGCATCGAGGTGCCGGGCCACCACGAATCCGTCACCGCCGTTGTTGCCTGCGCCGCAGACCACGATCACGCGGGCATGCGGGTTGGGCAAGTGCTCCCAGATCACTTCTGCCGCGCCACGTCCTGCGTTCTCCATGAGCACCAGCCCCGGAACCTTGCAGTCGTCGATGGCCACACGGTCGAAGGCGCGGATCTGCTCTCGGGACAGGACTCGGTTCATGGCAAGGTCTCCAGGACCACGACCGCGGCGGCAACGCCGGCGTCGTGGGTAAGGGACACGAACGTGCGGGTATTTCCCAGGCGCCGCACACAGGTGGCTGCAGCGCCGGACCACTCGATGCGCGGCGCGCCCGATGGCTCGCGGAGCACCTGGATCTCGCGCCAGGAAACGCCGCCAGGGCCACCAAGAGCCTTGAAGGCTGCCTCCTTGGCTGCGAATCGACCTGCCACCGCCTCCGCTTGATCAGCGCGATCCGCGATCTGCTCGCGCTCGGCGTCGGACAGGATGCGACGCTCGAATCGGCCTGCATGGCGCGCAATCGCCACGCGCATGCGCTCGATCGAGACGACGTCGATCCCGATTCCGGCGATCATGGCCGCAGAGCGATACCGCGCAGGACGGATTCGCGCATGTCGATCACGGCCTGGCCGATACCGCTGAAGACTGCGTCAGCGAGGATCGAATGGCCGATGTTCAGCTCAGAGACCTGCGGGATCGCCGCGACCGCCGGCGTATTGGCGCGGGTCAGCCCGTGGCCTGCGGCGATGTCGAGCCCGAGGGTGGCGCCGAGCGCCGCTGCCGTGCGGAGCCGCTCGAGCTCCAGCGCGGCCTGCTCGCCGACGGCATTGCAGTACTCGCCCGTGTGCAGCTCGATCTGATCGACTTTCAGGTCCGCCGAGGCGCGCACCTGCGCCTCTTCGGGGGCGATGAACAGGCTCACCCGGATGCGCGCAGCGCGAGCACGCGCAACGATCGCTGCGATGCGCTCGCGCTGGCCGACCACGTCGAGCCCGCCCTCGGTGGTGCGCTCCTCGCGACGCTCCGGAACGAGCGTGATGACGTCGGGCTTGATCCGCTCGGCGATCGCCACCATCTCGTCGGTCGCTGCCATCTCGAGGTTCAGGAGTGTGGCGATCGATTCGCGCAGCCGCTCGATGTCGCGGTCGGTCATGTGACGGCGGTCCTCGCGCAGATGGGCGGTGATGCCGTCGGCTCCGGCGCGCTCGCACACGAAAGCAGCCTCGATCGGGTCCGGATAGCGCGTGCCGCGCGCGTTTCGAAGGGTGGCGACGTGGTCGATGTTGATGTGCAGACGGATAGGCATGGCGACACCCTGGCGTTGAGACGTCCTGGAGCGGTTAACCGCGTTGTTGCCTGCGCTGTCAAGGCTCGCGAGCGGGCGCTTCTAGGGCTCGGCGACCAGCTGCAGCGACGAAGCGGCCGGCTGGTTCTCCCCTGCAACCCCTTCGATCGTTCCCGTGGTTCGGACACCGGACCCCGGCGCGATCGAGGCTTCGACGATCCAGCGGGACTCCTGGGTCGTGGAGCCTTGCAGCGTGCGGACCACGACGGCGGGGCGATCACGGGTCTCGTTGGAGGCGTTGAAGACGCAGGCCTCGACGTTGACATGTCCTGGGGACGCGTTGGAAACGGCCCGCACCGAGCACACCCGCATCGAGCGGACGGCATCTGCCAGCAGCGACAGGGTGGAGGCCATCTCCTCGCGATGCTCCTTCTCGAGCTGCTCGATGGCTTCTCGGGCCCGCGGGTCGCCCAGGTACGCGAGCATCTTGGCGCCATGCAGCCGTACCGATGGGGTGTGCGCTGTGAGGAGCTTGTGGAATGCATCGGCTGGCGCCGGCGCCAGGCCCGCCTCGCCGACCTTGCCCGTGATCGACGAGGTCACCACGTAGTCGTCGCCCTTGCCCTTGACGCGCCACTTGATGGCCTGGCCCGGTCCCAGCGTGCCGTCGTACAGAAGCCCCTCCTCGCCGGCCCGATGCGCCGGCTTTCCGTCGTGCGCACCGAGCAGGAAGTCGACCGTGAGGATCACGTTCTTGAGATCCTGGTTGCCGTTGTTGACCACGGCGATCTCGGGGTAGATGCGAGGACGCTTGGCAGAGGTCTTGCCGGGACGGGTGGTTGCCAGGATCGCGAGCTGCGGGACGCCACCGGCCCATAGGACGGAGTCGGCGCGGTCGCAGCTGCACGGAGGCAGCACTTTGGCTGGCTTTGGCGGCTCAGGGGTGATCGAGCCGGCCGGCGCATTGGATGGCGAGGCGCTTGCCACCGCCGCAGGAGTCGACTCTTCAGCGGCTTCTATGTCCCGCAGCCTGGCTTCCTGGGGTGACAACGAGATCGACAGCAGGCTCTTGCTGACCAGGATCGCGACGAGCGCCACGGCCGCCACGATCCCTGCAGTGGCAAACAGCGAACGGAGCCCCGAGCTCTCGGCAGAGTCGCGCTCGGGCACGCGATCAGGTTGCGCCGAGGCTGCCGCGTCTGCTGCGGGCGCGTTGCGGACCCGCTCAGGGCCCAGGCGCAGCGCGAGATCCGCCAGCAGCTCAGAGCGAATCCGCTCGGATTTTGAGCCGAAGAGCACGAGCCTCGAGGCGATGTCGCGACGCATGGCGTGCACGAGCATGGCTGCGGTGGCGGAGACTGCGAGCACGAGCGCTTCGGACATGGAGCTCACGAGAGCGCGGAGTGTCCAGGCCAGGGGCATCCACAGCGCGATCGCTGCGAGCGTGACCACACTCTCGATGCGGGCACGACGCAAGAAGCTGCTGTGATGGTCGAACTTGTGCTCGCGAACCAGACCCGCGAGCACCAGCTTGTTGAAGGGGGTGCACGCAGGGTCGAGCGTGAGGTGAACCAGGCCCGACGAATCGGTCACGGCTCGCACGACCTGGTCGTAGGGCGCGGTGATCGCGTGGCCTGTTGCGGACGGATACGGCACGTAGCCGTCGCTGAACGGCACGATGCGGACGAAGCGGATGTGGAGGCCCTTGGGGCCGCAGCTCAGCTCGACGGTCCCCACGGCATTGCATCGCTCGTGGGCGACCGCGACTGCGCGGACCGGGGGCGTGCTCGCGCCGATGTGGACCGGATCCCGATCGCGCAGGTGCAGGCCGGTGCGCCTGAAAGCTTCATCGCCGTACACGCGACGCGCAGGTCGGGACGCTCCGCGTTGGGGAGCGCTCTGCGGCAGCTGGAGCACGGGGGAAAGTTTCATGGCGCGGGGCTGGCAAGTGTAGCCTGAAACCCCTTCCAGGCGCTATCCTTCGCCCATGTCGCTTCGCTCCTCACGACGGTGGGTGCTCGCTGCAGCTCTGACCATCGGCGCAGTGCCATCCATGATGGTGTTGGTTCCTCAAGCTCACGCCGACCAGGCGAAGCTCGACGCAACGCGCGCTCGTGAGCTGTTTCGCGAAGCGCTCGCGCTCGAAGCTGCCGGAGACTACGCATCAGCGCTCGGCAAGCTCCAGCAGGTTGCTTCCTTCAAGACCACTCCCCAGGTCAGCTTCAACCTCGGCGTCTGCAACGAGAAGCTCGGCAAGCTCGTGGTTGCGCTCGGACACTACCGTCTCGCACTTGCAGACGCAGAGCAGGATCCCGCGCTCAAGAAGGTGGCAGCGGAAGCAACGCGTGCCCTGGGCGAGCTGGAGCCGAAGATCCCTACGCTCACCCTCAAGCGAGGCAAAGGCGCGGACACCGCCAGCGTCACCGTCGACGGCAAGGAGGTCAGCTCGACCGCGATCGGCTCGCCGATGATGCTCGATCCCGGCGTGCACAGCGTGGAAGCCTCGGCCGATGGGTACCAGAACTTCAAGAAGCAGCTTCGGCTCGACACCTCCGAGAAGGCGACCCTCGAGATCGTCATGACGCCGGGTGCCAGCACGCCGCTCGTAGCTGGACCGAAGAGCAGCGCATCCGCCGCGCCGTCCACACCAACAGCGCCCAACGCGTCCGCAGCGTCGTCGGAGTCTGCCGGCGACGCGCCGCCACCGGCCAGCTCGTCGAGCCCGGGCAGCGGGATGCGCACCGCTGGTTGGATCGCCCTCGGTGTCGGCGTGATCGGTGGCATCACCAGCGGTGTGTTCTACGCGAAGCGCTCGTCCGCGATATCGGACCTCAACGGCATGTGCGGGGCGGACAAGCAGAGCTGCCCGGATTCGGCGCGCGCGACCATCGACGATGGCAAGTCAGCGACGCTCATCGGCAATGTGGGGCTGGCGGTGGGGGCGGTGGGCCTGGTGACCGGGATCATTCTGCTGGCGTCAGCCGGTGGCGGTGAGGAGAAACCCGCAGCTGCGCCGGCCCCGGCTGCCCGCATCCGTCTGATCCCTGCTTCGCCTGGCACCTGGGCAGGGGCTACGATCGACGCGCGATTCTAGAGCCGGCGGCGGGCTGGTTCGAGGTGTGCGAAGCCGGGGCGGGAGAGGCAAACGCCATCGACGAGGCTGTGCAAAGGCGCACAACGCCGATACCTGCCAGCATGTGGAGGGGGAGAGTGAGCGAACGCGCGGCAGAGGTAACCTCAGGGAACCTCTGCCGCATGTGGCTGAGAATGAGAAGAAGCTACTTCTTCTTGACCGTCGGGCCAGCCTTCTTCGGCTCAGCCGGAGCAGCCGGGGCCTTGGCCGGCGCAGGAAGCGCCTTGGGCTTCATGCCCTTCTTCTCAGCAGCTTCGCAGCCGCCCCACTTGTTGTCCGTGGGGTTGCCATCCTTGATGAGGATGACGATTTCGACGCGGCGATTCTTGGCTTTCTCTTCCTCGGTCTTGCCGGGGTCGCCGTTGATCGGGCAGTAGAAGCTGTAGCCCTCGGAGCGCATGCGGGTCTCGGCAACGCCGAGCTTGGCGAGCGCCGCCACAACCGCCTTGGACCGCTTCTGGGTCAGGGGCTTGTTCACAGCGTCGGAGCCGTCGATGTCGGCATGGCCGGCAACTTCGACGAGGCCGATTTCCGGGTGCTCCTTGAGCACGTTCGCGATGTTCTCGATCAGGGAGTTGGACTCGGCCTTGATGTCAGCCTTGCCCTCTTCAAACATGATCTTGTCGTTGATCTGGACCTTGTTGCCCACGATCTGGACCTTGGGGGGCGGCGGGCAGCCATCAGGCGCCGGGCCGGCCTTGTCCGGGCACTTGTCCGTGTCACCCTTGATGCCGTCCTTGTCCGGATCGTCATCCACCGGGCAGCCGTTGTTCGTCGCCGGACCGGCCTGGTCGGGGCACTTGTCATCAGCGTCCGGCACTCCGTCGTTATCCTTGTCCGCAGGGGGCGGAGGAGGGGGCGGCGGGGGGGGCGGAGGGGGCGGGGCCTTGCCGATCGAGAGGTTGGCCTCTCCAGATCCGCAGCCGGCCGCTCCGAACGCGAGGGCCGAAACTCCAACAACCAAGGCCACTGCCACACCAAGCGTACGTAGGGTTCGCATCATCAACTCTCCATCAATGGCTTCCAAGGGGAGGCCCGTCGTCACGGCGGGCGTGGGACAGACGCAGTCGCGATCAACAACAGCGCGCGCGTATTCGACGGGCCATTGTCTAGTTCAATGCAATCGGCATTGCTACAGAAATCGCGGTTGGGGGGGGACGATGGCCGGGAGGGGTGGACCGATCCACGGAAAACGCCCGTGGTTTCGAGGAGATGAAGGCTGAACGCCCCGCCTCCGGGATTCTTCGCCTTGCTCACGTTTAGCCTGGTTGCGGTGACGTGGTTTCAATCCGCCCTCGATGCACGCCGCAGAGCCCACGAAACCGGGGCGAAATCAACAAAACCCCGTGGCCTCCCGTTCCCCTGAGGTAGGGTTGTTGCGTCATGCGCAATCGCCGCTGCCTCCCTGCACTGTGGATCTCAAGCATCGCTGCCTCAGCCCTGGTCGGCACGACAACCCCTGCGCACGCGGGCTCGTTCTCCGAAGACGGCTCCTTCGTGTTCGATCCAAGCGGGGTCTTTTCCGAGGGGTTCGAGAGCTTCGTGCAGGGCCCCGACGCCTCGGCGTCCTTCGAGATCGTCGACGCTGACGACGCACTCGAAGGCCACAAGGTGCTGCGCGCAGCTGGAAGCGGCTACCAGGGAGTCCCCCTGCAGGTCACGCTGCCCGCGGACCAGAGGGTCTACGTCGCGTCGATCTGGTTCCGCGGCTCAGGCTCCGGCTCTGTGTCGGTCACCTACACGGATCAGACTCCTGGCGAGTCGGCGCAGCTGTTTCCGACCGGACGCGTCACCAGCGATGACTGGTTCGAAGTTCAGTCCGCCCCGTTCGAGGTAGACGGGCCTCGCGGAGCGAAGATCTCCTTGAGCCTGCGGGGCGCTTTTGATGCGGACGCAGTCGAGATCAAGGAGGCCCCGGGCAAGACCTTCCAGGGGCCGCGCACCTGTACGGGCGTCGCGGATCCGATCTGCGGCCTCGAGTCGCTCTGCGTGGCAGGCTGGTGCCGCAACGCCGCTTCCTGGGTCCCACCCGTGCCTGAAGGGGCGGAGCGCGAAGCGCTGTCGCAGTATCTTCAGAATCGACTGCAGTTCTTCTACGGCCCCTACGACAATCGAAAGCAGTTCCTGCCCGCTGCGGTTGCGCAGATCAAAGCGACCGGCGCGAACAACGGCCGATGGCGCTTCTGGAACGGCTTCGTCACTGCCATCCATCGCCTCAACGACTGGCACTCGATCACGATGGGGCGCGCCTCCAACCAGCTGCGGAGCCGCAGACCCCTGAACGTCTGCTTCTTCGAAGGCGACGGCGATCTATCCCATCAACAAGCGCCCTCACATCCGACCTACGCGGATCTGCTCGTGTCCTACACCGGCTCCGATCACACCTGGGGCCTCAAGCAAGGTGATCGCCTGGTGGCGGTCGACGGCAAGCACCCGATCGAATGGATGCGTTCGTTGATCGCCTACGACTGGTCGTACCAGTCGGCCAACGACCCCAACTCATTTGCCGACTTTGCCCAGCGCGTGCGCGGCTCGATCCCCGTCTTCGCCAAGAACATCACGGTGATCAAGTGCGATGCAGCCTCCTGCGGTCAGCCTGAGCTGATCGAAGTCGCCTCGATCCCCGAAGATCCTCCAGGGACCCACATCAGCGGCGTAGCCTGCGACCACCGCCCCACGTACATCGTCCAGGGGCCGCCCGAGAACCACAGCGTCGCGGACGCGGTCTACGGCGGGCTGATGGAGGGAACGCTGCCCGAAGAGAAGATCTACGCGATGGTCTGGGACTACCTGCTCGGACAGGGGGCCAATGACACGGACATCAAGGCGCAGGTTGCAACCTGGGCAGATGCGCGCGGCCTGGTGCTCGATCACAGGACCGGCTACGGCGGCACGATCAAGGGCCCTGAGCCGATCGTGGCGTTTGCCCGCACGCCAACCTTGATGCTCGTGGATCTCTGGCGCGGCTTCTACGACGACGAAGGTCCCAAGGATCTCGCGGAGGGGTTGGCGCTGTTCACGCAATACCAATCCCAGGCGTGGGAGCCCGGCAGCTCCAACGCGAAGACCGATGTACCGATTGCGGTGCTGCTCACGCTCGACGGCTCTGCCAGCGACTACTTCCCGTTTGCCATGAAGAGCGCGCCCAAGGTGCGGATCTTCGGTCCGCATGGCACGGCCGGCGCCTTCTCGAGCTTCATGGGGCTGAACTATTGGGGAGCGATCGGATACCAGGTCGCCTGCGAAGACACGATCGCGTTCGACGGCAGGAAGCTTGCCGGGCACGGCGTGGAGCCGGACGAGATCGTGTGGCCCAAGCAATCCGACCTCGTTGCTGGCAAGGACACGCTTGCCGAGCGCGCGCTGGCCTGGGTTCGATCGGAGCTGAAGCCATGATGCACAACCTCGAAAGATCAGCCCTGGTGATCGCTTCCCTGTGGGTCGCCTCCTGCGGTGGAGAAGGTGGAGCCGCAACCCCAGCGCCGACGTTCCAGGTGGTGGTCGATGCATCCGCGGACGTGTCTGCAGAGGCGAGCGATGCCGCTGCGGAGCAGCCGGAAGCGAGCCCCGACGCCCCCGTCGTCCCCAAGCGCAAGGTCATGACCCGAAACCCGTTCGGCAACGTCGCGCGCTCGGCGAATCTCATGCTCGACGGCGACTTCGAGTGGCTCGGCGGCTACACGTCGCAATACCCGTGGCTGCAGATCTCTCCGTTGATCGTCAGCTTCGAGGCCCCGGCGATCGTGACCGGCGCCAAGTGCAGGTCCGGATTGCGATGCGCTTCGCTCGGAGTCGGAGAGAGCATTGCCGGAATCGGCGTCATCACCCACGATCCGAGCGTCGACGTCAGCGTGTGGATGCACCTTCCCACCACGGATTGCGAGCTGGTGGGAGTCTCGCTTGGCGCCTGCTTCCAGCAGTCGCCGGTGCAGCTGGTGACGGCAGCGTCCCCGACCGCGGATGCAGACGGTTGGTGCCACTACCAGTCTTCGGTCACGCCTCCGCAATCGACGCCGTGCGTGTTCGTGAGCAACGATGCCACCGAAGACGTCGTGCTCGTGGACGACGTGGTCCTGGAAGGAGCTGCCAGCTCCGGAGCCAATGCCCGCTCGCTTCGCTCGCCAGGACCTCGTCACCTCGCAGCGGTCGAGCGTCTTCGCGCTGCGGCCCGCGACTTTGCCACGCCCAAGCCTCCCAGGCGCCCCGGCGCCGATCCGACCGAATTCGCCGGAGACCTTCCGTGAGAGCCTCTCGCCTGACCGCCTCCTTCGTAGCAGCCAGCATCGTCGTGTCCGCGTCGGCGGACGCCTTTGCAGGGGACTTCGACCCACAGGGCAACTTCGCCTTCGATCCGAGTGCTCTGGTGCGCGAAGGGTTCGAGACGCTGGTGGAGTACGGGCCGGGCGACGCTGACGGGGGCGAAGTCGGTATCAAGGGGCTGGTTCCCTTGGAAGCACCGGATGCGATCGAGGGCAAGCGTGTTGCCCTCGTGCAGCCCGAGAACTGGTGGGAGTACGCCATCGTTCCGGTGCAGCTACCAGCCAAGCAGCTCTCGGTACGCGCGCGCCTTTGGACCCGGCACCAGAACGTGGTGGCGATGTTCGTGGCGCGCTTCAACTCGAGCGCATCTGCCGAGCTGATCACGGATTTGATGCCTACCGGGCGTTGCACGAGCGACGGATGGGTGGAGCTGCAGAGTGCGCCGCTGTCGATCGACGGGCTGGATCTCAGCGCTGCGGCGCTCGCGGTGCGCGGTGGTGGAGAGATCGACGGATTCGAGCTGGTGGAAGACGGCGTATTTCGGGCGCAGGAAGCTTGCGCAGGCGCGTTCGATACCGTGTGCGGCCCAGAGGGGATATGCCTGGCGGGACGGTGTCGCGACGGCGCGTCGCTGGTGCCGCCGCTTCCGGCAGCCGGAGAACGCGAGAAGGTGGTCGACTGGCTCGAGTCGCGCGTTCGCTTCCTGTTCGGCGGTCGATGGACCCGACAGCACTATCTTCCTCTGGCGCTCGAAGAGATCGAGCGGATGCGCCAGGCCACCGGCGCCTGGTCGTTCTGGAACGGCTTCGCCACAGCGGTTCACAAGCTGCACGACTGGCACACTTCGCTGTCCGGGATCGTGATGGCGGTCGAATCGCCGCGGCACCTGAACCTGTGCTTCCTCGAAGGCTATGCGGATCTCTCCCACAAGCAGTGGCCTTCGGATCCCCAGCACCTCGACATCCTCGTGGCCTATACGGGCAGCAACCGCACCCTGGGTCTGAAGCGCGGCGATCGGCTCCTGGCGGTGGACGGTATCCATCCGATCTCGTGGGCGCGATCCCTTGCAGGCGTGAGCTGGGACTTCTGGCAGGCGGATGACGACTCCTCGAACGCGGAGTTCGTGGAGCGTATGCGCGGCTTGATTCCGATGTTTGCGCGCAACTTCACCGTGCTGCGATGCGACGAGGCGTCGGCGTCCTGCGCGGACACGCCGGAGGTGATCGACGTCTCCTCGATTCCCGAGGATCTGCCCTCGGACGGGGACACGGTCGGATGCGACAACCGTCCTGCATATCATCTCGACATCGCGAACCCACCGAGCGCCGAGACGCACCGCGACGTGTCCTACAACATCTTTCTCGGGCCCGTGGTCGATGCGCAGCCAGGGGAGAACATCTGGGGCATGACGTGGGATCTGCTGTGGGGCCCCACGATGACCCCGCAGTTCCTCAAGCTCGGCAAGACGTTCGCGGACAATCAGGTGCGTGGAGTGATCCTGGATCACCGGGCCGGCAGCGGCGGAACGATCGACGCTGCGGAGGCGATCACGCGCCTGGCTCGCGAGCCTCTGGATCTCGCCATCTTCCCCTTCTGGCGTCCGACCGCCGGCTTCGAGGGTCCTGCGGATGCCGCCGAAGGGCTGGCGATCTTCAACCGGTACAAGGTCTACACCAACGACCCGGACGGACCGCAGAAGGTGCAGCCGGACCTGACCTACACGGTGGGGAGCAAGACCGCGGACGCGCAGCTGCCGATTGCGATGCTGATCCACCGCGACGGCTCGGCGAGCGACTATCTCCCCTACGGATTGAAGGGAGCGCCCAAGGTCAGGATCTTCGGCCCCCACGCAACCGCAGGCGCCTTCTCGTCGTTCTTCAACCTCAACTTCTGGGGCAACCTGTCGATGCAGGTCGCGACCGGAGATACGATCAGCAACGACGGCGGCGCGCACATCGGCCACGGCGTTCAGCCCGACGAGGTCGTGCTGCCCCTGCAATCCGACCTGATTCACGGCAAGGACACGATCTACGAACGCGCGCTGCAGTGGGTTCGATCGGAGCTCAAGCCATGAGAACCATCCACGCCACGGCCCTGGTGGCTGCCTGCGCGCTCGGTTGCTCCGAGAGCACGAGCGTCAATCCGGTTGCCATCCCGGGCTCAGCAGACGCTGCCCCTTCGGCGGACGGCGGGGACGCGTCTGCGGATCTCGATGCGCCCGTTACCCCGGAAGCAGCACCTATGCGACGTCAGGTTCTGCATCGCAGCCCGTTCGGCAACCTGGAGCAGACGGGCAATCTGCTGTTCGATGGGGACTTCGAGTGGTCGTCGCCTGGAGGCCAGACGGCCTGGACCGGATTTGGGCAGCTTGGCGCCGTGGACATGGGAATCGAAACCGGAGGCCTGTGCCGCTCCGGCCTGCGCTGCGCCGTCATCGACAACACCTATGACGTCCTCGGAGAAGCTGTTGCCGCGACCCATTCCGGCTTGCAGCTGTCCGTGTGGGCCAAGGTTCCTTCGACCGACTGCTCGGTCGTCGAGATCTACACCTTGTCGCTCATGCTCATGGCCGTGGGAATGCAGCCGCCGATCGTGCCAGACAGTCCGGAGCCTGACGGATCGGGGTGGTGCCACTACCAGGGGCTGATCGTTGCCAAAGACGAAGCGGTCGGCGTCTTCATTTCTGCGTCGACCATCGACGACGGGCAGCGGGTGATCCTCGACGACGTGACGTTGCTCGCTTCGGACGGGCTGTCGCCGCTATCGGTGGGCATGCGCCCGGTACCGCCTGCAGCAGAGGCGCGCATGCTCGCAGCCAGCGACTGGCTGCGTCGTCACCGTTGGGTCCATCGCCCGGAGCGACAGATTCGAATCCCCTGGAAGTAGCCTGGTCGCAGCTACGGGCCGTAGGCGCGGAGCGTGCCCCCGCGACACGCCACGAGGAACTTGCTTCCGCCTGCGGGCACGACTCCCATCGGATCATAGCAGGCGAGCGAGGAAATCGCAGACACCCTACCATCGGCGGACACCACGCCCACGCGCCCGTCGCCGCGCACGAACGCCACGCGGCCCGCGCGATCGCAGAGGACCGGAGGGCTCGATTGGGAGGTCACCACCACGCCGCCGTCTTCCAGGGTCGTCTGAGGGGAGAGCGCAACGCGCAGCGTCTCGGCGGCTGGCCCCATGCCAATCAGCAGTCCTGACATCGAAGCGGCATACACCACCTGGCCGGGACCGGCTGCCGGGGGACCTTCGAGGCCGGAGACGGTCTCGCGCGTGGTGAGCGCGCCTGTGCGAAGATCCATGGTGGTCAGCCTGCGATTGTCGACCACAGCCGCGAGCGTCAGCGTGTCGGCGAGAGCTGCGCCTGCCCTTGCCGTGCCCTGCAGCGTGCCGATCTTGCGGGGAGCCAGCGGAGGCGACCACATCCAGACCGACCCGCTCTCGCTGGTCGCCACGATCCCGTCCCGTGCTCCCAGCAGCGCTCCGACGAGCGTTTCCTTGGTGTCGACCTGATCGCGGATCGTTCCATCTGCGCTGAGCACCAGCATCCGCGACCAGGCGGCGATGACCACGGAGCCATCGTCGCGGGGCAGCGGAGCCACGCGGATCTCACGGCCGACGCTCGTCAGGTCTACGCGGAACTTGCGGGTTCCCTGGGCGGTGACGCCCCACGCCTCGCCGGCCGCGGTGATTACGAATCGTGTTCCGTCGCTGAGAATCACGGGCGCTGTGCCCGCGCTGCCCACCCCGGTCCGGGTCCTCCATTGCTCCGTGCCATCTGGCCCGAGCTGGACCATTTCGCCGCTGCCCGTCGCGAGAATCACATTGCCCTTGTCGTCGACTGCGGGGAGCTGCTCGATGCCGCCCCGAAGTCCGCGGTTCCACACTTCGCGAGGACGGTCCGGCAGCTGCGCAGTGCAGCCGCTTCTGGCGGGATCCACGCGCGCCATGGGCTGTGCGCCCGCAGGAGTGCCCACCACGATGTGGATGGGGAGGGCAGAGTCGTGATCAGCCGACGCGTTGCCTGCGCACAGCAGCGCCAGCGCGCCCATGGAGGCGCACGCTGCGGCTGCGGCGATCAAATGGTTACGGGACGGCTTCAACACGGATCACCCACTGCTCGCTGCTGACCGGCGGCGTCAAGGGGGCGTCGCTTCCCGCCCACGGGTCGAGCGTCAAACGCAGGGTCAGACAGTTCGTTGGCGACCCTGCGGACGCGTCGAAGGGGTCGCTTTTCCACGGCGAGATCAGGTCGTCGGCCGCAGCCTTGTGGCTGAGGTCCATCCTGTGCACCCGGATGCCGACCCCCGGGCGCGCGCCGTTCGCCGGGGTGACCTGCAGGACCGCGCCCCGGTCGCGCGGGCGTTCGGCCGCATCCACCACGACCCAGCGAGCCCGCTGCGGCCCTGCGGAAGGCTTGAGGCAGACCACATCCACGTCGTCGGTCCACCCGAATCTTCCTTTGACCTCGCCGCCGATCGCGATCGGTACCGCCACCGGCGGGGCGTCGTCGGGCTCCACCTCGAACGCAGGGTCAGGCGTGGCCGGTGCGAGCTTGAGCGTGTAGCTGTCCGAGATGTTCTCGAGGACGAAAGGAGGTGCGGATGCGCCGTAGGGGTCGCGATCCTGCATGATCGAAAGCGCGTAGGTATCAGGCTCCACCCGGTACGCCGGCACGGACAGCGCGACGCCGGGTCGTCCTCCGCACAGCTTGGCCATGGGGTTGGGCTGGCCGCTTCGATAGACCCACATGCACAGCGGCATGTTGGGCAACGGCTTGAGGTCGATCGAAAGCACTCGGACGTCTGGGGGCACGGCCACCCTGTAGAAGTCGCGGTCTCCGTGCTCCTGATCGATGCGCTTTCCTATCTGGCCGTGCACCTCCACGCCCAGCGGCGTGCCGAGCGCTTCGTGGATCTGGTTGTTCGGCTCGCGCTCGAAGCCGTCGAAGGCGGGCTTCGCGGTCGCGCGCTTGTAGAAGCGCAGGCCCCCGTACATGAAGCCAAGAGCGACCGCGACCAGCAGGGCGGTTCCCATCCATCGCTGCCGCGACAGCTTGCGCTTGAACGCTTCGACCTCGTCGCGCGTGGCGACCTGGGGACGCACGAGCGTTCGCGCCATGCCCGTGCGCGACGCGTCGTCGGGCTCGGGCTCCGGACCCTGGAGCGCATCCGCATTGAGCGCTGCGAGCTGCGTGGAGTTGAGCAGGATCTCCACGCTCGACTGGCCGAGCCCGCCGAGCTGGTCGATGAGCGCCGCCTGGAGCTCCTCGACGCGCTGGTAGCGATCCTCGGGGGCCTTGGCCAGAGCCTTCATGACGATCGCGCTCATGCCATCGGTGATCGCCGCCCGCGGATTGCGCTCCTGCGGCGGCACCGGCGGTTCCGTCAGGTGCCGCGTGAAGACCGCCATCGGCGTCGACCCCAGGAACAACGTCTCTCCGGTCAGCGCCTTGTACATCACCGCACCGAGCGCGTAGATGTCCGCGCGCCCGTCCACCGGCTTGCCGCAGATCTGCTCGGGCGCCATGTAGTAGGGCGTGCCAACCACCGAGCCTGAGCCGGTGACGTCGTTGAGCTCCGGCGCCTCTCGCAGCTTCGCCAGCCCGAAGTCCAGCACCTTGGCGAGATCGTTTCCCTCCTTGGTGCGCGCGATCAGGATGTTCTCGGGCTTCAGATCGCGATGCACGATCCCTATTCCGTGCGCTTCAGCAAGCGAAGAGCAGACCTGGACCATGATCCGCCCCAGACGATCGATCGGCATGGTGCCGCTGAGCTTGATCACGCGCGCGAGGTCCTGCCCGGTCACCAGCTCCATCACGATGAACGTGAGACCGTCCGAGATGCCGAAGTCGAACACCTGCACGCTGTTGGGGTGCGACAGCCGGGAGGCGAGCAGCGCTTCGCGCTTGAAGCGACGCACCACCTCACGCTCGCGACACAGCTCGCCTGCCAGCAGCTTGAGCGCCAGGAGCTTGCCGATCTCGGTGTGCTCGACTTTGTACACCACGCCCATGCCGCCGCGCCCGATGCACTCCAGGATTCGATAGCGCCCTGCGACCACGTACCCGATCAACGGGTCAGGCCCCTGCGGGAACCAGCTCTCGCGCTCGTCCGAAATCTCCTGCAGGTTGCCGCTCGGCGGCGGCGGCGGCTCGGAGGCTCCTCGCACCGGCGCATCCGCTGCCCCGCCCATCGCGACCTCCGGTGCGGCCTTCTGTCCTGCCGTCTCTTGCGTGGGCATGGTGAGGCGGTCCTCCGAGGCCTGCGGCTCCAGGAACCTGCCGCACGAAGAGCACTTCAGCGCCTGCCCCACGATCTTGGTGTCGCAGTGCGGACAGACCGTCACCGTGATCGCGGAGGAGTCTGTCATGGCTTCCCGTTCTTGATCAGGAAGTCCACGTCAATCTCGGGTACAGGAGGCGCGCCTTTCGCCTCGTACAAGCCGGTGACGTGACCGAAGATGCGCGTCTTCTCGCCCTTGGCCATGGGCTCGTTGCCAGCGCGAACCAGCCGCACCAGGCACGGCGGCCTCTTGCATCCTTCGGTCGCGTCCAGCAGCACAATCGTCTCGTATCCCTGTGGCCGCGATTCCACCACCTCGCCCACCAGCGTGATCGCCTCGCCCGTGCGCCCCTTCGTGTCAGCCAGCAGCGTCGGAAGATCGAGCTTGGCCTGCGCCGCGAACTCGCGCGCTTCCGCCGCAAGATCCGTCACGCGTTTGACCTTGAACGTCACGGTCCGCGGCGCCAGATCCTTGCCTGTGGAGCGCACCCTCACGTCGGTGACTCCCATCTTGTCGACCCGCAGCTTGCGCGCAAAAGTCCCATCAGCCCCTGCAGGAATCTGAGAGCCCTCGATCTCCACAACCGCCCCTTTCAAGGTGCGGCCCGCTACCAGGAAATTCGGCGAATCGATCACGGACTGCGGACGCGGTGATTCGAGGACCAGGGGTGGAACTCCCACCTTCACACTCACCGTTCCCTTGTCCGTCGCTCCCCCCTTGGGCGTGATCTCGTAGGTGATCTTGCGATCGATCGTGCGCTGCTCCGCATTCGGCCCGGAGCACTCCGACGAGACATCGACCGGGTGCATCCCTTTGCCGTCCGCACCCAGCGTCACCGGCTTGCCGTCCACCACGACCTTGGTTCCGGCCGTGGCCTCCACCTGGATCTGAACCGTCGGCTGCTGCGCTCCGATCGAGCCGAGATCAGGGCGAATCCGGTAGGCGATCGGGACCACGAGCTTCACGTCCTCGTCGCGACGGTTTCCCGGGCGATCGATGTGCACCACGAACTTGTTGTCCCCGACCGCGAGCGGCTTGGTCAGCGGGACGTCAGCGACCCCGCCCGTCACCTGCGCAGTCGATGGGTCGATGGACAGGGTCGTGCCATCCGGACAGGAAGCGCAGGTGATCTGCAGGTAGTCCTGCCCCTTGGCATCGATGCGAGCCTCGGACTTGATCGGCGCCGGGCTCTTCCAAAGCAGCGCGACACCGACCGCGAAGATCGCGACCACCACCCCGAGCGCTGACAGAACCACTGCCGGCCGCCGGTACAGAGGTACCTGGGCAATCACCACGCGCTTGCGTGCAACGCGTCGAGGAGCGTCGTCCGGCTCGTTGGGTTCCTCCGGCACGTACGCAGGCGCAGCCGGTGGAGCCGGCGTCACCCCAGGGTTGACCGGCGCAATGCCGGGCACAGCAACCCCAAGCATGGTCCGATGTGCGCTCGGTGCCGAAGCACCTTGTGGGGCAGACGCGTGGGTGGGCGCAATCCCTGGAACCGCAACCCCCATCATCGTCTTCTTCGAAGCATCCTGCGGCACGAACGGCTGCACCTGCGGCTGCTGCGGTGGCGCTTGGAACGGCTGGGCCTGGGAGGTCGGGCCTGGAACGCCGATCATCGTGGCGTTGGCAGGCGGCGGCATCTGCGGCTGCGGCGCAGCAGCGCCTGACATCGGCATGCCAAGCATGGTGCGCTTGGGATCCAAGGGCGCTGACGCAGGAGGCGCGGGAGCAGGAGGATGCGCATCCGGCATCCCCAGCATCGTGCGCTTGAAGTCCGCAGGTGCGCCGGGCTGAGCTCCTGCTGCGGGCATCGGTTGCTGGGGCGCAGGCATGGGGTTGGCTGCGCCGAGGGACGGCGGGACAAACGGCGCCGGCGCAAAGGCCGGGGGGCCAGCTTGCGGGGAAGCTGTGGACGTTGGCTGCGGCATGCCGAGCATCGTGCGCTTCGGATCCATGGGCGCAGCTTGCGGCGCAGCAGCCGGGGGTGCCGGGTTTGCAGGAGGAACAGGGGCGTTCGGCGACAGCCCCAGCATCGTCTTGTGCGCGAGGGCTCCGCCTTGCGGCCCTTGTCCCGCTGGCTGCATCGGCGCGACAGCGAGCGCCATGCCACAACCCGGGCAATACGGCGCTCGGTCGTCCGTCTGCGTTCCGCAGCGCGGGCAGGTCTGCATGGCGCGCATTGTAACAGGTAACCCCTTGGTGTTCAGGGGATTGCAGGTCGAGGGCCCCAAGACCGACGCAGGGGAGGGTGGTGGCGTCCGAAGTGGAGGCATCAAAAGTTGGGCCTCTTGTTCATACGACGCTATGGGAGGAGGAATCGCATGCTCGCCAAACGTCTGGTCCCCTGCCTGCCCATTGCACCTGGCCCGAATTCGAAATGGGAGGGCTTGGCGGAGGATCTTGCGAAGCGTGCGCTGGGCCTGGAAGATGACGGCGCCGACGAGATTCTCCTCGTTTTGCAGGGGGATCTGCACGCATTGACCGGCTGGGCACTTCAAGCCGTGCGGTCCGTGGTCCGCGCGGTTTCCGTGACCGTGTTGGCCCAAGGCGGGTCTTCCACCGCGGAGTTCGCAGCACTTATCGAAGCAGGCGTGGACAAGGTCGTCGTGCCCTTCTGCAGGCCAGGCCTGGTCCAGCTGGCCGCAGCCCGTTGGGGTGCGCAGACGATTGTCGGTCACCTCGACGGGTCGCCAGAGTCTGGTGCGGTTGCCGACGCGATGCAGGCCGCCCGGGACGGAGCAGGGGAGCTGGTCACGAGCAGCGGTTCAGACTCGAACGGCCCTGATATCCAGGCGATTCGGGCTGTGTCGGATGCGGTTCCTGTGCCGGTGATCGCGGGTGGCCCGATAGCGAAACTGGAGCACGTGCGACTGGCTCTGCTCGAGGGCAAGGCTGATGGCGTGCTTCTGCCCATGGAGCTGGTCGATGCGGCTCACGGCATGTCCGAAGTAAAAAGATACCTGGCTGCGGCCGGGATCGTGGTGCGAGGGGTGAGTTGACGAGCATGGACTTGACGCTCGAACAGGTGCTTTCTGCGGCGCGCGCTCGCAGGGCAGCGCTCTCGCCCGAGACCGCGGGATACATCACGCTTGCGGTTGCCGACGCGCTGGCAGTTTCACCGGGCACGGTGCGCGAAAGCGACGTGATGGTGAACGCCGACGGCTCTGTGACCGTCGTGGGTGCGCAGCGAACCGAAGACCCGGCAGGTGCGGAGAAGAGCGTGCGTGCCTTGCTCCAACGCCTGCTCGGCGCAGCGGTCGGATCAGCGCCTGCCCTGGCAGGGTGCGCGCGACGCTCGGCTGGAGCCGGCATGCGATCTCTCGTGGAGGAGATCGAGGCAGCACTCATTCCGGTCAACCGAGAAGCGGCCCGGCGAGCCATCGCACGCCTCGCGAGAGAATCAGCGCGGGCTGGCGCTTCAGAGCCGCCTGCGCGCCCGGCCGGTGCCCAGCAGCGCGAACCCTCTGCGCGTGCTGCCCAGGCTCCTGCACAACCAGCACAACCACAGGCCCCGCAGCCTGCTGCCGCGCGTGCGCCGCGACCTGCTTCTACCGTGTTCGAGGCTGCAACCGAACCCGAATACACGGAGGCTCGTCCGGCGGAACCGATGCCGCTACCGGCTCCAGCGCAGCGTCCAGAACCTTCCGTGCTCCCTGCGCAGCCGCAAGCGGCTCCCGCTCCGGAACCCGTGGCAGTTGCTGCACCGGAGCCCATCGCGATCACTGCCGCGCCCCAGCTGCCCGATGCAACTCCCACCGAAACCTCTGCGCTCAGCGTCGAACCCACGGTTCCGCTCTCCATGCCGCATCTGCAGATGCCTGAGCCGCCAGAGCCGATCGAAACCGTGCAGCTGCGGCCGCTCGTGGAACCCGCAGTGATGACAGAGATCATCGAGCGTCCGTCGATCGATGAGAGCGAGCCTGCGTCGCTCGTGGAGAGCGCCGAGCTGGTGCCCGTTGCCCCGGCTCCTGAAGGCTTTGTCGAGAGCGCGGACCTGCCGCCGATCGAAAGCGAGCAAGCGCCCATCGTCGAGAGCGCGCAGGCTCCTGCGGTCGTAAGTGCACCTGCTCCTGCGGTAGAAAGTGCACCTGCTCCTGTCGTCGAGAGCGCACCTGCTCCTGAGGTCGAAAGTGCACCTGCTCCTGTGGTCGAGAGTGCACCGGCGCCTGTGGTCGAGCGGGCGGCCGCAGCTCCCGCTGATCATCATCGGCAGGATCCACACGCTTTGACGCCCCAGCTTTCCACGTACGATCCGCGTGCGCCACAGTGGGTGGAGCCGCCGGTCGCAGGTTCGACGCAAGCCAAGCCTCGCACGCAGACCCCTGCACCCGTCGAGGTAGTGAGCGAGCCCACGCGGGCGCTTCCGATCGTTGCGTGGCCGAAAGAGCCGACACCGCCGCCGCCTGCGGTAGCAGCGCCGAAAGAGCCGACACCGCCACCGCCTGCGGTAGCGGCGCCGAAGGAGCCAACACCGCCGCCGCCTGCGGTAGCAGCGCCGAAAGAGCCGACACCGCCACCGCCTGCGGTAGCGACGCCGAAAGAGCCGACACCGCCACCGCCTGCGGTAGCGGCGCCGAAAGAGCCGACACCGCCACCGCCCGCAGTAGCGACGCCGAAAGAGCCGACACCGCCGCCGCCGGTCGTACAAGAGCCTGCGGAGCTGTCTCAACCCATCGACGTGCTGGTCGTCGAGGGCACGCCTTTGATGCCGACCGCGGTCGACCTTGCTGCGCAGAAGCCAGCGACACCACCGCCCCCGGCGGCTATCGCGGCCGCGCAAGAACCACCGCCTCCAGCCGCCGCGCCCACGGAAGAGGGCGCGCCTGCGGAGATGTCGGTCCCCTTGGACTTCTCGCAGTTGTCGGCGGAGCCGGCTCCGGTCGAACCGGCCGCGCCGAAGCCCGAGTCCGAGCCTGATGGGGCGGAACCCAAGCCAAAGACCTCACAGGTGCGGGCACGCGAAGGAGCGGTCGAACCGGACGCTTCGGAGCCGCAGCCACAGGAAGCACCCAAGGCGCGGCCGAAGAAGGCCAAGGACGAAGAGGCGGTTCGCGAGGTCTCGGTCAAGCCGGTCGACGATCTGCTAGCGAGTTTTGGCAAGCAGGAGAAGCGCTCTTCCCGGGAGGTGGCGGGCGACCTCAAGAAGATGGTCGGCCTCGAGCCCACGCCGCCGCCGCCGGATGTGACGGCGCTCTCCGGGCTGTCGCTGGCGCACGGGATTCCACCGGTCCGGGAGGTGGGCTCCGACCCGCCGCAGCCGATTTCGGAGTACCGCAAGCCGCGAGCGCCCAGGACAGCCTTCACCATGGTGGTCGTGTTCCTGGTGCTGATGCTCGGTGCGGTGGCGGCGATCTACAACTTCTGGCCAGCCTTTTTCACAGGGCATTGAGGAGCCGGACACCGTGGGGCACTGAACGGGTACACCCGGCCGGCGCGCACCGTGCTTGGCAGCGTCTTGATGACGCGGCGCACCGCCGCGGTCGAGTGGAGTTGACGACAGCGCCTGACTCGCACAACATCCGGTTCATGCACGACGAAAACCTGGCGATCCTCAAGGGGCTGATCCCGGTAGCGTGGGCTGATGGCACGTTCGCCGATCAGGAGAAGGAAGTGATCGAGGGGCTGCTGCAGGCCTTCGAGGCAACGGAGGAAGAAGCGGCGGAGATGCGCGAGTGGGCCAAGACCCCGCGCACGGTGGAAGACATCCCGATCACGGATCTGAGCTTTGACGATCGGCGGGTGCTGCTGCAGCACGCGGTGTTCCTGAGCCACGCGGACGGTGACTATTCCGAGTCGGAGAAGAAGCTGATCGCGGAGATGGTCAAGAAGCTTCGAATCGCCGAAGACGAAGCGAAGCCGCTGCTCGAGACCGCGGCCGAGCGTGCCAAGCGGTACCTCAACCTGCTCTAGTACCAAGTCACCGGAGTGCGCTGCCGGATCGCGGGGCATGCGAAGGCATGCACCGGTCCGTGCGGCTCACGGCTTGAGCGTGGTGCCGGTCCTGCCCTTGAACTTCTCGATCTCTTTGAGCAGCGCGATCGGGCTGAACGGCTTGGTGTAGTACGCCGTGGCTCCGGCATCTGCCGCCTTGGCCTTGGATTCTGCGTCGTCCATGGCGCTGATGATCAGCACCGGCGTCACGCGCGTCTCCGGATCCAACCGCAGACGTCGGCAGACTTCGAATCCGTCGTAGAGTCCGGGCAAGTTCAGATCGAGCAGCACGATGTCAGGGGGATCGTGCATGCAGGCCTCCAGCGCCTTGGCTCCGTTGGCCACGCCAGTGACCTGGTGTCCGCGACCGGTCACGAGAGCTTCGATCATCCTTCGGATCGAATCTTGATCCTCAACCACCAGGATCTTCATTCCGCAGTCTATCTACAGGAAAATCCGAGCGGACGCGAGTCCATTCAAAGAACGGGCAGGCGTGTGCGGGTGCGGTTGCCGCCTCCAGGAGCGTCATCAAATGTCAGGATCCCGTTCAAGTGGGACGCCAGCGCGGACGCGATGAACAGCTGGGCGCCAATGGGCCTTCCCAGGCTCGCGGGATCCACGCGCCTCCAGAGCAGGGCATCCCGGGTTCCGGACGGGACCGCTGCGCCCGAATCGTCGACCGTGATCACCACCTCCCGGTCCGAGCCGGTCAAGCCAACCCGCAGCGTGCCGTTGCGCGGAGTGGCCTCCACCGCATGGCGCACGAGCGCGTGCAGCAGGGCGCGCAGGGCTGTGGGACGGATGACCGCATCGGCGCGATCCGGTCCTTCGACCGCGATCTCGACGGACCGGCGGAAGGTGAGCGACTGCATGTCGGTGATGACGTCCCGGAGCATCGAGGCCACGTTGACCGCAGCAGGCAGCTCGTCGATTGCGATCTTTCCCACCCGTCCCAGCTCGGTGGAGACATCCTGGGCCGTAGCGAGATGGCGCTGCAGGTCTTCGCAGATCCGGCCTGTGTCCGCGCCCTTCTGTCCGAGCGCTTCGATGTCCTTGGACATGCCGGACAGGGCAGCGCGCAGCTCGGCAGAGACCGCCGAGGCGATTGCAGCGAGCCCGGGCAGACTTCCAGCAGAGGGCGGGATGGTGGAAGGAGCGACCGGGGTCATCTCGCCGCCGGAGGCGAACACGGCGGCAAGCTCGCGAGCATAGGCCTCGCCCTGGCGTTGCGCCTCCTCGAGCTCCTTTCGCAGCGCCTCGACCTCTTTGCGCTCCTGGGCCCCTTCGGCCGGGAAGATCAGGTTCTCCTGGCGTCCTTCGAGCTCCAGACGCCCCCCGTAGCGGAGCGCCATGCGGCTCAGCCAAGCGTGCTCGGTGCCGCGCGCGCCCATCGTGTCAGGCCCGAGCGTGCACGACACACGCACTTCGCTGCCCGTTCTCTCGATGTGCACCTCTGGGTTTTCGGTCTGGTTGGTGCGCGTACCGCTCGACTGGGCAAGGAGCACCTGGAGCATGCGCCGCAGCTCCGCTTCGTCGCCGAATACCTCGGTACCACTGCCCGGCTCGATGTGCAGCCGCGCATCCGGCGCCAGCTCGCAAAGCAGCGCTGCCAGATCGATGCGTCCTCGCCGCCCCCGGGAGGTGCCGCCTCCTCCGTGCAGCGACGCGAGCATCTTCATCGCATCGTCGAGGGTGTCCAGCGACGAGACGACATCCACGTTGGGTTGCGGTGCTGGCAGCACCTGCTGCTGCGGGTCCACGGAGATGACTTCTGGCGGCTGCGACAGCACGGCAACGCCCTTGCGCAACGTCTGCGCTGCGCTTCGCGCTTCCTGCGTGAGCAGCCAGGCCAGCTCCTGGCGCGTCAACCGATCGTCCTGCGACAAAGTCCTGCTCCTGGTGTTGCTGTTGCTGCCCAGCGGACGCGAGAACCGTCCGCCTGGTCATCCATGATGCCAGAGGTCGCCCTCGGCTGCTACGATGGTTCATCGTGCGCCGCCTGTCGATGTCCATTGCCCTGATTGTGTCCACCAGTGCGGTGGCCTGCGTCCGAATGGTTCCCAGTCCGTTCCAGGAAGAGGACAGCGGAGGTCCGGACGTCGCGACCGAGGCTGAAGCCGGGCAGGACGTGGATGGAGACGCGGTGACGGGAAAGATCTGCGCGATCGACGAGGACTGCAACGACCAGGTGGATTGCACGTTCGACCGGTGCGATCAGGCCATTGGGCGGTGTGTGAACACTCCGGATGATCTGCCATGCCAGGATGGTCGGTACTGCAATGGTGTGGAGAAGTGCGACCTCAAGGCCGGCTGCGGAATGGGAACTCCGATCACCTGTTCGGACATCGACTCCTGCACGATCGACATGTGCGTCGAGGACTCGAAGTCGTGTGACCACGTCCTGCGGGACGTCGACGGGGACCACGACCCGGATTGGCACTGCACAGGTGGTGGCGACTGCAACGACCTCGACCCGCTGATCAACAGCAAGACCCCGGAGATCTGCTCGAACAAGCTCGACGACAACTGCGACGGGCAGCTGGACGAAGAGCCGTGCGTGAACGCACAGAACGACACGTGCTCCGAGCCGGCCATCCTCGAGAGCGGCAAGACCGTGAGCCTTTCGCCAGCCGGGGCCAAGCTCGACTACGGGGCTTCGTGCGTTCCCGCTGGATCCCCGGCCCTGCGCGACGTCGTGGGCGCCATCGCGATCCCCGCGGGGCCACCGCAGGACCTCGACGTGATCGCCAAGGTCCCCCAGAACTCGGTCTACGCGGCCACGGCCACGCAGTGCGCGGATCCGAAGTCCGAGCTCGTCTGCACTGCCGGCTCCTCGTCTCCCTCCTCAGGAACGGTCGCACGCTTCATCGCCCGCGAGCTCCCGCAGGGGAACTACCCCGTCTACGTCTGGTCCGACACGTACCAGGAGATTCTGCTGACTGCGACGCTGCGGGCGGCCAAGCCCAAGCCGACCAACGAGACCTGTGGCACCGCGCTCGCGATCACACCCGGAACCCAGCAGACCGTCGAGATCTTCGACTGCAACCGCGACGTGGACACCGCATGCCTCGCCACGCCCGGAGAGCTCATCTACTCGTTCACGCTCGACGAAGCCAAGGACGTGCGCGTGTTCGCGAGCTCTGCGGACGGGCTCGGCAATCCGGTGATCGGTCTGCGCGACACCGGTTGCGTGGACATCGCGAACGAGCTTGCCTGCCAGACCGGGACCGCTCCGGTGGTGTTCGTCCGCTCTCTGCCAGCCGGTACGTACTACGTGGACGTGAGCGCTTCTGTGCCGAGCGTGGTGCAGTTCAACGTGCTGCTGTCTCCGCCGACCCAGCCGCCGGCCGACGAGACGTGCACGACCGCGCCGTTGATCGAGCCGAACAAGACGATCTCGGTTTCGCTGCAGGATCACACGGACGATGTGAAGGACACGTGTCTGGCGAGCGCGCCGGACGCGGTCTACACCCTGTCGCTTGGCGCAGCGTCCGACGTGCTGGTCGTGGGCCGGATCTCCCAAGGCGACTACGGTGCGACGTCGCTGATGAAGCAGGACTGCGGGCCCACGGACTTGCTGGTGTGCTCCACGAACTCGACGTCACCGGTGCGCGCTTCCCTGCACGACATGGCTGCTGGCACGTACAAGGCGGTGATCGAGACGCAGAAGGCGGACCCGACGCAGCTGACCGCGTTCGTTCGTCCTGCGCAGCCGCCGGTGTTCGTGCTGTTCGCAGAGACGTGCGGCGATGCGCAGGTGATCCCGATGCAAGGGGGATTCTTCCAGGGGAACACGGGCAATGCGACGGCGCACTACGGGGCCGGGTGCGACCAGGCCGGAGGGCCGGCCGCAGGGGCGCCGGATCAGATGCTGCGGCTGGAGCTGACCGCCAAGAAGCGCGTGGTGTTCGACATGCGAGGCTCGGACTACCGGACCCTGCTCAACGTCCGCAAGGGGCCTGGGTGCCCTGGTCAAGAGATCACGAACGGCTGCTCGGTGGGCTACTACGAGCAGCGCAGCTACGTGGATCTCACGCTCGACGCCGGGCAGTACTGGGTGCAGGTCGACGGTTTCAACGGCGAAACGGGGCAGTGGTTCCTGGACGTCTTCCTGGCGGATCCGTGAAGGTTGCCAACCGGCCGAAGGCAGCATAAAAAAAGCCGAACGAAGATGTTCGCCCGCATCGCGACGATCGCACTCAACACCTACCGCGAGGCGAGTCGCGCCCGCGTGCTGTACGGGCTCGTGGGGCTCGCCCTCGCAACCACGTTCTATTCCATCATCGTCGGCGCCTACACCCTGAAGTCAGCGCCGCGTGTCGTGGCCGACCTCGGCTCAGCCACGGTCTCGATCTACGCCATCGCCGTGGCCATCATGCTCGCCGGGACCTCGCTGCACCGCGAGCTCGAGTACAAGACGATCTTCCCGATCCTGGCCCGCCCGATCCGCCGCTCCGAGTACCTGGTGGGCAAGTACTTCGGCACGATGCTCACCCTGGCCGTGTTCATCGCGATCGACGGCATCGTGGTGCTCTTCACGCTGGCCGTGATGGGTGGGCGATCGCCGGCGCTCGTCTTTCTGGTGGTCGTCGGCTCCACCGCTGCCATGATCGCCTACGGCATCAAGGCCAAGCGCCACGGCGTGTTCGCTCCGATCCCATGGGCAGCAGCCCTGCTCGTCGTTGCTGCGCTTCTGGCAAGCCCGTACCCTGACGAGCGACGCGTGGTGCTCGGGCTGTGCGCGCTGACGTTTTTGGAAGTCGCGATCGTCACCGCGATTGCCCAGTTCTTTGCGTCGTTCTCGTCGCCCTTCCTGACCGCGATCATGACCCTCGGCGTGTTCGTCGTGGGGCGCCAGGCCGACTCGCTCGCAAAGCTGCCGGTGAAGGTCTTTGGCGAGACCATCGCCCGTGCGGGCGCCATCGTCTCCAAGGTGGTTCCCAACCTGAACGTGTACGTGCCAGCGCGTCCGCTGCTGACCGGCGAGGCGATCGGCGAGTCGCTCGGGCCGTATCTGGGCATGGCCGCGCTGCAGTCGGTCGCCTGGTCGTTGTTGCTGCTGATCATCGCGGTGCAGATATTCAACCGGCGTGACTTCCTGTGAGCCAACGCAGATGGCCCCGGATTGTCGCGCGGATCTCGCTCGTGATCGCGGTGGTGAGCGCAGTAGCCGCCATGCTGACGATGCATGCGCTGGTCGAGGGGCAGCGCGAGCTGCGCGCTTCGGGCACGTCGCTGGCTGCGGGCGATCTGGAGCAGGCTGTGATCCGGGCGCGCCGCGCTGCGAGCTGGTACGTGCCCGGTGCAGCGCATGTGCCGTCCGCCTATGAGAGAATGATGGGCGTTGCCCGGGTAGCCGAGGGGCGCGGCGATCCGAAGACCGCTCTT
Source organism: Deltaproteobacteria bacterium (assembly GCA_016218915.1). Classification (GTDB taxonomy): domain Bacteria; phylum Myxococcota_A; class Polyangia; order Polyangiales; family Polyangiaceae; genus JACRCQ01. The sequence continues at coordinate 49,279 of JACRCQ010000052.1, forward strand.
TTTGCCTGGCAGGCCGTGCGCTCCGCAGCGCTCTCGACCCGGTGGGTCACCGTGCCCCACGCCAAGGAGCTGGCGATTGCCAATGCTTCGATCGCCAGGCTCAGCTCCAAGATGCCGCGTCCACAGGGTGCAGCGGAGCGCTCTGACATCGAGACGGAGCGCGACACGCTCGCGCGGCTGTCGCGTCAGGAGCACCCGTTCGTCCCCTGGGTGATCGTGCTTCTGGTCGGATTCGGGATGATCGCAGGCGGCATGACGCAGTTCGGGCTGCGAGCGGTTGGCCCGGATGGAGCGCTGGCATGGAAGCGCGCGCAGATCGGGCTGATCGTGGCAGGCGTGGGCGCTGCTGCCTGGATCGTGGCCCTGTGGCAGGCCTAGGCTGTCTGTGGCAGAACAACAGCGCCAGCATTTTCAGGGGAATGGAATCGAGGCAGGTCACGTATGCTGCGTCAGGAGGAAATCCCTATGTCGCTCTGTCGTTCGGCCACCATCTTCGCAGGTCTTTCGTTCGCCTTGCTGTGCGCTGCCATTGGCGCGAGCTGCACCATCAAGGAGGTGGACTCGTTGGACAATGACGCGGGGGTAGGCGGCAGCGGCGGCACAAAGGCCACCGGCGGCTCTGGAGGCACGGGCGGCGTTGCTGGCACAGGCGGCACCAACGTCGGAGGCGGCGGCACAGGCGGCGGCACAGGCGGCGTCGGTGGCACCGGCGGCACCAACGTCGGTGGGGGTGGCACAGGCGGTTCGCCTGGAACCAACCAGATCGGAGCATCCTGCTCTGCCGATGGCGACTGCCTTGATGGGCTCAAGTGCGCCACGGACAAGGGCGCGGACTTCTTCGGCGGCGGACCGGCGCACGGATTCTGCACGCTCAGCTGCGCTTCGCCGAACGATGCGGCCTGCGATGCGTATCCTGGGACGACGTGCATCGACATGTCCGTGGGCACGGAGAACGCGCTGTGGTGCGTGCCGAATTGCACGCTGAATGCCGGCGACAAGAACTGCAACGGACGTCTCGACGTTGCCTGCACGGACATCGGTTCAAGCCTCGTGGTGTGCATTCCGGTGTGTGCAACGGATTCGGACTGCAATGGGCGCATCTGCGACAAGAGGCTCAACGTGTGCGTGGACGCGGCGACCGGCGGGGCTGACAAGCTCGGCGCCGGGTGCGATCCAGCCAACAACACGTGCGAGGGCAAGTGCCTGGAGACCACCGGTGGCGATGGTGGCGCAGTGGACTTCTGCAGCCAGCGCTGCGTGTTCGGCAACGACTATTCCTGCGCGTACTCCGATCCGAACGCTGGCGTTGCGGCAGGCGTGTGCATCCTGGGCTCGACCGGCAACGAGAACATCGGCGATGAGGCTTTCTGCGCCAAGCTTTGCGACAAGGTGGAGGATTGCCCGGCCCCAGGCATGTTCTGCGACAACTCGAGCACGCCCTACAACGGCCACGGCGTGTGCCTCCCGGCTCCGTGAGCACGGCGACTCGCCTGGTAGTCTAGAAATCTACCCAAAAACACGATCGTCACGGCGGCGGGGCAGGTCCATCGCCTCGACCCGTACAAGGAGGGCATGGGGAGCATGGCCAATTCCAAAGGAGCCTGGTTGGCGGTCGGATTGATGATCGCCGCTGCGGCATGTGGTTCGGACAATTCGCTGTTCGCGCCTGCGGGCGAGACCTCCGGCTGTCCTGCGCTGAGCGCTTGCTGCCAGTCCAAGAGCATGCCGTCGTCACTCAAACCTGGGTGCCAGTCGGTGGTGGACCAGAAGAACGCCGATTCCTGCAACTCAGCGTTGTCCCAGTACAAGAGCGCCAATCTGTGCACCGGAACGAACGCAGGAGGCGGCGCTGGAGCTGGCGGCGCCACGGGCGGGGCTGGCGGCGGCACAGGCAATGCCTGCGCAAATCTCGCGGGTTGCTGCGAATCGCCCTCTTTCCCATCTGCGAGCAAGGCCGGGTGCCTGCAGATCGCACAGTCCAACAACGAGCCGTCGTGCAAGTCGAACTACGACCTGTACGTGAGCAACGGGCTGTGCGGCGGCACAGGGCACGGCGGCAGTGCGAACGGCGGCGCAGGCGGATCGTGGGGTGGCGCAGGAGGCGGAGGCGGAGCCTGGGGCGGCGCTGGCGGCGCTGGCACTGGTGGCTCGAGCTGCGTGCCCAACAACTACGTCTGCTCGGACAACAGCAATTGCTGCTCGCAGATCTGCAACGGCGGCGTCTGCGTCTCGTGCCGTCCGGTGTATTCGGCCTGCGGCTCGCCGAGCGAGTGCTGCTCCGGGCTGACCTGCAGCGGAGGGTCGTGCGTACAGGCTTGCGGAAGCACGGGCGCCAACTGCCTGTCGACCTCGACCTGCTGCTCACCGCTGCAATGCATGAGCAACGGCACGTGCAACACCTGCAAGGCCAAGGGGTACTCCTGCTACAATGCGCAGGACTGCTGCAATGGCCAGCCTTGCACTGGCGGCATCTGCGGAAGTGGCACCGGAGGCGCGGGCGGCAGCGGTGGGAGCGGCGGCACCGGAGGGTCTGGCGGAAGCACGAACTGCGGATTCACCTCGCAGACTCCTGCATGTGAGACGTGCCTGCAGTCGTATTGCTGCGCCAAGGGCTATGCGTGCTCGATCAACAACGACTGCATCGACCTGTTCAACTGCATCGTCGGCTGCTCGGCAGGAGACACGGTCTGCACGGACGGATGCGGCAACTCCTATCCAAACGGCATCAGCCTGTTCAACGACTTCATCAATTGCATCGACACCAGCTGCGGCACGCAGTGCCAGTAGACTCATAGCTGTCAGCGGTTCCAAAGGTGCAGGCATGCCATGCCGTGCAAGATGATGATCCCCCGCTACATCTCGTCGAGCTTCGCCAGCGCCCGGTGAACGACCTTCTCGTCGAGCGCCGGGATTGCGTGCGCGTTTCCAGGCAGCACCTCCAGCACCGCGTTCGGGATCCTGCGTGCGATGCGCCTGGCATTGACCGGCGGAATCAGGATGTCGTCCTCGCCCGCGACCACGACGGCAGGACACCGAATGCGTCCAAGCCGCCAGCCTGCCGAGTGCATCGCCGCGGCGGCGAGCTGGGCGAAGAACACGCGCGGCACGATCGGATCCTTGCGGAACGCCGCTGGCCAGCGCGAGAAGATCTGAGCCGCGCGATCGAGCGCGTGCTCGGGCAACAGGATGCGATCGATCCAGCGTATCCGCCTGCCACGCACGAAGGGGGTGACGAGCAGCGCTGCCATCGCGTGCAGCGTTGGGGGACGTCCCCACGGCAGCCCTGGCGTGGTCGCCAGCAAGACGAGCCCACTGGCCCGCTCCGGATGGTGGATGGCGAAGTGCATGGCGATCATGCCGCCCATCGAAATCCCGACGATGACCGCTTTCTTCACCCCGCAGGCATCGAGGACCGCAGCCACGTCGTCGCCCATCTGGCGCATCTTGTACAAGCCGCGCGGCTTGTCGCTGCTTCCGGTTCCCCGGTTGTCGAGCGTGATCACGCGTCGCGGGCGCTGTGGATCCGTGGCGAGCCATTGCGGAATGTCGAACCAGAATCGGCTCGACAGTCCGAGCCCCTGGATCAGGACGACCGGGTCGCCATGCGCTTGGGATGAAGGCTCGAGCGTCTCGTAGTGGATCCGGGTTCCATCTGCGCAGGTCGCGTGAGGCATGGGGCTACTTCGGGTTGCGTACGCAGCGGAAGCCGAGGCCAGGAACCTGGTAGGTCACGACTGCGCCGCCGCGGTACCAGGAATTGCATCCAGCCGCAGGCCGGTTCCATCCTCCGCCTCGAATGGTGTACACGCCTGCGCCCTCCTTGCCGGGCACCACGGGATCGACCTGTTTTTCCTTTGGATAGTTGCCGTACGAGTCCGCGGTCCACTCCCACACGTTGCCCGTCAGATCGTAGATCTTGCCCGTGGGAAGCACGCGGGCACCCTTGGGATGCTTCTTGACCGCCGAGGGGCCGCCACCGTGGCATCCCCAATCTCCGCCTGGGGACCACTTCGGCGCACCGGTGGGCGCGTAGTCCATGAACTCGCAGTCAGGCAGCTCGTTGCCCCACGGAAACTCGCGCCCATCTCCAGCCGTTGCGACCCAGTCCCACTGCGCTTCTGTCGGCAACGCCTTGTCCTGCTTGATGCAGTAGTTGTTCGCCTTGGTCCAGCTCACCAGATTCAGAGGATAGTCCGGGTGCTTCTTCCACGTGGCCCAGGTGTCGGCAAAGCCTGGCTCAGGGCAGTCTCCCTTGGTCACGCACTTCTCGTAGGCGCCTGCCGTGACCTCGGTCTCGTCCATGCAGAACGGCTTGGTGAGCACCACGATGTGCGTGTGATCCTCGCCGTTGCGGATCTTGTTGCGCCCCATCTTGAAGCCCTCGGGGCCGGTCGCTGGCACGTAGACCTCGCCCTCAGGGCAATTCGGCTCGCACTTGCCGCTCGTCGCATCGCAACGCTCGATGCTGAAGCACGTCGCGAGCGTCTTGTCCTTGCCCGCGTCGCACGACTTGAGCTCCACGCCGTCGCACCACTTGTCCCCTTCGCGATGCGCTCCGCACATCGGTCCCTGGGCCACGGGCGCTGAAGAAGCGCTCGACGACGCGGACGCAGAGCCGACAGGTGACGGGGGAGTCTTTCGGCTCGTGCATCCTGCCGCGCAGAGTAAAAGGACGGCGGGCATCCAGGAACGATTCGTTGCGAAGTACTGCATGGACGCGGTCAACCGTTACGCATTGTCTCGGCGAAGTGAAGCGCATTCCGACGCGCCAGGGCCATGACCGTGCCCTGCGGGTTCACGCCCGGCGAGTCGGGCAGGATGCTCGCGTCGTTGATGTACAGCCCCTCGAATCCGTGCACCCTGCCAAACGAGTCCGCTGCGCAACGATCGTTGCGCTCGCCGATCGGGCAGCTGGAAAACGCATGGACCGTGGTCAGGCTCACCGCACCGCGGGGCAGAAGATCGTCGAGCCAACGGATCGCGTCGAGCTTGGATCGGATCGTGGGGATTCCGTGCACCGAGGGGAACACCTCTCGCGCACCCGCAGCGAGCAGGAGCGTGGCGAGCCGGGCGAGCCCCTGGCTGAGGTGGCGAAGGTCCTCGTTCGACAGCTCGTAGCGAATCATCGGCGCGCCATCGCCGGTCATCGACGGGCGGACCGACCCTTTGCCATTGCCCTTCACCGCCACGTACCAGGCTCCAATGCTCTTGGCGTCGTTCATCGCCTGCGAAGTCTCGGGCCAGTTGTCGCTGAGCAGCATGGCCAGGTGGCCGGAGCTGTAGAAGGCCCCTCCGATCGACAGGTCCGGCCAGAACTCCTTGACCTGCAGCAGGGGCAGCACGCTGGATTGGGAGTCCAGGGGCTCGTCAAAGCGCGCCGCAACCTTGAGCATCGGGTGGATGCGCAGCGTGTCGCCCACGTGGAACTTGATCCCGCTCCTTCGCAGCAGCGACGGGGTCTGCGTGGGGCCGGCGCACACGAACACGTGCTCGGCGTCAATTCGCGCCAGGCTCGAGGAGCCGTCTTCGTGCGTGACCTCTGCGAGCACGCCGGTCACGCGTGAGCCGCGGCGCAGCAGCATCGTGGCCTTGCACCCGGTGAGGAAGCGCGCGCCCGCTGCCTCGGCCGCAGGGATGAGCGTGCGTGCCATGCTCTGCTTGGCCCCGGAGCGACAACCGCTCGCGCAGGTGTTGTCGCCGATGCAGCCTCGAGCGGTGCGAGGCACTTGCTGGTAGCGCCAGCCCATTGCCTCGATTCCGCGGGCAAACACCTGGGTGCTTGCGGGCAGCGGCTCAGGATGGGGCGATACGCTGGTCTGCTCTTCTGCCCAGCAGAAGTGAGGCTCCAGGTCATCGGGCTCGCAATCCTGAAGGTCGTACTGCGCGCGCCAGCGAAGCGCCACCTCTGGCGGCACCCGATGCCAGAACCCGCAGTTGACTTCGGTGCTCCCTCCCAGACAGCACCCTTCCACGTAGCCGATCGGCACTCCGCCCACGATCGGCGTCATGCCTCGGTTCCGGTAGAACCTGCGCATGCCGTCCGTGGCATTGCACCCATAGCTCTCGATCGGGTGGCGCATCCCTTCCTCGAGCACCACCACGTCAAACCCGGCTTGCGCAAGCGAGCAGGCAGTCGTGGCGCCTCCGGCGCCCGAGCCGACCACCACGATCTGGCCCCGGAGCGCCTTACTCACTGCTGGATTCCGCGTCCATGATGGTGCTCACATGCAGTACCAGCCAAGGGGATTGAGGCAGTTGCATTGCACCGCACCGTAGATGCACAGCAGGTTGTTCTGGCTGCAGGCTGTTCCCGAGGAAGGCGCAGAGGCAGGGCATTGCGGGGGATTGACCCATGGGCGTGTGCATGTGGCAACCTGCCAGTCCCCGGCTTTGAACGAGGGGAAGCTGCCTGTGAACGCCACACGCAAGTACGCGTTCTGCTCAGCGGTGGCCACTGTGATGCCAGTGAGCGGTGCCGGGGTGAACGTGATGCCCAACGGCGGCAGCGGGGGCTGGGCTCCGGAAGCGTGCGCAAAGTAGTCGACCGCGACGCCTGAGGCGCAGGGGCCATTGCAGAGTAACACGTACTCGCCTGTGTCTGGCGTCAGGAAGATGTTGTCCTGCACCGGGATGTCACCCGGCTTGGCGCCGTTGGTGTCCACCACGTAGACCCGCTCGCCTGATGCCAGCACGCGCTGCGGCAGATCGAAGTCGAGGTTGTTGGCAGTGTCCACAGCACCGATCTGCAAGTGCAGCGTATCGAGCTCGGCCGGGCACGCGCCGTGGTTCTCCAGCACGATGTAGTCGCTGTTGCCGATGAACACCTCCACCAGGCGCACGTTGTCCGGTGGTCCGCTGCCCCCGGGACACCCCTGGCACGCTCCGGCATTGCACGCCTTTCCCTGCGCCGCGCAATCAGTGCCGCCCGGCGTGTAGCCCGTGCCCGACGCGTTGCAGGTCGTGGCCACATCTCCCAGGCAGACCGGCTGCCCCGGGGTGCACAGCAGGTTCTGGCACGACGCCGTGGCGTCGTCGCAGTACTGGCCGGAGCCGCAGGTCATCACCAGCAGGGAATCCGAGCCTTGCGCATTGCACTGACGCAGGTCTGCGCCTGCGCAGAACTTCGCATTGGGCACGCACGCGAGCGAGGAGCATGCATCGCCCAGGCACTTCATCGATTGGGTCGTGCAGTCCACGGTCGACACGATGCTCATGCCGTCGGATGCGCAGGTGACCAGCAAGTCGCCCTGGCACGTGGTGGCATCAGGCTGGCACAGCCAGGGCACGCACGAGGCGGTGCCTTCGGTTGCCTGGCAGGTGGTCTGCGATGCGCACGGCGTGGCCGCGCCCCAATGCGTGCCATCGGCCGAGCAGCTCGCCACTGCATTGTCCTGGCACTTGGACGAGCCTGGCGTGCAGGCATTGGTCTCGCAAACGCCCTGCTCGCAGTGCTTGCCCGTGGGGCACTGCGCCTGGGTCAGGCAATCCACGCACATTCCCGCGACCTTGTCGCACAGCTTGCCGAACGGCGTGCACTGGTTGTCCGACTCGCAGGCAATGACGTCCTTGCAGCTGTGGCTGATGCAGGCCTTGTCCGGGCCGCAATCCGCTTCGGTCTCGCACTGCACGCATTGCCCCTCGGAAGCAGCGCACACCAGGCCTTTGGGGCAATCGAGCGAGGTCTCGCAGGGGCTGGCGTTGCTGCCGCCGCTGCCTGCCGTGCCGCCATTGCCAGCGACCGAAAGCAGATCGCCGTGATCCGAACCGCAGGCGGGCAGCAAGCAAAGCCCTGCGGCTGCAGTGACGAAAAGGATGGATGGGGTTGCGTAGCGCATGATTCCTCCCTGCGTCATACGTCCGGGCCCCCCAGAACGTGCCCCGGGTCGTTCTGGGCTGCAACCACGTCAGGATCCTCGTACCAGGCCAGCAGAGCGGTGCTTCGAAGCGCGCGGAACAGCTGCCGCGCCAGACCGAGCCTGCCCCAGGCCCACGAGGCCACGATCTTGCGCCGTCGCTCCAGGGAAAGCGACGGAAACGGGCGCCCATAGCGAAGAAACGTCAAGGCGGCGAAGCCGGTCAAGCCCACCCGCAACGCCCACCGCAGCAGCCCCGGGAGCGCCTCTGTCTGGCCTGCCACGAATGCGCTGACGCGATCCACGATCGCCTCGCGCGAGCCCGACGGCCCTTCCGCAGGCAGGAGCGCTTCGCACACGGCGCGCATGAGCCGCGTGGGACGCGGCTCGTGGGAAGTTCGGACCAGTGGGGTGATCAAGCGCATGGGGTGAGCGCCCGACGGCAGCTCGGCCAGCGATCTGCCCGCCCTTTGCATCGCTGCGACCGTGCCCAGCTCCACGCCGTACCACGCCATCGCCACCACGCCCCAGAGCGTCACCGGCGCATAGAACGCGAGATGCACCGCAACTGCGTAGGAGAAAGCGGTCGCCTCTGCCACGCCGAACGTTCCGAGCGCGCGCATGCAGAAGTAATGGAACGGGCCGATGAATCCAGGGCTCGAGGGCACCAGGATGCCGAGGTTGGTGGCTGCCATCACCACCACCGACTGCGGATAGCTCGCAGCGAGGTTGAAGCACGGCAGGATGAACAGGAAGAGCCCGGCCTCGGCGAGCCACACCATCACGCTGAGCGCCAGCACCGACGCAACCGATCGAAGGCTTCGCAGCGAGGACAGCCCCTGGGTGATCTGGGACACGAGCCGCACGAGTCGATCGTGCACGGACGGGATTCCTGCCGTGAGCCGAGAGCAGAGCGCCACGACCTGGTAGGGGGCGACCGCGCACAACAAGACCACGAAGAGCGCAGCCCCGAAGACCGGGACCGCTACGCGAACCGACTGCAGCACCCAGCCGTGCACCGGAATGATCAGCGGGGCGACCACGAGCAGCCCCACCATCACGATGCCGTCCAGAAGCCGCTCGAGAAACGTGATCGTGAGCGACTGGGCGAACGGCATGCCCGTGCGCTCTGCCAGCATTCCCGCCCGCGCGAACTCCCCAAGGCGCGCAGGAAGCAGGTTGTTGACCGCGTAGCCCACCACCACGATGTTGCTCGCGGTCAGCGTGGAAATGCGCGCGTCGTTGCGCACCAGAACGCGACATCTCACGCCCCGGATCACGTGACCCAGGATGTAGCAGCCCATGGCGAGCGGTACGAAAGGCCACCAGCGAGCGTGCGCATACGCTGCCCACACCCCGGTCCAGTCGATGCGCCAGCCCGCAAGCAGCAGGAACAACGCGCTCACCGCGAACCCCACGAGGATCGTGATCCGTCGGATCCCGACCCCTGTGCTGGAACGCGACGCCATGGGAGGGCGCATCTTGCCCGGTTTGCTCTCGCGTGACAATCGAGGGATCAGGGCGCGGAGCTGGTATCGCATGCCCTATGCGCGCGGGCCCGTGGATCCGGGTAGAGGCACGGCGGTGCCGTGTCGCTACGGTCGGCGCTCCTCGACACTCCAGCAACCATCGTCGGCGCGACGCGTGGTCTGGCCGGTGTGCGCGCCGATCGAGATGGCCTTGAAGTGGGCCAGGAACATGCTCTCTTCGGCTGGCTTGACCGGGTGGGGAACCGAAGCGAGCAGGTGGTACGGGCAAAGCTCGATAGTCGGCTCGGCGCCCTTGTCGAATCTCACGCGAGCCAGGTACCCCCAGCCCGTCCAAGGATGCTCCGAATGCTGGTGAAACACGAAGTTTCCCAGGCTGAAGACCACGGGCTTCGACTTGTGGAACTCGATTCGCTGCGGCGTGTGCGTGTGGTGTCCGAGCACCACGTCCGCCCCTGAATCGATCGCGCCAAAAAGAAGCGATCGGTAGATCTGTACCGGCTCGTCGGAATACTCGTTGCCCAGGTGCACAGAGACCACCACCCGATCGACCTTGTCGCGCACTTCGGCGATCGCTGCGCGAAGCACGTGCAGATTCGCGGGCGCCGTGTACTTGCGCGGCTCCGGAAGATTGGCCGGACCGTCGTTGAAGATCGCCGTCATCGCGAAGAACGCAAGCTTGTGCCCCTTTCGCTCCAGCAGCAGGGGCCCGATCGGCGACTGCGCCTCGCCGTTGGTCCCCACATGGGCGATCCCGACCCGATCGAGGTTCTCGATCGTCTCGACCAGGCCGCGCTTGCCGTAGTCCCACGAATGGTTGTTCGCAGTGGAGACCACGTCGAACGCGCCTCTGAGGAGCACCTCGGCGCCGGAAGGCGGGCCCGTGAAGACCAGCGGGTTGTCCTTGTTGACCGTCACGCCCTTCTGATCGCTGAGCGGAGACTCGAGGTTGGCGAACCGCACATCGGCCGAGGTCAGCCAGGGGCGCACATCCACGAACGGATCCCAGGACGGATCGCGCAGGATTCGTTGCCCGGTCCCTCGTGAAAGATCCACGTCCCCACCCGCGATGAGCACCAGCGGTCCGTCGAGCGGCACCGGCGCCTGGGATGCTGCAGGCGGTGCAGACGCTTCGGCAGGAGTATCGAGCGACGCAACCGGTGCAGGGGACGCAGCATCCTGCCGATCCTCCTTGTGCGGACTTTTGCAGCCGAAGGTGATCGACGACACCAGGGCGATTCCCAGGGCTGTGCACAGGAAGCGATCGGAAGAGGATGCCTTCATCGCTGCAGCTACCCTGTCACGAAGGGCGGGGATGGCAAGAGGCGTTCAAAGCAGCCAAGCACGCGGCCGCAGAAAACCGACACCGCCGAGCAGTCTTGTACTAGCTTCGCGAGCCGTGATCCGTCGTCACGCAATCCTCATCGGACTGTTCCTGGTCAGCGCCGCTTCGCTGCTGTTCGAAATCCTCCTCACCAAGTTCTTCGGCTCGAAGCTGGAGCACCACTTCACCTTCGCCATCATCAGCACTGCGATGCTGGGGTTCGGAATGGCGGGGACCTGGGTGCACATGCGTCCGGCGCAGTTCCCGACGGACAACGGGCCATCGGCCGACGTGCTCGCCAGCTATGCATGGAAGTTCGGGCTGTCGTGCCTGATCGTGATCCCGGTGTTCTGCTTCCTGCCCATCCATCCGCTGTTCCCGGACTGGCGAGGCACGATCGCGCTTCCGCTGTTCTTTCTGATGTTCGCAGTGCCCTTCTTCTACGTGGGCGTCTGCGTGAGCTACACCTTGATCGCGGCACGCCAGGGCCCTGGCGTGATCTACTTCTGGGACCTGCTCGGCGCAGGCATCGGCGCTGCGATCTCGGCCTGGGCGATTCGCACGCTGAACGGCTACGGCGCTACGGTGCTCGTGGGACTGATCGCCTTGGCCGGCACGGTCATGTACTGGCTGGCGAGCGACAAGAAGTCCAGGGGCCTGGGCTGGCGCGTGCCTCTGTACGTGCTGGGTGTCCTCGGTGTGCTGATCTACCCGGGGATCGGGCGACAGCTCTATGGCCACGACGTCTTCTCGATCAAGTACCTGGAGCTTCGGCAGACGCTGCTGCTGGACTTCGGCGGCATCGAGATGTCGTTCTGGAACGCAGTAGCGCGCATCGACGTGAGCAAGACAGCGGACTCGCACAAGCGCACGTACCGCAGCGGCATCCCGCACCGCTACGAGTTCCTGCCGATCCCCGGGCGATTCATCCTGGTGGACGGCGGCGCGAGCACGCGTCAGTTCGCCCTGTCCGGACCTCCTGAAGAGCAGCCCTGGCTCAAGGACTCCCTGTGGGCAGCTCCTTATGCCGGCCGTGATCCGGCAGTCCCGTTCGAGCGCTCGCTGGTCATCGGCGCAGGCGGTGGCGTCGACGTGCTCGTAGCCAAGTCCTACGGCACCAAGCGGGTGGATGCGATCGAGCTCAATCCGGATACGTTCAAGATTCTCAAAGGGCGTTCCGAGGACCCCAAGCGCGAGCTGTACACGAATTGGCTTCATGGCGGGCTGCTCCTGATGAACACGGAAGCGCGCCACTACTGCCACACGCTCGGCGGCCAGGAGACCTACGACGTGATCGAGGCCAGCGGCGTGGACACGCTGACAGCGATCCAATCTGCGGCCAACGCGCTCAGCGAGAACTTCCTGTACACCGAGGACGCGATTGGGGACTACTACCGTCTGCTCAAGCCAGGCGGGATCCTCTCCCTGTCGCACGGCTACTCCTCACCGGCGTCGCTCACCCTGCGCAAGTTCGTCACCTACCTCGACTTCCTGCACAAGCAGGGCGTCAAGGACCCTGGCAAGTCGGTCGTATTCATCTTCGACCACTACTTCGAGAACGGCCTGCTCAAGAAGGGCGAGTTCACCCGCGACGAGATCACGCGGCTCGAAGCGTGGGTGAAGGCCAACGACTATCTGTTCATCTACCACCCGTTCATGGCGCCGGACACGCCGCCGACCCGTCCCATCGGATACGGCGACGACTACGAGCGCATGGACAAGCGGTTCTACGATCACCTGGCCAAGATCCAGTACGCACCGTTCCTCGATCCGGAGCAGACCAAGATCGGTGACGACGACATCCCGTTCATCAAGCTCGGGCTGGCCAAGAGTCCGGAGGAGCGCGAGGCGATCCTGCAGAAGCTGCGCTGGGACGTGCACCCGGTGTCGGACGACAAGCCGTACTTCTACTTCCTGCGTCCGAACCACTCCTCGTGGACGAGCGCATTCGATGGCGCGTTCATGTACCCGCAGCCTGCGGTGCGCTGGATGTTCCTGTGCGCCTTGATCGCCTCGATCGCGCTGGTGGCAGCGCCGGCGTTCATCAAGCGCAAGCAGGGCACCGGAGCCGAGGAGAGGAAGACCGTGCTCCGGGCTGTGCCGTTCTTCGCCCTGTGCGGGTTCGGCTTCATGCTGGTGGAGAATTCGGCATTCCTCAACCTCACGCTGTTCGTGGGCGGTCCGCTGTACTCGCTCGCCATCGTGCTTCCCACGGTGCTCATCGGCTATGCGATCGGCAGCCTGCTCACGGACCGCTATCTCACGCAGTCACGCAGAAGCTTCGCCTGGGTCGTCGGGCTGTACGTCGGCGGATTCGTGCTCTACTGGGCCATTGTCAGGTTCGGCCTGCCGATGCTCATCGGCACTTCGTGGCTGACGCGCGTGCTGGTTTCGGTTGCGCTCACCGTACCGCTCGGTGCGCTGCTCGGCGTGTCCGTCCCCTGGTACATGCACTCGCTCAAGGACAAGGACACGCGCAGCCTGGCTTGGATGTGGGCCGTGTCGTCTGCCTTCAACGTGCTCGGCTCCATGCTCTTCGTTCCGATCTGCTTCGCGCTGGGTCGATCGGTCACCTTGCTGCTGGCCGCAGGGCTCTACTTCCTGGCCCTGTCGTGGGCCGCGTTTGCGCGCAAAGCCGCCCTGCCTGTCGCCAAATCCTAGCATTGCGTACCTGCGTTGGGCACGGCATGCCAAGCCAACATCCCTGCGATTCTGCCGATACGCGTAGCCCGGAGACGTAACAACATCGCAACAGCAGCGGCGCGCCACTGGCGCGCATCCGCTCGACGCGGCATCGCCGCGTCTCTGCAACCGGCGCGCATCCGTTCAACCCCCCCGCCGCGTCTCTGCAACCAGCGCCGCTACGGCTCAGCATAGCCCGCATCTCCAGCCAGGATCCTGGCAAGAAGCCCGGGCACCACGAACCGCTCCTCGCAGACCTCGACAGGGAAGCTGAGCTGCCCCACGCGGCACACTGCAACCTTGCGGGCGCCCTCCCCCATCAGCTCGGCGTATCCGTCAGGCGTAGTCGCGTACGCTGCTTTGCTCCCGGACACGAGCCGGAAGGTTGCGAGGTGGGCTTTGTCCGCTTTGCGGGTCAACATCACGCCTCGCGGTGACTTGCCCGGCTCCAGGGCCGCGCTCCAGGTAAGTACGCTCTCGTCCACCGGCGAAAATACGTGCCAATCTCCCATGAGCCTGGCGAGCTCACGCCCCGTCGCAGTCTCGACCAGCGCGAGCCCATCCGGCGCGGCCAGCGAGCACCTTCGCAGCTGAAGCTTGCTTCCATCCGCAGAGAACTCCACCGGCCCGCGGCCGTGGAGCTCCGAGATCCCTCTCGCTGCGCTCCACAGGAATACCTTGTGCTCTGCGCAGCCGCCGGTGTCGGAGGCAGACAATGCGAGACCGGTGCCCTGTGGGAAGACGGACACGGAATCCAAAGGGAGCGAGTGCCGCCGAATCGCGTCCAGCTCCTTCCCGGTCGATGCGTCCCACACGTTGACCGTCAGCTCGTCCGCGTGGAACGACGCGTCGCCCTGCGAGGCTGACACCACCTTCGACCCGTCCGGAGAGAAAGCGACCGAGACCACGTTCGTGGCGAAATCGGCCTGGAATCGGGCCACCCGCGTGCGAGTCGACAGCTCCCATACGCCGGCTACAGCCCAGCAGGGTGCAGTCGCGCTCCCCCCGTGCTTCTCTTCCTCCACCGTAACGAGCTTCCGTCCGTCCGGCGAGAATGCGACCGACGAGAACTGGCACAAGAATCGATCGCCCTCCCTGCTTACCTTGCCGACCTCTCTCCCCTTCACCACGTCCCAGACGTGAATCGCGGCCCGCGCTCCGATCGCCAGCTTCGAGCCATCCAGCGAGAATGCGAGCAGACCAAGGTAATCGTCCTTGGGCAGCACGAGCTTGCTCAGCTCCTTGCCGGTCGAAGCGCTCGTGACACGCACCGTATTGCCGTCCACAGTCGCCAGCCTGGTGCCGTCCAGCGTGCTCGCCGACTGGCTTTCCTGCTCGACCTTGCTCGCTCGCCTCGAGCGCGGGCGCAACGTGCTGGCATCCACGACCGTGGTGAGCTGTCCCTGGGTGAGCGCAATCTCGTTGTCAGACCATGCGAGATGGGAAACGGGCTGGGTAAGTCCGTCCGGGAACTCCAGCACAGGGCTGGCTCCCGCGGCTTTCGCGAGCCGGGCAAGGCCGCGGTCGAAGAGCCGTTGCGCCTCCCCATGCCTGCCCTGCCTCTTTGCAGCCAGGCCAGCCTCGATCAGCTTCGCGCCGTCCTCCTTCCCAGCGTCGAGCTCTGCGGTTGCAGCCGACAGCGCTGCTGCGGATTCAGGCTGCCCGGCAGGGCAGAGCGCGTCTGCACGCCGGATCACCCGCACCGCGCGATCGAGCCTGCCTTGCTCGAGAAGCCCGGCCACCCGAGCCCGCTGCTTGCTCGCGATTGCGCAGGGGTCAGGAGACGGGACAGCGGCAGAGGGCGGCGGCGCTGTCACGACCCTCGGTCGCGCCGGGGACGTCGGGGGTGAGCCGCAGCCTGCAGGCGAGACGACGAGGGGCAGGAGCAGGAGCATGCGGCAGGCAACCATGCGTTCCTCTAGGGCTCGACGGTCGCATCCCCGGACAGGAGCTTATGCAGCAGCCCTGGGACGCGGCGCTGCTCCTCGCAGACGTCGAAGGGAAAGGTGTATTGCTTGAGCCGGCAGACCAGGGCGCTGCGCGTCTCTTCGCTGTCGAAGTCCACATATCCTTCCGGCGTCAGCACGTATCTGGGCTTGTCCGGCAACTCGACACCAGCGGAAGGCAGCAGGCTGCCATCCGCAGTCAGACGGAACTCCATCCGCGTCTTCACGGGCCCGTCGGACGTGTACGCACTCGCGGCGAATCGCGTACCATCCGGGGAGAACGCCCAGAAGGTTCCATCCATCTCGAACAGCAACTTGCCTGTCGCCACGCTCCACAGCCGCAGCTTGCTGTCGCTGAATCCGCCACCGCCCGTGGACAGGACCGCAGCTCCGTTCGGAGAGAACCTCGGCATGCCGCAGGGAAAAAGCCTATGCAGCTCCTTGCCCGTGGCCACGTCGCCCAGGACCACCACGCTCTCGGACGGACACTGCCACACGCAATCCGCCAGGTCGCGTCTCCACTCGGTCGCGCTCCTGGAGCCGTCCGGAGACAATTCCACAAGGACTGGGCTGATGATGCTCCTTGGCCCGGATTCCGGGCAACGCTTGATTCGATTGCCACAGACCACCTCGTCGGGCCCAAAGGCGACCTTTGGATCCAACCAGTACGTCAGCTTTACGGGCACAACGGGCGAGGGGAACACATCGCGATTGAGCGCCTGTTTCCTGGGCATCTCCCGACCGATCTCCCTACCTGTCACCGCATCCCACGCGACGCGAGTCCGGTCCCGTGCCTGAGACTCGATCGTTGCACTATCCCGGGAGAAGCGCAGGTACTCGATGCCGTGCCTGTGCCCTGGGAGCTCCGCGATCTGCCGACCGTTGTCGGTGTCCCAAAGGAGCCCGACGCCTTCCTTGGCGGAGCCGCTCACGAGCCTCGTTCCATTCGGAGAGAACGCCACGGGAGCGGCTGCTCCTTCGAGACGAAAACGCTCCTCGAGAGTGGATGCCAGCCGCAAGGTGACATGGCCTTGATGCAGCTCGGCGAGGAGGCCGCCGCGCGACCAGCCAGCTACCATATTCAGCTTCTGCGCCGGCTCCACGGTCATGCGGGCGCCTTCAGCGTTCTCCAGGGCAGCCCTGCCGCGATCGAAGAGCCGCTGCGCCTCCGCATGGTCGCCCTTCTTGTTGGCTGCCAGTCCGGCCTCGATCACCGCTCGACCGTCCTGCTGACCCTTGCGCAGCTCGGCCAGCGTGCTCGCGAGCACGGCCGCCGACTCGCCCTGCTGCGCCGGGCACAGGGCATCTGCGCGCTGGATCACGCGCACGGTCCGGTCGAGCTTTCCCTGCTGGAGCAGCTGCGCCACGCGCGCCCGCTGCTCCCTGGCCACCTCACACGGCGTGGGTGCAGCGGACATGGCGGGCGGGGCGTTGAGCACAGGTGCAGGGGACGCCGGTCTCGGCTGAGGGACCTGCTGCGGAGGGGAGCACCCGGCGCAGGCCATCAGGGGCGGCAAGACAGCCCAGAACCGTACGGGGACCATGGCGTGCAACTCGACCTCGAAGCTAGCCATGCGCCAGAAAGGGCGTCAAGCGAAGGGCCATGTGATCAGCGGGTCGCGCTGAGCTTTTCGTGGGCGAGCTTGTCCTGGAGCGCGGCGAGGCTGCTGTCGCAGGCGCTGACCACCTTTCTCTTGTCTCCGAGGGACAGCGCGAGGGATCGCACGTTCGTGTTCTTCCTCGAGAGCGCGATGATGGTCCCACGTATCTGATTGAATCGTTCGAGGGCTGCATTGGCAGCGGCCAGATGCCGTGAGGTGGTGGCGTCGGCGAGCGACGACAGCTCCGAGAGCGCCGAGCGCACAGAAGCCTCCAGCTCATCCATCTGGCGCTCCATGCGGGTCATGGCGGCTTCATCGGGCTCACTGATGTGCGGAGCTTCCAGGGACTGGATCTCGCGCAAGGCCGCTGCTGCGCCAAAGCCGACTGCCGCGGCCTTGCAGCTGCTCTTCGCGGAAGTCGCGCGAAGGAAAGCACCCATCGCAGCGGCGAAGTCGTCGGCAGCAGCGCGCTCCGGGCCGAACGCGAGCTTCTGTGCCTTGAGGTTGGTGTTCTCCACCGCGAGCAGCAGGATGGCCCGATCCATCTTCTCGTACTCCTCGAAGCTCCGCCTGAAGTCCTCGAGGTGCTGCATCTCCGCGCGGTAGTCGAGCGCCTCAAGCAGGGGCACGAGCGCCTCCGCATCCCGGTGGATCGCTTCCCTCGCCTGCACGGCCTCGGCCGCGTACGCGATCGAAGCGTCGTCGGTATCGGCCATCACAGAGCGATTCGATGCGTCCGCTGCCTTGTTGAACTGCACCCGCAGATCAGAGGCAACCCGTCGTGCCTCGGCAACGCGCGTGAACCAGCTCTCCTGCGCCTTGCTGCAGCCTGACAGGAGGGCAGCCAGGAAGGCCACCAGGACGAGTGCACCGCTCCAGCGGCGCCATGGATCGGAACGCGTCGTCTTCTTGCAAGCGCTTGTCGCTTCGAGCGCAGCCATCGCGATGAATCTCCGTGCAGATGACGGTGATGATTGCACGTGCGCGGCCTCGCAGAGCCTTCTTGACAGGTTCTTGATACGCCTGGGCCGGCTCTTGATGACCCTTTGATCAGCGCGCATGCAGGCTTCATGGATCTTGAGCCCATCTGAACGCGAAGCATCCGTGACCGCCCACGCCCGCAGCCCGCTGCGGGTGCTGGTGTGGGCTGCCCTGGGCGTGATCTTCGGCGACATAGGGACCTCTCCCTTGTACGCCATGTCGGAGACCGTCTCGTCACACCTGCTCGGCGTGCACGGCATCCACGACAAGGTGACCATGCAGCTCGGCCAGTACTATGGCCGCGACGAGGTGCTCGGCTGGACATCGTTGTTCGTGTGGGCGCTGCTTGTGGTGGTGACCGTCAAATACGTCATGCTCATCCTGCGGGCGGACAACGAGGGCGAAGGCGGCATGTTCGCGATTCTGGCGCTGCTCCGGGCCAAGGCTGCCAAGCTCCTGTCGACCCGTGGGATGGCCGTGCTCGTGCTGCTGGCAGTCGTGGGCTCCGGCCTGATCCTCGGCGACGGAGTCATCACGCCATCGCTGACGATCATGTCGGCCTGGGAGGGGCTGGAGGTGGTGACCCAGCGATGGTCGCCGTACATTCCGTGGCTTTCCGTGGCGACGCTGGTAGCGCTGTTCTCGATCCAACGTCTGGGGACCGCGAGAGTGGGCGCCTGGTTCGCTCCTGCCATGGCGGTCTGGTTCGCGACGCTGGCAGCGATGGGCGCCGTCAACCTCGTACAACATCCGAGCGTGCTGGCTGCGATCAATCCCTGGTACGCGGCGCGCTACATGCTCCACTTCCCCAGAGCGACGTTGTTCGTGATCGGCTCTGTGGACCTGTGCATCACCGGGTGCGAGGCGCTGTTCGCGGACATGGGGCACTTCGGGCGCCCGGCCGTGCGTCGAGCCTGGTTCTACATCGTTTGGCCGGCGCTGCTCCTCAACTACCTGGGGCAGGGCGCGCGATTGCTCGACGACAAGCCGATAGCGAGCGGCAACGTGTTCTTCGCGCTCGTCCCGTCTTCGCCGGGGTTCGTGTATCCCCTCGTGATCATCAGCTGGATGGCATCGATCATCGCGAGCCAGGCGCTGATCTCCGGGGCCTTCTCGCTGGTCCGGCAGGCCATGCAGCTCGGGCTGTTCCCGCGCGTGAAGGTCGTGCACACCAATCCGGATGTGGAAGGGCAGATCTACCTTCCTGCGGTCAACTGGGGGTATCTGCTGCTGTGCACCCTGCTGGTGGTGGGATTCAGGAACTCGCACAATCTCGCGCCTGCGTACGGGCTGGCCGTGACCGGGACGATGGCGTTCACGACCATCCTGTTCTACTTCGTTGCTACGCGTGTGTGGATGTGGAAAGCCCGCTGGGTCGGGCCACTCTGCGTCGGGCTCATCGCCGTCGACATCAGCTTCTTCGTGAGCAATGCGACGCAGTTCTTCCAGGGAGGCTACATCACCCTGGCGATCGCTGCTGGGACCGCGTTCACCATGATGACGTGGCAGAAGGGCAGGACCGCCCTGGGACGCGTCATCCGCGAGGCGATGCTTCCCACGGATCTGTTCCTGTCGAGCATTCGCGTGGAGAACCCGATTCGCGTGCAGGGCACGGCCGTGTTCATGACCAGCAACCCGGGCGGGATCCCGCATTCGCTCATCCACTACTTCAAGCACGCAAAGAGCCTGCACGAGCAGGTCATCCTGCTCACGGTGCAGACCCGGCACGTGCCAGAGGTCCCGGAAGAGCAGCGCATCACCGAGATCACCGAGCTCGGGGAGGGTTTTCTCTGGGTGCACGCCGCCTGGGGCTACATGGAGGGCCCGGACATTCCCTCCCTGATGGCACGCGTCAAAGCCAGCGGCGTCCACATCAACCTCGACGACGTCTCCTTCTTCCTGGGGCGCGAGTCGCTGGTCTTCACCGGCAGCTCGGGAATGAGCCTGCTGCGCAAGCTCTTCTTCAAGGTCCTGAGCCAGAATGCGGTGCCTGCTTCGGCATTCTTCCGGCTCCCGCCCGGACGCGTGGTCGAGCTGGGAATCCAGGTGGAGATCTGAGCTTCACCCGTCAGGAGCGATCCCGCAGCCTGTATCCCACGCCCGGCTCGGTAAGCAGGAGCTTCGGCTGGGCAGGGTCGACCTCGATCCGCTTTCGAAGCTCTGCCATGTGCACGCGTACGTGATGAGCCTGCACCCCGTGGGTCGAGCCCCAGATCTCCGCAAGTATCTGACGGTGCGTCAGCACGCGTCCGGCATTGCGCGCCAGATAGACCAGCAGCTTGTACTCGATGGGTGTCAGACGCACCTGCCGGTCGCCGACCGCGACCTCTCGACGCCCCAGATCGATCCGAAGCTCGCCGACCTGGAGGATGGGGCTCGCGGCCGAAGAGCCGACCTGCTGGGCGTGCCGAAGCGAGACGCGCATGCGAGCCAGAAGCTCGTTGGTGCCGAACGGCTTGGTCAGGTAGTCATCCGCACCCGCGTCGAGCGCCTGGACCTTGTCTTCCTCCCTGCCGCGCGCGCTGATCACGATGATCGGGGCTGTGCACCACTCTCGGAGCTGCCGCGTGAGATCGATTCCGTCGCCGTCAGGCAGCCCCAGATCGAGCAGGATCAGCTCGGGGTTGTGGCTCGTCGCCAGCTGCACCGCCTCGCGTGCCGTGGACGCCTCCAGGAGCTTGAAGCCATGCGAGCCCAGGGCTGCGCGAAGGAATCGTCGCATCTGCGGCTCGTCTTCCACGATCAGGACTGCAGGCCCCGTCTCCGTCACGTCTCCTCCTCGGGTGCGCTCTGCTCTTCAAGGTTCGGCGGTGTGCCCACGATCGGAATCATCAACCGGAATTGCGCTCCTCCACCGGCTCGATTGGAGGCCGTCAGCCATCCTCCGTGAACCTGGGCGATCCCGCGGCAGATGGGAAGACCCAACCCGACGCCTGACACGCCAGACTGGGGACCCCGGTAGAATCGCTCGAACACCCGCTCCTCGTCGCCCGGCGAAAGACCTGGGCCTCGATCGGACACGTCGACGAGGATGGTATCGCCATCGCGGGTCGCTTGCAGCTCGATCGGCGACTCGGGGGGGGTGTACTTCACCGCGTTCTCGAGCAGATTGATGAACAGCTGCTGCATCAGCACCGGATCCACGGGGATCATCGGCAGATCCGCAGCAAGCGAGGTGACGACCTTGCGTCCCGACAGACGCGGCTCGAGCCGGGTCAGGGCAGCGCCCACCACCTCCTCGAGCGGGACCCACTCTCGCTTGACGACGACAGCCCTGGATTCCAGGCGCGTCATGTCGAGCAGATTGGACAGCAGACGCTCGAGCCGCTCCGCTTCCTCGCAGATCGTCTCGACCAGCTCCTCGCGCGTCGAGCCGTCGACCTGGTCGTCGCGAAGCGTGGTCGCCGCTCCCGTGATCGAGGCCAGCGGCGTGCGAAGGTCGTGCGAGACCGAGGACAGAAGCGAGCTGCGCATCTGCTCGGTTCGCGCGCGCACGGCAGCCTGGCGCGCCTGCACCGCGAGCTGGGCGCGCTCGAGTGCGAACGCGGCCTGACGGCAGAAGGCCTCGAGAAAGCTCCTCTGGTCTGCGCGCAGAGGCTCGCGGTTGCGTGCGATGAGCGCCAACGCTGCGAGCGGCTCCCCGGTCACCCGCATGGGTGCACACACCACTCCAGCGCCTGGCAGCGTATCCGTCCCGCGCCCTGCGAGGCGTCCATGCTCCAGCACCCATCGCGCCACTGCCAGATCCGAGGGATCAAGCGACGTGCCCGGGGGCCATTCTCCCAACGCGCACGCCGCACCCTCGGAATCTCGACCCACGACCACCGATGCGCCGTCGAAGACCCGGGAAGCATGCCGCGTCGTCGCAAGCGCAATGTCCTTCTCGTCTTGCACCGTCCCGAGATCGTGGCTCAACGCATAGAGCGCGTCGGTACGCTCCTGGCGCGACCTTGCATCCTGCCCCTGCATGCGGAGCCGGTGCAGCAGGCTGCTGACCGCATAGCCGGTGCCGAACATCATCGCAAAGGTCAGGAAGTAGCGGGCATCGTCGACGGCGAGCGTGAAGTAGGGCGGCACGAAGAAGAAGTCGTAGGCGAGCACGGACAGGGTAGCTGCGAGCAGCGATGGATTTCTCCCCCATCGCGCAGCGGTGAGCATCACCGCGAGCAGGAACAGCATCGCAGTGTCCGGAATGCCGAGCCACGCGCGGCCCGCCGCGCCCGCGCCTGTCGTGAGCGCGACGATCACCAGCGCGGCAAGGTACCCTCCGCGCGCCGTCTCGGAACCGCTGTCCAGCTGCGTTCGCGACGTCGTCTCTCCAGGCCCGGGATCCCCGGAGATCACGTTGACATCGATGTCGCCGCTTCCTCGGACCACCTCGTCGAGCAGCGAGCCGCGCAGGATGTCTCGCAGACGCGGGTGGGTGGGCTTGCCGATCACGATGCGCGTGACGTTCTGCTTGCGGGCATGCTCCAGGACAGCCTCGCTCACCTTGGCGCCGCTCAGACGCACCACCGAGGCGCCCAGGGATTCCGCCAGCTGGATGTGCGATTCGACCCGCTTGCGGTCCTCGCTCGACTGGCCGCCAGCGACCTGGACGTCGACGCATGCAGCGATCCAGGGTGCGCGAAGGCCGGCTGCGATCCGGCACGCGGCCCGAATCAGCCGCGCCGAGCTGGGCGAAGGGCCCACGCACACCAGCACGCGCTCTCCTGCGGGCCAGGTGGCGTGCACGCCATGCTCCTGGCGATAGGCGCGCACCTCGGAGTCGACGTGCTCGGCCATCCTGCGCAAGGCGAGCTCCCGAAGCGCCAGCAGGTTCCCCCGCCGAAAGAAGCCCTGGGCTGCGCGGTCCGCCTGCTCACCCAGATACACCTTGCCCTCGCGCAATCGCTCCAGAAGCTCCTCGAGCGACACGTCCACCAGCTCGATCGCGTCAGCCCGATCCAGGATCGAGTCAGGTACCGTCTCTCGAACCTGCACGCCCGTGATCTGGGCGACGACGTCGTTCAGGCTCTCGATGTGCTGCACGTTCAGGGTCGTGTGCACATGAATGCCGGACTCGAGCAGCTCGACCACGTCCTGCCAGCGCCGGGCATGCCGGGAGCCCACGACGTTGGTGTGGGCGAGCTCGTCGACGAGCAGCACGGTCGGCTTGCGCGCAATGGCTCCGTCGAGATCGAACTCCGCAAGCCACTTTCCGCGGTACTCCAGCCGCTTCTTGGCCAGCACCTCCAGGCCGAGCAGCAGCGCTGCAGTCTCGTAGCGGGCGTGCGTGTCGACTGTGCCCACCACGACGTCGACATGCTGATCCACCAGCTCGCGCGCAGAGGCGAGCATGCGGTAGGTCTTGCCGACCCCGGGCGCAAAGCCGAGGAACACGCGCAGCGTGCCCCTCTTCGCCTTCTGCTGGTCGTCCGAGATCCGGCGCAGCAATTCGTCCGGATCAGGGCGGCGAGCGTCATCACTCATGATCGAGCTTCACCATAGACCCTCCGCTGGACAGGATCGAGTCCAACGCGAGATTCAGCTCGAGCACATTCACGCGCACCTCCCCCAGGATCCCCAACGTGCGAGGCTGAACACGGGAGAGCACGAGCGAGCGAACCTGGTCTTCGGGAAGACCGCGAGCGCGTGCGACGCGAGACACCTGCCAGAGGGCAGCCGCAGGCGAGATGTGGGGGTCGAGCCCGCTGCCCGACGACGTCACCAGGTCGATCGGAATGGGAGCATGGTTGTCCGGATCGGCTTCGCGAAGGGATCGAGCGCGCGCGCTCACTGCCTGCGCAAGAGCTGCGTTGGATGGCCCGAGGTTCGATGCTCCTGAAGCGCTGGCGTTGTACGCGGCGGGCCCGGTCGACGAAGGCCTTCCCCAGAAGTAGCGCGGGTCGTCGAACGGCTGCCCGATCAACTCCGAACCCACCACCACGCCGTCGCGCGCGATCAGGCTGCCCGCTGCCTGCCGAGGGAATGCCAGCCGGGCGCTCGCTGTCGTCAGCAGCGGATAGGCCACCCCGGTCAGCAGCGTGAAGCAAGCCAGAAGCACGATGGCAGGACGAAGCTCCTTGAACATGGCTGCCTCTTTCACACCAGATGAATCGCGCCCAGCGCGAGGTCGATCAGCTTGATGAAGGGGAAAGGGAGCAGCACGCCGCCAAGCCCGTAGACGAGCAGGTTGCGGCGCAGGATCCGACCGGCCGGCGCCGGACGATAGGAGATGCCGCGCAAGGCAAGGGGGATCAGGCCGATGATGATCAGGGCGTTGAAGATCACGGCCGACATCACCGCGCTGGCCGGCGAATGCAGCCCCATGATGTTGAGCTTGCCGAGCACAGGAAACGTCGAGGCAAAGGCCGCAGGAAGGATCGCGAAGTACTTGGAGACGTCGTTGGCCATCGAGAACGTGGTCAATGCACCCCGCGTCATGAGCATCTGCTTTCCGATCTCGACAATCTCGATCAGCTTCGTGGGATTGGAATCGAGATCCACCATGTTTCCTGCTTCTTTGGCGGCCTGCGTGCCTGAGTTCATGGCCACGGCCACATCTGCCTGCGCGAGCGCCGGAGCATCGTTGGTCCCGTCCCCGGTCATCGCCACAAGATGCCCCTGCGCCTGAAGCTCCCTGATCCTCGCCAGCTTCGCGTCCGGCGTCGCCTCTGCGAGAAAGTCGTCGATGCCGGCTTCTGCGGCGATCGCCGCTGCGGTCAGCGGATTGTCACCGGTGATCATCACGGTGCGTATGCCCATACGCCGGAGCTCCGCGAACTTCTCCTGGATACCGCCCTTCACGATGTCCTTGAGAAGCACCACTCCCAGGGCCCGCCTGCCATCTGCCACCACCAGCGGCGTTCCCCCGCCGCGTGCCACCTCCTGCACTGCGGCCCGCACGTCCGGGTGGAGCTGTCCGCCGCGCTCCCGAACGTACGCGTCAATGGCATCGAATGCCCCTTTGCGAATCGCACGATCCCCGAGGTCCACGCCGCTCATGCGCGTCTGCGCGGTGAACGGCAGAAACATCGCGCCGAGCTTCTCCACGTCGCGAGCCCGGAGCCCGAACTTCTCCTTGGCCAGGACCACGATGCTCCGACCTTCCGGCGTCTCGTCGGCCAAGGACGCGAGCTGTGCCGCGTCGGCCAGCTCGTGCTCCGTGACCCCCGGGGCAGGAATCATCGCGGTTGCTTGACGATTTCCCAGCGTGATCGTGCCGGTCTTGTCGAGCAGCAGCACGTCCACGTCGCCAGCAGCTTCCACGGCACGGCCCGAGGTAGCGATCACGTTCGCCTGGATCATCCGGTCCATGCCCGCGATTCCAATGGCGGACAGCAGGCCGCCGATGGTGGTCGGAATCAGGCACACCAGCAGCGCCACCAGCACGGTCAGCGAGATGGGCTGCCCTTGGCCCGCTGCGTGCACCCCATACCGCGTGTACGGCAGCAGCGTGACCGTAGCCAGCAGCAGCATGAGCGTCAGCCCGGCCAGCAGGATGTCCAGCGCGGTCTCGTTCGGCGTCTTCTTGCGCTTGGAGCCCTCGACCAGCGCAATCATGCGATCCAGAAAGGTGTCCCCAGGGTCAGCCGTGATGCGGATGATCAGCCAATCGGACAGGACCTTGGTTCCCCCGGTCACCGCAGACCGATCGCCTCCGCTCTCGCGAATGACCGGAGCGCTCTCGCCTGTGATGGCGCTCTCGTCGACCGATGCGACCCCCTCGATCACCTCGCCATCGCCTGGAATCAGCGCCCCCGCCTCTGCGAGCACGAGGTCTCCCTTGTGCAGCACGGCAGATGGCACGCGCTCCTGGGCTGCGTCGCGCGACGGGCCGGACAATCGCGTGGCGATCACGTCCTTGCGCGCCCTTCGGAGCGTGTCTGCCTGGGCCTTGCCCCGCCCCTCTGCCATGGCTTCTGCAAAGTTCGCAAAGAGCACGGTGAACCAGAGCCACACCGACACCGAAAGGGTGAACCAGGGAGACACGTCGCTCTGCCGGGTCGCGAGCCCGTGAATGCACAACAAGGTCGTGTACGCGGAGCCCACCTCGACCACGAACATCACCGGATTGCGCACCATCCGTCTTGGATCGAGCTTGAAGACGGCATCCTTGAGCGCAGCGCGCGCCAGAACAGCTCTGGTACTCATGAACTCACCGTGCTTGCAGCTGGAGGTGCTCCACGATCGGCCCCAGCACCAGGGCAGGGGCAAAGGTGAGTGCACCCACCAGAACGATCGTTCCCACGAGCAACGCGACGAAGAGCGGGGTATGCGTGGGCATCGTGCCTGCCGACGCGGGCACAGGCTTCTTGGACGCGAGGGACCCGGCGATGGCGAGGACCGGCACGATGACCCAGTACCGGCCGATGAGCATCGCCACGGAAATCGCGAGAGCGTAGAATCGCCCGCTCGCCGTCAACCCTCCGAACGCGGAGCCGTTGTTGTTGGCTCCCGACGAGAACGCGTAGAGAATCTCGCTGAATCCGTGGGGACCCGGGTTGCCCGCCGCGCTCGTGCCCGCTGGCACCCCACAGGCCAACGCGGTGCCCAACAGCACCGCCGCCGCAGGCAGCAGCACCACCAGCGATGCCATCTTCATCTCGAACGACTCGACCTTCTTGCCGAGATACTCGGGAGTCCGTCCAACCATCAAGCCTGCGATGAATACGCTGATCAGCACGTAGACGAGCATTCCGTAGAGGCCTGAGCCGACGCCCCCGAACACGATCTCCCCGAGCTGCATCAGCCACATGGGGATGAGCCCGCCCAGGGGCATGAAGCTGTCGTGCATCGCATTGACCGAGCCGTTCGAGGCAGCCGTCGTGGCGGTGGCCCAGATCGCGGAGTCCACAATGCCGAACCTCACCTCCTTGCCCTCCAGGTTGCCTCCAGACTGCAGAGCGCTCGATGCCGAATCCAGGCCAAGGTCATTGAGCGCCGGATTCGATGCCTGCTCGGCTGCGATGGCTCCGAGCATCAGCGGCACGAGAACCAGGAGCATGGCCGCGAGCAGCGCTGCTCCCTGCCTGCGGTCCTTGACCATGCGGCCGAACGTGAAGCACAGCGCCGCAGGAATCAGAAGGATCGACAGCATCTGGACGAAGTTGCTCAGGGGCGTCGGGTTCTCGAAGGGATGGGCCGCGTTCGCGTTGAAGAAGCCCCCACCGTTGGTGCCGAGCTGCTTGATCGCGATCTGGGATGCAGCCGGACCGATTGCCACGACTTGCTCGACGATCTTCGCCCCTGCCGAGTCCTGCCACGGAGACACGACCCGCGCGGTCGTCGAAGCGGCGAAGGTCTGGACGACCCCTTGTGACACGAGAAAGAGCGCCAGCACGAACGAGAGCGGCAGGAGCACGTACAGAAGGCTCCGCGTAAGATCGACCCAGAAGTTGCCGACTCCCTGCGACTGCTTGCGCGTGATTCCTCGCACCAGGGCAACCAGCACGGCCATGCCGGTGGCTGCAGAAACGAAGTTCTGGACCGTGAGCCCCAGCACCTGCGTCAGGTGGCTCATCGTCGTCTCACCACCATAAGCCTGCCAGTTGGTGTTCGACGCAAAGCTGACGGCTGTGTTGAGCGAGACTTCCGGCGAGACCGGCGGAAGATGCGCGGGATTGAGCGCCCAGGGCAGCTGCAGGCGCTGCAGGGCATAGACGACAAGCGTGCCCGCAAAGCTGAAGCTCAGGACCGCCAGCGCATACCGCTGCCAGCCCATGTCGTCGTCTTCGCGTATCCGTGCCAGGCGGTAGAGCAGTCGCTCGACCGGGCCAGCGAGCTTCTGCGCCAGACGGGCTTGACCCTCGTAGATGCGCGCCATGTACGCCCCGAGCGGAGCTGCGAGCATCAGCAGCAGGCCAAGGTAGAGCACAACCTCCACGAGCGCGTGCGCGGTCACGACAGCTTCTCCGGATACAGGAGCGCAACGAGCAGGTAGACGAGGAGGCCTGCGACCAAGATGGCTCCGACCGACACCATCGTCGTCATTCCTTGCGTGTGAGGGGCGAGCAGGCGCGGATGACCGCCCATGTGACCCCATAGAACATTGCCAACCCGAGTAGGTAGAAGGCGTCCATCCGATCTCTCCTGTCGCCCGGTCCGCCGAGCGAGCGGCGTCCGGAGTCCTGGTTGGATCCTTGCGCGTCAGGAGTCAGCTCGGCGTGAAGACCTGCGGGCAGCGCGTCAAGAAGACGTCAAGACTGACCCATTTCCCCCCATTGTTGCGATGCCGTCACACGCTCGAAACACAGGCGGCCGACAGTCCTGGTGCTTTTCACAGACAAGGAGAAGGCGACCCATGCATCGAGCTCTCACCGTCGCGCTCGCAGCTGCGCTTGTATCAACGTCATTGCCGGCATTCGCTCAGGACCAGGGCAATGGCTCGGGACCCGTCGTGAGCCTGCCGCCTCCGGCTTCGGACGCGGTGCACGCGGGCTACCGGGGAATGTTCTACGTCACCGACGATTCCGGCAACTATCGGCTGTACCTGCAGGGCCGCGCCCAGATCGACAGCTACAACTACTTTGGAAAGGGAATTCCGGATACCACGCTCAAGTCCACGGTGTTCCTACGGCGCATCCGGCCGGAGATCACGGGGGAGATCCTGAAGCGCTGGCAGTTCATGTTTGCAGGCGACTTCGGGCAGACGGACGTCGACAACGGCAAGGGTTTGAACCCGGCGGCACGAGGCAGCCCGAGCGATCCAGCCGCGCGCTTTGGCTCCGCGCAGACTCCGTCGGTGAAGGCAGCGCCCACCGATGTATTCGTCAACTATCGCGCCGACGGCCTGCTGAACGTCCAGGTCGGACAATTCGATGCACCGTTCACCCTCGAGAACCGCACGAGCGACAAGTACATCCCATTCATGGAGCGATCGCTCGCCGTGCGCGCACTGGGCATTCCCACGAACAAGGAGCTCGGCGGCATGCTTTGGGGGGAGACGGGCAACAAGCTCCTGTTCTACTCGGCCGGGGTGTTCAACGGCGACGGGCAGAATCGGCCCGGAATGGACAACCGGGTCGACACCATGGGCCGGGTCTTCGTTCACCCCTTGGTCGGGGTGGACAAGGCGCTGAAGGACGTGCAGCTCGGCGGCAGCTTCCGTTGGGGACAGCGGGACAAGAGCTACGTCTACTACGACTACGCGTCCATGACGACGCAGGGCAACTTCAAGTTCTGGAATCCTGTGTACAAGTCCGCAGCGGTTGGCGGCGTCGACACGTACACGCACGTGATCCCGGCCGGCTCCCAGCTTGGGCTGGCGGCAGAGCTCCGCGTCCCGATCGGCGACATCTTCGATCTCACCAGCGAGCTGGTGTATGTGAAGAACCAGACCCGTGAGGCGCTGGAGGGGTACGAGGCCACGAACACGGAGCGCTTCGGCGATCTGCACGGCTATGCCTACTATGTGCAGGCTGGATTCTGGCCTCTTGGCCAGCGGGACATCAACGGCACGCCTGGCTACGAGAACCCCACGCATCTCGACCTGAAGAAGCCGGTGCCTTCGACCCCGCCGCAGGCGTTGCAGATACTGGTCAAGTGGGAGCAGCTCAACACCACCTACAACAGCGCGAGCCGATCGGGCACACCGGACAGCAAGAACATCGACGGGAAGATCAAGGTCAACGCCCTGTCGCTGGGAGCGAACTACTGGGCGACGAAGCACATCCGGCTGAGCGCGAACTACGTGCTGAACGCGTTCCCGGGCTCCAAGGGCGATGCGACGTCGGATCAGCGGGCGATGTCGCCGGCCAACCAGCTCAAGAAGGGGATCAACGACGACGCGCGGGACAACGCGCACTTCTTTCATGAGCTTCTCTTCCGTGTGGCCGTGGCGCTGTGAAGTCCTCCGCGGGGAGGGCGGGATGCTGGGGAGCCGAGCGGCAGAAGGATTATGTTGTGGCAACATAATGTAGCTCTGGCATAATCCGAGCTGGAGGCTCGGTCATGCGACTCCCCTTTCTCGATCGAACCGAGGAGCGGTCCAGGCTCGCAAAGATGCTGTCGCAGAAGGATGGCGCGCTCGCCGTCGTCTACGGTCGACGGCGTTGTGGAAAATCTCGCTTGATTCTCGAGGCGATCGGGTCGCGCAAGGCCGTGTATTTCTCGGGAGACGATCGGGAAAGCACGGTCCAACGCTCTGCCCTCGCGCGGGAGATCGCGCGGGTTCTACCGGGTTTTGACCAGCCTTGTTCGAGCGGTGGTGGAGCGCGGCGCCGCGCGGTGCGGTTCTGGCGATCGACGAGCTCCCTGCGCTTGTTTCGTCGGCAGCCGAGGTGCCCAGCGTACTGCAACGACACGTGGATCGCCCGGCCCGCCACGCGCCGCACCTGATCCTGGCAGGCTCGTCCCAGCGAATGATGCACGGCCTGGTGCTGGAGCGCAGCGCACCGCTGTTCGGACGGGCGCGTGAGATCATGCGAATTGCCCCATTGCCTGCGGGCTACATCCGGCAGGCCTTGCGGCTCCGCAGCGATGCCGCCGCTGTGGAAGCCTTCGCCGTCTGGGGGGGAATTCCCCGCTATTGGGAGCTCGCGGCGGAGTTTGACACATGGCAGTCGGCCGCGGAGAGCCTCGTGCTCAGCCCATTGGGCGTGCTGTACGACGAGCCTGCGGCGCTTCTACTCGATGACCTGCGCGACACCACGCAGGCAGCGTCGATCCTGGCTCTGGTCGGGCAGGGAGCGCATCGTCTGTCCGAGATCGCCGGCCGGCTCGGCAAGCCCGCAACTGCGTTGTCACGTCCCCTCGAGCGGCTCGTCGACCTCGGCTTGATCATGCGAGAGACTCCCTTCGGCGTGCCCGGGCGCAACTCCAAGCGCTCGGCCTACAAGATTCGCGATCCGTTCCTGCGCTTCTGGTTCCGGTTCGTGGACCCGAACCGCTCCAGGCTCGAGTCTCGGCAGATCGCGCAGACGCTCGCGGCCGTGGAAGCAGGCTTTGTCCACCACGCTGCCGGAGTGTGGGAAGACCTCGTACGCGAAAGCGTGGCTCGCGCTCCCTACTTTGACCGAGGCTGGGGGCCGGCACATCGATGGTGGGGCGCTGGGCTGGATCGTTGCCCGCTGAAAGTCGACGTGCTTGCGCAGAGCATGGACGGCAAGGCGATTCTGGTGGGAGAGGTGAAGTGGAGCAGTGACGTCGCGCCTGACAGGCTGCGGGCTGAGCTGGAGGCAAAAGCGCTGCAGCTGCCTATGGTGGCCGGGCGCAAGGTCGAGGTGGGCGTGTGGACCAAGGAAAGACCGCGCGGTGCCCCAAAGCGAGGCGTATTCGGACCTCGCGAGGTTCTCGCAGCGCTCGTGTGAGCTTGCGATCAGCTAGGAGCAGCCGCCGCCCGCACAGGACATGTTGCACGAAGCGCCGGGCTCGCAGGTGCGACGGCAGGCGCCGCCGGCGCAGTGCATGTTGCATCGCGCGTTGGCCCTGCAAACCTGGGTGCAGGCGCCGCCGGCACAGTGCATCCCGCAGTGCATCCCAGGCTCACAGACTTGCGCGCAGCGTCCTGCAGGGCAATGGAACTGCTGACCGCCGCCCGACGGCGCCACCGGTCCTGGTGGAAGGGCTGCACCGGGGGGGCCAGGCTGCGCACCAGGGCCCGGAGGTGGAGGTGCGGGCGCGGGAGCAGGGGCGGTGCTGACCACGCAAGCTCCCAGCAACAAGCTCATGCCCACCAAGACCGTGATCCGATTGTTCATGTGACCTCCCTGGCTCGACATTCTACACGATTTCATGACCGAGTCAGTCCTGGGTCGAGACAGTTCGCCTGGGAAGGTTCGGGCCGCAACGCCCAGGCCCTGCCCGCCCTTGACCCCTGAAAGCCGGCGGTCTACGCGGATTCACTTTTGGACTCGCACGGACAGGGACCTCAACCATGATCAAATGGAAGCTCGTGTTGACAACGCTGCCACTGGTTGCGCTGGTGGTTGCGGCCAAGATCGTGATGGAGAGGGGCTTCGGGCTCCACGGATGGGTCGAATTCGGCGACGTATCCGCGGTGCTCACCGCCGGGGCATTCCTGATCGGCTTCATGCTGGCCGGCACGATGAGCGACTTCAAGGAGAGCGAGAAGCTCCCCTCGGAGCTGGCCTGCACGCTCGAGACCATCGAGGATCTCATCTCGGTCAGCGCATGCAAGAAGGGGTTTGACGCCAAGGCCGCTCGGGCGGCGCTGCTCGAGGTGACGGATCGGGCGATTCAGTGGTTCGCGCGAAAGCGTCCGGTCGGCGACGTCTACGCGGCCATCGACGGCATGAACCCGCACTTCCAGAGCATGGATCTCCAAGGAGCGACCGCGCACGCCAATCGAAGCCTCGTGTTCATGAACACGATTCGGCGCATCATTGGCCGCATCGAGGTGGTGTCGAAGACAGGCTTCCTCGACTCGGGCTACGCGATTCTGGAGATCATCGTCACAGCGATCATCGTTCTTCTGCTCGCTTCGCGCTTCAAGACGATCGTGGCAGAGTACACCCTGATCACCTTCATCACGCTGGTCTACGTGTACATGCTGCGCCTGATCCGCGACATCGACGACCCGTTCGAGTACCACAGCGACCTGGTTCGTCGTGGCGCCGCCGAGGTCGAGCTCTTCCCGCTCCTGGACTACCGAGAGCGCGCTGCCGCGCGCCTGGAGCACAGCGAGACCCAGTAGCCTCCACGCACCAGCGATTTTGCCGCAGGCCCCGTGGATTCCCTCGTGCTATGAGGACATCTCCCAGCGTCCCTCAGGTTCTCGAGCGGCCCCATGCAGCAACCCGTCGATGAAGCACTGCTTCGTGCCCGCAGACGCATCGGCCGCACGGTCAAGGGCAAGTGGCAGATCGACGCGCTCATCGGCATGGGCGGGATGGCATCGGTCTACGCCGCGACCCACCGCAACAACAGCCGCGTTGCCCTCAAGGTGCTCCGGCTCGAGCTGTCTGCGGACGCCGACATTCGCGCCCGGTTTCTTCGCGAGGGCTATGTCGCCAACGTGATCGACCACCCGGGCACGGTTCGGGTCGTGGACGACGACGTGGATGACGACGGCTCGGTGTTCCTCGTCATGGAGCTGCTCGAGGGCGAATCCCTTGCCGATCGTCTGGACCGCGTGGGCGGCAGGATGGCCGTTCAGGAGGCCCTCCGTCTCGGAGCCGATGCGCTGGACGTGGTGGCCGCTGCCCATGACAAGGGCGTCGTGCACAGGGATCTGAAGCCGGACAACGTGTTCCTGACGAGCGATGGGCAGGTCAAGGTGCTCGACTTCGGGATCGCGCGTGTGCGCGAGCTGTCCCATGCGAGCTCTGCAACGCGCACAGGCGCGATGATGGGCACGCCCGCGTTCATGCCTCCGGAGCAGGCGCTGGGCCACAGCCGGGAGATCGACGCGCGCACCGACCTGTGGGCGATGGGTGCCACGATCTTCAGGATGATCACCGGGCGAAACGTGCACCCCGGCGAGACGCCCAACGAGCTGCTCATCGGAGCTGCTACCCGGAAGGCCCCGTCGCTCAGCGCCGTGACATTCGGCGCGCCCACGCCGCTTGTGGAGTTCCTGGACAAGTCGTTGGCATTCGAGCGCGACGGCCGATGGCCCGATGCGCGCGCGATGCGGAGCGCACTGCAGAGGGTCTTGGAGAGCCTGCCGCAAGAGCCGTTGGTGCTCGAGCCGGTGACGACGCTAGCAGGGGTTCCTGCCGGTGATGCTTCGGAGGTTCCCACCAACGTGGTAAGGACAGAGGCGATTCGCCACGAGCTCCCTGGGCAGAAGCGCGACTGGCGAGTAGCGGTCGCGATCGGTGCTGGCGCTGGGATCGTCGTCGCCGTGATCGCGGCGATTCTCCTGCGAACCCTTCCTGGTCAGGTCATCGTGCAAGAGCAGCCTGCCGCTGGATCGGTACCATCGCCTGCAACCGCGCCCGCGCAGCTGTCCGCCTCGGCCGCGCCGACGGCGAGCGCACCTGCAGGGCCCTCGTCTTCAGCGCCTCCTGCGTCGAGCAGCGCGCCCAAGGGAACGCGGCCCGGTCCGATCGGCGCGCCTCCGCCCACCGGCAAGGACTGGTTGAATCGCCGTCATTGACGTGGAGAAGCCGTCGCAGTCGGCCGCGCAGGTGCGCTGGACTCCCAGGGCAATCTCTGGCACCGTGAAGCCCAATGGGAAGATCCGTACGCTTTCATGTCTTGACAGCCGTGGGCGCGCTTGCACTGGCACTCATGTCGCCCGCGTCGAGCCGTGCTGCGGAGCGGGATGCAGCTGCGGCGGATGCCCTGTTCACGGAGGGACGCAAGCTCGCGACGCAGGGGAACTACCAGGCAGCGTGTCCCAAGTTCTCGGAGAGCTACCGGCTCGATCCTGCGCCGGGGACGCTGCTGAACCTGGCGGATTGCGAGGACAAGACCGGCAAGATCGCAGCGGCAACCGAGCATTTCCGAAGGGCGCTGGAAGCGTTGCCTCCGGGCGACGATCGCGTGCCGATCGCGCGCAAGCGCATGACCGAGCTCGACGCGCGCGTTCCACGGCTCACGATCACGGTGGCTGCGCCCTTGCCCCCGGGCACCCGGGTGCTCCGCGATGGCATCGAGTTCGGAAGCCCGAGTCTCGGCGTGGCTCTGCCCGTGGAGCCTGGCGATCACTTCGTGGTGGTCCGGTCGCCGGGCAAGCAGGATCGCTTCTACCGGCTCAACCTGCTCGAAGGCGATTCCCGGCAGCTCCTGGTCGAGCCCGGGGCCGAGCAGGCTGAGGGCGCCGCGCCAGCCGCGGGGCCGGACACCTCGTCGCCGTCGAGCCAGCGCACCATCGGATTCGTCGTCGGAGGGCTCGGAGTCGTGGGCATCAGTGCTGGAATCGTCACTGGGCTGATGGTCAATGACCGAAAGCGCACTTTCGACGACAACTGCAAGGATGGGTACTGCAATGCGGCAGGCTTGGATGCTGCCGATTCGGGCAAGACGCTGCTCACGGTCAATGCGGCAGCCTGGGCCGTGGGACTGGTGGGAGTCGGCGTGGGTACCTACCTGATCGTGACGGGCGGCGACTCCAAGACTCCTGTGACCCGGGCCGGGCTGACGCCGACCGTGGGTGGTGGCAAAGTGGTCTGGGAAGGCGCTTGGTAGCCTCTGAAGGCGCCTAGATCGAGCAAGTGCCTGGCACGGCGCACCAGCAATAGCACTTCGTCTCGTGGTCGTCGCAGCTGCCCGACAGAGCTCCCACGCACGTCAGCGGAGGATCGGCCGCAGTGTTTCCGCCGCACTTCTCGTGGCAATTCCAGGCGCCGGTCGTGTCCCACTGCTTGACACAGTACCCCTGCCAGCAATCCCAGCCCGCTGCGCAGGTGCCACAGCTGGCGCCACAGCCGTTCGAGTCACACGCATTCGCGCTGACGCACTTCGGTACACAGGTGCAGGTGCTGTTACTGCAGACGTAGTTGGCGCCGCAGGCCTTGCCGCAAGTGCCGCAGTGGTTCAGATCCTTCGAGGTGTCAACGCAGTATCCACCGCAGTTCGTAAGCCCGTTCGTGCACGTGACCCCTTCCCACAACGCATCTTCGGGGCCGTCCAGGGCGCCGTCCGAGGCGTCCATTGCCCCTCCTGCCGCCCCTCCACCCGCACCTGCGCCGGACGTCCCGCCCTTGGCTGCGCCAGCCTCGCCTCCCAGCCCTGCATCGCTGGCCCCTGCGCCAGCGCTCCCGGCCAATCCAGCGTCCCGGTCGTCGAGCCGTCCCTCGAAGTCATAGCCCAACAACGCGCAGCCAGCCGCAAGAGCAAGAACCAGTAGAGAGACTACGCCGAAGAATCTGCGCGCAGCGAGCATGGCTGAACACAGTATCATCCCAGGGGATCGAACGCCATCACGGCGCGGAAGTCGGCGTGTCAACCTGAACCATGGGGCGAAGTTCCCCAGGTTGCCACTTCGGCTTCAGCATCCGAGGAGACACAATCCTCTACCCACCCAGCTTCCCCGCGTGCCGCACGTCCTTGGCCCGCACCATGAATATCACCTGCTCGGCCAGGTTCGTCGCGTGATCGCCGATCCGCTCCAGGTACTTCGCAACCGACTGCAGGTGCACGCCGCACTCTACCACGCGCGGGTCCTGGATCATCAATGCCAGAATCTCACGGAAGACCTGATGGTACAGCTCGTCGACCTCGTCGTCGCGCTGCATGATCTCCTCGGCCTTGTCCGAATCCGACGACACGAACGCGTCGATCGCGTCGCGCACCATGGACTGCACCACATCGGACATGCGCGGGATGTCCTCGTAGGGCTTGAGCAGCGGCAATGGCGCCAGATCGATCGCGCGCTCGCAGATGTTCACCGCCAGATCGCCGATGCGCTCCAGATCGGTCACCATCTTGAGCGCCCGCGTCACGAACCGCAGGTCCGAGGCCATCGGATGACGCTTGACCAGGATCAAGAGGCATTGCTCGTCGACCGCGAGCTCTGCGCGATTGACCTTGTGATCCGAGTCGATGGTCTTGCGCGCCAGGGCAGCATCGCGATCGACCAGAGCGCGGACCGACTCGCCGATCATCTCCTCCACGCGTCCTGCCATGAGCAGCAGCTGTTCGCGAAGCTTCCGCAGGTCGGACTCGTAGTCCCGGTCAGTGTGCAGAGTTGACATGTCGCCTTGTTTCACTCGCTGCTGTTCGTCATCCGAACTTGCCCGTGATGTATTCCTCGGTCCTGCGCTCGCGCGGGAAGGTGAAGAGCTGATCCGTCGGCCCGTGCTCCACCAGCTCTCCCATGTAGAAGAACGCCGTGTAGTCGCTCACCCGCGCTGCCTGCTGCATGTTGTGCGTCACCAGCACCACGGTCAGCGATCCGCGCATCCCTCGAATCAGCTCCTCGATGCGCGCTGTCGCGATCGGATCCAACGCAGACGCAGGCTCGTCGAGCAGCAGCACCTCCGGACGGACCGCCAGGGCCCGGGCAATGCACAGACGCTGCTGCTGGCCGCCTGAAAGGCTCAATCCCGACGCCCGAAGTCGGTCCTTGACCTCGTCCCACAGCGCAGCCTCCTGCAAAGCCTGGGTCACCCCTTGCTCGAGCTCCGTCCCGGTGCACCCCTTGAGCTTCAATCCGAACGCGACATTGTCCCATATCGACATCGGGAAAGGCGTCGGCTTCTGGAACACCATCCCCACCCGGCTGCGAAGCGTGATGCCGTCCACCGAGCCCCGATCGAGCACATCCAGCCCATCCATCCGGATCCTGCCCGTGGCCCTCTGGCCCGGGTACAGCTCGAACATCCTGTTGTACGTGCGGATGTGGGTCGACTTGCCGCAACCCGACGGCCCGATGAGCGCGGTGATCCGTCGATCGGCGATCTCCAGGTTGTTGCTCTTGAGCGCCTGGGTCTTGCCATAGAAGAAGCTCAGCTCTTCCACTCGAATCTTGACCTTGTCATCGGGTAGCAACGCCATGATTCGTTACCGCGCTTTCCTTCCTGTGGCCCTTGCCAGAAGGGTGAGCAGCACCACCCCTGTGGTGATCACGAGCGCTGCTGACCAGGCCATCGCACGCCAGTCCGCGTAGGGGCTCATCGCATAGTTGAACATCGTCACATTCAGGGTCGCTGTGGGCTCCGTGGGGTTCAGGCTCCAGTAGGGGCTGTTCAAGGCCGTGAACAAGAGCGGCGCCGTCTCCCCTCCCACCCGTGCAATGGCCAGCAGGATCCCGGTCGTGATTCCAGGGAGCGCTGCCTTCAGCGACACGCGCAGGACCATCTTCCACTCCGGCGCGCCCAGCGCCAGCGCTGCCTCTCGAAGCGATACCGGAACCAGCCGCATCATCTCGTCGGTCGTGCGGGTCACGATCGGAAGCATCAGCAGCCCCAGCGCCACTGCGCCTGCGAGCCCGCTGAAGTGCCCGGTCGGACGCACCATCAGCGTGTAGACGAACACGCCGATCACGATCGAGGGGGCTCCCAGAAGCACGTCGGCCACGAAGCGCACGACCTGGGAGAGCCTTCCTCCCTTGCCGAACTCTGCGAGGTAGATCCCTGCCGCGAGTCCGATCGGAACACCGAACCCGATGGCCATGGCGACCACCTGGATGGTGCCCACCAAGGCATTGGCCATTCCAGCATCGGCCTCGCCCGTGGGTTTGGGAAGCTCGATGAACCACGCCACGCTCAAGCCTGCCAGGCCCTGCCGGATCAACGTCGCAAGGATCCACCCGAGAAACACCAGGGCCACCACGGCCGAGGCCGTCGCCAGCCCTACCATGAGAGCGTTGACGAGCTTTCGCTGCAAGACCACGCGCTTCATGTGGCGCGCTCCCCTTGCAGCGCCGTCCTCGAGACCAGGATGCGTCCGATCGCAAGGATCACGAACGTCAGCAGGAAGAGCACCAGCGCAAGAGCGATGAGTGACGAGACGTACAAGCCGCCCGTGGCCTCGGTGAACTCGTTGGCAAGCGTGCTCGCGATCGTGTTCGAGGGCTTGTAAAGCGATGCGGAGATGTGGTGGCTGTTGCCGATCACGAAGGTGACCGCCATGGTTTCTCCCAAGGCCCTACCGAGGCCGAGGACGATCGCGCCGACCAGCCCTGAGCGGGTGAAAGGGATGACCACGTGCCACATCACCTCCCAGCGCGTGGCACCTACGCCGGAGGCAGCTTCCTTGATCGACGGCGGCACCATGGTGAACAGGTCGCGCGCGACTGCAGCGATGTAGGGAACGACCATGAGCGCCAGCACGATCGCAGCGGTCATCATGCCGATGCCCATGGGCGGCCCCTGGAACAGCGGGAGCCAGCCCAGATGTCGGGACAGCAGGGGCTGCAGATGCGATGCGATTGCGGGGGCCAGCACGAACAGCCCCCACATTCCGTAGATGATCGAGGGAATGGCTGCCAGGACTTCCACGGCCGCGGCCACCGGGCGCGCGAGCCAGGCTGGGGCAAGCTCGGTCAGGAACATGGCGATGCCGAGCGACAGGGGCACAGCAAGGAGCAGTGCAAGCCCGGCCGAGAGGATCGTGCCTAGCAGGGAAGGCAGCGCACCGAACCGCTCGCGGACCGGATCCCAGGACTGGCTGCCCAGGAAGGAAGGTCCGAAGTGCCCGAGCGCAGTCGAAGCGCCGTGGATGAGCATGATGGCCATGCCTGCCACGACGAGCAGAAGGAAGAGGGCGCCGCACAGGGTGGCGGCTCGAAGGAGACGGTCGCCGAACAGGGACGTCCGGCGTCTTGCGTTGGCGCGGGACTCGTTCGACACGAGCCCCACCTGCCTTTCGGAGATCACGTCGATTCCCATCTAGCGCGCCGCGGCCGGCCATACGGGCTTGCCTTCAGCTCGCAGGGATTCGGCCCACATCTTCTCGACGAGGTCGATCACCGCCTCCGGCATAGACACGTAGTCGAGGCTGGCTGCAGCCTCTGCGCCCTTTCGGTAGCCGTAGTCGAAGAACCGGAGCAGCTCCGAGGCCTTGGCCGCGTCCTTCTGCTCCTTGTACATGAGAATGAACGAAGCTCCGACGATCGGCCAGGCGTCCGCACCGCTCTGGTGGGTGAGCACCATGTGGAACCCGGGCGCATTCTTCCAATCAGCACTGGCAGCCGCTGCCTGGAAGCTCGCGCGTCCGGGCTCCACCACCTTGCCTGCGGCGTTCTTCAACCGCACCGTGGACAGCTTGTTCTGAAGCGCGTAGGCGTACTCCACGTAGCCGATCGCGCCGTCGACGCGCTGCACGTACACCGAGACCCCTTCATTTCCCTTGCCCCCCACGCCGACCGGCCAGGATACCGCCTTGTCCGTGCCCACCTTGTCCTTCCAGGGCGCATGCGCCTTGGAGAGGTAGCTCGTGAAGATCCACGTCGTGCCCGAGCCGTCGGCTCGATGCACCACCGTCACGTCCTTGGCCGGAAGCGCCACGCTCGGGTTCAGCACCTTGAGCTTGGAGTCGTCCCATCGCTTGATGTCGCCCAGGTACAATGCACCGAGCGTCTCGCCATCCAGGACGAGCGAGCCCGCGGCAACCCCCTCGAGATGCACGACCGGCACTACGCCTCCCATGATCATCGGGAATTGCACGAGGCCGGCAGCGTCAAGCTCCTTGGGCTCGAGGGGTGCATCCGAGGCACCGAAGTCCACGGTCTTGGCCTTGATCTGCTGGATTCCTCCGCCTGAGCCGATCGACTGGTAGTTGAGCTTGGTGCCTGTGGACTTGTGCCAGGCATCTCCCCACTTCGCATAGAGGGGGTAGGGGAAGGTCGCGCCTGCTCCGAGAATGGAGAGGTTCTGTTGGCTCGATGCAGAGCTGCTCTTGCACCCGACCGCAGAGACCACCAAAAGCGCCGCGAGACATGAAGAGGCCATCCAGGTTCGCATCGATCGCTCCTTGTTCGGCACCTGATAGGTGCATTCCGCCTGTGACAGGAGCGTGGCGGGGGCGTGACAAGTTGCGAGAGAGCGGTCAATCCGTCGGATGCTTGCCTTCAGGGAGCTCGATCCAGAACACGGAGCCGAGCGGATCACCGGATTCCACGCCCACCTGCCCATGCATGGCTTCCACCAGATGCTTCACGATCGAAAGCCCGAGGCCGGTTCCTCCGAGCTCCCGCGATCGACCTGGATCCAGGCGGTAGAAACGCTCGAAGATCCGCTCCCGGAATCGAGGTTCGATCCCCGGCCCATCGTCACACACCTCGATCCGCACGCTCGTCTGCCGCATTGATGCCCGGATGACGACATGCCCTTTGTCCGGCGTGTACTTGACCGCATTGTCCAGGAGATTCACCAGCACGTGCTCGAGCGCCTTGTCATCGGCCAGGACCGACACGCCCTCGGTCACCTCGATCTGCAGCGAGAGCTGCTTGGAGCGGGCTTTGTCGACCACCGCTTCGCCTGCGCGCTGGGCCGAGGCGCGCAAGGACAGGGGCTGCAGGTCGAGCGTGTACTCACCGGCCTCGATGCGGGACAAGTCGAGCAGATCCGAGATGATGCGCGCCAGCCGCTCCGTGTTGCGCATGAGCGCGGACAGGAAACGCTCCGCGTGCTCCTTGTCGTCGAGCGCGCCCGCCAGCAGCGCTTCGGCATTGGCCTGGATGGTGCTCACCGGCGTGCGCAGCTCGTGGGACACATTCGCAACGAAGTCGCGACGGGCCCCTTCCAGCCGCCGAAGCTCGGTCACGTCGCGCAGCACCATCACGACGCCCCCTTCTGCAGAGCTGAGACGTGCGGCTCTGGCAACGACGCGAAGCTGACCGCGCAGCGTGAACTCCGCAGGGTCGTCCTTGCCATCGCTGACGCGCGCCCGGGCGACCAGCTCGTGAAGCGCAGGGACGCGCACCAGCTCGGACAAGGGCAGGCCCAGCGCGGAATCGCCCCAGCCAAGGAGCTTCTGGGCCGAAGAGTTGCACAGCGACACGCGCCCATCGGCATCGAGCGCGACCACGGCTTCTGCCATTCCCTCGAGCACAGCGCCGAAGCGATCGCGTTCGGCCGCGAGATCGCTGACGGTGGTCTGCAGGGCGCTGGCCAACTGGTTGAGCGAGCCTGCAAGACCGCCGATCTCGTCAGCCCGGGAGACCGAAGCCCGCGCGCTCGAAGAACCACTGGCCATCTCACGCGCGACCTTGAGCAGATTGCGCAGGGTGGAGGATGCCCCTTGGGCCGCCATCCAGCTCATCAGCCCTGCGATCAGCAGCGCGACCACCCCTGCAGCTCCGAGCCTCGTGCGAAGCGCATGCAGGGCGTCGCTGACCTCGTGCAAGGACAAGGCGCTGCGCACCACGCCGCGGGGAGGCGAACCTCCATAGGGCACCGCGATGTAGAGCATGTCTTCGTGCAAGGTCGTGCTGCCGCGACGCGCCACGCCGGTTGTACCGGACAGCGCGGTCAATACTTCGGGCCGCTGCCCGTGGTTCTCGAGCAGCGCCACCTCGCGCTCCTGCAGATTCGAGTCAGCGAGCACGCGCCCGTCGACCGCAATGATCGTCATGCGTGCGCCCGATGCCCGACCCAGGCGCCGTGCAAGCGCGCCGTACGCATGCGCATCCGACTCCGGTTGCATCAGCTCCACAGCTTCGCGGGCCAGCAGGGTGTCTGCCAGGAGCTGCGATTCGATGCGCGCCTGCGCCTGGAGGCGAAGGTCACGGTCGCTCCAGGCGCCTCCGCCGAGCAGCGCCACGATGATCATGGCGAGCGAAAGCAGGAACAGCTTGCCGCGGATTCCGAGCTTCAAGAAGCATCCTCATCGGGACGCGACTTGAAGCGGTAGCCCACGCCCCGCAACGTCTCGATGTAGCTGCCCGCTGCCCCGATCTTCTCGCGCAGCCTCTTGACGTGCGTGTCCACGGTGCGCGTGGTGATATCGGCCTGGATTCCCCACACCGTGTCGAGCAGCGCCTCTCGGGTCTGGGCTCGTCCCTTGCGCGAAAGGAACGTGGTAAGCAGACGGAATTCGAGGGCAGTCAGCATGACCTCCTCGGCATCCACGAAGACCTTGTGGGCGCCAGCGTCGATCTTCAGCCTTCCGAAGACGACCTGCTCCTGCTCCTGCTCCTGCTCCTCGGTCCGGCCCCGGCGCAGCAGCGCGCGAATGCGCAGCGCGAGCTCGCGCACGCTGAACGGCTTGACCACGTAGTCGTCAGCGCCCACCTCGAACCCGACGACGCGATCGATCTCTTCTCCCCGCGCGGTCAGCATCAGCACGAGCATCTTGCGGGTGCGATCGTCGCTGCGAAGCTGCCGGCACACTTCGATTCCGGACAGGTCGGGGAGCATCAGGTCCAGCAGCACCAGGTCCGGCACCGGCTCCTGGCGTGCGAGCTCGATCGCAGCCTTGCCGGTCGTGGCCTTGCGTGTCTGGTAGCCCTCGCGCTGCAGGCTGTACGCCAGGCTCTCGAGCAGATCAGTCTCGTCTTCCACGATCAGGATCAATCCAGACATCGCCCTCGGCCATAGTACCGCGGCGTGGAGATGCAAAGGCGGGTATGTGACAGCGGGGTGACAAAAGGGGCATGCGAGCGCTTGCCAGTCAATCGTCAACGTCGACGCAGTCGAACCTCTTCATCTGCCCGGTAGAGCTCTCGCCAAACGACATGTGCCGAATCGCGATCGCGAGCCCACCGTCTCCCGTGTCCGCACCCTTCGGGGGGAGGGGCGGTCGGCGGTGGCTGCATTCGCTGGTCCCATCTCCGTCGACGACCGTCGGCTCGCCGATCCCAGCCAGAGCGTTGCAGGCGAGCCACGCCAATGGCGCGAACGCGACACCCACAGGCCACCAGCATCCGCGCCACGTCATCGCTCTCATCCCATCGCGTGCGCAGCAGGAACGAGAACAGGATACGCGCTGCGTCAATGGCGTCTGGCGTTCCCGGCCAGGCCTCGCGCTGAGCTGATGTGCTACCGTGGACACGATGCCCCGATCGCGCAGCAGCAATCCTCTTTGGGCGTTGATCGCCGCTGCTGCAGCCTGCGGATGCGGCTCCAGCGCGCCGTCAGATTCCCCATCCCCTTTTGATGCCGCGACCGACCTGAGCACCGCAAAGGAGACAGGCACCTCGGATGCGGATTCCTCTTCCGAGGTCCTTGCCCCGGTGGAGGCTGCAGCGCCCGTTCTCGCCCTTCAGCTCGGACCGGACCTGCCGCCGGCTGCGGCGCAGAGAATCGAGTCCCACCTGAAGGCGTCCTCTCCCCTTCCGGTCGTCGTAGCTGACTCGACGGATACCCTGGCCTGGCTTCCCGCATCATCGGTTCGAATCGGTCTGGGGGACACGACGACCACGCACGCGCTGATAGCGGCCGACGCGCTCGCCGCTCTTGGTCCGGAAGCGTTCGAGGTGCGCTCAGGAACGGTGCAAGGAATGCACGCGTTGGCGGCTGCAGGCAATTCGCTGGACGCCTCGCAACCTGCCAGGATCGGTACCGCGTTTGGCGCTTACCGGCTCCTCGAGGAAATGGGGTTCGCGTTTGCCCATCCTCTGGCGCCCGTTGTGCCCGCCGCGCTATCGCTGGACCTTTCACCGCCAGACATCGACGAAAAGCCCTACT
The DNA here is from genome assembly GCA_016218915.1 of Deltaproteobacteria bacterium. Classification (GTDB taxonomy): domain Bacteria; phylum Myxococcota_A; class Polyangia; order Polyangiales; family Polyangiaceae; genus JACRCQ01. The sequence continues at coordinate 93,117 of JACRCQ010000052.1, forward strand.
GGCCAGTGCGCGGCATCCAGCTTCACACGATGCACCCGCTGGAGCTGACAGACTTGCTGCAGGGGTGGGGGCCAGGTGGCAACGGCGACGAAGCCGGGTGGAAGGCGATGCTGCCGGAGTGGGACAGCTTCCTGGAGTGGATGCTCGCCAGCGGGCAGAATCGCGTCCACTGGCTCCTGCTCTATGCGGATGCCTGGAGCGAGTTCGCCGACAGCCCGGTTCGTCAACAGCGCCTCAAGCAGCTCGTCGACCGTGCACACGACTTCGGGTTGCTCGTGGGAGTCGATGCGCAGATCGCGATGGTGCAGCAGCACGCCTGGCGTCTGGTGCGCACGACTGGGGAGCTGAGCAGCGAGCTCGCGCAGATCGACGAGCACGTCGATTGGCTGATGTTGGCTGGATTCGACTACCTCGCGACGGAGAACGGCACCACGGAGTTCACGCATCCGGACGACGATCGGATGCTCGCGTGGATGAACGAGGTGACCGCGCGGACCTCGGATCACTGGGGCAAGGAAGCGATCATCAAGGCGCACTGCTCGACCGGGCAGGTGGCCACGACCTATCTGGACCCGCAGACGCAGCAGCCGCTGAACTTCAACTTCCTTCCCCACTACGCCGATGCGCGGCTGGGAATCATGCCGCACACGGTGGAGCACTACTCGCTCGACGATCCGGCGCCGACCTACGGCAACGCGGACTTCGGGTACATGCGCGACTTCCTGCACCTGGAGGCTGGATCACGGCGCACGATCTGGCATCCCGAGACCGCGTACTGGGTGAGCTACGACATCGACGTGCCGTTGTTCCTTCCGCTCTACGCGGATCGGCGCTTGTACGATCTGCGACTGCTGGCAAGCGACGAGCAGCAAGGGAAGATGGGCGTCGGCGTCCACCAGGGAAGCCGGATGGACGGGCAGATCACCTTCTCGAGCGGGTGGGAATGGGGCTACTGGCTGCAGGACTGGGTCACCGCGCGCGCTGCCTGGAATCCCCGGATGAATCAGCCTGTGCACGAGCTGGCACTGCGCGAAACGCTGCGCCCGCTTCTGGCTGTTTTCGGCGAGTCCGCGTCCGGGATCGAGGACGCGCTGATCGACGCGATGGTCCTGCAGCACGACCTTTTGACGCTGGGCAAGGTCGGCGGCGTCGCGCCTTCGTCGGTCGTGCGTCGCAACGGCCAGGCCTACCTGCAGGGCGTGGAGACCTGGGACGACGTCTCCGCGCTCGCAGCCGGCATTCCGTCGTTGCACGCCTCGATGACCCAGCCTGACAAGCTCGGGCTGGTGGACATGCTCAATCCGCTGCACGATCCACCTGGCTACAGCGCAGAAGTCGAGCCGCTGCTCGCGGAGCTCGAGACCCGCCTCGACGCTTCTGCGGGCAAGCTTGAGGCGCTCGCCTCGGCTGTGTCGGGCAACGGTCGGCCGTTGATCGACGATCTAGCGGCCTCAGCGCGGATCACGGCGCTGCGTGCGAGGCAGGTGCACGCGCTATATGACTACGTCGACGGCAAGTGGGACAAGCCGGACTCCTGGCGCCAGGCGCGGCTGGCTGTGGCTCGCAAGGCTCTCGATGATGCGCTGCTTCTGGTCCAGACCCGAGAGGCATCTTATCGAGTTCCGGTCGAGCGCGTCGCGGCATGGCGTCCGAATCCCACCGCTTACGGGTTCACGTACCTGTGGACCGTACACAACCTTTTCTATTGGTGGCGCGACGAAGGCAAAGCGGTCCATGCGCCGGTCAGCCCCTGCTACATGAATATCATCGACCCGATCGACGTCGGCCTCGGGGAGGGCGTCTGGATGGATGCCGCCTCGGTGCTCAGCGAGCTCGGCAAGCAGGTTCCTGGGATAGGCAGCCTCACGGAATGCAGCGTGGGTCCCAAGTCCGAGCCCCCGATGCCGCCTCCGGGCATGCGACCCTGAGCAGACCTTTTCCTCGCACCAGACACTGGCGCCCGTGGTACGTCTTGAAGCCAGCGAGGACGACATCATGCGTGGGCACACCGGATTACGCGCGGCTCTACTGGTACTTGGCGCTGCCATCGGAGGCTGCGGTGGTGCTGTGGAGCCGGGAACGCCCACGACGGCTACGGTGGAGGTGATCGTGCGTGATCCGGATGGGGCAGCTTCGCAGGCCACGTACAAGCAGCTCGTGCTGATTTCGGGCGTGTGCCCGAACGACTCGGCGCTGGTCAACGGCAAGTTCGAAGCAGTCGAGTCGATCCAGGAGATTCCGCAATTCGGCACGGCGTTCGACGTGTCGGATCTCGAATTCAAGAAGATCGCCTTCGTGGGAGTGCTCCGGCGCGATGATTGCGCCGTGCTGGCAGTCGGGTGCACGTCCGCTGATCTTGCGGTCCACAAGCACATCACGGTCGAGGTCGACTCGGTGATTCCCCCGGCCGGAGCCTGCGCCAGCAGCCAGTCGTGCGTGGACGGCCAGTGCAAGTGACCGCTGGAGGGTGGACGCCTTGACTGTGTACGGACCTGCAGTCTAGATCGGCGGCATGTCGATCATGCGGACCGTATCGAGCGAAGAGACGTTTGACCTCCATGCGCCTGCGGCGCGCGTCTTTCCGCTGCTGTGTCCGGCTCGGGAGCATGACTGGATACCCACCTGGCGAGCCACGATCGTTCACTCCCGATCGGGATTCGCGGAGCTGGATTGCGTCTTCACGACCGACACGCCGGACGAAGGGCAGCGGACCTGGGTCTGTACCCGCTACGAGCCGAGCCGTGCGATCGCGTACACCGCGTTTTCTGGCCGTGGGCACATCATGAGCCTGAACATCGATCTCGAACCGCTGGACGACCAACGCACGCGCGTCCATTGGCGCCGCCGGATGATCGCGACCACCGAAGCGGGCAACACCTGGATCGATTCTCTGGTCCCGGAGCGAATCTCCGCAGCGACGCAAACGCTCGCCAGGCTGCTGGCTCACTATCTCGACACCGGCGCCATGCTTCGGCCCTGAGCTGCAGCGCGCTGGCGCGTGGTAGCGCTGTGAGAGCGGCAAGACCGTGCGCACGTAGTTGTTTCGTGCAGCTTGCCTGAGCGACACAACCTCTCCATGTTCGACTGACATAGGGGGGCACATGAACAACGTGGGTGTCTCACGGCTGTCGAGAATCGTGCTCGCCTTGACCGTGCTAGCAACCGCATGCGCAGCTGCAGATCAGCAGCCGTTCTACAGGCGATTGAGCCTGCTCGACACAGCTGCCTGGCGGATAGGAGCGCTCAAGGCGTGCTCAGGGGCTTCGGCGTTCGTGCTGATCGCAATCGACGGCGTCCGGTCGGATGAAGTGTTCGACGGGGTGAATCCTGCGTTTGCTGCGGCGCACGGTCTGCGCGACAGCGAGATGGTCGGCCCGGACCAGCTGATGCCGCATTTGCACAGGATTCTGCGAACGAACGGGGTTGCCCTGGGCGCTCCGGGCCATGGTCCTGAGATCCGGTCGAGCGGGCCTGCTTGGTGCTCGCTGCCTGGCTATCAAGAGATCTTCACAGGCCACCCGGTGCCGGATTGTCGCAACAACTCCTGCCCCGCAGTAGCGCGGGCCACGCTGGCAGACGAATTCGCCGCACTATCATGCAGCGGTCCGCGCGGCGTCGCGGTGATTTCGTCGTGGGAGACCATCGAGCGCGCAGGCGCTGCCAATCCGTCGGCCGTGGTCATGTCGACCGGTCGCAACCACGGCATGACGCGCGAGAAGCTGATGGATGACCCGGCCCTGCGCGATTGGCTCCTGGCTGGAGAGCGCGCCAAGGCGTTCCCCGGACAGGACGACTATCGCCCTGACAGATTCACAGCGGGTCTGGGGGTGCAGTACCTCAGAGCGGTGCGTCCGCGCTTCCTGTTCCTCGGGCTGGGCGATCCAGACGAGCACGCGCATCACAACGACTACAGAGCCTACCTGCAGTCCCTGCGGGATTCCGATCAGGTGATCGGCCAGGTGGCCAGCGTGCTCCGGGACATGGAGAGGGACGGGGTATCCACGACGCTCGTGATCACGACGGACCATGGGCGTTCTCGTAACTTCACAGGTCATGGAGCCGGGGCACCGGAGTCGGGGAGGGTGTGGCTGGTGGTCGCAGGCTCGCGCGTCTTGCGGACGGGACGGGTGGAAGCACGCCGCGAGCGCTACCTGGCCGACATCGCCCCTACCCTTCGGGCGATGGCGGGGCTGGCGCCCGATTTCACGGCAGGTGCGGGGTCGGTGATGGATGAGCTGTTCTTGGCGCCGATCGACCTGGTGGCGCGCCAATGACGTCGCTTGCGACAACCACGGCAGCTGCGTGACATCGCTCGCACAGCTTCGTGACAACTTGATGGCAGCTCGCTCCGCACTTGCGAATCGCAGGCTGATGCAGGATGGATCGCGAGGTCGGCGCATGGCGCTGCGCATGGGAGACGGACGCATGACTCGATCGAAGATCCTCGATTCTCGAAGTACGCGCTCAGAGGCGATACGCGAGGCTGCCGCACATCTGCACGCGGCCATCGATGCGCTCGCCAAGGCGCTGGACGTGACGAGCGACAAGCCGATCGGCGTGACGCCACGCGAAGTCATGAAGCCAAGCGACTACGCCGAGTACATGCGAGTCAACGTGCGCAAGGTGCACTCCTGGATCAAGAAGGGCATGCCGCACTTCCTGCTCGAAGGCAGGGTGAGGATCCGCGTCAAGGATGCGGACGCGTGGCTCGAGGAGCGCGCCGGAGCAGGCGGCTGAGCGCAGGCTCACCCGGACCCGCAGAACTCCACGCACACGCCTTGCGCGCCGCCGTCGATCGACACGCAGGCGCCCCTGCACGCGGCGCCCCCCGGGGGAGAGCAGGCGTCGCCAGCGGCCTTGCGTGGCGCACAGGTCCCCTGGTTGCCCCCAGCGACCTCGCAGAACATCCCGGCCACGCAATCGCCGGCCGTGATGCATGGCGCTCCTTGAGCGCCTGGCGGAAGCGTTCCGCAGACACCCACCCGGCAGGTCAGCCCTGCATCACAATCCGATTGCGCAATGCAGTGCTGCCCTTCTCCCACGGTCTTGGAGCACTGACCGTACTGATCCGTGTGGGCGCACGACCAGCCTGGTGCGCAGGCAGGGTGATGGCCGAACAACGAATCCACCACGTCGTCCGCTGCACCCGAATACTCCAGCACGAGGCAGGTGAAAGCCTCGGGTGGCTGTGCGCACGTGCCGTCCACTCCGTCGTTGTACCCGTCGCACGTCAGCCCGTCGGCGCATTCGTACCGATACCGGCAAGGCTGTCCCAGCTCCTGCCGTCCTTGCACGACTTCGCGGCACGCAGACGCTTCCCAATCGAAGCTGAGTACCAGGATCCCGCATCCGGCACCATCGTAGGCCTCAGCCACCGCCTGCATGCAGCCAGACGCGGCTTCGCTCTGGAGCCCGATGCGTCCGAGCATTGCGCTCCGGGTCAGCTTTGACGTGCATTCCCACGCGAGCGCGGCAGCCGTCCCTTCCAGCGCACGGTACGTGCCCGATGCCTTCTCCTGCTCCGTACAGCAGGTCTGGTAGACCTTCGGGCTCCTGCCCAACGTTGCATCGCAGAATGCGGCGATCGCTTCTACCGGGGCGTCGGGCTGTCCGCTGTCCCCAGCCTCGGCCTCTTGCCCCGCATCGGCTCCCGTGCAGTCCGGAGGCTCGGGACAATCCGAGCTACAGGACGCGGCGCAGGCGACGAGCAAGGCGGCGATCGGGAATCGCACGACGTGGTGGAGCAGGGGGATCATGGTCGAGGCGGCCTGCGACATTGTGCCACAGATGCGAGGTTCTGGGCCGATTTGCGGTTTTCAGGCGGGGCGCCCAGGTATGCTGGAATCATGCGGCACGTCATGTTCCTGTGCGCATTCCTTGGCTGCGCGTCGCTCGGAGCGTGCGCTGCGCCGGCCGCGCGGCCCCCTGTCACAGCTCCTGCCGAGCAGGAGGTCGTGATCGCCCACGCTCCTCTGCCTGCTCTCGGGCAGCCGTCGCGCGCCGAAGCGCCCAACGACACGCGTTCCCCTGCGCCTGAGGTTCAACCCAGAGTCGAAGGCCAGGCTGGGGACGGTCTGGTGATCGAGGATGACGTCGTCGGCACAGGTCGCGAAGTGGCGACCGGCGACAAGATCACCGTGCACTACTTCGGCAGGCTTGAGGATGGCACCGAGTTCGACAGCTCGTGGAAGAGGAACACGCCGGCGCAGTTCACGATCGGGCGCGGGATGCTGATCCAGGGATGGGAGCGGGGAATGATCGGGATGCGCGTGGGAGGACGTCGCAGGCTCGTGATCCCGCCTGCTCTGGGCTACGGCGCTGCGGGACGTCCGCCCGTGATTCCGCAATCCGCAACGCTCGTCTTTGAGATCGAGCTCATTTCGATCCCCTGATTTCACCCCGCGAAATGGTACATTGGGCTGAATGTGCCTGAGCGTCCGGGGGAAGGACGCGGGGAGAGATCCGATGAGAGCTCGAAGCCTGGCCTTGGTAGCTTCACTGGTGCTTGCCGCGGGCTGCGGAAGTGATGGAGCCGGCGGGGCGCCTGCGGTCGATGCGGGCGCTGGCGGAACCAGCAATGGAGGCAGTGGGGGGAGTGGCGGCAGCAGCGCAGGCGGGGCAGGTGGCGGGAGCTCGGGCACAGGCGGCAGCGGCGGTGCGGCCACCCAATGCCCGGGACGCCTCGACCCGGTGGCGGCTTCGGGAACGACCAAGACCGTGGGCACGGGCAGCGCGGCGAGCTGCACCGAGCAGGCGCTTCGCGACGCCGTGGATGCGCTGAAGGCCGAAGGCGGCGGAACCATCCTGTTCGACTGCGGCGGCAAGCACACGATCACCGTGACCTCGCGCCTGATCGCAGGGACCGCCAAGGACAAGACCCTGATCGTCGACGGCAAGGGCGACATCACGATCAGCGGAGGGGGCACCACGCGGATCTTCGATCTCGACAACCACACGAACTTCGTGGTGCAGCGCTTGTCGCTGATCGACGGGTTCGTGCCCGCAGGCGAGCCGGAGGAGACCAACAAGCCCCCGAACTCCGGCGCTGCGATTCGTCACCCTTGGTTCGGCACGCTCAAGGCGATCGACGTCCGATTCGAGAACAACCACTGCGCCAGCATGGACGGGGAGATCGGTGGTGGTGCGATCTACGCGGGCGGGTTGACCGAGGCGGTGCTGTCCGGCTGCGAGTTCGTGAACAACAGCGCATCCAACGGGGGAGGGATCCTGAACCGGGGCTCGACGCTGACGATCGTGGACTGCGGGTTTCGGGGCAACGGAGCGCTGAGCACGGGCGACGGGCAATACGGCAACGGCGGCGGCGTGTACATCGACGGGATGAACTACGAGAACCCGGGAGGCGACTTCATGCTCTGCGGCACGGTGTTCGAGGGGAACACCGGGATGACCCACGGCAGCGGGATGTTCTCGTACTTCTACGAAGGGTCGTCCTCGGTCATCCGGGATTGCGTCTTCAATGCCAACAAGTTCGGCAATGCGGCCAAGGGCTCGGGGGCGCTGTACCACGAGGCAGCGCCGCTCACCCTCACGGGCACGACGTTCTCGAATCACCAGACCGGGGAGCACGCGGGCGCGATCTTCCTGGGTCAGAAGTCCGAGGCCGACATCACCAACTGCACGTTTGCCAACAACAAGGTGGTGAGCAACGGCGGAGCCCTCTTCAACGGGGCTGCGATCGCGCACTTCACCAGCTGTACGTTCAGCGGGAACGACGCAGACTACGGCCCAGCCATCTTCAAGGGGAAGAGCGCAACCGTGACCTTGAAGAACACGATCTTCGCCAACAACACCACAGCCAACCAGTACAGCGCCACCAGCTGCCACGAGGCGATGACCGATCAAGGGGGCAACCTGCAATGGCCCCAGGTCAAGAAGAGCGGCAATCCGGACCAGCCTTGCGTGGAGGGCATCACCTTTGCCGATCCGCTGCTCGCGCCCCTGGCAGACAATGGGGGAGTCTCCCAGACGTTCGCGCTGGGCGCCGGGAGCCCGGCGATCAACCTCGCCACCGACTGCCCTGCCACGGATCAACGGGGCAAGCCCCGCTCCACGCCTTGCGATTCGGGAGCCTTCGAAGTCCAGCCTTGAAACGGCCGTCTACTTGGGCGGCATGAACTGGGTCTTGCATCCCATCTGGATGCTGACGTCGACCTTCTGCCCGGGCTTCTGCACCTCGGCGCAGGTCGCTGCGCACAGGATGATCGAGGCTGGATCGGCCGGGTTGTCGTAGTACCAGCCTCCCAGGGTTGCATCGCAATCCGCAGCACTGGCGACCGCGTAGACCGTCTGCTCGGCGCCGCCGTTGACGATGTAGGTCACGTTGACCTTGTCCTTGTCGATCTTGCCTGCGTCGTTGGACGGCACCTTGAACTCGCAGCCCACCGCTGTGCCCTTGATCGCCTCGAGGGCGGTCGCGAACTGGGTCGCCATGTCCTGGTTGGCCTTGACGATGAGCGCCTTGTTGGTTCCGCCTGCTGCAGCGAGCTGGTTGAGATTGCCCGTGGAGACGAAGTCGCCAGGGTCCACTACGCCGATGACGAACGTCTTGATCGAAGGGTTGCCCTTTGCGGCATTGGTGGCGATCTGCTTGGACATGTTGAGCCCGGTCGTCGGCTGGCCGTCATAGGGGCACTCGGTCGGCATGCCGTCCGTGGCAAACACCACAATCGTCTTGCGATCAGCGTGGAGCGGAGCATAGGCGGCAGCGTAGTCGACAGCACCCTTGAGGGCCGGCACCGTGGGCGTCATGGTCAGCGGTCCGTGGGCGGCCATGGCGGCAATCACTCCCGCCTTGGTGGTGCTGATCAGGCCGATAGCGACCTCAGGAATCGCGTACTTCGCCGCGTCGCAGTAGTCGTTGTTGCAGAAGCCATCGCTCGACGGGCTGAAGCATTCCCCGCCTCCGCACTGCGCGGAGTCGGTGCACGTGTCAAGGCAGTAGAATCCGATGTCGTTCTGGATGCACAGGGTGTTCGTGGGACACGTGGGATCCGAAGAGGTGCACTTGGTCACCGTGTCCCAGGGCTTGATCGGCAGGGGGAAGAACTGGATGCCAATGCCGAGATCCGACGTCGCCGGCTGCTGCGTGAAGAAGGCAGTGAGCCCGTCGGTCACCGCCTTCCACTTCGTGATCTTCCCGGCCAGATCGATGGTCGAGGTCATGGAACCCGACTGGTCCATCATGATGTACATGTCGAGCGGCCAGACTTCGCCCGAAGCGGATTGGGCTGCGCAGGCCTCGTCCATGCCGGTTCCATCCGCCGGTCCGATCTCCATGATCGGAGCATCGTAGGGGATCGTTCCCCCAGAGCCGCCCGTGGTACCTGCGCCTGACCCTCCCTCTCCGCCATTGCCGGCTTGGCCGCCCTGTGCGCTATTGCCTGCGCCAGCCGTCCCGTAGCCGCCTTCGTTGGAGTTGGCGCCGCATGCGACGAAGACAGCGGCACCCGCCAGGAGCCCGAACACACCCACGCCCAGAGCGATCTTCCTCATGCCCCCAAGGATAGCATCGAATCCCTAGCGGCCAAGGCGTTCATGATGCCTGAGCCCGCGTCGTCCAGGCCGCCCACCCCAGCGCCAGCAGGTAGAGCCCGGCCGCCAGGGCGAAGACCATGCGCGTACCGAAGGCGTGGCACAGCGGCACGAATACCATGGCCCCGAGCACGTTGCCCACGGCGCTCAGCGACCACATCCACGCCAGGGTGGGGTCTGCCTCGCTGGTCTTGAGCCCGGCCATGTACCACGGCACGAACAGGCCGAGCACCGCGGCGAACGGCACGACCAGGAGCACGGCAATGGCCATGCGCGCAGGCTGGCTCAGGGCAATCAGCTGCGGGAGCGCCTGGAAGGCGATGAGCGCAAATGCACCAAAGGCCGCCACGCACAGCGCTGCGAGCACTGCGAGCCAACGCCGCTTGCCAGGCCCGAGCCGACCGGACAACAAGCTGCCGAACGCATAGCCACCCAGGATGCTGGGGAGCACCACGGACAGCGAGTAGAGCGGTCCGCCCACGAACAGGGTGATCATCAGGAACACGGCATTCTCCGCCATCACGAACGCGAATCCGCTCGCAGCGAAGAATGGGATTGGAGCTGCAAGCTCGCGCAGCGACATGCCTCGGCGCTTCATGATGAACGCCGGGACCAGCGCCAGGCCGAGCGACAGGAGCACAGCGAGCCTGAGCATCCACCGCATCGACGACTGCGGGTACAGCACGTCGGCGTAGACCCAGTTGCCGTCGTAGAAGGACAGCTTGCCCTCGCTCTTGTCGCCCACCCAGTAGAAGTAGGGGCGATCGTCGGTGGAAGGCGTGATGTCATAGGGCAGGTCAGCGATCACCTGGCTGCGCGCCGGTCCTTTCGCCATGCCCAGCCTGCGGAACGCCAGATCGCCGTCCCTGCGCACGGGTGCATCGTTGGCGAGGAACGGATCCCAGACGATCTGGAATCCTACACGCGCGGCGTACTCGCGCAGAGCCTTGACCTCTTCGAGCGTGAACTCGCTGCCCTTCTTGAGAAGCGTGCTCTCCCAACCGAACTTCTCGGACATGGCGTCAGACACCACGCACACGTGGCGGCTCGGATTGTCCACGCCGGATTGCTCGAGCACCTGCAGGTAGGTGGCGAACATCTTGAGAGCGTGCTTGGGAGGCTCCAGGTGCCAATGGGTGAGCGCGAGCACGCCACCGGGGTTGAGCACCGCTAGATAGTCCTTCACAGCGTCTGCGGTGTAGAGGAAGTTCTCGCTCAGCGCGTTGCCTGACGACTGGATGGCGGTGAGCGTATCGACGCCGCTGGCGAGGACTATGTCGTAGTGGGCATGGTCCCGCTGCCGGTACACGAAGTGACGCGCCTCGACGTTGTGGATGGTCACCTGGGTCCGGTCGTCGCTCTGCAGCCAGCGCGTGTACAGATCCCGCTCCCGGTCCTCCGGGCGTCCGGCCAGCAGACGCGCCATGTCGGGATTGAGCTCGAGCGCATCGATCTCCGTGGCACCGAAGTGCTTGCCCACCAGGATGTCGATGCCTCCGCCCGCCCCGATCACCAGGACCTTGCCGGTGCGGGGATGGAGCACGTAGGGCGCGGCCCACAGGGTGGTGCTGAGGAACTGCGTGTCGCGAGGGTGGCGATCGAGCACGAACTGCCGCGAGTTTGCCCCGCCATCCACCAGGATCAGCCGTCCCTCGATCGGCAGGAGCCGCAGCGAAAGCGGAAGGCCGTAGCGAAACGAAACCGAGTCCGAAATGCCCGTGCGGCTCACGTCGAGCCGCGCGATCGGGTTCCAGTAGATCTGGGTCGGCGGCCCGAGCGCAAAGAAGTCGGATTTGACCACGAGCGCCTTGAAGGAGACCATGTCGAAGCCGAGGGCCGATCGCATCCGGTTGGGAACCAGCAGGCTCACGAAGCCGGCTGCGAGGAAGGCGACGACCGCCAGCAGGCACGCGCGAAGGGCGCCGGTCCGGATGCTCGCCCGGATCACGATCGCGGCTCCCACGGCCATGGCAGCGCTCAGCACCACCGCGCCATAGGCTCCGGTGCGGGGCAGCAGCCAGGGGCCGGCCAAGGCGCCGAGGGCAGCGCCGAGCAGGTCCCAGAAGTAGACCCGGGACGGGTGCAGATCGGACGACATCAGCATGGCGGCCACAGGCACGCCCGCGACGAAGAAGGGAGCAGCGAAGAGCAGGAAGTAGAGCGGCAGCGCGAGAGCGCCCGCTGCGCCTGGAACCGCGGGGTCAAAAGGCAGCAGCAGGAACAGCGGCACGACTCCGAGGATCGAGAACGCCCACGCGAGCGTGTAGCGCCAAAGCGCCATCCCGTCGGCCATGCCGCCGCGCAGGAACGTCTCGCGCTTGAGCTGCACCAGCACGCCGGAGCCGCCGTAACCGAGCAGCGCGAGGCCGATGATCGCGAACGTGTAATGGTGCTCGAGCTTGTTGGCGAACAGCTTGGTCAGCAGCACTTCGAACAGCAACGTCGAGGCGCTGAGCAGGAACAGGGCCGTAAATCGGGCGACCCCTGAGGGCGAGGTCTTGGAATCCGTCGCCGGTCGCATCCAGATGGCTCGAGGACAATGCCTGGTTGATACTGCGCAGGCATCCAATCATGCGCGGCGGAATGGGTCAAGGCCGCATCCCGGTCCCATTCACCGCGTCGCTCAGCCTGCGCCCGAGCCAGGTGTATCGCTCCTCCCGCCTCGTCTCGTCGAGCGCAACCCGCAGCGCGTACCGGTCGGTGATCAGCACCACCAGCCTCTTGCCCCGCGTGACCGCCGTGTACAGCAGGTTGCGCGACAGCATCACGAAGTGCGCCGACAGCATCGGGATCACCACCGCCGGGTACTCGCTCCCCTGGCTCTTGTGGATCGAGCACGCATACGCAAGCGTCAGCTCGTCGAGCTGCGACTCCTCGTACGCCACCTGACGCCCTTCCAGATCCACGATCAGCGTCCGCTCCTCCGGATCGACCGCGCTCACAAACCCGATGTCGCCGTTGAACACGTCGCGGCCGTAGTCGTTGCGCAGCTGCATCACCTTGTCGCCGATCCGAAATCCCATGGGGCTGCGGTTTGCTTCGGACGCTGGATTGAGGGCATCCTGCAGCGCGCGGTTGAGCGCCTCGGAGCCTGCCGGACCGCGGTGCATCGGCGTGAGGACCTGGACCTGCCGGACCGGGTCAAGGCTGAAGCTCTTCGGGATCCGCTCCACCACCAGCTGCCTTACCTTGCCCGCTGCATCTTGTGCGTCCGCAGCGGTCACCACGAAGAAGTCACCCCCCGATTCCCCTTTGGAACTCGATTCTGGAATGCGTCCATCGAGGATCCTGTGGGCGCTCGACACGATGCGGCTTGCGGCGGCCTGACGGAAGATCTCGACCAGACGGATGGTGGGAATGGCGCGCGACTCGATGATGTCGCGCAACACTGCGCCCGGTCCAATCGAAGGCAGCTGGTCCACGTCGCCCACCAGGACCAGCCTCGCCTTGGGAGGAATGGCCCGGACGAGCGCATGTGCCAGGGGCAGGTCCAGCATCGAGCACTCGTCGACGATGAGAACGTCGAGCTCGAGCGGATTGTCTTCGTTGTGTGCAAATCCGCCATTGCGCGGCTGGTAGTCCAGCAGCCGGTGCAGGGTCTGGGACGCTCGCCCGGTCGCCTCTTCCATGCGTCGTGACGCCCTGCCCGTGGGGGCAGCGAGACGCACCGAGAGGCTGGCACGATCGAACAGCTCGATCAGGGCGCGAACGATCGTGGTCTTTCCCACGCCAGGGCCGCCTGTGATCACCAGCACCCGGCTGGTGGCCGCCAGGCGAATCGCCTGTCGTTGCGCCTCGGCCAGGGTGGTGCCGGTCCGATGCTCGAACGCGCCGATCGCCTGCTCTGCTCCGTCGAGCCCCCGAGCTTCGCGACCGCAAAGCCGTGCCAGCGACTTCGCAAGGCCAATCTCCGCGGCGTGCAGACGTGCCGAGTAGATCACCGTTCCGATCTCGTCGATCACCTCGGTTCGTGCATGCTCGGACCCGGCCACGTCGTCGATGGCCTGCTCGATCAAGTCTTCGTCGACATCCACGATCTTGCGCGTCTCCATGCCGAGCCCCACGCGCGGCACGAACACGTGGCCTCGCTCGCTCGCCTGGTCGATCACGTGCAGCACAGCGGCGCGAATCCGCTCCGGCGCGTCCCTGGCGATCCCGATCGCCTGCGCGATGTCGTCCGCCTTCTTGAATCCCACGCCCCAGATGTCGGTGGCGAGCCTGTACGGGTTCTCCTTGACGAGCAGGATCGCCTTGGGCCCGTAGCGCCGGAAGATGCGCTGCGCGAGGGCAGGGGAGATGCCGAATCCCTGCAGGAACACCATCACCTCGCGGGTCGCCTTCTGGTCCGACCACGCCCTGGACAGCTTCTCGGCACGCTTGCGCCCAAGCCCTGTCACCTCCAGAAGCCGCTCCGGGTGCTCGTCGAGGATCCGCAGGGTCGAGGTCCCGAAGTGCTGCACGATGCGCTGGGCGAACGTAGGTCCGATCCCGGATGCCAGGCCAGAGCCGATCAGGCGCTCCAGACCCTTGAGCGTGTCCGGCTCGAGCGTCAGCAGGGTCGAAGCCTTGAGCTGACGCCCATGGCGCGGATCCGTGTCGAACTTCCCCGTGGCCCGTACACGCGTGCCCACCGAGATCGCTTGCATGCGCCCCACCACGGTGTGGACCTGTCCGTGCCGATCCGTCACGCGCAGCACCCTGAATCCGCTCGCTGCGTCCTCGTAGGTGATGCGATCGACGTCGCCTTCCACGACATCGGGAGCCGGATCAGGACCGTTGCCAGCGCCGTTGCTGCCGCGTGCCACGGGACGAGAAACTGGACGCCCCGTCGCTCTACGTCAAGCTTTCGTCGATTGAGCCCGGCACGATCAGGCCGTGCGGAGGCGTTCCCGAGCGGCTCCTGGGCGTGTCGCACGAGCCGAACGGGTGCCGGGTGCACCCATGGCGTGAGCCGAGGCGCGCAGGGCTGAGCGACACAGCGCCGCACGCGTCGCAGACCGCCAGCTCGTTGGCGTAGTCTGACGGGTGTTCGAGGGCGTCCAGCGCGAACAGCGCGAGGACTTGATCGCTGAGCGCGATGTCTTCGGTCAGCCGCACTCGCCACGCGGCGAGCCCATCCGCACGCTTGATCCTGACCACGGTCGAGGCGAGCAGGGCGGCGTGGACGAACGCAACCTGATCGGTGTCGATCGCGGTGCGCAGGGCTTGCAGCACGCGATGTCGCGAGCCTTCCAGGATCCTCGGAACAGCAGAGTTGGTCGTGCGCCGCGCCTTGGCACGAGCCTCTGGCGAGCTGGGCTGCAGCGTCACGACCCCGACCTCGTGCTCACAAACGCGCTGCAGGGGTCCTGGATGGCTCAACAGGAGCCGCTCGGTGCGCACGAGGTGCTCTTCGCACCAAGCGATGAGGTCACTGGTCAGCCAGCCACAGCGCACACCTTCGGTGAAGCCGAGAGCCGACTCGCGAGCCGTTGGCGCTGACGTTTCCATGCCCCCTCCTGCAGCTTCTCTCGAGGCAGAACCCGGCCGCGTGATCACGCACCCGAGCCCGCCCTGGGAAGCTCCCCTTCCTCCTAGAATACGGTCTCGATCACCAGTCTGTTTTGCTGGGTGCGCTTCGTCAATGCCCAAATCGGCGCGACGCTAGAGCGCGCGGCTCTCGGGTGGCTCATCCTCGTCAATACGGGTGACGTTCGCAATGCGGCGCATTGCGTCGGACGTGCCCAGAAAGACAACCCGCGCTCCAGGCTCCAGCGCCCCGACGCTCGCCCGGCCACTGCCGCCATCCAGGAATTTTCCGCGCAAGAAGCCGCGGACGTCGTATT
This sequence comes from Deltaproteobacteria bacterium, assembly GCA_016218915.1. GTDB lineage: Bacteria > Myxococcota_A > Polyangia > Polyangiales > Polyangiaceae > JACRCQ01. The sequence goes on from JACRCQ010000052.1 coordinate 108,494, forward strand.
GCGAGCACACCTGCTCCAGATGCTGCCCGACGATGGGGCTGCCTTCTGGCACCACCAGCTCTTGGACGAGCACCGATCGGGCCTTCCATCGGAACGAGCCGAAGGTGCGCCCCACCAGCGCCGCAGCGGCAAACGCAGGCGCCGCCAGCATCCACATGCTGTAGGTCACGTCGATCCCGAACATCTTCTGCATCGGCTGCACCATGGCGTGATCGAACACGCGCAGCACGATCCGGATCTGCTCGTTGTGATCGCGCGCCGCCAGCGCCACGTCGAGATTCGCCAGATCGTCGTCGGTCGCCCCCACCAGGCAATGCGCGCCCCGGACATGGGCGCGCTCCAGCACGCCATGCGCCGACGAGCTGGACACGATCACCGGGACCTTCATCCGTCGGGCCGCATCGATGTGCGAGTTGTCCGGGTTCTTCTCGATGGCGACCACGGGAATGCCCATGCGGTAGAGCTCTTCGACCACGCGGATGCCGATGTTGCCCAGCCCGCACACGATCACATGGCCGTGCCTCGGGATGCGCCGGTCGTGCAGGATCATGCCGAGCCTTCCCATCAGCACGCGCTCGGTCATCGCGCCGTACACCAGACCCACGAGCCCTGCGCCGAGCATCGTGAGGATGGATGCGACGAGCTTCACCCAGAACGACGTCGCCTCTTTCTGCAGGATCCCGAGGTCCCCGTAGCCGCCTGTCAGCACCACGATGGTGTAGAAGAACGGATCCGGCCCTGGAACGCCCGCCGCCGCAAACAAGCTCACGCCGATGATCAGCAGCGTCACGAGCACCGCAGCCACCAGCTTTGCCACGGGCGACACCTGCGTCAGCTTGTCGTACAGCACGCGGTACCACGCCACCCTGTGTCCTGGCAGCGAGGCCTCTGCCCGCATCCGGTAGCGACTCCGGCGCGAGAACATCCGACGCGTTCCGGGCAGGGCGGCGTGGAGCACGCCTCGCGCGCGATCCGGACGGGCCAGCACCATGATCCGCTCGCCAGCCCGCAGCGCCGTATCCATGTCGTGCGGTGGAAAGAACGTCGCAGCAGGCGCGCCCGAATCCGAATCGCCCTCGGGCCGCTCCGTCCGGGCGATCACCAGCGTTGCATGCTCGAGCTCGAGACGCTCCGGGGTGAGACCCACGAGCGGATGATGCTCGTGCAGGTCGATCTCGGCCACCTCCCACAGCTGCAGCGGCTCCGTGGGCTGAGCGACGTCTTCGAGGTAGAAGTACCCCGCATAGCTCGACAACGTGGCTGCCAGCGCAAAGGCTGGCGCCGCGAGGATCGAATCCGACAGCGAGTAGTGATTGCCCAGCGCTTCGTCGATGCTCCGCGCAAGGTGGCGCTGGAAGATCCGCGACACGATGCGGACCTTCTTCCGAAGCTCGCGCACACGCAGCGCGGTCTCGAGGTTGAGCAGATCCGAGTCGTGCAGCAGGAGCACAGCGGTTGCATCGTTGATTCCTGCCTCGCGAAGCACCTCGGGGTCCCGGCAGTCGCCCTCCACGATGTCGTGCAACGCCAGCGTCCGCGCGAATCGCAGCGTGTCTCGCTTGCCCGTCGGCACCAGGAGCGTCACCTGGCACCCCAGCCGCAACAGGTAGTCTGCGGTGTGGCTGGCGAGCAGGTTGGCACCGCACAGCACGATGGAATCAGACCGATGGGGCACGGCAAGAGCCTACTCCAGGGGGCTACCTTTCAGGGCAGAGATGTTCACAGGGAGAAGGGAGATCAGGAGGGTGATCTGTGTCTCACGGGTCGCGCTGGGCTTGCGGGAGACCCTCAATCCACGCCCGACGCGATGTGGGCGCTGCGTCGGACCGACAGCCCCCGAATGGTCCGAATGGGGGCTTGGCTAACCGTGCAGCTGACTCGCACTAGTACTAGCCCCCGGCTTTCAGCCCGGCTGCTTCATCTCCCGCCGCCCTGTGAAGACACTCTGGTAGGCTCGCGCGCCATGAACGACGGTTTCGAGATCGAACGACGTGGCACCGTTGCGTTGTTCCGCATCCAGCGTGCTGACCAGGCCAATGCGATCACCCGCCAGGTCCTGATCGGGCTCGGACGATTCGCTCGCGAGCAAGGCTCGGATGCCCAGGTCCGCGCGTTGATCGTCACGGCCGCTGGCAACAAGCACTTTTGCGCAGGCGCCGATCTCAAGGAGCGCGTGGGGTGGACCCACGACGACATCCGCACCCAGCTCGCGCTGTACCGCAGCGAGCTCGGGGCGCTCGACACCTGTCCGAAGCCGGTGGTGGCTGCGCTCAACGGCCTGGCCTTTGGCGGCGGGCTGGAGATCGCGCTCGCCTGCGACCTGCGCGTTGCCGTGGCCTCTGCCAGCTTTGCCCTGCCTGAAGTCACGCTGGCCATCATTCCCGGAGCCGGCGGAACGCAGCGTCTTCCCAGAATCGTGGGCGAGGCGCGCGCCAAGGAGATGATCCTGTTCGGACAGCGCATCTCGGCGCAGCAGGCGCTCGCCTGGGGCCTGATCAACCGTATCGCAGACCCGCAGGTGGATATCGTCGACGACGCGATCGGGTGGATCGAGCCGATCCTCGGAGGCGCACCCCTGGCGCACGCTTCTGCGCTGGCCGCAATCGATGCTGCGCGACCGGATCCGGTGGCTGGTCTGCAGGCCGAGCAGGCAGCCTACGAGCGGCTTCTGGGCACCGAGGATCGTCTGGAAGGGCTTCGCGCCTTTGCCGAGAAAAGAAAGCCGGTCTACGTGGGCCGCTGAATCGCCCGTCACGAGCTGGCGCGCCACCTGCCGCGTTTTGGGTGGCAGACCTCCCTTGGGCTTGCCCTTTTGTCCAATCCTTGGTTGATCAAGGGCCTACGTGCGCGCCCATCGGATCGTACTCGGCGTTCTGTTCCTGAGCTTCTTCGCCCTGGCGTACTGCTATGTGCCTCGGCTGACGAACTGCTTGTGGAGCGACATGGAGTTCACGGGCTGGGTGTCGCCCATCGCGCATCGGATGGCGCAGGGCGAGCACATCTATCGCGACTTCACCTTGCCGATCCCGCCTGGCAGCTTTCTGGTGATGGCGACCGTGCAGAAGGCCACGGGACGATTCGCGCTGGTCGACGAGCTCTGGCTGTGCGCTGTGTGCAACCTGCTGATGATCGGGATCGCGTACGGGATTGCGCGCTCGTTCACCGAGGTGCGCAACGCCACGCTGGCCGCGATCCTGACCGCGCCTGTGATCATCCTGACGCCCAAGGAGATCGCCTATGATCAGACCGCGCAGGTCATCGCCTGGTCCGCGGTCGCGCTGCTGGCTGCGGGGCTCACGCGGCCGGCAGGGCGTGCGCGCTCCTGGTACCTGCGCGCAGCCGGCTTTGCTGCTGCGCTGACTCTGGCGTTCAAATCGAGCACCGGCACAGGCGCCATCGTGGGGATCGGCCTGGCTGCTGCTGCCATCGGCGGCGTGGCATTCATCCGCCAGAAGCGCGCAGCCGTGCGTGCGCTGCTCCCGGACTTCGGCTCCCTGGCCGCCGGTCTCGCAGCCGGCATCGCTGCCACGGTCCTGATCGTGGTGCTGATCGCAGGCGGATCGCTGGGGGAATTCTATCAGGTCGTGTTCGTCGACGGCCCGCAGCTCAAGGGCGGGCAGGCGCGTCTCGTGCTCAACCTGCTGAGCTACTCTCTCTTCCAGTCGCCGGTGCACCTGTCGCTGCTCGTGGTGATCTTCACCGCATGGATCCTCGTTCGCATGCAGGGCAACAAGGAGGCGCTGCTGGTGGACGCCGCCCTTGCGGCCAAGGACGTGCACGAGCCCGTCAGGTTCGATTGGCGCTTTGCGGTGGGCGTGAGCGCCATCGTGCTGGCCCTGGCAGGCACCGGCATCGGCCTGCTGCTCGGCCATGCTGCGATGGTCCCCAACGGGCTGCGCGCGATCGCCGGCTTCTCCATCGTGCCTCCCATGCTCGGCTTGATGTTTCTCGCCATCTTCCTGCTGAGCAATCTGCACGGTGCAGCGGTCGCCACGGATCGTCGCGCTGCGTTTGCGGCGACGACGCTGTGCGCGGGAGCGATCTCGCTCCTGCACAACCTGTCGCACCCCCAGCACCGTCCGTTCTACGACAACAACCCGATCATCCCGATGGCGTTCCTGTCGTTGCTGCTGCTGATGGATCGCGCGCGATTCCCGCGGCTCAAGTACGTCGTGTTCGTGGTGACGCTCTTCGGGTTGTACGGCGAGAAGTTCCAGCGCTACCTCGATGCACGCCACCCGGTCGATGATCCGTCGTTCTGGGCGGGCCTGCAGGTCAGCGACAACGGCCTGCGGATCCTCAAGATGGCGCAGCGCGCGCGAGAGCTCGCAGGGCCTGCCGGCACGGTCTTGATGCTCCCCGAGGATCCGGCCACCGAGGCGCTCATCGGACGTCCCAGGCCGAAGCTGCATGGCGCGATCGTGTTCGTGGACCAGTTCCCGGAGCGAATGCTCAAGCACGATCTGCTCGCTCTGCAGATGACGCCGCCGGATGTGCTCGTGCTGCATCCCAACGACAACGCCTGGAACCGCGTGTACCGGATCTGGAACCTCAAGGCGCCCGCCGGCAAGCTGCAAGTGGACTTCCTGGAGGGGCGGCGCGAGACGATGTACCGGATCGACAGCACCTATCCGACCTGGATCTTCAACCAGCCGAGCACCATGGAGCTGCTGTACAAGGCGCCACCTGCGGAGCCTGCCGAGCCGCCGCAGTAGAGGCGTCGAGCTCCGATCGCGCTCAGTTGATCGAGAACGACTTGTGGACCGTCACCGGGCTGCCTGCGAACGGCGGCACGCTCGCGCCGCGGAAACGCGCAGCCACGCAACCACCGACCGAGGTTCCGGCAAAGGGAGGGCCTTCGACGTTGGCCGAGGTCACGCGCCCTGAAGGAGCGAACGTCACAGCGACGCGGCCCGTACCCGTGGGGCCGTCGGGCTTCTTGCATCCCGAAGCGCCACCTGCCGCTGCGTTGAGAGCGGAGATCGCTGCGCCGCGGTCGAACGGGTTGGTCGCACCACCGCCCGGATCCGGCGGAGGCGGCGCTTTGGGCTCTTCGGTCTTTGGCGGATCCGGCGTTTTGGCCTCCGGCTTCTTGCCCGTGTCCGCTGGCTTGCTCGTGTCTGAGGTCTTGAGCGGACCTGGCACCTTCTCTGGGGCCGTCTTGTCCTTGGGATCCTTCTTGTCTTCGGGTTTCGACGGATCGGTGGGAGCAGGAGCCGTGGCGGAAGCTGCTGGCGTTGCCGGGTCTGCAGAGGCCGGTGCCGCCGTGTCCGGGGGCTTGGCGGTTTCCGAAGCAGCGGCAGACGCAGGAGCCTTGGTGTCGTTGCCCTTGCTCTTGCCGAACACCAGGTAGCCGCCGAACGCGATCACGACCAGGCCGAGCGCTGCAGCGAGCACGACCAGCAGAACCTTGTTGCCACCACCTGATTGGACCGGGGCAGGGCCCATGCCCATGTACTCGGGCTGCGGCGGCGGCGGCTCTGGCTCGATCGTGGTGGGAAGCACAGGCGCCGCAAGCGTTGCGCTGCCCATGATCGAACCGCCGCCGATGTTCATGATGTCATCGAGCGCGCGATCGTTCTCCATGGACGGCGGCGCCTGGGTCGACAGCGTCTTGATGTCCACAACGCCCGACGTCGCGCCAGGACCTGCGGGCGGCGCCACCGACTTCGGCTTGGGAGCCTTGAGCGCATCGAGCGTGAAGAGCACGGAGTTCTCGCCGCGCTCAGCGGTCATGTGGCTACCCTTGGGCAGCGGCGCCATCGAGGGCGAAGCCTTCTGCTGCTTGGTCTCCTTGGGCTCTTCCGCTACGGGCGCAGATCCGAACAGGTCTTGATCCTTGGGGCGAGCATCGGCACGGCGAGCAGCAGCCTTGGAGGCACCCGCGCCTCCGAGAACCGGGCCGCCCGCGGCAAGTGCTGCGTCCGGAGGCACCGGCGTCGAGGCAGCAGCGGTGTTGGGACGCAGCGCGCCGATGGGTCGTCCTGCAGCCGGAGCCGGACCGGCGGCGCGCACCTTCTCGACCAGTTCAGGCACTTCGCCGAGCGGTCGCCAGTCTTCCATTCCGTCTTTCCAGAGGTACGTGTCATCGCTGATCACGCCGCTGCGGTACAGCTGCACGATCTCGTCGACGACAACCGTGCGCTGGTCGCCTTCGGCAACGTTCAGAGTCCACTCGACCGGAGGCTGGGCTGCACCGTGGGCGAACGGATCGGCTCCAGGCGAGTTCTCGTAGATCCTGGTCTCGCCGTCTTCTTCTTCTCCTGGAGGGGGCGCTTCGATTTCCGCGCCGCTGATCACGATCGCCGAGCTGCACTTCTTGCAGCGAATCTTTACGGTTCTGCCGCGGACCTTTTCATCGGCGATGGTGTACTTGGCTCCGCAGGACTGGCACGAGATCTTCATCGAAAGTCTTACCTTCGCGCGACACGCGTTTTCGGCGACGTGAGTGCAACTCTCCGCGCAGGGAACTCGAGGCCCCCATACGGGTTCATGGCACACTACGCCGGAAGTCTACCGTCGAGGGATTCTCCTGATCAAGCTGAGCGGCAAAGGACCGCCATGATCAGACACCCGGCCAGACGGAACCCTTTGCTTTAAGCCGGTCCTGTTCAGGCATCCGGGCCTTGTTCAGGTGTCTCCAGGGGGATCAGGAAAGGATGGGCCTCCACCCCGGCAGAGGAGGTCGAGAGCACGGTCGCATGGGCGATTTTCCCGGATGGAGCCTCTCCGACCGAGCCCACGTTGATGATCCGGGTTCCGCCCACGACCCGGTCGAAAGGTACGTGGCTCCCCCCACAGATCACGGTATCGGCCGGGTCATCCCCCAGCAAAGCCGAAATCTCGCTGTCTTCCATGTCGTGGGTCATCGATGTCGTGGGATCTGCCGGCGACCCGTGCACCAACAGCAGCTCACCACCGTCCTCCACCGCCATCCGAAACGTGGTCGGCAGCCTCTGCAGACGCGCGAGAATCACGTCGCCCAGCTGCTCTCGGGCTGCCCGCAGCCTCTGCACCCGCTCGGCCTCCTGGGGCGTGGTGGGCTTGAGCGCTTCCGGATCAACGGTCGCCAGAGCCCGATCGCTCAGCCCCTGCACGCAATGGGCTCGTTCGGCCGTCAGCAGGGTCCAGACGCGAAGCGGCTCAGGACCGGGAAAGCAAAGGTCCCCTGCCACAAGCACCTTGCTGCAACCCTGGATCTTGCCCATCGCGAGAACCATCTCCAGGGCGGCGGCATGGCCATGGATGTCCGAAATGCAGAGCAATCGCATGGCCCCAACCTAGTACCCCGTGCCCCAAGTGCGTAGTGGGATTGCGCCAACCCACCCGCTAGAAGCCGACAGCCGATGCAAGTACGCTCGCGTCGCGTAGGCCGCGGCCGACGTTTCTGCCAGGAGCCTCTCATTGCCCTCGTTGCCCGGCACCACCCACCTCGATCCGACCAGCCTGCTGGAGCTGGCTGACGCGCTCGACGCGCCGGCAGCCCAGAGTGCTGGGGGACGCCTGCAGGCGCTTCGCGCAACGTCCGAAGAAGCCTTTGCCCTGGGCGTGATCGCGACAGCAGCGTTCCCTGGCTCAGCGGCAGCGATCGAACGCTCGCCGACCCTGGTGGCATCGATTGCGAACGATCGCTTCGGCCGCGTGCATGATCGCCAGGCCTTCCTCGAGCTCGTCGCCGCCGAAGCAGCCAACCAGGACGTCGACGAGATGCTTCGGGCGCTGCGCGTGGTGGCGCGTCAGCAACGCCTTCGCATCGCCTTGCGCGAGCTGCTGCCGCACGCATTCGGAGGGGCGGACTTCAAGGTGACGGCGCAGGAGCTGAGCGAGCTTGCGGAGGCGCTGGTCGAAGCTGCACTGGGGGTCGCGCGGCGCGAGGTCGACGAGCGGTTCGGTCCACCGATGCTCGCAGACGGAAGGCACTCGGCGTTCGCGGTGCTCGGGATGGGCAAGCTCTCGGGCCGCGAGCTGAATGCGGGGTCTGACATCGACTTGATCTACGTGTACGACTCGGACGAGGGCGAGGCTGCAGCGCGCTCCGAGCCGGGCGCGACGATCACGCTGCACGAGTACTGGTCGCGGGTCGCGCGCAAGCTCACCGGCGCGCTCGACGACGTGACGGACGACGGGGTGGTCTGGCGCGTCGACCTGCGGCTGCGTCCGGAAGGACGCAACGGGCCGATGGTCAACTCGGTGCCTGCGATGCTGCGCTACTACGAGACGTGGGGACGCATGTGGGAGCGAGGAGCGTTGATGCGGGCGCGCCCGATCGCCGGGGATCTGGAGCTCGGGCGCTCGCTGCTCGACGAGCTGGAGCCGTTCGTCTTTCGCAAGCACGTCGATCCGGCCATCGCGACCGAGTTCATCCGTCTGGTCGATCGATCGCGCAACGAAGCCTCGCTCGATCCAGCGCGCGATCTGAAGCTCGGACTTGGCGGGATTCGCGAGCTGGAGATGTTCGTGCAGGTGCTGCAGCTCATCTGGGGTGGCGTGGACGCCTCCGTGCGCGCTTCGGGCACGCTCGAAGGGTTGAACAAGCTGTGGGCCCACGGGCTGGTGACCGGGCGAGAGGCAGAGGAGCTTGCCGATGGATGGCACGTGCTCCGACGCGCCGAGCACATGGTGCAGAACTCCACAGGGCTGCAGACGCATCTGCTGCCGGTCGAAGAGCGCGAGCGCAGCCGGCTCGCGCGAAGCCTCGGCTACCGCGATCTGGAAGCGTTCGACGCTGCGATTGCAGGCACCCGCGAGCGCGTGCATGCGCGGCTCAGGGGGCTCGCTCCCCAGGAGGTGACCGCATCGCGCTGGCAACGCTTGCTGCTCGCGCTCGAAGCCGGCTCCGAAGAGCAGGTGTGGCAGGAGCTCGTCCCGACGTTCGGCACCATGGCCACCCGCGAGCTTGCCAGGGATCTTCTCTCGCTCGCGCAGCGCCCTGACGACCTGCTCGGTGCGTTGACGCGGGATCGCGATCCCACCGCAGGGGACACGGTGCTCGATTCGCTGGCCGATGCAGCGGATCCGGAGCAGGCCGTGCGCTACCTCTGCTCCTACTTCTCGCGCGTGCGCTCCCCTGCGATCCACGCCTCGCTGCTCGCGGGCAATCCTCGCGCTGCGCGCAGGTTCATCTCGGTGCTCGGCGCCTCGGCGTTCGTGGGCGACGTCGTGGTGCGCCGTCCGGAGCTGGGGGACCAGGTGCCGTTCTCCCAGGGCATGCCGAGCATCGATCGGGCACGCAGCGAGCTGGATCGCGAGCTGCAAGCTGCGATGTCCGAGGATCCGGACGATCCGGAAGCGCTGGTGGGCGCGCTGCGAAGAGCGCGGCTTCGCGTGACCATGGAGGTCGCTCTCGCAGACATCGGCGGCGAGGTGGAGCTCGGCGACGTGCAGCGCGTGCTGACCGAGCTCGCGGACGCGTCGATGCAGCGCGCGCTCGGGCTCGCGCTCGCCAGCCGATCGCCCGAGGGGTTCTGCGTGTTTGCCGTAGGCAAGTACGGGGGGCAGGAGCTGGGATACGGCTCGGATCTGGACGTGTTCTTCGTGTTCGATCCGGAGCGTGCGGCCGAAGGGGCGGACGCGATCGAGCCCTACGTGCGGATTGCGCAGAAGACGATGCGACTTCTGTCGGTGGCGCACGTGGAGGGGCCTGGCTACGAGCTGGACACGCGCCTGCGCCCCTCCGGCTCCCAGGGCGTGCTGGTCAGCTCGCTGCCTGCGTTCATGCGCTACCACGGTCTGGCCGAAGGGCCCCGCGCCGCAGGCGTCAGCGCTGCGCCGTGGGAGCGTCAGACGCTGATCCGCGCGCGTCGCTGCGCTGGCGATCCTGAGCTCGGGGCACGCGTGGTGCATCTCGCGCACCGCGCTGCATTCGAGGGCGGGCCGCCTGATCCGGCCGAGACCCATCGCCTGCGCACGAGGCTCGAGCGCGAGATCGGGCGGGAGAAGGGGGGACGTCGCGACATCAAGGTGGGGCGAGGCGGTCTGCTCGACATCGAGTTCGCGGTGCAGATGCTGCAGATGCGTCACGGCGCAGATCTGAGCCTGCGGGTGGCCGGCACTCTGGAAGCGATCCTGAGGCTGCAGGAAGCCGGGCATCTGCCGTGGGACGATGCGCTCACGCTGCGCGAGGGGTACTTGTTTCTTCGCAAGCTCGAGCAGCGGTTGCACATCGTGCACGCGACCTCGATGAGCCTGCTCGAGGACCAGGCACCGGGGCTGGTGCCGCTGGCGCGAAGGATGGGGTTCCACAACCAGCCGCACAAGAGCGCGCAGGCGCAGCTCTGGGATCGGTACCGCGAGATCACCGAAGCGGTGCGCGCGACCTATCTGCGGGTTCTCGGGATACCCTAAGGGGCTACCTTGCCGGGGCAGAGAGTTCACAGGGAGAGGGGAGGGTGGGAAATCCGGAGGGGATTTGGCTCTCGCTGTGCGCGAGGAGCTTGCGGGAACCTTCGGGCCACGTCAGCACTGGCTGCTGCAGTCGCTGCGCGCACGCTGCGTCGCTCGGTGCACCAAGCACGCAGCACCACTCCCGTGCAGGAGCACGAGCAAGCACGAGCAAGCACGAGCAAGCACGAGCAAGCACGAGCACGAGCACGAGCACGAGCACGAGCAAGCACGAGCACGAGCACGAGCACGAGCACGAGCACGAGCACGAGCACGAGCACGAGCACCAACAGGGAATCCCCGAGGGTATCCCGGGAGCTGCGAGCGTCCAGCGAGAGCAATCCCTCTCCGGCCTCCCGCCCTCCTTTCTCCCAGTGAACTCTCTGCCCTGGAAGGGGACGCCCTAGGGTATCCCGGGAGCTGCGAGCGTCCAGCGAGAGCCAAACCCCCTCCGGGCTCCTGCTCTCTCATCTCGCTGTGAACAGAATCTGCGGCTGGAAGGTAGTGCCCTAGGGTTTGCGCGGCGGGAGCCACTCGGGCTTGGTGCGCAGCGAGCCGAGCACCACGTCGCGTAGCTTGTCGTCCTTGCCGTCCGCGGTCAGGCACGTCACCCGCGCCACCGAGGTGCCGCTCGCCATGGAGACGAACTCCTCGAAGCGTGCCTGCGAAAGGTTGTCGCCGCAGAACGCGAGGACCTTGAGCCCGCGCTGCATGTTCCCGGTTCTCAGATCGTCGCGCTTGAGCGTCGAGGACTGGCCGTCCGAGATCTTCTTGACCGTCACGTCCTTGCCCGAAACCGTCTCCACTGCGCCGAGCAGGTAGAGCTTGTCGTCGCGGCCCGTGGGCAGCCACACGCGCACGCCTTCGAGCGCCTTGCCCGTGGGCAGCCACAACGACGTGTCGTCGTTCTGCATCACCGTGGCATCGATCCAGCCCTTGCCAGCAGCGAGCCGCTCGCCCCACGTGCGCACAGCGCCCGGGTCCTCGCGCGCGACCAGGGACTTGCCCCTGCCCGTGGCGAGCACCCACAGCTTGGTCGCGTTGGGAAGGCTCTCGACAGGTGTCTCCGACGCTGCGGCGGTGGCAGGCAGCAAAGGAGTAGCACCGAACGTGAACTGCATCCTCGGCTTCGGGATCACGGTGCAGCCGAGCTTCTTGCACTCGATCCACGCTTGAATGTGCGATTGGAGCGTCTTGAGCTCGGGCGAGACATTCAAGCCTTCGAACAGCTTCAGCGCGCGGTCGACGTCGGCGAGCACCGGCTCAGGCTTGGGCTGGCCGAGCACGGCGTTGCCGCGGGTGATCAGCTCCTTGGTGATCGTGTCGCGAACCTGCTGACGGGCTACCTCGAGCTGCTCAGGGCCAGCCGCCCCCGCGTCTGCCCACTTCTTGATCGTGGCAAACGCGTTCTCCCACTTGTTGGCCTTGATGTCCGCCTGGACCGCAGCCACCAGCGACGCGACGGTCTTGTCGTTGAACGTCGTTGCCAGCGAGTGGTAGGTGTCGTTGCCGACCGCGGTCTTGGTCGCCGGAAGATCGATGATCTTGCGCGCCTCGGCAAAGGCCTCCATCTTGTCCGCGCCGTCGATCGTGGCCTGCACGCAGCTCGACAGCTGCTGGAGCGTCTCCTTGCGCACGTCGCGCATCAGCACGGGCGAAGGCTGGTCTCCCAGGGTCGAGGCGAGGATCTCGATCGCTTTCTTGCAGGTCTCGGCGTTCTGCCCACCGGCGAGCGCATCCTTGACCGCCTTGCCCGCATGACGAGCGTCGCTCCTGTCGATCTGCTCGAGCGTGGTTCGCGCCTGCTCGGCCACCGACGGATCGCCGGTCTTCTGGGCTTCCTCGGCGAGGGCGCGCGCCTTTTTGCGATCACCCTTGCCGAGCGCTGCGCGCGCTTCGTCTGCGCGGATGCGCGCGATTCCGATGCGCGCTTCATCCGCTGCGGCGGTCCCCTCGTGACGTTTCATCACGAGGCGGTAGGCCGACTCGGTGTTCGACTTCTTGGCCTTGGCGAGATCCTCACGCGCGGCCTGCTCCCGCGCTTCGCGAGCCTCGTCCGATTCCTTCTCGCCGGCGTTACGAGCACGACGCCTGCCGTCGTCGCCTCCGCAGCCGGTCGTAGCGCCCAATACCTGTGCGGTACCCACGAGCACCGCCAACCCGAACATGATTTTGCGCAGCACGTCAGAGCTTTGGCAGACACCGCGGGGGTCCGTCAAGAAAGCAGTGCATCCCAAGGTCCGTACTTAAGGCTCGTCACCCGAAGGCGCCTTCTTCAGGCTCTTCCAGTCTGAGCCGGACCCAGTCCCAGGACACCCAGGCCCCGAGCGTATCGGCGATCATGACCCCTTCGGCTGCGGCCACGTCCGGACGGCTTCCTGTGCGTTGCAGCGCTGCCGCAATCCGGGTCGCCAGCACGTAGCGCACCGCCATGTCTGCCATGGCCGTGTACACCGTCCCGCGCGTGGCCCAGGTCATCGACCAAAGCTCGTCCGCAAGCCAGGCCCCGTAGATCCGCCTGACAGGCCGCTCTTCTGCCGTGCGGGCTGTCGCACGGTCAAAGGTCCACCCCCACGGTCGCTTGGGGAAGGGGCCCAGCCAGTCCATCCCGTGTCGGATCGCACCCTCTGCCCATCGGAGCGTGCACGAGAATCCGTCCCCAAACGGTTCGTCCCTCGTCCACTTCTCCATCTTGTCCGCAACCGCCTCCCAGGTCACCTTGCGCATCTGGGGCATGCGGTCTGCCCGGGACATTCCCAGAACCCGCTCGATCGACGGGCCATCGTCGCGATCGAGCGACGCGAGCATGCATCGCTCCCAGGGCAGATACTCGCGGAACGGAATGCGGGTGCGTCCGCGCCAGCGCAGGCGGTCGCCCACCACGTAGTCGCGGATGAGACGCCCGCTCCAGGGCGAAACCAGGATCTTGCGCGCATGCTCTTCTTCCAGCAGCGCGCTGTGGCCCACGGTCACGCAAGCACAGCGATGCGACAGGGTTACGCGCACACCGTCGGGCGTGCCTGTCGCACCGACCGGAAATCGGCGGCACGGCGTCGGCTTGTAGTCCGGGCTCACCGCCTCGTGGATCCGGCACCGCACCGAGTCGTCCAGGAAGATGCACGCCCCGTCCTTGGAGACCACCACCAGACGCTCGATACCTTCGTCCTTTCGGACCACGGTCTGACGTCGCGCCGAGAACACGATCGTGCCCGCCTCCCGAACGCGCGCAGCGTCCTGCTGGTTGAGCGGACCGATCACATGGATGTTGGTGCAGCAGGTCCCGTCGCCGTGACACTCGTAGCGGACACCGGGGCGCAGCAGAAGACGATCAGGCACGGGCAGAGCTTGTCACAACCCAGGCAGGCGATTCCAGCAATCGATTCTTGCGGCTCAGAACTCAGCAGGATCAGTGTAGGTGCCGAGCGCGGCGCGCAGGACGTCACAGATCTCCTGCTCGGTCACGTAGGCCTTGGCCGCCTCGATGATCGGGGGCATCAGGTTGGCGCTGGACTCCGCGGCGCGTCGCACGGCGCCGAGCGACGCCTCCACGCGTGCCTCGTCGCGCTTGGCCTTGACCCGCGCAAGGTTGTCAACTTGCTTTCGCTGCACCTCCTGATCGATCTTGAGCAGCGGGATCGCCGGCGCGTCGGAGACGTACTTGTTGACGCCGACCATGACCCGATCACCCATCTCCAGCTCGCGCTGGAACTCGTAGGCCGATGCCGCGATCTCGCGCTGGGGATAGCCCTTCTCGATCGCGCTCACCATCCCTCCCAGCTCGTCGATGTGATGGATGATCTTCATCGCATCCTTTTCGAGGCGGTCCGTGAGCCACTCCACGAAGTAGCTGCCGCCCAGCGGATCGATCGTGTGGGTCACGCCGCTCTCCTCGGCGATGATCTGCTGGGTGCGGAGCGCCACCGTCACCGCATTCTCCGTGGGCAGCGCATAGGTCTCGTCGAGCGAGTTGGTATGCAGCGACTGCGTGCCGCCGAGCACGCCGGCCAGCCCCTGCAGCGCCACGCGCACCACGTTGTTGTAGGGCTGCTGCGCAGTGAGCGTCACCCCAGCGGTCTGCGCGTGCGTCCTGAGCTTCCAGCTCTCCGGCTTCTTGGCGCCGAACCGCTCCTTCATCAGGCGCGCCCAGATCCTGCGCGCCGCGCGGAACTTCGCGATCTCCTCGAAGAAGTCGTTGTGCAGGTCGAAGAAGAACGAGATGCGCGGCGCAAACGTGTCCACGTCCATCCCGCGCGCCAGGCACGACTCCACGTACCCGACCCCGTCCGCAAGCGTGAACGCAAGCTCCTGCGTCGCCGTCGCTCCGGCTTCCCGTATGTGATAGCCGCTCACCGAGACCGTGTTCCAGCGCGGGACTTCCTTTGCGCAGAACTCCATCATGTCCGTGACGATCCGCATGGCAGGGCGCGGAGGCACGAGCCAGGCGTGCTGCGCGATGAACTCCTTGAGGCAGTCGTTCTGCACCGTGCCGCCAATCGACGACCTGGGGATTCCCCGCTGATCCGCGAGCGCCACGTAGAAAGCCAGCAGCACGATCGCCGGCCCGTTGATCGTCATCGACGTGGTCACCTTGTCGAGCGGGATGCCGTCGAACAGCACCTCCATGTCGCGCAGGGTGTCCACGGCCACGCCGCACATGCCGACTTCGCCGAGCGAACGAGGCGAATCCGAGTCGTACCCCATGAGGGTCGGGAAATCGAAAGCTGTGGACAGCCCGGTCTGCCCCTGCTCGAGCAGGTACTTGAAGCGCTGGTTGGTCTGCTCCGGCGTGCCGAACCCTGCGAACATCCGCATCGTCCACAGGCGCCCGCGGTACATCGTGGGCTGCACGCCCCGCGTGTACGGGTACTGGCCCGGAAACCCAAGGTCGGTCAGGTACGGATTGAGCGCGTCGAGCGGCGTCGCCAGATCCGGCAGCTGCAGCCCGCTCCAGGTCGTGAAGCGCGCCTTTCTCTCGGGCAGGCGTCGCAAGGAGTCTGCCAGGGTCTTGTCTCGCCACGCCGCGATCTCGTTTCGAAGCGCAGAAAGCTCCCCTGCTCCAAGCGCCGGGCTCTCACCGTCGCTCGTGTACTCCGCGCCCTGTCCGTGTCGTCCCGCCGCTTCTTGTTGCTGGTTCGTCATGGGATTCCGTCCTCAGTTGGTGCAGCAAGACCGCTCCAGGTGCCTGGCAATCGCGATCGGCACATGGGGCCATGGTTGAACCTCCCCCCGCCTCCCAGTCCCTGGTAGGCTCCCCTCCAATGCGTCCGCAAGTCGGAGAGGTGATCAATGGCAAGTACCGGCTCGTCCGCCTGATCGGCGAAGGCGGCATGGGGTCGGTATTCGAAGCGCGCCACGAGTACCTCGGCAGCGCTGTCGCCCTCAAGTTCCTCGACCCTGACCTGGCTCGACGTCCCGGGTTGGTCGCCCGATTCCTGCAAGAAGCCCGCGTGTCCGCTTCTGTGCGAAGCGCGCATGTCGTGCTCGTCTCGGATGTGGACCAATCCTCCAACGGACTTCCCTACCTCGTCATGGAGCTGCTCGAGGGTGAGAGCCTCCAACGCATGCTCTCCCGCTCTGGCAGGCTCCCGGTCAATTCAGCGCTCGACATCGCAGTGCAGATGCTCAACGGCCTGGAGGCCGCGCATACCGCACACATCGTGCACCGCGATCTCAAACCCGACAATGTCTTCGTGGTGCCCACAAGGCAAGGTCCGCTCATCAAGCTGCTCGACTTCGGCATCGCCAAGCTCCGCGTGAGCGAGGAGTTCCAGAAGGGATTGACGCGTCCCGGCGTGCTCATGGGGACCCCGGAGTACATGGCGCCTGAGCAGGCCTTCTCCGCAGATACCGCGGATCACCGCGCTGACATCTATTCGCTCGGCGTCATCCTGTTCGAGATGATCACCGGACGACGCCCTGTCGCCGGCGATGACCCGCGCATCATGGCCGCCAACGTCATGGCCGGCAAAGTCCCCTCGATGCTCGACATCGACCCCTCGGTCCCGCCTGGTCTCTCGGCGATCGCGCAACGCGCCATGGCGGGCAGGACTGCGGATCGTTTTGCCGATGCCGGGCAGATGCGTGACGCACTGCTTCCTTTTTTCAGCGCCACCCCCAATTCGGGCTTGGGCTCCCAAGGCTCCAGGATCGAGCAGCCAATCGCACAGCCCCTCGCGCAGCCACCACCTGGTCCGGCCAAGACCGTGCCCGGCGATGACCCGCAGCCGGTCCCAGGCGGCGTCGCTCCCACCCTTCCCCCGGAAGAACCCGTCCACCAGCAAGGACCGGGAAGAACCGGCACCGTGGTCGGCGCTGCTCCAGCGGTTGGAACCGAGTACGGCTCGACCGCGCAGATGTCGCCCTACGGCTACGGCCCGCCCCCGGCGCCGCCGCCACCAGCGATGCCGATGTATCCGATGACCGCTCCGCCAGCGACGCGGATCGGAACGCGCAGAGGGCTCTCGCTCGGCTTGATCGCGGCCATCCTCGGTGTGCTCGCAGGCGGCGCTGCCATCGCAGTGATCGTCGCCATGAATCGCAACCAGAGCGAGGGCCCGGATGTCGCCCCAACGCAGACGATCCCCACTGTGACCAACACAGGCGTTGCGACTACGCAGCCGACCGAGACCGCGACCCAGCCGCCGGCAACCACGCCTACGACCACGACGCCGCACCCCACTGCCACCGCC
Source organism: Deltaproteobacteria bacterium (assembly GCA_016218915.1). Taxonomy (GTDB): domain Bacteria; phylum Myxococcota_A; class Polyangia; order Polyangiales; family Polyangiaceae; genus JACRCQ01. The sequence goes on from JACRCQ010000052.1 coordinate 125,563, forward strand.
ACGGCGACTGGACCAGGTCCGGTTACCCCGAAGAAGGATGCAGGGGCAGAGGATGCTGGCGCAGACGCTGGGGGCAAGCACTTCCCGTTCCCGTTCCCGTCGCAGGTGCCGTCGTCCTTCCCGATTCCGCTTCCGAGCTTCCCGGTTCCGATTCCCGGCTTCCCGCCCTGACGGGCCCAGAGTCATTCATCCGATCTGTGCGACGATGTCCTTGGTTGAAGCAGCCGGCTGAAAGCCGGGGGCTGATGCAAGTCAGCTGCGCGGTTAGCCAAGCCCCCGGGGCTGACGGCCCACTGGAACTCCCCACATCCAGGGGCACACCACGGGAGCGGCATTCGTGTCCTGAGCCGAAGCGCGCCTGGCTGCTGTGCCGAGGCCGGCACGGCGCGCCGTGCCCGGTCGTGTCGTAGCGGATCCCCTGACGGACTCTTTTGCACGCAGATCTTCGCAGAGGCTGACGCGACGGGGCAGACCCGTTGAAGCTGCGGGCAACAGCCCTCCGATCCCTTCTGCGACTGTCTGCGAGATCTGCTGCTTTCTTCCAGCTGTTGAGTGCCCACGCAGAAACTACGGAGCCCTCAGATCGAGCCCGAGCCCGAGCCCGAGCCCGAGCCCGGCTCAGAATGGAGTCACTCGTTCTTGCGCGAGAACTGAGTCCTCGCGCCACGCGACGAGCTGGCGGGTTGGTCGTACAGAGTACGGGGGCTGGCGCCCATGTTCCAGGGGATGCGCTGGAGGCGCACACCTGGGCGCCTTCCAACTATCCAGCTAGGCGACGCAGTACTATTCTGCACGCGCGCCCATGGCCCAGATCAAGACCGGAGACCTTGTCGCATCGCGCTACCGGGTCGAGCACCTGCTCGGCGTCGGCGGGATGGCCACGGTCTTTGCCGCCTGCGAGATCGACACGGATCGCAGGGTGGCCATCAAGGTGCTCAACGAGGTGCTTCGCAGGCACCCGACCATTCCCAAGCGCTTCGTGCAGGAAGCGCGCGCTGCTCGTGTGCTCACCACGCCGTTTGCGGTGAAGGTCGAGGGGACCGGAGAGCTCGCAGACGGAACGCCCTACATCCTGATGGAGTACCTGGATGGGACCGATCTGGCTGCGGCAGCGCGTCAGGCAGGCGGCAAGCTGCCTGTGGATCGGGCGCTGTACCTCGCCGATCAGATCGCGGAAGCATTGCAGGAAGCCCACTCGCGCGGCGTGCTCCATCGCGACCTGAAGCCTGAGAACGTGTTCGTGATCCCCACTCCTGTGGGCGAGATGATCAAGGTCATGGACTTCGGCATCTCGAAGATCATGGCGCCCGGCGAAGCCAACAAGATCACGGTCACCGGCACCACCGTGGGCACGCCGCAGTACATGCCGATCGAGCAGCTTCGCGGGGTCAAGGACCTCGATGGACGCGTGGACGTCTATGCGCTCGGCGTGCTGCTGTTCGAGATGCTCGCCGGGCTGCGTCCGTTCGATGGCTTCTCGTACGAGGAAGTGATCATGAAGGTCGCGACGCAAACCGCGCCTTCGCTAGCGACCTACCGGGCTGATCTTCCCACGCCGCTGGTCGACGTGATCATGCGGGCCATGGCGCGCGATCGGAATCACCGCATCGCGAGCATGGATCAGCTTCGCGCCGAGCTTCGTCCGTTCTGGAGCGGACATCGCCCTGATTTCACACCGTACGTGCAGCCGCCCAAGCCGATCAGCAATGCGCCGCCAGCCGACTCTGGCGCTCCGTCGCCATCCGGGCGTGGCGTGGGCATGACCGTTCCGATGGACGATCCCAAGCAGGTCGCAGCGTTTGCCGCGGCTGCGGATGCAGCGGATCGCGCCTGGCCCACGCCTGCGCCGACCCAGGTTCAACCCCCGGCTCCTGCGCAGATTCAATCCCCAGCGCCGGCAAAGCCAGCTCCCACGCAGATCGAGCCGACGCACCCGGACCCGCGTGCGAGAAGCTACCCCGCAGGGCTGGCTGACAGCTCCATGCAGCTGCAGCGCCCGTCGGACCCGCGCATGGTCGCTGCCTTGTCCGACAGCCAGATGATGGTGCAGCGATCGGATCCTCGCGTGGCCAGTACGGTCGGATACGCAACCGGGCGTCCGGCCCCGGCGCGCAAGCGGGTGCCCACGGTTGCGATCGTGGTGGGCGTGGTGGTGGGCCTTGGCGTGCTCGTGGTGATCGTCGCCGCTGCGGCTGGGGCGTGGTTCTATGTCGAGGCGCCTGCGCCAGTGAAAGCGCCAGCGAGCGCGCCGGTCTCGGCGCAGCCTCACTTGCCACGTTGAATACCCTAAGGCGCTACCTTCCAGCCCAGACTTTTGTTCACAGGGAGCTAGGGAGGGTGGGAGGCCAGAAGATCGCCGCGTCTTGCGCAATGTTGCCCTGCGTTGCCGCTGCGTCTCGATGTTACGCTTGTTGGCAGAATCGCGGAGAAGCTCACCTTGAAAGGGCTTGCCTCGTGGCTGGTTCTAGGCGCCTGGTCAACGGTGCGAGGCGCAAATGTGCGGTGGCCTAGGCAAGCGAACTGATGCAGCCGCAAGGGTTTCCAACAAGCGCAGAGCGCGAATTGAGGTTGGGTTAGCGCGGGGGGCCGGCAGGGCGCGGGACAGGCGGGCGATTCGGATTCGGGGCAACTCCCACCGGAGCTGCGGCCGGGTACTTGCGCTCGGCGTGGAAGCCGAAGGCGCCGCCCGGATCCTTGGCATCTGCCACGGCCACGATCGGGGCCTGGAGCGGGCCGTTGACCCGGACCATGTACGAGCGAAGGAGCGTGCCGGGCTGGCCCAGTGCGAGAGTCTCCTGGGGCGCACCGGACAGGAGCTGCGCACCCTGCGGCACCATCAGCTTCAGGTAGGTGGGCGCATTGACAGGCTCGTTCACGCGGATCTCGAGATCGAGCTTGATGTCGCCTGCTGCGGGCATCGGATCAGGTCCGCGCAGCACGAGGATCACAGGAGCGCGCATCCCCTGCTGGGTGGGATCCACGGACGGATTCGTCTGCGCACCGGAGCCATTGGAGCTGGTGCTGCAGGCCGAAAGGGCAACGCACGCGCAGAGCGCTGAAGCAGTCAGAATCGAATGCAGGATCTTCATGTTGACCTTCCTCATCAGCCATCAAGGGCACGCCGGCCTGTCGGCCGATTTGTAAGGGTAACCAGTTGTGTCGCAAACAGCGGTGATCTGCGCGTCGGTTGCAGCGCCGGAGCAGACTGCGGCGTCCAGGAAGTCGACCAGGTCGACCTTGGAGTATCCGCGGTTCAGGGTCCCATTGACCAGAGCGGGATAGGTCAGCGTCTTGAAGATGTTCGCGCTCCCGATGCCCTGGCCATCCGGATCCTCGATCGTGATTGACTCGTCGTTCGGGCAGGTGCCGTTCGGGCACGACTGATACGCCCACAGCTTCCAGATCATGCCGGCTGCAACGTTCTCGTTGATGTTCTGGTCGATCGGGCCAGCCGGATCCGGCTTCTGCAGGTTGCCGTTCGAGTAGGTGTACTTGGAGATGTCGACCCAGAAGACCGTGCCTTCCTGCTGGTCGACGTAGATCGGCGTGCTGACGTTGCTCTGTCCGAAAGAGGTTGCCCACGCTTCGGAGTAGGCGAGGCCCGGCTTGGAGGCCTGGCCCACGAAGTGCTGTCCGCCCTCGCCCGGCGACAGCGAGTTGTTGTGCATCACGTAGTGGCCGAACTCGTGGCTGATCACGCTCTTGGCCCACTGCGTCTGGTCGCCGTCAGGTCCGCCGAGCGCGATCCAGGTGTCGTAGTTGTCCACGTCGCTCTCGCCAGTGCCGTACTTGACCACGCCGCCGCCGCACTGGGTGCCGCAGAAGCAGGCGCCGCACTGCGGGACGTCCTTGTCGTTCCAGTACACGATCAGCGACTTCTGCGGGCCGAGGCCCTGGGTGCGCTGCAGGCCGAAGTCGATCCACTGGAAGACGTTGAGGGCGCCAGAGCCCATCCCTTCAGTGATCACGAACGGCTTCATGGTCATCGTGGTGGTGTCCAGGTTCGCCTGGACCTTGGACCCATCCACGCCTCCAAACGCCCAGTACTCGTCAGCCGTTTGGGCGTTCGACATCATGTCCGGACCCTTGGCGTGCGCGAGCGCCATGAGCGGGTTGCCGGTCTCGTAGTTGAACGCCATCGCCCAGACCCACAACTCGGTCTCGGCCGTGATGTCGGCGGTCAACTCAGCGGTGAAGCTGCCGTCACCCAAGAACGTCTGCGTGTCCGGATCGTAGCCCGTCAACGCCTTGCCGATGAAGTCGTTGCCGTTGAAAACGCCGACGTAGACGTCGACAGCGTCGATCGCCTCAGGATCACCCCACCCGCTGTTGTCGCTCTTGACCGGACGTCGCTCAAACTGGATCTTGCCCTTGAGCTTGGTCGGCGTGCCAGAGCTGGAGACGACCACGCACTTGGAAGGCGTCTTGCCCGGGTTGCCGAAGATGCACTTCTCGCCGTTGGCTGCGTTGCAGGTGCTCTCCGCCCACTTGGCCGAAGCGCCTGTGCCCTGGCAGGTGAGCAGCGTGCTGTCGTTCTTGCAGCTCGTGTCGCCCGCCGAGCACTCGCCCAGGAGCTGGCACTTCGCCGATTCCTTGCCGCTCGGATCGACGCACTTGCGGTTCGCGCCGCAATCCGTGCTCACGACCTTCTCGGCCGCGGTCTTGTCGTCGGCCACCATGCACATCTTGAGCGTGTTGCCGTCGCACTTGCCTGAAACCGGTATGTCGCCGCAAGCTCCGTTCTGCACGGTGCCGGCCGATCCGCCTGTTCCAGCGGTCGCTCCGGTTCCGCCAGCGCCGCCGAGTCCACCGCCGCCTGCTCCGGCGTCGGCTTCATCGGCGCTCTTGACCGTACACGCGGCGAGCCCGCTCAAGGCTCCCAACAGAATCAACCAGGAAGGACGTATGCGCATCTACTCTCTCCCACAGCTAGGCAAAAAAAGTCGAACCACAATCCGCGTCGTCGAGCGTAGGACCGACCAGAGACAACGACGCCTACTCAGGCAATGGATGACTACGCTGGTCGAATCCCCTTTCTTCCCTGACGTGCGAACGACAAGTCTACACGGCGAAAAGGGCGTCGACCAGGGCCGATCAGGTAGTTGCTCGGTGCCCCAAGTTTAAGGGAGCGCGCACGGATTGCGCGTCGCAACGGCAGGTGCGACTCGTCGAATCATCGACCTTCTAGGGCATGGCATGCCATGCCCGTCTAGGGCTTGCCCGTGGCAAGCCGCCACAGCAGCACACACAACATTTCCACAGGGAAATCCAGGTAGCTTCAGGGTCCGTGGCGGCATGCTACCAGCATGCCCCAGACGGGCATGCCACGGCATGCCTGCACCGCATGGCAACTCCGCCAGGCTGTCTGCTCGAGACCAGGAAGATGCAGCGCGCCACGACCGTAAAGGAGCGGGCAGTAGGCGACACCAAGTTTTGCTGGTATGAAATGTCGGATGCCATAGTGACCTTCCCCGTCCAGGAGCCGCATCATGAACCAACCACCCGGTGACCCGTACGGTGGGACTGCACGTCCCGGTGGCACTGTCGTCGGCGCACCTCTAGATGAAGTCGTTGCTCCGCCTGCTGCAGCCCCTGCTGGCGGCAGACCGCCTGTGCAGCCGACCATGGTCGACAACGCCTTCGGCTCGCCTCCTCCGATGGGTGCTCCTCCCATGGGCGCTGCTCCGATGGCGATGGGCGCTGCTCCGATGGCGATGGGCGCTCCGATGGGAATGCCCGCTCCAGCGATGTCGCCCTATGCGCCGCCGCAGCAATACGGAATTCCAGCCACTGCACCGATGAATCCCCCGCTCGGCGCCCCCTATGGTGTGGCACCCGCCCCCTATGCGCGTCGACCGAAGAGCAACAACGGCATGATCGCCGCCGTGCTCGTGGGCGGCATCGCGATCATCGGCGTGGTCGTGGCTGTGGCCGCGGTTTCCCACAACCGGTCCTCGGATTCCGGCCCCACGGATTCGTCGCCGATTGTGGCGCTTCCCCCGCCCGTGACCGTGGAGCCCACTGATACCGCGGCGCCGACCGATACCACACCGCCTCCAGAAATTCCGACTACCACGGCGACGACCCCCAAGACCTATCCGACCACCACCTCCAAGCCGCCGCCCACCACGACAACGACCTCCAAGCCGCCGCCCACCACGACGACCACGTCGAAGCCGCCGCCCACGACCACCACCACGGCCAAGCCGCCGCCGACCACTCCGACCACCACCTCGACCACGCCGAGCAAGCCTCCAGGGGGCCGTCCCCCGGCCATCAAAATTAAGCGCTAGCCGCGCAAACGACCCTGCGCGGCAGATCATTTCCCTCATCCCCCCGCGGAGCGCGCTGTGTCAGCGAGCCCTTCTCCCAAAGGAGAAGGGCAGTCCTTGCTCGGTCGGATCGCCGCGCGTCTCTGCAACCGCAGCCCTTCTCCCCACGGGAGAAGGGCGCGCGAAGCCAATTGAGTCACGCGCGGGGATGAGGGAAGTTCAGCTCCGCGCCGCGACGTTTGCAGCGCTCCCCGCAATCCCGGAAGATTTGAGTCCAGCACGGAGTATCAAGGATCATGCGTCGAGTACTGCTAGCGCTCTCGGTCTGCCTTGCGGCTGCAAGCTGCACGGTCGTCTCCAACTCCGACTCGGACAGCGACGCGGGCGTCGGTGGCGCTTCCGGAGCCGGAGGAACAGGAGCGGGTGGGACTGCGGGAGCTGCGGGACAATCAGGATCAGCGTGCGGCGACGTGCCGGTCGAAGGCAGGTGCGTGGACAACACCACGATCGAGAAGTGCATGAGCTCGCCTGCAGACGACAAGCCGCCCTCGGTGGTCAAGGCCACGTGCAAGGGCGGCATGGTGTGCCGCTCCAACGCGAACGGCGCGTCGTGCGAAATCGAAGGCGAGTGCGCGCCTGGCACGTCCGAGTGCGCAGGCGATCACAACGTGCGCACCTGCCAGGCAGGCAAGTGGATCGTGACCACGTGCGACACCGGCCTGTGCAAGGCCAAGCCAGGCTACGGCGCGACGTGCATCCAGAACGCGGGCGGCCAGTCCTATCCGATCACAGGCGTGCTCACCTACGAGCACCCGCCGGTCAAAGAAGACCGAACCGACTACGACTTCGACAATCTCGTGGTCCAGGGGGCCAACACGGTGATCGTGGTCGCCTACGATGGCGACGAGTTCATCGGAAGCGCCTACACGACGGCGTCGGATGATCCGAAGGACGACGGACGCTTCACGATCGAAGCGACCAAGGCGCCGACCGCAAACACCTGGCTTTGGTTCTTCCCGATGTTCTTCAACGAGGACGGGTCACCCCAGGTCGCAGTCGCGCACCCGTCGACGTACACGTACTCGAATCTCGAGAGCAAAGACTACTGGTACTGGTCGGTCGACACCAAGGGCGCGTCGGATGTCGGCACGGTGCTGATCAAGATCGCGGATGGATCCGGGGCGCTCTACTTCTACCAGCTGCTGGCGTACGGCATGTCGCAGTCCATGGCGCTCGCGCCCCAGGTCAAGCCGTTCAACGTGCTCGGATTGTGGGAGCAGAACGGCCAGTTCGATTGCGGCAACGGCACCTGCTACGTGCCCAAGGGGTGGGGCGCCACGGTCAAGTACGACGGCGGCGAGGATCTGTACCAGGGCGCGGTGCTGATTGCGGGGACGGAAGACACGCCGCACCAGTGGTCCGCGAGCGTGATCCTCCACGAGTTCGGCCACTACATGATGGACGCGTACTCGAGATCGCCGGCTGAAGCGGGCAAGCACAACACCACGTCGCTCGAGCCGCCAGGTCAGGCGTGGAGCGAAGGGTGGGCGAGCTTCTACGGGCAGATGACCCTTGGCCAGCCGATCTACTTCGACCAGCAGAACGGGACGCGCTGGTGGTTCGACATCTCGCAGCCCAAGTCGAGCGTGCCCATGCCGGATCCGAACGGAGCGATCGATCAGCAGATGGCCGAGCTGGCCAACGCGGCGATGCTCTGGCACCTGTGGGATCCGGGCACGACCGGCGCCGCGGAAGAGGCCTGGGATCTTGCATCCGTGGAGCCTGCTCTGATCTGGAAGGCGTTCTCCTCGACGCGAATGACCCAGCAGAACCGCGGCTACACCAAGGTCGACATGGTCGACTACCTCGACTCGCTGCGTTGCGAGGGGGTGAGCGAGCAGCAGGTTTCGTCGATCACCGGCCACTACGGGTTCCCCTACGACAACGCGCAACTTTGCGCGCAGTGATTCCCGTCGGACGCGCAGTGTGTAATATGTGCGTCCACGGAGGGTCACCATGAGCAACAAGCGTGTCGCGGTCATCCTGGCGGGGTGTGGGCATCAGGACGGAGCCGAGGTCCATGAATCGGTCTGCACGCTGCTGGCGATCGATCGAGCAGGGGCGAAGTACCAGATTTTTGCGCCGGACAAGAACCAGCACGACGTGATGGATCACGTTGCCAAGAAGCCGGTGGGCGAGAAGCGCAACGTGCTCACCGAGGCCGGGCGCATTGCGCGGGGGAACGTGAAGCCGTTGAGCACGTTGAGCATGGCCGACTACGACGCGCTGGTCCTGCCGGGCGGGTTCGGGGCAGCCAAGAACCTGATCGACTACGGGGTGAAGGGGGCGAAGTGCGGGATCGACGCGGACATGGAGCGTGTGCTCAAGGAAGCGCGTACGCAGAACAAGCCGATCGGGGCGATCTGCATTGCGCCGGTGATCGTGGCGCGGGCGCTGGGGGCGGATCATCATCCGACGCTGACGATCGGCAAGGATGCGGGGACAGCTGGGGACTTGGAGAAGATGGGGGCGAAGCATCAGGAGGCGCCGCCGGACGGGATCGTGGTGGACGAAGCGAACCGGGTGGTGAGCACGCCGGCGTACATGAGCGCCACGCGGATCACGGAGGTGAGCGACGGGATCACGAAGCTGGTGGAGCGAGTGCTGGCGTTTTGAGGAGCGTCTTGACAAGCGCAGGCTGCGACGGTAGATGCGATGTCCCTTCAGCAAAGCAGGCGCGTAGCTCAGGGGTAGAGCACTACCTTGACACGGTAGGGGTCGGTGGTTCGAAACCACTCGCGCCTACGAGTTTTCGGAGTTTCGGCGACCGCGTTCTGTCACAGCCTGTGACAGTTGCCCGGCGCCGCTTCTCCGGCATCGCAGGGACGGTCGGGACAGCAGCATCGGGTATCTCGTGCCCGAGCTGCGCGTCCACGTACCTCTGGTGCACGCGCGCGGTGGTGTGCCTGGTCAACGCCATGGCGGTCTGCACGTTGGTGCCTGCCCGGGCCAGCGCCGTCGAGAATCCACGACGCCCGAGCGTGTGGAAGTCCACCGGCAGCGACGTCTTGGTTTCGTTGTACAGCGGGTCGAGCGGGTTGGGCACGAGCCGCTTGGGCCGATCGGGGTCCTTGACCGGGCGCATCCTGGTGATGCCGGCGATCCACAGCCCGCGCTGCAGCCGCTTTGCGTAGCGGTTGGTCGGCCGCTTCTGCTCGCCTGCACGCTCGCCTCGACGCACCGGAAAGACCGGGCCCGACGCTGGCGAGCCGGCCCGCTTCCACCATTCCTTGAGCCTGGGGCGCATCGCTTCCGGGATGGACATCTCCTGCACGTCGCCCGTCTTGCTCCGGGGCAGGGTCGCCACCTTGAACGACGGCGCGGCGAGCATGGTCCAGTCCAGGGCCAGCACGTCGCCGCTTCGCAGGCCTCCCATGGTGCGCGACACCAGGACCGCCATGCGTAGCTCGAGGTCGACGTCGGGACACGCCAGGAAGCGCCCGAGCTCCGCGTCTGTCAGGTACGTGCGCGGCTTTGCCTTGCCCCTGTCACCGGACAGCTTCGGGGCCTTCGTGAGCTCGACAGGGTTGGCGGCGATGAGCTCCAGCATGCGCGCGGCCTTGAACATGCGAAACAGGATGCTTCGGATATTGGCGATGGTCTCCTGCTTGAGCTTGGTGCCCTTGGACGTGAGTATCTTGCCCGCGGCTGCGTCATCCAGGATGCTCTGGACGTGATGCGGGCGTAGGTCGTGCAGCTCCAGTCGGCCGATCGCTTCCTCGCAGTACCCTTGCCAGTAGGTGCGCTCGTACCTGGCGCACGGCATCTGCTGCGCTTCGCGTTGCTTGATCCATTCGTCCACGAACGAGGACACGGACTCCGAGCTGAAAGTCGGGCACGCGTCCGGGCTGGCGATGAGCCGCGCCAGGCGCTGGCGTGCAACCGTGCGGTTCGTGGTCTCGAGGTCCCGCCACACGCGAATCTCTTCCCCGTCCACGACGGCGAAGTAGCGCGCATGCCAGCCCGACTTGCGCCACACGAGGGTTCCGGTTCGCTTTCGGGCCATGGTTCGCATGCTACGCAGGTCGGGGGTTGGGCGTCATCACCGGCGAGGGGGCAGCCGCTCCAACCACTCCGGCTCGGCATACAGCAGGATCATCTCGGTTCCCTCGCCCGCGGTGCCGATTGCCTCCCGGAGCTCGGCGAGCAGCCGATGGAACTCGGCTTCGGTCCACGCGCCCCGGGCCTGCAGCTGCTCGACCTCGGCCATGATGGCGGATGCTCGGTTCCAGTCGGGCTCCATCGGTGCATCGTAGCGCGAGCTGGGAGGGGTGGACCAGGTCGGGCGCGATCGCGGGGAAGTAGGCCAGTGGATACGTCTGCAACGGGGTACTTTCGGCAGCCTCCGGCCCCGTCGGTTACATGCGCACCAACGAGGAAAAGGCTTCAATTCAGCCCTGGTGCGCGGGTTTCACCCCGGACCAGGCCCACGCATTGCCCGGCGTGGCGGGTGCTACTGCAGCGCGTTGCCGGACTCGCCCGCGAGCTCGACGGCGCGCTTGACCGCGTCGGCTCCCATGTTCCGGAGCGCGTCCACTTCCTCCTGCAGATGCTCGATCGCTCGCATCGTCTGGCCGTAGGCGAGCAGCCGCGCGTTTTTCTCTGCTTCGTCCAGCAGCTCGGTCGCGCGTGCCCTTGCCTCGGCGAGCGCTGCGCAGGCGTCACGATGGCAAGCGGTGATGTCCGCTTCCAGGACCTTCGCGGGCGTCACGGCTGCGACTCCGGAGCCAGGAACCTCGGCGCACCGCTTCCGGGGGCATCTTCCTTTGCGCCCCACGGCTCTCGCTTCAGGCCGATGTCAGAGCCGATGCACTCGAATAGGACTCCGAGGATCATCACCTCGTGCTGCATGAACTCGACCGCTTCGCGCGCGTCGTTGGCCATGGCGATATGCCCCTTGTCGCCCGTTTCGTTGCTCCACGTGAATGCAGCCACCCACACGGCGGAAAGAGCGGCGTAGATCTTCGCCAGGTGATCGCGGCTTCCGCGCACGTCTTGGGCGATCGCCGTGCGGTCGATCTGCACCAGGTTACGCGGCTCCGGAGCGGGCGGGATCATCGCCTGCACGGCGTCCATGGCCTGCTCGACACTGCAGCCCACGCGATCGCGATAGAGCTTCACCGCTTGCATGTGGTTGGACTGCCCGGTGGCTGCGTCGAGGCGCACGAGGGCGAGGATCGCGGCTCGCAGCTCGGGTGAGACAATTGCGGGCTTCGGTGAGACGGCCGCGACCGTGGCGTCGATCGCAGCCTGCGTCGGCTGCTCGGCTCGGGCGGCTTCGATGGCCTGGCGCACGGTGGGGCGCTTGCGGGTTGTCGGTTTCTGGACTCGGCTTGCGGGTGTGGTTACGCTCTTCATGCTGAATCGCTCCAATCGGTTCGGCCATGACCCGGGTGTTGCAAGCACGCCGGGTCACTTCGTTTGTGCGGTCACTTCGGCCGCGTTGTCTTACGGGCCTTGCTGGCCCGTGGTGGCTTCGAGGGCTTGGGCTTCGGGGTGGTTTCTGTACCATCCATCAACGGGATGCCGTGCTCCATTGCTGCCTTGCGGATCAGCATGCGAATCACAGCGGCGGCATTCACGGTGTAGCTCCGACCCGACGCGTTCATGGCTTCCTGTTCAAGCTGCTCCAAGGCCTTCAACGCCTCGAAGTCCGACTTCGTGACGCGCACGCTGATGATGCTGTCCGCAACCAGGTGCTCAGGCTTTGGAGGTCGTCCACCCTTGTGTTTCTGTGTGCTCATGTTTTCGGGCGTAAACGGAATCATCTTTGCCGTCAACGGGCAGCGGGCTTGCCGCTTCCGTCCCCAGGTTCGTCGTTGACGTTGCTCGCCGAATCGATCCACGTCCGCGTCCGCTCCTGCGCTTCCTGCGTCGTGAGTCGAGGGAACCTGCGCACGAGGTCCCGCAGCCTGGCGCGAAGCCAAGTGCGGGCGGCGAGCGTGCGATCGATCTTCGAAACCATGGTGCCCCGGTCGGCTTTCACACCGCCCGGAGCGTTGGCGCTGTGTCCGCGCTCCCTCGACCTGCCCCGGATTCGCCCTGGCAGCCCGCTATGGCCTGGATTCGCCGGCCATCGCTATCCGCTGTTTCTTCGCAGCCGCGGAGCGCGTGCATCGGACCTGTCTCCTGGAACAGGCCACGTCTCATGATGCCCTCAGAATGTTGCCGACCTGCGTGATGGCCAGCGGCTTGCCCGTGCGCCCGACGATGCCGACGGCGGCGAGCTCGCGAACGATGTCCCGAATCGAGAGCCCGCGTTCCTTCGCTTCGCGCACGGTGGTGATGACAGCCTGCTCTGCTTCGTCCGCCTCGAGCGTCGATCCGTCCTCGGATACCCGATGCCCGTAGGGCGCCCGGCCGCCTGTGAACTGCCCTTCGGATCGCATGTGCTGCATGGCTGCGCTCGTGCGCTCTCCGATGGCCTCGCGCTCCCACTGGCTCACGCTCGCCAGCACGTTCAGCACCAGCCGGCCACCGGCCGATCGGGTGTCGATGTTCTCGGACACGGACAAGAGCGCAGACTTGCCCGGCGCGAAGTGCGTCTCGATCAGCTCTCCGAGGTCCCGGACGCTTCGGGTCAGGCGGTCGAGCTTCACCACGAGCAGCGCGTCCGCCTTGCCGGTGCGGAGCAGGTCCAGGGCGCGCGCCAGCCCGGGACGGTCCAGAGTCTTGGCGCTCACGCCAGCGTCCACGATGCACTCAACGATCTGCAGGTCGTAGAGGCTCGCGTAGGCTTCCAGCTTCGCGCGCTGCGCTTCCAAGCTCACACCCTCTTCCACCTGCTTCGTGGTGCTCACGCGGCAGTAGCAGACGGTCCGGGTAGCGGTCGCGGCGGCTGCCTTGCTGGCGTTGCGCTTCATGAGTCCTATGGTGGGGCCCGCATGAGTTTATGTCAACGAAAACCTACCAGCGTCGGATACGATTTGTGCGACACCTCCCCACGGCCCCGATCAATGCGGGTCCCCGCAAGGATCGACCCGTGGGAATGCCGCGCGTCAATTCACGGACAGGCTCCGACAATCGCACAGCCACAACGCGTTAGTCGATGACTCGCCCGTGCCTCAGCGCTACCATTGAATTCGGAGGCACCCAATGAAGCGGACTTCGTTTGCGACGGTCGGGCTTGTGGTGGCGTGTTTCAGTCTGGGCTGCTCATCGAGCGATGCGACGCAAGGCTCGGCCGCCCCGCAGGCGTGCGTGCCTGGCGCATCGGCCGCGTGTGCCGGGCCCGTCGCGTGCGCTGGCTACCAGGTGTGCAAGGCGGACGGCTCCGGCTTCGGGACGTGCGCTTGCGGATCATCCGACGCAGGCCTCGATGCCGGTGCGGATGGTGCGGACGCGCCAGCGGACACAGCAGCCCAGGACGCGGCGGGGGATACCTCTAGCGAGGTTGCACCGGAAGCCAGCCAGCCCGAAGCGGCCGTCGAGGGCGGCGAGGATGGAGCGATGGAAGATGCGGCGGACCCCGACTCCGGGGAAGCGACCATCCCGGATGCCGGCGCCGATGCCTTGCCGGATGCGTCGTTCTGCCCGGCCGGCATGGTTCAGGTGGGGACCTTCTGTGTTGATGTTGTGGAAGTCACGGTGTCTGCCTATCAGGCTTGGCTGTCAACGAATCCAGCGCCAGGCCTACAGCTTGAAGTGCAATGCGTGGCGAGCAACCCGAGCTTTGCCCCTGACAGCCTGTGCATGGCCGACCCGTCGGTGTGCCACGGCGCCGCGTGTGGGAGCCATCCCGTTGTCTGCATCGACCCGTGCGACGCGAGGGCGTTCTGCGAGGCCCACGGAAAGCACCTGTGCGGGAAGGTCGGAGGCGGGGAGGCTCCACCAAACGGGTGCGACGCGACCCAAAACGAGTGGTTGGCCGCATGTTCATCGGGAACGTACGCTTACCCGTACGGCGACACCTACGGTCCGGGGAACTGCAACGGCTTTGACGTGGGGCTCAACACGACCGTGGTGGCCGGGTCGCTTCCAACCTGTGCGGTGGGTGGCATCCACGACATGAGCGGGAACGTCATGGAATGGCAGCGGACGAACCTGGCGTACAACGTCGCGAGGGGCGGGGGATTCCGAGACAAGGCGGACGGACTCAAGTGCTGCTCCGCGCAGTCGATCAGCAGCAACGCGCTCGCGCAACCTGATATCGGCTTCAGGTGCTGCTACCAGTGACCCTCCCCGAACGTCGCCCGCGCCAGGTCGCTCTGCGCCGGTGATGACGGCCCGCATTCGGAGTACTCCGCCGACACGTCGCCCAGAGCAGCTCGCGATGGCCTCCACAGCGAACCCCTTGAAAACAGGGGGAGCCCGAGCAATTCGGGGCATCGCAGCGATCATCCCACAAAGCCCGGGAAACAGGCTCCGATCGCGATTGGCTGATCGGGGCTGAAACGCGCTTCGCACTGGAAAACAAGGTGTGCCCGGTGATCGACACCTCGACGGCTGATCGCCCCCTGCGCACGGGGCGAACCCGACCGTCCCCCTTTGTTTCTTTTATGGTCTAGGAATCTCTAACGGCTGGAACCCTTTTTCACCCCCGCGGCTGTAACGGTTGCCCGTCCGCCCGGGCGATGATGGCTTCCACCTCAGCGCCGTCGAGCGTGGTCCGCTTGAGCAGCTCCTGGGCCAGGGCGGCGATCGCCAGCCGGTTGCGGGCCTCGGACACGAACACCAGGGCCTGGTCGAGCTGGGCATCGAGCTCCGCTTCCACGTCGTCGGCTCCATCGTGTTGAGCACGCAGGTCCCGCCTCGCACGGTCAAGGTCAGCACCGGCGAACGCTCGCGCACCGGAATCGTCCAGGCGTCCGAGGATGATGGTCGCGGCGTATCCGGCCAGGCGAACGACCATGCGCCGGTCGCGAGTCTCGGCGTCCCACTCGTGCTGCGGTTGCATGGGGCCGCTCTTGCAGTGCCAGGCGTCGGGCTGGATCCCCAGACTCTCGCATCCGAACCCGAACCGCACGTTGGCAACGGCGTGCCCGGCCTCATGCAGGGCGTAGCGGGTCCGATCGTCGGGGGCCATAGCCTGAGTGTGGATCGCGTGGGGTTGGCTCGTCCACGGTCGAAAGTGCCGCGGTATGACGCGGCTCCGCCCGCCCGGAGCTTCGTGGCTATTCGTGGAAACGATGCGCCGGGTAGTCTGTAACGGTTGGGCGCTCCGGCTGCGCTCGACCTGCGTTCCGTTTGGCACCTGTCCGACGTCGGATAGTGCGCTGGCCATATAGGTTCGGCTATGGCCTGCCCCACGCTCGCGCGAGGATGCCCCAGGACGCGCCGGGCGATTTCCACACCCGAGTGCTCGACCGGGGTGGCGTTCGCCGCGGAGCCTGTCAGAGGCAAAGAGGACCGGGGCGTTTCGTCGAGGGCGTCGCGTGGGGCTGGGGGCATCACGCGGGTTTCAGCACCCATTCGAGCACGATGACAGCACGAGCGTGGAAACCACCGGGAATAGGATGGCTCCCCGGCCGTGGCCGATTCGGTCGGGGAGCGAAGGGTTGGCATCGTGGAATCAGTCCGGTGGCAGGAACGAAAGCGATAGCCGTGTCGTGTCGATCTCGAAGTGCGTGAGCGTGGAGCTCGGGTTCGTGGGCAGGCCGGTGGTGGTGGGCTCGCTCAACACGCCGAATGCATCGCTGATGACCACGCCGCTACCCCCACCACCGAGGCCTGGACCGGGGACATCGAGGATGCGGCGGTCGCACTGGACGATGCGGGCGGCGATGGCACGTTCGCGCCAGGTCCACCAATCCGCGCGATCGTTGAAGTAGGACACGAACGCAGCGCGGATCCGGTCCGATATCTCGATGGTGTCGGCCAGATAGAGGCGATTGCGAAGCCGCACCGTGACAGCCGCCGAGATCACGGTGTTCGTGACTTCGTTGACCTTGCACTTGCAGCCGAACCCAAGCCAGTTGTTACGAAGGTTCTGCAGGGCGGTGTCTGCGAGCTGTTGGCACCAGCACCAGCTGTCATCGCAGAGCCACACGACGGAGAGCCCACGATCCGCCGCGTAGCCCGGATCGTCGTATTCGCGCACCGCAACGTGCGAGATCCCGTTCGTGAGAAGAGCGCCAGCCACAAGGGCGAGCTGCGTCGGCCCGTACTGCCCTGCCGATATCGCCAGCGCCAAGCTCCGGAGCTTCGGAATCGACACCCCATCGGAACCACCCGCAGCACGAGCCGATGACACTGCGAAGCGCGGATCGAATACGTCGCCGTTCAGGGTCACGAGCGATTGCTGCCAGACCTGGATGTTCCCCGTGGTGCCAGGCTGCAGGGCGCGAACGCGCACAGTGATGGGCTGGATACCAGGGGCAGGCCCGCACGGTGGCGCGAACACCGGCTCGACCGTCTCGTATTCGGCGGACGCACAGGGAGGCGAAGCCGTTGCATCGGCGCTCTTGCGGAACCTGGTGCCGACCCGGATCAGCCCTGCCGGCGAGATGCTGCCCGGAATGACGTTGCGGGCGATCACGAACGTTCCGATCGCCTTCTGTGGCGTCGGATCGGTGACGGCGTCGAACTCACTCGCAAGCAAGTCGCGCAGGGGCAGGCCTTCGGCGAGTGGGACGCGTGCGGCGGTGCACTCATCGGCGAGCCTGGCCAGGGCGATCTGCACCTGCGACTTCCAGATCGCGAACACGTCGCCGTACCTTCCGGACTCAAGGAACTGCGCCGCGTGCGGGCGAACGTCGAGCAGGGCTTTGACGCCGCCTGCCATCACGTCGCTGACGCGGGGGATCTGGGCTTGCTCAGTCATCGGGGTTCCCGCCCTTCGCGGCATGGGCCAGCGTGCGGGCATCAGCCTGCAGCTGCTCGTCCAGCTCGCCGATCAAGCTCGGGAAGAGTGCCCGGGCCTGCTGCACCCGTGGATCGGCGCCGATGCGATCCGCGAGCTCGTGGAGGTCCTCGGCGACGGATTCGGCCGTGGGCTCCGGCGCGTCGGGGTTGCTGTTGGGATCGGTGTGCATGTCAGTACGGGCCTCCCTGCCCTGTCTTGTCGTTCTCCCAGTAGCCCGGGGGCTTCTCTCCGTTGCCTACCGGGTCGCGTGCGCCGTCGGGCATCGGCTGATCCTTCTCAAGGTTGATCTGGTTGCAGAACGTGATCTCGGTTGAGAAACTCCCGCCGTTCTCATCGCACTCGAAACTGGTCCGCACGCTCTTGGTGAAGAACACCGGAGAGAGCACCTTCAAGGCCTCTGCGTTCTTCGCAAGCAAGTGTGCAACGCTGTCCGAGTAGCCGCGACCGACGAGCCAGGCGATCCGGTCGTCGATGCCGTTGACCCACTGCAGCCCATCGAGCGTGTCCTGTTCGAGTTCGACCACAATGCTCTGCCCGGCGCCGAGGGTGAGCACGTCGAACCCTGCGCCGCTCAGCGTCCCCACGAACATCTCTTCGGTGGTGATAGATCCTTCCAGCTCTTGTCTGGAGCGCTCTTCGTAGACTTGATCGGCCTTGTCCTGCAGAACCTCTGGGTTGGTGATCCCGTTGAATTCGAGCACTTCGTAGCGATCCTGCTCTTTGCCCTTCGCAGCGCCGCTCGATACCAGCTTGACCTTCTTTCTCCCCTTGCCGGCGAGCTGTGGAGGGGACGGGGCGAACGCCTGCAGCACCTTGCCGCTCAGGGGATCGTAGCTCATCAAGCAGATCTTCGTGCCCGTCTGCTTGCAGTTGCGTCGCTCGCGGATCTCCTTGATGTTGGCAAAGGACAGCACAGTCTCGTGCGCCGTATTGCCCCACGTGAACACTGCCGGGTCCACGCGGCTGTACAGGTTCGTCGAGGTCGTCAGGATGACCCTGTCCTGCTCGATCCAGCTGATGAGCCCGAGCATGCCGACGCACGTCTGCCAGACCGCCCAGGCGTCCGTGTTGGGCTTCACCGGGATCGGACCCTTGCCGGCGCCGCCGTGGATCGAGCCACTGAGTTGCATGTCCGCAAGGTTCGTGTCTCCAGTGCTGACAAGCGCGTTTGCGAGAAGCTCAGCCGACTTGAACCAGTTGCCCGAGGTGTCCTTGCCTCCGGTGTGCTCCACGATCCGGAACCAGGCTTCACGCAGGGTCTGATCATAGGTCGGCACGCCTTCGGGCGGGAAGGGCTTGGCCTCGAGGAAGAGCGTCGTGTAGTCGAGTGCCTTGATCTCGACGGTCTGCCCGGACTCACTTCCCGAGCGTTCGACGTCTGTCGCAATCCCGATGAACCTCCGGTTCTCACGTGTCGGCGTCCAGTCGCCATGGTCGTCGGCGCAGCCGAGGTAGAACTCGACGATTGCGTTACCCAAGAGGCGCGGGTCCACACCAGCGTCCCGCCAGTCGACGGTGATGGAGAGCGCGTCCGCGTGGTTGTGATCGTTTCGCTCCCATTCCGCCTTCGAGACGGCGACAGGGAAGGTTGTGATCGTATCGTCCCGCTCTTGCTGTTGGCGCTCGCTTGCGGATCCCCAGGTGGGGACGGATAGCGTGGCGCTCATTCTGGGTCGGTAGTAACGCGTCGGCATCTCATGGACTCCCGCATACTCGGCGCCGGAGCAGCGCGTGGTGAATGGCGAGGGCGAGCGCTTCCGAGCGCAGGGCGTCGTTGACAGCCCGGCTCACGGTCAGTTCGGGGCGATCCCGGCTCACCAGGTAGGGTGGCCAGTAGTTACCTTCGATCACGCGGATACCGAGGTCGGAAGCAATGGCCTCGAGCGCATTCGAAGTCGCGGTGGTTACTGTCCGTTCGCGCTGGTTGGCTTGTTCGTGATGCATCAATCCTCCGGTTCGCGTCATCACCCTGGTGTGCCCCAACTCTTGACGTCCGGACTCACGCGCGGATGTCGACGGATGTTCTCCAACTGCGAGAAGACCGTGCGCGCAATGCGGCTTGCATCCTGATTCGATGTCACCGTGATTTCCACTTTGCTTATGTGGGTCCCGCCCCCGCCTCCGGGGTGATGGG
The DNA here is from genome assembly GCA_016218915.1 of Deltaproteobacteria bacterium. Lineage (GTDB taxonomy): Bacteria > Myxococcota_A > Polyangia > Polyangiales > Polyangiaceae > JACRCQ01. The sequence goes on from JACRCQ010000052.1 coordinate 144,833, forward strand.
ACTTCGCTGCAGCGGCCTTGAGATCCGCGTCGTGCTTGCCTCTGAGTAGGTCTGCATTCTGGACAGCGATGCTGGCGCTCATGAGTGAGTTGCTGAACGTGACCAGCTCCGCGTTCGCAAGAGTCGCGGCAGATGCGGTCTGCTCGAGCGACGCGGCATGCTCCATCAGCATGGTCCGGTTCCAGATGAGAGCGGCCGCGTGCTCGTCGTTCGACGCGATCGCCCGCTCCATGCTCTCTTGGTAGAACAGATTCGAGTAGTCGACTTCTTCCGCGGCGTTCATGGTCGCGAACGCGTGATCTGCCAGGGCTTGACTCTCCACCTCCTGCGTCCGCGATACTTCCTTGTACAGCTGCACTCCCTCGTAGCCCGCCATCGTCCACGCGGCGATCGCGGCCGTGAACACGATGAGCGCACCCGCGGCCGCGCTCGCGGTTCCTCCGAGGGCAGCGAACGCTCCCCCGCCCGCTGCTCCACCAGCGCCTGCGCCTGCCCCTGCTCCAGCTCCGGCGCCAAGCGTCGCGGCTCCAGGAGCGGCTGCCGCTGCTCCCCCAAACAGCTGACTGAAGAGGTTCACCGCTCCGAGGCCCGCTCCGAGCCCGCCGATCGCCATGTTCGCGCCGGTGCCGAGCACAGCCCCGCCAGCCTTCACTCCCATGTAGATCTCGGCGCCAGTCTTGATCTGGCTGATGGCGTCGGGGGACTGCAGGAACTCCTTGAGCATCGGCAGGTACTTGTCGAGGTATGGCTGGACCGAGGTCCACATCTCGGACATGGCCTTTGCGGCATTGCGCGCGAAGGTCTCGATCGCCGGCCACCACTCCTGGATCTTCTCCTTGCCGAGTTCGAACCAGTAGGCAATCTTGCTGCCGATGGCCTCAGCTTCCGACTTGACGTAAGCCTCATTCTTCTCGAACCACTGATTGACCTCGCCAAGCGTGCCCTTGATCTTTCCGAATAGAGGCTCAGTCGCGAACGTGAGGAAGCGCTTGGAGTTGTCCACGAACGTTGTGGAGAGCCCTTCAAAGCTGCCAGAGAAGGTCGCGATCGCCGGTGCGAACTTGTCGACCGCAACGGTCATCTCTTGGACACGCTTCTCTGGAGCGAGCTTGTTGAAGCGCTCCGCGTCGGACCCGCCAAGGCCCATGAGTCTCATCCCAAGCACGTTGTGGGCGCCCGAGCGCCCTTCCATGAGCATCGCGGCTTCCCTGGCCACTTGCTCCATCGGCAAGCCCGTCACGGCGCCAGTTGCCATGAGCTTGGAGGACAACGTCTCAAGTTGCTTCGTGCCCAGGCCTGCACCGTATCCGGGGATCGCGATGGTCTTGAAGATCCCAACGAGGTCCTCGAACTCGCCGGGAAGCGCGGCCGCATCGCGCCGCATGTCGCGCATGACGTCGGCGCCCAGGGCCATCCCGTCGGTCATGTTCTTGGTGACGCCTTGAGCCCCGAAGATCGCTGACAAACTGATTTGTGTTGCCTCAAGGGAGGCGTTCAGCTTCACGACGCCGTAGGTGGCAAGGCCGATGCCGCCTGCAACTCCCAGCTTGCCTAGGCCTACGCCGATATCCACCGCCTTGCTGGCGATCGCGTCGAACGGGGCCATCACAGATCTTCCGAGCCCTTGCAGCTGGCCGTTGATGCGGCTGAACGCATTCTCGACCGCTCCGATCTTGGACTGGAAGCCGGAATGCCCCCCCGCCCCGAAGCAGGCAGATTCCAGCTGACCGGAGCCTTTGCTTTCGAATTCGACGGAGCAGACGTACGTGACATCACTCATTGGTTCAGTTCGCTTTCTTCTCCTGGGGGGCCAGTGCAGTCAGACGAACATGCGCGATTCCAAGCTCCACGAGCATCGCGCGGATCTCCGGGTCGCCCGCCTCGACGGCTGCAACCATTGCTTCGAACGATGCTTTCGCCTCCGGGCGCAGTGGGCGATCGCCGTTGCGTTGTCGCAGCAGGAGCAGGAGCGTATCGACGGAGCCGCGCACCGCCTTGCGGAGTACTTCGATTGGGAACGTGGGCTGATCGGTAGGCTGGTCCATCGTGGTTCCCTTCACGCGACGCTCGGCGGTTCATCGGGCATGCCGGGAATCGACAGCCCCTTCGCGCGCAGTTCGTTGATGGTGTTGACGGCCTGGGCTTCCTCGGACAGCTGGTGCTGCGGCTGCAGCCGTGCAGTGCGATCGGCCGCAACCCAGACGCCACCGCCGTGGGCGCGCTCACTGACCCACGCGCGAGACTCGCCTTTCTCTGCGGCCATGCGCGAGGCCTGCGCTCGAGCGTCGTCGTCGTCGTCCGCATCGATGCGCACGGGTTCGTGCCCCTCGATCTCCACGAACCGAACGACGCGTTGCGCAGCCGCAGCGAAGGCGCGGCGCTTGGTCTCCGCCAGGTCATCGGAAGTCAGCTCCGGAGCGGCGTCGCCCTCGACGTAGTCGGCGCCGATCCACTGGCCCGGCTTGCCGTCGAGCTTCACCCATGCGCGCGGGACGCCGATCTGCTTGGCTGCTGCTGCTGCTGCCTCGCGCGCTGTTTTGGCCGTGAGCACCTGCAGCTCCACGGGTCGGCCGCCCTCTGGTGTGATTGTGACCTTCATCGGGTGTCCTCGCATTCGTTGCAGTCGTTGTCGGCCGCGGCATCGTCGCGGCGCTTCGTTGTCGTTGTGGTTGCCAGCGCTTCCTTGGCTGCCGCGGCGGCTTCCTTCCGGTCCGCAGCGGGCAGACCCGCCAGCCATGCACGCACGGCGCGGCGTTCCTCTTGCGTTGGGCGTCGAGCACTCATCGTCTCTGCTCCCGTCGAGGCCGAGCAGCTCCACCCGCAACGCCTCGAGCGTGGGCCACGCCAGCTACCGTGAGCGACGTTGTCTCAACCACGCGCGTGCTCAGCGCCTTGCCGTCGAGCACTTCGATCTCCCCGTGTTCGAGCAGGCGACCGTGGACCATCGCGGCGATCTCCGCGGTGATGACGGACGCGGGCAGGTACGCCAGACGCGAGGCCTCGAACGACAAGCGCCTGGTCGGAAGCCGGTAGCCGTGGTTCGCAAGCACGGCGAGGATGGCGGAGCGCGCGTTCACTTGTGCAACCTCGCGATCGCATCGTCGATGCCCAGGGATGACGTCTGCCCCGCAGCGATCCCCTGCAGCTTCGCGATCCGCGCGCGCAGTCGATTCACCGTGCGGAATGTGCCCCGCGAAAGCGGCTTCGCCAGTGCGGCGTCGATGCGTGCTGCAGCAGTGGCGAGCCGGCGCTGCGCGGGTGTCGCGGAGGGCAGCGCGATCGCGCCATCGCTGCGCGCGACCATGCACGCGCGCAGCAGCCGCTCGATGGCCGCGTGCACGTCGACGGCTTCGTGCTGCTCCTGCAGGCGCGTGACCAGGTCAACCTCGGTCAACGGGCCGGTCCGGAGGGCGTCGAGGATCGCGGCACAGGTTGTCACGGAGCAGTTCCCTCCCCGCTCGCGGTACCGACGAGCTCGTCGCCGTCGTTGTCGCCGTCGGCATCCTGCAGGTCCCCATCGTCCGCCTCTGGCACGTCGGAGTACTGCAACCACCAAGCATCCACCGGCTTGCGCGGAGTCGCCGCCGGCGTCGGGAGCGTCGAGGCCTCACGCGCGACGTGGGACGAGAGCGAATCGTAGGCGCATCGCCACGCGGCACCAGCGCGGTTGCAGTACCGCGGATAATCCTCAAGCAGCGTCGCCACGTGTTCGGCTGCCAGCGCCCGCCACTTCTCCGGCCACCCCGCGATCGCCTCGCGTGCCCTCGTGCCGTCGACGTCCGGAGCGACCTGGACGAGCTCCGGCGCGTCGCCAGCGTCGAGATCATCGTCGGGCCCGAGCTGCTCGACCTGGTCGACGTCGGCCGACACGTCGCCCGGTGCACCCGCATGCGCATGGCTGTGCCGGAATAGACTTTGCGGACCCACGCTGAATTCAGCCGCTACCTCGCGCAGACTCTTGCCGCTGGCGATGGCGCGATCGATGGCCTCGTGTTCGGCGTGGATGCAGATCGAACAGGTTCTCACGATGCGATCCTTTCTGCGTGTCGGCGCCCTTCGCGCGTCGGCCGCGGCGCGTACTGGATCGCGAAGCTGATCGCGCACGCACGCTGAACCAGCAACCCGGATTCCTCTGTCGCGCCGGAAGCGTCGAGCGCGGCGAGCGTTCGATCGGCCAGCTGCGTCCATTCGGCGATGAGCGGGGCGAGCACTTCCGCTTTTCCCTGGCGCTTCGCGGCGTTCAGCTCGCGATCGACTGCGCGGCCCTGCGCGGCGAGTGCATCCAACACTTTGTTGCGCGGCATGGTGGTCATGATCCGGATGCCTCCGGAGCCACCGTCCACGTCCGGGACCCACGCTCTCCCACGGTGGAAACGATCCTTCCATCGTCTTCCGCCATGATGATCCCCGCGAGTACGTGGTCTCGCCGGATCCGAAGGTGGGCGCGGATGAACTCCACTGAGCAACCGGCGTGCTCTCGAATAAATGCGACAACCTGCTCCGAATGCCCTGCAAGTTGCTCGACTTCCCCATCCCAGGGTTTCGGAGAACGCGCGGCCGCGAAGTCCCGGCCGTTCGCTTCCTTGAGCAATGCGTCGGCCATCTTGCCCACGTGCACGGTCGTGTGCCCCGGATGTGCCACCATCGCCGCGCACGCAAAGCGCACCCATGCCTCGCGATCGTTCATCGGCTGATTCCTTCTTGCGCGCGGGCTCAAGGCTTCTGCCCTCCGTTGAAGGGCCAACGCACGACGGAAGCGCCGTCCTGCAGCCTCCGGAGAACGTCGGCGCCATACTGGTTCGCGATCTGGTCGTCGCGCAGCCATGTCGTTACGATCGTGGGCATGTCGTGAGCGTGGCGATGCCGGATGATCAAGACCATCGCGGTGACAGCGGCTGCTCCCATCAACAACTCGCGGCCCAAGTCATCCAGGCACAGCACCGTCGCTGTCTTTGCCTTCGACACCGATCCCTTGTCGAGCGCGTTGCAGAACTCGAGGGTGTCGACCCACTGCGGCTGATTACCAGCGTCATCGAACAACCATCCAAAGGGCAGCTCGCTGCATGCGGCGAGATAGCAGGCGCTGGCCAGACTGGTCTTTCCCACTCCAGACGGTCCCTGAAACAGGAAGCGCAAAGACCTCTCGTCATTGATCGCCTCGGTCATGTCCTCCCAAACGGAGTCGATGACCTTAGAGCCACCTGCAACCCTGCCTCTCCTTTTCGGATCGATGTCGAAGTCGTAGAAGTGGTTCCCGATGTAGCGCTCTGGGACACAGAACGTTGCAGCTTCACGCCTATTCCTCTCGCGATCCGCTTGATGCTTCTGTGCAGGCGTCAGATCCGGTTCGACAGCCGAAAACATCGACACGGCCTTCAACTTCGCAGGTTTGCTCACGACGGCTCCACGTCGAGCAGGCTGCTCGGGCTGAATATCGGGTTATCGCTTTGCTGTGGAGGTCGTTTACCGTTGACCTTGCGCAAGAGCGGATGATCTGGGTCGCGGTCGTAGGCGTCTGGATTGCGGGCGATCTGGCCGATCGTGAGCCCTTTGCCTCGCCAGTAGGACCCTGGCGCGAAAGCACGCTCGATCAGAGCCACGCCCCGCTCGACGCCCACGGCAGCGAGCAGGGCAGCAACGCCGCGGTCAACGACTTCGGGCCGGCTCGGTCCGTATCCTCGGTCGAAGGTGAAGCCTTTCACGTACACAGCGAGCAGCCGCGCGTGGTCGGGGCTCTTCCCGTTCCCGTCCGCCTTCCCATCCCCGGACCCGGCGCCGCCACAAGCGGGCGCCCGGGTTCCGGAGGGGGGTGCGAACTCTCTCCCCCTCTGGGGGTAGCTTACTGAGGTAGCTACCCCAGAGGTAGGATCTGCTGAAGCGGGTTCAGCGCCAGTTGGAAGCGGGTTCAGCGCCGGCAGTGAACCCCGTTCAGCGCTGTCAGCGGACGCTTGTGCTGAACCCCGTTCAGCGCCACGTGCTGAACCCCGTTCAGCGCGGCGCGGCTCCTCCGGAGGCAGGGTCAACAGGTAGGTCGGGGGGCAAGAGACTCGCTTGCTCGGGAGCAATTCCAATCCGAAAGGCAGTGCAGGATCCTTCGCGAGCATCGGCGTTGCAGGTCGATCGTTGCGCCCCCCGCTGCCCTTGCGGGCCGGAAGATCCATGGTGTTGTCGACAACGGCGCGGCCGGACATTCCGGTGCACTCGCAGATCCGACGCGTGCCGATGCGCGCCTTGCTCCGCAGTCGATCGCCCGTCCTTTGATCGGCGTGCCGGACAATGACGGTCAGAATCGCCCGACGTGCCAGCGACAGCTTGCACTCCGGTGACCAGATCAACCGATAGGCGCGGGCGAAGTCGAAGCTCATCGGCCGGTCTTTCTGTGTCCGCGACGCTGCCCGTGGCGCGGCTTCGAGTTCAGGGCCTGCACGAGCGCGCAGGCGACCGGCGCGAGCTCCTGAGTGAGCAACCACACGCCAGCCCCACGTTGCCAGACGCCCTCGGCATCGAGCCAGTATCGGTGCAACGCGAGCTTGCCGTCCGCTGTGTGCACGAGGCGTAGGGCTTCCTTCCCCTGCTTGCCGCGGTCGAGGGACACCAGCACGCGATCTACGGTGGCCTCGCTCATCGGCTGCCCCTCCGCCGCAAGGGAAGCACGTTCGATCGTGGCGGTGTGGTTGCCCCGGGCTGCGAGCGGAGCCACGCCAGGACCTGGTCGAGTTCGAACCTGGGCGACTCGCCCAAGCGCACGTGGGGCAGGCCCAGGCCCATCATCCGGCGAACGGTCGAGTGTCCGCAGTCGAGGATCTCGGCGAGCGCCGACACCGACAACAGCCGTTTGGCGGGGGCCGGCTCCCCGACTTCCTCGCGCACGACGCGACGCATGAGCTGCTCGAGCTGCGAGACGTCGAGCACAGCGACCGCGGGGCCCTTGCACTCGGTAGCTTCTTGACGTAAGTTTTTCATCGTCGTCGTCCTGCGAAACCGCGCCCCCTGCCAAGGTGTTGCGGTTTTCGCGCTTTGTGGGGTTCCTCAGGCTGCACGCGGCTCCATCGATCGAAGGCCTTCCGGGATCAGGTGCCCCAACCCCAGCGCTCGCATCGCGCGAAGCACACCGGCAACCGTCGTGGAATGCGTGTGCTGCCCTTCCAGGACGGCGCGAACGCTGCGCGGGTCTCGGCAAGCCTCAACTGCAATCGCTCGAATCAGGTGTGCTGGGATTCGGTCCATGCACGCAGTCTGCACAGCAGAGTGCAGGCCGTGCGGTCCTGCCGACACAAGTTCGTTTGTCGGAACCGCGTTCCGACACGTCGCGGGTTGTCGGAAGGCGCCTGCAGTTCTGCGGCTACGAGTCCAGCGCTCGGCGCTTCTCTGTCGTCGCCGATGTCTCGAAGGCGGAGTACGCGGAGCGGGACGGGTAGCCCAGGGCAATCAGTCCGTGGATGACAAGGCTCTGAGCAACGGTTTCATCGTCCTGGCCAGCGTCGGTCCAGAGCACCTTCGAGAATGCAGCCTCGATCGCCCTCGCCTTCGCAGATTCGAACGGCACGCTCATGTCGACGGATGCGCCGGCCCGCTTCGCATCACCTACCGAGAGAAGGACAACATCCGCGCGCCGCACGTGTCGCCACACCTTGACGCGCGCTTTGCTCTCCACATCGCGCTTGAGGTCCTCGGTCCCAACCAGTGCTCCGAGGAAGTGCGCGGTCAGCAATCTTGCGAGCGACGCTCGCCGCGATGGCTCGCTCCGGTCCCCCTTCATAGTTCGCATCAAACAGGCCTGAACGCGCACGGCATCCGGCTCGCGATTGCCGAGGCGCACCGGGCCTCCGATCGCGAGCATGTCGACAGGCTTCTCCACACTCTCGTTCGCTCGAAGTCTGCGGCACTGCTCGGAGTACTCCTCCCTCGACACTCGACGCCCATCGAATCCGATCACGTCCGTGCCATACCCCTGCAGGTAGCGGTTCGCCTCCCTCGCCATCTTGCCGAGTTGCTGCTGGTCCTTGGTCGCGAGCGCGATCATGACCGCGCGCGTGACAGCTTCCACGTCCGCGTAGCGCTCAGCGAGCTGGCCGGAGAACCGCAGCCGCTTCGTCATGCCGGCCGTTTGCTCGGCGCTAAGCAGGGCGCGAAGTACGTCGCCCCGCATCGAAGGCTTGCGCTTGGTCTTCTTCGCTGTAGTCTTGCGTTCGGATCGTCTACTCACGGTCCACCTTGGACGCCCGGTCGTCTTGTCCACGGCTGGGCGTTCGTCTGCCAGCCTACCCGCTCCCGCGCACCACGGCGAGGCTCCTGACGTTGGCGCCCTCGCGCCAGGCCCGGAGCTCGTCCACCGCAAGCTCGAGCGTCCGCATGTTCTGCTCCGTCGGCCTGGCCTGGACGGCGATCGCGGTGGCCTGCACTGCGGCAGCGAGGGCGAGGGCTACAGGGTCCGGATGGGGGGCCGTTCTGTCACCCGCAATTGTCACGCCCTGGGCGTTCCCAGCGTTTCCCTCGCGTTTTGCGAAAGGGCTCGCGGTGCGAATCGAGCCAGTTTCACGGCGTTTGGCGTCAAAGACCGGACTTGACACGGTAGGGGTCGGTGGTTCGAAACCACTCGCGCCTACGAAAGATCAGCGGGAAATCAGGCGGGTTCGGCGACAAGCTGACCCGCCTTTTTTTCATGGCGAGTACCACTTCGTAACGCTGGGAAACGCGAGTACCACCAGCGAGTACCACTTGGGAGCGAGGAGGACTGCGTCGTGTCCTGCGCTTCGAGACTCAACCCGGCACATCAGCCCTGCTGGGCAAAACACCGCCCGGATGGCTCCGTTCCGATTCCGCTCTGCTCGATGGGTTGGGAACGGAACGCAGGTTCACAGTCAGGCAGAAATTGCGCGAGTCGAAGGACCGGCTTAGGCTGTCGTCGAGAGATCGATCTCTGAACACGTTGTCGTCTTCGTCCATGTAGCCAGAGATCGTCGCGGGGCTCCGCACTCAACCGGTCGCCCGGCGTTTCATCCCAACTTTACCCAGCTCCTCTCGAAGCCGATCGGCGTCCGCGTGTTCGATACCATCACGCACTTGCCGCAACCTCTGATGCAACAGCTCGCTTGCAATCTGCCCCGGCGTCGGATGCACATCGTCATCCGAGAGCAGCTCGGAGAGTCTGCACAACAATTCCCAGTCCGTTTCTTCGAGGGGGATCTTCTGCCTACGGCTGACCCCAAGCCCAGGACGCCCGCCCGACGACTTCAAACGTTCGACCAGAGCCTGCCGTAGACCGAACAAGGCGATTGGCCCCTGCTTCGCTGCGACCTTCGCATCCACCTGTTGCGCGCCGAGGGCATCCGCGACCACCGAGCCATCAACCCGATCGAAAGACGGGCCACGAACCTCCACCTTCGGAAGCGTCTTGCTCTTCACCTTGATCATGGCGCTGCTCCTTCGGCATCAAACGTCGTGATTCTGTAGAAGTTGCCGTCGAACTCGACAGCGATCTCTCCCTGGTTGGTTTCTCGACCCAGGCGATGCAGAAACGTCCGAAGCTTCGGAAGTCCCTTCAAGAAGGGCTCCGGCTTGATGTACGTGTACACGACGACCGGCGCTTCCCAGATCACCTGTGCGGTTGCCTCATTCAACCAGCCGCCTTCGCAAGCGGGCATGACCGTCACACCGCCGCCGATCTGAGCCAGAAGATCCGCAGCTTTGAGCACCCATCTGCGTTGGGAGCCGAACTCGTTTCCGTCTCGGTCCTTGTTCGGGATGTACAACGTGAGCATCTGCGTGGAGGTTGCGTCGGATGCTCCGAGCGCCTCCCCGAGATCGATGTCTTCGCTGTCGTCTGTCACCGGCTGGCTCCTTGGGCTGCACTTATGGGGTCAAAAGGTAGTGTAGGCTTTCGGGGTCAAAAGTCAACGGGCGTTCCCGAATATGGACGGGGTCATGGACGGGGTTTGGCCAGCGGACGGGGTATGGACGGGGTGGTCAAGCGCAACCAGCGATCGTAGCCCCTTGAAAACACGCCCAAAGCCCTCCGGTGCCAAGATTGACACGGTAGGGGTCGGTGGTTCGAAGCCACTCACGCCTACGAGTTCGTTTTTGTGGCGATGCGCAGGGTCTCGGTGATCACGAGCCCGAGCGCAAGACTAGCGAGGCCCGCCGATGGAGCAACGCGCGTTCTTGGCGATCTTGGTGATCGCGAACTCGATTCCACATGGCTCCCCTGGCTTCACCACGCGCACCTGCTTGGAAACCCGCACGCGACCCGGAGCAATGCCCAGGGCAAGCAGCTCCTTTCGCACCTTGTTCGCCCGCTCGGTTGCGAGCCACGGCTTCGTTTTGCGATCGTCAGGGTCATCGAAAGCGCGCAGTTCGACTTCTTCGATTGAGTGCTCATCGAGACCGTGGGCGACCGCGATGATGGTCGTGAAGCCCATGCCCACGATCTTGGCCGTGGACTTCTCGAAGGGGATGACTGCGGTAATCCATATCGTACAACCCGAATAGATGGACGCCATCAGAGGTCGCCCTGAGTCCATCGCGTCCTGTAGCGATTCGGAGTCAGACTCCGAATCCGAGTTCGGCTGGCTTGCGTCTGGAGCGTCCTGAACATCTTCAGCCGATGCATCGACCGTTGGTGCGGGATGCTCCCCGCCGTCCTGATCCGGGATCGCAGCAGGGGGAAGCAGCACGTTCTGTCGAGGCTGTGAGCAGGCCAGCATGGCCCCAAGCACGGCCGATGCGAAGGCAGCCTGCACAAGCTCCGTTCGCAATGAGTGGCGAGCGGTCTCGGGGTCGAGCGTCGCGCCGCAAAAGATGCACCGATGCTCTTCGACACGAACATGGCGGCGACAACGAGGGCACGGTTGCAGGCCGATCAAAGCAGGGCGCTTCACACGCATGAGCACCTCTCTGTACCCGCCATGTGCTGCCGGACCATCCGGTGGCCCCTCGATGGTACACGTCAGCATTCGCCCGCGTCGATGGTATGATCCAGATCGTAGAGGGCAAGGTCTCGCCATGACGACGACCCGCACCATGACGATCGCGAACATGGCCATCCTGGCTGCGTGCTGCATGCACGGGTGCGGGGGGAAGGTTGTCGAGGATCAAGAGGTCATCGGAGCAGGTGGATCGGGCCACGACGCAGCCGTGGGCGGTACCGGGGGCACGGGTGGCAGCACGGCGTTCGACGGGTGCCCAGGGCTCGGATGCGCGCCCAACTGCGGGGATGCAGGCATCGCCGTAGACAAGAACGGCTGCCCCACGTGCACCTGCAATGCAGGGCCGGACGGTGGGACAGGTGGCAGCGGAGGAACCACTGGCTGCGGCACCACCACATGCGGCTCGTTGGAGCAGTGCTTCAACAACAAGTTCTGCGTGGCGAAGCTGGTTCCGATCGCGGGCGGGTATTCCATCGACGCCACGGAGGTGACGCGGGCTCAGTATGCAGCGTGGCTTGGGACAAACCCGACGACGGGGGGCCAACTGCCTGCCTGTTCATGGAAGGCCGGGGTGGACGCATTCAAGCCGCGCTGCGTATGGCCGCCAGCCACGGAGGGAGACCACCCTGTGGTGTGCGTGGATTGGTGCGATGCCGACGCCTACTGCAAGGCCGTGGGCAAACGGCTGTGCGGGAAGATTGGGGGAGGATCGAACGGATACGATGACTACGCAGATGCGACGAAGAGCGAGTGGTTCAATGCGTGTTCGTCAAACGACGTGAACGACTACCCCTATGGTGACACGTACGATGGGCAGAAGTGCAACGGGTCGGACAAGAGCAGCTCGACGGTGCCGGTGGGCAGCCTGACGGGGTGTCAGTCGCTGATAGGCGGGTACGCCGGGGTCTATGACCTGAGCGGGAACGTATTTGAGCTTGAAGACTCGTGCACCGCAACGACCGGGCAATTTGATTGGTGCCGCGTTCGGGGCGGCGCGGTTATCTACGATGCCCCCTTCCTGCGCTGCGACTACAGCAACGTCCTCGCGTTCAACCGCACCACGTACGCGGCCTGGCTCGGCTTCCGCTGCTGTTCCGACATGTGATGCAACCGCACCGGCACCGCCCGGTGGTTGTCTCCACGACTTGCGCCGATTCCACCACCTTCCCACGGCCCCAACAACGCTTCGATGAAGTCGCTTCTCTCGTTCGGATACGAGACCGGCTACCTCAGGCTTCAACGTGGGCAGGACCATCGTGTACCCGAAACTGCTGAACAACCTTGCGGAGCGCATCATCTTCGTCTGCTCATCCAGCGCCGCCTTGCTCGTTGTCACCTCGGGGTCCATCTTCTTTCGGAGCTTCTTCCCCGTGAACTGTCCTCTTGAGCAAGTCCGGTCCGCGCTTCCTGCGCCACTCCCCGATCGTGATCGGCGCTACTGCCGCCCCAACCCACAGAACGAAATTGATTGGTGGAAACAGGATGCTCCAGGGCGACACGTAGTCGAACCACTGGCCGCCCGAGCTTCGCTGCCACGCGCCCCAGGGCAGCGGGAATCCAAAGACTCGCAGGTGCTCAGACGACCACACGCAGCCGACCGAGAGATAGAGTCCGAGCGAGACGCCAACGACGAGCAGACCGATGAGCACGTTCATGCGCCTTCGAGGGAGCGCTCTACCCCAAAGGAGTCTGGCGGCGGCCAGGATGGATCTCCCCGCCAAGACCAGGAGGCAGACGAGGATGATCAACGCGAGGAGAGCCATGTCACCGGTCCTGTGCCCGCACGGAACTTGATGTCGAGCTGCGTGGTCTCTAGATCGGACTACGCGAGACAACCTAGCATTGGGTCTCCGCCGCCCGGGCCGGCAAGCACAAAACTAAACCCAGGGTTTACAAGAGCGTTTGCACAAAACTAAACCGTCGGTTACGTTCAGTGTCGTGACTCCCCGCGCTGAACCCGCCCCGAACTGGGACCGCCTCTTCGAGATCGCGGTCGGCCAGGAGGGCCACTTCACCACCAGGCAGGGCGCTCAGGCCGGATACTCTCCCCAGCTCCTTCTGAAGTACCTCAAGAATGGGCGGATCGTGCGCGTTCGACGGGGCGTCTACCGCATCGTTCACTTCCCGGCCGGGGAGCACGAAGATCTCGCAACGCTCTGGCTCTGGTCGGGTCAGGAGGGCGTTTTCTCGTATGAGACCGCCCTGATGCTTCACAACCTCTCCGACGTTCTCCCTCGCAAGGCGCACCTGACCCTGCCGACTGCCTGGGCGAAACGGCGGCTTCGTGTACCCAAAGGAGTCGTTCTACATCACGGCGATGTTCCGAAGGCCGAGCGCGCGGAGATGGGCGCCGTGCCTGTCACGAGCGTCCTTCGGACCCTCTGCGACTGCGTGGACGCGCACGTATCTCCCGAGTTCATCGACGCCGCCGTTCGGCTGGCGCGCGCTCGCGGGCTCATCAGCAATGAGGACCTGAAGGTGATTCGCGCGCGCCGGAGGGCCGCGTGAACCAGTACGCGACCGCCGCCGCCTTCAAGCAAGCCTTCCGCCTTCGCTTCCCGAGCCCCCGCTCGCGTGGACCGCGGCGTACGCCCGTATGGCCGAGGAGGACGAGTTGCGCTGGGCAGATCTCGCGACCCTTGCACGCGCCGTCGAAGCGTTCCTGAACCCCGTGCTCGGCGGCACCGCATCAGGCACGTGGATCCCTTCGACATGGGGCTGGGGCTAGGGCGAGCGGGTGGTACTCAAGCCTCGTCGAGTACCACCAAAAGTACCACCGCAGGCGTAACGGCTGGATCGTCCGGGTAACACCAGTTGTGGGCGAGAAGCACGCGGGGTCCGTCGCGTAGGCACTGGGCGACGGACAACCGCAACACCATGACCCGGCACGTGACTTCTGCTGACGAGGACCCTGCGCTCGCCCTTCCCGACGCCGGGGCGTGGTCTGCCTGGCTGAAGAAGCACCACGCTTCCTCGAAAGGCGTCTGGCTGCATCTCGCGAAGAAGGGCGCGACCGTCCCCCTGCTCACCTACCCGCAGGCACTCGAGGTCGCCCTGACGTGGGGATGGATCGACGGGCAGAAACGCGGGAACGACGGCACGTCGTGGCTTCAGCGATTCACGCCGCGCACGGCCCGCAGCGGCTGGTCCAAGATCAATCGCGACAAGGCAACGGCGCTGATCGAAGCGGGCAAGATGCACGCGCCGGGGCTGGCCGAGGTCGAGAGGGCGAAAGCCGACGGACGCTGGTCGGTTGCGTACGATTCGGCGCGGTCGTCGACGGTGCCCGAGGACCTCCGGAAGGCACTGTCCGCGAACGCGCGCGCCAAGAATTTCTTTGCGAAGCTCAATAGCGCGAACCGCTATGCGGTGTTGTATCGAGTACAGACTGCCAAGAAGCCGGAGACCCGCGCTCGGCGCATCGAGCAACTTGTGACCATGCTGGAGCGCGGGGAGACGATCCATCCTCAGCGCGAACGCCCCACGAAGTAGACGCGCGGCCTTCTCGGCCGGCCCGCCCTGAGCGCGCGTCTGCTCGACGGCTTTCAGTGATCCCGAGCCTTCGCTGCCATCGCCCTTGCCGCCGCTGCCATCAAGGAAGTGATGCCGGTCGCGGCGGCATGCACTACTCCGAATCGTTTCAGGGAAGGCGGCGCGACCAACGCGCGGTCACCGGTCCGGAATTGTTGGAAGCGCGGAGTCGTCCGTGGGCGCAGACCTCGGAGCTTCAGGCGACATCCCACTACCCCACTTGCTTCCCAAGGCCTTTGCCGTCGTCACATCGTCTTCGGTGCCGAACACGCCGTCGCGACCCGCGCTACGAATCGTGGGGCCAGAATTGGCTCCTCGTTCCAAGCGCATACAACGACCCCATCCGTCGTTTGCGAACTCCGGGTTCACTTCGAATCGAAGCACAGCCGCTCGGATGTCTGCCGGCAATCCTTCGCCTGAGGTGACGAGTTTGTCTTGGAGGAAGACAATCCGGCCCACGGTGACGTACTCGGGATGCTGGAAGATCTGGTGCACATACGCCCACCAGGACCCGCCGACTCCTCCGAGCACAAGGGCGCCCCCAGCGACGGCGAGAGCCCGGCGCCACCTTGTGCGCCTCACGAACGCCATCGAGAACGCAAACAAGCCGAGCAAGATCACGAGCAGCGAGGGCAACCCCACGGCCGGGTTCGGTGTGGACGCGGCCAGATACCCCACGTGCAAGAGCCTGCCGTGCGTTTCGATCATGCTCCTGCCAAGGACCCTCATCGCGCCGTCATCCCCTGCACGCCGCGTCGCCGCCCGCGTTCCACGATGGGTCCGACGACAGTAGCCAGAACATCTCAACGATGCTTCGCTTCAGATCCTCGCAGTTCCAGGGTGGGTGCGTCAACCTGCCGGCCAACTCCAGGCACTCGCCCCGGCACCCTCCGAGACACCAGTGCCGGACCTCGCACGCTGCGCAGCCTTCGACCGCATCGACCGCGGTCTCCCGGCGGTAGCGATCGAGTTGCTCGGATCGCCACATCGCGATGGGATCGAATCCGGGTTCGCGAAGGTTCCCGAGCCTCAATTCCGGACGCGCCGTGTTGAGGCACGGGTATACCGAGCCGTCGGCGTCGATGAGCAAGGTCTGGCACCCGGTGCCACACGATGCACGGCGACACGATCGGCCACACGCGGCCGCAAGAATCGAGATGGCGTCCCTGCACGATGCCGATCGGAGATGCGGTTTGCGCGAGAAGACATCAGATGCCGCCTCGAGCAGCTGTCCCCAGGCGACCGGACCATGGGCAGCGCCGCCTCCCATCCTCTTCAGGGGGATGAAGCGCGCATCCTTCACGCCATGACAACGAGCAAGCTCGAGAAAATCTTCCAGCTCGCCCACATTGCCTGCGTGGCAGACCATGCTCAACACGGTGCGTGCGCCGCGGCTTACCAGCCGTCTCGTCGCTGCGAGCGCCTTCGCAAACGTGCCTGTGCCGCGGATCGCATCGTGCGTCTCGGGTCGAGCGCCGTCGATCGAGACCTGCACCTCCAGGCTCGCATTTCGTGCGGCATCAGCGAAGTCGTCGTCCACAAGCAGGCCGTTCGTGGATACGAGACAGGGGAGGTCGAGCTTGTGGCACGCCTTGGCGATCGCCACGACCTTGTCGCGCGCGAGGAGAGGCTCTCCACCCAGAATGGTCACGCTCGTGCCATGCTGCCTGATCGGTGCGGATCGCCCGATGAAACCTGCGACATCCTCAGCCTCGACCTCGCCGCCCAGTGCAGAGCGGCGTTGCAGGTCAGGGAGCAGGTAGCAGAACGTGCAGCGCAGGTTGCATTGCCGCGTGATGTTGATCGAGATGTTCTCCAGCAGCGGCTCCGGATACGGCATCGGCTCGGGGAATGCGACGGCGCTGTCTACCAGAATCCCGAGACGCTCCGTGTCGTCTAACACCATGGCGAGCTGCCGGCGCGCATCCTCGGAGATGGTGCGCGTGCCGTCCAACGACAGCAGCAACTCGCCAGCCTCGCGATCAACCACGACCCAGTAGGGAGGATCGTCCCAGACCAGGAGCACCGCATCGTCACGACGCTCGCAAAGAGCTGGTCGGCGAATCCGCGGCGCTCGCAACGGCATGCGCACATGCTACGTCAGCCAGGGGCTGCAGTGCACGCGCGGACGCACCTGCCGCGGGCCGATACCTCATCGATCCAATGAGCTTCGAGTCGGCCCATTCGGGCTCGTCGAGAAGCGTAAGCTCCACCTGGTCCGGAAGCGACGTAATGCGCTGATTCAGCCAGACGACCCGTGCATCGAGCGGCGACTGCTCCGCAGTGTCGTCGGGCTCGATTGGAACACGCGCGTGGTCGGGCAAGGGTGGATCGACCGGGCCTTCGCCTGCTTCCGCCCGCGCATGCACCACGTCGAAGTCCCAGACGCGGAGCGCGGGTTTCCCGCCGCCCCGATGATGACCAAACCCCGGCAGGCACGACGTGACCAGCGCACGCATCCTTCGTTGTGAGACGTCGCGCCCCCCGCACTCGGGCAGACCCGTCGTCCAAGAACCCAAAGCGTGATACCATGACGTCGAATGGTGGCTCGCTACCCCAGCCGTGCGCTCATGGTGCTCGCAGTACTCTGCGTGCTCGCGTTCGCGCAGCAGAGCCCTGCTCAATCGCAGCCCAGAATGGTTCCCCGATTGCTCCCCACGCGGAACGCCACCATCTCCTGGGCACAGCCTTGGGTCACGGCAACGTTCAACTACTCCACTGCCCTGGTCCCGGCCCATGCACAGAGGCTTGCGTCCGGACTCCCAATGCTGGTTTCGATGCGCGCGTACGTCTTCCAGGACGGCAACCCGTTACCTATCGCCCTGACGATCAAGACCTGCCGAATCCTCTTCGACGTGTGGGACGAGGTCTACAGGATATCGATCTCACAAGCCGGACTAGCCCGGATGGACACGGCCGCACCGAACCTCGAGGGCGTCTCGCGCAGGTGCGGGAGCGTCCGGAACTTTGGCCTTGTGGATCGCTCAGTACTCCAGCCCTGGACTTCGTACTACGTGGCGGTCGTCGTGGACGTGGATCCGACTTGGCCGTCGTTTTGGCCATGGGTGGATCAGTGGATCGCGAATCCAACAGGACCGATGATTCCGTTCAACACGCCGACGAGCAGCCGGTCCCAGATGGCGTTTCGCACAGCGTCGTTCGTACCCTAGGAAACCGCACGGATCCGTTTGTGCAGCCACCGCGAAGTAAGCAGCGGCATCGCGCACGAAGCGGCAGTTATCCGGCTCCTGCGCTGGGCTCTGTGACCGGTTGCTGCGTGGAGCCCACGACGAGTCACGCGGATGTCAGGTCTGCCGGTGCAGACCGGCCACCGGCTTGGGAACGACCACGCCTCCGAGCCAGCTTGGGCCACCCGGTGAGAGGTGAACGACGGCTACCTCGATTTCCGCCGCTCGTCCGGTAGCATGCAAGCCGGGCCCGCCGCTTGCCGCGTGCTCCCTACGCGCCGTATCATGATCAGGTCCCGCGGAGCTCGGCCGCGGGTCAAAGGGGAGTGAACATGAAGACTCGTGCGCACCTCGTTGCTGGTGTCGTCCTGTTGGCAGCAGCCTCCATCCCCGCTTGCGGCGGCGGAGTGAGCACAACCCCGGCTCCGCCCCCAACGGTGGACGCAAGTGGCGACACCGCTGACGCGACCTCTGAGACGGAGCCGACTCAGGACGGCGCCATCGACGCGAAGTGCGAGTTCAACGATTACCATTCAGCCTACTGCTGCCTCGGGCCGACGTACGTATGCGGATACATCAGCTACTGCTGCTGCCTGCCGCAAGCAGGACCGGCCGACCACGTCGCGTGCAGCAATTGCGATGCAGGTATGAGTCAGGGCGAGGAATGCAACGCCGCCTACGCCGGCTGCTGTCAGGGTACGTGCGTCAAAGGTTCGTGCTGACCCTCTCCGCGAACGCAATGGCTCGAGTCGCCGATCGGATATCCTTGCTTCCGCACCAGCAGCAACCGGAGCGGTCTCCAACCATGAGAACTCCGCCTCGCAGGCACACACATGGATGACCGGTTCCAGCCGGTCACGAAGAGCCAGAGCAGGAAGCATTCTGGCGGAGTGGCAGGCAGCCTTGCCGTGGCGTCCTCGCTTGCCGCCCCGTTGCCGGCTCTGATCCTTGAAGTTGCCCGCGCAAAGGTCGGATACTGTGCACCATGAAGATTGTGGGACGACTTCAGGCAGTGAGCATCCTTGTTGTCACCGTCGCCGCCGCTTGCACGCCAGCGTCCGGGCCCGCCACGTCACCACCGGGAGCTCCGGCGAACCAGACTCGGCGTGCGCACGAGGGACTCGAAGCTACCCTGGCGAAATCGGACTCTCCCTACCTAAGGCACGAGGCGGCGCGCATTCAGAGCATGGCGACGTCGATCGATCGGATCCTCAGCGAGAGCCCCGACTCGCCATGCCGACGCACGGTGACATCGCTGTTGAAGCGTGCGCTTGCTCTCACTGCAACCCACGGCACGCGGGCCGGGCACGCTGCCCCCCAAGCGCTCACCCGTGTCCGGATCATGGCGCGAAGCTGCAAGGTCACACCGACCCTGGATCTCGGATTCGATGACAATGCCGTCGAGGTGTGGGCGAACCGCAATCTCGATCTGGAAAAGGAGGCGTGCGACCTGTCCGCGAGCCTGCTCGTCAGGGGCGACGCTCCGAGCCTTCGAGTTGAGGCCTCCCTAGCAGTCTCGCGTTCGGATCCGGCCAAGGCATTGGAGCTGATCGCACCCCTCATCGGCCCATCGTCGTCCCTGGCGGTTCCGTTAAGGGCCCGCGCCGCAATGGCCCACGGCGGGGCGCTGTCGCGCCTCCATCGAGCCGATGAAGCGCTGGGGTCGCTGGGACAGGCCGCCGCAGATTTTCGCCGGCAGGGCATGCTGGCGGACGCACTCGACGCGGCGCTCACCGCAGACGGTGCGCTGGCCTACGCGAAGCGGCACGAGGATCGCCCGGCCTCGCTCGCCGAACTGGAGTCGTGGGCACGCCAGAGTATCCCCGAGGAGCCAATCGCCGTTGCAATGGTGCTCACGAGGCGGGCCGTGGCGCTCGGTGAACTCAAGCGGTTCGACGAGGCGATCGAGGCCAACCGGCGTGTCTTCGAGATCGCTGCTTCCGAGTACGGCGAGATGCACTCACTCGCGTTGAACGCCCGTTCCAACATTGCCGTGCTCGAACAAATCCGAGGCAATCTCGATGCGGCCCTTGCAATGCACCAGAAACTACTGTCGATGAGGCTGGCGGCGGAAGACGGGCCAGAGGGGATAGCCAATTCCTACGAATCCATCGGGGCGATCTACACGGACACAAAGCGCGGTGCCGATGCCGAACCTTACTGCAGGAAGGCGATGGAAGTGCGTGAGCAGAAGTTGCCTATCCGCCATCGCGACCGCTTTCGTCCGTACGAGTGCCTCGCGTTGGCACTCGGTCTACAAGGTAAACAGGAAGCCGCGATCCGGACCATGGACCGGGCAGTAGAAATCGGCTGCGAGGCTCACGGTCGGCAGGATCCGACATGCAAGGGGCTCACTATCCGAAGGGAAATGCTGGCGATCGGAGGGAGGCAACGGGCAACCGGGGGCCCGTGCGACGCGGGCGCGGACTAGCGGGGGAGCGGCATTGGGTAGGGAGGCTCCTCTTCTCCCCGGCCTCGCTGCGCGCCTTCAAGTCCTGCCAAGCACGCGCCTTGAGCGGGATCAGGCCATCGACCCCGACCATCGGAACCCCGTCGGCTTCGTAGCGCGTGGCCACCACCAGCTCGTAGTAGCCCTCATCCATCAAGATCGCCGATAGGCTTACGAACGAGGCATCGACAGCGACCGGCACGATCTTCTGCCCCAGGGAAAGCTCGAGGTCTCCGGGGGCTCTGGAGAACAGCTCCAGCATGAAGGGGTAGTCAGCGGTTTTCGGCTTCACAAAACGGAAGTACTCCCGCTCGCCCGTCTGCTGACGGACGCGCTCCTCGTAGTCGCCTGCCTCGACGAAGTCCCGGAAACGTCCTACGAAGCGCGAGTCCACAGCTTCGACGACCAGCACGATGTCGAGGTCTCTTGTCTTTCGGAACGTGAGCGCGTTGCTCAACATCCACGCTTCGCATGCCGCGCCGCCTATGAGAACGTAGGCGTTGTCGAAGCTCCGAAAGTGCTCTCGGAACCGCTGAAGTCCAACTACCACTTCACTTCTCCCAGCATCCTCTTCAACTCCTTCTGAACGCGCTCATCCGTCGTGTCGCGGAGCGCCAGGTACAGCGAGAGCCGGTCCACGCAGTCTCCGTCGACCAGTCGGGTGGGATCGTATGTCCAGCTCTCGACGGCGGCATCGGCCTCGTCGGCGCTCTCGCATCCCACCATGTCGCCACGTTCGAGACGACGACGGTACTCGTGTTGCCACAGGGCGAACGTGGGGAGCCGATCATCGGCGATCTCGGCGTAACGTTCGAGGGCGGTCATCCCAGCGGCCAGCAACTTGGGATGCTTGGTCTTCGTCCGACGAATCCATCGGCGCGCACGCACAGGGCTGGTCAGGTGGTCCAAGGCGCGCCTCCAGAGGTCAGCGCCTCGCTGCGCGAACGCCAGCTGACGCGTACGGCCATCACGGACGACCTCGCAAAGGTTCAACCTCTCAAGCTCGTTCGCAACGTTGGTCAGCGTCATGTTCGAGTACCCGAGATCCGAGGCCACCTCCTTGAGCGGGCGACCTGCTACCGCATGCCCAAGAAGGTGAAGCAACAGGAGCGCTTGCGCTGGCGCCGACAAGCTCGGGCCGCGCTCCTTCGGCAACCTGGGTTCCCGCTCGCGAAGGTCGACTGCCAGGAACGGCAAGAACATCTGCCTTCCGGGTACGAGGAATGGAACGCCCTGCCTCACCAGGCGGTTGCGGAAGTATGGGGCCGCACGCGGCAGCACCAATGCGACCCGTGCCCCCAAGGCGCTTCGGATCACAGCGATCTGCTTGGCGTACTCGCCAGGCGTGGACTCGCCGCCGTCGTCACGACGAACACCCAGGATGACCCGTTGCCCGAAGAGCGTCACCTCGGCGAAGTTGTAGGCCGAGCGCACGAACAAGGGCGCGCGGTTTGCTTCGCTTGCGGAGAGGCTACGTACAGTGGGCGCAACCCCGAGGATCTCTGCGAGGTACGCTTCAAGCGCGGGAGGCGTCTTCATGGCAACCACAATGTACCCACGATGCACAATAAACCGCAATGGTTTATCATGCATCACAGGTTTACCTTTGCGGGGATCCCCGCCAACACGCCAGGAACGCTACGGGCGCCAGTCTCATCATCGCCATGCGCGAAACAACTGCGTCGAGGCGCTCGGTGCAACATGTGACGAAGCCGATTTCTCGAGTTGCTTCAACACGACCACCGCAAATGGACGGGCGCCCTGGATGTCCCATCGCGGCGATCGAGAGCACCGCGAGGAGGATCGAGATTGCGGCGAGCCCGCGTCGTCCCAACAAGCGAAGCACGACTGCGACGATGACTGGCCAAACGAGGTAGAACTGCTCTTCGATGCACAGGCTCCCGGTGTGCTCGAGAGGCGATGGTGCAACGAAGAGCTCCAGGTAGCTCTTGTGCGAAAGGATCGCGCGCCAGTTTGCCACGTAGCCGAGCGTCGCCAACGCATCGCCGCGGATCCCGGCGAGCTCGTCGCGCCGGGCGAACACGAGCGCGTAGACTGCGATCGCCGGCATGAGCGACAGGAGTGCCGGAAAGAGCCATCGCGCGCGGCGAATCCAGAACTCCCGAAGCGCGATGCGGCCGGTCGCGCTTTTCTCCGCGAGCAAGAGCGCGGCACCCTTCGCGATCGACATCTTCTACCGCTATCGATCCACCAGGCCGTGCTCTTGGCCCCACCCACGCACAGTCACAATAGCCGCTCGAGCCTGCGCGCGTCCACCCGTCGTTTCTCCGTGCCCACGGCAACCGAGCGCCAAGACGCGATCTGTCCGCAACGCAACCTCGCGACTCAGCGCATCCCCACGCCACGCATGACACCCATCCGACATCTCATCCCACGGCCGACGTGTGTCGTCGTCCCGGGGCCGCAGCCAGGGGGTGAGGCGGAACAGGACCGGAGACCGATCGCGGTACCGGCGAGGAGGAATTCGAGATGCGTGTGCGTAGCGTCCAATACTTCATCTGCATCGGGCTCGTGGCATGGACGGCATCGAGCCAAGCTGCTGCGCAAACAGCGGCGACTCCAGGCAACGCTCCTGCGCCCCCCGTCCCGGTGCTCAGCGGCCAACCCGAAGCCGGCGGTGGAGGTTTCGCCATGGGCGGCGTCCGATGGCTGAACCTGACGTCGATCAACAACCGCATGCGCAGCGAAGGCTATCCCGAATTCGGCCGCAACTTTTATACTCTCGGTGGCGGCGGCCAGGTCGTGTTTCACCGGTTCGTCATCGGCGGCGAAGGCAACGCGGTGCTCCCCTTCGACGGTTCGCGCAACACGGCGGGCAGCCGGCAACGGCTCTCGGGTGGATTCGGTCTTTTTCGATTCGGCTACGCCGTGATCGACACGGGCAGCTTTCGTGTCTTTCCGCTGGTTGGATTCGGCTACGGCGGCATGACCCTGAACCTGTCGCGCAAGGGTGACTCGACGTTTGGCGAGGTGCTGGCAAATCCGGCAAGAGAAGCGTCCATGACAGCGGGCGGGCTGCTGCTCGATGCCGGACTTGGCGCCGACTACAGGATTGCGTTTTCGAGGGCACGACGACACACCGGCTTCTTCTCCTTTGGCGTGCGAGGCGGATACTTGTTCGTGCCCTACACGACCGACTGGTCGATGTCGGGCGGCAAGGTGGCCGACGGGCCTGCCCTGGGACTTTCCGGGCCGTACGTGCAGCTGATGCTGGGACTGGGCAGCGCAAGCACAGCCCCGTAGCATCGGGCAACCACCTTCAGCCACGTGCACCCAGCGTTCTGCGACGCAGCTCAAAACAGGCACAAAACGGGCTCAAGACGGGCAGGTCGTCCGAAGGCCCGAAGCGTGATACCATGACGTCGAATGGTGGCTCGCTACCCCAGCCGTGCGCTCATGGTGCTCGCAGTACTCTGCGGACTCGCGTTCGCGCAGCAGAGCCCTGCTCAATCGCAGGCCAGACTGGTTCCCCAATCGCTCCCCACGCGGAATGCCACTATTGTAACCAGGTTGTCTCTGGTGAAGGCGACGTTTGACTATTCGACTGCGCTGGTCCCGTCCCATGCGAAGCTGATTGCGTCCGGACTCCCAACGACGGTTTCGATGCGCGCATATGTCTTCCAGGACCGCACCTCGTTTCCTGTCGCGCTGACGATCAAGACCTGCCGGATCGTCTACGACGTGTGGGACGAGTACTACAGGCTATCGATTTCACAATCCGGAGCAGCCAGCATGGAAGCGCGTGCGCCGAACCTGGAAGGCGTCCTGCGCAGGTGCGGAAGGGTCACGGACTTTGGACTTGTGGATCGGGGAATGCTCCAACCCGGAG
This sequence comes from Deltaproteobacteria bacterium, assembly GCA_016218915.1. GTDB lineage: Bacteria > Myxococcota_A > Polyangia > Polyangiales > Polyangiaceae > JACRCQ01. The sequence goes on from JACRCQ010000052.1 coordinate 168,776, forward strand.
TTTCGTACTACGTGGCGGTCGTCGTGGACGTGGATCCTACTACTATGTGGCAGCATCGGCTGGATCGCTGGATTGCGAATCCAACAGGACCGATGATTCCTTTCGACGCGACGACGAACGGCATATCGCGGATGACGTTTCGCACCGCGTCGTTCCTTCCCTAGCAGGCGCCCTGCGCGAACGCGATGGCTCGAAGAGTCGGCCGGACTCGACGGCTACGACGAACTTCCGCCCCCAGGGTCAGGGATCTCGTCACCCGGGAACAGCGCCCTTGTTTCCGCACGAGCTGCAACCGGATGGGGCTCAATCCACGAGAGCTCCGCGTCGCGGGCGCACACATGGATGCAGCGGTTCCAGCCCTGCACGAAGAGCCAATGCAGGAAGCAGCCGGGCGGGGTGGCAGGCATTCTTGCTCTGTCGCCTTCGTTTGCGGCCCCGCTCCCAGCGTCGATCCACAGACCGGTACTTGGGCAGGGTTCGTAGCCGCGTGCAGGATCGATCTCGGGTGGATCGATGGAGCAGTACACGAGCCCAGTGACCGTGATCCGGGCGAGCTGATCCATGTCCTGGTGCTCCGTGATCATGACCCGTACGTCCAGGGTCAGGCGCCGCTCGATCCAGTCGATCGCCATCCTCTCCAGGTAGGCGTCGTGCAAGCCCCACGGCAGTGATGCTTCTATTTCGTCGAGGTTCATGGGTTGGGTGAGTCTACACCTGTGGGCGCGACTCGGGTCTTGGCAACCAGCGCGTCGAACGCTGCACGATCGCCCCGGAACACGTCGAGATCAAGCACAGCGCGGCCGTAACGCACATTGCCCGCGTGCTGGTACATGACCCACTTCTGCCACCCTCCAAACCCCGGACGATCCTTGAGGTCGAACGTCGGGTAGCCCGCGAGCCACAGCCCATGGTTCGCAAACCTCGACGTGTTGCACAGGCACTCCTTCCAGAAGTCCTCCACCGTGTAGACCATCGGCTTGCGCCCGGTCGTCTTGTGCACGCGTTCGAGCCACCGCGAGGTCGACGACGCCCAGGCCTCACAGCTCACCTCGCAACAAGGCCCTTTGCAGCCAGGAGGCAGCTCCACGTCGACCACCGGAGGAAGTTCGCCCAGGTCCTTGTCCAGCTGCCGGACGAACAGGTCCGCCTGCTGCGTGGGATCGCCGACGGGGTGAAGGAAGTGGTACGCGCCGCGAGCCAGACCGCACTGACGCGCCATGGTCCAATTGCGCGCAAAGTCCTTGTTCGCCTGGGACCCGAGTCCTGCCTGCACCATCACGAAGGCGTATCCCGCATCGCGCACGGAACGCAGCGCAGACGTGGTGGACATGTCCACGCCCAGCACGTCGTATCGCGGCGGCTTCTTGGGCGCTCCCGCATCCCCCACTTCCACCAGGTCCTCGCATGCGCTTGGTGCGCTGGCAGTCTCTGAAGGCGTCGGCGCGGCCAACGAAGACACAGCAGAGGGCGCAGATGACGCTACCGGAGCAGCGGTCTCGGGTGGATGGGCGTCGGCCAGGACCGATCCCGGCCGCGAGGCGGATTCGTCACGACGGCACGCGGTGAGGCTGAGCAGCGCAAGCGCGAGAACATGTGCGGTGTGAGGTCGCATGCCGAAAACGCCGAAACCCGGGTCAGAAACAGGGGTGGAAGAGAGCCACTCTACCAGCAAGTCGATCGTGGGTCGATGTCTCGGCTCAAAGCCGCGTCGTCGACCGTTGGAGCGAGTAGTACTGCGTGCTTGAAACCCGTCGGGGGATCAGTTTCGACACAGCCCGGGCACGGCATGCCCTGCCAGACTCGGCACGGCAGCGGAGCGCGCTTTGGCTCAGGCCGCGAATGCCGTGCCGCTTCCGTTGTATGCCCGCGGGTGTGGTGAGTTCGACCGTAGGCGTCGCGTCGGACCGTCAGCCCCCGAATGGGGGCTTGGCTAACCGCGCAGCTGACTTGCATCAGCCCCCGGCCTTCAGCCGGCTGCTTCAACCATGGACAACATCGCGCTGATCGCATCCGGCAGGTCGCGTCGAATCTGCCCGGCGATCCCCCGACGCACTTCGGGCACAAGGTACTTCGTCCCACATTCGTCGGATGGCACTCGACAGCGCGGACCGGTAGACTGCCGTTGAACGCCGTGAAGAGTGCAATCCGTCTCCCCGTCGTGGCAGTCGCATTGGCGCTCTGCCTGTCTGGAGCCGACTCAGCCGCCTCTGGGCAGATTCCCGTGTACGTCTCGCTCGCCGGCTCAGGCACGATCCGGTTGAGAATCGCGGATGGAGTGGTCATGCCTTGCGATGCCGGGTCGGGCAACCGCATGTTGTTCGACGGGGAGCTTGCGGCTGGCCAGTCTCTGGTCCTGAGCTCTGAGCATTGCGTGTGCGTGGAGCAGACGTATGGCGCGTTTCGCAAGACGAACTGGGGCCCGGCACGGATCGTGTGCAACGCTCCACGCGGCTATCGCAGGGTGTATCCCTTCATCCGGGTCGATCTGACGACCCAGCGTCCGCTCGGCGGATAACGCATCACGCAGGGACTCCTGACTCCCCTCTGAACCGTGCTCGTGCTCGGGCTCGGGCTCGGGCTCGGGCTCTTCAGAACCGCGCGCTCATGGTCAGCCCAAGCCCTGACACTCCAACGGTTCCAATCGAAACGCTGTCCTCGAACCGGCGGCTGGGACGGCCCGAAATGGCTGGAACGGACGGGTCGCGAACGAGCTTTTCGTTGCGGATTGCGAGTCCGACAAACCCTACGACCAACCCGGTCAGGATCAGGCCGCTGCCGATCAGTCCGTGAACCAGATACCGATTCTTTTCAGAGTCGCAACTCTCGCCGTCGCGGAAGTCGCACGAGACCTGGCTCGTCTTCACCGCGGCGTAGGAGACAAGGACCACCCCGCCGACCAGAACCGCGCCCCCAGCAATCATCAGCTCGTACAGGGGACGCGACTCGATGCGATATCCCCACGGAACCTCGCCGCCGTCGTAGGGCAGCGTGGCTGGCGCGGTCTTGGTCGGAGGACCTGAACCGAATGTTGGCGCTGGGCTGGCCGGCATCGTCTGCGCGCTCGCCACTGGCGACGCCGCGGTCTGGGCAAGCGCCGCCGAAGACGCGAACACCATTCCCATGCTCACAAGGGCAGCGTTTCCCATCAAAACGCGCATTCCTGGAGAATGCCACGCATCGCCGCCCATGACCAGCACCGCGTAGCGGGACCCTCCGGCGGGCCAGTTCCTCGCGCTGGAACCTTGGCCCTCGACGCGCTGTCAGCTCGCTGGTGCACCGGTCTGCCGTCCTGACCCCTCGACCCACGCTGCTTCCAGCCTGCGCGGCAATGTTCGTCGTGGCTGTGGCAGCGTGTGTTTCCGCCCCGAGCTCCCCGCCCATCCCTGCCAGCTCCCCTGCCTCCGTCTCCCCAGAGGCCGCAGTCATGAGCTCGGCCGGCGCGCCCGCGCCTTCGTCCTTGTCCGCGCGCGCCCTACCCGAAGCATGCGCTGGAGCACCCGTGCCCCCTGACGCCATGTCAGCCGTTTGCGTCCGAACCCCCCACGGTGACATGTGGGTGGCTGCGCTGCTGCCCTTGAAGGAACCCACCAAGGCCAACAGCAGGCTGGTCGTGCTGCATGTCGGCGAGGCTGGGAGCTCGGTCTCCCTGGAGCTCGGCCCGATCCTGGACACGCGTCTGTCTTCCGAAGGGTCGCTCTTGTTCGACTTTGACAGCGACGGGCATGAAGAGTGGTTCCTGCGCTACGACGGCGACCGGCACCTGCTGATGACGTTCTCCAGAGGGCGCATCGGGACGTATCCGCATCCGGGCGGAGTGATTGAACGTTTCGCGGACACGGATGGTGACGGAAGGCCTGATCCGGTGTTTCGCTACGAGTACGGACGCGCAGTCGGCTGTGCGGACACGGTACAGATCACCCATCAGCACACGGGGCACACGCAGGCAACAGGAAGAATCGTGCTTGACGACCGTGTCGTTCAATCGAGGTTGCGCGCGGAATGCCCAGCGCCACAGCACGGGCCGTTCATCGCATCTGCTGGACAGCGCATCAGCCCTGCGTCCGTGCGCTGCGCCCGCGTCTGGGGCATGTCCGGCGACGAAGCGGTTCGCAGGATCGTCTCCGAATGCGCGGCCTGGCCCAAGGGGAAAGACTGCACCAGCCCCTGCGGGGACTTCGACGTCCTGCTCACCTACGCGATGCGCGATCCTCCCGTGAAGATCCTATAGCTTTCCTGCAGCGTAGTGCGCAGAGACTCGCGTCGCGCTCAGCGCCTTGTCGTAGATAGCCAACTCGTCCACGGACCCGGTGAAGTACGACGTCGGAAGCGCCCACGCCCCGACCGCGAGGCCGTACGCGCTATGGTTGTATCCGATCGTCCCCGTGGCTGCCATGGAGGCGTTCAACGCCCCATTCAGATACAACGCCATTAGCGCGCCGTCGTAGGTGAGCACGACGTGGTACCAGGTGTCCTTGGCCAGCACGGAGGTGGAGTTGAGCCACTTCGCCTTGTTGCCGAGATTGAGCTCAAAAACGAACACGTTCTGGGTGGAGCCGGATCGCTGGAATCCCCACGAGCCCCAGGGGTCTGCGTTGTAGTAGCTGTAGTAGATCACCTTCTCATTGGCACTCAGCGTGCCGGTCTGCAGGAACCACAGCTCGATCGAGAGCGCAGACGCAGGCTCCAGCGCGGTGGCCGGCGCAGCCTCGAGCCAGCCCTTGGCAGTGCTCACGAACCCGGCCGCCATGTCGGCATCGCAGGATAGCGCCCCGGAAAGACCCCGATTCACCCCGGAGTGAAAGGTCAGGTCGTGCCCGTGGCCAGATGCATCCGCTGAAGTCGTCCCGGTCGTCTCACCCAAGCGCCAGTATCCGATCGGCCCGTCCGAGAGAACCACGTCCTTGTAGCTCGCTCCCGACTTCTCGCAGCCGTCGGCGAGGTTGGCGTTGCAGTCCTTCCACCCGTTGCTGCATGCGAGACTGCATGTCGAGCTGCTGCAGGTGCTCGTGGTGTTGGGCGCGGACTGGCACGCGAGCGTGCACTTGCCGCAGTGCATGACATCAGAGGTCAGGTCGATCTCGCATCCAGTGCTCGGCTGAGCATCGCAGTCGGCATACCCCGGGTCGCACGCGCCCATCGTGCATTGCCCGCCGGAGCAGTCCGCTGATGCGTGCGGGAACGAGCACCCTCCGCACCCAGCCTGGCCGCTTCCGCCTTGTCCAGCGCCGCCTTGCGCGCCTCCGCCCTGGCCAGCGCCGCCTTGCGCGCTTCCGCCTTGTCCAGCGCCGCCTTGCGCGCCTCCGCCCTGGCCAGCGCCGCCTTGCGCGCTTCCGCCCTGGCCCCCTTGCGACGCGCCACCAGCACCCGCCCCGCCCCCGCTCGACGCATCCAGCCCTGCATCAGGGTTCTGGTCCCGATACTCGCCGTCCACGCCAAGGAGCGTGGTGCAGCCGAGCATGACCAGCGCGCACGACGCCCCCCACGGGATCAGCCGTATGGCTCGCCCAGGACGCTGAAAGCACGACTGCGCCGCGGCCATGGTGTTCCGGGTGCGAGGTTGGTTCATCGCTCGTATGCAGGCAGGGTATCAGCTCGCACGCGGCCTTTCTACTCGTCGTTGCCGTGTCGCTACGGTCTGCGGGAGGTGGTGGTCGCCAAGGATCCCGTTGTGGACTTCTGGCACACAGCACACCTACCGCGTGCCCGCGGATTACCCTTCTCCCTCGGGGTGAAGGGTTCGCGGATACCTTTACGAACTCGTGGGGATGAGGCGCGCCCGTCCATGTTCACGTTGCTGTCGCCGTCAAAGACCACGTCAACGTGTTCTCTTCAACAAGACTGCCAAAGTCGAGATTATCGGCTCTTTTCGCCGACGAACGCATCGAGATCCACCGGCCCGTTGATGCCGTCGACCCTCCCTTCGTCGTCAAACTGCCAGTAGGTCCAAGAGCGACCTTCCATTCGCGGCGGCTCAGGCCCGATCGCGCGAATGAAGAGCTGGCGTTGCGATGCGACGCGGCCGTATTCGCGGAGAAACTCTTCGGTGACGTAGAGAATCGCCTTGCGCTGCTGCGCAGCTTCCACGAGCGACAAAAAGCCTGTGAGCTCCCGCTCCAGCTCGTCGACGGACGGGCGCCGCGAGCAATTGCCTTCCATCTCGAGGTCGACGAGCGTTGGCAGCGCATCCGGGTCCTGTGGCACTACCTGCAGGAAGTGGCGTGCCTGCACCTCACCTTGCGTGCAGAACGTGAAGAAGTGGTAGGCCCCTCGGGGAATTCCGTGCTTGCGCGCTTCGGACCAGTTGGTCGCGAACAGCGGATCCGTCCAGGTGCCGCCTTCGGTCGCTTTGATGAAGGCGAACGCGATTCCGTCCTTGCTCACGCGCTGCCAGTCAATGGCTCCCTGGTGATGAGAGACATCCACGCCCACCGGAAAGCGTCTGCGAACCCGCCAAGCCAGCCCAGCGTGCTCGTATGCCCACAGGGCAGACGCGGCTGCAGCGACCAACGCCAGCGAGGCAATCCAACGCACTCTGCCGCGCAGGCTCTTGCGATTCATATCTCCGCGAAGCGCTTTCAACGGGGAGGGGTTGCCGCTCCCGGCCAGCTTTCGCCCCCGCGCGAATCGTCCGGTCGAGGTCCGCGCGGCGGCTCGTATCGCTCGCAATACCGCGCCCAAAGCCCGTTGACCCGCTGCACCTCCCCGTCACCCTCGAGCCCGCGGCTCAGCTCTGACAGCTGACGCCCCCTTCGGTCGCATTCCCACGCAGCGTCGTCGTCGACCCAGCCATGGCGCGCCGCGCTCGCCCTGTTGTTCACAGGAACGCGGCTCGCCATCCACTGCAAGCCGTCGACGAACTCCACGATCATGCGCCCCTTCTTGACGTTGCGGTGCTCCTTGGGAATGTCTCCGAGACGCACGGCATGCTCTTCGACGAGCTTTCGCCCATTCTCCGGATCCTGGTAGTCGACCGTGAGCATGATCATGTCGCCATCGCGGATCTTGCCGTGGTGCGCCATCACGTCTGCGAGGAACAGCTGCGAGGTCGATGCGAAGAAGTGCACCGCCTGCACCTCGGAGCGCTGGGTCGAAGCCTCTTCGCCGTAGAAGACGTTCATGCGCAGGGACGGCGGCAGGTGCAGCAGGAAGTGCGTGTCGAGCGCGATCGTCTCGACCAGGGAGACGAACCTGCGACCGAACGCCGCGTCCACTTCGGCTTCGGAGCCGAGGAAGATGTAGGCGCCCTTGCCGCGCTCGGTCAGACGATTGAGCAGCCGATCGTTGAAGGTCCGGCCCACGCCGATGCCGGACAAGCGTATCTGACGCCTGTCGTAGTAGCGTGAGACGACCGACATCAATTCTGGATTGGTCTCTCCGCTGTTCGCCTCTGCGTCGGTGATCAGCAGCACGCGGTGGTTGTACCCCGGGCGATAGCCCGCATCTGCGAGCTGGTAGCCGCGCAGCAGCCCTGCATGCAGATCCGTGTTCCCCTGCGGCTGGATGCCATCAATGGCCTTGTCCAGCGTCTCGGCAGGATCGCGACCGACCACGAAGTTCGCCAGTGGCACGCATGCAACCGTGTTGAAGGTCACCAGGTTGATCAGATCGCCGGGCTTGAGCTCCCGAACCATCCGGTGCAGGCCGCGCTTCAGATAGGTCATTCGCCCTTCGTCGCGCATGGAGCCGGACCGATCGATCACCACGGTCAGAGACAGGTTGCGCCGCGAATCGCGTTCGACGCGACGCCCCTGCACTGCGAGGGCGAGCGTGAAGACGTTGGGCTCGCCCGGCTTGAGAGCCAGGCTGGCTTGCACCGAGAAGTCGTCTCCTTGCTTGACCGGCGTGGTCTCGAACGAGAAGTAGTTCAGCAGCTCGTGCCTGCGCAGGTGCTGCGGGGGGAGCGGCAGGAACTTGTCGATTGCGAACAGGATCCTCTGGGCTGACGACAAGCTCATCGAGTCGTCGTTCGACAGATAGGTCGCAACGCCATAGTCCTTGTACTGATCCGTGGCGTCAGGGGGCTCGGGAGGCGGCGGGACCGGGCATTCCTGCGGGGGAACAAAGGGCTCCATGGACAGCGGACGCTCTTTTTCGGTCGCGGTCGAAGGGCTCTTGTCGTCAGAGTCCCCGGACCGCTGTGCGCTGGACGGGGCGCTCTCCAGCCTGAGGTCAGCCTTGGCTTCTGCGCCGGACGCCATGCCTGGAGCCGCGGGTTGGCTGTTTGCCATGTCAGCCGGCGGCGGTCGCGTGGCGACCGGGGGCGGCGGAGGCGCCTGCCCCGCAGCAGGCGCAGCGGGTGCCTTCTTGGCCGGGGGCGGCGGAGTAGACTTCGCTACGCTTCCAGCGTCCTTGGGCTGGCCGCCTGGACGCGTTGCCGTGGGGCCGCGTCTGCCCTTGGTGCGCGAGGCGACCACGGGCGGGGGGGGCGGCGGGCCTACGCGAGCGAGCGTCTCCATGGCGCGCCCAGGAGGCGTGCACCCGAGGTTCTGCGCGAGCCTGGGGAGCGAGTCGAGGGGCGGGGGCACGACGCGGCTTGCGTGGGAGCGGGGCGGGTGCGACGCAGGGTTGAAGGTGAAGTCAGGTTCCGGCTCAGGCAACGGCGCGCAGCCGGTGGCGATGAGCATGGGAGCGCGGCCGGTCGCGCGCGACACGGTGTACGGCTGAGCGCGTCCATGTCCCGTGCATCCAGCGAGCAGAACGAGCCAAGCGCCCAGCGTCCAAACCCATCGCTTCGTGGTTTTCATGCGATCCATCCCGCGTTTCCCCGCTGCATCCAGGGCTGGTCCCTGTGCTTCGGGCAGAATGATACCGACGCGCCCATGGATCAGCAACGCGCGGACCGACCTGGTTCTTACGGTCCTGGTGGCGTGCGCTTTGGCCAGGCGCTCGAGGAACCCGTTGGCCCTGGGTACGGGGGTGTCGTTCGGGTCGGCGCAGGGTGGGCGGGGGCCGTGTGGGTGGACGGCGGCTTGGAAGGGTGCGGAACGATGATCGGGGGCGAGCAACGCATACGTCCAGTGCCGCAGCACGTGCAGCGAGGAGCGCCGCAGCACGCGGTGATGCCGAGCGCGATGAGCGCCAGCCAACGGCGCAGGGTTCGAGGCTTCGGCGCGTCAACCTGCATCATCCTGGGTTTACGCGGGCCGGTGCGCGGCGACAATGCCTGGTCGCGGCATCGTCGGCGCGACCCATGGTACTGTCGCTCGGGCCGCGAATGAAGACCCACCAGACAGCGCTGGTCATCCTGCCGCCCGAAGCGTTGTGCGGGCCGATCCAGGAGCTGCGCCGCGCGCACGATCGGCACTACCCGCGTTGGATGCCGCACATCACGCTGCTGTACCCGTTCTGGCCGCAGGAGCGGTTCGTCGAGGCGAGGCGCAGGATCGCTGCGGTGTGCAACGATTACGGCCCGTTTGTCCTGAAGCTCGCAGAGCTCCGCTCGTTTCTGCACGGCCGGGCAGGCTCGACCGCGTGGCTGGCGCCTGAGCCTGCTGAGCCGGTGAAGGAGCTTCAGCACCGCTTGCAGGAAGTGTTTCCAGAATGCGACGACACGGCGAACTTCGATTCCGGGTACACACCGCACCTGAGCGTCGGGCAGGCCAGGGAGAACCTGGATGCGGTCATGGCGCAGATGCGCAGCGTGCTTCGGCCGATCGAGTTCGAAGTGCAGGGCGTAGCGCTGATCGCCCGAAAGGGCGACGAGCCGTTTCACGTTGTCGAGCTTGTGAGATTTCCCTGAGGCAGCGGGTCAGTCGCTGCTTCGCGACGCGGGCATTCTGGCCCCGCGCTTGCTGGGCGGGATGCTGGACAGCTGAGGCTGGCCGGTGGTTTCGGTGACAGCGAGCCACAGGGCGCTGTCCGGATCGATTGCCTTGCGCTGGGCCGTAGCGAGCGGGATCGGAACGTGGGTGAACACGTCGTGCCAGCGTCCGATCACGATGTCGGTCTTGCCGGCCATGCCAGCGTGCACGGCATGGCGCGCGAGGATGTCGCAGAAGATGCTGTCATTGGCGTTGGCAGGCACGGAGCGGATCATGTAGCTCGGATCGATGTACTTGAGGGTGACCGGCATGCCTGCGGCCTTGAAGTGCTTGTTGATGGCGTCGCGCATCCGCGGTCCGATATCGAGGTCCGCGCTCTGGTAGCTCAGGTTGCCGGACGCGTCGCGCTCGGCATTGGCGCCGGCCAGGGCACGCGAGCACCCTTCTGCGACCACGATGAGCGCGTGCCTGCGTTCCTCGAGCCTGCGCTTGAGGGCTTCGTACAGGCCGTTGGGGCCTTCGAGCTCGAAGTGCACCTCTGGAATGAGGCAGAAGTTCACCTCCAGGCTTGCGAGGGTGGCGGCAGCGGCGATGAACCCGCTGTCACGCCCCATCACCTTGACGAGGCCCAGGCCGTTGAGCGCGCTGATCGCCTCGGTGTGGGCGCCGTCCAGGGCCATCCGGGCGACCTCGACCGCGGTATCGAATCCGAAGGTCTTGTCGACGTAGCAGACGTCGTTGTCGATGGTCTTGGGCACGCCGACCACAGCGATGTGCTTGCCCCTCTTTGCGATTTCCTCGTGGATTGCATGGGCGCCCTTGAGGGTTCCGTCACCGCCGATCGCGAACAGGATCTGGACGTCGAGCTTCTCGAGCGTGTCGACCATGTCCGAGACCGGCTCTGCGCCGCGCGAGGTGCCGAGGATGCTTCCGCCGTACTTGTGGATGTTGCGGATCACGTCCGGCGACAGGTTGATGGGCGGCAGGGCGCGGGTGCCCATGCCCTGGTAGCCGTAGCGGAAGCCGAGGACCTCGCGCACCCTGTATTTGTGGTGCATTTCGAGGACCATGGAGCGGATGACGTTGTTGAGGCCCGGGCACAGGCCGCCGCAGGTCACGATGGCTGCGCGGGTCTTTGCCGGCTCGAAGTGGATGGCTTCTCGCGGGCCCGCCTTCTCGAACATCAAGCTGGTGTCAGGCGACTCGCCTTCGAGGATCTCCGTGTTCAGCAGAACGCGGGCGCGATCCGGCACGTAGTCGGCGATCTCGTCGCCTGCGATGGTCGACAGGTTCAAGGGCGAGGGGAATTTGCGCTCCCCGAGGGTCTTGACGCTCAGCTGAGCCGGTGTGGGCATGGTCCGCTCCCTTCCGAAGGCAGACCCACTTTCGCCCTTCATGCGATGGAATTCAACCGATCCCGGCGTCCTGGCCTGCCGAAGGTCGACAGCGCCGTTGACTCCGGTCCGAAGACTCTCTCATGATCGGGCCATGACGGTCGCCCCTGGCTCGGCCATCCTGATCTACTCGGGGTTCCACACGGAAGTGGGAAACGCCCGAGAGCGCAACGACGACGCGCTTCATCAATCGCAGGTGCCGCTCGGTTATCTGGTGGCGCTCGCGGATCCGATGGGAGAGCAGGGTGACCGTGCAGGCACGCTGACGGTGGAGGCGATCGGCGCTGAGCTGGAGAAGGAGGACAGCGACGCGGTCGAAGGGCTGCGACGCGCGTTCGTCAAGGCCAACCAGACGCTCCGCGCTGAAGCCAAAGCCGTCGGAACGGCGATGGGGGCCACGTGCGTGGCAGCGCTGATCTCCAACGGCAAGCTCTACACGGCGCACGTCGGCGACGCGCGGCTGTACCTGCTTCGCGGGGCAAGCCTGTACTCGCTCACGCGCGATCACTCCCTCATGCAGGAGCTGGTGGACCTCAAGGGCCCGGGCGCTGCCACGGAGTTCGCGCCGACGCTCAAGTACATCATGTCGCGATCGGTCGGCGCCGAGGATTCGATCAACGTCACGATGCGCGCGCCGATTCCGCTGAGAGCAGGCGATGTGATTCTCCTGTGCACCGACGGTCTGACCGGCGTGGTGCCGGATGATCGGATCCGTCGTACGCTCGCCGGTGCGACGCCGCGCGAAGCTGCCAAGCGCCTGATCGAGATCGCCCACGAAGCCGGCGCCGAGGACAATGCCACTGCGATGGTGCTTCGTGTCGACGCGGAAGTCCCGCCCACCGAAGGGACGATCTCGTTCGACGATCTGACCGGTATGTTCGTCCGGACCGCGGACGGCGATCTGCATCCGATCGTGGACGCGATCATCAATCCGATGACGTGGACGGTGAGCGCGATACGCCTCGATCTGAGGAACGTGGAGCGCGGCGCAACGTGCGAGATCTCGATCTCGCAGGTGGGGCCGCTGACCGCGGGCGAGCAGGTCATCCACACTCCGCAGTGCACCGAAGCGCTCCTGGATCTCGCGCGCGGGCGACCCTCTGGGCGCTGATTCGAAGAGGCGCCTCTTCCTCTGAGCGGCTGCCGGCCCTATCCCTTCCTCGAGAGTGGTCGAAGCGACATTCCGAGGACGCGGGACGAGGAGGTGTCGTGATGGCGCGCTTGAGGTCGAAGCCGGGGCTGTGATTCTGTCGTGCACACTACGATGAAATGATAGCGTGGCAGCTCGACCTGCAGGGAAGGGCGCGCGCGATGGCGGAACAGGAGCTGAACCGGGAGCAGTTGGTCGACGCGGTCTACGGCTACGCGGCAGAGCTTGCGAAGGCGAACCTGACGCGTCCCGAGATCGAGCGCAAGCTGATGGACAAGGGGCTTGACGAAGAGTCGGCTGCGGTGGTGGTCAAGAACCTGTTCCAGGCGCGAAGCAAGGTGCTGAAGGAGCAGGGGCGCAAGAACATGCTCTACGGCGCGCTGTGGTGCGCGGGCGGCGCGATCGTGACCCTGGTCACCTACGATTCGGCGTCCAAGGGCGGCGGGCGGTACATCGTCGCGTGGGGCGCAATCATCTTCGGAGCGATTCAGTTCTTCCGCGGTCTGATGCAATCGAGCACGAACGATTGAGCGCGGTCACGGCTTCAGGCGTTTGCGCGATACAACCAGCCAGGCGCCCACCAACGCAACGAAGAGCCCCGCCAGCCCCGCGCCCCTACGCCCGATCGAGCAGCCCCCGGTTGCGCCGACGATCTGCGGCGGCTGTGCCTGCAGCTCGATCACGATCGCGCCCGTGAAGCGAGGCACGACCACCTGCATGATCCCTCTGTCGTCGGACTGAACCGCCGAGGTCTGCACCACGGCGCCGGTCCACGAGTCGAAGAACCTGGCTTTCCACAGGACGGCTGGCGGTCCGGGAAGCACGACATAGGCGCCGGAAACCTCTGGCATGCCCTTGGCGTTGGCGGTCTTCCAGTACGATTCGGGGTGACGCACCAGCAGCAGCATGCGGTCTTTGCCGAGCCTGCCGAACAGATTCAGCGATTCGCCCGCTGCATCCGTGACGATCACGTCTTCGGGCAGCGGCTCGTGCAAGCCGCGAAGATCGACCGCTGCCGCAACGCGCGCCATCGCGAGCTGCGTCTTGAACAGATCCTTGGGACGAAGATACGTGTCCCACCACCACGACATCGCGCCGCTGCCGAAACCGCTCGCGAGCGCGACCCAGGACGCCTCCCACAGGTGATAGCCGTTCGGATCCTGCTCCTCGAGCTTGCCCTCGGCGTCGAGCCCGTACTCGCCGAGGATCATCGGCTTGCCCAGCTTCCGCAGCGCAGCAGCATCGGCAGGGATGCTCACGGCCGACGAGCCCCAGTAGTTGTGGGCCTGGGTGAGATCATAGGCCGACGACTCGAAGGCATGCAGCTTGCCCATCCCGGGACGTGTCATGTAGCTGGTGGTCATCAGGTGGCGATACGGGTCGAGCTTGCGAAGCTCCCGCGCCCGATCGTCGCACCAGCCGATCACCAGGTCGCCTGGCGCCTGCACCCCTTCCATCTCGTTCATGACTTCCCAGGCGAGCAGCGAAGGGAAGGCCGAGTAACGAGCCGCGAGATAGCGCAGCTTCTGGCGAGACAGCCGAAGCGACTCGGGGTGGGTGAAGAACTCGGCGCTGCTCTTGGCAGGTCCGCCATTGGCTGCGTTGTACGGGTTGTCCGACCAGCTCGACCATTGCGGGCACTCGAGCTGCGAGTGCTGCCAGAGCACCAGCTGGATCCGAAGCCCGCTGGCCTGCGCCTGCTCGAACACGTGATCGAGTCGGGCGGCCACCTGGAGGCTGTAGCGCCCGAGCCCATGGTAGTAGCCCGATGCGTGCGAAGCGCCCCACTCGATCGTCCAGCCCTCGCCGAACGCCGTCATCCACAGCCGCGTCCAGTTCATCCCCGCGGCCTGCATCGCTCCGTAGTAGCTGTCGATGTCGTAGCTCCCTGACGGATCGCCCGACCAATCGACGTTCGCGCCGATTGCCACGTAGGGCGTTCCGTCGTCCAGCGACAGCGACATCGGGTCCCTTGGATCGACGTGCACGAAGCCGCTCGTGGCGCCGGCTCGCGCATCGATCACGAGCGGCGCCGAGGTCGCGGTGCCCGACTTGTCCCTGGCCGTGATCGTGAGCCTGTGCAGCCCTGCCGCGGTGGGAAGGAAGCGGATCGCGAAGTGCGGATCACCCTGCAACGCCAGCTTCTCGCGCCCCTGCTCCAGAGAGCGAGCCACGGATTGCGTCCAGAATCCGGGAATCGCGAGGGTTCCACCTCCGGGACGCTCCAGCGTCGCATCGACCACGATCTGTTCCGGGTCGAACGGATTGTCGTAGGCCTGGTCGAGATCGATGCGCGCTTCGGCGACAGCGCCAACGCGGACCGAGGCTGCATCAATCGACACGGACTTGATCCCTGCGGCCAGGGCGGATCGGTCTGCCAAGGACAGGCTGGCTGCCAAGGCTGCCGCAAGCAGACAAGCGCGTCGATTCACAGCCCCGAGCATGGCACACGCAAGCCGGGTCACCAATCCCCGTTCACGTGGTATCCATCCGCCATGGCCGACTGCACGAACCTCAAGACCAACATGCAGCAGTGCAACTGCACCTACGAGCCGTGCCCGCGCAAGGGACGGTGCTGCGAGTGCCTCCACTACCATCGTCGCGCCGGTGAGCTGCCGGCTTGCTTCTTCCCTGCCAACGTGGAGCGCACCTACGATCGCTCGATCCAGCGGTTCGTGGCGCTGCACAAGCGCTGATCATCCTGCTGCGCGCGCCTTGGCCAGCTCCGAGAGCAGAAGCTCGTGGATTCTCCCGTTGGAGCCCACCACGTTGCCTGCTCGCAGATCGATCGGCGAGCCTTCGAACGTGGTCACCGTGCCGCCTGCAGCCGTCGCGATGCACGATCCCGCCGCAAGATCCCAGGGTTTGAGCCTGCGCTCCCAGTAGCCATCGTAGGTGCCATCGGCCACGGAGCACAGATCGATCGCGGCCGAGCCGCAACGGCGGATCCCCTGGACGATCAGCTTGAGCGCGAAGAAGGGCGCGAAGTTGTTGTCCGCGCTGGTGCGCCGGTCGTAGGGGAACCCTGTGGCGAGGAGCGATTCGCCCAGGTCTTGCTCCTGGCTCACGCGGCACTCGACGCCGTTGCGCAGGGCAGGGCCCCCTGCCCATGCCTGCCATTCCACGTGCAGCGCAGGGGCGACCACAGCGCCCACGACGGGCACGCCTCGTTCCACCAGCCCGACCGACACGCTCCAGAACGGATGTCCGTGGGCGTAGTTGGTGGTGCCGTCGATCGGATCCACGAACCAGATCCGGTCGCCCGACTCTGCGCCCCCTTCCTCTTCCGCCACGACCGGGATGTCAGGGGTCGCACGCACGAGCTCCTCGCGGATCGCATGCTCGGTGGCGGTGTCGAAGTTGGTCACCAGATCGACTGCGCCCTTGTGCTCGATCGTCTTGGGCTTGCGGTAGCCCGACAGCGCATGGAGCGACCCTCTTCGAGCGACCTCCAGCGCGATCGCGGCCAGCTGACCGAGCTCGCGTGCGCTCATCGGGCCAGAGCCTCCAAGAGACGAGCGTGGATGCCGCCGAAGGCCCCATTGGACAGCAGCGCGACGATGTCGCCCGGCTGGGTCTCACGTGTAAGCAGCGCGAGGATCTCGTCGACGCTGCCCGCAGCGGTCGCGTTCTTTCCCCGCTGCTGGAGGTCGGCAACGAGCCGCTCGAGGTCGAGGCGTTCCCCGGCTGCGATGTTGGAGCGTCCGAGCGGCGCGAATACCACGCGATCAGCTGCGGCAAAGGCGCCCGCATAGGCCTGCTGGTGCATGGCGCGGCATGCTGTGGCGCTGCGCGGCTCGAACACCGCGTGCAGCCTGCCGGTCGGATGCTTGGCCCGCAGCGCGCGCAAGGTCTCGTCGACCGCGGTCGGATGATGCGCAAAGTCGTCGTACACGAACACGCCCCGGGGCGTGCCCAGCAGATCCTGCCTGCGACGCACGCCTTCGAACCTGGAGAGCGAGGCGCGGACCTTCTGCATCGGCGCACCGAAGCCCTGGCAAACCGAGGCGATCGCCGCGATCGCGTTGCGCGCGTTGTGGGCCCCTGGCAGCTGCATCGCGAATCGACCGCTCGCGACGCCCCCTGCGTACAGGTCAAAGCCTTGTCCGGTCCCTTCCGAGGGAACGAGCGCGCCCAGCCAATGCGGGTCCTGGCCGTGGGTATCGTCTCCCTGCAGCGCAAACCAGGCGACGTCGCACTTCGCATGCGCCCGCACGATCTCGACGACGTGCCGGTCCGCAGCGGCCGCCACGAGCAATCCATGGGCAGGAATGCGCGCCACGAAGCCCGCGAATGCGTCGAGGTACTTGTCGAAGCTCGGATAGATGTCGACGTGATCGTGCTCGATCGAGGTGAGGATCGCGACCTCCGGAAGGTAGTGCCAGAACTTGGGAGTCTTCTCGAAGAACGCTGTGTCGTACTCGTCGCCTTCGACCACGAACGGCGTACCACGGGACGGAGCCGAGCCCTCGCGCCGGGTGCCGTCTGCTATGGGCAAGTGCTTGCGACCTTCCCCTGCGACCCTGAAGCTCTCGTCGAAGTTCTTGGGCAGCCCACCGATCAGAAAGCCCGGATGGCTCCCGAGATCATGCAGAAGCCAGGCGCACATCGCGGTGGTCGTGGTCTTGCCGTGGGTCCCAGCCACCACGAGCGGGGAGTTGTCGCGCAAGGCGAGGTCCGCGAGCGCGTGCGCGATGTCCGTCGTGCGAAGCCCGCCGTCGATGGCAGCGCGCGCTTCGGGGTTGTCGGAGCGGCAGACATTTCCGACGACCACGAGGTCCGGTCGATCCTGCAGGTGGGCCGGGTCGAACCCCTTCATCAAGCGGATGCCCCAGCGCTCCAGGGCAGGGCCCATGGGCGGATCGAAGTTGATGTCTGAACCTGAGACGTCGTGCCCGAGCGCCTTGAAAAGGCCGGCCAGAGCGCCCATGCCGGTGCCGGCGACGGCGATGAGATGCACGTGCATGGCGCCGTTGTAGTCCAAAGGCACGAAGGGCGCACGCGACTCTACCGCCGCCGCTCAGATGCTGTTATCCAGCTTCTCGATACCATGACAAGCACCCGCAGATTCGTTCGGCTCGCAAGCGCGCTGCTGGCTTCTTCGGCTGTCTTTGCCCCGGCTGCGGCCTGGGCACAGACCGCGGACACGGGCGGTGGGGAGCCGTTGGTGACCGACGCCATCAACGTGGGAGACTGGGCCTTGCGCCCGTCGCTGCAGCTGCGCACGCGCGTGGAGGGTCGGCGAAATCCCTTTGATACGGGCGGGTACATGCCTCCGGGCGCGGAGCTGACCTCCCGTACTCCCCCCACCTGGAGCCAGAAGGTGGACAACCAGTGGTTCGTGCACGAGCGCGCGCGCGTGGGGTTGGCCGTGGAGCGCGGCATGTTCCGCGGCGTGTTCCAGCTGCAGGATGCGCGCGTCTGGGGCCAGATCTCTCCTGCAGCCGCAGATCAACGCGACTTCGTTCCGAGCACCACCGCCCATCTCGCCTACGCAGAGCTGCGCGATACCGGCAGCAATCCGTCGTTCCTGCGCCTCGGCAGGCAGGAGGTGCAGTGGGGCGAAGGGCGGTTGATCGGGCGGTCGGACTGGTCACCCACGGGCCGCTCCCTGGACGCTGCACGCGGGGTTCTCGTGGTCGGCAACTTCGACTTCGAGGGATTCTCCAGCATCCTGTCGCCGCCCGGCGCGCTTCCCCCCTCCGTGGCCCGGACGCAGGGCTCGGACGGCACCTCGGCTGAAGTATCGCGCAACGAAGGTCCGGGGGCGCAGCTTCACGGACTTCGCGTGGCCTGGCACGTGGCGCCCTTGCTCCAGCTCGAGCTCAACGCTCTCGCAAGGTTCGTGCGCCAGCCCGCACCTGCGTACCTGACCCCAAGCGATCTCTACCTCGCAGGATTGCGCGTATCGGGCAAGTACCTCGCCTTCGAATACAGCGTCGAAGGTGCCTACGAGATGGGGCGGGTTGCTACCAGCCGCACTGAAGCGGGCTCTTCCACAGGAAGCGTGGACGACATCCGTGCCTACGCAGGCGCGGCTCGAGCAGAGGTCGCGACCGGTTTGTTCTGGAAGATGAAGATCGGAGCGCAGGGCGCCTACGCCAGCGGTCAGAAACCCGGCGATTCCAAGGTCACTCGCTTTGATCCGATCCTGCCCGACATCAACACGGTTCATGGCCCCATGGGCCTGTACGCCTGGTCCAACATCATCGAGGGAGCCGGCTTCTTCAAGCTCACACCGTTCCGCGAGTCGCGCCTGCTGCTCGGCTATCGGTACCTCGCACTCGCACGTCCCGACGATCGCTGGCAGAGCTCTGAGCTCACCTACATCGGTAGCGATCTCAAGAACGGCTCTCGCACCCTGGGTCATGAGATCGACTTCGCCTTCGGCTACACGCCGTGGGCACCGCTCACCGTGGGCGTCGGATACGGCGCGATGCTGCTCGGCGATGGTGGCAAGAACGTGCTCAAGGCCATGAGCCGCGACGATGACACCAAGGTGCAGCACTGGGGCTATCTGCAGGCCACGATGACCGTGCCGTAGCTTCGGCAGGGCGCAGCTCCGCGCTCTAGAAACGTCTGCTGATCATCCACCCGAGCATGATCAGAACGGTCGCCGCTGACGCGATCGTGGTGAACGCGAGCGCCTTCATCCAGGTCGGCGCCACAGCCGGATCCGGAGGCGCATCGGCTCGTGCCGCCGTTGGTGTGTGGAAGGGGCGCGACGCTTGCGAGGGATTGCTGTGGGTGTCGACCGGCACACCGCCTGGACCTTGTCCCTCAGCAACTGCTTGCTGGATCATGGCAAGCATCGGGTCGGGCTGGCCTGGCCTCGAGCCCTGCTGCGCTCCGGCCTGAAGCGGCGAGCTTGCCCGCATCTGCATTGCCGGCTGCATCCCGAGTCCGGGCTGCATCTGCATGCCTGGCTGCATCTGCATGCCTGGCTGCATCTGCATGCCTGGCTGCATCTGCATGCCTGGTTGCATCTGCATGCCTGGTTGCATCTGCATGCCTGGCTGCATCTGCATGCCTGGCTGCATCTGCATGCCTGGCTGCATCTGCATGCCTGGCTGCATCTGCATGCCTGGCTGCATCTGCATGCCTGGCTGCATCTGCATGCCTGGCTGCATCTGCATGCCTGGTTGCATCTGCATGCCTGGTTGCATCTGCATGCCTGGTTGCATCTGCATGCCTGGTTGCATCTGCATGCCTGGCTGCTGTTGCACGCCGGGTTGCTGTTGCATACCGGGCTGCATGCCCGGCTGCTGCATGCCAAGCAGGGTCTGCTTTGCGCCGGGTTGCATCTGGACGCCGGGCTGTTGCGGCATCGGCTGCGGCATCGGCTGCGGCATTCCAGGCGGCTGCTGGCCGCCCGGCTGCAACGGCGGCATGCCCATCATCGTCTTTTGCCGCGGCTTCGCTGGACCGCCGGGTTGCCCCTGCTGACCGGTCTGCATGGCAAAGCCTTGCGGGCCAGGGGCCGCAGCGGGCTGAGAAGCAGGTGCCGGACGACCTGCGGCAGGCACTGGCGCAGCATCGAACTGGGGGACTGCTGCTGCCTTTGGGATGTCTGGTTGATAGGCCTGCACCTGGATCGCAGTGGGCGGATCGGAGTCAGTCTCCGAGATCGCGTCTGCGAGCACCGGGGGTGGAGGCTCATCGCCCTGGGAAAGTGCGGGCGCGTCGCCTGGCTGCGGAGGTGGCCCAGCCGGGTCGTAGTTCATCGGCTTGTCGTGCACGAAGAACGCGGTCGGCGCGTCGTCTTCTTCCTCGTCCGGCGCAGCATCGAGGTTGCGCTTGGGCGGAGGGGGCGCCTTGGCCGTGGGCGAAACCGCGGGTACGCGGATTGCGTTGGCAGGGCGGGTGCCGGTGCGAGACGGGGGCGGAGGGGCTTTTGCACCGGGCGTGGTGGGTGCGCCCACCGCAGGCGCGGCGCCAGCAGCGCCTTGAGCTGGGCGAGGCGCGGACGCGCCAGGACGCGGCGGGGCGCCTGGACGCGCTGCAGCTGGGGGTTTGCCACCAGCCGGGGGATTGCGCGGGTCAGAGGTACTCATGTCACTACCGGAAACACCCTGGATCAGGGGACAGTTGCGAGGCGCCACGCCTCGAGAGCCTGCCGCGCGCTCTGGTACCGCATGTGGGGTTCCATGGCGAGCAACTTGTCGACGAACTCCTCGACAGACGCGGGCAGAGGCTCGGTCTTGGCGGGAAGCACGGCGTTGAGCTTTCGGGCGGGTTGACTCCTTTTCTGGAGGATCAAGTCTCCCACACTGCGGGCACGATGGGGAGGCTGTCCCGTGAGCATCCTGAAGATCACCGCGCCACATGCGTAGAGGTCTGCGCGGGCGTCGACCTTGGATGGGGTCCTGATCTGCTCCGGCGGCATGTAGGAGAATGTGCCGAGACTCTGCCAGCGCTGCGTCAATACCTCGAATCCTTCCTGCGTCGGAAGCTTCACCACCCCGAAATCGAGCACCTTCACGCTGATCGTTCCGTCCGCTCTACGCTCCAGGAAGATGTTCCCAGGCTTCAAGTCGCGATGGATGATCTGCTCGTCGTGGGCCTCTGCCAGCCCCACCAGCATCTGCTCCACCAGCCCACGGCATTCCTTCAGCGGTATCTGCCCGTCGCGCTTGAGCCGATCCTCCAGCGTCTCGCCTTCCAGATACTCGAACACCACCGCGGTCCCGTGCGTCGGGTCATCGAGAACCTCGATCACCTGCGCCACGTGCTTGCTCCGAATCCGGCTGGCCGCAATCGCCTCGCGCCGCAAACGCTCCGTCGCGTCGGGCAAGAATCGCGTCTCCGGCCGCAGCAGCTTGATCGCCACGCGAAGCCCGTCGGAGACACGACGCGCCGCAAACACGCCTCCCATGCCGCCGTGCCCGATGTCAGCGGTGATCTCGTAGGCGTCAAGCAACATGGTCCCCGGGCCGACGGTCACGGCCGAGGAGTCTACCACGGACGGCTACATCTCGTGGGGCATCAGGTCACGCGGGCTACGGAAGTGCTGCAGGGGCGAGTAGTGAAGGAAATTGGAGACGCGCGACGTGTAGACGCACGCGTAGGCTTCGACCTGATCGCCGAAGCTGGACATCTCGTTGCTCTCCTTCATGAGCGAGCCCCAGAAGGGATGGAAGCGGCGATCGACGGTGGCCTCGAGCTCCATGGTTTCAGCATCGAGACCGCGCATCAGGCCGCGCACCTTCTCGACCGATCGCTTGACCCGGGCGCGGTTGGCTTCCAGCTCGACCCCTGCCTGGGTTTGGCCGCTTTCGACCGCAGCCTCGATCTGGCGCGTAAGGTCCTTGAACAACGCCTGATGCGCCCGCAGCTCGTCCTCCAGCTGATCGCGTCGAGCGTTGGCCTCGGACAGCGCGTGGAGATCGTCGGACGACGCCTCGTGCGCAGCCACCTCGGCCTCCATCTCCTGGATGATCATGGAGGTGCGCCATGCAGACTCCTTCTTGGAGCGAAGGATGTCGCCGTAGATGTGATCGCCGATGTAGAGGACGCGATCGCCACTGGCTCCGAGGGTGCGCTCGAAGTCGAGCAGGTTGCCTCCCTCGTAGACGCGACCCCGCTCGAGGTGGCTTGCAGGGCGCAGGTGCGAGCCGTTGCTTCCCCTGCCCTCGATGTCACGCTCCATCAAGGGTCTTCGCTCCTGGAAGAACGCGGGTTTCGAGGCGGCGCAGATGACGATGTCGAAGTAGTGACGCCACGACGGGTACTCGGGCATGGCGCCGCCGAGCAGGTACCTCATCAGCTCGTTGGTGTAGGACCACTGCGAGTTGGTGAGCAGAAAGAGCCTCTTGCCAGCGGATCGCAGCTTGTGGAGCGTCGGGGCCAGCAGGGTGTCCCTGCGCACGAACCGGCCGATGTTCGAGAGCACGCGATCCACGACGGTTCCGTCGCGATGCGCCTCGTCGACGCACTCGCGGATGTCCTCGAACAGCTTGAGGTAGTCGACCTGCGCGCCCTGGGCCTCGAGTCCGTCGATGACGCCTGCGAACAGCGCGACCTCGCTCAAGGCGTAGAGCGTGTCGATCCAGTAGTAGCGCGGCGTCGCGGGGCGGATCTTGCGCGACTGGTACAGCGATCGGATCTCGTCGCGCGCCAGAGCGCGCATGCCGTGGTAGCCCTTCTGCACGACCTTGTAGCGATCCATCTTCAGGATGTGGCCGAGGCGCTTGTCGATGAGCAGGCCGCGGATCGGGAAGCCGGTGTTGTATGGCAGGTCCTTGATCCCAGCGGGCCAGCCCCGTGCCACGAGCTTGTCCAGGGTCGCATCGATCGACAGGCGATCCATCTGATCCTGGTCGTAGATCGCGAGCGTGTAGTCCATGTCGAACCCGACCCAGTCGATGCCCGACATCTTGAGATTGCGGTTCACGTACACGCGCTGCGTGCGCGGGATGCCGACACGAGGAAGGGAAGTCAGATCCGGGAGGGGAAGGGCTAGTTGCTCGGCCACGGCTCGAGGGTGAAGGTAGCACAGTTGGAGTGGGGTCGTGGACCGTTGCTCATCTCGCGATCGCGCCACACGAGATTGACGGCTCGAGTCGGGCTCCCTACGATGGCACACATGCCAGGGCACCTGCTGATCGTCGAAGACGATCCAAGAATGGTCCGCGCGCTGACGCGCATGCTCCGGCGCGAAGGCTACGAGATCCATTCGGCCGAATCAGCCGCGCGTGCGGTCGAGGTCGCAAGCACCAAGCCGATGGACCTGATCATCCTCGACTGGGTCCTGCCGGATGCCGACGGGCTCGCCGTGGTCAAGAGCCTGCGCGCAGCAGGCATCAAGTGCCCGGTCATGATCCTGACCGGTAATCCCGACTCGGCCAATCCGGTGGCTGCGTTCGACGCAGGCGCAGACGACTTCGTGATCAAGCTGGGCAACCCCGACGAGCTGCTGGCCCGCGTCCGGGCACACCTGCGCCGCGCGCCCGGTGCCGCAGGCGAGTCGTGAGCTCGCGACGCCCCGCTACTTGGCGGACGTGAACACGATCGGATAGATCACCGTGACAATCCCGCCCTCAGGCTGCGGGAACTGCATCTTGTAGAACGCCTTCACCACGCACTGGACCACCTTGTCGTCCGGAAGATCGCTGCCTCCGTTGCCCACGTTCGCAACCTTGCCTTCCCGGTCGATCACGAACCGGATCGACACCCTTCCCTGCAGGTTCGGATTGCGTGCCAGCCCCTGCTCGTAGCACTGCCGAAGGCGCGGGTTCTGCTGACGGACGATCTTCTGGATGACCTCGGGCGGTAGACGTCCGCTGACCGTCATCGCACCACCACGGATCGAGCTGTCCTTGCTCGAGGTCGTCGGCGGCGGTTCGGGCGGAGCCTCGAGCTCCGGCGGAATCTCTGACGTCGTGGCTGCACCGATCGCCACCCCGCGATGGTCCGCCACGATGGGCAGGATCGCACTGGCAGGCAGATCAGGCTCCGCGGTCAGGCTCAGCTCCATCGAGCCGTCGACCATCGTGCGCAGCCACGCGCGCTGCGCAGCCAGATCCCCCTCTTTGCGAGCTGGCTCCTCTCCAGCGGCGCGAGCGAGCGTCAGACGCGCCTTCGCGACGTGAACGTGTCGCACGGTCGGACGGGTGGAGGAGAACCGATCGCGCTCCCTTGTGGCACCCAGCCCGGAGATCATCTTGTCGAACGGCGGCGCCAGCTTCGTCGTGGGCCCAACAGGATCCTTGACGACCCAGTGCGGCCGGGCGCGCGACTCCGGGCCCGAGGCGCTGAGCTTCTGCCAGGCGGCGGACAGACACGACATGCGGCTGAAGGGCACGGAGCTGTCCACGGCGACGAGCAGATCCGCATAGGTGTTGATGTGCTTGGTGGCTTCGCGCATCAGCTCGGTGCAGCCCGCTTCGCTGTCGAGCTTCGAGCTCGGGCCGAGCTCGGTCGCATTCACGGTGACGCGGTCCTTGCCCACGCACAGCACGGCACCGGCCACTCCATCGAGACGCGCATCGGTGGAGACCTCCACGAGCTGGAGCCCAGGCTGCAGGTCCACCTTCCACATGTCGGGCAGCGAGTTCATGGTCCGGTCGGACTGCAGGCGGGGCATGGCCACGGCCAGCGCGCTGCCCAGCACCACGCCGAGCATTCCTCCCCAGGCAAAGCCGATCCCCTTGGCTGCATGCCCGGTCCGCATCATCAACGGCAGCAGCGCTGCTCCGAACACCGGCACCACGAACAGCGCGCCCCAGAGCGTCGAAGCATTGGCTTCCGTGAAACCCTGGGCAAGGATCCTCGCCTTCTGCGATGGATCCACGGACTCGCCAGCCACGGCCGAGAATGCCATGGCAAGGGAATACCCTCGTGCACCCAGGCTTGCCACGAGCACGCCTCCGGCTGCCAGCAGCGCAGCGACCATGACGTCACCGGCGGCCCGCGAGTGCCCCTCGCTCTCCTGCGGGCTACCCCACATCGCGCTCGAGGCGATCACGACCGCCAGGACACCGGAGCCTGCAGCGAGAAGCTCAAAGGGGGGGCCAGCTTGCCCGCGCGAGAAGAGCACGCGAACCGCGATCACTGCGATGAACAGCACGACGCCGGCGCCCAGCGCGGCGAGCGGGCCGCTGCCAAGCTCGCGCTTGTTCACGCGCGCCAGGGCACGCGTGGAGCAGACCACCGATGCAGCCGACAGGAGCAAGGACGCGAGCAAGCCCCCGATGATGATCAGCCCGAGACACTCGGCAAACCCCATGGCAAAGATGCGGGCTTTCTGCGACGGGTCCACGGACTCGCCCGATATTGCGCCGCGAACCTTGCCCATCGAGATCTGCATGCCGAGCGCTGCCACCAAGGTCACCAGCCCGCCCGGGATCACCAGCGGCCAGGACCATGCGCCCGGCTTGAGCGTGAGCAACGCACCGAGCACGGCGAGCACCAGCAAGCCGAACAGGGCAGCGAGCAGCTCCAGCCAGGCGAACCACCCAGATTCCTGGAAGATCCGCCAGGTATTGCGGCTCATCGCGCTCAGAACACCGGCGCCGACGAACATCACCATGAGGTAGAAGAAAGGCACGACCACCGACAGAACGACCGGCAGCCAGCTTCGCTTCTGGGTTCCCTGTTGCGTATCGGCCATGCCGTGGGCCTACCACGAAGGCGCACCCGCACCAACGTCGCGGTTGGCGCCCACGCCCGGGTTCACTTTGATCTCAGGGACACTTGGCGAGAGGCGCGATCGGGGAGAACTTCGAGCCAGCGTCCGCGTCGTAGCTCGACAGCGCTGACGAGATCGCGCCCACGATGTCCGCGTAGCTCTGGTTGAGCTTGTCGGCCGTGGACGGCTCCTTGACGCAAACGAACTTGCTCGAGCCGCACACGTCGACGGTCTCGCAATCGGCCAGCGACGCAGCCTGCGAGAGGTACGAGTCGCCCACCAGCATAGCGCCGTTGACCATCACCATCCGAATGTTGACCGGGCGCGCCGTGACCAGCGTGTCGTAGGGATTCGCAGTGTCGCCGCTGACCACGATCAGGTCCGCCAGCTTGCCCACCTCGATCGTGCCGAGCTGGTTCTGCACCTCGATCGCCTTGGCCGCCTCGCTGGTGACCATCTTGACCAGGTCCTTGCTCGTCAGCAGCCCGGGCCACGTCGTCTGCGTGAACTGCCAGGCGAAGTTCAGCTCGTCGAGGATGTTGACACTGCCTCCCATGGACCAGTCGGGCGCGAGCGCGATCGTCAGCTTCGGCGTGACCGCCCAGGCCACATCGATCGCCGTGGTCTTGCCGTATAGGAACATGTTGGACTTGGGCGACCAGATCAGCTTCATGCCCTTGTCGGCCATGTGCTGGAACTCTGGCGCGCCAAGGGTCGTGCCGTGGATGATGCTGAATTGCTGGACGTCCATCCCCTTGGTCAGGGTCTTGGTCCACTCGCCGAACGCCGAGGAATTACCCTGGATCCCCTCGCCCACGTGCACGACGTACGACCAGGTCTTGCACGTCTGGAAGTTCGCCAACGCGGCGACCTCGTCCACGGTGTCGATGCCGAGCGCTGCGACCTGGATGTGATCATTCGATGCCGCTGCGGTGCACGGAGAAGGACGCGCCGAAGGGGGCAGATCGCTCTGCGCGCCGTCGATCGAGCGCGACAGCGAGCCATAGCACTTGCGCGGGCTGCCCTTGGGCTCACCGAGGATCGAGGTGGTTCCCACGACCATCCCCTTGAGCTCGCCGTACTTGAGCACCTCGCAGATCAGGTCCACTCCGCCCTGGGTCGTCGAGTTGATCAGGTAATCGTAGCAGTCCTGCATCTGCCCGTACTCGGGCTCGTTGGACGGCGAAGTCCATTGGGTGTGGTTGTCGTAGAGCTTCTTCGGCGTCCAGTCCTGCTCGTCGAATACGTCGTACAGGATGTGGTTGTGCGTATCGATCATGCCCGGGAAGATCATCCCGTGCGTGTCGATCACCGTGGCGCCTGTGGCGCCGGGCTCGCCGGAGCACGACGCAGCGACGCAGGTGATCATGTTGCTCTCGACGAGCACCTCTCCAGCGGTTGCGGTGTCAGGCGTGACGACGAGGCCCTTGAGCAGGTACTTGTTGTTGGCGCCCAGCGAGAGGATCTCCGGGCCTACGCCACCGTCCGGCGGTCCGATCGGCTCCTGGTTCGGATCCGTGGCGACATCCGCGGGCGCATCCACCCCGCCGTCTTCGCCAGCCGTGCCTCCGGTGCCTCCGCTCGTGCCCGCAGTGCCCCCGCCGGTCCCTGCATTTCCACCGGTGGCGCTACCTCCGCCCCCTGCGGTTCCCCCGGCTCCCGCGCTCCCTCCAACTCCGTAGTTCGGAGGCGGTGTGGAGTTATCCCCTGCTGTTTCCGTACATCCGATAGCCGTGACCAGGCTGGCAACCAGACCCACCGCAAGCACAAGATTCCGCATCATCGAACAAGGGTACAGGCGAATACCGCGTGGCGGTAGACGAAATCTGAACCGCCCGCTGCCTCGTCTACATCCCGATGCGGTACGCCACCGCTCCACCGAGGAAGAACATCGTGGTCTCGCCTCCGAGCGTGGCGCATTCGCCTGTGGGCGCACACGCTTTCGTGCCAGGCAGGAACCACCACGCAGTTCGAAGCACGCCTGCCAGCGACCAGTTGTTGGCAAAAGACCAGGCAACGCCTGCTTCGATCCCTGCGCTCAGCCCTTCGGTGCGCACGGTCACGCCCTGGGGACCGAGAATCGGCGCGGACGGGTTCTCAGCGTTGTTCTTGTACAGGTCGTTGATGATCACTGCGCCCAGCGTGCCGCCGACCCAGCCTTCGATCCAGTCGAGCTGCAGGCCGTAGTAGCGCGCCGTCGTGTCGAGCATCAGGTAGCTGCGCGTGTGGCTTCGATCCAGATTCGCAGGCGGTGCCTTGTCCGACCCGCTGGGCAGGCCGACCGTGGCGCCGGCACCGAAAGCCCACTGACGGTTGGGGCGGTAGAGCATCACGAGATAGCCTTCGGGGCTCGTATCGCCGCGCGTACAGCTACCCGGGTTGCTCAGGCAGAAACGCGCACCCGGCAGGGTGAGCATCCCAACGCCGAGCTCAGCCTGGGTGTAGGGACGATCCGCAAGGCGCGCGTACGACGCGGAGCGCGACTGCGCCGACTCCTGCGCATGCAGCGCTGGCGTGGCGAGCAACACGCTGGCTGCCGCCGCACCGACGCTCATGCGCTGCGCAGGTCCACGCACCTTCATCCGCACTGCCTTGCCCTTCATCATAGCCAACGCCCAGGCGTCGTCGATGGTGCTGGCGGCACAGGCGTGCCAGAGCCGGAAGGAAGCGGCGGAGGCGTCTTGGAGCCTGAGCCAGGAACCCGAGGCCAACGAGGCACGACCCCGGGACCAGAGTCTGCTTGCGAGGTCGAGCTCGGAATGGACAGACCCGGTCCGCTGTCGACGCGCAGCCCCTCCAGCTCGGCCACCAGGTGCTGGGCCGTGGTGCTGTTTGGCGCGAGCTCACGCGCCAGCTTCGCAAACCCGAGCGCCCCCTCGACGTCGCCCGAATACTTGCGCCCCAGCGCGGTCGCGACCAGATCCTCGGCCGCACGCGCGCGAACCTCGAGCAACGCCGGATTGCCCGGGAAGCGCTGCAGCCCCTCGTCAGTGATGTCCTTGACGTTGTCGCCCGGCGGCGAGTCCCACCGGTGGTCGCGGATCGCATCGTTGGCGCGCTCCAGGTACGACGCGCTGGACGTGGCGGGCTCGCTGCCCAGATAGCCCATGCGGTAGGCGCCAAGCGCGGCTGCGCCAGCGCCGGCAAGAAAGCAGGCGATCACGAACAGCGTCACCCGGATCTTGTGCACGCGAGCCGCGCGGCCAACCGGCGCATCGTCGTCGTCCATCGTGGGGTCGATGTCGCTCGACGGTCCCACGGTCACGCGAGACAGCGAGGGGGAATGGGCGGCCGGGGCAGGGGTCGAGGTCACGAAGTCCGCAGGGCCAGAGGCGATCGTGGCAGAAGAGGGCGGAGCCGGCTCCACGCTGACCCTGCTGGATCGCGCGCTCGCCTCGTAGGCGCCGATCTGGTTCTTGACCTCGGGCGAGAGGTTGAGCTCCTTGGTGCGCTCCAGCGAGGTGAACGACACCGGACCGCGCGCACGCTGCCCGAGCAGCGTCGAGCGCATCACCAGCTCGTCCGGCGACATGCCCGCTGCCTTGGCCGCTTCCACCAGCTCCCGGCCGAACGTCCGCGCATCAGGCGATCGATCCCCGGGCGTCTTGGACAGGCTGCGCATGATCGCGTCGGCCACCGGCGCGGGTACGTAGCTCGCGCGCGGGATCGAGTTGATGTGCGGCGGCGGCTCGTGGGCGTGCTGCATCAGCAAGGCCACGGGGGACTCGCTGTCGAACGGGGTCCGGCCCGCAAGGCACTGGAACAGGATCGTGCCGATCGCGTACACGTCGCCTTGCGGCCCGACCGTCTCGCCCTGGGAGCCCTCCGGCGAGATGTAGCGCGCCGTGCCGAAGATCAACCCGGCCTGCGTCGCCGATTCCTCGCCCCAGTTGAACCGAGCGATCCCGAAGTCGAGCACCTTGACGAAGTCCGTGTCGTCGCCGCGTCGCACGAGCATCACGTTCTCAGGCTTGAGATCGCGATGCACGATGCGCTGCGCGTGAGCTTCTCCGACGGCGTCGCAGATCTGCAACACGATGTGAAGCGCGCGGGGCAGCGGCATGGCTCCATCGCACGCAGCGAGCCCGCTGAGCAGCGAGATGCCGTCCAGGTACTCCATCACGATGTACAGCTCGTTGCCGGTGGCGCTGTCCTTGGCGCCTGGCGGCAGCTGACCGGACATCAGCACCTGGACCACGTTGGGATGCGTCAGACGGCTCGCGATCTTGGCTTCGCGCAGAAAGCGGCCCACCAGGGTCGCATTGGCCGACAGCTCGCGGTGCAGCATCTTGACCGCGACGTCGCGCTCGATGCCCCTCTGGAACGCGCGGTACACCCGGCCCATCGACCCGATGCCGATCAGCTGGCGCAGCTCGATCTGGTCAGCGATGACCATGCCCAGGTACGGATCCTCGCCGGGCTGGGTGCGCGAGTTGCCCAACGGCGTGCCGTCCTTAGGGCAGAACAATGCATCCCGCTCGTATTCCGAGCCGCACGACGCACAGATCCTCGCAGCTTTGGCCATCTGGCAGCGAGCCAGTCTAGCAGCAGGGTGCAGCCACGGCACAGGGGCTTGCCCAGGGAGGCGGCGAATGGGCGGTCCGGCGCCCGTCGATGGGCCGATCAGCGCGCCCTTGCGCGGTCCGCTTCGATATCTCCCATCACTTTTTCGTAGCAGCTCGGGCAGATCCCGTGGCTGAACCGGGCCCCGGCATGGTCGGAGAGGTACTGCTCCACGCGCTCCCAGTAGTTCTGGTCGTTGCGTATGCTCTTGCACCACGCGCACATCGGCAGCAGCCCCTGAAGCTGCTTGATGCTCGCTGCCGCCCGCTCCAGCTCTGCGATGCGATCCTCGAGGCTCTTCTGAAGCGACAGCACGCGCATGCCCACCTGGACCCTCGCGCGCATCTCCTGGATGTTGAACGGCTTGATCACGTAGTCGTCCGCCCCGGACCCCAGCCCCTCGACCACGTCCTCCTTCGCGTCGCGCGTGGTCAGCAGGATGAGGTACATCCCTGCAAGCTCCGGCCTGCTGCGTACCTGCGCGCAGATCTCCACTCCGTCCATGCCCGGCATCATCCAGTCGATGATCGCCAGCGACGGGCGTGTGTTCTCCTGCAGCATGTCCCAGGCGCCGCGGCCATCTGCAAACGTCACCGCTTCATAGCCCCACTTCGCGAGCGAAACCTCGAGGATTCGCGCACAGGTGGGGTCGTCTTCAGCCACGAGAACTCGGCGGTCATCCATGCACGTTGCTTGCTCCGGCGGCGAGATTGGACCCCCCCACTCGCTATCCCCCCCCTCATGGAGCCCAGGCTCGCTCAATCGCAAGATGCCGCAGCCCTCGATCGTCGCAGGAGCCACCGGCGAATCGCAGAAGTTACCCTCGTGCGCGGACAATGCGTTCGATCGTCCCCGACAGAACACCGCCCATGCGTCATGGGCGAACCAGATCCGCAGGCGCGTCCCAGTCGTCAAGCCAGCGCTGCTCGTCCTCGGCCAGCACCAGCTCCCGCAGCTCCACCCGGGCCAGAACCGACTGCAGGCTGAAGCTTCTCCTGGCAATCGCATCTGCCAGCGTCTCTCGCAGCGCGTCAGGACGGTACAGCGTGCAAAGCGGCTCGAGCCCGCCTGCCCGACGCGGAACAACTGCTGCGCCTCCGCTCGTTGCGACCAGCCGCTCGACAAGCTCGATCGGAACAAATGGCATGTCGCACGCGATCGCGATCGCGTCACGCTCGCCCGCGTGCGCCAGCAGCGCTGCAAGTCCACCGATCGGCCCGACCCCAGCCGGCGCGTCGGCAAGCATCCGGACCCCGAGCCCTTCGTACGCCTCGTGCTTGCCCACCAGCACGACTTCCGAGCCGACCCGTCTCCCCATCGACAGCGCTCGCTCCACCAGCGAGCCCGACTCCACAGGGTGCTTCAGCAGTCCTTTGGGGATGCCCCCGAGACGTCGCGAGCGTCCGCCGACGAAGACCCCCACCACGCAATCAGACATCGGACAACCGGATCACGTCGACTTCGCTGCCTGCTGCGAGCTTCGAGCTCTCGGCCGGGATCACCAGCAGGCAGTCGGACATCGCCATCGACGTCGTCGCGCCCGAGGCCTGATTTCGCAGCGGGCGTGCGACCAGGCGCGAGCCATCCATGTGCAGCGAGCCTCGCAGGAACTCGGTCCGATCCGACGTGGCATGGACCTCGTCGAGCAAACGAGCCCGGATGCGCGCGGCAGTCGGCCGGCTGTCGCGCTGCATCGCGCGCAGCAGCGGCATGCCGAACAGCGCGAAGCTGACCTGGGCGCTGGTCGGGTTGCCAGGCAGCCCCAGCACGCGCCCAGCCGGGCCTCTGCCCACCGCGATCGGCTTGCCCGGCTTGACCTTGACTCGCCAGAACTCGATTTGCACGCCGGAGGCTTCGAGCGCGGGACGGACGACGTCGTGCTCTCCCACGCTCACGCCGCCGATCGTGATCAGCAGATCCGTGCCGCGCATCGCGTCGGTGATCAGCTTCGCCGTCGAGGCCGGATCGTCCGGGGCAAAGGGAGCAACGCGCACGAATGCGCCCGCACGCGCTGCCATCGCCTTGATCGCAACGCTCACCGATTCGGGAAGCCGATTGGCGTCCTCCGGCTCTCCCGGGTAGCGAAGCTCGTCGCCTGTGGACACGATCGTGACCACCGGACGCCGCGATACCCAGACCCATCCCGCATCGACCGACGCTGCCAGCGCGAGGTGGCCCGGGCCAAGGCGCGTACCGGCCGCGATCGCGGTGGTGCCTGCGGCCATGTCATCTGCCCGGCGCCGAATGTGGCTTCCTGCGCGTACATCGCGCGCGAGCACGATCTCGTCGCCGTCGCGCGCGACGTCTTCCTGCATCACCACCGCATCCGCGCCGGCAGGGATGTGCGCGCCCGTGAAGATCCGGCACGCGCAGCCGGGCTCGAGGTCTGGCGGCGCTGCTCCGGTTCGGCTTTCCCCGCGAACCGCCAGCTTCCACGGTCCAGGGGGCTGCAGAGCCGACGATCGGATCGCGTAGCCGTCCATCGCGCTGTAGTCGTACGGCGGCAGATCCGTGCGAGCGATCAGGTCGCGCGCCATCACGCGACCGTCCGCATCCCCCACAGGAACCCTCTCTTCGATCGTGGGCTGCACGCCTTCGAGCAGACGACCCAGCGCTTCCTCGAACGTCAGCATGCGGCCGCTCCTTCCCCGCACGGCACGCCCGCACTCGAGCCGGTTTCAGGGGCCATGATGGTGGTGGCCTCCGCCCGCGATCATGTGCATGGCGTGCTGGAGCAAGGGTACGATCAGCTTCTCGACGCCAAGGGCAACGGCCTTGGGGCTGCCTGGAAGCACGAACACGAGCCGCGACTCGATCGTGCCTGCAGAGGCCCGCGAAAGCACCGCGCGAGCACCCACCTGATCCCAGGACAGCCGGCGGAACGCCTCGCCGAACCCGTCGAGCTTGCGCGCATACAGCGGCTCCACCGCATCCACGGTCACGTCGCGCGGTCCGATCCCGGTGCCGCCGGTGAGCACGATCGCGTCCACGCCCGGTGTCGCAGCGAAGGTGCTGACGGCTTTCTGGATCTCCACCGCCTCGTCGGCGACGATCGCGTGCCCGCCGAGCCGGAATCCGGCCGCCTGCAGCATCTCGCGCAGCAGCGCGCCGCCCGAGTCCGTGGACTCGTTTCGGCTGTCGCTGACCGTGATCGTGGCAACGGCGGGTGCAGGGGGAGGAGCAGCGTTCATGGGGAGCTCTTGCGACGATTTCTGAGCTTGTCCAGTAGGCTTTCTCGATCCTGCGGCGCTTGTACGCTCACCTTGCGTGCCCGGAGCTTGTCCAGCTCCGTGCGTACGTTCTCGGTGCCTGTAGCCACAGGCTGGGTCGGCGCAGCTTGTGCTGCCGGAGGCTCCGGCGAGGTGTCGAACATCACGGGCGGCGCAAACGGCGTCGGCTCGTCGTCCACCCCGGTCCGCTCGAACGACTCGACCTGCTCGGCGAGCTCGTCCGCAGCAGCATCCTCGTTCTCGTCTGCGCCGGGGATTCCGGCAGGCAGGGATTCCTCCCGGAACTCGATCGCAGGGGGATCAGATTCGAGGCGCGGCGGGCGCATCTCGGTCTGGGCCGGGGGAGGGGGCGCAGGCTCCGTGCTCGGCGATTCCTCGGACAGCGGCGGTTCCGAGATGCGGGGCGATTTCTCAGCTGCAGCAGGTTGCTCAGCCGCAGGAGGTTGTTCGGCAGCAGGAGGTTGTTCGGCAGCAGGAGGTTGTTCGGCAGCAGGAGGTTGTTCAGCCGCGGGCGGTTGCTCTGGTTCGACGTGCGCAGGCTCGGCAGGCGGTGCGTCCGTCTCCAAACCTGCAGTGACGTCAATTTCGCCATGCTTGACCGTCACGCCAGCTGGACGTTGCGATGTGTCTGAAGGCGCGGGAGAAGGCGTGAGATCCGGAATGGTGGTGACCACAGGGGAGGGGGTCAGAGCACCTGATTTCCGCAGCTCCAGTGCGCGCTCCACCACGGTCTTGGAATGGGAATCGAGCTTGGTGAACTTGACCTCGAGCCCTTTGCGTCCGTTCGCGTGAACCCGGTGTGCGACCACCTTGCCTTCACCGCGGAAGACGACCTGGCCGTCTGCGAGCACGATCTCGAACCGGATGATGATGCCCGGCGGTCGGGGTGGCGCCCCGATCAGGATCATCCCCATGCGCCCGATGGTCAGCCCGTCGCCCCGGATGAACTCGTCCTCGGTCGCATACGGGCGCTGGATGCGCATGCCAGTGGGGCGGGTTTCGGCCATGCGTCACCTCTCCTTACGGCTCGCGGGGATCGCGCCCTTCCTGTGCGCGCAGCGCGCGGTAGCGCGCCTGAACGCTCGCCCTGGCCTCGGCGGGCATGTCGGATCGGTATCCGAAGTCGCGCCCGGTGCGCTCTGCAAGCTCCTTGGCGGACGCCTCCCGCAGGTCCGGCGTCGTGCTCGTCAGCGCGTCGATCAACCACTCGATCCGCGGACGCGTCTGGTTCTCCTCCCACCATGCGCCCCACTTCTTGACGCTTGCGGGGAGGTCCTTTCGCGTGACGGCCCGCAGTGCGCGCAGCGCAGCCTCGCTCACGGCACTGTCGTTGTCGCCGAGCGCGCGAATCAGCATGGGAACCGACGAGGGATCGCGCATCTCTCCGATGGTCTCGAGGGCATACACGCGTGTGGGCGCCTTCATCGTGGCGTTGTCCGCGATCTGCTCGATCGCCTCGCGCATGGCACGTCCAGCCGCATGGCTTCCGGACAGGGCAATGGCCGCCCATCGCGCGCCGCGTCGCACGCGCGCATCCTCGCCCATCAGCCCCTGAAGCACGGGATCCACCGTGCGATCCGTGCCGACGTCCGCCAACGCGAGCATCGCCCACACGCGCGTTGCGGGCTCGGATCGCTCGGTCAGCTTCACCAGCTCCTGCACCATGGCGTGGCCGAGCACCGATGCCTGGCCGAGCGCTACCGCCACATCGAGCACCGGTCCGCACTCGGACGCAGCGGGCAGATCCGGCAGATCGAAGTCGATGGACTGGTGCACCGGACCCGGGAAGTGCCTGGCCACGGTGCGAGCTGCCGCAGCGCCCATGCGCAGAAGCTCGGCGCGAGCCTCGCTCGCCACACGCCCGTCGGTGGCGTGCATCAGGCGGTTGAGCAGCTCCTCGGCTTCCCCTTCGAGATCCACGATGACCAGCGGCAGGTTGCGGTCGCCTGGGGGTTGGCTCTTGGGCGGCTCGCGCGGGCCTTCTTCCACGAAGGTATGCGCAACCGCTGTCTCGCGCATCAGCGCTTCGTCCCCGGCCACGGTCCCGATCTCGGGCGATGATCGCTCGAGCTCCGCAAGCACCGTCTCGAGCATCTCATCCGGCTCGTCGCTCTCGCCGACCAGCACATCCGGCGCTTCCTCGAGACCGGTGACTTCCTCGAGCTCAGCCACCAGCTCGAGCCGCGGCTGGTCTGGCGACAGCTCGAGCCGCGGCGGAACCGATGCAGCCTTGGGGCTCAACGCCTGGCCGGAGGACGAGGGCGGCCTGCCGCTTTCGAGCGTGGCAGGGCCCCGGAGCTCCTCTTCGCGGGTGGATTCAGCAGGCTTGGGAGCAGGGGTTGCCCCGCGCGTTGACGCGAACCCGGGAGCAGGTGACGTCGGCGTGCGCGGTACGGGCGGCGGCCCTGGCACCGGTGGGCCGAAGATGGGGACAGGAGGAGACTCTGGACCGACCGAGATGACGCGCGCGACGCGCACCGATTCGATGCTCGAGCTGAAGGGTTGAGGGGCGGAGAAACCGAGCGGTGTGGGGCGCGAGGTGCCTGGCGGTCGGAAGTCGCGGCTGCGCACGCTCTGGGCCGCAGGAGAGATCGTCACCTCCGCCGGCGCGTCGGGCGGCGTTGCGGGGACAGACTCCTGCTCGCGCGCCTTGGTCGCGAGCTCCGAGGGCTTCACCGCGTTCAGATACGTCGCCGTGATGTGGCGCGGACCGGTCTGCATTCCCGGCAGCGTGGAGGCTTCACGCTCCGGAAAGGGCGCTGCCACCGGGAAGGGCGCGATGACGTGCCGGTCCGCAGCCGTAGGAGCCTGCGCCTTGATCGCAGGAGCCGTGCCGCGACGGTCGCGCGCAGCCCGCGGCTCGCCGACCTTGGGCGGCTGGTTCGAGCGCTTGCGCTGGAGCAACAGCTGCTCGAGGGCTCTGCCGACCAGCGACGCGAGCGCGAGCACGTCGCCGACCTCGTTCATCGCCACCGCAGCGTCCCCGTCGTCGCCGTACAGCAACGCAACTACCCGGTTTCGCACCACCACCGGTACCACCAGCACCTGCGCCGTCATGGGACGCTGCAGATCCTGCCGCAGGAACGCGTCGATGCCCTCCTCGGAAGGACGCGTGAGCAGCGCGCTCCGACGATCCCGCGCAGTCGACAGGATGCTCGGGATCTCGATCGGTACGCCGACGCCGCGGATCCGCGCTGGTCCAGCGCCAGGCCCGGCCGCGTCCACGCCCTCGGCGAGATCGCCGTGCAGCACGAACAGGGCCGTGTACTCGAAGTACTGGCGCGCGAAGTCGAACAGCACCCGCAGCATCACGCCGTGCGTGGTGGCCCCTGACAGCGCTTCCTGGGCCATCGCTGCGGTGAACGGTCCGCGACGACGCCCCATCCCGGGCCTTCGCATGGGCGCGTCCTGCGCCGGCCGCATCAAAGCGCGCTCGGAAGCAGGGCCAGAGGAGCGCGTGCGCACAGGCTCGGCGGTCGGCACCTCGGCAGGGGGCATCGGCGGTGGATGCTCGCGCTTGGTCGTGGGCCCTCGCTCCCGCGCATATTCGCTCGCATCCGCGTGCGTGTCGGTGTCGATCGAGATGATGGGCGCCACAGACACCGACTCGAACGTGCCCGCCGGCGCACTGGAGCGGCGCGGCAGACGCGGCGGCCGGGAGGAATCGCCGGGCTCGCGGCGCGGTGGTGCCACGCTCGGACTCGGATCCGGCCTGCCTTCGAGGCGAGCCAGCAGGCGCAACAGACGACGATCGAGCGACAAGCCGTACCAGCGCGCGTGGGCCTCGCGGATGCGCAGCGGAGTCGTTATGCGCTGCTCGATCGCCCGTGCCAGGGCAAACGTGAGCTCCTCCTCGACGCTGGAGCTCAACGGCTCGGCCACGGCCAGCATCAGGATGTCCTCGTCGACGCTGATCGGCATGACCTGGAGCCGCTGGGCGAGGTCCGCGGGCATCATCTTCAAGGCTGCCGGGTCAGGCTCCGGAATCTGGCCAGACGGCATCTGCCTGAGCTTCGCCGCGTCGGCCATGACCGCTACCAGCGCCCGCTCGTCGACCGGCGCAACCTCCAGCAGGTTGGTCACCAGGTCTCCGCCATGAGCCAGCTGCCGCGCCAAAGCGACGTCCATTTCGCGCAAGGTCGTTACCTCACGCTCGAGCAGCAGTGAGCTCAGGGTCGGCATTGCCAGTGGATGCCTTTCGCGAAAGCCAGGATTGACGCGGTTGGGGGCATCTTGTCAACGATTAGCCCCGCTGCCTGCCAAAACAGGGCTCCGGTCGCGCTCCCCCCTGGCCCCGACGGTCCGAGAAACCGTGCCAGACCCCCTTGAGGCGTCCTTTTCCGCCGAAATCGGCCCTTGGACCTGTTCGCATGGAGCCGCGACGCTCGGCGCCGTGACCGTCAGGGAGCGGGCCGTCCCCCGCGTACTCCTCCCGCTCGCGCACGCTCGCGGCGCCACGCTCGCTCAGTGCGGGACCGCTGCCGCCTGCGCAAGAACCTGGGCGAGAATGAGCTTTGCCACGTTGAAGTAGATCAGGATCCCCACCACGTCGATCAGGCTTGCAATGAACGGCGTCGAGCTGGTCGCAGGGTCGAACCCGAGCCGCTTGATGATCAACGGCAACATGCTGCCGATGGTGCACCCGCCAGCGACGATGAAGATGAGGGTCACGCCGATGAGCGCTGCGAACCGCGGTCCGTCGCCCCACATCATCACCCGAAGAATGCCGACCATGGACAGAACGAGCCCCAGAACCACTCCCTGGCCCGCCTCGCGATACAGCACGCGCCACCAGTCGCTCGTCTTGACTTCACCCACAGCCAGCCCACGGATGATGAGCGAGGAGGATTGCGAGCCGGAGTTGCCGCCCGTGGAGATCAGCAGCGGCACGTAGTAGCTCAGCGTCGCAACCGACTTGATCACGTCGTCGTAGTGCCGAAGCGCCGTGCCCGTGAACAGCTCGCC
The DNA here is from genome assembly GCA_016218915.1 of Deltaproteobacteria bacterium. Lineage (GTDB taxonomy): Bacteria > Myxococcota_A > Polyangia > Polyangiales > Polyangiaceae > JACRCQ01. The sequence continues at coordinate 206,968 of JACRCQ010000052.1, forward strand.
GATGAACAGCACCGACAGCCACCCGGCGCGCTTCTTGATCAACGTCCAGAACGTGGTCTCGAAGTAGGGATCGTCGATCGGCTGCACGCCGCCCAACCGGTGCACGTCCTCCGTCTGCTCCTCGGTCATGACGTCGATGGTGTCGTCGACCGTGATGATCCCGAGGAACGTGCCGTTCGCATCGGTCACGGGCAGCGCCTGCATGTCGTACTTCGCCATCATCTTGGCGACAGCTTCCTGATCGGTCTCCGGAGTCACGGAGATGACGTTCTCGATCATCACCTCGGTGATCGGCGCGCTGGGGTTGGCGATGAGCAGCTGACGAAGGGAGACGATGCCGAGCAGCTTCTCTTCGGCTGTCGCCACGTACACGTAGTAGATCATCTCGATGTCGTCGTCGGCGGCCCCGCGGCGAACGGCGTCGAGCGCCTCGCCAGCGGTCACGCTCGGCAAGACCGAGACGTACTGCGTGTTCATCAGGTGGCCGGCAGAGGTCTCCGGCCAGCGGGTCAGCTCTTCGACCTCCTCGGCAGCCTCGGGGTCGACCTTCTCGAGCGTCTCGAGCAGCTGGTCGCCCACGTCCTCCGGCAGCGCGGAGAACAGGTCGGCGCGATCGTCGGCAGCCATCTCCCCGGCGATGCGCGCTGTGAGCTGGAAGCCGATCTTCTCGACCAGGTTCTCCTGCCGCCCCTCAGGCAATCGCTCGAAGATGTCCGCAGCGTCGTCTGCCGGCAGACGCTTGAGCAGCGCCGCCGCCTCGTCATCGTCGAGATCGAGCACCACATCGGCCAGGTCCTCGGGGTGGACCTCGTCGAGCAATGACGCGATCTCTTCCGGCTCGTTGCGGAGCAGGTCGCGAAGCTCTGGGCCGATGAGGTGAGCCAGACGCATACGGGGACAGCAAGAACCACAGCCGACGAGCGGGGAGAAGCCCAAAAGCGACCGATCACAAACCGTGGAGTCGGCGCCTCTTGGCACCCACGACGAGACAATCCTCCAGCCTGCTGCAGGATAGTCTACAGGCAGCCGCTTCGACCCATGGGGGCGCGCACAAAAGCCCGCAATCGCGGGCCGCGCACGCCCTGGCACCGGGCTTGCTCCAGGGATCGCGGAGGTCTCCCATGAAATCGCTGCGCTCCATCATCGTCGCCCTCGCCCTCGCCAGTGCAACGCTGCCTGCCGCTGGATGCTCCAAGGACTCCGCTGCCCCTGTGGCCGCGGCTCAGGGAAGCGTGAACATGATCGTGGACGAGACCGGCTTCGTTCCTGCCACGATCAAGGCCAAGGTGGGGGAGCCGCTCACGCTCAACATCACGCGCAAGACCGACAAGACCTGCGCCACCGAGATCGTGATCAAGAGCGCAGGCATCAACCAGCCATTGCCCATGAACCAGCCGGTCAAGGTCACGGTCACCCCCAAGGACCGCGGCGAGATGCGCTTCGCCTGCGCCATGGACATGATCGCAGGCAAGATCGTCGTGGAATAGGCTGGGAAAACCCTTCACTCCGCTGGCGCGACCTGCTCTGCCTCGGAGAACTCCGCCTTCATGCGGAAGATTCGACGCAGCAGCGAGGAAAGATCGTCGAAGAGCGAGTACGCGACCGGGGTCGCCAGAAGTGTCAGCATCAACGACATCACCTGGCCGCCCACGACCACGCCCGCGGTCGCACGGTTGAACCCTGCTCCCACGCCCCGCGACAGGAGCAGCGGGATCATCCCGGCCACGAAGGCCAGCGTGGTCATCAGGATCGGGCGCAACCGGTCGCGATTGGCCTGCAGGATCGCCGGCAGCCTCGCCATTCCCTCGCGCCGCAGCTGGTTGGTGTGATCGATCTGCAGAATCGCGTTCTTCTTTACCACGCCGAAGAGCACAAGGATTCCCAGCGCCGAGTAGATGTCCAGCGACTGACGGAAGAGAATCACGGACAGCACCGCGAACGGCAGGGTCAGCGGCAGCGAGAGCATGATCGTGACCGGGTGCAGCCAAGACTCGAACTGCGCCGCAAGCACCAGGTACATGAACACGCCCGAAAGCAGGAACGCCAACAGGAAGTTCTTCGCCACCCGCCCCATCTCCCGGGTGCCTCCCGTGGGCGCTGCCACGTAGTCCGCGGGGAGTCGCTCCTGCTGGATGATCCCCTTGAGCGCATCGGCGATGGTGCTGTCGCCCACGCCTGGCGCTGTGTTCGCCAGCAGCGTGACTTGCCGCTGACGATTCAATCGGTTGATCTGCGCCGGCCCTGTTCCGTCCTTGAGATGCACCACCTCGCTGAGAGGCACGCTGCCCAGACGCGACGAAGGCACGGTCAGGAGCCGCAGGCCGTTCTCGTCGGCGCGGTATCCCGGCTCGGCTCGCACGTGGACGTCGTACTGCTCGCCCTTCTCCTGATAGTTCGAGACGTCGAGCCCGCCCACCAAAAGCCGCAACGCGTTGGCAACGTCAGCCACCTGCACGCCCAGATCCGCGGCCCGCGCTCGATCGACGTACACCCCGAGCTCGGGCTTACCGGTCACCAGATTCGAGTCGACGTCCACGGCGCCAGGCACCTGCCTGAGCTTGCCGAGGATGCGGCCAGTGAACGTCTCGAGCGCTTTGAGGTCCGGGCCCGTGAGCGTGTACTGGATCTTTGCGGTCGAGAACGCGCCGCCGCCGAACAGCCCGACCTCTCCCACCGTGACGCGCAGATCCTTGGGCTGATGAGCGAGGACCTCGCGGCGGATCCTGTCCATGATCTGATCCTGGGACTGCTTGCGCGTCTCGGGCGGCGTCAGCTTCACGTAGATCCTGGCGACGTTCTGGGTCTTCGCGTCATCACCTCCCACGGTGTTCAGCGTGGTCGCCACCACGGGAAGCTCACGCAGCTCACGGGCGATGCGCTCTCCGATCAGGACCGTGGACGCGAGGCTGGTGCCTTCCGGCGCGCGAACGACGACTTCCATCTGGGCCTCGTCGTTGCGGGGCAGGAAGCCCTTGTTCACGTACTTCATCAGCGGAACCATGGAGGCCATGGCTCCGACCGCGGCGAGAATCACGATCCAGCGGTGGCGCATCACTGCCGCCAGAAGCCGGCCGTAGCCACGCTCGATCGGCCCGTAGAACACGTCGACAGCGCGCTCCAGGACCGGCTTCTTGTCCACCTCGCCCGGTTGCGCGCGCGCCTTGAGCCAGCGAGACGCGAGCATCGGCGTGAGCGTGAAGCTCACCAGGAGCGACACCGCGATCGCGAACGCCATCGTGAGCCCAAAGCTGCTCAGGAACCGACCCGGGATGCCACCCATGAAGGCCACGGGCATGAACACCGCGATGAGCGACAGCGTGGTAGCCAGCACGGCCAGCCCGATCTCCTTGGTGCCTGTCACCGCCGCTTCCCGAGGCGTCTTGCCCTTGTCGTGGATGTGCCGGTAGATGATCTCCAGCACGACGATCGCATCGTCGATCACGATGCCCACCGCGAGGGCCAGGGCCAGCAGCGTTATCGTGTTGAGCGTGAAGCTCTGGATCCACATCGCCGCAAACGTTCCGATGATCGATGTGGGGATCGCCAGGGAAGCAATCACCGTGCTCCGCACGCTGCCGAGGAAGAGCATGACCACCAGCGCCGCGAGCAAGGCGCCGACCGCCAGGTGCTCCTTGACCGCCGCCACGCTCGTGCGAATCACGCCCGAGTCGTCGCGCACGACCTCCAGCCCCATCCCCGCAGGCAGGCTCTTGCTGATCTCGTCGACTCTCACCCGCAGCTCGTCGACCACCTCGACCGTGTTGGAGCCCGACTGCTTGCGCACTGCCAGCACGATCGCCGGCTGCCCGTCCCGCAACGCCGCTGTCTCGGCTTCCTCCACGCCGTCTTCGACTTTGGCTACGTCGTTGACCTGGATGGAGTGCCCGCCCTCCTGGCGCACGACGAGCTTGCCGATCTCCTCGGGCGAGCCCACGCGACCGTGGATCCGCAGCGTCCGCTGCTCAGGGCCGTTGTCCACCCGACCGCCTGGCATGGTGAGGTTCTGACCCAGGATCGCCCTTTGCACGTCGAGTGCAGTCAGGTTGGCTGCGCGCAGCTTGATCGGCTCCAGGACCACGTTCACCTGACGCGCCTGGCCGCCGAGGATCACGACCTGCCCGACGCCCGGGATGCCTTCCATCCTGCGCCGCACCACCTTGTCGGCGTACTCGGTCATCTCCTGGATCGGCCTGTTGCCCCGGAGCGCCAGGTACAGGATCGGCGAGGCGTCAGGATCGATCTTGGTCACGATCGGAAGATCGATGTCGTTGGGGAGCTGCGCGAGGATCGTATTGATCCGGTCACGGACCTCCTGCGCGGCGACGTCCACGTTCTTCTCGAGCACGAACGTGACCACGACCTGCGAAACGCCCTCGCTCGAGATGGAGCGCAGCTCGTCGATGCCGCTGATCGTGTTGATCGCCTCTTCGACCTTGTCGCTGATCTCTGTCTCGACGTCCTCGGGCGCAGCGCCGGGCAGCCGCGTGATCACGGTCACGACCGGGAAGTCGATCTTGGGAAATCGATCCACACCCAGCTTGGAGTAGCCGGCGATGCCGACGACGAGCACGACCAGGATCAGCACCGAGGCGAATACCGGTCGGCGCACGCTCAGCGCAGCCAGCCATTGCATGGTCCTACTCCACGCGCCTTCCGTCGCGGACTTCCGCGCTCGGGTTGGTCACGATCCGGTCTCCGGCCGCCACTCCGCGCAGCACCGCGATCAGGCCATCCTTCTGCTCGCCCGCCTGTACGATCCGCTCGTTGATCTTCCCGTCCACGACCGCAAACACCCGCGCGCCGTCCACGTCCTTCTTCAAAGCTGCGCTCGGAACCACCGGGCTCGGCCGCTCGCTGACCAGCAGACGCACCGTGGCGAACATGCCTGGACGGAGCCTGCCTTGCGGGTTGGGAACCACGGCCTCCATGACCAGGTCACGGCTCGTTCGACGGATGTTCGGGCTGATGAAGCGGACCGTGCCGGCGAAGGTCTCGTCGCCCCAGGCAGCCACCTTAAGCTCCACAGAGAGCCCTTCGCGCACCATGCCCACGGCCGCTTCCGGAACCGTCACTTCGAGGCGCAACGGATCCACGGCGTAGACCGATGCCACGCGTGTGCTCGGCTGCACGAACTCGCCGACATTGACGTAGCGCTCTCCGATGACCCCATCCAAGGGGGAGCGTATCGACGAGTCGACGAGCCCCTTGGCAGCGATGGCGCGGTTGGCTTCAGCGGCCTCCTTGGACCAGCGCGCAGAGGAGCACTGCGTCATGATCCTCTGGTATTCGGCGTCGGAGATCGCCTTGTTGTCGTAGAGCGACTGGCCGCGGGCGCAGTCCTGCGCTGCGAGCGCTGCCTGCGTGTCCGCCAGCTTGACCTGGACCTGGGCCGCTTTCGATGCGAGCGCGGACGTGCGTGCATCGAGCCGGGCAATCACCTCGCCCTTCTTGACCTTCTGCCCGCGCTCTACCAGCGTCGCCAGCACCTTTCCCGCTGCGTCAGCGGCAATCTCGGACTGCTGCCACGCGCTCAGCGTGCCGGTGAGCGTCGCGTATTCGGGCATCGGACGCTCCACCACGTCGACGGTTTCGACATGGACGGGCGACTCGGTCTTCTGCTTTCCCTGGGCCTGGGCATTGGGCGCGCAGCCGCCCAGCGCAACGGCAGCGAGGGCAACCCAAGCGCTCAGGCTCGCGGCAGATGGCGAAGTTGCATGCAGGGCACCGGTCCTGGTCTTGTCTGGGGTAAGCATCGATTGATGGAGTTGCGAATAGGTCCCGGGCTCGCCGCGTCAAGCGCCCGACCCACGCCGTCGTTGATGATCCCGGCAATTCGCCCGGCAAAAAAACAGGACGGCGCTGCGCTGCGCCATGCTCGCGCGAAGGCAGGAAGGTAAAGGGAATTGATCCTCGCGCCAGGCCAGCTCGAGGCAATGGTAAAGAAATGGCAGGCGCGGGGGACGCTCAGCCGCAGGGCATGCAGCCTACGGGCACGGCTTCTCGCGCTTCTGCGCTCGGTATTCCATGCTCGTTCCCTGGATGCGGTAGACGATCCTCGCCGATTGCAGCGTCCCCTTGCCGCCAGCGCACCGCGTCCTGGCAACCTCCCCGAAGTCGAACAGCACCTGCAGCTCGCCGCCTTCCGTATCGAGCAGTCGCGCCGAGATCGTGCCTGTCGCGTCCGCGTTCTTCCCGCTCAACGCCAGCAGCTCGTTGTCTCCATCCGCATCGAGATCGCTGACCGCAACCAGCGTGTGCTCGGTGATCTCCTTGTCGAGCACGACCTTGTCGCCCTCCATGATCACCAGGCGATGCTTGTCCGTGTCCCGATCGACCGGATCCTGGCAACCGACGGTGGTCACGATGTAGGCGAGCTGCTTGGCCCCTGGCGCCGTGAATGTCCCGGCAAGTCCCCCTTGCAGCGTCGCCACGGTCTTGGGGCCGTCAGCCGTGCATTCCTTTCGATCGTGACGATGCGGTCCAACCAGCTTGTCCAGGATCTTGTCGTGCTCCGCGATCGTGGGCAGCGTCGGCGGATGATCGAGATCGACCAGCTCTTTCCAGCCGTCCGCGGCAGAAGCCGGCGCTGAGGCAGCAGGAGTCGCGGCCCCGCCCTGGGCCAGCGGGTTGGGCGCTGCGGACGCACACGCCGCGACCATCATCAACCATGCAGCAGCGAAGTAGATTCTCATCGCGGCGCATTCGAGCATGGCCCCGCCCGACGTACAAGCGCGTCGGTGGCTCGCATCCGCACGCGACAGCAGCCGGCCAGGCGCGAATCGCGCGCCTTGGCAACGTCGATCCGCGGGGCTAAGACGCGGGTTCCCCTCGCACAGGACGTCCATGCCATGTCCAGCCTCTTCGAGCTCCTCGGCGAATCGATCCAGCGAGAGTTCGCCCAACGTCGCGACACCATTCCTCGCGCCTGCTTCTACTGCCCCGACGCTCCTGAGCTCCTGGCAAAAGGGATGCTGGCAGAGACGAAGGGACGCACGGCGTTGGTGATCTCCGATGTCCGCACGCGCGACGCTGCTGGCGGTCCGTGTCTCGAGGCGATGGAGCGCGCAGGCTGGAGCTGCACCGAGCTGGTCGTTCCTGACGGCACCGGCGGCGCTTCACCGGTGTGCGACGACGTCACCCGAGACCGGCTCAAGGCGATCCTTCCGCCAGCCGATGTCTTCGTGGCCGTGGGCGCCGGTGTGGTCAACGACCTGACCAAGTGGCTCGCTTCCGAGGCCTCGGTGCCCTACGGCGTGCTGGCGACGGCTGCGTCCATGAACGGCTACTCAGCCGCCAACGTCGCGCCCTCGATCAAGGGGGTCAAGAGCCTCTTCCGTGCGCAGGCTCCACGCATCCTTGCCGCCATCCCTTCGGTCATCGAGCGCGCGCCCTGGAACCTCACCGCCTCGGGCCTCGGGGACGTGATCGCCAAGCCAGTGAGCACAGCGGACTGGTTGATGAATCACGACCTGTTTGGCGAGTCGTTCTCGCAGGCTGTGGCAGACATCATCAACCGGCTCGAGCCGAGCTATCTCGGCCACCCGCAAGCGCTGGCGGGCAAGGAGCCCGAAGCGATCCGCGCGCTGTTCGACGCGCTGGTCTGGTCCGGGTGCGCGATGACGCTTCAGGGATCGAGCCTCCCTGCGTCAGGTGGCGAGCACCTGATCAGCCACACGCTCGACATGCTCGCGCACGTCGACGGCAGCCGCCACGACCTGCACGGTCGCCAGGTGGGAGTGGGCACCATCTTCGCTGCCGCGCTCTACCAGAGAATGATCGCGATCGATCTGCCCAGGATTCGGGCAACCGGTGCCCCGTTCGATCCTGGGCTGTGGGGAAGCATCGCGCCTGCGGTCGAGAGCGAGCACGCTGCCAAGCACCAGCGCATCGAGCAGGCGTGCACGCTCCTGTCGGAGCCGGGGTGCTGGAGCCGGCTGCGCAGCGCCTTGTCGCCGATCCTGCGACGGCCCGAGGACATCAAGGACTGCCTTGCGAAGTCCGGCGCAGCACATCGCATCGCGGACATCGGGTGCAGCCGCGATCGCTTCCTGACCGCAGTGCTGAACTGCGGTGCGATGCGCGCGCGGTTCACCTCGATTGATCTCGCCTGGGTGCTGGGGGTGCTCCCCGATGCGGCCGAAACGATCGTAGACGATCTTCTCTCGTAGGGGCGGCGTCCGACCCACGCTCGTCCTCGCGCGTCAGGGGCAGCACGACAGCCACTTGCGCAGCACACCCATTCCCTCTTCGAGCTGACGCACGCTCGCCCACTCGTTGCGCTGGTGTGCTTGCGCTTGCACGCCGGGGCCGAAGTTGACCGCAGGTACCCCGTGCTGCGAGAACCGGGCGACGTCAGTCCACGCCTGCTTGGCCGACACTCCCTTGACCCCACATTCGCACAGCGATTGCACAAGCGGATGGTCGCGGTGCGGCAGCGCGGATGGCGCTGCATCCACGATCTCGACCTGAGCGCGTCCAGCCACCAGCGACTCGATCGCCGCAGTCGCCTGGGCGATCGTCGTGCCAGGCGCGAACCGGTGGTTGACGTTCATCTCGAAGCGCGGCGGCACCACGTTGCGTCCCATGCCTCCGGACGCCATCGTCACCGACGTCACCGTGGCGAACCTGAGCCCGTCGATCTCGGTCCAGCGCGGCTCGATCGCTGCGATCTCGGCGAGCAGGGCGGATGCTTTGTGGATCGCATTGTCCCCTTGCCAGGGACGCGCCGAGTGCGCCGATCGCCCTTCGAAGGTGAGCCGGGCATGGAGCGTGCCCGCGCAGCCGAGCTGAAGCTCGTTGTCCGACGGCTCCAGGCACACCGCGAACGAGGCGCCGCGTACGAGCTCGTCGTCGCACAGAACCCGCTCCAGCTCGTTGCCGGCATAGGGTCCTTCCTCTCCTGCGTAGAAGACGAGCGTCAATCCGAGCTGCCCTGGTCCTGGGCGCGACGCGATCTCGAGCATCATCGCAAGCCCGGACTTCATGTCCGACGCGCCGCAGCCGAAGAGCTGGTCGCCCTCCAGCCGGACCGGCCCGTCCTGCTCGCTTCGAACCGTGTCGAGGTGCCCGGCCAGAACCACGTGGTGCGTCGAAGCCCCTGCGCGGATCGGGATCACGAGCGAGCTGCCATGACGCCGGATCGCGAGATCCGGCCGCTCCCGGCCGATCTGGGCTGCGATGGCATCGGACAGGGCAGCTTCCTGGCCGGTCGGCGAAGGGATCGAGCACAGCTCCAGCAAACGCTCGACGAGAGTCACGGCAACCTCACTCCGCGCACGAGCGCGCGACCGTGGCGAGTCACACCTGCACTCCGAAGTCTCGCAAGGCGCTATTGAGCGAGACCTTGCGATCGGTCGACTCGCTCCGACGCCCGATGATGAGCGCGCACGGCAATCCGAACTCTCCAGCTGGGAAGCGCTTGGTCCTCACACCCGGGATCACCACGCTGCGCGCAGGGATGCGTCCCCGGTGCTCCACCACCTCAGGGCCGGTGACATCCAGGATTGCGGTCGAGGAGGTGAGCACCACGCCGGCTCCGAGCACAGACTCCTTTCCTACGACCATGCCCTCGACGACGACCACGCGCGAGCCCACGAAGACGCCGTCCTCGATGATCACGGGGCGCGCGCCAGGAGGTTCGAGCACGCCGCCAATCCCCACGCCGCCCGACAGGTGGCAGTCCGAGCCCACCTGGGCGCAGCTTCCCACCGTGGCCCACGTATCGACCATCGTGCGTGCTCCCACGCGTGCTCCGATGTTCACGTAGCCGGGCATCAGCACGACCTGGGGCTCGAGAAAGGCGCCATAGCGGACCACGCCAGGAGGAACGACCCGAACGCCCGCCTTGTCGAAGCCCTTCTTGAGCGGGATCTTGTCGTGGTACTCGAAGGGCCCGACCTCGACCTTCTCGATGCCGCGAATGGCGAAGAACAGAAGGATCGCCTGCTGCAGCCAGGGCTGGCTCTGCCATTGACCGTCTGCGTCGCGCTCGGCCACCCGCAGCTCGCCCGCATCCAGCTGCGCGATCGTCCACTCGATCGACTCGCGAACCAGGGGATCGGACAGCCGGCTCCGGTCGGCAAATGCCTCTTCGACCGATGCACGCCGTTGCTTGCACACGTGCGGATCCATGACGCGCAGCTAGCACGTCAGAGGCTGAGCGGCGAGCGCGAAGGCGCGTGGAAAGCTACGACGATGCAGGCGCCGATCGGAGGGAGCCCGAGGTGCGTGCGGGGAAGCACAGCTCGCAGGAGGTTCCCTGGTGCGTGAACGACGCTCCGAGGCATTGTGCGGCGAGGCGCGCCACCTCGAGGCTCGGGGCGATCATCGCTGCAGCGGTGCACATGGTCATTCCTGCGCCGCCGCTACCAGGGCCGATGTGGACCACAGCGAGCGGACCCTCGCTCACGCTGACGGTGACGCAAACGAAGCGCACGCCTGCGGCTGCGACCCATCCCACGCCGAGCTCGACCAGATGCATGGCTGCGCGGGGATCGGTGATCACGGCCAACGGGGCGAGTGGCAGGCTCGCGAGCACGCCCACCCCGGGTCCGTGGGCGCTGCCGTTGGACGCCATCGCATTGATGGAAGCCTCCACGAGCTCTGCGGCCTCGAGCTCGGTGGGACGTGCACGCGTGGCAGTCTCCAGCAGATCAATGAGCCGTCGCAGGGCTCCCAGCTCCGCGCTCAATCGGTGCACGTCGTTCTCGAGCGCGATTCGCGTCTTGGCGCCCAGATCGCCCCGATCGGCGCGCAGCAGCGCTGCATCCAGCTGCCGCATGTATTCGCGCGCGTGCGAGGAGAGCTGTCCCACGACGTCCGCAGCAGGTTCGCGGAGCGCGAGCTCGTCGATCAGCACGTCCAGGGCATTGCCAATCGCCGCGCAGCTACCGCGCAGCTCCCCCACGATTCGTCCGATGGAACGCGGGCCGATGCGCGGCGAACGCAGCAGATTCTCGAAGTTCTGGAGCGCGGCAAGACCATCCCTTACTGATCCACGCGCTGCGTGAATCCCGGACGACGGTCCGCACACCATACCTTCGTCTGTCATCCCCCACCTGGTCCGCCAGCGTCATCAGGCCGCTGTACGTACCCCTATGCTACCTCAAAGCCGGTGAAGAACCACCCGATTTCAAAGCGCGCGGTCTCGGGCGCGTCCGAGCCGTGCACCGCGTTCTCCTCCACGTTCTTTCCGTACAGCTTGCGAATCGTTCCGTCCTTCGCCTTGGCCGGATCCGTCGCGCCGATCACCTCGCGGTAGTGCGATATCGCACTGTCCCGCTCCAGCACCATCAGCACGACCTTCGAGCGCGTCATGAAGGTGACCAGCGCGTTGAAGAACGGGCGCTCGCGATGGACCGCGTAGAATCCCTCGGCCTTCGCCCGCGTCAATTGCTCCATCCGCAAGGCCACGATCCTGAACCCCTCCTGCTCGAAGCGCGACACGATCGCTCCGATGTGCCCGTCTTCCACTGCGTTCGGCTTGATGATCGAGAGAGTTCGTTCCACGGCCATGGTTCACCTCGGCAGCACTCCTATCACCGCAACGAGGGGCGTCGCAACGGATTGGAGCGCTGCGACCCCGCCCGGGTCCGCCTCGGACGTTGTGCGGACAAAACGATGCCTCGCCCCCCACCGGACAGCCCGTCGGCTCGACTCGTGCCGCCAGCTCCATTTGCCATTGTTGGCGAATTGTCAGGCATTTTGTCCTGATCTCCGGCCGCCTGCTCATTCCCTCTTTTCTTGAGCACCGATGCCCTGACAAACTAGCGCCCATGAAACGCTCCTCGCTGCTCGGTGTTGCATCGCTCTCCCTCATGCTGGCCGCTTGGGCCGGCTGTAGCTCCAGCGGTTCCGATCAACCCATCTTCAGTCAGGCTCCTGCCAAGGATTCCGGGGCAGGCGACGTCAGCCAGGACACGAAACCGGCGGATGGCCAGGCCGGGTCTGCGGGCTCGTCAGCAGGCGGCGGAGCAGGAGAAGCTGGAAGCGCCGGGACCGGCGGCGAGGCCGGGAGCGCTGGCGCTAGCGCTGGCGCTGGCGGTGAAGCCGGCGGCGGAGGCACTGGCGGCGAAGAAGGCGACGCGATGCCCGACGTCGACTTCACCTACGATGCTCCCCCCGAGGTGGCTCCTGAAGCATGTGCCACCGCCAACGTGGAAGCCAAGCTCAAGCCGCTCGACATGTACTTCATGCTCGATCGATCCGGGTCCATGTCAGGCTCGCCCTGGTCCCAGCAGGCGGCCGCGCTCAACTCGTTCTGGAACGATCCGGCATCGGCCGGCATCACCGCCGCGCTCCGGTTCTTCCCCTACGACGACAGCTGCGCGCCGATGGACGCGACATGCACCGGCAATCTCTATATCACGCCCGAGGTTGCGTGGGGCGTGCTGCCCGGCGCAGCAGCCGCGCTCGGCCAGGCCATCACGAACACGTCGACCATGGGCTGCACCCCCACCGAGGAAGCTCTCAAGGGCGCGCTCAAGGGCTCCAAGCAGCGCCAGATCAGCTTGCCGAGCCATGTGGTCGTGGCGGTCATCGTGAGCGATGGCGGCCCCACCGACTGCAATACCTCCGCCAGCTACCTTCAGAATCTTGCGCAGTCCTTCTTCAACGGCACGCCGTCGATCCGCACCTTCGCGCTCTACGTCGCGTCTTCGGCCACTGCCACGATGACGGCGATTGCGCAGGGCGGCGGTACCAACCAGTCCTACGATGCCACGAACACGCAGAACTTCCTGGCTGCGCTCAAAGCGATCCAGGGGTCGGCCATCCCGTGCGACTTCGACATGCCGGTGCCGGATGCGGGCACGATCGACCCGGCTCAGGTCACGCTCGACTACCAGGGCACGCCGATCACCCACATCGACAACGCAACGCAGTGCGGCGCCAACGGCGGCTGGTACTACGACAACAACACCGACCCCAAGAAGATCATGCTGTGCCCTGCCAGCTGCAATCTGATCAAGATGGACCCCAACGCCAAGGTCAACGTTTCGCTCGGTTGCCTCGGAAGTTGACCGGCTCCACGATCGCGCGCGAGAGCGCATCCAACCTGATGTAAGATGACCCTCGTCTCCCCCGTTTGCGGGTAGGGCGAGGATTGTCTCATGGACCAGACTCCGTTCTCAGCACTTCGTCGTGTCCTGCCAGGTCGATGGCTCGCCTGGGTGGCGGTCCTCAGCGTGCTCGGCGCCTGTCTCGGCTGCCATGCCGGGAAGCACGCCCAGACTGCCGGAGCCGCCTACGCCCCCAGCGCCCAGGTACCCCGTGAGGAGGCAAGCGGTGAAGACTCGGTCGCGCTCGGCGCCCCGTCGCCTGCCATGGCTCCGCCTCCGCCCGCTCCGGCCGCCATGGACAAGTCGGCTTCTCGCGAAGTGGACTACGACGCGAAGAAGGACATTCCCGCTCCGCCGCCGGCTGAGCAGACCCCCAAGCCGCCCACCCCACCCAGGGTCGCGGCAGACGCCGCACCGCTCTCGCAGATGCTCATCTACGCGGCGCAGCTGACCATGGCCGTCTTTGAAGTCGACAAGTGCCTCGCTCGCGTCGAGACCGTGGCGCGCGAGATGGGAGGCTTGCTCGCCACACGCACCGATCGGCAGATCGTGATCCGCGTCCCCACCGCGAAGTTCTTCGAAGCGGTCAAGCAGCTCGAGGCCCTGGGCGACGTGCTGCACAAGAGCGTTCAGGTCGAAGACGTGAGCGAGGAGTTCCGCGACCTGTCCCTTCGCCTGAAGAATGCCAAGGAGGTGCGCGATCGGCTCGTGGTGCTGCTCGCCGCCGCCAAGACCGTCGAAGAATCGATCAAGGTCGAGCGGGAGATCGAGCGTCTCAGCGCCGAGATCCAGCGCATGGAGGGACGGCTCAAGTACCTCAAGGATCGCGCTGCGTACTCGACGATCACCATCACCTTCGAAGCGCTGCAGGCCGAGATCCTGCAACGGCAGAAGGTGTTCAAGCTCCCGTTCCCGTGGCTCAGCGAGATGGGCCTGGGCCGGCTTCTGAACCTCAACTAGCTCTAGCAGCCGCAGTTGCATCCGCTCGCGCAGGCCGAGGACCACGTGCAGCTCGACAGGCAGTACTGCCAGCTGTTCGTGCCGCAGCAGCGCCAGTGATCGCCGGCTTTCCAGTCGCACTCCTTGCCTGGCTTGAGCCCGCACGCGCCCCACTGGCAGTCGTTGCCGCAATGCTGATCGCCACAGCACACCGTGGATGTCTGCGTCGAGCACATGCAATCCTGAACCGCGCCCGGCGAGCACGGCCCAGAGCCTTCGCAGGCGCCCCACTCGCCCCACACGCCCCCTGCGCCGCACACGCGCTTGCTGGTGCCGCAGTTGCCGCAGCCCTTGGATTGCGGGTCCCCGGGCTTGCACTCCGAGCCGCATTGATTCGCAACCCCGCCAACGCCGCACGTCGTTCCGGACGGACACGCACCGCAATCCAGATCGTCGCCACATCCCGTGGCAACCTTGCCGCACGCAGCTCCCAGCTGGTCGCAGGTCTTGATCGGGCAGGCACACTGGTTGGGCATGCCCTGGCCCCCGCACACCTGCGGCGCCGTGCACTCCCCACACCCAATCGCTTTGCTGCACATGTCGGACACGACTCCGCAGCCCGCTCCCAGCTGGGCGCAGGTCTTGGGTGTGCACGTTGCGTCGCCGCATTGGTTCGTGCCCTCGCCGCCACACGTCTGCCCGCCCGGGCACGTGCCGCAATCGATCACCCCGCCGCAGCCGTCCGGCGCCGTGCCGCAATTCGCCCCCAGCGCAGCGCAAGTCCACGGCGTGCACCCGCACTGGTTCATCACCCCTTCGCCGCCGCAGCTGTCAGGGGCCGCGCACACCCCGCAATCGATCACCGTCCCGCAGCCGTCTGACGCGTAACCGCACAAGGCCCCGAGCTGTGCGCAAGTCTTGGGCGTGCAAGCGCCGGTCCCACACTGGTTCGGCCCACCACCCCCGCATGCCTGGCCAGATGGACAGTTTCCGCACGAGACCTTGCCGCCGCAGCCGTCCGGCGCGCTTCCGCACTCTGCCTTCAGCTGCGCGCAGGTCCATGGCACGCACAGCCCCGCTTCGTCGTGCGACCCGGTCTCGGCCACGGAAGCATCGGTGTCGTGCTGGTTGGTCGTGGCGTCGCTGGTGCCGCTGCACGCAGCTGTGAGGATCGCCCCAGCCAGGGCCAGCCTGTGCACTCCTGTCATCGCGCCGCGAATGGATGCTGCCATGGCCGGTTTCGGTGTCGACAGATCGTTCTCCACCCTCGAGCATACCCCGCGCGGTCCGGCGAACTCAAGCGGACCCCAGTGACGCCGGGCCCTGCGCTGGCCCCTCAGAACGGGTCTTCGTCGCTTCTGCGTCCAGTAAATACCGGTGGGATTACGCGCAGCCTCCATTCGAAGTGCACGTTCAGCTCCCTGATCATGGATCGCAAGATATCCGGGCGCAGGATCGGGTCCAGCTCGGAAGGGTCTGCCGCCAGATCGTGGAGCGTGAACCGGTTCGTCGACAGCTCCTGGATGAGCTTGTAGCGTCCTCGGATCAGCGCGCGGACGTTCGGCGTGATCGGCGCCACCGGCATGTCGGCGAGGATGGGGCGGTCCGCGGGCGGCTCTGTCTCCTGGTCCAAGTACGGCCGCAGCGTGATTCCGTGCAGGTCGTCCGATGCGTCGACGCCCGCGTAATCTAGGATCGTCGGCACAACGTCGACAAGGCTGGCAGGGTTGTGCCGGACGCCTGGGGTCGCGCCCGGGACCTGAATGATCAGCGGCACGCGGATCTGCTCCTCGGTCAACCCGCTGCCATGGTGCTCGTGACCGTGCTCGCCAAACGCCTCGCCGTGATCGGACGTGAAGACGATCACGGTCCGTTTGGCAGCATCCATCATCTCCAGCTCATGCAACAGCGTGCCCAGCTGGTGATCGCTGAACCGGATCTCGCCATCGTACAGGTCGATCGGGCGGTCGCCGAAGGACGGATAGCCGGGATGTCGAACGTATTCATTGTGCGGATCGAAGAAGTGGACCCAGAAAAAGAACGGCCGGCCCGCATCGTCGTAGTGACGCAACCAGCTCAACGCCTGCCTCGTCACATCCTCGTCGACGCTCAGCTCTTCGATCCGGTAGTCCATTCGCGGCACTGCGGTGAGATCCCAGTCCACGAACCCGCGTGAGAGACCGAAGCGTTCCGAGAAAAGAAAGTGGGAGAGAACAGCGGCGGTGTGATAGCCGCGATCCCTGAGGCGCTCGGCAAGGAAGTCGTTGCCTTCGAGGTACTTGTTGTAGTGGCCGTATAGCCTTCGGAGCTCCGAGGGATATCGCCCGGAGATGAGGGCGGGCACCGCTTGCGGCGTGTAGGCTGCGGTGGTGTACGCGCGCTCGAATCGCACTGCATGGGCTGCCAGAGCGTCGATCTCGGGGCTCGTGTCCCGCCGGCTCCCGTAGCAGCCGAGATGATCGGGACGCACCGCATCCATGGTGATCAGCACGATGTTGAAAGGCGCCTCCCGGGCTCGCGAGCGCACCGGGGCTTCGGGCTTGGAAGCGCGCATCACCCGGTCCACCTCGGCTCGGGTGAGATCCTCGCCATCGCAGTCCTCGTCCCGGCCATTGTCGAGAATCTCCCGTGCCCCCGGATGTACGGTGGAATCGCCATCGTCGCAGTCGCCTCCCCACAGGATCGGCGACGCCCCGTCCCCGTCGCGATCGTATTGCATCCAGGCCGCCCGCAACACCCAGGGGGCCAGCCCCCTCGATTCCAGCAGAGCAAAGCCGACGTCAGGATACGGGCTCGCGAACCGCACAGTCGCCAGTCCTGCTGCCAGCCCCAACCCCACGGCTACCACGGCAGCGCGCCTGGTACGGAGCAGGCCCTTCACAGCGGCGGGAAGCAGGAAGGCCGATGCGAAGAGAAGCGTCGCCACGAGCGGAGGCCCGAACGAGATCGCGGACACCGTCTGCCGCGCGCTCCACAGGATCCAGCCGCACCCCAGCAGGAGCGCGCCTCCCGTGCTGCCCACGAACACCATGGGCGTGAGCAGACGACGCCCCCAGGAGCGTTGGGCGGCTCTCCCGAAGACGTCTCGGATCGGCGACGCCAACCAGAGGCTGGTCCACCCCGACGCGGGCACGATCACTGCCAGGACGCTCGCCATCACCAGGGAATTCGCTCGGGGATCCGTGCTTCGCCAATGCGCGTGACGAAACGCCATCAGCGCCATTGCCAAGTACGCAATGGCGGATACGGCCCATGCCACCAGGGTCGCTGTTCGGCCTTCTGCACCTGGCCCGCCCCGCAACAGCGACCGCGCAGCTTCGCCGAGATTGGATGGACGCCACCCGTCCGGGAGCATCGCCGCCACGGCGCCCCACACGATTCCCCACACGATCGACAATGGCGCAAAGAGGCCGAACGTCGCAAACGGAATGAAGATGGCTTCATCCGCTGAAAGCACCCCTCGAACGCGAAAGCACAGAATCACGCCTTCGGCGAGAGCGACGAGGGTCGCCCCGATCACTGCGGCCATGACCGCCCGCTGGAACTCTGCTCCCCGAGACATGCGTTCCCCTCGATCCCTCTCCATCCAACCCCGGCGAGTGATTGGTGTGCGAGACGCTCGTAGTCAATCGATGCCCCAGCCCCTTGTCGGTGAGTCTCTCGGACGCCACGCTACGACGATGGCCGATAGGCGGGGGATGGATCGGATTGCGGTTGCCCGGAGCACCATCTGCGTGGCGATGGGGGGCGCGGCCGCAGGTGGATTGGTGGGTGCGCTCGACGCGGTGCTGTCAGGAGCGCCCTCCGCGGGTCTGGTGGCCCTGTATCTGGCAGCGGTTGGCCTCATCGGCGGCGGCTTCTTCGGCGGTGTCATCGGACTCGCCATCGGCCTCAGCGCGCGGACGTCGAATGACCTCCCGCTGCTGGCAGCGCGGCGAAGAGTGTGGCTGTCCGCGAGCTACGTGCTCTTCGTGGGCGGTCTGCTGCCAATCACATCCTATGCCTTCACAGCCTTCCGCAACCAGGCGCTGGCCGGACTCACGCTGGCTTTGTTCGCGCCCGCGATTGCAGCGCTCGCCGCGGTCGCAGGTGGGGCCGTCGCTGGTGCCTTCGAGCTCGTGATCGCAATCTTGCCCCCAGCCGGTCGCGAAACGTCGGCTTCCAGAGCTTCGACGCTGGTTGCGGCCACGTTCGTCACGCTGCTCGCAGCGGCCCTGTGGACGGCCCGGCACCGATTTCCCGGCCGCGACGCAGACGTGTTGATGCTGGCCGGCCTGTGGCTCGCGGGATCCCTCGGCGGGGGCCGTCTGCTCGCGGCGCGTCGACTCCAACTCGCACGTCTTCCCAGAGCCGTGCCGATCATGGCCGCCGTGCTCGTAGCTTCGAGCGTCCTCGCGACCTTGCAGGTCATCACCCGGCACGGTCCACGCGCGGTCCGATCCGCGCGTCCCCATCTCGCCGTTTTTCGACCGGTGATGCCCGCTCCCGCAGAGCACATCCGGATAGCCTGGAGCGGAGGTGTGCGCACCTCTTCGTGAGCGTCCCTCCAGCCGCTCGCGGTCGAACCTGCAATCCTGCTGCTTCACGTGTCGTAGTAGATCGGCTCGCGCTTCTTGCAGAAGGATCGAATCGCAGCAACATCCGCCGGACTCAGCTCCAGAAAAGCCACGCCCATGCCCGGCGGCACATCCCCGCGCGCTTCGATCACGAACTTGACCACCCCAGGCGCGGTGACAGCGTGCCCATCGGGAAGCACGAACGAGAGCATGAGCTTGGTGCCGACCGGTCGCGATTGGTACGTCGCAACGAACAGCCCTCCCTCGCACACATCCATGGTCAGGCCGGCGAAGAAGTTGTGCTCGCCGACGAATCCCACCTCCACCTCCAGGATCGACCACTGGCTGATGCGGTCTCTGGGAGGGCCGCTTTTGCCTCGCGATGTCTGCTCGACGCCACAGTCCTGCTGACCCGACTCGGCGGTCGGGTTCATGAGCCACGCAGCCACCTCAGGAGCGAACTCCGCAAAAGCTTCGAGCCCCACCTCACCAACCTCGATAGCTGGATAGGTAGACGAAGACGGGCCTGCCGAATCGCGAGGAGCTGGAGGCATCGACGAAGCACGCACCGCACGAAGGCTCGTCGAGCTTCGCTTCAACGGCGGCATCACCTTCTGCGCTCCACCCGATGCGAACACCAGCGCAAGAGCCTGGGCGAGGCGATGTCTGCAGTCGTCGAGCTCTGCTTCGCACGATCGCGCAGAGCCCAGAGCAGCCGAGGCCATCTCCATTGCGTCGTATGCACGCGTGAGCTCCTGGCGCATCGCGCTATCGTCGAGCTCGATCGACTTGTCCACAGAAAGGAGTCGTCCGAACGCGTTCACCAGGGTGTCGTTCGCGGACGCCAGCAGCTCCTGGTCGATTCCCGCATTCCCAGTCCCCGAATGACTCTCCAGCGTGTCGAGCACTGGCTGGATGAGATCTCGCGCTTTCCGGGCGCACTCCCGAAACCCACTGCCCCGACCGGTCGAACTCATGTTCGCGCTCCGTGCCTCCAGTGAGCCATCCACCCTACGCGAGATGGGCGCGTTCGTCCACGATACGTGAGGTTCGCCGATGCCGATCCACGTAGCCGGTAGCGCTCGTCTGGACGGAAACTTCATCCGCCAGTTGACTCTCCAACCCGAACGCAGATAGCTGGGGAGTGGTGGCTGATCGAGCTGGCGAGACCGACACGGAACCCGAGGATGACCCCATCCGCACGCGGGCTCTCGCGCGAGTTGGCCAGATGCTGCGAAAGAAGTGGCACCTCGACGAGCTGCTGGGAATTGGCGGCATGGCGGCGGTCTACGCTGCGACCCATCGCAACGGACGTCGCGGCGCGGTCAAGATCCTGCACCCCGAGCTTTCGATCGACGTCGAGCTGCGCAACCGGTTCCTGCGCGAAGGGCTCGCAGCCAACAAGGTGAAGCATCCGGGGGCCGTGGAGGTGGTGGACGACGACACCACCGATGATGGCGCGGTCTT
This sequence comes from Deltaproteobacteria bacterium, assembly GCA_016218915.1. GTDB lineage: Bacteria > Myxococcota_A > Polyangia > Polyangiales > Polyangiaceae > JACRCQ01. Next base: position 226,988 of record JACRCQ010000052.1, read on the forward strand.
TCTGGTCATGGAGCTGCTCGAAGGCGAGCGGATAGACGTTCGCTGGGAGCGGGAAGGCGGAGCTGTGCCGCCTGCGGCCGTGCTGCTGCTGGCTGACGCAGTGCTGGACGTGCTGCGGGTTGCCCACGCCCAAGGGGTGATTCACAGGGATATCAAGCCGGAGAACATCTTCCTGACGCGCAGCGGCGACGTGAAGCTGCTCGACTTCGGGATTGCCCGGCTTCGCGAGCTGTCCAAGGGCAGCCTCGCCACACGCGCCGGCTCCACGCTCGGGACGCCGTCGTTCATGGCGCCGGAGCAGGCCCTGGGACGCGTGGAGCAAGTCGATGCGCAGACAGACCTGTGGTCCGTGGGCGCCACCATGTTCACGTTGCTCACAGGCCAGCTGGTCCACGCAGGCACCAACACGGTCAACGAGCTGCTCGTGGCCGCAGCGACGCTTCACGCACGGTCCATCGGCATCGTGGATCCCCGGCTCCCGCCCCAGGTCGTCCAGGTCGTGGACCGGGCCCTGGAGTTCGAGAAAGCGGATCGCTGGCCTGACGCAGAAGCCATGCAGCTTGCCGTTCGCGATGCATACGCAGCGTTGTACGGCGACCCATCGGACGCGCGCCGCGTTCTCTTGGAAGCGTCCGCGAGCGTGACCGCTGCCCAGGACAGCTCTGCAGCGCTCGCTCCCACGCGCGTCGAGTCTTCCCGCGCGCGGCGCGTCCCGGCCATGTCCAACACCCAGGACACGATGGTGGCCCCGGAGCGCCTTCGTTCCCGTTCAAGACTCGGGCTCTATCTTCTGCTGGGATTGCTGATTGCTGCTCTTGCGACCGTGGTGATCGTGCAGCTTCGACCCGAGCGCCCTGCGCCTGCGGATCCCCTCATGCCCGCCTCTGCTTCGGCGTCCGCGTCCGCTGCAACGCCCCAGGAATCGGCCTCCGCACCGAGCGACCCAGCACCGAGCGCGTCTTCCCCGCCAGACCCGGCCGCCGGCTCCGCGCGCGCCCCGGTTGGCGTCGGCAAGATCTCGGTCAGCGCCAAGGGCGGGCCGTGCGAAGTGCTGATTGACGGCCAGGCTCGGGGGCCGGCGCCCGTGTCCCGCATCCCGATCGCTGCCGGGGATCACCAGGTCACGTGCATCTACGCGAAGGGCGGCATCGCTACGCGCGCAGTGCGGCTCAAGCCAGGCGAGTCGCTCAGCGTTAGCCTGGCGCTCCCCCCGTCGCCCAAGAAGAAGTGAGCAAACGCAGCTGCGCGACGATCACGGTGACCAACGCGGTCAGCGCACCGGAGGTCGCCCCACCGCTTCAGGGCGGCACCATCGAAAGCCCTTCATGCTGTCCCACTGGATCGCCTGCGCATTCTTGACGTACTCCTCGAAGTAGCCGCAGTCGGTGCACACGAACGCCTCGACATCGCCATGCGCTGTGTACGCCGCCAGGCCGAACACGCTTCCTACCGAGATCTTTCCGATCCGCCGGTCGCCAGCCTGGTGACCCTGGTCCTCCAGGGCTTCGAGGTATCCGACGCGAAAGCTCTGACACTTGGGACACTGCCAGGTTCGTTTCATCGCACGCTCCTTGACGCCTCTTCTTGGGCTCGCAGCGGCGCCCATCAAGGGCCGACCTGCAGCTTGCGCAGCTCGAACTTTCCTCCCCAGGTCCGGAACCCGAACTGGGATCCGGTCACACCGCCGCCCGAGAATTCCAGCACCTGCACTCCGTCCAGCAGAGCCCTTGTGGTCCCGCTGCTCCCGATGAGCTTCCAGTGATGCCACTCCCTGTCGCAGGCATGATTGAGGAAGTGCAGGCTCGACGCCGTGTCGGGATAGTGAACGAACTTCAATCCTCCAGCGCCTGGATCGTATTGGATCCCAAGGCTGACCACGCTTCCGTTGTCGTACGAGCCCCGCATCCAGATGCCGAACCCGGGCCCCTCTGCCAGCCGCGTATCGAGCTCCAGCGTGTAGTCCGTCGCAGCTGGCGCTGGAGTCACCACGAAAAAGCAATCTCCGACTCCGCCGAGGATCCGCACATCGCCTTTGACCTCCACGGCGCCTGCGCAGGAGCTGACGATCCCGACCCCGGCATCTGCCAAAGCGCTGCAACCCGAAGGCGGACAGCTGTCAGCCGCGGAAGCTACGGGTGTGACGGATGCCGCGGGCGTCCAAGGCTGCGCTCTTGCGGGGCTGCACGAGGCTGCGAGAACGGCCGCAGCAGCAACCCGCGCGTTCACCCTGGTTCGGAGCATGGGGCATCGTAGCTGACAGGATCGGTTGCGCAAGGTCGGGGCCAGCTGAGCAAGCGAGTCGACGTCATCCTCGCCGAGCGAAGGGCGAGCGGGTCCTTCACTTTGCCGGGGCGTTCACAATGCGATACCGGTAGCCCTGCTCGACCAGATACATCTGCCGGTTGCGCGCGAAGTCCTGCTCGACGGTGTCGCGCGACACAAGCGTATAGAACACAGAGGGGCGCGCCTTTGGCCTCAGGATCCTTCCGAGCCGCTGCGCCTCTTCCTGGCGGGAGCCAAACGTGCCCGAAACCTGGACGAGCAGGCTCGCGTCGGGCAGATCGATCGCGAAATTGGCGACCTTGGAGACCACCAACACACGCAGCTCGCCGTTGCGAAAGCGGTCAAAGAGCCGCTCGCGCTCGGCGTTCTGTGTGGCGCCAGTGACCAGAGGGAGCCCCAGGTCGCGCGAGATGGTCCCAAGCTGATCGAGATACTGTCCGATAACCAGCGCAGGCTCCTGCGCGTGCTCGGCCAACAGCTCCTTCACGAGCCGCACCTTGGCCGGGTTCTCCGCAGCCAGGCGGAACTTGTCCTTGCGCTCGGCAAGCGCATAGGCCACGCGTCGCTTGTCCGACAGCTCGACTCGCACCTCCGTACAGCTCGCTTGCGCGATGAATCCCTGGACCTCGAGCACCTTCCACGGCACCTCGAAACGCTTCGGACCGATGAGCGCGAATACATCGTCCTCCCGCCCGTCCTCGCGCACCAAGGTCGCCGTGAGCCCCAGCCGCCGACGCGCCTGGATCTCCGAGGTGGCCCGGAACACCGGCGCCGGCAGCATGTGCACCTCATCGTAGATGATCAGCCCCCATCCTGCATCGCGCATCAGCTCCAGGTGTGGGAAATCGCCGGCCTTGGACGGCCGATGCGTGAGCATCTGGTAGGTAGCGACGGTCACTGGTCGCACGTCCTTCCTGACGCCCGTGTACTCGCCGACCGAGCCGGGCTCGATCGTGGTCTTGTCGAGCAGCTCTTCGATCCATTGGTGCACGGCGAGCGTGCTCGTGGTCAACACCAACGTGCGAGCCCCCACACGCGCCATGGCACCCATGCCTACGACCGTCTTGCCTGCGCCGCACGGCAGCACCACCACGCCCGCCCCACCTCGAGGCCCGCCTCCCGCGTGAAATGCTTCGATAGCATCGCGCTGGTATGGGCGTAGGCCAAAGGCCTCTCCGCCCGACGTGCGCTCCCTGATCGACACGGGTAGCGGACCGCCATCGACATATCCGCACAGGTCATCCAGCGGGTAGCCGAGATGGACCATGGCCTGCTTGAGCGCCCCGCGATCCCTGGCCGCGATCCGCAGCTCGCCGCCACGCCTGCCGAGCAGGAGGCTTGCCACTTGGCTGTCGCCCGCCGCCTCGACGAGCACGTTCGGATCGTCGCTCGCGATACGCAGCTCGCCGTTCGCTCCCGGCAGCAGCTTCACCCGTCCGTATCGATCGATCTGCTCGCGCACGAAGTCGAGCACCGGCTTCGGAACCGGGTAGCGTGACAGAGCCACGAGGCCCGCTTCGATTGCCTGATAGTCGAGGCCGACGGCTGCAGCATTCCACAATGACAACGGAGTGAGCCGGTAGGTGTGGATGTACTCGGGCGAGCGCTCGAGCTGCGCGAAGCCACTCAGCAGATCGCGAGCCTTCGCGTAGGAAGGGCTTTCGACCTCCAGCAGGAGCGTCCCGTCACTCTGAGCTACCAGGGGTCTCGAATCGGCATCGGCCATGTTGGTATCAATGATCCTCGGATGGCACTCGGCGCTCGATCTGAACATCGAGCTTGTCGTCGAGCCGCTTGAGCATCGACCGGAACGACGCCAGGTCCTCTGCTCTCACGAGCAGCAGCTTGCCGCGGTCGAGCAGCTGGCAAGCGCTGCCTGCTTGCGCCATCGCCTTGTGCAGCGCGGTCAACGCGTCGGCGTCCTCACTGCGGTATCCCACCAGATCCTCCATCACAAGCTCGACGCGCCTGGGCGCAGCAGGCGCAGGCGCCCGCTTCGGCTGAGGTAGAGGTGAGCCGAGGGGACCCTCGCACACTCCAAAACGCCCGGCCGAGTGACGGACCACGGTGGGCACCCGCTGACGCTGCTCCAGCACCGCGATCGTCTGTGCGGGGTTCCTTGCCAACACGAATCCCTTGGCCCGATCCTCGGCAACCAGCGCGCCCAGCTCGGAGCGTACCTGGGCCGCTTCCGGGCCCCGCAGCTCCACCAACGCTACGCCCTCGAAGATCGTCAGCTTCTCGGCATGGCCGCACCAGCTCTCGAGCTCGCCAGCCACGTTGTCAGGCAAAGGCCTGCAGCTCATTCGCTCCAGAGCGAGCTTGACCGGCGGCGCTTCGGGGTTGCTCGCTACGAAGCCCAGGACCTTCTTCCGATCGATGTGCAGCTGATACGTCGGAGGATCCTCCTTGAGCATCACGCACAGCGGATCGAGCGCGGCCAGCTCGCGATCAGGCCAGGATTGCGCTTCCACGTGCACATCGAAGTTGGGAAGAACCGTCACGCGGACCTTCTGAATCTCTGGATCGCCGTGGACGACCTGTCGCAGCCGCGGGCTGAGCCTGAACGCGCGCACGCTCTCCAGGGAGGGAGACAGGGCGTCCTTGCCCACCTTCCTTGGGGCCATTGCGAGGTCCACGAAGCTGCACAGGACGGGAATCTCCTGCAGGAAGTACTGCAGATATCTGCCTTCCACTCGCACGAAGACGTCAGGGGTCTTGGCCGTGAGCTGATGGCGCTTGTCGCCCGTGCCCCACTTGCCTTCGTGCTCGCGAAAGTTCGAGTACAGCTCCTCGATCTCGTTGTCGATCCGCCGCCCGAGCTTCCTTGTTTTCTCTTCCCAATCCGAAAGCGGGCGGCGTTGGAGCTCCGGGCTGAGAATGAGCCTGGGCGCTGTGGCCTTCACGTGCTCGATCCATCCTGCCATCGGCAGCCACACGCCCGCGGGGAGATCGGCGAGCATCTTCAGCAAGGCGTTGCGGACGGACGGCAGGTGGATACGCGAGGCAGGACCGACAGCGCAACCGAAGGAGTCGAACCGATCGAAGTCGGTGAACACGCTCGAGCTGTGGAAGAACTCGCTCGGCGTGATCTCCACCAGCTTGTCCAGGATCGCCCGCTCTTTCGCCAGCGGCTCGGACGCAACCCATTCCGCCATGCGCTTGTCGTCGACCACGATCTCATTGTCGGGGAAAGACGGTTCCGAGCTCGAGTAGCCGGCGTAGCGCCCCTTGATGTCGAAGCTCACCAGCCCGAGCTCCCGTGCCACGCGGGACACGATGTCGGACCAGCCGCCTTCGTTGTTGCGCTGGACGCTCTCTGCTTCCGGCGCCCATGACAGGAGCTTTGCAAGCTTGAGCGCGGGTCCCTTGGGAATGGCGTTGTTACGGTAGGACCGCTTGAGCCCTTCGCGGCGTACGAACTCCACGAGCAGGTAGAGATCGCGCCGCAAGTCAAGCTGCGACGCAAGCCGGTGCTCGAGCGACGCGACTGCGCGATCGGGCAAGGGCGACAGCTCGGTCATGACAGCCTCCTGGCAACGAATCCTTCCTTCTTCGCGGCCGCCACCAGCTCTTCAAGGGTCCCGGTCAGACACGCAAGGAAAGGGCTCTCCATCTTCCGCACCGCGGAGGGGAATCGTTTGCACAGCAGCGCGTACAGGCCAGCATCCTCCACGCGCAGCACAGCGAGATCGAGGTGTACGACGACTTGTCCCGAGCGAGATTCAACCATGCGCGCAGCATCGTCAAAGGCCTTGGAAGCCGCCCTCAGGCGACTGGCGACAGCGGCTGGCAGCTCCCGCCAGCAGCGGCCCATCCGGATCGGGTCGGGCTCGAGCAAGAGCCGGCCTTGGTCGAGGCTGACTCTCGACACGGTTGCTGCTTGGAGCAGCGGCAGCAAAGCACAGGAGCTGGAAGCTACACACCTCCCTGCCTGGTCGGACTTGAGCTCGAAGGGGGTGCCTGCCGGAAGTGGCGGGGTGGGCGCCACGCGGAACAGCGGCGGAGCGCCGGACCGACCGAATCGTTGCAGCAGCCCAGCCCTTCGCCCTTCGTCGAGATACTCAGCTACATTTTCCGGTTTCACGGCGAGCCCGAGCTCGCCCAGAGCACCCACCATCGCCGCTGGCGAGCATCCGGACCCGGCCGCAAGGTGCGTGAGGATGTGGTGCGCCACGACGCCAGGCTCGATAGGAGGTTCGTACTTGCCGCCGGTCGGCAGGCTGCCCCTCCACGCATCCACCACCACTCGCACAAGGTGTTCCGCCGTTGGGACCGCGCCGCCTTCCAGCTGCAGCAACCCGTCCTTGAGACGAATCTGAGCTGCAACACGCTCCGCAGTGGTGCGAGGCACGGACTTGCCCCCGGTTGTGGCGCTGGCGACGAATGCCGCGATCGCGAGCTTGAGCATATCGTCCAACGCTCCGGCATCCCCGCTGCCCGAAACCGCGCTGGTGTCCAAGGGATACGGCGGCAGGAAGGGGCGAAACGTTTCCGGCAGCACGAGACGCAGGTGAGAGAAACGGCTCCTGTGCCCCCAAGTGGCTGCATGGTCCACCGCAAGAATCACCCCTCTAGACGCCAGGCCTGCCGCAACCTTGCGCCAGAGTGCGCGCCAGTCCGGGTTCCAGCGATTGTCACCAGGATCGACGAGCTGGCGCAGAGCAGGCAACCCGATCGGCTCTCGGGATGCGGCGATCAGGTGCAGCGCCTTGAGCCAGACGGGCTCGAGCCATGCCATCGCTTCGGCAACGCCGACGGGATCGAGCAATCGCGCTGCAGCGCTGCGCGCCACGGCCTCCTTGGCTCCAGAGGCAACGGGAAATCCGCGCGCGAAGCACAGCTGCTTGACCTGCGGCGCGTTCAAGAGGTTGCTGCACAGGTGCGCGGCGAGAGCGGTCTCGTCAAGAGGCTCGGACATGACGCGACCCTAGCCCGTCTTCGATTGCGATTCCATCGGGACGGGAGCGCGCACGATCGAGTATCGTTGGCCGAGCCCATGTCCAATGATTCGCCTGCCCGCATCACTTTCCTCGGTGGTGCTTCTGGCATCGGGGCCTCGTGCGCTCTCGTCGAAACCGACGCCGCCAACGTCGTCATCGATTGCGGGATCCGGTTCGAGCCCGGCCGCGAGCTGCCCGATCTGTCGCCTCTCTCGGGCAAGCGCATCGATGCCATCCTGCTCACGCACGCCCATACCGACCACACGGGCGCCCTGCCGGTGGTCGTCGAAGCATTCCCCAGCACTCCGGTGTATGCCACACCCCCCACGATCGATCTCATTGGCATTCTTCTGCACGACGCACTCAAGCTGATGCGGAGCGCAGAGCGCGAATCCGAGGTGCCGCTGTACGCGGAGGCTCAGGTCGAGCGCGCCATCGAGGCCCTCCACCCCGTGGGATTCGGTGCGTCCGTCAACATCTTCGGCGTAGACGTCACCTGGCTCGCCGCCTCCCATATCCTCGGCGCTGCCATGATCCACCTGGCAACGCCCGCCGGGAATGTGCTCTTCACGGGAGACTATAGTGTAACGCCCCAGCACACCGTGCCCGCGCTCGCGCGACCTTCCCTTCCTGTGGATATCGTCGTGAGCGAGGCCACCTACGGTGAGCGACTGCACGAGGACCGGGTCGCGGCCGCGCAGCGCCTGATCGAGCAGGTGGGTGAGGTCCTGGAAGCTGGCGGGCGCGTGCTCATTCCCGCTTTCGCCATCGGCCGCGCTCAAGAAGTGCTCTGCATTCTCAAGAAAGCCATGGCCCGCGGCAGCCTCGCGCCCACGGCTGTCTGGGTCGATGGCATGGTGCGGGCCGTATGCGAGGTCTACCCCCGACACGAGCAGTACCTCACCCGACAGCTTGCGACGGAGAGCAGACAAGGTCGCCATCCCTTCTACAGCGACGAAATACAGCCGGTCCGCGACCCCTCCGAACGAGCACGCATCCTTGCCGGTGGACCCTGCGTGATTGTTGCCTCCAGCGGAATGCTCTCGGGCGGCGCCTCTGCCTGCTACGCCCGCGAAATCGCGCGCCAGAAGCGCGATGCCATTCTGCTGACGGGATACCAGGACGAGGAGTCTCCGGGGCGAGCGTTGCTTGCAATGGCATCCGGACAAGGGCCGCGAACCCTGCGGTTGGGTAACGAGACGGTGGAGGTCGCCTGCTCGGTGGCATCCTATGGGCTTTCCGCCCATGCCGACCGAATGCAGCTCGCCGGGTTGATCGAGTCGATGCGCCCACGAACGGTGGTCCTGGTCCACGGGGACCGGCAAGCCAAGCAAGCCCTCGGACGGTCCCTGACGTGCCGCGACGTAGTGCTCGCCGAGGACGGGCAGAGCATCCTCAGGCGTGGGCGCCCTTTCACCAGGCGGACAGCAGCCGCGCAATCGGCACCCTTGCCTGACCGCGACGACCTCGAGCGGGTGCGCGCGCTGCTGGGCCCCCCTGCGCAGGAGCCGTCCCTGGACCGGCACATCGCTGAAGCCTGGTTTGGTACGTCCGTTGCCGCGGAGCAGCGTGATCAGCTCGTGGCGAGGCTCGAGGAGCTCGGCGTCGTTCGGCGCGACGACAAGCGGCGCGACCGCATCTGGGTCCTTTCGCCGTCGGAGACCCGCGCGTATCCCGAAGAAGCGCTCCTGCAGGACAGGCTCAAGGCTGAGAATCCGAAGGGGCGGCTTCTCGAGCTGTGCATGCGGATGCAGCTGAGCCCGCCTGCGCTCGACATCTCGGTGGATGGCGCGCACCACGTGGCCGAGATGAGCATGGAGCTCGGAGGAAAAGTCCTGCGGAGTGGACCTCAGCGAGCTGCTGTGCGCAAGACAGCGGAGCAGCTGGCTGCGGCGCAGCTGCTCCGCGCTGCCGAATCCGAATCATCGCTGGAGCATGCTCGTGCTGCGGACGATCAGGCAGCAGCCCTGCTGCGTGCCAATCCAAAGGGGCGCCTCCTGGAGTGGTGCGCCGCCAACCTCGGCAGAGTAGCGCAGTTCGAGCAGCGCCCTGGCTCCGGCGGCTACGCGGCACGCGTCGTCGTGCGCGGGGACACTGGCGCAACGTTCACGTCTGCGTGGTACGCAGCGCTCCAATTGAAGACGGCGGAGCAGGCCGCTGCAGCGGAAGCCCTCACGAATCTCGCGCGGCTGTCCTCGAGCTCGACGGACGGCGACCCCAAGGCAAGGCCCACCTCCGACGCGCCGGCGCCGTGCGTGCCTTTACCCACCCGGGAGGCTCGCGCGTTGCTCAACGAGCTCAGGCAGGTCGGCATCATTTCCGACTTCGGTTACCGTCTCGAGGACCGTCGAGGTCCGAGCCATCAGCCGGTGTTCGCGGTCATCGCGTGGGCTAGCCTCCCGGACAAGTCCACGATCGAAAGCGATCTCGCTGAGGCCCCCTCGAAGAAGGCTGCAGAGCGCGACGCGGCGCAGCGCCTCGTGGATCGACTCGCAGATGTCGGGCTTGTGGGCCGCACAAGGGCGTGAAACGAGGGCCTCCATGCCTCTGGTCCGATTCGCATCCGTCCTGGCTCTCACGCTGTGCTCCTGCGGCGCGCCACAGCCTGCCCCGTCCGAGTCGCTGCAGCCGGTGTCGATCGTGATCTCACCTGCGCCAGCGTCCTCGCCCCCATCCGCTCTTCGAGCGCCGCGCGACGCGGCAGCGCCTCCTGCGGCGCCGCTCCTGTCGTGCGAGAGCGTGATCCAGTCCCATCTGGAAGAGACCGCCGGGACGTCGTCAGGGCCTGACCTCTCTGCAGGCGCCTATGGTGCAGTCCTCAACCAGGGGTCGTACGTCGCAGCGTGCAAAGCGCCCGCTGAGCTGACGGTGCGCGTATGTGCCGCTATCCGGCAAGGACGTGCCGTCGGAGTGACCGTCAGGACCGAGCCGCGCGATGAGCAGGTCGAAGGTTGCATCGACGCACCGGTGAGGGCGATGGCGTTTCCGTCGAGCCAGCGCCTGGACGTCACGCGGACGGTGTTTCAGGGGCAGTGACTCACTTCGATCGCAACCACTGCGCGCCAGACCGGGGCACCGAAGTGGGGGTGGAGACCGCCGCCCGTGCCCAGCTTGAATCGCACCTGCGAGCGGTCGTCGGCCGTGTGCTCCACACGGCCCGTGAGCAGAGCCTCCGCGCCGGTGGTGGAGGTTCCGAACATCGAGCGAGCCGCGGTCTGTCCAAAGAGCTCGGGTCCGATGACCACTACGGTCCTTTCGCCGGGGCCTGACGGAAACCTGGGCCCCGCGGCGATGCCGAAGAGCAGCTCATGTCCCTGCGGGCTCTCCGGCACAGACGTGTCATCGAGCTTGCGAAGGTGAAGTCCCATCTGGCCGGCATACGTCCAGAGCCCGAGATTGCCTGCGAAAAGAACGCGACCCATGGCGCGCCACGTTCCGTCCGTGAGATAGTCTTCGCGCTCCGCGGACGGGACGATGAGCTGGGCGCCCACACCCAGACGCAGCGGGCCTCGCGTGTCGCCGAGCAGGCGTGCATCGAACCCGAGTCGCACGTCCGAGAAGGTGTCGGGGTTCTCTCCGAGGCTCACCGAGGGGGCAGTGAGGTGCGCTTCGCCGATCGTTCCGCTCTTGCCCCTTACGGCCAGGGGGCTGGCCAGATTGAGATACAGGCGAAAGCGGCTGTAGGTCATTGCCACGCCCACATCCGCGAAGGCCTGGTCCGAAATCACGTCCACACGGCGAGCTGCATCGGGCCCTGCGAGCCGCAGCGGATTGCGCGCATATCCGCCGGAAAGCGCAATGACCCCTCCGAGCGAACCGCGCAGGTCGAGGTCATCCATGACCATCCAGCCGCCGCCCGGTGCGGACGGATAGAAGCGCTCCACAGCGAATCCTCGGGGTTGCTGCTGAGCCGCCGCGTTCGGTTCCCCTGCTCCTGCGACGGCGACAAGCGCGGCCAGGGCGATCCCAGCCCGATGCAGGCGGTTTGCACGACCTGTCAGCAACCCGGTGCGATGCTCAGAACTCCGCATGGAACCTCGCGCCGAAGATGTCCACCGGACCGCGGTCCTTGTTGAACGCAGGGTTGGTGATGTGCTGGTAGTCGCCTGACAGCCACGCAGAGCTGAGCAGGTTCACGCTGTAGAAGACTTCGAACACGCTCTCGGTTCCCAGCCGCAGGTTGCCATCCCCCACGAAGCCGTCGATGCCTCCCATGCGAAGGTACTCCGCATGAATGCCGCTGATCCAGGCAAGCCCGACCCCGGTTCCAGCCAGATCCCTTGGGCGACCCCATGCCGAGCCCCGTGAGAGCAGCCCGAATGCCAGGGATCGATCGGTCGGTGTGTACGCGTAGACCTCCGACTTGCCGTCCGAGATCATCCCGCGCAGGAACAACCCGATGTCGTCGCTGACGTACTGCTCCACGTTGATCCCGATGCCGAGCTTGGTGTTCGCCTTGCGCACCCAGCACAGATCCGGAGCATTGGCATTCTCCGAGCCGTAGTTGAATCCCGGACAGGTCGTGGCGTTCTTGCCCGGATCGGAGCGATACGCAGCAATGGCGTCGTCGAAGCGCCCCATCCTGCCGCGATTCCGATACCCGAGAATGCGCACGGCTCCGGCTCGCCCCCCGAGCTTGTGCGTGTGCTCGACCTCCACCTGGTCGCCGTAGTGCTTGTCCAGGCGGAAGTCTGCCGATAGCTGGTTCGGATCCTTGGGCAGGGAGATCCGGCCGAATCGCAAGGCCCAGTCGTCCCAGTACAGCTCCGCAACGCCTCCGTAGGAGAACCCCCGCGCGTCGGACCCGAAGTCGTAGGCGGCATAGGTCAGGAACGCCATGTTGAAGAACTGTTGGCGCAAGTCCCCTGCAAAGGAGTTCTTGTCGAGGAAGTCGAGGATGCTGAAGTTGCCCGCCCGCAGCACCAGGCGTCTGCTGTCGACGACCGAGCCGAGCTGCATCGGGTCCGAGGTCTTGACGACGCGCTTGCCCCCCAGCCCGATCGTTTGCTGGAGATAGGATCGGGAGCGGTAGATCTGCGGCGTTACGCTGCCGCCCTTCTGCAGCTCGAAGTTCTGGATGGAGCCACCGATGCCCCGGAGGCTGGACAGGGGACGCTCCGCAATGACCTCGGGGACGAAGTAGCCCTCGGCACTTGTCCACAGGCGCACGCCGAGAAAGAAGGTGGCGCTCGCCGTGAAGCTGTGCTCGCGCCCTGTCAGCAACGAGTTCGTGCTGCCATTGGCGTTGGTGTACGCCGCCGAGAATGGAAGCTTCAGGCTGGAGATGTAGGTGAGCTGCCCGTACGCGTTCCAGCTCTCGTCGTGGATGTCATGCAGCTTGTAGCGCGTGAGCAGGTTCATGAAGTCGAACTGCTCGTTCGCGCGGTTGTCTGGCTCCGCCGTAGCGGCGTGCACCGCGGCCGTGATGGTCAGCGACCCCGCCCACACGAGCGCGCCCAGCAGAATCCTTGCGGATATGGGCGCGCCGCGGTGGGGGTTCATCCTGTGCCGTTTGCAGCACGCTCGCGCGTAGCAGCTACTTCTTCCACGCCGCCTTGAGCGTGTCGCCCATGTCCGCAGGCGTCGGGGCGACCTTGACGCCGGCAGCTTCGAGCGCGGCGATCTTCTCCTTGGCCGTGCCCTTGCCTCCAGCGATGATCGCGCCCGCGTGTCCCATGCGCTTGCCCGGGGGCGCGGTCGACCCGGCGATGAAGGCCACCACCGGCTTCTTCATGTTCGCCTTGATCCAGGCTGCAGCGCGCTCTTCCGCGTTGCCGCCGATCTCGCCGATCATGATCACACCCTCGGTCTTGTCGTCGTTGTTGAACTCGGTCAGCAGGTCGATGAAGTCCATGCCGCCCACCGGGTCTCCACCGAGCCCGACGCACGTGGACTGCCCGATGCCGAGCGCGGTCAGCTGACCCACGGCTTCGTAGGTGAGCGTGCCGGAGCGTGACATGACGCCGATCGGCCCCGGCTTGTGCACATGGCCGGGCATGATGCCGATCTTGGCTTCTCCCGGCGTGATGATGCCAGGGCAGTTGGGCCCGATCAGACGCGTCGGCTTGCCTTCGAGGTACCGACGCACCTTGATCATGTCCATGGTGGGAATGCCCTCGGTGATGCACACCACGAGCTTCACCCCAGCGTCCACAGCCTCCAGGATCGCCTCGGCTGCACCCGGGGGAGGCACGAAGATCAGCGAGCAGTCCGCCCCTGTCTCCAGGACCGCCATCTTGACGGTGTTGAACACCGGGACGTCCTCTTCCCACATCTCACCGCCGCGACCCGGCGTGACGCCCGCGACGATCTTGGTGCCATAGGCTCGGCACTGCTTGGCGTGGAAGGAGCCGGCGCCACCGGTGATGCCCTGAACTACGACGCGTGTTTCTTTGTTGACCAGGATTGCCATCGCTCGACCCCTATCTGCTGGCTGCAGCCACAACCTTCTGCGCGCCGTCCTTCATCGTGGTCGCGCCCTCGATCGCAAGCCCGCTCTCCGCGAGCATCTTGCGTCCGAGCTCCACATTCGTGCCCTCCAGCCTCACCACCAGCGGCACCTTGAGCCCGAGCTGCTTGGAGGCGTTGATCACGCCCGCGGCGATCACGTCGCACTTCATGATCCCGCCGAAGATGTTCACGAAGATCGCTTTGACCTTGGGGCTGCTCAGGATGATCTTGAACGCCTTGGTCACAGCCTCCTCGGTGGCGCTTCCGCCCACGTCCAGGAAGTTCGCCGGCGTCCCCCCGCAGTGCTTGATGATGTCCATCGTCGACATCGCCAGCCCGGCTCCGTTCACCAGGCAGCCGATGTTGCCGTCGAGCGACACGTAGCTCAGCCCCGCTGCCTTGGCCTCGAGCTCCACAGGATCCTCCTCGTCGGCATCGCGCAGCTCCGGCCACTCCTTGTGGCGGAAGTCCGCGTTGTCGTCGAAGTTGATCTTGGCATCGAGCGCCACGACCTCGCCCTTCTTGGTGACGATGAGCGGGTTGATCTCGCACAGCGAGCAGTCTTCCTTGACGAACATCGTGGCGAGGGTGGTGGCGAGCTTGACGAATCCTGCGACGGTCTCCTTGCCGTGGCGCTGCAAGTCGAGGCCGTAGGCGAGCTGGCGCGCCTGGAAGCCAGCCAGGCCGAGCAGCGGGTCGATGTGCACCGTGAGGATCTTCTCCGGCGTTTCTGCGGCGACCTTCTCGATTTCCACGCCGCCTTCGGTCGACGCCATCATGGCGACGCGCCGCTTCTCTCGATCCACGACCATGCCGAGATACAGCTCGCGCTCGATCTCGAGTCCCTGCTCGATGTACAGCCGTCGCACCTTCTGGCCGCCTGGACCGGTCTGGTGCGTGACCAGCTGCATGCCGAGGATTTTCTCGGCCAGAGCGCGCGCGTCCTTGGCGCCGCCCTTGGCGACCTTCACGCCGCCGCCTTTGCCCCGGCCACCGGCGTGGATCTGGGCCTTGACCACGACGACCGGGATGCCGGTCTCCTTGATCAATCGTTCCGCTGCGGCTTCGGCATCGCTGACGGTCATCGCCGGGTAACCCTTTGGGATCGGCACGCCGTAACGAGCGAAGATCTGCTTGCCTTGGTACTCGTGGATCTTCATGGATAACTCCCCTGAGAATTGCGGCGGACCCTAGCACCGCGGCTTCTCGATTTCGATCAGAACTGAGGGGCTTCAGGCTTCGGGCTTCAGGCTTCAGCCGGATCGAGGTTGCCAACTCCTTGGAATCTCGCGAACCAGTCTGCTCTGGAGCCTGCAGCCTGGAGCCTGTAGCCCTTGTGCAGCGGGTTCTAGCGATTGCCGAGCGCGCGCCACGACGCTGCCGGCAGGCACGGCTGACCCAGGATCGCGTCGTCCAGCCACATCAGGAAGTCCGTGTTGCGAAGCCCTTTCAGCTCCTTGATGACCGGGTAGGGCATCCACACCGCGTCCAGCGAGTTCTCGTCCTCGTGCGTCTTGAGCGTCCCCCCGATGGATCGAGCCACCACGAACGTCCTGATCTGCCCTGGATACTGCCCGATCGGAGGGTTGTGCTCGATGCCGATGATCCCCACCGGCTCTATCAGGATTCCGGTCTTCTCCCGGGTGGTCCGGTGCGCGATGGCAATCGGGTCCTCTCCAGGCTGCCCGCGTCCGGCCGGGACGTAGTACTTCCCGCGGCAATCCGGGCGCGATTCCCGCGCCAGGAGCACATGTTGCGTCGAGTCGATGCACAGGGTGAGGGCGACGAAAGAATAGGGGGCTGGCACGGTCCCAAGATCACCCATTTTCCCTTCGTTTTCCAGTCCATCCTCGATCCCGCACGTGCACGTTCGCAGATTGCGCCTACACTTGCCCCTCCGGTGCCCCACCCCTTCGGCAAGGCATCGCTTGACACCCGTGCAGTCCCCCGCGTAGTTCAGACGCCGATCATGAAGAAGCACACGCCGTCCAAGTCCAGGGACGATCAGCCCACGCTTCCACTCGATCCGCCCGATGCAGCGGTCGCGTCGTCGTTGCAGCCCATCGTCACCGAAACGCCGAGCTCGCCCCCTGCTGACCGGACGGTGCGCCCGGCCCGCCGTGCAACCGCAGAAGAGATGGCCGGCCGCCAACGCGAGATCAGCGTGAGCGAGTTCTTCACCAAGAACCGCCACCTGCTCGGGTTCGACAACCCCGCCAAGGCGCTGCTCACCACGATCAAGGAAGCGGTCGACAACTCGCTGGACGCTTGCGAAGAAGCCGGCATCCTGCCTGACATCCTCGTCGAGTGCGTGGAGATCTCCGAGGGGCGCTTCCGCGTCGCCGTGCAGGACAACGGCCCGGGCATCGTCAAGCAGCAGGTCCCCAAGATCTTCGGCAAGCTTCTGTACGGCTCGAAGTTCCATCGCCTCAAGCAATCGCGCGGCCAGCAAGGCATCGGCATCTCCGCAGCCGGCCTGTACGCGCAGCTCACCACCGGCAAGCCCATCGTCATCCTGTCCAAGACCGGCAAGGGACGCCCGGCTCGTCGCTTCGAGCTGCGTATCGACACGCGCCGCAATGCGCCCGAAGTCCTGCTGGATCAGGAGACCGAGTGGGACGTCGATCACGGTACGCGCGTGGAGCTCGAGCTGTCCGGCACCTACCGCGGCGGGCGCACCAGCATCGATGCCTACCTGGAGCAGACGGTCGTTGCCAATCCGCACCTGACGCTGTCGTACATCCTGCCGCGCACCACCGAGCCGATCGTGTTCGAGCGCGCGGCTCACGAGCTGCCCCGCGAGCCGATCGAGATCAAGCCCCACCCCCATGGCGTGGAGCTCGGATTCCTGATCGGCATGATGCACGAGTCCAAGGGCTCGACCGTCAAGAAGACCCTCACCGACAGCTTCTCGCGCGTGTCCTCGTCCGTGGCTGAGCAGGTCTGCGCATCGGCCGGCATCAGCCCCAACGACAAGTCGTCACGCATGACCGGCGATCAAATCGAGGCCCTGCACAAGGCTCTCGGAGAGGTCAAGGTGCTCGCACCCCCGGCTTCGTGCGTGGTGCCCATCGGCGAGCAGCTGATCGAAGCAGGCCTCAAGCGACGCTTCCCCAAGGCGGACTTCTTCACCTCGGTCACGCGTCCGCCCTCGGTCTACCGCGGAAATCCCTTTGTGATCGAGTGCGCCATCGCCTACGGCGGCAACCTGCCGGCCGACGAGCAGGCGGACGTGATGCGCTTCGCGAACCGCGTGCCGCTGCAGTACCAGCCCAAGGCCTGCGCGATGAGCGAGGCGATCTACGAGACCAACTGGAAGGCCTACGAGCTTCAGCAGCCGCGCGGCTCGCTGCCCATCGGCCCTCTCGCCGTGCTCATCCACCTCGCCAGCGTATGGGTGCCTTTCACCAGCGAAGCCAAGGAAGCGGTCGCTCACTATCCCGAGCTGCTGCGCGAGATGCGCCTCGCCCTGCAGGAGTGCGGACGCAAGCTCGGCACGCACCTTCGCGCCCGGTCGCGAGCGGAAAGCGCCTTGCGCAGGCGCAGCATCTTCGAGCGGTACATCCCGGAGATCGGCGTGGCGATCCAGAAGATCAACGGCGTGGACGCGGACAAGATCGCCCAGGTGTTCCTCGATGCACTTCCCGCGTTCGTGGGAGCGATCGAGGCGGAGGAAGGTGGAGGCGAGGAGCCGCCGCCTGCAGCGCCTTCCACGCCGAGCATGCCACCGCCGGCCGATGTGATCGCCGAGGAGCCGCCTGAGAACGGCAAGGCGCTCAAGGCGCCACCCGCGCTCAAGCCGATCGAGCCCGTGAGCGAGCCGCCGCCCGCCAAGCCCGTAGCCAAGCCCGCCCCGGAGCCCAAGCCCGCCGCCAGGCCCGCCCCGGAGCCCAAGCCCGCGCCCAAGCAGCGCGCCGCTGCAAAGCCATCGCCCGCGCCCAAGGAGCTCCCGCCCGCCAAGCCGGAGCCGTCGCGCAAGGCCAAGCAGCCTCAGCCGCCCCCAGCCGCACCCAAGAAGCACGGCCCCAAACGCAACGGCCGGCAGCTCGAACTCGTGAGGTAGCTATGGCAACACAACCTACCCAGACCCGCGAAGAGCGCGCCAAGAAGACCGTCGAGAAGATCCGCCGCCTCGCCACCGACACGGTCAAGCAGGTCCAGAAAGCGGAAAACCCTGGGCTCGACATCCCGATCCGCGCCCTGTCGAACGTGTCCTGGAACGAGAAACGACGGCTGATCGAGCTAGGCGAGCGCACCCAGCGGCGCGAGTTCTTCAACATCTCCATGGCCAAGAAGTTCATGCAGACCTTCCTGGTCGCCGCAGCCTGCAAGGACCTGCTCGAGCGCGGCAAGACCACCTCCATCCGTGATCTCTTCTACATGACCAAGCACACCATCAAAGGTGCGCGAGAGAACACGTTCGACGATCAGACCGAGAGCGACATCATCATCGAGGACCTCGAGGTTGGGCTCGATGCCTTGCGCGAAGAGCTGCACCTTTTTGCAGCCAAGCGTGGGTCCATGGTCGGCCCCATGACCATCGTCGATGCAGGCGACACCATCGACCTGAGCCACATGGGCTCGGGCGGCTGGAGCATCCCTTCCATCACCGAGGGGGAGATCATCCAGTTCAAGAAGAGCGATGCCAAGTACATCCTGCTCGTCGAGAAGGAAGCTGTCTGGCACCGCCTCAACGAGGACAAGTTCTGGAAGAAGCACGGCTGCGCCCTGGTCACCGGCAACGGCCAGGCCACCCGAGGCGTTCGCCGCCTGCTGCAGCGCATGAGCAAGGAGCTCAAGATCCCACTGTACGTGCTGGTCGATAACGACCCCTGGGGCCTGTACATCTACTCGGTCATCAAGCAGGGCTCTATCTCCCTCGCCTACGAGTCCATGCGCATGGCCGTGCCCGATGCCCGCTTCCTCGGCCTGCGATCGCGCGACTTCAAGCGCTTCAAGCTCAGCGACGACGTCCGCATCGATCTCGAGAAGGAAGACAAGTCGCGCGCCACCCAGATGCTCGCCTACCCGTGGTTCGCGGCCAAGCACTGGCAAGAGGAGATCAAGGACCTGCTCGACTCCGGCTTCAAGATGGAGATCGAAGCCTTGTCCAACAAGGACATCTCCTTTGTGACCGACGTCTACATCCCCGAGAAGATCGCCAAGAAGGATTGGCTGGTCTGAGCCTCCCGGGCCCTTTCGTCCGATGTCCAGACTCCTCGTCATCGACCCCTCTGTCTCCTTCCCCGAAGACAAGGGGACCGAGCGGCTGATCCGCGGCTGGCCCGGAGATGTCCACGTGCTCCGCCCGGTGCTGCAACCCGGCGACGGTCCGAAGGTCGGGCACGCCTACGACTTCAGCGCCGTGGTCGTGCTCGGCTCACGAGCCTCTGCCCTCGATGCCTACCCCTGGCTCGCCGACCTCTCTTCATGGCTCCGTCCCATCGTGCGCGGCGAGATCGAGGTCCCGCTCCTCGGGATCTGCTTCGGCCACCAGCTGATCGCTCACCTGGCAGGAGGCGAGATCGGCTTCGTGCGCGAGGATCGCGCCAAGCTCTTGGGCGTTGCTGACACCCGCCTCGAGTCGTGCCGCTTGCTGCCCAACGCTTCCCTTCGCGTGGTCATCTCCCACGCCGAAGAGGTCAAGTCCCTACCCGCGGGGTTCCACAAAGCATCGGATCGCAGCCCGGTCCTGTTCGACGGAATCGAGCACGATCGCCTGCCGATCTTCTCGTTCCAGTTCCACCCCGAGGCAGGCGTCGATTTCCTGGCCAAACGAGGCGTGCAGGTGTCGGTCGCGGACGCGGCAAGGCTCGACGAGGACTCGGAGCGTCTGCTCGGGGCGTTCCGCACGCTCGCGCTCTCCCGGGCTCGCTGACCGCCAGGCTCGCGCTAAGCCGTGTGCGTTGATCCCCACGATCGCCGATCAGGGGAACGAAGGCAGCTGACCCTGTCCGGGCGGTGCTTCGGGGATGTCGTCGACGCCTTTTCCTCGCGCTCGCACCAGCCCTTGATCCGTACCGATCAGCACGAAGCCCTTGCTTCGCTCTGCTGCGCGCCAACCCCAGCCGACGTCGTCGAGCACGCGCGTCTCGCCTGACAACGACAGCAGCACGCCTGCACTGGTCAGGGCTGCCAGGTCTCCTGCACCGCCCCACCACAGCCCTTGCGGCGCTCCGGCCGGAAGAGCGCCCGGCAGCGCAGCGGTCTGTACTTCGCCCGTCGCCTTGACTCGCAGCAGCCCCTGCTCCGCGTCGAGAACCATCAAGTCGCCTGATGCGTCGAACGCTGCAGCGCGCGGATCCGGGACGTCCTTGCCACTGGCAATCACCTGAAGCGTGCCATCCTTTGCAACTCTCGTGATCCCTCCCAGTCTGGACTCCCCATTCAACGTGAAGACTTCACGCTGCTCGCGATCCAATCCGGTCGCGGTCACACGCTCGGTCGCTGACACGATCCAAGCTCCGCCGTCAGCATCCATGATCACCGCACGGACCTCGCTCGATGGAAGCCCCTCGACTTCCGTCGGGTCTGCTTGGACGCGGACGTAGTGAAGGAACGACGAGACCTTGCCTTCAGGAGTCAAGCTGAGCAGAGCAGCTCCGCGCGGTCCCTTGTCAGCCACCACATCCGGATCGCCGGTCATGTGCCCGGACCTTCCGGCGATCCAGACCTGGTCGTCACCCGACCACGCGACGTCATCGAGGTACAGCGACACGCCCCAGGATATTGCCTGGTTGAACGGTTCGCCGTCCGAGGGCGTCCCGAGGAACAACCCGTCGCGGTAGGTGCCCACCGCAAAACGCGACGGAGCGCGAGCCCCGAGCGCCGTGGCTCCTGCGTAGGGAAGGATCGCTTCGCTCCCTTTGGTGACCTTCAGCGGGATCATCTCACCGCTGCGATTCCCCTTGAGCTCCACGAGCCCGGTCTGGATCGGATAGCCATCGCAGCTCAGTCCCGGGTTGTCGTCGCGCAGCCCGAGCAGCACACGGTCGTCTACCTTGGCGATCGCTCGGACTCCGGAGAGGATCGGACGCTCGAACCGCGCGGTTCCGTCGTTGCGCACCGAGATCGCGACCAGCCCCAGGTTCCCGAGCTTCAGATCGTTGCAGGGGTAGCGAAGAGCCGCATAGGTTCGATGCGTGATCGGGTCATACTCGAGCGCGCTCACGTGATCTCCGGGCAGCTCATGGGTCGCGGACGACATTCCCACCACGGCCTTGTCCGTCAGACGCACCCACGCGATTCCGCCGCCAGCCAGGGTTCCCGCCTGAAGGGAGCCTCCCACCACCAGCAACCCGTCCTCCTGGCTCATTGCGAGATGGGATGTGCCAAAGGCCCCTGCTTGCCCGGTCGCTGCCTGCGACAGCGCGCCTTCGTTCATCCATGTCTGCGCCGACGACACCCCATTCCAGGCCACAACGCCGCCCTGTGCTGGCTGCCAGGATGCGAGTGCGATGAGAGCCGCGTTCGCATCGGTACTCCAGACGACGTCACCTACGAGCCCGGACGTCACACCGGCGCTTCCCGGGATCAGGTGATCGATCGTCGAATCGCCTACGCGGATCACTTCCGAAGGCACCGTGGTCTGGTAGGCGGCGACGAAGACCGCGCCAGTGGCAGGATCGATCGCGAGGCTGCCGACCTGCTCGGTCCCGAGCTCGACCTGGCCAAGGGTCTTGGTCACTTTGAAGTCTGCAGGATCCACGAGCAGCAGCCCGCGATCCGTGGACAGCCAGAGCCGGCTGCGGCCCCCATCTCGATCGAGCGCCATCGCGACAGGCGAGGCATTCACGCCTGGGCTCGTCTCGAGCTTGTGGAGCGTGAAGCTCCCCTGGTTCTCCTCGAGCACCCCGCCCCGAGCCACGACCAGGTGGCGGGTCCCATCCTGCAGAACCGACGCGGTTGGCATCGGGCCGCTGCCAAGCGGATCGCTCGGATCGCCGTAGGTCCATTCAGGGAGCGACTTGTCAAAGACCTGGACCTGTCCTGTGTCGATCTCGAGGCGCACGAGGCCACCGCGGATCGGCTTGGGGTCGGGTGCGTAGGGATCGGGCAACCCCGTGGTTCCGATCCACAGCGATCGCGCGGTGCGACGGATTCCGAGGATCGGGCCCCAGATCCTGGCGCCCCAGCGCTCCACGTTCACGGCCGGCTCAGGGGCCTCGTTGTTCGCGTCGACCGGTGCTTGCGCCTCCGCTTCCGATGCAGCCTCTGCCTCGGCTGCAGACCCGTCTGGCGCATCTTCGGACGGTTCTGATGCCGCATCCGCCGGCGCGGGCGATTGGGAGGAATCCGCGCCTGAGGAGCACGCGATCAATGCGGACGCGAGAACATAGAGAAGGAGAGGTCGGTGGTTCATCGAGGATGTGTTGCGTTCGATGGGGTTGCAGCCGCGGCTGAAGCCGCGCTCGCACTATAGCGACGCCCCTCGAGGTCGGCCAGCCAGGCGCTTGCGCATCCACGGACCGCAAGGGATGATGCGCGCGTGATTCGAACGAGATTCGTCCTGGTGGCGATCGCAGCGGCCTTGCTGGTCGCAGGATGCAAGAGCAAGAGCGCGCCTGCGCGCGACGAGACGCTCTCGGTCAACCCATGTCGCGACCGCGGCGCTTGTCGCTCCGAATGCGACAAAGGCGTGGAGTCCGGATGTACGCGGCTCGGCGAGATGCTTCAGACCGGCCACGGTGGAGAGGTCGATCCGGAGCAGGCCCGCGGGCTGTTCGACCGGGCCTGCAACGCCGGGCACAAGCTGGGGTGCGTGGATCTCGGCCTGCTCTATCAGGATGGTCTCGGCGTCGAGCAGAGCTGGTCGCGCGCCGCGGACCTGTACACCAAGGCTTGCGACGCGCACCTCGGGGTGGCGTGCATGAATCTGGCCGGGATGGTGGAGGCCGGCGCAGGCGTCAAGCGCGATGCTGCACGAGCTGATGAGCTGTTCAAGAAGGCCGCCGTGGAATACGAGCGCGGCTGCCAGGCCGGCGAAACCGAGTGGTGTGTGAACCTGGGCATCCTGTGCACCGAGGATCGCGGCGTGCCCAAGAACCTGGCTCGAGCAGCGTCGCTCTACGATGACGCCTGCAAGAAGGGCAATCTCAACGGGTGCAACAACTACGCCGACGCGCTCCTGAACGGGGAAGGCGTTGCGGCGGATGTGCCGCGTGCGATCGAGCTGCTCACATCCACGTGCAAGGCCGGCATCGGGTTGTCCTGCGCGGAGCTTGCTGTTGCGCACGCTTCGGGCAAGGCCGGTCCTTCGGAGCCTGCCAAGGCCCTGGAGCTGTTCAACCGCGCCTGCGAGCTGGGAACGCCGCGCGCGTGCAGCACCGCGGCCGGGTACCACGAAGCGGGCAAGGCTGGTCCGGCCGACCTGCCCAAGGCGATCTCCTTGCACGAGCGGGCATGTCGGGCGGGCGAAGCATCATCTTGCAGCCGTCTCGCCAAGATCTACCTGAGCGGGCAGGGCGTGGCGACCGCCCCTGCCAAGGCGGCCGACTTCGACCGGCGTGCCTGCAACATGGGAGACCCTTCTGCGTGCATGGACCTGTCCGTGCTTCACGCGATGGGCAATGGGATTCCCCGCAACGACGAGCAAGCGCTGTTCTATCTCGATCGCGCGTGCTTGTTCGGTCACCCGGGGGCTTGCGACTTGATGCAGCAGCGCCATTGAGCTGGCCGGAGAGCCCGTCATGGAATCGAATTCGAGCGTTACCCTCCAGCAGCTCGATCAGCTTCTGGATCGCATGTGGCACGACTACGTCTCGATGAACCCGCAGGCATGCCAGATCCACGAGCTGCTCACAGGCCTCGGGGAGAAGGTGCTCAACGACCACATCGCGCTGCGCACGTTCGATGTTCCCAAGGTCGGCATCGACGTGCTTGCGCGTCCTTTCGTGGCCGCGGGCTACGTCGAGCGGGGGCGCTACGAGTTCCCGGCCAAGAAGCTCCTGGCCCGTCACTACGAGCACCCCTCCGATCGTCCGAAGATCTTCGTCAGCGAGCTGCGCGTCGCCGAGCTCGCGCCTGAGGCGCAAGCGATCATCCACGGGCTGGTCGAGGCGATCGACCCGGCGCGCACCGAGCGATTGGACTTCTGCGCCAGCGGGCGTCCTTGGAGCCTGACCCATGCCGCGTGCGAAGCGCTGCGCGTTCACAGCGAGTACGCAGCATGGGTGGCGGCATTCGGGTTTCGTCCGAACCACTTCACGGTCGATGTGGGATCGCTGCGCGCCTTCGGCTCGATCGAGGCGCTGAACGCGTTGCTCAAGGAGCACGGGTTCGTCCTCAATGCCTCGGGGGGCGAGGTCAAGGGGAGCCCGGCGACGCTGCTGGAGCAGTCATCGGTGCTGGCGAACGTGATCGACGTGCCCTTCGACGATGGGGTGCACCGGGTTCCTGGCTGCTACTACGAGTTCGCCCGCCGGTACCCGATGGCGGATGGGCGAACCTACCAGGGGTTCATCGCCTCGTCCGCGGATCGGATCTTCGAGAGCACCGACAAGCACTAGCCGAATGTGGATAGTTGCCGGAGGCGCGTCGCCCCACGAACGGATCCTGGGCGCGAATCGTTCGTGACCGCGCTCGCTCTGCACCCGGGTCCGTGTTGAACGCGCCTCCCCATCTTCGGACGTTGGAGCCGCGGGCCAATCTCGGGACCATCGATTTCTGCACGATTGCGATCCTGAGGAAGTCGGCGTTCACGGCCCTGGGCGAGGGTCCACGCCTGGCGGAGTCATCCCATTGTTCGAATTCCCCCGTACGTTTTTACCAGTCATACAGCATATCCGCCAAGAACGATGCCCTAGGGCGTCTGAAGTCAGACGAGTTGACGATCTATCGAGCCACATGGGGGTGGTTCTGTGAAAGAAAGCTCAACTTGTCAGGGGTTGCCACGATGCGTCACGTTCGTGAATCCACGCACGGTACCCGGGGCATGGACGGTCGCGGCGTGCGACTTTTTTCTGCGTGGACTGACCGCATCGTGCTTGGGATCCCAGTCAGGTTGAGGAGCGGAACTCCTTTCGATGAAGGTGTATTGCCCTAGGGCAAACGCCCTAGCTCCCCCCGAAATAAATTCCGTAACGTAATATTTGGCGGGGTCATTTAGGGTGAAATACCTAGCGATATGGGTGGACGAACCTCCGGGGGGCGCGCCATAATCCAGGGCGATGACTTCAAGGACCTGGCCTGTCAATCGACCCGCGTCACGTATGTTCCGCCATCCCACTCCAAACGTGCGACGCATCCGACCGCTCTCGTGCAGCAAGCCGTGCTTGTCCACCGTCGCTCGTGACGACCTCAGGCTCTGCCCCTCAGGCTCGCGATGAACAGGATGTACGTATCAGGACAGCTGCTCTCTGGGCCCTGCCGCTGGCTTGCCCGCCTCTGCGCTGGAGCTCCTCTGTTCTGAAGGTCTCTCGGGTCATGGTCATGGAGGTTGTGATGAGTAGACACACGTGGAAATGGGCCCTGCTCGTCGCTGTCGCGATGGCGGCGACAGGCTGCGCCGGATCGGACGGCGCTGCTGGCGCGGACGGCAAGACCGGACCGGCCGGCTCCAGCGGACCTCAAGGTCCTGTGGGTCCTGCCGGCTCTTCGGGCCCTGCTGGCGAAGCGGGCCCCAAGGGCGACAAGGGTGACAAAGGCGATCCGGGCGGCGGCGGCGAAGCTGGCGTCCAGACCGGCACCATCACCGGCACGGTCAAGGACTTCGACACCAGCGCACCGATCCAGGGCGCCAACGTCTCGGCCGGCTCCAACCCTGCGGTCCAGACCGATGCAATCGGCGCCTTCACGCTCAGCGACCTGCCCATCGGCGGCTACACCCTGAAGATCGTCGCTGCCGACTATGCCGATGGCTCCGCAGTCGTCGGTGTCTCCGCAGGTCAGACCTCCAACGTCGACATTCTCCTCAAGAAGGGCACACCTTCCAACCTGCCACCCACCGTGACGCTCGCAGGCAAGACCAACGCCGGCTTCAGCAGCCCGGTCGAGCTGGCCGCTGTGGCAACCGACCCCGAGAACGACGCGCTCACCTACACATGGACGCTCGCCTCGGGCCCGACGGTCACCCTGACTCCGAACAACGAAAAGGTCACCTTCACCACCTCGAAGCTCACCGACTTCGTCACGCTCGAGGATCGCCCTGGGCTGGTGCCCCTGAGCACCGACTCTGCGGGTGCCTGGTCGATCAAGGTCACGGTCGACGATGGTCACGGCAACAAGGTGAGCGCAACGGCCAGCGTCAGCGCGGCTCCCCCTGCGCTGGGCATCCGGACGATCCCTCTGAACGCCCCGCAGTACTTGAACTCGGGCCACGACGGGACCAACGCGTGGACGTGCACGCGTGCAGACAGCAAGACGTGCGTGCTGACCGGCGCGAGCACGCGCACGCCGATGCTCATGCCCGACGGCGAGACGAAGTACACGCTGAAGGAAGGGACCACGACGCTCGAGGTCTGGGCAGGCAGATGGTCGGGCATCATCGGTCAGGAGTCCAACTGCACCGGCTGCCATACGCAAGGAAGCATGGCGCCCGACATGTTCACCCCCTGGGCCCAGACCGGCCATGCCAAGTCGTTCTCCAGAGGGATCGACGGCGAGGTCATCGAGAACGGCAAGCCGTTCTTCCTGCCGATGTGCATCTCCTGCCACTCGGTCGGCTACGACACGGCTGCGGACAACAGCGGCTTCGACGACGTCGCTAAGGCCAAGAGCTGGACGCTGCCCACGGATCTGAAGGCGGGCAACTGGGACGCGATGAAGCAGAGCTACCCGCAGGTGGCCCAGCTCGCCAACGTGCAGTGCGAGAACTGCCACGGTCCGCAGATCAACGGCACCCACATGAAGGGGATGACCAGCGAGTTCGAGAACGAGCGCGTGACCTTTGGTGCGGGCGTGTGCCTGCGTTGTCACGACGCCGGCACGCACCACCTGTTCGGCGATCAATGGAAGGCTTCCGGCCACTCCAACGACTCGCTCGCGCGGGAAGAGGCGACCTGGGAGTCCCGGGGCACCACGTCCGGCCACTGCGGCCGATGCCACTCCGGCCAGGGATTCGTGGTGTGGCAGTCCACGCTCAACGCTGGCGCGCCCGGGCCCTTCGCGGTACCGGACCAGGCCACTGCGACCAAGTACGGTTTGACCGACGCATTGGTGCAACCGCAGACGTGCGCGACCTGCCACGATCCCCACGACGCAACGAACCCCGCGCAGCTTCGCGTCTTCGGCCA
This sequence comes from Deltaproteobacteria bacterium, assembly GCA_016218915.1. Taxonomy (GTDB): domain Bacteria; phylum Myxococcota_A; class Polyangia; order Polyangiales; family Polyangiaceae; genus JACRCQ01. Next base: position 253,896 of record JACRCQ010000052.1, read on the forward strand.
CACGGCGCTGCTTCCGTCCGGCTTCCAGGTCGACGGCGCTGGCGCAGGCGCCCTGTGCCAGACCTGCCACAACACCCGAAACGGTGTGGCTCCCACGACCGGCACCTATGCGAACTGCGCGGGCACGGCCAAGACCTATCTTCACGAGCAGGGCGATCCCTGCGGCGACCATGCGGCCGGTCCGGCGAGCAGCTACAGCGCACCGCACTCCTACGCAGCGCAGGGCGACGTGTTCAACGGCCGCAACGCCTACTTCGCTGGTGTGGTGGGCACTCCGCACCTGTCCAAGCACGCCAATGTCACAGACACCTGCGTGGGATGCCACATGCAGAACAACCCCACAGGGCTGCACTCCTTCAGGATCGATCCGGCGAAGAAGGGTGAGCTGTGCGGCAAGTGCCACGGCAGCACCGACGGCGAGGGGCTCAAGGCCGAAGTCGAGGATCTGCTCGGCCAGCTCACCGCCAAGATCGGCGGCGCGGTCCAGTCGAAGATTGTCGCGGATTCCTATGTGATCGCGTGGGACGAAGTGACCGACTGCTATTCATCTGTCGTGACCTCGGGCACTGCCCCCTCGAACATCGTCATCTCTCCGGCCAACATCGCCAGCATCACGCTTGTCGAGGTGCACGGGCAGGCCGGGTTGAACATCAACCTCAAAACCGCCGTCACCGCTGTGCCGCTCAAGAAGGTGTCGGGGGGAGCTGTCGTCAACTGCACGCCCGCCACCAAGGACATGTCGGTGGTCGTCGCGCAGCTGGGATCGCTCAAGGACGGCAACACCGGCGCCGCATTGAATCTGGTTTCCAAGACCGACCCGATCGTCAAGGCTTCCTGGAACTACTTCCTGTTCGAGGGCGACGCGAGCTTCGGGGTGCACAACCCGTCGTTCGTGACCTCCACGATCTGGAACACGATCCAGGCGCTGCCTTGATCGCTTGAACAACCCAAGAAGCGTCCTGACGCCCGAGTGGCGTTATCGGGATAGTCCTGCCCAGCAACAAGCGGGATCACCCTTGCGTGCCTCGTGAGGCGAAGGGGGAGGCGACCAGCGCGCCTTGGCGCGCCGTGGAGCGAAACAGGCCAGAAATCCGTTGCCGGGCGCGGGCGCGTCGCATTGGGAACCTGCGCATTCGTGATGTCGATCAGGGGCGATTCACCGTTATTCCCCGAGGAAACAGGGCGGGCCAAGCGCAACGGCAGGACGGATACGGCGGTGTGACTCCGAGCTTCCGAGGGGCACAGGAGGCATGGAATCGCGTTGGTGGCAGGGGCGGGTACGACGGGAGCACCGGGGCTGAGGATCTTAGGCGCTACTGCCTAGGAGACCTCCTAAAGTATTCCGTAACGGAATGTTATTGGGCCTGCATTTTAGGTCAAACATACTAGAGGACTAGGTGGACATACCCAGGGCACTTAGGTCATAATCCCACTAGACCAATCGATGGTCGGAGCGCCTCAACCACCCCGCGCTCCCGAACCCATGCACAACGCGTCCCACAGAGCAGCTGACGCGACGGCTCCTTCAAGCCGCGATTCGCGCCGCGTTCCATCGGCTCGCGAATGCGCCGCCAGCCGGGCTCACGGCTCACGATCCTTCTTCTATCCGGTTACGGATAACCAGCGTTCAAGCCCTGCAGGCGACCCGGTCGCCTTCGCGCAGGGTCATGTGTCTGCAGAGTTTCTTTGTGGTCATGGAGGTACGAGATGAATGCGATGAGTCGAGGTCCAACGATGGTAGTGAGAAGAATATGGTGGGTCGTCATGACCGCCGTGCTCGCCATCACGCTTTCCGCGTGTTCGGGCTCGGATGGTCTTGATGGGGCTCCTGGTCCTGCTGGTTCCGCCGGTCCTGCAGGCTCTGCTGGTCCCGCTGGAAGCGCTGGTCCCAAGGGCTCGGCTGGCCCTGCTGGTGAAGCCGGTCCCCCTGGGACCGCGGGTCCCGCCGGCGAAGCTGGTCCCCCTGGACCTGCTTTTGACGGTTCGATCCCTGACCTGGTAGGCAGCATCACCGGCACCCTCACCTACAAGCCTGACACCACGGCGCTCCCCGCCAGCGGCGTCTCCGTCAACGTCGTCCCCGATGTCGGCCTCACTGCCGCCGTCAGCGCCGCCGATGGCACCTTCACTCTCGACAACGTCCCGGTCGGCATCTACTCGGTGACCTTCAAGGGCAACGGCTACGCTGATGCCAAGTACGACGGCGCTGTCGTCGTCGTGGGCAAGGCCACGGTCGTCGACTACCTGCTCACCGCGACCAACCCGCTCGTGCTGGTTGCCCCGGTTGCCAGCGCGCCTGCCGGCTTCGGCAAGGTTGCGCAGCTCGATGTCACCGTCACCGGTGGCAGCGGCAACTACACCTACGCGTGGACTGCCAAGAGCACCAATCCGACGGCAGCGACGGTTTCGGATGCGACGATCAAGAACCCGACCTTCACGACCGGCACGCTTGCGGCCGTGATCGCCGGCGGCAAGGTAGCCGGCCTCTCTGGCCTCACCCGCCCCGGGTTCGTTCCGGTCAGCGCGCAGCAGCTCGCGCAGATGACCTACAACTTCGAATGCAAGATCTCGGACGGCACCTTCACCAAGACCGTCACGGTCGCGGTTCCCCCTGCCACGCTCGCGCAGGGCAACCACGTCGTCCCCCGCAACCAGATCGTCATCGTGAGCCTGCCGGGCAACACCGCAGCGCAGACTCTCACCAAGCCCGGCACCTCGACCGCGACCCTCAACGAGGCGTCCTCGGCCACGCCGTGGTTCATTCCCGATGTCGTCGGCAACTACTCGGTCGGCACCCTGTCGGTCAACGCAGGTGACTTCAAGAGCACGGCTCCTGACTGCGGCATGTGCCACACCGGCGCGATCAAGACGAACGTCGACAGCAAGTTCAAGGAGTGGGCGAACTCGGCTCACGGCAACCACTTCTTCAAGTACATGGAGTACGACACGAACGGCGTACTCGTGTGGAAGAAGGATGGAAACGGCAAGAACATCCCGGCTCCGACTGGGGACCCGGCGATCTTCTGGGACAATCCGGGCGCGATGACGACCTTCCAGTTCGGCATGACCGGCGCGGAAGGCTCGCACTACGGCAAGAATTGCATCGCCTGCCACACCACGGGCTACAACGCGCTTGCGGTCAACGGCGGATTCGACGACGCAGCTGCCAACGCCACACCCCCGTGGCTGTTCCCCGACCTCAAGGCCGTGCTCGGCGGCGACGCGACCACCCCGGCGCCTGTCAACACCGCTTGGGATGCCATCCCGACTTCGGTCAAGGCATATGCGGGCATGCAGTGCGAAAGCTGCCACGGCCCGATCGGCAACCACGCTGCCAACGCTGCCACGATCAAGCCCAAGGGCGAGTACGACGTCGGCGCCTGCGCCGTCTGCCACGACAAGCCCTCGAACCACGACCGCGTCGCTCTCTGGCGCCAGTCCAAGCACTCTGACCTGGCCCTCGCCGAAGAGGAGGCGACGGTCGAGACGCGCGGAACCAACACCAGCTGCTACCGTTGCCACGGCGGCCAGGGCTTCGTGCAGTACCTGAAGAACAAGGAGACGGATCCGAGCGGCATCACGCGCCCCACGGGCCTGCTGCCTGCACCCGCGACCTGCACCCCCGGCTCGGCCTACGATGGCTCTGGCGAGCCCTACGATCCGGCCTGCCCCTGCAAGCCCACCGCGGGCAACACGACCTGCACCGGCGATCCGGCGTTCTACGCCTACCTGAGCGGCCTGGGCCTCAACAACGCCGAAGTGCAGCCCGCCACCTGCCAGACCTGCCACGATCCGCACAGCACCGAGCTGCGCGTGTCCGGCAACACCGGCAAGCTCGGCAACGGCACGGAGATGAACGGCGCCGGCTCAGGCGCTCTGTGCATGGTCTGCCACAACACCCGCAACGGTGCCCGTGGCGACTTCGTGACCGTCACCTCGATCGGCGGACCCCACGCGCCCGTCCAGACCGACCTGTTCCTCGGCGCCAATGCCTACTTCATGGGCGCTGGCGGACAGCTCTCCAAGCACGCCGCCGTCAAGGACACCTGCGTCGGCTGCCACATGAGCATCGTGCCCGATGGCATCAAGGCCACCAACACCAACCACACCTTCGAAGCTGACGAGACGATCTGCAAGTCCTGCCACTCCGACGGCGTGAATCTCGAAGCCATGAACGGCCAGTTCATGTATCTGCGAGGCAACCTCGAGAAGGCGTTCGGAACCGCGTTCACCGCAGCTGTCGGCGGCGCCACCCCGAACTACTACGTCCTGGCCCCGAACCCGACCCCGGGTGGAACTCCCGCGTACGCAGTCGTCAACCTGACCGTCGGACCCACCAGCATCGTCCCGTCGGGCCGCACGGCCAACCTGGCCATGACCTTCCCCTCGGCCGTTCCCAACGGCTTCGGCACCAACGTCACGACCCTCACGGTGAACTACCGCGCGGTCAGCCTCACCAACGGCACCAACGCTGGCGTTACTGCCTTCACGACCCCGCTGTTCTCGACGAGCGGCATCATTGCCAAGTCCAACTGGAACTACTGGCTGGTCAGCTCGGTCACCGCGAATCCGGCGGCGAACGTGATCCACAACCCGAGCTTCGTGTTCGACGTGCTCAGCGCGACGACCACCAAGCTTCTCGCCTCGGGCGGCGCCGGCCTCTAGCAGGTCACGCCGGAACGCGAGTGACGGCGTCTCGCGTCGTCACTCGCCTCCGAGTCTACAAGTCTCTCCCCGCATCACAATTCCATGACCCTGGAAGGCCGGCAATCCGGCCGGCCTTCCACCTATGGGAAAACGCCCGTCGAACCGCGACCGCGTGGAGCCGCGAGCGAGCGGGCTGAGCCGCAATCGCGTGGAGCCGCAATTGCGTTGAGCCGCGAGCGTGAGCGAGCGGGCTGCTCCCTACGCCTTTGCCTTGGGACGCGCGTTCCAGATGGACGCCATCAACGCAGCTGACACCAGCGCAAGACCGGCCAGGACCCAGAACACGAGCGACCATTGCCCGTGCGCGAGATCCTTGAGCCACCCCACGCCAGCGCCTGAGAAGATCGCACCGGTTGCCCCAAGGCACATCGTCATGCCCGTGGCAGCCGCTGCTGCCTTGGGATGGCTCACGTCCACGGTCGCTGCGCCGCTCATCAGCATGTCCGGCCCATAGATCAGGAATCCAGCGACGCCGAGCAGCGCAGTCGCAGGAATCCACCACCCCTGCGGCACGTACGCGAACACGATGCACACACCGGCCAGACCCCCCAGCATCAACGCGCACACAGGCGCACGGCGACGCCCGAACCAGACGTCGGACATCCAGCCTGCGCTGATAGCGCCGAGCGAGCCGAGCAGCGGGATCGCAACAGCGGTGAACGCACCGCCTTTGATGCTGCGTCCCTGGAAGTCGGCCATGTACTGCACCGACCAGTTCATGAACGCATATCGGACAGCATTCATGCAGAAGTAGCCGAGCCCGAGGATCCAGAGCATGCGGTTGAGCAACGTCAGAGACAGCAGCTGCCCGATCGGCAGCGCCTGCTCGGTTGCCGCCGGCGTCGCATCCTGCTCGGGCGTGCCCGCAGGTTGCGGGTCGCGCACGGGCGGCATGCCTGCATCCTCCGGGCTGTTGCGCACGAACACCACGAACACGATCGCGATCGGCACCAGAACGAGCGAAGGGATCCAGAACGATGCGCGCCATCCCAGGGCGTCACACAGGTAGCCGGCCACGAGCCACGACGCGACGTTGCCCACCTGGTAGCAGGTGGACAGCAGGCCGGTCACCGTGCCCCTGCGTGCGGCAGCGGTCCAGTTCGACATGGTCTGCACTACGAGCGACCAGCCTGCGGACTGCGCGTAGCCGTTGAGGGCCCAGAGCGCGAGCATCACGGCGTACGACGAGGTCATCGAAAACGCGAGGTTGGTGCCTGCGGCGATGACCAGCGCGCCGGTCATCATCCTGCGCGCGCCCACGCGCTGGCCGATCATGCCATTGATGAACTGCCCTGCCGCGTAGAACGCCGCATACACAGAAGGGATCGCGCCCACCTGAGCAGCGGTCCAAGTGGGGAAATCCTTGAGGATCGCAGGCTGCGCCACTGCGAAATTCACGCGGCACAGGTAGTACGACGCGTAGGCGGTCCACAGCAGCCAGAAGATGCGTTGTTGCCAGCGGCGCAGGTTTGCGGAGGTATCGACAGCCTCGAGGGTCACGGCCAGGGAGCATAGGCGGTATCCCCACGCTGCGGGGAGATTTGAGCCCGTGCTCCTGTGACATCAATGCAACGGGAAGAGCTCGTCTGCGTCCGGTGAGGTGACCAGCGGGCGAGCCTCGGCCGCGGAGACAGCGACCTCCTGGTCCCCAACCACGTACGGCGCGACCTCATAGGGATCGATCTGCACCTTCATCCCGCCATCCTCGGTGAGGCACAGGTCCGGCTCGGCGCCGAGGTCGATCGGATCCTGGTAAAAGCCGATCTCCGTCAGATCCTGCACCTTGTGCGTGGCGCGAAGCCGCTCGGTCACCAGCTTGTTCAGCTTGGCCCGAGCCTCGGCCGACACCAGCGACGAGAGCTTGAAGAGCTGGCCTGAGGACGTGTTGGCAACGCGGCATTCGGAGCTGAAGGAAGGGTGCGCCCCTCCGCTGGAGTACGTGGAGAACACGACGCCGATGAACCGCCCCTTGGATCGTGAGATCGACCACGAGCCCTCCTCGAAGACAGGCGTCTCCTCGGTCGCACCTTCGCACTGCGCCCGATCCATCTTCGCTGGCCCGGCTGCCTGCTGGAGCGACTGGTTCAGGGCCTTCTTCGCAGCCGCTTTGAGCCCGTCGATCTGGGGATAGAACACTGTGCACGAGCAGAACGGCGACGCTTGATCGTACGATTCCTGCGGGGCCATGCTGGCGCCTGGCGCGTCCGGGATCGACAGCACGACCTTCTCCGGATACGCCTCTGCGCGCTCGAGCGTGACGGGGAGCACCCTGGCGCCGTCAGGAGACATCCAGGTGCCGGTCAGCAGCGCCGGCGTAAGGAACGTTGCCTCGAATCGCCCGGTGATCGCACCCTTCGCGTCGGTCTCGGTCAGCGCAGCTTTGCCCGTATCCTCCACCACCGTGCCGCTCAGCTTCAGGTCGTCGCGGGAGCGCGCGTAGCGGTAGGCACCTGACACGGACAGCCCTTTCTTCTCGAGCCTGGCGCGAATCCTCGTGGCTTTGCCGAGCGTACCCACGAACGCCTGCGCGAAGTCCTTCTCATGGGGGAAGGGCACCAAGGGCCCGGCGCTGAGCGTCTGCGAAGCCTTGCTCTTCTTGTCCTTCCAGGTGCCTGTGAGCGACGTGCCCTTGAGCTTCGCCTCGATGTGCGAGCCCCCTTTGGCCGTCACCTCGTCGAGCGTGATCGCCCCATCGTTGCGCCACGTTCCGCGCAAGCGAACCGGATGGCTCCTGCCTTCGGACGTGAGGATCCCGGAGGCTCGATCGCCAGCGCGCTCGAGCTCCATCGCGAAGGCAGCGCTCTTGCCGATGTGTCCGCTGAACGACATGGTCACGCGCGGCACCTCGGTCGCCGGGCCGGACGGCACTGGCAGCGGTTGTAGCCGGACCGAGGAGGCTGCCACTGCAGGAAGCTGGATGGGAGGTGCAGCATCGGGCACCGGAGGCGTGCTGCGTGAGCACCCTGCTGCCGCGACCGCGCCGAGCATCAGAAGCATGATCCGCATGGCACCGCTGTAGTTCAGTCGCCCGTGAACGTCATCCGAATGTGCATTGGCTCGCCGCAAGCCCGCCATGGCTGCCACGATTGCGCGTTCGCGGCAGGCGTGACACCTTTGGATTCTTGCCCGGAGGCGAAGGATGTCCGAGCCCACATTGGTTTGCCTGGAGCGGCTGAGCGCGCGTCCGGAGGAGCGTTTCGTGCGATGCGTTGCGCTCGGCGGGGCAGGGCCCGGGCTGGCGCTCGACGCGCGTGGTGCGATTGTTTGGATGCAGTCGACAGGGATTGCATGTGCGCTGCGCATGTCCCGTGACGGTCAGCTCCTTGCTGTCCGATCCCGGGACGCTCTGAGCGTGCACGTCCACAGGGCAGGGCGTTCGCTGGAGGCGCCTTGTGACAAGCCGGTGGTGCTGCTTGCAGGCGACGAGATCGAGATCGCGCAGGCTCGGTGGCGGATTCACCTGCATGGCCCTGCGGCGGAGATCCATCCCCCGCGACTCTTGTCACCCCGCCGCTGGGTTGCGATGGCAGCCATGGCCACCGCAGTGGTGGCAGGGTGCAAGACCGACGCAACGGGCGGCGTGGACGGGCAAGCGCCGGACGCTGCGCTGGCGGACGCGGCACTGTCAGACGCTGCGTTGCTCGATGCGCTGAGCGAACAGAGCGATGCGTGGGCAGAGGGCGGCGGTGGGGAGGCTGAGGTAGACGCGCAGGGCGATGGAGCCGCAGACGCGGCAGAGGATGCGCCTGAGGCCAAGAAGAGCCCCGTGCGTCCTGCTCCGGGCAAAGGCGCCCCAGGGCGCGTTCCCAAGCAGAAGATCGAAGTGCGTGACTTCCCGCCCTTTGCCGAGTGAACGAGCCGAAAAGGCGCACGTCGTTCGGACTTTCGCGCTGTGATACGATGGCCGGATGCGACGCGAGCTGATCCTGCTGGCGGTGATTGCAGCGGCTGTTGCCGCGTGCTCCGATGACAGCTCCACGCCATGGACTCCGCAGGACGGAGGCGGCGTTGGAGGATCCGATGCAGCTTCTGCCGGAGGCTCGTCGCAAGGCGGATCCTCGGCAGGCGGCTCCGCGACCGGAGGATCCGGAACCGGAGGGAGCGCGGGCTCCGCGGATCCCTACGAGCAGTACCGGCAGGAGTGCATCGACAAGATCAACGCCCTGCGAGCCACCAAGGGGTTGGGCCCGTACACGCGCTGGAAGTCCGCAGAGCCGTGCGTGGATCAGCAGGCCACGGATGACGAGAAGAACAACAGCCCACACGGTGCATGGAGCTCCAAGAAGTTCCCGTGCGACGGGTATGGCTCTGGGCAGAACGAGTGCCTTGGGAGCGGCGCGGCCGGCATCTCGGGGTGTCTTGAATCCATGTGGGCCGAGAAGGATCAGGCTGGGTGCTCCGGGTGCGATCAGTGCCCGAGCCCGGGCGGAAACTGCCCGAACTGCGACTTCTACGGCAAGACGACCGGCGACGTATGCGGCCATTACGTGAACATGAGCGCAAAAACCTTTTCCATGGCAGCATGCGGCTTCAGCTCGCTGGGCGGCTGGGCAGCGATCAATTTCCAGTGAGTGGGCGGAGTGATCATGAGACGACTGGCACTTGTTGCGGCATTTCTGGTGGGTTGCAGCTCCAGCAGCGCACCAGCCCCGGAAGAGCTCCCGGCCGCAGGTGATCTTTCGGCAGACGACGAATCCGGGGATGCCTACGATCCGTACGATCCGATCGGCAAAGCGGACGGCTACCAGCTGCCCAAGGGACCGGTGAAGTTCACGACCGCGTGCGACAAGGGCGATCGGATGGTGGTGGCTGCCGTGGGCGACGTGCTGCTGCACGGCGGTCTGCAGCAGCAGGCCACGACCGCTGAGAACCGGTTCCGCAGCCTGTGGAGCGATGTCGAAGGTCTGCTCAAGCGGGCTGACCTCACCTACGCGAACCTCGAGGGTCCCACGGCATCGGGCGTGGATTCGTCAGGCAAGGCGGTCAAGGATCCTGGCTTCAAGTTCGACGGGACCGTGTACACGAGCTACCCGCAATTCAACTACCACCCGTTCCTGGTCGACGATCTTCTGACCACGGGCGTGGACGTGGTTTCCACGGCGAACAACCATGCGCTGGATCGGCGGTGGCTCGGTGTGGACAAGACGATCGGCGTGCTCGACGCCGCGGGCATGGCGCACACCGGGACCCAGGCGAGCGACGCGCTCGGGGGGCGGTGGCACACGGTGACCGAATCGGCCGGCTTCCGCCTTGCATGGCTCTCGTGCACCTACGCGACCAACGGCATCCCGGACACCAAGAAGCAGGTGCTCAACTGCACCACCCAGGCGACCGAGATCGAGACCATGGTGTCAGAGCTTGCGGCTGACTCCACGCTCGACGCCGTCATCGTCACCCCCCATTGGGGAACCGAGTACTCCGCCAATCCAGCTTCCCCTGAGATCAAGCTCGGCCATCGCTGGCTCGAGGCAGGTGCCACGGCGATCATCGGCAGCCATCCTCACGTGCTGCAGCCCTGGGAGAAGTACGTCACCAAGGACGGGCGCGAGACGTTTGCCATCTACTCGCTCGGCAACTTCGTGAGCGGGCAGAGCCAGCTTGCGCGAAGGTCCACGCTGCTCCTGTACATGGGGCTGACGCGGGGCGAGGACGGCAAGGTGCGCATCAACGGCGTGCGCTACGTGCCGCTGTGCATGACCAAGCAAGCTGGGCGACTGGGAGTGGCGCCTGTGGATGCCGTGTCCGGACTGCAGGAGAGCCGGGCGCTGACCGTGAAGATGTTCGGGCTATGGAACCTGATGACCCCGACAGAAGATCTTGTCACGACCCCGCAGTGCGATCCGGACTGGACGCCCCCGGCCAAGTAGTCATCCGCACCGAAGCGGCAATGTCATCACCGCCGTGCTGAGGCAACCGTGCTCCCTGCTCACGCGCAGTTGTTGCACGTGCAGGTGACGTTGTTGTTGCTGTAGGTGCAGGTCTCGTTGGCCTCGCACGTGAGCGGTTTCAAGCACCCGCACGTCATGTTCCCAGAGCACTGCATGGGCGGGTGCACGCAGTGCCGTGTGACGGTCAATCCGTTGTCCTTGGTGACGCAGAGCAGGCCCGCATCGTCGCAGACCTTGCATTCCTGGACATAGGCGCACTCCGTGGGCGACACGCACGCGCCGTAGCAGGCGCCATGGGCTGTGTTGACCTTGCCTGTCTCGCAGTCCGGCGTGGGAAGCGAGCAGGTGACAGAGGACAGATCGCACTTAGCCTGGATCGTGCAGTGCCGCGCGATGCATGCTGGACCGAGGACGTCGGTGAGGTTGCAGAGCGTATCAATGCACCCCTTCGAGCAACTGGGAGCTACCTCGCCAGGCGCCAGCGTCATGCATTCGCAGCAGTCCGACCACTTCGTGCACTGGGACGCTGCCGTGCACTCGGGCACGAGCGCTCCACCGCCGCTCCCTGCAATTCCGGCTGCGCCAGCAGCTCCGCCCTTGCCGCCGGCCCCGGCGACCCCGGCTGAACCGCCCTTGTTGATGGTCCCTGCAACGCCGCCCGCGCCCGCGATGCCACCGCTGCCTGCGATGCCACCGCTGCCTGCAACGCCTCCCGCGCCTGCGATGCCTCCCTGACCCGAAGCTCCGCCAGTCCCCCCGTCGCCAGCAGAGCCGCCGACAGCTCCGCTCCCAGAGCTTCCACCGGATGGATTGCCTCCTGCGCCAGCAGAGGAACCCGCACTCCCCGCAAGCCCGCCGGAGTTGGTTCCTCCGGCGCCGCTCGCGCTACCGGCTGTTCCGCCTTGCGCGCTCGAACCACCCTGGCTGCCGTCGATCGAGGCATCCGCGCCAACCGGTGTCTCGGCGGGGGTGAAGTCGGAACCGCTGCAACCGGCCGCGAGCGCTGCGGCAACGAACCAGAGAGCCTGATAGCGCATGGGGAGGACTCCTCAACAAGGCGAAACACGATAGCAGCACGCAGCGCGCCTGAACATGCAGTGTTCCGCAGCTGGATTCCCATCCTCCGAACGCGGCGATTTCAAGTGGTGACGCGGCTCCCTTCGCGTCGTCGAGCGGTCGCTGCTTCACTCCGCAGATGCCAGTGCGACCACCCAGCGGATCCAGTCCGCGTTGGCGTCTTCCGCGCTTCGTCCGACCACTTCCTCGAACGCGCGTTCGCCTGAGGGGTCTGCCTCGTGGTTGTCGCGCCATCGCTGGTAGAACTTCCAGAGCTTGCCCTGCTGATCGAGCCACTGGCAGGCATATCGGGCCATGGCGTAGTGCAGGTCTTCTCCGTCCCCGCGAAAGTGCTCGTCCGACATGTGGAGCAATCCCGGCAGCGTGGTGGTCGACTTCTCCTTGGGGGAGCCGAGAGCTGCCCGAAGACGCGGGTAGCGCCAGTTCTTGCGACCGTGGATCTCTCCCCGCTTCGGCATGACCGGCGCCTCGTAGAGGGAGGCGATCCCTTCGTTGATCCATGTGGGAGCCTGGGGGAAGTCAGCTTCCAGGATGGGGTGCACCAGCTCGTGCGACAGGGTGCCGATGCCCAGTCCGATGTTCATCACCAGCGAGCGCGTGGGCGGATTGAAGAAGCCGTAGATCGAGATGCAGGGCGCGTGGAAGGTGTCCTTGCAGTACTTCTCGTAGGAGCCGGCGTCCGGGAACAGATAGACCGAGATGGCGCGCGCCGGACGCGTGCGGAAGCGGTCGTTGAAGAGCGCCTCGAGCACCCGTTCCACGAAGGGCTGGGAGGACTCGACAGCACCGGTGCCGGGCGGGGCAGCGAGCACGAACAGATCGGCCACGACTGACGTGCGCGCCCGAGCGCCCAGCTCCCGGTGGATCTCCTCGACGATGCGTTGGCGGTCCGCGGCCAGGTCATAGGCGGGAGCAGGCGGCGAGGTCGCCAGTGCCTGGGGCGTAGCGGCAGGCGCCGGGGGTGTTGGTGCGGCGCGGGGGGTCGCGGCTGCGACTGGAGCATCCGCGGCAACCGGGCGCGGGGCCGTATCCTTGCGCGTTGGCCCTGCCGTACACCCGATCATGAGCAGGGAAGCGAGGAGAGCGAGGCGGGTTTTGTGGGTCACAATCGATTGTCGTCCATGAGGGGAGTTGTGTGACTGTCATTGTCACATGCCTGCACTTTTTCCCTGGCAAGCGCAGCGCCGCGGTTCCCCTGGGGGGAGGGCGCAGGTATGCTGTGCGCGAGGCACGGGGAGGAGAGTTGATGAGCCGTTTTTGCGATCGGTGCGGCAAGGAAGTCGGAATCGTCAGCAGCACGACGACCACAGCAGACGGCCGAATCGTGTCGCTCTGCGCTGCGTGCGCCACGCTGCCAGCGGCTGGTCCGGGTGCGGGGTCCTTTGGCCAGGCTCCATCCTGGGCCCAATCCGCAGCAGGCGGTGCGCCCTACGTTCCGTCGCCCAGCGGAAAGGGCAATCTGTTGGCGATCCTCGTCGGGGTCGTCGTGGTGCTCGCGCTTCTGGTGGTCGGTGGCGCCACCATGGCTCTGCTGGTCCTTCGCAGGCCCGCTTCCAAGCCGCAGGTGCAGTCCGCGAATCCGGGCACCCCAACCGCGGAGAGCACGGGCTCGCAGGAGTCGGCAGCACCCGGCGAAGGGTCAGCTCGGCCTGGACAGGTGCGCGAAGCGAATTGGGATGGGACGAAACCGTTCGTGTGCAAGGGGCAGGAGCAGGTGGTGCTTCGCAACTGCAGCGGCTCGGTCGAAGACACCGCGGTGCGAGCGGAGGAACGCTGCAAGCTCACCCTGGTGGCATGCAAGCTCGCGGGCCGCACAGCCCTCGAGGTGCGAAACGACGCCGAGGTGATCGTGCAGGGAGGAGAGCTGACCGGATCGACCGGGTTCGGGTCGATTGCTGTGCGCGTGTCCGACCATGCAAGAGCCTCGATCCAGGGCGCGACGATCCTTGGCACCGAGCAGGCGATCCGGATAGCAAACCAGGCTTCGCTGAAGCTCACCGATGTGACCCTTCGCGTGCCCACGGAAGCGGCCGAATCCCGTTGGCCGTTTTCCCTTGCGATCGAGCTGGCCGACGATGCGGAGCTTGCGATGGAAGGGGGCTCGGTGGACTGGGGTGGCAAGGGGGTGCAGCTCAAGGATTCTGCGACCCTGGTCGCGCGCAAGACCTCGATCCGGTCCACTCGCCGCGACTCGGATCGGATGGAGCCCGTGGGTCTGAGCCTGACCGGCGGCGCGGCAGGAATCATTGTCGAAGGCAAGATCAAGGGGCCGCGCATTGCGGTGTCGATCGATGACGTCTCTTCGCTGACGCTTCAGAAGACGGTGACCGAGGGGGAGGTGAAGAGCGAGGGGAACGCGCGGCTGAAGGTGTCCAAGGACGCGCCCGACGCTGAAGCGAGCCTGGAGCAGCTGCAGACCACGCTCAGGAATGTCAGAGCAGAGCTCAAGCCCGAGCATGAGAAGATCACCCGCTATTCCAAGGGTGCATGCGGCGGGATCTTCGCCTGCTACAAGGACAACTTCCCTGGAGGAGCGGTGGCCGGCACCGTGCTGATGCGGGTGAATGCGACGGGAAAGGTCCAGTCGACCACCTTGCAGGGGAACATCCCGCCCAAGGTCGCGGAGTGCATCCGCACAGTCGGCAAGGAGCGAACGATCGAGAACTTCGACGGGCCGGTGGGCGACCTGGTGTGCACCTACTCCGGTACGATCACCAAGGGGATGCAGATGCTCTCGATCAAGTCGGACTATCGAAAGACGAAGTAGAGGCTCTGCCTGGAGCCGCGCATCGTGCAACGCGCCTGCTACTGCGTCCGGTACAGGAAGATCAGGAACAGAATCGACACAGCGACCGCAACGACGCCGGCGATGCCGAGCAGCACGCGGGTGGTGTCCAGGTCTGCGAGCCTCTGCGCAGCGATCTTGGCAGTCGACGGAGTGGAAGGCGAGCTGCCGGGCGAGACGAGCTCGTGTCGCGCAGCCCAGATGGTCGCGATGGCAAAGGCGTGCACGGGCACGATGAGAATCAGGAACGGGGTGCTGCCGAACAGCTGATACAAGCCGAGCGCCGCATTGATTCCGTGGGTCGCCAGGCCAAAGGTGTAGCCCGCGCGCTTGCGCAGCCAAAGCGCTGCGACGATCCAGATGTCCAGGCCCACCACGGCCACGTTGAACACGATGCCACCGCTGATCTCGCCGAGCGGGTTGTTGACCGTGTACAGGATCCGGACCAGCACGACCACGAACCAGAAGACCGCGGCCACGCCGGTGAGGATGACACCGGCAAGGAGCTGGCCGCGCGGCGGCCCGAACAACACGTCGCCGGTCGCATACGATGCAAACCCGGCTCCCCCCTGCATCCCCTGCGTCTGGGGAGGCTGGGTCGCACCAGCCCGTCCTGTGGGAGGCATGGTCGCCGGGCCCACGTTCATAGGCGGTGAAGGCTGTGCGTAGGGCTGCTGCTGGGGCGCTGGCGGGACGTAGGAAGAGCGTCCAGAGCTTGCCCCTACCAAGTCCGCGGGCACGTTGGATTGCCGCGGGAACGTCTGCTGGGGGTTTGGCGATCGGATGAACGGCGGAGCCGCGGTGGCCAGAGGAAAGATGTCCGACAGAGACGTGTATTCGGCTCTGGGCGTCATCGGAGGCGGCGGGTTGGTCCGTCCCGGCGACGGCGGAGGAGGTGCCACGGCTCGCATCGCCTGGGCGAACATGGGCACCGAGGCAAGGGACTTCCATTCCGTGTCCCCCACCGCGCAGATCTGGGATTGCAGGGGGATCTTGCCGGTGAGGATCCCGCGCTCGATCAAGTCATCTTCGACCGGACCTACGGCCTCACCGCCTTCGACCACTACGTACCACGTCATCGAATTCCAACCCTGCAACCCGCGTCGGGCGCGATCATGCACGCCCCGGCGTCCGCAATCCACCCCAAACGCCCATCCGGCGCCTGCGGGGCCGACGAGGCTTCAGGGTGCAGCCCTGCCGGAGTCCGGCGGGGGTCGGCCAGCATCGATCGTGATGCGCATCTGCATCCAGGGCGATGCCGAGCGGTCTTCGCTCAGGGGACCTGAAGGCAGCGCTGCAGTACACGCATGCCGTTGGGCAGCTTGTCCGATGTCACGTTCTCGCCAACCGTGTCATCCGAGCTGTTCCACCCGCGCCTGTAGATCAGGTCGTAGAGCCCGGGCGGAACCGATCGCGCATGCGCTCCGTCGACCGGCCAGGGTCCACCTGAGCTCGTGTACCAGAGATGGCGCAGGCCGTGCAGGACCTCGGTGTCGCGAGACCGCAGGTACACGAACATGGTGTCGCTGCTCGGATTCGCGCCCGACGGAAGCGGCTTGCCGTCCAGCGTCAGGTCCGCTCCGAGCATCGACTGCGTCAGGTCGAACACCAGCGAGTTGGAGCCCTGGTTGAGGATCACGTTCTCCTGGAGCACGCGGAAGCCATTGGGGAGCTTGTCCTGCGCGAGGTTCTCGCTGACGATGCCGTCGCTGCTGCTCCAGCCCCTGCGATAGACGAGATCGTAGGCACCGGGGATCATCGAGAACGTGTGATCGCCAGAGGTGGGCCAGGGGCCGCCGGAGCTCGTGTACCAGAGGTGACGAACCGCGTGCAGGACGCCGGTGTCCTTGGAGCGCAGGTAGAAGAAGGCCGTGTCGCTGCTCGCATTCGCGCCAGAGGGAAGGCTGGCGTGGTCGAGCAGCACGGTGACGCTGCTGAGGGTGGCGACCGGCACGTTGACCTGCAGAGCGTTGGCCCCTGGGCCGAGCGCGACGTTCTCCTGCAGCACGCGATAGCCGTTCGGAAGCTTGTCGCCGGAGTCGTTCTCATCCACCACGTTCGTCGACGACGACCAGCCCCGCCGGTAGATCACGTCGTAGGTGCCCACTGGCACCGATTGCCCATGATCGGCCGTGGTGGGCCAAGGCCCACCGGAGCTGGTGTACCAGAGGTGACGTACCTGGTGCAGGATGCCGGTGTCCTTGGCGCGCAAAAGCACGGACATCGTGCTGGAGCTGGAGCTGGACCCGGAGGGAAGCGGGGCGCCGTTCAACGTGACGTCGACTGCGCTCAGGGTGGCGACCGGGATGTCGACGTTGAGCGTGTTGGGGCCTGCCTGCAAGGTCACGCTAGGTGTCAGCACTCGATAGCCCGCAGGGAGCTTGTCCCCGGCCGGGTTCTCGCCGACCTCGTTGGTGGAGGAAGACCAGTCGCGACGGTAGACGACCTCGTATTCGCCTGGGATCACGGACCATGCGTGGGCGCCATTGGTGGGCCACGGCCCGCCCGAGCTCGTGTACCAGAGGTGCCGGGCCGCGTGCAGCGCACCTGTGTCCTTGGACCGAAGGTACAGCGTCATCGTCGAGCTGCTCGGATTGGCGCCCGAGGGAAGGGGTGCACCGTCCACGGTCACGTTGACTGCGCTGACGAGCGCAACCGGCACGTTGAACGAAAGGGGATTGGCGCCGCTGGTGACGGTCAGGCCTTGCTGCAGCACGCGGTAGCCGTTGGGGAGCTTGTCGTTGTCCGGGTTCTCGGACACGACGTTGTCCGAGGCCGAGTGCCCGCGTCGGTAGATGACGTCGTAGGTGCCGGGCACGACCGAGTACGCGTGATCGCCGGTGTTGGGCCAGGGGCCGCCGGAGCTGGTGTACCAGAGGTGACGCACCTGGTGCAGGGCGCCCGTGTCGGGTGATCGCAGATAGAACAGCGCTGTGTCGCTGCTCGAGCTCGCGCCGCTCGGCAGGGGCTGCCCGTCCAGCTTCACCTCCACGTCGAGCAGGGCAACCGGTACATCCACGTTGACCGTGTTCGCGCCGCTGCCGATCGCCAGCCCTTGCTGCAGCACGCGGTAGCCGTTGGGAAGCTTGTCGCCGGTCACGTTCTCGGAAACCGTGCTCGACGAGGTGTTGTAGCCTCGCCTGTACAGCACGTCGTAGATGCCTGGAACCACGGAGTAGGCGTGATCGCCATTGGTGGGCCAGGGGCCGCCAGAGCTGGTGTACCAGAGGTGTCGCACCTGATGCAGGGCGCCGGTGTCGGCCGCTCGCAGGAACACGAACATCGTGTCGCTGCTCGGGTTCGCACCTGCGGGCAGGGGCTGCCCGCCGAGCGTCACCTCGACCTCGAGCGTGGACACAGGAACGTCGATGGCTCCGCCGTAGGTGCTCGTCGACGTGCAGGTGGAGGAGAGGCAGCCGGTGATCGGGGTTCCCTTGCACACGCCTGCTGGCTGGCATGCATCGCCTGTCGTGCATGCGATGTGATCGTCGCAAGGCGTACCGACCGGTGCCTGGCTGGCAACGAAGTGGGGCGTGCCCTCCACGCAGGCGCCATAGGTGACGCAGGCTGAGCCGCTCGAAGGCGGGACGGGAACGGCGGTGGCGATGCACCCCTTTGCATCGGCTCCAGGCGATCCTGGAGAGCACTTCTCCACACCGGTGCAAAACAGGGAGTCATCACACAGGGGATCGCTCGGATCGTGGTGCACGACACCTGACACGTCACACGAGTCGAGCGTGCACAGCAGGCCGTCGTCCGGCTTGAGCGCGGTGTTGACCTGGCTGTGGCAACCGGTCGAAGGATCGCAGGAGTCGTCGGTGCACGGGTTGCCATCGTTGCAGTTGGCAGGACCACCTCCCGTACAGGTGCCGGACTGGCAAGTCTGCCCCACGATGCAGGCGCTCGTGACGCAAGCGGTTCCGTTTGCGACAACATCGTTGTGGCAAACGCCGCCTACCTTTGCGTCGGTCGTGCAGGGGTTCTGGTCATTGCAGTCAGGCTCGTAGCACTGCGCGACTCCGCCCACGCTCTTGCATGCCTGGTTGAGGACTGCGCAAGGGTTGGGCACGCAGGGATCGGTGGTGCAGGCGCCCTGGCCGTCCGGATGCGCGTCCGCGTCGCACTGGCAGCTGTACGTCGTTCCGTTCTTCGCGCACACGGTCTGGTGCGGAAGGGCGCACGGGTTGGGTTTGCAGGGGTCGTCGGTGCATCCACCTGCGCCATCGTCATGCCAGCCCGGCGCGCAGCTCTCGCAATGAAGACCCTGGAATCCGGTGTCGCAAGTGCAAGAGATCTTGCCCCCGGCGAGCTGACAGGTGCCGTGCCCGTTGCAGGTGTTCGGCGCGCAGGTCTCGTCGAGCACGCACGCGCCCCCTTCGTCGTGGTAGCCGGGATCGCACGAGCATTGGGCGCTGCCTCCATTTGCCGTGCACGTGGTCTTGTTGAGGTCCTTGCACGGGTTGGGCTTGCACGGGTCCTGCGAGCAGCCACCCTGGCCATCAGGATGCCACCCACCCATGGTATCGCATTGATCGCAGGTGGCGCCGACCCAGCCGACGTCGCACGAGCAGCTGACCTTGCCGCCAGCGTCCGAGCACGTGCCGTGGGTGTTGCAGCTGTTGGCCTGGCACGTGGTGTCCGGCACGCAATCGCCGCTCTCTTCGTGGGTTCCAGGGCGACACTCGCAGACCGCCTTGCCGCCCTGGCTCTTGCACACCTTGTCAGGATCTCCGCCGCAGGGATCAGGGACGCACGGATCCTGGGTGCAGCCGCCTTTGCCGTCCGCGTGCCAGCCGTTCGCGCTGTCGCACTGGTCGCAGGTGGGGCCTGACCAACCCTGCTGGCAGGTGCATTCGATCGCCTGGTTGACGACCTTGCAGGTGCCATGGCTGTGGCAGCTGTCGGTCTGGCACTTCACGTCAGCCACGCACGAGCCGCTTTCCTCGACGTACCCGGTGTCGCACGAGCACACGGCGCCGCCGTCCGCTTCCTTGCACACCGTCTTGTGCGCGTCCTTGCAGGGATTCGGCTGGCATGCGTTGGGGCTTCCGCCTTCGGAATCCGGCTTCGAGCTGTCCACGAGCGCATCGAGCGACGCGTCTGCCGGGGCGTCCGCGGACGCATCCTTGTCCGGTCCGGGAAGCGTCTGTCCGGACGAGTTGCTCTCTCCGCAGCTGGCGGCGAGCGCGCCCAAGGCAGCGATCGCGAGCGTGGGGACCAGACGACAGCGAAGACTTCGGTGGCCGATGGTTCGCATGGGCTTCCTCGTGTGGCCGTTATACGCCCCGGGAAGGGGGAACACCCCTGGAGCCTGGGGATCGGCCAAGATTTCCGCCCCATTCCGATCGAACCTGCCACACAATGGGGCAGAGGTCCGGATGTCCAAGACAAGGGCGAGCGCATGCGTGCTGAGCGCGCTTCTGGCGGCAGCTGCAGTCGCCTGCGTGGTCGATACGGATGTGATCGCCACAGACTACGGGCCAGGCGAAGCAGGGCACGACGCAGCGATCGACGCCGCACAGGACGTCGATGCCGACAAGATGGTGATCATCGAGGGTGGCCTTGGCGACGTGCCCACCAAGGAGTGTCGTCCCTGCTCAGCCGACGGCAAGCAGGTGCTGAGCTGCGACGGGACGCTGAAAAAGGATTGTCCGACAGGGCAGCGTTGCGGGCTGCCGGGCGAGTGCATGGCGCCCTGCGATGCAGCGCGTGCGAACAAGTCGACTGTGGGGTGCGACTACCATCCCGTGGCGATGGCCGCGTTCCAGCAGGGCTTTGGCGGGTGTTTCGTGGCCTTCGTTGCGAATACCTGGGAAGCACCGGTGCACATCCAGGCGAGCTTTGGGGGTGCGCCGATCGACCTGTCGCAGTACGCGAAAGTGCCGAGCGGGAAGGGGCAGAACATCACCTACGCGCCGTACGACACCGCAGCCGGGCTGCTGCCGGACCAGGTCGCCATCCTGTTCCTGGCCAACGATCCGGTCCCGCACGGGACCTGGTACGCAGCCAAGCCGTGCCCGGTGCCAGCCGCGATCGGTCTCGATGCGCAGGTGCACATGTCGATGTCCGTCAATACCGGGCGGGGAACCGCGTTCCATGTGAGCACAGACCAGCCGATCGTCGCATACCAGATGCTCCCCTACGGTGGAGGCAGAGCCCAGACCACGGGCGCAACGCTGCTGCTTCCCACGAGCGCATGGGACACGAACTACGTGGCGGTCATGGGGTATCGGTCCGGTGATTCGATGGGACTGCCCATTCCGCCGACGCTGGCGCTGGTAGCTCGGGACGACACGACGGT
This sequence comes from Deltaproteobacteria bacterium, assembly GCA_016218915.1. Classification (GTDB taxonomy): domain Bacteria; phylum Myxococcota_A; class Polyangia; order Polyangiales; family Polyangiaceae; genus JACRCQ01. Next base: position 274,654 of record JACRCQ010000052.1, read on the forward strand.
CACGATCCTTCCGAAGGAGCCGATCAAGGACGGCATCCTGGTGACCGGGGGTCCAGCCAACGTCCCGATCGAATTCTCGATGAAGGCAGGGGAGACGATCGAGCTGATCCAGAACGAGGATCTGACAGGAAGCCCGATCGCGGCGGACAAGCCGATCGGGGTGTTTGCAGGGCACATGGGCCTGCGCGTTCCCTACCAGGCGGAATCCGACGATCACGCAGAGCAGCAGATTCCGCCGGTCAAGGCGCTTGGAAGCGAATACCCATCTGTGAGCTTCCGCGATCGGATCGACGGCGTGGCGGAGAACCGGCTCTGGCGGATCGTGGGCGTGGTGGACGGGACCCTCCTGACGTTCGATCCACCGATCCCAACCGCGCCGCCGCAGGTGAGCCTGGGCGAAGTGGCGGAATTCAACACGGACGAGCCGTTCGTGGTCACGAGCCAGGACAAAGACCATCCGTTCATGGTGTTCACGTACATGTCAGGGTGGTCGACGATAGGGCAGGGCTCCCAGACGCAGGGGTACGGTGATCCTGACTTCGTGCGCATGGTGCCAGGTGCACAGTATCTGGATCACTACGTATTCTTCACAGACCCGACCTTCCCTGAGACCAACCTGGTGGTGGTTCGCAAGAAGGGAGAGGCGGGCTTCGCGGACGTGAACCTCGACTGCGCGGGCATGCTCCAGGGGTGGAAGGCGATCGGCACGTCTGGCAGCTACGAGTACACGCGGATCGATCTCTCCAGGCACAACTTCGAGGCGCAGGGGGCGTGCGACAACGGCCGCCACGAGATGAGCTCCAAGGAGCCGTTCGGGCTTTGGGTCTGGGGATGGGGTTCACCGGAGACCCAGCCGGGGCAGTCCCAGCCGTGCGAAGTCTTGCAGCCGGACAGCACGTGCAAGGTGAGCTACGGCTACCCGGCAGGGCAGAACGTGGTTCCGATCAACGAGGTAGTCGTGCTGCCCACTCCCAAGTAGTGCGTGGTCTTGGCCGGCGATTCGATGCCAGGCTCCTACGAGGTGCAGGCAGGATCACCCGGGTCGCACAGGAGCATCACGAACAGGAACTCGCCGGAATGCTCGACGCCGCTGCTGGCGAACGAGTCCAGAGAGAAGTGATAGGTGCCTGGCGCGAGATCCGCCTCCACCATCGTGTCGCCTCGGCTGATGCACCCGGCCTCGTTTGCATTCGCATCCAGCAGGTGGATGTCCACATCCACATCGCCCCGATCGAGCACCATTGCGCGCACGCGCGAAGCCTTGGTCACCTGCAGCTTGTAGAGGTATTCCGGCCCAGACTCGTCGGCATTGGAGCTGCATCCCGAATAGGTACCGAGCGTCTTGCTCTTGGATTTCGACGTATCCCTCAGGTCGGTGAAGGGATTGCCGACGATCAGGAATGGCGAGGAAGCGGTGCCGTCGCCGGCGAGCATCGGCGCGTCGGTATCCAGCGCTCCTTGCGAGGCGAGCACGGACTTGCGAACCCGGTCCAGCGCTTCGAGCGTGAGCAGGTTGCGCACGTTGTACCCGTATCCCAGCCCGGCCGGGGTCAGCTTGCAGGCTCCCTGGGCATACGAGTTGGGATGGAGGTTGTCGCCGCCCAGGCCGTGCTCTGCCAGGGGGAGCAGCTCGCGGTGAAAGTCGACCAGGGGAATCTGACGCCCCTGCGCCACGGCTCGGACCACCGCATTGAGCGTCGGCACCCAGGCATCGTGCGAGGCGTCATCGTCTCGCGGTGGAATCGTGGACAGGATTGGAATGATCCCAGCGTCGATCAGCTTGTCCACGAGATCGAGCATGTGCTCGTGGTACCACTTGAGCGTGCCCACATGGTCGGCTCCAAACCAGCCGATGTCGTTGCTGCCGTACATGGTGACCGCGACCGAGGCGTGGGTTGCGGTCATCTCCTTTTCGACAGGGGGCGGAGTGCCGGTCATGGCCCAGTATGCGGTGCGTCCGATCTCGACGCACAAGCTCGTGCGATCGAACGAGGATGTGCCCTGCACGGTCGCGTTCTTGTACAGGTCAATCGCGGGCTGGAGCGACCCATGGCTGTCGAGGTCGACATTGCTGCCTGCGAAGCAATCGAGGAATGCGTCGGAGTATGTGATGGAGTCGCCGACCTTCATGAACACGTCACGCCGACTCGTCGGATCCCGATCGAGGATCTCCTGCATCCTTGCCACCACCCAGGGCGTGATGGGCGATTGCGTGCGATCGCCCGGGTAGAGCGCAGGGCCCTCGGGTGCAGACGCATCGACGCCTGCTTCGGAAGCTGCTTCTGAGAGGCCATCCGCGCCGCTCTCGTTCGTCGCATGCTCGGCCGCGGCGTCCGACGGCGCGTCCGCGGCCTGGGCGTCGGGGCTGGCGTCGCCGCCGTCGCGGGTGGGCGACCAGCTCGACGATGCATCATCGCCGCAGGAGACAAGGGACAAGGAGGTGGCGATCACGCATCCGAGCAGGGAGCCGGCGAGGTGCAGACGCATGGGGCTATCATGCACCGGGCCGTGGAGGAACGCATCTGCGATCCGGGCGACTGCGGGTCCCGAACGACGTCGTCATGTTGGCCGTTCCCAAGTAGAATGCCCCTCTGCCCATCATGGCCGTACCCTGGAGCCCACCGCGTCGCACGCTAATCGCGATCACGATCGTGCTGGCAGGGGCCGGCTTGCAGTGCACGCAGCTGCTCGGGTGGCGTGACGACTACGGGGAGCCGGCAGGACCCCCGGCCAAGCCCGACGCTGCCGCTGCACCCGAAGATGCGTCCGCGGAAGAAGCCACTTCCCTGGATGTGTACGTGGACCCGGACGGCATGGCCGTCGGCAGCGTGGGCGTTGCCTGCTCCACGCCGAGTGCCCTGGCATGTGCAGGACACGCCCAGAAGCTGGTGTTGTTCTGCAGCCCGGACAAGGGCACCTGGCAGCCGCTGCAGTCGTGCTCCGGCCAGCAGCTCTGTGATTCCACGCCAGGCCCCAACCAGGGGTCGTGCCAGGACCCGATCGCGCCGTGCAAGAACCACCAGCCGGGCGACATCCTCTGCGACGGCGCGACTCGTCACAGGTGCGGTCCGGACCTTCTGTCCAGCGAGACAGCGGAGTGCAGCAGCCCACAGCTCTGTGAGAAGGCAATTGGCCTGGAGTGCCCTTCGTGGCCGAGCTGCGCAGCGCTCGCGCCGACCTGCGGGCCTGCGGGGGACGGCGATTGCTGCAGGTCGACGGTGCTGGCGGGTGGCACGTTCAACCGGAGCAACGACGCGACCTATCCGGCCACGGTCAGCGATTTTGGTCTCGACGTCTACGAGATCACGGTCGGCAGGTTTCGCGCCTTTCTGGCGAGCGGCTCTTGCACCGCGGGCACGCCGCCTGTGGCTGGCAGCGGCCTGAACACGAAAGTCCCTGACAGCGGCTGGTTGAGCGAATGGAACGACTCGCTGGAGCCGGACATCGGTGCGCTCCACACAGCGTTGAAGTGCGACGCCACCTACGCTTCCTGGACCGATCAGCCGGAGGGCAACGAATCGAAGCCGATGAACTGCCTGACCTGGTTCGAGGCTTTTGCGTTCTGCGCCTGGGATGGGGGGAGGTTGCCAACGGAAGCCGAGTGGAACTTCGCAGCAGCCGGTGGTGACGAGCAACGGACCTTCCCATGGTCGGTCCCTGGCTCGTCGGAGCTGATCGACCCGAGCTTTGCGGTGCACGGATGCCAGGGGGACGGATCAGGCCCAGCGGATTGCACGTCTGCAGACCTTACGGCCGTGGGGTCGCGATCGCCCAAGGGCGACGGGCGATGGCGTCAGGCCGACATGGCTGGATCGTTGTGGGAGTGGGTACTGGACTGGAACGGGACCTACCCAGCACCTTGCGTGGATTGCGCGATCATGACGACAGCGACCAACCGTTCGATTCGCGGCGGAGGGTTCCAGGACCCCAAGGGGAGCCTGAGAAACGACAATCGATCGTCTGCAACCCCCACGGCGCGAAGCCACGATCGCGGAGCGCGTTGCGCGCGCAGCGCCACGATCGGGTGAGCGACGCCCGCGCCGCGCCGCGATCGGGTGAGCGGCGCCTGCGCTGCGCCGGCGTGCTTGCGGCAGTTGAGCATCCCACGTCGAACGGCTACCATCGGCGGTCCATGATGCGGTCCTGGTGGTTGTCCGTGGCGGGCGTGTCGGCCATCCTGTCGGTGGTCGGCGTTGCGCATGGCCAGGACAGCGCTGCGAGCCAGGCGCTGTTCAATGCAGGGCTCGCAGACATGGAGACGCACCGCTACGACCGGGCGTGCCCGGCGCTCGCAGAGAGCTACCACCTGGAAGCTCGAGCCGGAACGCTGTTCACCCTGGCGGAGTGCGAGGTTGCCTGGGGGAAGATAGCGTCGGCCGCAGCCCACTACGATGATTACCTCCAGCAGGTCGCGCGAATGCCCACTGCGCAGCGATCGAGCCATGCAGAGCGGGAAGCGATAGCCACCAAGCAGCAGGCCGCCATTGCCGCGGAGATTCCCCTGCTGACCCTCACGCTGGCAGCGCGGGCCCCCCGCGGGTTGATCGTCCGTCGGGACGGCGCGGAGCTGGGCGCTCCATCCCTCGGCGTTCCGATCCCCGTCGACCCTGGCGAGCACCTGATTGTGGTGGAGGTGCCGGGTGCAAGGCCGCGAGAGACTCGGGTGCAGGTCGCGCGCGGCGAGCGAAAGCGCATCGAGCTCACTTGGAACCCGCCGATCCCCGCTCCGGCCCCGGTGGTGCGCACCGAGACCCCGATCGTCGTGCGCCCTGTCTCGCGATCGCCCTGGATCTACGTGTCGGCAGGGGTCGGCGCAGCCGGCGTCGCAGCGGGTACGATCACTGGATTGATGTCGGCCAGCCGCAAGCGGACCGTGGACGACAACTGCATCGCCGGCACGTGCAACGCGGAGGGCAAGAGCGCAGCTGACAGCGGCCGGTCGTTTGCCACGGCGAGCACCGTGTGCTTCAGCGTGGGGTTGGCTGGATTTGCCGCAGCGACGGTGCTGCTGCTGGTTGCGCCGACCACGCAGAATCAACCTGCTACAGCGCGTGTGAAGCCGGTCGTGGCAGGGGGCCCGCAGGACGTGGTTCTGGGCGTGCGCGGGGCATTCTGATGGGCAGCGCCACGCACGAGCGTTTCGTGGTGGGCAGATACATGGTCTGCGAGCCCATCGCTTCGGGGAGCATTGCGACCGTGCATCTCGGGCGCCTGCTCGGTCCCACGGGATTCTCGCGAACCGTCCTGGTCAAGCGTCTGCACGCTCGGCTCTCTGCGCAGCCTGCATTCACCACGGTGCTGCTCGAGGAAGCGAGGCTGGCAGCCAGGGTTCGCCATCCCAACGTGGTGTCCACGCTCGACGTGGTGGAGCACGAGGGCGAGTACCTGCTCGTGACCGAGCACGTGCTGGGTGAGACGCTTGCGTCGCTGTTGGCAGCGGTCCGTCGCGAGCGGGTGCTCATGCCGCTGCCAATCCTCGGAAGCATCATGTCCGGCGTGCTGCAGGCGCTTCACGCGGCGCACGAGACTGCGGACGACAGTGGGCAGAAGCTGGGGATCGTGCATCAGGACGTCAGCCCGCACAGCATCCTGGTGGGCGTGGACGGCATGGCGCGCATCGAGGACTTCGGCCTTGCCAAGGCTTCGCTGCGTCTGCGCGGCAGCATCTCCGAGCTGATGACCGACAAGTACGCGTACATGGCGCCTGAGCAGCTCACCAGCAGCGAGGTTGATCGCCGAGCGGACGTCTTCGCCCTGTCGGCCGTGCTGTGGGAGGCGCTGACCGGAAAGCGTCTGTTTGCAGGGACCAACCTGGCCGATGTCACGCGCGCCGTGCGAGGCGCACCGATCGAGCCTCCGAGCGTCGAATCGCCCGAGCTGCCTGCTGCCATCGATGCGGTCGTGCTCTGCGGGCTGGAGCGGGACCTGACTCGGCGGTATCCCACAGCGAATGCAATGGCCATCGACGTCGAGCGCGCCATGCCGATTGCGACGCAGCGGCAGGTGGCCGAATGGATGGAGCGTCTCGTAGGCGATTCCCTTCGTGATCGAGCGCAGAAGCTCGCTGAATTCGAGAGCTCGTCCGAGGCCCTTGTCGTGCCGGCGGAGCGCTCCCCTTCCCAGGCGCCCCTTGCGCAGGCAACAGCGCGAGGTCCGCAGGTGCTTCTCTGGATCGGGGTCGCGTCGATTGTGCTCTGCACGCTCGTGCTCGTGGCTTGGATAGCGATTCCTCGACATCCGGTTTCAAGCCCCGAGGCGGCGATTTCAGGAGCAGGTCCGGCGGCGCCGGCAAGCGCCACCGCCCCGTCCCGGGCATCGGCATCCGCCTCATCCCCGGCAAGTGCAGAAGCGGAGTCGAGCGAAGATCTGGTCTTCTCGACACCCGCTGCATCGGTCGGCTCGACGAAGCCTTCGGGCTCGGCCTTGGGCAAGCACGCTGGTCAGGACGGCGGCACTCCGAAGCGGCTGTACCTGCGCGATTGAGCTCACCCCGGGGGAACCATCCCCTCGGCCTGTGGCTCGCGAGGCGCCTTGCCAGAGCCCATCTGCCTCCCCGCGTCCTTGGCCACCAGGGTCACGCCAATCAGGATCGCTGCGACCCCGACCCATTGGATGACGCTGAGGCGCTCCTTGAGCATGGAGCCGGCCACGATCACGATGATGGCGAATCCGGTGGTGACCATGATCGGATAGGCCACGCTGATCGGGAGCTTTTGCAGGGCGAAGGCATAGAACACCACGTTTGCGGCAAAGCATCCGAGCCCGAGCAGGAGCACCCAGTGACGAAGCAGCAGCTTGATCAGCCCGAGGCCGCCGCCAGACAGGATCCCAGCGCCCTGCAGCTCCAGGTCGATTGCGCGCATGCCGAACTTGATCATCAGGTTGGCCGAGGCGTTGAGAAGCAGCGCCACGACCAGAGCGATTGCGTACTTGGCCATTGGTTACTCCGGGCCGCGGACCCTAGCAGACATCCTGCGCCTGCGCCTCCAGGCTCCGAGCCCGATCGCCAGGGCAATCGCGAGCTCGCTGGCCCAGGGACGCGATCCAGAGGTGCGGCAGCCGCACCCGCCGGAATCGTCGGACGCTACCGCTGGCTCTGCTGGCTGCCCTGCGTTTCCTGCAGGCGCGTTGCCTCCCAGGCCGGCCTGGCCTCCCCCTGTGCCGCTTCCGCCTGAGCCGCCCTGGCTCTGCGTGCCCCCGCTGCCTCCGTTGCCCGTCGCGCCGCCGCTGCCTCCGTTGCCAGCCGTTCCGCCGGAGCCCCCCTGACCGGGAGTGCCCCCACTGCCGCCTTGCGGAGCTGTTCCGCCAGAGCCCCCTTGTCCTGACGTACCTCCTGCACCCGCGCCTCCACTGCCGCCTGAACCGCCCGTGCCTCCGTCCACTGGCGGAGTGGAGCAGTATGGGGCCTTCAGGCAGTAGAACTCTCCGCTGCCCGGGTTTCCGATCTCCTCGCAGCACCCACCTGCGAACTCGCTGCAATCCGCGTTGACCTTGCAGGCCTTGGAGCAGAACGAGTTGGACTCCGGGTTCGTGAGCAGACACGTCTCAGCACCGAATGTCATGTTGCAGTACGGGAATGCCTTGGAGCACGAGCCTCCCAGCTGTCCCTTGTAGGAATAGGAAGGGGGGCCGCTTCCGCAGCTGCCACCTGAGGGCGTGAACTGCACATTCAGGGTATAGGCGCCCGGGTACGAAGTGCTCCCGGAGGTGAACGTATCGGCCACGATGTAGTACTTGCCGCAGTCCACGTTGGTCGTGAAGGCCACGTCCGCCCGCGCAATGCAATCGCTCGTGTTTCCCGACGAGTACAGGTGCACGTCGATGTCCACCCCGGTGTCGTCGGACACCGACACAGTGAGCGATCCCGGCTGGGTGAAGCTCATCTCGTACACGTATTCGGGACCGGACTCCTTGGTAGCAGGAGCGACACCGCATCCATCGAACACATCAGAGGGCGACTGGGTCGTATTGCGCGAGTCGGTGTAGGTCGACGATGTGATCACGATGGGGTGGGTGAGGGTTCCCACGGGATCGGTGGCTGTGGAGCCCTGGATTCCAGGCAAGGTCCGGGGTGAGTACCCGGAGACGTACGACCATCCGCCGGTGGCGTTGACGCGCGCGTTTGGAGGGGAAGACTCGTAGAGGTAGGGCTCGCCGCTGCCGAGCAGGTGGCTGAAGAGCACCACGTGGTAGCCGGCCTTGTTCAGGATGTCGCCAGGAAGAAGCGCGGACTGGTTGATCGCAGTGGTGACCGAGGGGATGTCGCTCGTGGTGTTGTAGGTGTCGAACAGGCACTGGCTCACGAACCCGGAGCAATCGACGCCTGCAGTGCAATCGAGGACGTCACCGTTGTAGGGGGAACCTGCGCCATAGCCGGCTGCGATCTGCTGATCGAACTGGAAGAGGGTCATGTACCCGCCCCAGTCATACGGGAGACCGAGGTAGTCGCCGGGAACGTACTCGCTCTTGTAAGTGGAGGAGCAGGATGCGGTGAGGTTCTGGGTTTCGCACCGCCACGGGTGGTACACGAAAGCCTTTGCGCTCGTGATCACCTCGTCGCGTGTGATGGCACCTGCCTGCCCCGAAAGGGTAAGGGTCGCTACCAAGGCGATCGAGCGGGCGATCCGGTGGCTGCGCTTCATGGCGTCCTCCCTTCGCTCGCTGCGCTCACGCCATCAAAGGCGATCACGGCAAGCCCCTCGGGGCGCGGGTGCATCATCACGAGCCTGGGCGGGCTTCCTCCCATGGCGAGCTCGGTGCGAGGCACGAACGTACCAGGACCCGGCAGCGTCGCGTGGAACGTCTGCTCGCCATTGTCGGCCCGCAAGCACACCGCTTCGCGCGCCACCTCGAGCTCAGGCTTGGAAGTCGTGCGCTCGATCCGCAGGCACACGGTCTGCTCCCATGCTCTCAGGATCCGGGCCGAAGCTGCGTCGTCGCAGACCGCGATGCGACGAAGAGCTGCGGTACGCGACCCGGAAGCATCCCTTCCGAGCACGAGCAGCTCGATCTTCCCTTGCTTCGTGCGTTGCACGGCCAGCCCCGAGCCATCGGGCAGGAAGGCCGCGCCCTCCTTCTTTCCTTCGAGGATCGTCTCCACCGAGACCGGCGCGTTCGGGCCGCCCACTGCGTAGGTCTCCTGGAACGCATTGCGGACCATCACGCGACGCGACGGGCCGAAGCCGAGCGAAACGATGTCGCGCAACCCGCGGGGAACCTGCACTTCGCCCATCAGCTTGCCCTGCGCGTTGTGCACCCAGACGTTGGAGCGCATGGCGCTGAAGACGCCGAAGGAACCGTCTGCGTCCACCGCAAGGTCCACGGCGTCCGAAGCTGCAGCGGCGACCTCGACCAGGTCGCCTTCGGGGCGCACCTTCACGACCCTGCGATTGAGCAGATCGAGCACCAGGGCATCCCCCGCGGGGAGCACGGCGATCGCGCTTGGACCGATGGCGAGCCGTTCGTGTCCGGCAGGCTGGTAGCCGAGCTGCTGCGGACCGCTTCCCCAGGAAAGCAAGCGTTCCCGTGGAGCACTCGATGCGCGCGAGATGGGCGCAGTGCTCTGGCCCGGCTTGGGGGTGGTATCCGCCTGCGAGCACGCAGCAAGCAGCGAGGCAGCGACGACAAAGGGGAGGACTCTCATGTCTCCCGCAGGCTACACGGGCTCAGCGTCGCGTGTCGAGAGTGGGCGGGGGTAACGCCGCGTGGGGGCGTGGCGGGGAGAACCGGCGGGGCGATGCGGGTCGGCGATGCGCGCGGTGGTGCGGTGTGATGGCGAGGGATGGTGCGGTGTGTGCCGCGGGACGGCGTGGCGTGATGGTGGCGTGGCGTGATGCCGCGGGATGGTGCGGCGTGATGGCGGCGTGGCGTGATGCCGCGGGATGGTGTGGCGTGATGCCGCGGGATGGTGCGGCGTGATGCCGCGGGATGCGGCGTGGCGTGATGCCGCGGGATGGTGCGGCGTGATGGTGGCGTGGCGTGACGCCGCGGGATGGCGTGGCGTGATGCAGCGGGATGCGGCGTGGCGTGATGCCGCGGGATGGTGCGGCGTGATGGTGGCGTGGCGTGATGCCGCGGGATGGTGTGGCGTGATGCCGCGGGATGCGGCGTGGCGTGATGCCGCGGGATGGTGCGGCGTGATGCCGCGGGATGCGGCGTGGCGTGATGCCGCGGGATGGTGTGGCGTGATGCCGCGGGATGCGGCGTGGCGTGATGCCGCGGGATGGTGTGGCGTGATGGCGGCGCCGTAAACGAGGATACCGCCGGCTAAAGTGCCGGCGGCTGATGCAAGTCAGTTGCGCGGTTAGCCAAGCCCCCATTCGGGGGCTGTCGGTTCGATCGAGCTACCGCAGAGACCAAGGGGTATGTGGCACGGACCTGCGTGTTCGAACGGAGGTGCACTTTGTGCGGCACGCTTCGAGGTTCGTGCCCGTGCCCGCGCTCGTGCTCGTGCTCGTGCTCGTGCTCGTGCTCGTGCTCGTGCTCGTGCTCGTGCTCGTGCCCGTGCCCGCGCTCGTGCTCGCACATCCGGTGGGTGCGGTCTACTTCCTTCCCGCGCCCCGCACGAGCTCTCCGACCGCTTCGGACAGCCCTTCCAGCGTGAGCGGGAACATCGGGATCGAGTTGGCGATCACCTCGATCGTGGTCCCCCCCCACATCCGCTGCGGCTCTGGATTCAGCCACACCGACCTGCGAAAGTGATTGTGCAAGGCAACGAGCCAGCCGAGCCCTTCCACCGGCTCCTCTGAGCTGGCGCGCCAGGTGCCGAACAGCTCGTACGGCGCCATGAGCGCGTCGCCCACCAGCACCAGCTTGTAGTGCGGACCGCATTCTGCCATCAGATCGCGCACCCGCACCGGATCCTGCAGGCCGTCGGTCTTGTAGACTCGCCCGTACACGCAGTTGTGGAAGTAGTACGTCCGCAGCTCCTTCCAGTGCGTGGCGCGCTTCGCCGCGCTGAAGAGCTGCTCCACCAGATGGGCGTAGGGATCCATCGACCCTCCCACGTCCATCATCAGGATCACCCGCGTATTGGGTCGTCGCGGCGGACGCGTGACGATCTCCAGCTCACCCGCGTTGCGGGCGGTCTCGTGGATCGTCTCGTCGATATCCAGCTCACGCTCGGAGCCCTCCCGGGCAAATGCGCGCAGCCGTCGCAAGGCGACCTCGATCTGTCGCACGTCCAGCACGAGGTCGCTTCGGTAGCTCCGGTAGTTGCGAGCATCCGCAGACTTCATGGCGCTTCGTCCGCCGGACGGCGCCCCAACGCGCATCCCCCGCGGATTGAATCCGGACCGCCCGAACGGCGACGTTCCCCCGGTTCCGATCCATCGATTGCCGCCGTCGTGGCGCTCGCGCTGCTCGCGAAGGCGCTCCTCGAACTGCCTGCGGAGCTCCTCTGGATCGAGCGCCTCGATCAGCGCCTTCTCCTCTTCCGTGAGCTTGCCCATGAGAACCGGATCGTCGAGCCACGCTGCGAGGTCCTCGGCGATGCGAAGCGAATCTACGTATACGCCGCGGAAGTGCTCGGCAAAGGCCAGATCGAACTCGTCGAGATGAGCCTCGGAGTGGATCAGCAACGCACGGGACACCTGATACAACCCGTCAAGCGAGCTGTCGTGCAGGCCATGCGACAAGGCAGACGCCAGCGCAACGGCTTCCTGGGCTCCCACCGGGATCTTCCGACGCCTGAGGGCAAACAGGAACTCCAGGAACATGGCGGTCCTCAGCTCCGATAGCGGCTTCCTCCAGCCACTTGATCAGCATAGGCCGTGAGATCCTGCTCCTTCTTGAGCAGCGTTCCGAGAAACGGCAGCGCACGCTCGAGCTTCACCGAGTCGACGCTTGCTTTCTTGAGAACCGCAATCCAGTCGATCAGCTCGCTGGTGGAAGGGCGCTTGCGCAAGCGGCTCATGGTCCGGATCTGGAAGAAGACCTCGAGCGCCTGATCGACCAGCTTGGCCTCGAGACCAGGGTGATGCACCTCCACGATGCGTCGCATGAGCGCGGCGTCGGGGAAGTCGATGAAGTGGAACACGCAGCGACGCAGGAACGCGTCAGGAAGCTCCTTTTCGTTGTTGCTGGTGATGATCACCACCGGACGCTGCTTCGCCTGGATCTCGTCGCCGGTCTCGAGGATCTTGAAGCGCATCCGATCGAGCTCGTGAAGCAGGTCGTTGGGGAATTCCAGATCAGCCTTGTCGATCTCGTCGATCAGCAGCACGGTGCGCTCTGGCTTGCTGAACGCCTCGCCCAGGGGGCCCAGACGGATGTATCTGCGGATGTCTTTCACGTCGCCGTCGCCGAACCGCGACTCGTACAAGCGCAGCACCGTGTCGTAGACGTAGAGCCCGTCCTGCGCCCGCGACGTGCTCTTGATGTTCCACGTGATCAGCGGAAGGTCGATCGCGCTTGCGATCGCTTCCGCAAGGAGCGTCTTGCCCGTTCCAGGCTCGCCCTTCACGAGCAATGGGCGCTCCAGGGCGATGGCGCAGTTGACCGCTGCCTCCAGCGCGTCGTTGGTGAGGTAGCTTTCGGTGCCGCGGAACTTGAAGAATTGGGACATGGCTTCTCGCGCTCGGCTCAGAGGGCTCTCACGGATCCTATCGGACATCTGGGCAGCCCTGGCAACCCTGGGGCGTGGACAGGCAGGTCCGGTTGCAGACTCCTCCGGCACGAAGGGATCCCGTGCTGACCTTGCGTTGATGCCGATGGTGCGCCTGCCCCCCACGACCCGCGAGGTCTACAATCCGGATGCGCGTCCCTACTTCCTGTGGTGGACCGACGTCACGGTGGCGCAGCTTCGAGTACTACTGCGGTCGCAAGATCCGACTGAGCGAGCGTACTGGCTGGGCGCACTTCTGCGCGAGGCGAACACGCGGGACGTCTGGGTCTTCGTTACACCCTCCGAGGTCCGCGAGCTTTGGCCGCTACTTGTCCGACACCTGGGAAAAACCAAGCCGATGTGGGCGTGGCTGCTCGGTGTCGAGGACACTCCGTGGCCTCCACAGGCGGCGCGCCGGCGGCGGATGCCCCTTGCATCCGGTCAAGGTCGCTCGAAGGACCTCGCGTGGACGGCAGCGCCGCTTGTGCAAGCGAGGTGGTTGTGTGCTGCAGGGTTCCAACGTAGGAGCGATTGTGCGTGCGCCCGCACGTTTGATCGCTCCGCGCCTTGCGCAGCGTCGGACCTGCCCGTAGGCTACCACTACCTACTAAGGCGCAGCACCCTTGTTCATGACCCACACACTGACGATTGCTGCCACGGCCTTGCTTACGTGGCTCTCGATGCATGGGTACAGGGGAAAGGCAGCGTTTGAGCAACAGCCTGCCATGGCTGGACCGGATTGCGGCAGCGCGACCTGCCACAGCGGGCTTGAGCAGTGCTGGATTGGCAAGCTGTGCGTGGCGAGACAGGTGCCCATGGAGGGCGGGTTCTCGATCGATGCAACAGAGGTCACGCGTTTCCAGTACGAGTCGTGGCTGGCCACGCATCCGTCGACGTCGGCTCAGAATGCGAAGTGCGCCTGGAACTCGAGCTTCGCGGCGGAACCCAGGTGCATGAGCCACTGGGACGTGTGCCAGACCGGCTGCGCGAACCATCCGCAGGTCTGCGTGGATTGGTGCGACGCCCAGGCGTACTGCAAAGCAGTCGGTAAGCGCCTCTGCGGCAGGATGGGAGGAGGATCGGACGCGTCGGGTGCCAAGGCGGATCCAATCAGGGGCCAGTGGTACAACGCCTGCGTCTCCGGTCGAAACCGAAATGCCTATCCGTATGGCGATACCTACGATGAGCAGGCATGCAACGGCATCGCACAGCACGTCAACACCACCGTGGAAGTCGGAACCCTGTCTGAGTGCCAGTCGTCGATCTCCGGATACGATGGCGTCTTCGACCTGAGCGGGAACGTGTCGGAATGGGTAGACGCGTGCAGCGCCAACGATGCGTGCCGCATGGACGGCGGGGCGTTCAACGGAGCCAAAGACGAGCTTGGCTGCGGAGGCGATAGACGCGCTCTCCGCCGTAGCGCGGAGCCTGCTCTGGGATTTCGCTGCTGCAGCCAGTAGAAGCGGATACCTGGGGCGCGCTCGCCAACCAGATCGGGCAGACCCTGGCAGCGGTGCCATCTCCGACGTCAGCTGCGTGTGGGCAGAGTAGCTGACCAGCCGGTGTCCGGGCGATTCAAGGCGCCGGCGTGCGTCTTGCCACCTCGATGCATCCGGTCTGATCCCCGGCGCGGCAGGCTCGTTCGTAGAGCTGCACGGCCAGGGCAGGATCCTTGGTTGCGCCCTCGCCACGCTCCAGCATCTGGCCAAGCTCGGAGCAGGCGGATGGGTGTCCCTTCAGACAAGCGTGGTTGAGAAGCGCTGAAGCCCGGGCCGCGTCCTTGTCCACGCCCCATCCACGACGATACTTCCGGGCCAGGACCGTGCATCCCGCAGCAGGTGAGCCTTCGCAGGAGCGCTGGAACAGGGCGGCTGCGCGACGGGCGTCGACCTGCACGCCCCAGCCGAAGTCATGGATGAAGCCGAGCCTCATGCAGGCCGTGAAGTCGCCTTTCTCGCAGCCTGCTTCGTAGGTCGAGCGAGCCTTGCCGTACAGCGTGTGCGCTCGAGGCTTGTCCGCAGCCGTGCCCTGGCCAAGGTCGAGCAGGTTGGCGAGCGTGCCGCAGCTCAACGCATGTCCGCCGACGCATGCCCGATCGTAGAACGTGATCGCCATCGGCTGGATCCGCTCTCCCTTGCCGAGCATACCTCCGAGCAGCCCGCACGCTTCGGCATCTCCGCCATCGCACGCCTGGTTGAGCAGGATCAGGGCGCGACGCTCGATCACAGGGACACCCACACCGTCGGCATACATGCTTCCGAGTCGACGGCAGCTGGCAGGGTTGCGCTGGGCGCACCCGGCGCGAGCCTGGGCGACCTGGCCCGACATGTCCACAGAAGGGGTGCCCGCCGTGTGGGCTGCAGCGAGATTGGCGCAGGCCGGTGCGATCGACTGGCCGCAGGCACTCATCAGCAGGCTCACTGCGCGAGGCTCGTCCTTGGGAGCGCCGTTGCCGCTCGCGTACAACCTCGCCAGGTTCGCGCAACCGAGCCAGTTCTTGTCCCTGCAGGCGCGAGCGTACAGCGCTGCTGCCTTGGCAGCATCCTGCCCCACGCCAGCACCTTCTTCCGTCATCTCTCCCATGCTGTTGCAGCTCGGCGCCTGGCCGTCGCGGCATTGGGCCTCGCACTGAGCAGCATTCCCCCACTCGCAAGCCTGGGAGCCATGGGGCGACCGGCCACCCTGCATGGGCGTACACGCAGCGCAAGCCAGTGCGATGGCGATCAACGGGCGGATGGGAAGACTCGCTTGCATTGGCTGCAACCGTGCGATGGCGCTCGTTCGACGTCAAGGACCCGGGCGATTCGACTCCCGCGAGCCCCCACGTAGGCCCGGGCCGCGCACGTAGCGGTTCTTCGTCCGCGTTCCCGTGTTCCTGTTCCTAGTTTCTAGTTCTCCGGGGACTTCAGGGATGATACTCGTCGGCGCCGATGTCGAACAGGACCTCCTGCGGTCGCGCGTCGTTGTCGCGATCGACGGAGGGTGCGTGATTGGCAGTCCCCGCATTGCGGCAGGGGGAGGTCACCGGGATGTGCCAGGTGCCATTGAGCTGCGGATCGCCTGCAATGTTGCCCGCAGCGCCGTTGACCTGGGCATTGACCTGCCCGATCGTGGTCAGGCCGGTCGTGCCCCCAAGCTGGTAGAGCGCCGCAGCAGCCGGGTCGAACAGATCGTTGTTGAGGAAGGTCTTGGGTGCGCTGTTGGCATCGACCTCGTAGCCCGGCCAGCTGCTGCCCAGGCTCGCGCTGTTGAGATTCCGAATGATGTTGTTGTTGAAGAATCCGCTCGCGGCCGAGACACCGGGCGACACGATCACGATGCCCCGTCGCGCGCCGCAGGTGTTGCACCCGTATTCGATCGTATTGTTGACCACGACCGGGTCCACGACGATGGGAAGCAAGCTGCCCTTCTCGTAGCGAATTCCTTCCTCTGGCCCTGAGCAGGCGCCGTCACGGACCACGTTGTTCGTGAAGGTCGGTGCAGAGCCCTTGATGAATACGCCGTAGAGCTCGGTCGCGGCAATCGCACCCTGGCACGATGGGCCCTGGATGGTGTTGCGGTCGAACGTGGGATTGGCACCCGAGACCTCCACGCCGATGCCCCGCTGGCCGGTAGCGGCCACCAGCGCTCCAGACGAGATCGCGGACGTGTCGATGGTGGTGCAGCCGTTTTGCAGGCATCGCACGCCCACGGTTCCGAGGCTCGCCGAGGTCATGACTCCAGTGATCGGGTTGACAGCGCTCAAGGTCAGGGGCGAGCCGACCGACTCTGCGCCAACGCACACGCTTCCGGACTCGCAGCCACGGATGGTGCCTCCGGTCACGGCCGACGAGCAGGTAGGGCCGGTGATGTCGAATCCGATGCGGAAGCCATTCTGTCCGGCGCCGCCCATGAACGACGCGCCGGTGAAGGTCGCGAGGCCGGTGCAGTTGTCGAGCCAGCCGCCGCGCGCACCGTTGTTGGCGCCCCCGGAGAGCGCTTGCCCGCCCGAGATGTTGGCAGGGCCGGTCACGACCACGCCCGCGACGTTGCCTGACAGCCACATACCGGCCACGGTATTGGCGGCCTGTCCACCTTGAGCCCCACCGCCGTTCATCTTCAGGTTCGCACAGTCCGTGCAGCGCAATCCCACCGAAACGCTGGGTGGAACCCCTCCGGACGACGGCGCATTCGTCATCGTGACCGAGGTCAGCGTGGGCGACGCATTGTTGACCCGAATGGCGACCTGCGTGCCGTTTGCAGCAGCGGCAGCGCTGTACGAACCATTCTGCAGGATGGGCGAGCCAGGCCCTGTCATGTCGAGACCATACGAGGTAGTTGCCAGTCCGCCGTTCACCGTCAGGGTCAGCAGGCTCGGCGAAGACTGCGTGATCGTGATCGCTGCAGAAGTCCCTGTGTTGACTTGCATGCCGCGGACCGTGAACCCGTCGAGCGCCGTGGCTGACGTGATCCCTGCCGGGAACTTCACACCCGTCACGGCCGTGTCCTGGATCCGGGTCACGTACGTGCTGATGGCCCGCGCCCAGTCCGTGCAGTGATACCCGCCGAGCATGCTCACCCCTTCCACCATGGTGACATCTTCGGACCAGCTGGTCGTGCTCGCAGTCGGGCTGCACGCGCATACGTCCGCTCCGCCTCCGATTGCGATCGCGTGGGCCTGGGCCGCGCTCAGGGTGGACAGCGGAGAGTTGCTCGCGCCCGTGTTGTTCGGGCTGCCTGTGGGAGGCGGCGCCACGAACGTCCCGAGGCACTGCAGCTGGCCGTTGATGCACATGCTCTTGGCCGTGCATTCCCCGACGCTGATGCCTGTTCCGCAGAAGACCCCCCCTCCCGGGTTGTTCTCGTCGGCCTGCCCATTGCAGTCGTCGTCAGCGCCATTGCATGTCTCGGCGGATGGAACCACCTGCCCCGTGCATGCGCCCCAACCACCGCCGGTGCAGCTCTGGGTTCCCCCATGGCAGACGCCGACCCCGTCGGTGCCGTTCGGCCCGGTGTAGCAGGCCTGGGCTGCGATGCCGTCGTCCACCTGCCCGCTGCAGTCGTTGTCGACTCCATCGCACGTCTCGGCAGCAGGGAGCACTTCGCCCGAGCAGGCGCCCCAGGAGCCGCCAGAGCAGGACCGGGTCCCGGCCTTGCACGGCCCGACTCCGTCCGTGCCGTTCGGCCCGCTGTAGCAGGCTTGGGGCGCAAGGTCGTCGATCGCACCGTTGCAGTCGTTGTCCACGCCGTCACAGAGCTCGACCCCTGTGGGCACGCACGCCTCAACGCTGGAATCATCCGGGGCATCGTTCCCTGCCTCGGCTTCCTGCCCCGCGTCTGCATCCACCCCGGATTCCGCATCCTGTCCTGCTTCCGGTAGGGGCGAGTCGGTTCCGGTATCGCCTGCCTCGGACGAGGCTTCCTTGCCAGCATCCGCATCGGTCTTGACGTCGGGTTTGGCCGCATCTCCGTCGACGATCCCGGCGGCATCCGCGTCCTTGCCTGCTTCCGGGGAGAGCGCGTCACCACCGTCGGTTCCCGGTACCAGGGTGAAGTCGGTGTTGTCCGAGCCGCTGCAAGCGGGCAGCAAGCCGGCGGCCAGCGCAAGCACAAGCAATCGCGTCGAACGCATGGATCGTCCTCCCTCGAAAGCGCATTCCAAAGCACAACGGCCGCAAGGGGCCAGGGCTGCAGCCAGCAACTTCCGAACCACCTGCCCGGCTTGGGGGCGAATCGCGGTTTGGCCGGGATTCTGCTCGCTGCGAAGCTGCAAAGGCGCGGCCGTCTCCAAAGACAACCGTTCCTCCCCGCAGGGATTGCCATGCCTTGAAAACGTTGCGGGGTTCGTGTCTTCCTGGGGCGCTCAGATCCAATGAGCTTCGAGCTCCATCTCCGTGTCGCCGTCGCGACCCCCGGACAGAAGCTGCTGCCTGACCTGCTTTGCGCCGGCGATCTCCAGAAGCGCAGTGGCAGAGCCTTGGATCTCGGTGAACATGTTGAGATCCCAGCCGATGCACTGGGTCAGCAGCATGCGTACATGCCCATGGCTCGGGTCGATCACGGTCGCCCTGGCGGTGTCGTAGTAGCTGTTGAAGAGCCTGTTGGACATGGTCAGCATGGTCTGAGGAGACACGAATCTGGCGAAGACCTGCTTGTAGACGCTCTTCATGTCGAGCTGCATGGAGCGGTAGCCGATCTGCCTGGCGAGCTCAGGACCGTCTCCGGTGGCCTTCAGGAAGGCGGCAAAGACCTGCCGGTACCAGGAGATGGGGTACCAGCTGGAGGCAAGCACCAGACCCCGTTGGTAGTTGTCCGCCAGCTCCGGCGGCATCAGCGCTCGCGCACGCTTCTGGGCCTCGGCTCCGCGCAGCTCCAGGAAGCACTGGTCCACGGTCCGGAAGGCAACTCCTTTGACGCGAGGTTCGGGCATGGCAGGTGAAAGTTTCACACCGGCACAGCGCGCTGACAAGGGCGATGGCGCCGTCACTCGGCGCAGGATGCGTCCCTGCCCCTTGCCGCCTTTCGGCTCATGGTGTTCCGGAACACGAACACGTTGCACACGAAGGTGTTGAATTGCCGAGCGTGGTATCTCAGGTGCCAGGGCAAGGTCGTGGATTGCGCCAGCTCCATGTGCCATCCATGCGGCCCTCGCAGCTTGCCGGTCAACAGCTCGACCATCGCCTCAGGCCCGTCCAGCGATCGCGCTGCACCCGTCTCATCCATCCAGCTCCGCGCCTCGAGGCGCGCTGCCGGCGGGGTCACATTCCTCTGCCAGGCAAAGGGCGTTGCGATCAGCAGCGTGCCCCCAGGCTCGAGCAATGCCTGCGCCTCAGCCAGAAGCGTCAACGGGTCCGCAACGTTGTCCACGAGATTGGCAAGCACCACCAGGTCGAACGCGCGATGGGGCATGGGAGGGTCGAGCGCGTCTGCGCAGATCGGCTCGACCCGCCTCGCAGCCTCGAGCAAACGATCCGGCACGTCGAAGGACGAGTGCGTCCAGCGAACCGCGCCTTCCGGCAACGGACACGTGAGCGTTCCCCCACCTGCCAGATCTCCTGCCCACGAGACGAAGAGAGGGTCGATGTCGAGCGACACCACGAGGCGAGCGCCGGCCGCGGACAGCTCCAAGGGGAGACGCCCTGCACCGGAGCCCATGACCAGCGCGCTTTGCCACGGGCCTGCCACCATGGATGCGAGCGTCACGGACAGCGGAGGCCCGGTCACAAATGACGGGGTGAGCTCGGCCGGGAGCAAGTCGCGGAAGTGCGCCCAGAAGTAGGTCGCAAAGCGCCTCGCAGCGATTGACGGGGCACCGTCTGGCGGCATCGCTTCCAGCCACGCCACGGCAGCGTCCGGAGCAAGGCGATGCCACGGGGTCAAGGTCGCCGGACCGGAGATCGCCGAAGCGTCGCGCAGCACCATCGGGAAGGGAGAGGCGGGGTAGCGCGCGAGGCAGGCCCGGTTGGTGCACACGAGCACGTTGCCCTGGCGCTGCAGAGGCGTGGCGCGAGCATCTTCCTGGCCGCGCACCCGGCATCGAGGACACACCAGGCGAATCGCGGGGAGGTCGGGATCGGCAGCTTCGTTCATGGGCAGGAGCCCAGGGGACGGCACTCCGGTCCACGTGTCAAGCCGCAGGAAGCGTGGCCCCAGGGGCTGGCGGTGTTCTGAACGCCTGACCGAACCAGGGGCGGGATGTGATACGATCGGCGTGGAGACGCGCGATGAAGCTTCCACCTCGAAACACTGCAACACGAGCCTTGTCGCGTGCGGTCGCTCCAGCTGCCGTGCTGCTCGCGAGCTGCTCGTCCTTGCTGAGCTACGATGACGTGTCGTTCCAGGACGGGGGCAGACCCGATGCAAGTGCGGGGACCGGGGGAACGGCAGGAGACGCGGGATGGGATGGGAAGGCCGGGGGCACCGGCTGGGGTGGAGGGCCACAGGGCGGCAACGCGGGAAAGGGAGGAAGTGCAGGCGCGGGCAACTCGAGCGGCAGCGGCGGAAGCGTTGCCGGAAGCGGTGGCTCTTCGCAGGGCGGCACTGACCCCGGAGGGGCGGGCGGGGCACCTCCCACGTGCACGGGCATCGACTGCGGCGCCAATGGCAAGTGCGTGATCGACGGGGGCGTTGCGAAGTGCCTCTGCGACGCGGGCTACCACCCGCAAGGGTACACTTGCGTGAAGGATCCTTCCTGTGACGGAGTCGCGTGCAGCGGCAACGGCACGTGCATCATCTACGGGGGCAATCCTGCGTGCCAGTGCAATGCAGGGTTCCACGCCCAAGGGCTCGAGTGCGTGGCAGACACGCCAAGCGGCGCCTGCCAGACCATCGACTGCGGCGGACACGGCACCTGTCTGGTGGATCCGATCAACGGGCCGCGGTGCCATTGCGAGGTGGGCTACTACTTGGCATTCAGCCAGACCAACTGCGTGGCTGCCACAGGCACGCAATGCGACAACGTGTCCTGCGGCGGCTTCGGGACCTGCTGGATGAACGGGATGTTCCCCACCTGCTCGTGCGATCCCGGATATACGACCTACGGGATGTACTGCGTACTCGAGGCGAAGCTCGGCTGTCGCGACATCGACAACAGCTGGCAGCCGCGCGGGGCACGTCGCTGCAGCGCGGACAACTCGCACATCGAGGTATGCTGGGATGGCAACAACGACGGCCTGGTCGAGTGGATAGACGGGCAGGTGACCTGTCCGAACGGCTGGACCTGCTCAGAGTGCATCACCAAGCCGTGTCTCGCGGCCGGCTACCCTGGCAAGGAATGTCCGCCGGGCGAAGAGTGCGTGCCTTGCCCGGTGGGATCGCACTGCGTGCCCGAGGCCCACGGAGTCGCCCTGTACGTCTGCGTGTCAGGGTGCGATTGCCAGAACTGCGCGAACTGCGAGGACCCGGCGAACATGGCAGACTGGCAGGAGTACTGCGGCAACCCGAACTCGCAGCCTGCCACGATGGCGTGCACGATCCCCTGTCAGGCAGGCGAAGGTTGTCTGCCCTGGGGGGCCAACTCGATCTGCTGGTCGATGGAAGGGTGCTTCAGCGCTCCGCCGTGAGTGGGGTGTCAGCGAGGGCAGTAGAATAGGGGAGGTCTGGATCGGAGGAGCTATGAACGCGGCAACCATCTTCAATGCAAGTCCGGCACGGACCGTGATGCTTGTGCTCTTGACCCTTGCCTGGGTTGCCTTGGAAGGCTGTGGAAGCGATTCGAGCTCGGCGTTGCCGCCGCCGAAGCCCGAAAGCGAGGCGGGGGTGGACGCGAGCGATGGCGCGCTCCCCGATGGACCATGGGCAGATGCGACCTACGAGCTCAGCGAAGCGGCACCCGACGTGATCGAGCAGGACGGGCCGACGGTGTGCTCGCCGAAGTCATGTGCGAATCTGGGAGCCGAGTGCGGATCTGCGCCTGACGGTTGTGGGGGAAAGGTCGATTGTGGGACGTGTGCTTCGGGGAAGCATTGCGGAGGCGGCGGGCTGAACAAGTGCGGAACCAACGCGTGCAATCCCAAGACGTGCTCGCAGGTGTCTGCCGAATGCGGGTACGCCTCGGATGGGTGCAGCGAAGCGATCGACTGCGGGGGGTGTCCGACGCCCAAGAGCTGCGGAGGAGGGGGCAGCCTGAACAAATGCGGGTGTACGGCGAAGACGTGCGCACAGCTCGGAGCCGAGTGCGGCACGCTTCCGGATGGGTGCGAGGCCACGATCGATTGTGGCAGCTGCGCCGCGGGCAAGCTGTGCGGCGGCAGCGGCCCCAACAAGTGCGGCACGACCCCGTGCAACGCCAAGACGTGCGCGCAGCTGCAGGCGTCGTGCGGATTCGTCTCCGACGGCTGTAGCAAGGCGATCGACTGTGGCGCTTGCCAGGGCTTCGATCAGTGCGGCGGAGCGGGTACCGCGAATCAGTGCGGCTGTTCCGCCAAGAGCTGTGCGCAGCTCGGCGCGAGCTGTGGCGAAGTCCTGGGCTCTTGCGGGAAGGTTCAGTGTGGCAATTGCGCTCTGCCCGACACTTGCGGCGGGGGCGGAACCCAGAACCAATGCGGCTGCGTCTGCCAGCTTCCCCACGCTACGACGAAGTGCCTGGGCGGCGTCTGCTCCGTGAGTGGATGCGATCCCGGGTGGGCGAATTGCGACGGTGACGCAGCCAGCGGGTGTGAAACCGACATCACGTCGTCGCTTTCGCACTGCGGGGATTGCGGCAGCTCGTGCGTGCTCGCCCATGCGGTGTCCTCCTGCTCGGCGGGTACGTGCACCATCGTTTCGTGCAATGCGGGATATGCGGACTGCGACGGCGATGCCGCCACAGGGTGCGAGGCGAATACCCTGGCGGATCCCATGCATTGCGGATCGTGCGGCACGGTGTGTCCCGCGCAAGGCGCAACCGCGGTGTGCAACGCGGGGGTCTGCGGCGTATCCAATTGTCCGCAGGGCAAGGCGGACTGCGACGGGGTCAGCGGCAACGGCTGCGAGGTGGATACCACGGCTTCCAGCCAGCATTGTGGATTCTGCAAGAACTCGTGCGCCTTCCCGAACGCCACCGCCAAGTGCGTGAATTCCGCTTGCCAGATCGACCAGTGCAATCCCGGGTACGGGAACTGCGACGGCAGCCAGGCCAACGGGTGCGAGACCTCCACCGCGGGCTCGACGCTCCACTGCGGGTCTTGCGGACATGCATGCTCTGCAGGAGCCAACGCGTCGGTGGCGTGTGTGTCCGGCGGATGCGTTCAGGTGTGCAACGGGGGATTTGGCAATTGCGACGGCAACGACGGCAACGGGTGCGAAGCGGATCTCGTGCACAGTGCGCAGCATTGCGGGCTTTGCACCATCAGCTGCCAGGCGGCGCACGGAACGGCCGGGTGCGCCAATGGACACTGTACCGTGACTTCCTGCGTGTCCGGATGGACAGATTGCGATGGTACCGCCTCGAACGGGTGCGAAACGAGCACGGGCGCTTCCTGCTCCTCAGCGCCCAACGCCTGCGGACAGACGAATTCCGGGTGGATCGACTGCTCGGGATGCAACGCGTCCACACCGTCGGATCCTCCAGGCTATGGCGCCGCCTGCAGCTCTTCTCCCAACGCCTGCGGACAGACGAACTCCGGGTGGATCGACTGCTTGGGATGCAACGCGTCGACGCCGCCGAATCCTGCCGGCTATGGCTCGGCTTGCAGCTCCCCCCCCAATGCCTGCGGCCAGACCGGCTCCGGGACCATCGACTGCGGCGGATGCAACGCGTCCACCCCGGCGAATCCCCCCGGCTACGACGTCTGCACTCCGTCAGGAAGCCAGGCCTGCGCCTGCATGACCGGCGTGGCGCTCAACGAGTACTGCTATGACTCGCAAGGCGGCTTCAACGAGTCCACGCTCGCCTCGGGTTGTGCCAATCTCGCGCCCGTCAGCGGGGTGAACGGGTGTGGAAATGCCTGCTCGCTGCCGTGCATCGACAGCTGTACGTGGACCTGCCACGACGGTGGGAACGCTGTTTGCTGGGATCGGGGATACGGACCTGCGACAGCCGGCACCTGCACCTGCGATTGAACGCGTGGAGGCTCGCGCCGGCCAGCCCTACAGAACCTTGTGCAGCAGGTCGTCGACGTAGAGCACGACGAGCGGCGCGCCTGGCATCGGAGGCGGCGTGCCGGCGGGGTTGTCCCAGAACTCCTTGACCTTGCCTTCGATCTCGTGTCCGTCCGGCGTGACGAACGCGTACACCAGCTCGATGCGGTTGCCCTTGGCGCGCGCGACCTTGGCGCTTCTCACCGTTCCGACGATGCGTTGGCCCTTGGAGCCGAGGCGACGGAGGCGCGACCAGCCGCGCAGCATCATGCCGAAGACGACCGCTACGATGGTGCCGGTGAGGCCGGTGAGCCCGGCTGCGATCCACAGCCCGCTCTTGGGGCGATCCTGATCGAGCCGGTTGATCTTCGGATTGGCCGGATCGTAGTAGACCAT
This sequence comes from Deltaproteobacteria bacterium, assembly GCA_016218915.1. Lineage (GTDB taxonomy): Bacteria > Myxococcota_A > Polyangia > Polyangiales > Polyangiaceae > JACRCQ01. The sequence continues at coordinate 299,192 of JACRCQ010000052.1, forward strand.
GACCGAGCCGCGATCGCAGGGATGGGTTCCCTTGGGCGTGCAGAACTCGGGGCTGTGATCCTCGAACCAGGTGCAGCACTGCGCTGCGGTCTCGTCCTGGCCGTCGATGGTGGTTGCAGGTCCGCCACCGGGTGCTGCGGGCAGACGGAAGCTGTAGGAGAACGAGCAGATCCGTCCGAGCTTCCGGCCCTCCTGGTGCTGCTCGAGCACCACAGCTTCGATGCGTTGCCCCTGCTTGCGAAGGGTTGCGAGCTGGGAGTGCAGGCTGGCTTCGCGCAGCAGGAAGAACAGCGGGAACACGAAGAGCCCCAGGACCACCGCGGCGACCACGATGGTTGCCGGGACCGTGCCCGGGCCCACGCAGGGCTTGGACCGCTTGCGCTCGAGGAACGCCTGGTTGCCCGACAGGAGCAGGAAAGGATTTGGCGGAATCGACGACGGAGCCACAAGTACCTCCTGGCGTCGCAGCTCGTCCGTCGAGCCGCGAAGCCATGGTCGCCCTATCTAGCGTGCCCGGGTGCAGCCCCGGTGCATGGAAGACATCGTTCGGGCTCTCGAAGTGCGGGTTGCAGCCGTATCCCACCCTGGGACGAGAAGATTCGGCATTCGGCGGCCCCCGCACTGCGCATGGCCCCTATCTTCGCGGATCGACGGCCGGTGTCAATCGGTTCCGCGCGCCGAGCGACGCAGCGGCGTGATAGTCTGAGCCAACCTCGCAATCCCCATGGAAAGGCACGGATCGATGCCTGAACCGATGGCCATCTGCATCGAAGACCTTGAGCCTGTTTCCGGCTCGCCACGCTTCGTCCGTTGCGTGGCCATGGCTGGCGGTCTGCCCGGCCTGCGCATGTCGTTCGACGGCTCGCTTTCGTGGATGACCGAGCAGGCTGCGGCGTGCGAGCTGTGGGTGTCCGGCGACGAGCGTCTGATCCTGCTGCGTCCGCAAGACGCTCCTCCGGTGCGCGTGACGCGGGCCGGCCGCTCGATCGACGCGCCCATGTCAAAGCCGGTGGTTCTGGTGCACGGCGACGAGATCACGATCGGCGCGCGCAGCTTCCGCGTGCACATCCACGGCAAAGCCCCGAGCGTGCACGCGCCGTCCCCTCTGGTCGAGCCAACCTGGGGCGTGGCCGCCAAGGTCGCTGCTGTCGTGGCCATGGGCGCTGCGGTCGTAGGCTGCAAGCCGGTCGAGGTGCGGGACAACCCTCCCAAGGTCACGGCTCTGCCAGAGCCTGCGGAGGGCAACGACGCCGCCTCCGGGGCGCCGCCAGACGCGCCCGTGGCGACCCTGCCCGAAGCAGCTCCCTCAGGACCCATCGAAGTTCGCGAAGCCCCTCCGATCGTGGTTCCGATCGCAAGCACCCCGCCGAAGCCGCCGCCGAGTGCCAAGCCGGCCAAGTAGAGCCGCCACGATCGACGGTGCGCCTCACGGCCCGCGGACGAGCAGCCTCATCCTGCCGTAGCCCAGCGCATCGCCGTTCACTCCGCAGTTGCCTGACCCGGTATCGCGAACCTCCACGCCGAGCGTGTGGCTGCCCGCGGGCAGATCCATTCCCCACAGCGCGCCAGCCGACATCCACCAGGTCTTCGCCAGGGTGCCGATGTTGATCGCTTGACCGTGATTCGGATCGCCCAGGCCCACTCCATCCACCACGAAGCGGTATCCGCACTGGCCGGTGCCCACGGTGGTGCGCTGGCTTCCCACGATCTCGAACTGGACATGGGAGTTGGAAGCAAGCTGCAGCGAAGTGGACAGGCCACCCACCTGGGTCCACGCGCTGCCTGGAGCCAGGACCTGGGCAGGTCCGGTGGATTCGATGCTCCGGCTCACGCCGCCCTGCGGGGTCGCAGTGGCAGACAGGTGGAATCGCGAGTACGCCTCGTTGTTGCCCGCTGCGTTGCAGGTGGACACGCTGCTGGAGCTGTTGCGGACCTGCACCTTGACCGTGTGGTTTCCCGCATCGTAGTCGGCGCCGTACTTGATCCCCACCGGAGCCCACCAGCCACCAGGCCCATCGGTCACGGCGATGGTCTGCCCATGGTTCGGATCACCCAGCGCAGTGCCATCGACCACGAGCCGGTAGGCGCAATGCGCGGAATCCGCTCCCTGCACGAGCTCGGTTCCCTGCACCGAGAACTGCACATGCCTTGCCTGCGCCAGGTTGAACGCAAGGCTGGCACCAGGAATGTCCGTCCAAGGAGAGTTCGAGCCCAGCGCGCCCGTCTGGTTGTTGGACTCCGCATACCAGGCTTCCGTCGGATCATAGACCGTAGCCGCAAGCCGCGACCGATCGTAGGCCAGACCCCCGTCTCCATCCAGGTAGCAGCTGCCATACCCGTTCGCGTCCGTCATCTGCACGTACACCGAATGCGTGCCTGGCTGCATGACCACCGCGATCTCGGCGGAGAAGAAGGTGTGTGGCCGCGTCGCGCCTTCCTGCACCGTGATCGCGTTGCCCCAGGTCGGGTGACCTGTGGGCACGCCGTCGATCACGAACCTCTCTCCCACGTGGCAGATGCCGTTGCCTCCACCAGCCCAGCGTATCGTTCCAGTCCAGCGCAGCAGCACCAGCCCAGGCGTCGCGAGCACTGGGGAAAGCGTGAGCCCTGCAGCTGTGATCCAGGTGTTGTTGGCCGGAATCCCAACGTTGCTTCCGTTGGATTCGACCGTCCACGATCTCCGGCCGCACTTGCCCTGGAAGCAGACCGAGCTCGTACAATCCGCCGGACCGCTGCAGAGCTTGCCGTCCACGCACTTCGGACAGGCTCCGCCTCCGCAGTCGACATCCGTCTCCAGGGCGTTCTTCACGCTGTCCGTACACGACGCAGCCTGGCACTGGTTTGCGGTGCAGATGGCGGACTGGCAGTCAGAAGGCACCCCGCACGCAAGATTGTCCGCGCACTTCGGGCACGTGCCGCCTCCACAGTCGACGTCGCTCTCTGCAGCGTTCTGCACCGTGTCCGTGCAGGTAGGGGCCTGGCACTTGTTCGCAGCGCACACGAGGCTCACGCAATCCGAGGCGCTGTTGCAGCCCAGGTCGTCCGCGCACTTCGGGCAGACGATTCCTCCGCAATCGACATCGGTCTCCGATGCGTTCTTCGCCTGGTCCGTGCACGTGGCCACCTGGCAGACCCCTGCCGTGCATACCTCGCTCTGGCAATCCGAGGCAGCTTTGCACACTGCTTGATCCGCGCACTTTGGACAGGTGCCTCCTCCGCAGTCGACGTCCGATTCCTTCCCGTTCTTCACCGAGTCGGAGCAACCCGGGGGCTGGCAAAGGCCCGACGAGCACACGCCGCTCACGCAGTCGGATGCAGATGCGCACCCCTTGAGATCACCGCACTGTGCGCACTTGGGCCCGCCGCAGTCCTGATCGGTCTCTCCTCCGTTCTTCACGCCGTCCGTGCAGGTCGGAATCAGGCACGTGCCGATGGCGCACACGCCGCTCTCGCAATCCGAAGCCAGAAGGCACGCCGACATGTCTCCGCACTTCGGACATGCGCTGCCCCCACAATCGATGTCCGTCTCCGTGCCGTCCTTGGTGTTGTTGGCGCAGGTGAGCGCCTGGCACACGTTGCCGACGCACGTGGCGCTCGTGCAGTCCGAGGCAACCAGGCACGCCTTGCCGTCTGCGCAAGCGGGGCACTTCGAGCCGCCGCAATCCTGGTCGGTCTCAGCTCCGTTCTTCACATTGTCCGTGCAGCTGGGGGCCTGGCACTTCGCGCTCACGCACGAGCCGCTCTCGCAGTCGGCTCCTGAGGCGCAGGCCTTGCTGTCAGCGCACTTCGGACAGGAGCCGCCGCCGCAATCGATGTCGGTCTCGCTACCGTTGTGGACCGCGTCCGTGCAGGTGGGCGACGCTGCTTCGGGCGAAACGTCCTGGGGGACATCCGGGGAGGCGTCGAGCCCGCCTGCGCCCCCGCCACCTGAAGCACCAGCCGCACCGGCCGACCCGGCGCTTCCTCCCGAGCCTGCTGCGCCGACGGGCGCGGTGGCGTCCGAGCTTCCACAGCTCGCGGTCATCAGCCCCAGCGCTACGGATGCTGCGAGGGCAACTGCTCGACTGTAGTTCATGTGCTACCTGCCTGGTGGTGAACGCCGCGGTGATTCTCAGAATTGCACGTTCAGCGTGTATGCGCCGCTCGCGCCCTGGTAGCCGTCCACGAAAATGTAGTAGTCCGTGCCCGCCGTGGCGGTCACGTTGAGGACCTCCGCCGACCCGCTGCCGAGCGCGTCCTTGCAGCCGACCTGCGTCCCTGTGCACGTGCCTTGGCGGACATACACCGCCACGTCGAACCCGGTCGCTGGTGTGGCGGTGACCTTCATGGTCCCCGCTTGCGGAGCGATGACATGGTAGACCACGTCCTCGCTCGCTCCGGTCGTGCAAGACCCGGTGTAGTCGTTCCAGTTGTCGTTGGTGTTGCCGGTCGCGTTCGCGGCTGGGGGAGAGCCGCTGAAGGTCAGATTCTCCCCCGGGCACTTCTCGTCGGCAGCTGCTGGCACCAGGGTGGCGTTGAACGTGTACGGCCCTTGCGATGAGGCGGTATAGCCGTCCACGAATGCATAGTAGGTAGCTCCAGCCGTTGCCCAGAACGTGTGCGATTCCACTTGCCCAGAGCCGACCACGTCCTTGCACGCGATCTCCGAGGAGCTTGTCGTACACGCGGTGCGTATGTACATGGCCGCGTCCCACCCGGTCGGAGCCACCGACAGGGTCATGATCCCGTCGACGTCCGCCGTGACCGCGTAGACCGTGTCGCGCGCCGAAGTGCCCCCACAGCCGCTACCATTGGTGTCGCTCCAGTGCAGACTCGTGTCGTCCGTGTCCGTGAACGTCCGGGGATCCGTCCCAGAGCCTGTCCATACCACAGGCTCGCCTGGACACGTCTCGTCGGGCTTCTGCGGCGACAAGGTCGCTTCGAGCGTATAGGCCCCAGCAGCCCCGGAAAGCGCGCCGTCGACGAACACGTACCAGACGCTCCCCTGGGCTGCCCAGAACTGCGCGTTCTCAGCACCGCCGCTGCCTCCGGTATCCTTGCATGCGAGCTGGCTCGAGGCGGTAGAGCAATTGGACCGGACGTACATCGCCACGTCCCAACCCTGCGGCGTGACCTTGAGCTTCAGAATGCCATCGACATCCGCGGTGAACGCGTAGACCGCCTCGGGTGTGCTCGTCGAGCCGCAGGAATTGCCTGTCGCGTCGTTCCACAACGCACTCGTGTTGCCAACTAGGGTCGCAGTCCGATCCTGCGTCCCGGAGCCGGTCCATGTCACTGCCTCCCCAGGACACTTCTCGTGCGCGGATGCTGGCGTGACGCTCACGTCGAGCTGGAATGCGCCCTTGCTCGTGCTGGTGTAGCTGTCGACGAATACCCAGTACGTGGTGCCGGCAGTGGCCCAGAACTTGACCCTTTCGGTCCCGCTCGAGCCTTGCGAGTCCGCGCAGCCGATCTGCGAGCTTGCGGTTGTACAGGTTGTTCGCACGTAGATCTCTGCATCGAAGTTGGTCGTGGTCAGATCCACCAGCGCGATGCCGTCCACGTCAGGCGTGAACGAGTAGACCGCGTCCTTTCCTGACGCGGTCCCGCACACCCCGTTGCCCGTGTAGTCGTTGTTCTTCGTGTTGGTAGTGGAAGACACGCTGCCCACGCGCGGATTCGAGCCCGTACCGGTCAGCACGATCGGCTCTCCTGGGCACGTCTCGTCGGCGACCGTGCCTGCCTCTGCATCCTGCGCGTCCGTGCCCACGTCCATGCCGGTGTCGATCGGGGAATCCACACCTGTGTCCACAGCAGCGTCCACCCCCACGTCGATGGGGGCATCTACGCCCGTGTCCACAGGAGCGTCCACTCCCACGTCGATGGGGGAATCCACGCCCGTGTCCACGGGTGCGTCCACGCCAGCGTCGACCGCGTCCGCAACCGCGTCGGTACCGCTGTCGATCCCTGCTTCGGTCAGCGCTTCGGCCGCAGGATCCTGAGCTACGTCCGTAGCCGACTCAGCGACTGCATCTGGAGCTGGCTCTGCTGTCGAGTCCTTGGATGCGTCCTGCTTGGCGCCTCCCGATCCCCCGGTGGACGAATCGGGGTCGGTGGTTCCGCCCTGGCCGCCGGAGCCGCCGGTGGTCGAAGGAGGCTCATCGTTGGAGACCGCGGTTGCGCAAGCTGGGAGCGCAGACATGGCCACAAGGACCACGAGCAGGAACGAGGTTCTCACGGCGCAGCCTCCTGGCAGTCGGGTTGAACGGCGCACAGGCGCCTCCCATCTCGATCTGCAAGCGTACACGCGACGTCGAGCTGCGTCCACCCGCGGCCGGGCTGCCCCAGGTTCGCTCCATTGTCCCTGGCGCGTCCCCGGGCTTCCGAAGCTACCGGGACCGAAGCCCGCGCGGAGGCCGGCAAGCACGGATCAGCCCGGCATCCACCCTGCCAGCCATCGATTCGGCTGGCGCCTCATCGCTGGCTGGTGGATCGAGCGGGTCTGTCAACGGCCCGCCAAGTGCCTGCTTCTGCCCTCGGCGGGCCATGGCAGACACCATCCAGTACTGGCGCACCAGCTTGAGCCACTGCTCGGGTGAGAACCGATCGGAGCTGAGGCTGCACAGCAAGTATCGATTCTCGTCCTTGGTCAGCGTGCCATGCTCGAACGTCTGGCTGCTGACGCGAAGCACCGTGCGCAAGTGCTCCAATCATGGAAGCCGGTCATCTCGGAGCAAAGATAGAGTCGACGCACGACCCGGCGTTCGCCGCCAGCGGGGGGAGGCGCGTCAATCTCCCACCCCCCGGAACGGGGGGAAAAGGCGAAGCGCAAAGCAGACGCTTGGTCCAGACGCGCGCGAATCCAATTGGACGTGTCGGTGGTATTGTCGCGCAGAGGTGTGCCCATGACGAGGACGGCTCTGATGCTGGAACGTGCGGACCGAACCGACGCGCTGCTTGGAACATGGGTTGCGTTGGCTCTTGTTGTCGCGTCTGCTGCGTGCTGCGGGCATCGAGGGCTCGGATCGCCAGAGCCGCTTGCGTCACAATCGGGCGCGCCTTCCCATTCCATGGCGTCCCCCGGATCGCCTCAGCCTGTCGGCGAGGCGCGCCTTTCCCCTGAGGATCTGTCCTACCAGGGCGCATTCCGATTGCCGGAGCCGTTTGATTGGGGAGCGCGTGGGGTAGCCTACGTTGCACAAACGCCCGGGCAACCCGGGCAGCTCTTCGTGCTCGGCAACGACACGCGCAAGGCGGAGTTCGCGCCGGTCTCGATTCCGCACCCAGCCGTCCAGCGCGCCGCCGAGCGATTGCCCGTGGCCCGGATGGTCGGCCCCATGCGCTCGTTCGGAGCTCCGATCGTGGAGAGCATCAGCACCGAGAGCGCCCTTGCGAGCGGCATAGCGTTCGTGCCGCCGCAAGGCGCACAGAGGACCGCCAAGCTGTACGGGTCCCTCGACAACTGGTACGGAGTCGTCGACGAGTCGCACGCGACGATCTGGTTCACGGAGCTGGATGGGTCTGTGCCGCGCGGACCCTTTCACGTGGGGCCGCCGGGCCCAGCATTCCACGGCAACAAGTCGGGTGATTTTCTGTTCGATGTGCCGGCGTCGTATGCTTCCCGATACCTCGGCGGCCGGACGCTCATCACGGGCAAGACCCGGGGCGCCTTTCATGGGTCGCAAGGACCGTCGATGATTGCGTTCCGCCCCTGGGACAAGGAATCGCCTGCAGGCAACCTCGATGCGGTCCTGCTGCTTGCCTATCGGATCCGCTTCCCCGAGTGCGCCGGCCCGAACACGGGAAACAAGGCTTCATGCGACTTCCCGGGTTTCACAATGTGTGACAAGTGGGAAGGGGGCAGCTTCGTCTATTCACCCACGCGAGCCGCGATTCTCCTGCTCGGCTCCAAGGGGCTCGGCGCGAACCACTACGGGGAGCCGCCTCACTCCAGGAGCTGCGAGCGCAGCAAGGGATATCACTGCGATCCATTCGAGCGCCAGGTGCTGTTCTATGACGTACACGAGCTCGGCGCAGTCGCCCTCGGAAAGCGAGAACCGTCGTCCGTGCTTCCCTATGCCACCTGGAAACCCGGTGAGTTTCTGCTGCGCAATCCGACCTGCGGACAGGTGGGAGGGGCTGCCTTCGATCCGACGCAGCGTCGGCTCTTCTTGATCGAAAAGGGCATCGGCGACAACAACGCAGCTGTGGTCCACGTCTGGTCGGTGGTTCGATAGCTTCAGGCGTGGCCTGTCTCGCTTGCGTCCACGCGACACGTGTCGTCCGGTCCGGCTTCATCTCGATCCAGCTTTCTGGTACACACGTCGCCGTCGCCTGTACTCCGGATCGTTCGGCTCCCGAACGCTGATGCCAATCGCCGCACTGAAACAATCACTGGCCCGCGCGGATCTGCTCCTCGGCAGCGGGCGCAGGCGCGCGTGGATCGCAGGCGGCGCAGCCGCGCTCGCTCTGTTGTTTGCGCTGGGCAATGCATCATGGAAGCTCGGCTCCGGAGTGTCCACGGCCGTCTGCCTTCCGCTGGCTGCGGTCACGGTCACCGTGGCGCTGCGGTGCGCCGGTGTGCGATGGGCATCGGTTGGCTTGATCCTCGCCGGCCTCGGCGTCTACGTCTTCTACCTGTCGCATACGCCCTACGATCTGCGGAACTACGACGCCCCGGCGCACTTGAAGTACGTCGAGCACGTGCTGCGCCACCGAGCGCTTCCCGCCGAAGGAGACTGCTCGATCTGCCACCATCCACCGGCCTGGCACATCCTCGCGGCGATGGTGTACGGCGCATGCGAGGCCACCGGGGTGGTGGCCCCCACCAAGGGATTGCAGCTGCTGTCGCTCGTGCTGTGGCTCTGCTTTCTCGCCATGTCCGCGCTCGCCATCCAGCGGCTGCTGTCGCGCACGTACCAGCAGACGCTGGCCATGGCGTTCGTGGTGTTCTGGCCCTACAGCATCATCAATTCGGTGCGCGTGAACAACGACGCGCTGATGTATGCGCTGTCCGCAGCGGTGATCCATCTGCTGGTGCGCTGGTACCAGCAGCCGCGCCGCCGCTGGATGCTCGCAGCCTGCGCGTGCGTGGTGGCAGCGCTGCTGACCAAGGCCAGCGCCCTCAGCCTCGTGGCGCTGGTCGGCGTGGTGCTCGCGATGCGCGTGGCGAGAAGCTCCGGACGACGCGCACTGCTGCGCGAGTGCTTGCCGATCGTGGGGGGCCTGCTGGTAGTCGTGGCGGTCTTCGGGACGGTGCGGGCAAGCCGCGGCAAAGACCTGGTGCGCGGCACGCTGGGAGCCGCGTGGCGCACCCAGGGGATCGACATGGCGGAACGCACCGCGCGCTACTACCTGACCTTCGACTTGCCGGCGCAGGTCCGCAAGCCGTACGCGGACGTCGGGATCGGAATCCGGGAGCCGACCTACTGGAACCACCTGTTCAAGTCGAGCCTGTATGGCACAGGGCAAGGCTCAGGGCCGGTTGGGGTCATGGTTCCATCCGTGAAGATCGCCAGGATCCTGAACTACCTGCTGCCCGCCCTGACCGTCGTGATGGCCGTGGGATGCGCGCTTGGCAGGCGCGATCCCAGACGCAGACGTCTGCTCTGCGTCGCGATCGCAGCGTCGTTCCTCACTGCCGGGCTCGCGTTCCACCTGATGGTTCCTGTGTCCCACCACGCGGATTTCCGTTTCGTGATGCCTGTGCTGCTCGCCTGCAGCGTTCTCTACGCGTACGCGGTGGAAGCGCTGCGCCGTCGGTTCGCTCCATCGGCAATCCTGGCCGCGCTGCTCGCAGCCGGGTTCCTCACGCTGTCGGTCGCTTCCTTCTTGTGGATGTCGCCGCGTCCACAGGAGCCGGCACCCGGTTCCGGCATGGGTCTTCGTCCACCGCTGCTCTTCCTGCTGCCCAAGAAGTCGATGGAGCTGCCTCCTGCTTCATCGGGAAGGTGACTTGCGCGCAGTACGGCGGACGACGCGGGGTACGGAACCTTGCGAAGTCGGCCTGAAGAGTTCACCATCCCCGCATGCAGTCCCCAGGAGGCATTGCCTCAGGCTTGATACTCATCGCGGTGACCGATGGCTGGATTGGTCCTGGGCTGGGGACGTTCTACCCGTTTCTGCGGCAGACGGTTCGTGTGGGGCGCTTCCGGATGAACGCTGCGGGCGTGGACATCGTGTTGCGCGCCAGCCCGCCCGGACGCGTCGGGGGCGACATCGGCGCGTACCACGTCGACTTTCGCTTCCTCAGGAAGCGCTGGATGCTGTGCGCCACCGGATCAAGCGGCGCCCTGGCGCACAACGGCGAGACCGTGGATCCCTTGTCGGTTCCGCGCCCGATGAGCGATGGCGACATCGTGCAGATCGGGAGCGTTCGATTTCGTTTCGAGGAGAACATCGCCCTGCCCCTCGAGGCAAGAATTCACTCGCACGGCTTCCTCTTCCTGCCGTAGGCACAAAGCGCGGCGGCGAGCAGCGCGCCGATCCACGCGCCCGCTTCCTGTCTTTGTGCTGTCCTGCAGCCGCATCCGGAATCGGAGCCTGAGGTCTGAGACGGTGGTTGGGAGCTCGCGCCGCCTTGTGCACTGCCGTCTGCAGGCACGCCGCCCGTGCCCGCAGCCGCATCGCCCGGCAGGCTTCCTCCTGCGCCGCCCTTGCCGCCCTGTCCCACGGTTCCACCCGACCCCCCGGCACCACCTCCGGAGCCGCCCGCACCTGCTGCGCCTCCCTCACCTGCCGATCCTCCGGACCCGCAAGGGCCCAGGGCTGTGATCACAGCGGCATAGGCATCGTAGGGAGCCTTCTTCCCAAGGGAAGAGTCGAGCAATCCCCAGGAATACCCGTTGGGGTCATCGTGCAGATCGTACCAGAACAGCTTCTCGAGATTGGGCCAGGGCTGGTTGGTGACCGAAGGCTGCGTGCCATTGCGCAGAGCGATGAACCCTTGATACGCCTCGGTGAGCTGCTGGGCGGCGTAGATGTTGGTCTTGTCGCCAAACGGCTCCGACTCCCAGCCGAACTCCGTGATCCAGACCGGCTTGCCAGGCGCCGCTGCGTCGAGGATCACCTTCAGGCCGTGATTCACCTCGATCGGGCCTTCGTTCACCCCGTCCGTGAGCTCCTTCCACATCGCCGTGGCCGGGTCGCGGTACTTGTGATGGGTGATGACATCGATGGAGCCACCCGCCGCTGCCAGGATCTTCGTGAGGCTGTATTCCCAGGCATTGTACCGGCATCCGAGCGTGCCGTAGCACTCGCCTTCGTCCTTGTCCCAGTCCGCCCCGCGCAGGTTCGCAAGCTCCGGCCCCATCACCTTGCAGTCCGGACAGGCAGCGTGCACAGCCGCGCTTCCAGGCACGAGGATGTCGTTGACGTACTGGTCACGCGTGCCGCGGTAGAAGCTCTTGAGGTTGGGCTCGTTCCACATGCCCCAGGCTTTGACCTTGTCGCCGTAGCGGGTCACCGCAGCGGTCACGAAGCTGGTCCAGGATGACGATGACGCAGGAGGCGCGTTGTGGCACCAGTTCGCGTCGTTCGGGTCTGCATCGTTGCACGGGACGCCCACAGCCCACATGGGCGTGTAGGCCGCAGTCATGTAGACGCTGAGCCCGAGCGAGGCTGCGTGCTCGACGAAACGGTCCGCCTCGTTCCATTGGAAGTTGCCTTGATCCGGCTCGAACTGCAGCCAGTTCAGATCGAATCGAACCCAGGCGATCCCGGCTGCGGCAACGAGATCCAGGGCTGCATTCGACGCCTGGTGGGCGTTGACACCGTAGGGGCATTGGGGATCCGCTGCCTCTGCAAGGTTTGCTGTGAGACCGGCGCAGGCGCAGGCCACGAACGCGGACGCAGCCAGCCAACGCGGGTGTCGACGACGGGATCGCAGGTATGCCATCCCACCAGTGTGCGCGCACGACCCGCGGATCGTCAACCTGTCAGGTCGTGCTGGCCGTGTCGCGAGCGCATCGCCCACCCCGGGTGCCTGCCCGCGCTTCCGGCATGAACGCGCCACGGAACTTGGTCGTGATCCCGGACATGGCGCTGCCCCAGTAGCCGCCTCGCATCATGCGCGACGCGCCCATCAGGAACGCGCAGTCCGTGCAAGGGTTGATGGCGTATGGCGGCGCATATGTGTCGAGAACCATCTCGGACATGCTGCCCGCCAGGTCCGAATGGAACCAGCTGCCGTCACCTTTCGGCGAGCGCGAGCCGACCCGCAGGATATCCGCGCTGGCGCATGAGCCTGCGGCAGAGCCATCTCCCGTGCAGTCGTACACCGCATAGCTGGGGTCCACCATGTTGCCTGCCCATGGATAGAGCCGTTGCAGGCTGCCCCCGGCTGCGGCGAAGTTCCACTCTGCCTCTGTCGGCAGCCTTCCGCCATCCCAGGCGCAGAACGCGAACAGCTCATACCAGGTCAGGCAGTCCATCGGATGCCCTTCCTTGCCGCCCGCCGTGTCGGTCCAGGTCTGGTAGGTGGAATCGCACTTGATGGCCGCCTTGAGAGCGACGAGGTCGTCTGCCAGGTAGGTGTTCCATGCAGTCTGCCAGCCACTGTTCGGGATCTTCGGATGGGCTCCCACTCCCGCCCCCGGTGTATGGGCCTTGGTTGGACCCCCAGCCTCCACGTACTTGCGGAATCGGCCCACCGTCACCTCATACAGCTCTAGCCGGTATTGGCTCACGGTCGCCGGGAAGGCCGCGTCGTTGTCCCGGTTGAAGGTCCCGCCCGCCACGCTCACCGATGCGCAACAGTCCAGGTTTCCCATCGCACCGCAGACACTCAACCCCCCTGCGCAGCTCGGCGGCGGCGTCGATGCGGCCACGCAGATTCCGGCTTGGCACAGCGGCGTGGTCCCGCCGCACGGCACAGCAGTGCCCCACGCACCCACGGTGTCGCACGTCTGCACGCTGTTGCCACTGCACTTCTTGGTCCCGGGAACACACACTCCGCTGCACGTGCCTGCCGTGCACACGTACGGGCAGACCGCGCCGTTCGCGGTCCAGTAGCCGTTCGCATTGCAGATCTCCGGCTGCAACCCGTCGCACTGCTTGGTCGACGGAACGCACTCGCCGGTGCAATCGCCTCCACTGCAGACATACTGGCACTTCGCTCCGGACTGCCACTGTCCCGAAGAGTTGCATGTCTGGGGCATGTTTCCGTTGCATTGCTTGGCGCCCGGCGTGCACGCCCCGGTGCATTCCCCTGCCGTACAAAGGTTCGGGCATTCGACCCCGTCGACCCACTGGCCGGTGGTGTCGCAGACCTGCGGAACCTTGCCGTTGCATTGCTGCGAGCCGGGTGTGCACTGTCCTGTGCAGCTTCCGGCGCTACAGAGGTAGATGCACTGCGAACCATCGACCCACATGCCGCTGGAGTCACACGCCTGGGGAACAAGGCCAGAGCACCTCTTGTCGTTGGGCGCGCACTCTCCGCTGCAGGTTCCTGCGTCGCACACGTAGCTGCACGCCGTCCCGCTCTGCCAATACCCGTCCTTGTCGCAGGATTGCGGCGTCTTGCCGCTGCATTGATGGCTGCCCGGCGCGCAGTCCCCCGTACAGGTGCCCGCGTTGCATGCGAACGGGCAGGGCGCGCCGTCCACCCATAGGCCATCGGACCCGCATGTCTGAGGCAACAAGCCGTTGCACTGCTTTGCGCCAGGCGCGCACAGACCCGTGCAGGTGCCTGCGCTGCACTGGTTCGGGCACTCCATGGCGCTCTCCCACGCGCCTTCGGAGCTGCACGTCTGCGGAACCTTCCCGTTGCACTGCTTGGCGCCCGGCGAGCAGACCCCCGTGCAGCTGCCTGCCTGGCACAGGAAGGTGCAGGGCGCCCCATCCTGCCACGCCCCTGACCCATCGCAGGTCTGCGGTATCATGGCGCTGCATTGCTTCTCCCCCGGCGTGCAGCTCCCTGCGCATGCGCCTTGCGTGCACACGCTCGGGCAGCTCGTGGTCGTTGCAGTCACAAGATCCGGCCCGCACTCGACCAGCTGGGCGCCGTCGCAGACCTTGTCGCCAGGTAGGTGCCCGATGCAGATCGCCACCGGATCCTGACAGGAGCCCTGCGTGGGGCCAGGGCGCGTGTCGCAGAATTGCTGCCCGGAGCACGACTGCAGCGCGCTCCATGCACCCGTCTTGGCGTCGCAATAAAGCACCAGCTTCTTCGCGTGCCCTACGCACGCCAGCTCGCCCGGGTTGCTGCACGGATCACCGAGCTTCGCGATCGCAGAGCCGTCGCCGCCGTCGCCGGTGTCCGGCGCAGAGCCATCGGTGCCCGCTGCGCCCGCGGAGCCGCCCTGAGCAGACGCGTCTCCCGCTGCACCGACGGTTCCCGCGCTGCCGGCGGCATGGGTGGACGGCGCGAACTCGTCTCCGCCGCACGACTGCAGCCCGCCCAGGATTCCCACCCCTGCCATTGCGGCAACCAGCCGGGTGCCGACAAGCGTCCCGTGAAGCGTGAAACGAATGGCCATTCCACAACGATACTGGACTCGAACCACGCGCGCTACCTTCGTGCGCCGATGCCGCCTCGAAGGGACCGCTCCCCTGCGTTGCTACAGGCAGGTCTGCGCGCTCGCCCAGATCGCAGTGCCTCCGAAGTAGATCACGAAGTTGCAGTCGTCCTGGATTGCAGCATAGGCTCCGGAGTAGCCGGCCGTGTTGGAATACCAGTACACCTGGCTCGAAGGGCCGTAGAGCACCAGGTTGCCGTCCGTCTGCATGATCAGATTCGCCGTGTCGTACCCCGCGGTGACCGTGCTCCACAGCGGCCATCCGTTGCTGTTCTGGTAGACGACCACGTTGCCGTCTCCCTGGTGCGCGAGCGTGGCCGCCCCTCCGCACGAGGTGATGCTCGCCCCTTTGGGCAGCGTGAATCCTGATGCCATGCCCCCACAACATCCGCTTCCGGGCTGGCATGTGCCCCCGATCCCGTCAGCGTCACCGCACACCTTGCCGTTGCAGCTCGGAGCCTGGCATTGGTGCGTGCCGGCGTTGCACACGGCGCCGCCCGAGCACCCGCCGCAGTCGAGCGTGCTGCCGCATCCGTTCGGGCCGCTGCCGCAAGCCCACCCCTGGGCCGAGCACGTCGTGGGCGAGCACTGGCACTTGTGCGTCCCCGCATTGCACACCGTGTTGCCCGTGCACGTTCCGCAGTCCAGCGTCCAGCCGCACCCGTCCGATACGCTGCCGCATTCCGCGCCTGCCGCTGCACACGTGGTCTTCGTGCAGCACGTTCCCGCCGTGCACACCGCAGGAGCCTGGCAGCCGCAGCTCAGATATCCAGTGCACCCATCGCTGAGCGCGCCGCACTGGCCAGGATAGTCCGCACAGGTCTTGGGCGCGCACACGCACTTGTGCTGCGCATTGCAGGTCTGGCCCGCGGGACACGACGGGCAGGTCAGCGTGCCGCTGCATCCATCGGACACGGTGCCGCACGCGGCGCCCTGGGCCGCGCAGGTGGTTGGCGTGCACGGAGTGGTGCCGCACTTGTTGGCGCCGCCTCCGCCGCACGTTTCGCCAGCCTGGCAGGTGCCACACTGCAGCTGCGTCCCGCAGCCGTCCGGGATCGTTCCGCATTGCGCCCCTTGCGCCTGGCAGGTAGTCGGCACGCAGCTGCACTGGTTCTGCACGCCGCTTCCCCCGCAGACCTGCCCGCTCGGGCAGGTTCCACACGAGATGGTGGTGCTGCAGCCGTCCGACGCCAATCCGCACGCAGCGCCGAGCTGCGCACAAGTCTTCGGCGTGCACTGCGTCGCCCCGCACTTGTTCGGCCCATTGCCTCCGCAATACTGCCCTGCCCCGCACTGGCCGCACTCGAGCGTCCCTCCGCAGCCGTCCGGGATCGATCCGCATTGCGCCCCGACCTGCGCACAGGTCTTGGTCGAGCACCCCGACCCGTCCGCCGCGTCGTTGCCTGAACCTGCCTTGCCATCCAGCGACGCATCTGCGCCTGTCTGGCCGGCGGCGCCCTCTGGGAGGCTCGCGTCTGACGAGGCATCCCCGGGCGGGTTCTTGCCCGGCGGGTAGGCTGTGTCGTCGGCCGAAGTCGCACAGCCCGCCGCGATGGCAGCTGACAGCAGGCAAGAAAGGCTCACGGACCGCAGCAACGGCTTGCGGGATGAGGACGCTGCGCGAGCCCCTCGAGCGGTCATTGGGGAAGAATACGTCAATCCGAAGGGGGAGTCCAACCTGCATAGCGGACCATCACGATCGTGGCGTCATCGATGGCCTTGCCATGATCGCTCAGGGCACGCTCCGCAGCGAGCTGCGGCGAGAGCGACACGTACCCCTCCAGAACCATCGAGCTGGAGACGCCATCGGTGTGGAAGGCGTAGTAGTCCCCGGGCAGGATCGTGGTCTCGAAGACCCGCACGCTGCGCATCATGCAGCCCACCGTGCCCGGCAACGACACGCCGAGCCCTCGTCGGTGGGGGTACCGCAGGAAGCAGGTGTTTCCCACTCCGCAATACGCGGCAATGCCCGCGGTAGGATCGAAGCGGCACAGGCCGATGGCTGCCCCGCGCGTTCCTCGCAGCACGTCGTTGCACATGCGCATCAGCACGTCGAGCTTCGTCATCGGGCTGCGTTCCAGCGTCTCGCGGAAGAATGCCACGGCAGCGCTGGATGCCTCGTGGGCGAGCTTTCCATGCCCTACGCCGTCCGCCACGACGACGGTGAGACAATCGCCCTCGGCGATGGCGTCCCAGGCATCGCCCGAGACGTCGCCGAGCAGCAGGGAGCGGCACACGGCGCCGATCTCGAAAGCAGAAGTGCTCCGAATGGGAATCGCCAGGCTCACGATGGATCGAACAGTGCGCCGCTGCTGACCACGTCCATGGTAGAGGCCTTGATGCGGTTGACGTGGCTGAGGAAGCGCTCTGCCGTGGCTTTGTCGATGGAGTCCCGCAGGAAGCTGATCCCGACGATGAAGATCTGGGTACCGGAGTAGCCGCCCCCGAATCCGAACACGCTCTTGACGTGGTAGGCCTCGACGAACTGCTGGCCGGCGATGATCTTGCGCCCCTGGGCGTCGAGCTCGGTGCTGGCATCCTGCACGTAGAACACGCCTCCGAGCATGCCGAGCGCACGAGCGACGATCGAGGTGTCCTTGCGGTCGATCCAATCCACGCCCGCGCCGAGCTGGTGCAGCAGACGCGACATCATCGGGATGGCCTCGATGAACGAGGAGCTTGCGAGGGGGATCCCGAGGTGGCCCTTGGACGTGGACGGCTGTGCCCATTCGGGCTCCTGTCCGCAGGTGCCCAGGAGCGACAGCACGAGCGTGTCCTTGTCGAGCTTGTCTGCGACGCCATTGGACGCCGCGAGGTTGGTCACGAACTCGGCCCGCTTTGGGGGCAGCTGCTCAAAGGGCACGGTTGCGAAGAGCCTCGTCAGCACGATCGAATCCTTCAGCTCGCCGTACATGAATGTCGAATACGCCTTCGCCGCAGCCTCCAGCGTGTCCTTTCCACGGGTCACTTGCTGTATCTCTCGCTCGAGCCGCTTGTAAGCACCATCATCGAGTGTATGAATCGCTGCCATCACGTTCTCCCTCCTGCGGCGCGAACACGCCGCATTGCCTCATTGGCTGCTCATCCTGGTTTACCCCTGTTGCCCCGCCGTCACGCCGGATGCCGATCGAATGTAGGATAGACAATAGCGCAGACCGTCGCGAAGGCTCCCGAGCGTCGCGACTTCGGCCAGATCGACGCCGAGGTCCACGAGCGTCTCCGCCACGGAATCGCTCAACCCTGTGAGCACGCAGCGGGCGCCCATCAAGCCCGAGGCGCGAACCACCTTCAGCAAGTGGTTGGCCGTGCTCGAGTCCACGAGCTCCACGCCGGTGATGTCGAGGATGACGCACCGCGCACGGGTCCTGCTGATGGTCTTCAGCAAGGCACGTTTGATGGCCACGCTGCGGTGCGTGTCGACCGTGCCGACGATCGGCAGCAGCAGGATGTCGTGCCAGATCTCCATGATGGGCGTGGAGAGCTGGGCGATGGCATTTGCCTGCTGCTGGATGATGCTCAGCTTGGTGGTCAGATCCTTCTCCTGGGCTGCGACCTGCGCGCGCTGCTTGTCGATGATCTCCGATTTCTCGATCAAGATGCGCTGCTGCTGCTCGAGGAACGCCTCTCTCTCCTTGCCCGCAAGCGCCATCGTCTGCAGATCCATCAGGATGTAGTTGAGGGATTCCTCCACCTTCCCGAGCGCATCGTCGCCCACCGCCAGCTCCAGCGACTGGTCGTGCTGACCGTCTCCCAGCTGGACGAGCACCTGCTGCATGGCCGCGAGGCGTTTGTCTAGATCTCGGATTTCCATCACTCCTCCGTCATCCTCTCTCGTCGGGCGAGCCCGTCCACTTGCGCACCGTCACCGTGGTTCCCTTGCCCACGACCGTATCTATGCAGAACTCGTCCATCAAACGCCGCACCGCAGGCAGCCCGCACCCGAGCCCGGCGCCCGAGGTGCAGCCGTCCGTCAGCGCCCATTGAATGTCGTCGATGCCAGGGCCCGCGTCGCTGGCAATGGCGATGAATCCGCGGCGGCCGCGGTGCTGCACGGTCTGCAGCACGACCTGGCCGCTGCCCGCGTGCAGGGCGATGTTGTAGCCCAGCTCGGAGACCGCAATGGCCACGGCTTCGGAGTCTCTGCGCTCCATCCCGAGCTGGGAGGCCAGCTCGCGTGCCCGCTGGCGCACGGCGTCGACGACGGCCTCGCCGTCGATGCACCAGGACTCCTCCGTCAAGACATCATCCAGCATGAGAGGACGTGCCCTTCGGGGTAGACTGCATCGTGATTCCCACGTAGCTCAGCGCGGTCGAAAGGGCCGTCCCCAGATCGCCCACCGTCGCGATGCCCTTCCAGTCGACGTCGATGTCGGTCAGCGCCTCCGAGGCTTCTTGCGAGACTCCCGACACGACCGTCCGGGCGCCCTTCAGCCGGGCCGCGAGCACCGTTTTTGCGAGATAGTCCGCTGCGCGGTTGTCGATCTCCGATAGACCCGTAACGTCGATGATGACCGCCTTCGCGCGGTGCGTCGTGATGCCCGCCAGCACCGAGCGCATCAGCAGGCTCGAGCGCCTGGCGTCGAGCGCCCCGACGATGGGTACCACGATGACGCGGTGGGCGATGGGGAGGATCGGCGCGGCAGCAGCGGTCGGAACCGCAGGAGCGCCCGCGCGCTGGGCGCCCCGGGCAGGCTCGGTGATCGCCACGGCCAGGATCACGTCGTCATCCTTCGGCACGGGAAGGATCCGCACGCTGAGCCGTGCATCAGCGCGCCCCACCCGTCCGTGCGCCAGCTCGCCTTCCCACCCCCCGCGCATGGCTGCCGGCAGGATCCTGTGGACGAACTCCTCGCCCGCATCCTCGGACAGCAGGGACGCCCATTCCAGGTCGACCAGGGCGCAAGGGTCGGCGCCAGTCCCGAACAGGTTGGCAAAGGCGCGGTTTGCGTACTTGAACCGCCCCTGGCCATCCAGGACCGCCATGGGGCTCGAGGACTGGTCGACGAGGGTGACGAACGCGTCCATCATGGCTTGACGCTCGCGTCCTGCGTGCCGTCCACCAGCATCGCTGCAAGGAGATCCGCATCGGGCGTGGCCGCGAGGAGCTCGTCAATCGAGGTCTCCTCGATCTCCGAAGCCTCGCGGCTCAAGGCGAGGGCATCGTCGAGATCCAGCACGGCATGGACGCCTGGGAAGGTGAATCCCATTTCGACGAGGGTTTCGACGACGGCATCCTGGAGGGCCGAGACCACGACGCGTGCGCCCATCATGCGCACGGTCTCGGTCATGCTATGGATGAATCGTCCAAAGAAGCTGTCGCAAACGTCCACCTGGGAGAAGTCCAGGAGAACCCAGCGGGATCGGTGCTGCTTGGCCGCCTGGAGGGTGAGGCGACGCAGATGGATCACCTCGCTATCATCGAGTTGCGGAGGCACGTTCACGAGCAGCAGGTCTTCGAGCTTCTGGATTCTCACATCTACCATGGGAGCACGACCTCCTGGG
>JACRCQ010000053.1 GCA_016218915.1 Deltaproteobacteria bacterium
ACCACGGTGGCCGCGATCGCCGAACGGCACAGTCGGGGATCCAGCCAAGAGGCAGACTTCCCCGCGAATGCGGTGGCGGTCGCCCGGCCGCGCTCAGTCCGCGGATATGGCAGAGTATTATGCTTAACGCCTATGCGGTTGGGTCTCCCGCGCCTCCTCCACGCTGGTGCCTTCGAGCAGCTCCATCACAAGATAGACAGATCCGTCCTCGGCCACATCGTCGTCCAGAACCTTCACCGCGCCTGGATGATCGACCTTGTTGGCGACGTAGCCTTCGCGCAAGAACCTCGAGCGACCTTCTGCGTCGAGCGCCAACTCCGGGTGCAGGAGCTTCACCGCGCCGCGCATGCCGTTCCGATGCGTAGCGGCATACACCGACGCCATGCCGCCCACGCCCAGCAGCTTCTCGAGATGCCACTTGCCCCGCAGGACCGACCCCACGCGAGCAAGTGCACGCTGCGTGGTGACATCCGGTGCGGCGTCGTTCATCCGCGGATGATACCGCATGACGGCGTCAGGGCAAACCGATCGAACCGAGGACACTCGGGTAGAGGTTCGTGGGGAGGGCTCGTGGCTTGCGGCGGGTATCGGTGCGCGCCAGGCTCGGGCAGGCTCGATCCTGACAGGAACAACGCGCGCGAAGGCGCCAGGCGGAGAGGAAAGGTAGGACTCCGCAGGCTCCCTTCGCGCGCGGTGCAGGATGATCGCTGATCCAGCCCCTCGCGGCAAGTCGGCACAGCTCGCCCGCAAAGTGGCCCCTGACGCGGCTACTTGCGCGGCGAGCTCATCGCCGCTTTGAGTGCCACAGGGCGCCTACCGGCAACGAATGCTTCGTACTCCGGTGTGTTGATGCCGACGAGCGCGATGCGCCCGCGCCCATCTGCGTGGATGCCCCAGCCGTACTTCTTCACCAGATCGGAGCACCGCAGACAGGGTTGCCCCTTGGAGAAGAAGACGGCCCGCGCCTTGGCTCGGTCCTCCGTTGGGATGCCTCTTCGATCAGCCCAGACTGTGAAGATCACGTCGTCAGACGTGAATTCGTAGGGGTGCTCGCGGACCATGCGGAAGACGCGCGCGGCGATCGTCGGCTCCTGGCAGGGAAGCGGAACCGTGCCGCCCGAAGCGGCGCAATCGGGCGCAACGGTAATGAACGTGTCGAAGTAGTTGGTCGAGTGAATTCTTGGGCCAGCCATTTTCCGGACCAATCCTACCAGCATCTGCGTCTCCCGAACACCCTCTTGGTTCGAGACGAGCGTCGGACGAGGGTCGGCGCTCACGCACTCCGCAATGGAGGACGCTCCCTGACGGCGCCCGGTCCCGGATGCGACAACTCTGCGTGCGCCGGTCTCGCGTCAGCCCGATTCTAGAAGCAGCCTTATCCTCCGCAGGAGCGCCTCCGGAGTGATCGGCTTCTGGAGGAAGGCGACGCCCGCGTCGAGGACGCCATGGTGGACGATCGCGTTGTCCGTGTACCCTGACATGAACAGAACCTTCATCTCGGGTCGATGAGGACCGATACGCTCCGCCAGCTGCTTGCCGCTCATTCGCGGCATCACGACGTCGGTCAAGAGCAGGTGTATCTTGGCGGAGTACTGCTCTGATATGAGGAATGCTTCGCCGCCATTCTGCGCTTCCAGAACGTTGTAACCATTCCTGCCCAGCACCGCTCGGGCAAGAGCACGCACCTGGTCGTCGTCTTCAACCAGGAGAATGGTCTCGGACCCCCATAGACTGGCAACCGGGAGCGGCACCAGGGAGACTGTAGGCACCGGTTCATCGCACCGGGGGAGGTAGACCTTGAACGTGGACCCCTTGCCAGGTTCGCTGTAGACCCAGATGTGCCCCCCACTCTGCTTTACGATCCCGTAGACGGTGGCGAGTCCCAACCCAGTGCCTTTTCCCTTTGCCTTCGTCGTGAAGAACGGCTCGAAGATCCGCTCGCGGGTCGCGGCGTCGAATCCGGAGCCAGTATCAGAGACCGCCACCATCACGTAGGGACCCGGCGTGACCCCCAGGTGTTGCGCAGCGTAGCCCGCGTCAAGCTCGACGTTGGCAGTTTCGATGGAGAGAGACCCGCCGTTGGGCATAGCGTCTCGGGCGTTCACCGCGAGATTCATCACGATCTGCTCGATCTGACCAGCGTCAGCGAATACTGTGCCGATGCGCGAGAACGTGAGGAGCGATAGCTCCACAGACTCCCCGAGTAGGCGTCGAAGCATCGCCTCCATGCCGGCCAGCACGGGGTTGAGGTCGAGAACGCACGGCTGGAGTACCTGCTGGCGGCTGAACGCGAGGAGCTGGCGAGTGAGCTGCGCGGCACGCAAACCAGCCCGATTCACCTCCTCGATGTCCCCGCGAATGGGATCGCCAGGCTTCAGCTGATCGACGACCATTCCCGTGTAGGAGAGGATCACGCTCAGCAGGTTGTTGAAGTCGTGCGCCACGCCCCCGGCAAGCGTCCCGACAGCTTCCATCTTCTGCGCGTGGCGCAGCTGCTCCTCCGTCTTGCGAAGGGCGGCCTCAGCCCGCTCCCGCTCCGAGAGCTGCTGCAAGGCGGACTGGAGCAAGCGGGCGTTGGTCATCGCCAACGCTGCATGGTCAGAGAGGGCCTGGGCCAGATCGCGATCGTGTTCGTCGAATGGGGGCGAGCCCGGCGAGGTGCGGATCAGCGCGAGCAGACCGATTGACTCCCCTCGCACGCGTAGCGCAACGAGCAAGAAGCTGTGGACGCCGATCGTTTTGTATGCCTCGACGATTTCCGGGGCGGTCGTCGAACGCATCCCCTCAAGGTCGAGACGCGGTACCAGGAGCGCCTCTCCAGTATCTATGACGCGTTTCGCCGCTGCTTGCTCTGCAAGATTGTGGGGTGCTGCCACATGCGCGCGGATCCGCGCGATCACGTCGGCGTCCCGGATGTGTTCCAGGGGGAGATGGATCGCGACCGGGGTAAGCCACCCGCCGCCCGAAAGGAGCCGCACTACGCAACCGTCTTTGACCACTTCCGCCAGAGTGCGGGCGACGACATCGAGAAGCGTCTTGTAGTCCGTCGTGGCCTCAGCGAAAGCACGCAGCGAACCGGACAGCACGCGGAATCGGTCCTCAACACGCTCGGCTCGTTCCTCGATCAGCTTCGATGGCTCCGATGGCTTCGGGGTCACTTCGTCCTCCCTGATCTGACGCTCCTCTCACCGCGCCTCGATGATCCATGTAACAGGAATGAATGCGCAATGCAGGAGAAACCGCGATCTGGATCCCCTCGCCGGGCTCCTCACGAACACCCTGACGATGGCTTCTCGAGCGAAGCCACTGGCTGGAGAGCCCCAGCACCGGGCTGCGCGCAGCGCCGGAGCTCTTCCGCGCGTGTTGGATCTGCCCGCCACGCCAGATTTGGGTTGACTCGGGATTGGACGTACGCAACAATGTCTGAACGGTTTGGAGCAGTGAAGCGCGCGTGCGGTGGGCCTGAAGTCCCCGTGCGCGATGCGGACTAAGGGTAGTGGCGAGACGAGAGTACGGCTGGC
Organism: Deltaproteobacteria bacterium; assembly: GCA_016218915.1. Classification (GTDB taxonomy): domain Bacteria; phylum Myxococcota_A; class Polyangia; order Polyangiales; family Polyangiaceae; genus JACRCQ01. The sequence continues at coordinate 3,522 of JACRCQ010000053.1, forward strand.
TTCACCGGGTGTCCAAGCGTTGTAGTCTCTGCGTCACCCTCTTGGCAGATCGTTGAAGGAGCATCCACTCGGAACATCTGCCTTCATCCAGGCGCCTGCGCCTGGCAGCCGCGCGGTATGAATGATGAGGGTCTGTCATGCAACAGTGCGCGACATGCGCAACGCCTCTCTCGGGTTCTTGTTCTTGGCTCTCGTCGTTCCCGTCGTTGGGTGTGGCGATGAGGTGCGCGACTCCACCACTACTGCCGGTGCTGCAGCCTCCTCGGCGGCAGACGGCGGGCTCGGCGGCGCGGGGGGAACAGCTGGTTCCGGTGGCCCTGATGGCGGCGGCGCTGCGGGAGGTGGAGGATCGAGCAGCACGGGCGGCGCGGCGGACGCAAGTGGCGGGGGAGCGGGTGCAGGCGGCGGATCGAGCGGCACGAGTGGCGCGGCGGGAATCGGTGGATCGAGTGGCAGCGGCGCAACTGTGATCGCTGATGGTGACGGCCATGCCTACAGCTTGGCCGTTGACGACACCGACGTGTACTGGTGGTCGATGGGGAATTCCGCTACGATCTACCGGGTACCGAAGACAGGCGGAGCCCCCAGCGTCTTCGAGTCGGGAAAACCCACGCACGACGTGCAGTGCTTTGCCGTCGACGTGACCTACCTCTATTGGACGAACGGCGTGGCTGGCCAATTGCTCAAGAAGCCCAAGGGAGGGGGGACTACGATCGTCTTGTACGACAACCCTGCTCTTCCTCCGCTTCGCATCGCGGTCGACGCGCAGCATATCTTCTACACCGGCTGGCAGGGTCAGGTGGTACGGAGCAACCTCGACGGCAGTGGTAGTGAGACGATTACCAATGGAACTTGCGGTCAAGCGCGCCAAATCGCACAGGACAGCGACACCCTCTACTGGACAGGTGACCTAGGCTCCGTGTGCTCGATTCCGAAGAACGCAAGCCCGAACACGATGATCTCGGAGGTCGCATCCGGCCAGACCGACCCACGCGGGCTCGCTCTTGCCGATTCCAACTTGTACTGGGCCAACAACGGTCAGACCTACCCTGGACCGAACGGCAACGCGATCTTCTCTGCACCGAAGGACGGCAATGGAACGGCAGCGCTATTTGCCGGCGGCTCGGACATGACCTATCCGAATTGGGTCCTTGTTGACTCGAGCTGGCTCTGGGTCATGTTCGGAAACGGCACACTACGCCGTCTGCCCACCAGCGGAGGTCCCTACTGGAACCAGTCCACCCCCGTCGTTCAAGGGGGCTCAGCCTCCGTGGTTTCCGCGCCTCCCGTTCAGGATGCGACGCACATCTACTGGGCCGACACGACGACCGGCGAAATCCTCCGGATTGCCAAGTGAGGCGCGAGCACTCCTCAGCCACCTTACTCCAGCTGCGTGGTCATGCGAGACATGTACCCCGCCGCGAGGCCACTGGCTTGAACGAATGTCACCTCGATGCCGACACGGAAGCGAACCGGGCAAGTTGTGGGCCCGTCCGCCGCTCGATGGCATCTCTAGATATCGAATGCATGGATTTGAGCAACCCAATGGTTGCGCATGGCCTCGAGCGACACAATACGCGGCTCGGAGATTGCGCATGAGCATGATGCATTCCGACCGCATCGTGAAGGAAGTACTGCTACGCGTACCAAGAAGCCGAGCCTGGCGAGCGCTCACCCACGCTGCCGAGTTTGGCTCCTGGTTCCGCGTGAACCTGGAAGGTGTGTTCGCAATCGGGGAGTGCGTCAAGGGAAAGGTCACCTACCCCGGGCACGAGCACCTGACCATGGAGCTGACCGTCGAGTGCATGGAGGCCGAGCGTTTCTTCTCATTCCGATGGCCGGTCGATCCGACGCTCGGAGCTCTGACCACGCTGGTCGAGTTCCGACTCGCGGAGGTGCCCGGCGGTACGCTCCTCACTGTCGTGGAGTCCGGGTTTGACCGGGTCCCAATCGATCGCCGCGCCGAGCAGTATCAGGGAAACGACGCGGGCTGGGCAACCCAGATGGAGAACATCCGGCTTCATGTGGAGAGTTAGGGCAGTCGCGCGGTTGCAGGCGCGCGACGCGGCGCCGCTGTTCGCGGTCTCTTCTCCCCGACGCCGGCCTGGTCAAGAGCTTCCGGCGCAGACGCGAGCGCCTCTGGGAGCTGGAGCCAGAGCGAACCGCTGATGCGCAAGAGATCCTCGATCGGATCTCGCGCCAGCGGGACGACGCGCTCGCGCGACTGAAGTCGTTCGTGGAACGCTGGAGCATCCCTCGTCAAGCGCGGGATGCGTCCGGCCGTGGATTCGCCCTGTTGCGAAACTGCGCAGCGGTGGTAGCCTCTCCGCATGGGCAAGCCCAACGACCCCACGATCTCGGAGTCCCTGATCGCGAGCACCCCCAGATGGCTCACGGAGCCAGCGCCTGCACCGATGCCGGACTCGGGCTTCGATCCGCTGCTCCCTGCCGTGGATGCTGGCGAGGAGGACGACACCGCTGTGGACGTGATCCCTGCGGCCGTTCTGGAGCCGTGTCGGGTGACGCTCGATCTTGCCGACGACGATGATTCGAGCGATCCGGCGTGGTAGCCGATAACGTCGTGAGCCGCAAATATCAGGTGACCTCGACCACGATGGCCGTGATGTTGTCGTGGCCGCCGCGATCGTTGGCCAGCTGGATCAGGGAATGGACCACTGTGTCGCCGTCATGGGCACAAAGCGCTGCGATCTCGAAGTCGCGCAAGTAGCCGTGCAACCCATCGGAGCACAGCAGGTAGCGGTCACCGGGGCGCAGGTCGACCGTTCCCGTATCGACTTGCACGAACTCGCTGCTGCCAACGGCGCGGGTGATGACGTTGCGGTGGGAGGAACGCTCCGCCTGCTCCGGGGTAATGTACCCTTGTTTGACCTCCCACGCGACGAGCGTGTGATCCTCTGTGAGCTGGATCGCGTCGCCATCTCGGATCTGGTAGATGCGGCTGTCGCCCACCTGGGCAGTGACGGCATAGGAGTCGATGGTGAGCATGGCGCTGATGGTTGTTCCCATGCCGGACTTCGAGCGATCGAGTTCGGCCATGGCATGAACCATGTAGGTCGCTCCTTGCACCGCCCCTTCCAATAGACGGCACGCAGAGCGAGCGTGTTCCTCGGTCAGGCCGCCCACAAGAAGGTGGCGAAGCGTGCGCATGCCTCGCTTCACCATGCAATAGAGGGTCTCGACCGCCTCCCGGCTGGCCACTTCCCCAGCTGCGTGTCCGCCCATTCCGTCAGCCACTACGTACAGACCAAGCTCGTCGTCCAGCAAGAACGCGTCCTCGTTGCGGGCCCGCTTGCGACCCACGTGGCTGAGACCGTTCGAACGAATCGGGCACATTTCTATGTCCATATCATACGGGCGAAGATGGGCGCGGGTTAAGGGAGCTCCAGCCCTGGCGAGCGGCCCCTCACCCGCGACCAGCGGCACCTCCACCCTCCGCCTCCACCGTCCGGCGTCAGCACCCGTACGTCGTCAACCTGGTCTGCGGGCTTCTTGACCTGAATGCGTCGACGATTCGCAGCTTGAATGCACTGATCCTCTACGCGGTGATCACCGTAGGGTTTCCGTTCTCGGCGCGCAGTGCGCATCTCGTCGTGCCGGGCGAGGTGAGATCCGCGCGGCTCCCCGCTGAAGCGGGTGGGTAAGAATCGTGAAGGCGGTGCGACATGCGGGGCCGTCACGGCGCCTGCGTCTCGGGATCGTGCGGTGCGTCCCGAGAGCATCCGCCGCGCCAGCCCTACCTTCTGCCTGCTCGCCGCG
>JACRCQ010000054.1 GCA_016218915.1 Deltaproteobacteria bacterium
CGGTCTCATCCCCCGCCCAACACACTCACCTGAGGCGCGATCCTCGCTCTGGCTCACCCACGCCCTGTTGCCCCTGCAAGCGAATTGTCCTTGGCACCACCCGTGCAGGCACCACCCGTGCCGCATCGCGCCCCGCCGCTTCGGGCTTGTTCAATGTCGCACTTCACCGACGCACCCCTCAGCTCGTGGTTGCCCGTGCTGCGGTGGCCGGTGAAGTGCTCACCATTCCTAATTCTGAATTCGCATTCCTGTTCCTAATTCCTAGTTCCCTTACTCGGCAATTGCGTACTCCGGACAGACCGTCAGCCCCGCGTAGCAAGGGAAGGTCAGGCCAGCCAGGGAGTTCTTCACGCACTGCAGAATCTGCGGGTCCACCGAGGCGCCGTCCGCAGGCTTGACGTCCGTCACCTTCCCGTTCGCGTCCACCACGATCACGATCTGGGAGTAGCCCAGATTGGGGCACGAGGCCGCAACCGCGTTGCCCATCTGCTGGTTCTCCGCCTCTGCGCCGCCGCTGATCGGGATGAAGTCCGATGCGAGCTTGAGCAGGCAGGGAGCGTAGGCACCATCGACCGCCGTCTGGGCCGCTGCATTCCAGGCTTCGATGCGCGCCTGGTTCGACGGACCGGCGCATGGGTGGAACGTGGCCATTCCATTGTAGCCGAGGCTGAACGAAGCGGTGGCCTTGCCATTGACGTATTGAACCCCTCCGTTGAAGCAGGGGACCGCTTGCTGCACGGCCTGGGTGACCCCTGCCCGCTCGGCAGCCAACTCGGCTGGCGTGCAGGATACCGGCACGTCAGGCTTGGCATCCACCGGGGGTGCGGAGTCCTTGCCCGCTTCGACGTCCGTCGCAGCGTCGGACTGCGGAGTCTGCTCGCTTCCCACTTCGGTCTTCCCGCCACAGGCAGGGGAGCTGGCACCGATCACGGTGAACACCAGCGCCGAAGCTGCAGCAGCCCGGAGCGGCGAGAAGAAGGGCGTCTCGCAACCCACGGACCGGTGGATCGTGCCCACGCATCTCTCTAGCTTACGCAGCAATCCGAGCGACTGGTCGCGCGCCGATCGCACCAGCTCGCCCGCTTCCCACGCGCCGCAACCGTGCTGCGCCAGGGCAAGCGCAGTGCGGAAGCTCTCTGCGTAGAGCGCGTTGACGCGCAGGCGGATCTCCTCGAGCTCCTCGAACACCCCAGCCGTCAGGCGCTCTGCGCGAAGCTGCTTGACGAGCCGTGCAGCCAGCCACACGTCGTGCGTCCGGTACGCGATGCTGTGATCCCAGAACGACTCCGCGCGCAGCCGCGTGAAGATGTCTGCGAATCGCCCCATCGCCGGATCGTCGAAGCGGTAGCCGTAGCGAAGCGGATTGCCCTCCAATCGCCCTTCGGCCGCCAGTCGCTCGACGAGCCGGGTGCCATGGTACGGCATCATGCGCGTAGCCTCGAACACGCCTGCTGGTGCCGACGCCAGGAACTCGATGTCCTGCTCGACCGAGTCCACGGTCGCCCACGGGTGCACCATCATCAGATTGCTGACCACCGCAACGTCGTTGTCGCGCAGCGACTGGAGAATCGCACGCGTGTGTTCGCGGGGAGCCTTCCTGCCGTAGCTGCGCGCCACGTCGTCGGAGCCGAACTCGACCCCAAGGAACACCCGGATCACGCCCGCGCGGGCAACGTGCTCCACGATCGCGGGCGTCAGCCTGTCCGCCCGCAGCATCGTGCCGATGCCGAGCTTGCCAACCTTCCTTCCTTGCAGCTCTGCCGACAGCCCGTCGATCCACTCGATCGCTTCCGCTTCGCCGTAGGGCAGCAGGTGCTCGTCGACGAAGTAGAAGTACCGGGCCGCGCGCTCGTGGTAGAGCGCTGCCATCTCCTCGGCCAGCGAGGACAGCGATCGCCGACGAACGCCTCCAACGCCCAGGGCGCGCAGATCGGCCAGGCTCTTGCCCGCGCTTCTCCCTTCGCCCAGCTCCTGCAGCTGCAGCGCGGCAGGGCCGCAGTACAGACACCGCCCCGCACACCCACGAGTCGCAAGCACGTGCGCAGCCTTCCATCCGAGGATCGACGGCATCTCGTCGTGGCGGGGCGCCAGTTGCATCGGGACTTCGCAGACCGGAGCCGGGCCGCCATCGCCCGCTCGCGTGGTGATCCCTGCGACGTTGCTGACGCTCGCGCCCTGCTCCAGGGCTCGCACCAGCTGCACCAGGGGGACCTCGCCTGCAAAACGGACCACGCTGTCGATCCAGCTGTAGCGCTGCAGCAGCCAATCGCGTGCCAGAGTGGCAAACGGCCCACCGCAGGTGATGTGCCCCTGGAACCCCCGTGCCCGCAGTGCCTCCCCCAGCGCCAGCGGAGCGATCGCCGACCCCCCGTCCGGCAGCGACAAGCCTACGATCGATGCGCCGGAACGGGCGATGCTGTCCGCCACGGTCCCGATTTCGCGGACGTCGTTGAGAACCAGGCGCTGGCAACCGATACCGGCCTTTCCGAGCGCGGCCTGGAGATAGCCGATACCAAGGTTCTCGTTGTCGGGCAAACGCCTTCCTACCAGAGCGACAGCGGTTTTCATGGGCGGGATGATACACGATCGACCCACGAGCGGGTGAGGCCCCCACTGATGCCTCGAGTCCGCAAATGAGGTCTCACGGGTGAACGGCCCCCGCAGGAGCGCGCAATAGAAAACGCCTGCGAATCAAGCACGCCGAAGCGGGCCGTGTGCGGAACGATTCTTGATCCCTCTTCGGGTGCCATGAGAATCGTGCGTGAAATCGCTGCTCTCGCCCTGGTGCTTCTGACCGGTGATGGGGGCGGTCCAGTCGCGCATTACGCTCGTACTGTGACGCGTTCTGACATCGGAATCGTGGTTGCCCCGCCTTTGGCCGAACCGGTGCCCACCGCGGCCGAGCCCCAGGACCAGCCTCCGCTTCCAGCCGCCGAGCAACCCGCGGGCCTGGATCGAGCCATCGAACGGCACCTGGGTGTGGCTTTGCTGCACATTCCCAAGGGGTTCCGTACGGACAGGTGCGACCTTGTCATCCATTTCCATGGGGCTGCCAGCACCTATGAACCCCAGTTCGACGCCGCCCAGACAGGAGCCGCGTTGCTCCTGATCAATGCAGGCATCCAATCCGGCCCGTACGAGACTCGCTTCGCCGACGCACACGGGCTCGACCGGGCGCTCATTGTTGCGCAGAAGGGGCTCGACGATGCGCTTGGAGCATCGCAGTGCAAGATTGGCAGGGTTGCGCTGAGCGCATGGAGCGCCGGGTACGGTGCGGTGCTGAAGATCCTTGCGCACAAGAGCAATGTGGAGCGGATCGACGCTGTCCTTCTGGCAGATGGCATGCACGCGGGGTACCGGCCCAAGTCCACCAGCGAAGTGGATCCGATCGGGATGGCACCGTTCACGCGCTTTGCCTCGGAGGCCGCGTTTGGCAACAAGCTGATGTCGGTGACGCACTCCACGGTGGTGACGCAGCCGCATGCGAGCACCAAGGAGACCGCCGCGTTCTTGATCCAGGCAACGAGCATGACCCGGCGCACGGTGGAGAGCACCGGACCGCGCAACATGGTCATGACCTACCGGGCAGATCTGCGCGGGATGCACGTCAAGGGATTCGAAGGCGGGGATGCCGCCGCGCACAGCGACCACCTCTACAACTTCGGTGAGCTGCTGCTGGGGGATCTGCGGGATCGCTGGCAGACGATCTAGGCGGGGGTCACATCTGCGTGAGTGACTTGAGGTCGAGCATCTCTTCGACGTTGGGGACGACGACGAGCTCGACGCGGCGGTTCTTGCCCATGTTGGCGGGCGCATCGTTGGGCACGATCGGATCGGTCTCGCCGTAGCCTGCGGCGCTCCAGTGCGAGACGGCGAGTCCCCCGCCCGGCTCGGTCTTGGGGAAGCCGGGCTTGGGCTTGGCGACCTTGTCGGGCGCGATCAGGAACACGAGCACCTGGCGCGCTCGCATCAGGCTCAGGCCCCAGTTGTCCACGTAGGGGCCATGGGTGAGCGGCGCGTTGTCGGTGTGCCCAGCGACCTGGAAGTCCCGCTCGCGAAGGGTCGCATCGTTGCGCACGACCTCAGCCACCTTGAGCAGCACCTGCTTGCCCTCTTCCTTGAGGTCGGTCTTGCCCGTGTCGAACAGGATGTCGCCAGGCAGGCTGATGACCATCCGGTTCTTGCGGATGTTGACCTTGAGGCCGAGCTTGACCAGCGCGTCGAGCTTCCTGCGCAGCTCGATCATGCGCGCCTTGATCAGCTCGAGCGTGCGCGCACGCGCCTTGTAGTCCTCGAGGGCCTTCTTCATCTCCGCCAGGTTGGCGTTGAGCGCCTCGATCGTCTTGCCCTTGCTCTCCAGGCCCATGCCCATGGCCTGCAGCTCCTGCTCGAGGGCAGATACCCGTTGCTTGGCCGCGTCGAGCTCCTGCTGCAAGCCGGCGATCTTCTTGTCGCGCTGCTGGGTCTGCATGACCTGCTGGTTGTACTTGTCGAGCTGGGCCTGCCACTCGGCCTCCGAGTGACCGCAGCCCAACGCAGCCCATGCCAGCACAGGAAGGCCCCAGGAAACGTGTCGAATTCTCATGGGCTGGACGATGGTCTCGTCCTGGGCGGGCTGCAACCGGAAAAAGGCGGCGCCGGAAGCCGAAACCCCAAGCACGAAGTCCCTGCCGCAGCGCCCATATCCCGAAACTCGCGAGCCCGAGCCCGAACCCGAACCCGAACCCGAACCCGAACCCAAGCCCGAGCCCGAGCGGCAAACCACTGAAGCCTGAAGCCCGGAGCCTGGAGCCTCTACTGGATCTTGTTGCAGATGATCTTGTCAGCCACCGTGTCCGAGTTGTTGCCGTCGTTGCACTCGACAATCGCATTGTCCGGGTCCACGACGCCGTAGATCAGCACCAGCAGCCCCTTGGGAAATCCGGTGAGCGTGGCTGTGACCGAGGCGTTTCCCCCTGGCGCAATCGGACCAGGAATGACCTCCTCGTGCAACGGCGTGCCCCCGGCGCTGGGATCGCCCGCGTAGTACCGCACCCGCACGTTCGAGGCAGGCGCCGATCCGTCGTTGTACACCGTGGTCGGCACCTTCGGCTCCGGACACGTCGCGTTCGAAACCGCCCCGAGATCGATCCGCAGATCCGCCATCGCGACTCCAGGATCAACCTTGATCTTCCTTTCGTTGTTCCCTTCGTCGCACTCGCGCGCCGTGTTGCCGTCGTCGACCACCACCCGGATCTGATCCGGCAGCACTCCGGGCGCGTTGTTCACCGCGTCGTAGTGCACCGTCACCAGCACCGCCTCTCCGGGCTCCAGGCTCGTCTGCAGCGTCGCTGTCAGCGCCACCGCACCCGGCCCATGCAACGCCTCCTGCAGCGGCGGCGTGGTCCATTCGCCGTAGAAGCCGATGACCACGCCAGGGCCCACGCGAAGATCGCCGATGTTGCGGACCTGCACGATGACGTCCAGCTTGGACGACAGCTGGCCGCAGGCAGCGTCCGGGGAGCTCACCTGGACGTCGCCAGCCTTGAGGTCCGGCGCTACGTCGTAGTTGCGCGGGTTCGACCGGTACGTGTTGTACCTGCGCCCGTTGAGCGTCTTCCAGCTCTCCGCCTCGAACACGGGGATCTTCCCGCTCTCGGTCACGTTCGTCACATGGTAGGCGTGCTGGTTCCAGATCCGACGCGCCGACACCCACAGGTCGCTCGCGTCGCCCCACACCTCGATCCCGTTGTTGTACTGGCTCTTGAGCGACTCCGAGCAGAACCCGGACTCGTTCGTGGTCGCAAACACGATCTCGGCGTTGCCGTCGTTGTCCACGTCGGCCACCACCGGGTACTCGATGCGCGTCCTGCTCTCCGAAGGCTCCCGGAACCACACATCCCCGGTCAGCCCATCGTAGATCCGGAACCTGCACTCGTCGTTGTACACCACCTCTGCGGCGCCATCGCCGTTGAAGTCGAACACGCTCGATCCCGTCACCTGGCTCGAGTCGTCCTCGGTCGTCCTCTTCCACCCGTTGTGCAGACACACGCACTTGCCCAGCGATTCGTTGCACGCGAACCGGGTCAGATCCCCGCAGTCCGAGTCCTTCGTGCAGGCCTGGGCCGGCGGTGTGCGCGCCTTGTTCACCGACGCGACGTGCGCTGTGTCGTCGGCCGGCGCCAGAGGCCACGCATCGCACACGCCGTTAACGGTCGGATCCTGCAGGTCCGCCACCACGAAGGCGGCCGCAAATGCGCTGCTCACTTCGGGGAACCCGTCGCCATCGAAGTCGTCGACGTTCGGCGTGCCTCCTCCAGAGGGCGCGAGCTGGATGTTCCTGAGCTGATCGCCGGTTTCGCCGTTGAAGATCTGAAGGTATCCGGCCGAGATCACGATCACCTCGGCCTTGCCGTCCAGCGGGTTGTTGGGTCCCGGCGCTGCTACCACGTCGGCCCCGAGGATGTCGGCCACGGCGCAGAATCCCTCGCGACGGCCGTTGGGAACCAGGGTGGTGCCATTCTTCGCCTGGCCATCCCACACCACGGGCAGCTGCCCCGCGCACCACGCGATCTCGTCTGCGTCCGTCTCCGTACCCTTGCAATCCGCTCGCTTCTGCGCACCCGCAGGGGCCTTCGGATACCGGTACACGGTCGTGCCCGCGACGATCTCCTGACGGCTGTCGCCCACCAGATTGGCGATGCACGACACCGGGCCCTGGTTGTTCTTGCCGTAGTTGATGCTCCCCTCGAACCGATCGAGGATTCCCAGGGTTCCGCCCTGCGGCTTGGCAAGGGTCAGCACGATGCGCCCCACCACGATCTCGACGAACCCTGCGTTGTCGATGTTCGCAAGCGTCGGCGCTGGATTGGGCCCGCCGACCTGGTAGATCGTGCTCGTGGTGATCAGCACGCCCGTGTTGCTGTAGATCCGGACCTCTGCGTCTGCTGCCCCTGCCCCCTCGGTGATCGCTACGATCTCCGGAAGCCCGTCATAGTCCAAGTCGCCCACGGCAAGGCTCGCCGTCGAGTCCAGGTCCGCGTTTGCACACGCGCACGTGACCGTCGTGGGATCCGTCCCCTCGTGCCACACCGTGGTCCCGCACGATGCGAAGAAGTCCTTGCCCTTGTTCGCGCCGCCTCCGTGAATCGCCCGCAGCACGCCGTTGGTGGACAGGTCGTGGTTGCAGAACGTCGTGAAGATGATCTCCGGGAAGTCGCGCTCGTCGACCAGCCCGTCGCCGTTGTCGTCGTCGAGATTCGCGACCAGCGGCGCCATCACCACCTGCGCCGACGGGGGGAAAGGGCTGCCGTTGGCGTTCGGGTCCGCGAACGTGCCGCCCCAGCTGATCTCGTTGGTGGGGAGCATGTTCTGGAAGGGCTCCGGAGGAAGCGAGCAGGTGGGCTTCTGCCCGGTTCCCACGCAGCCGTCCACGTCGCACGTGGTGAACGCCGGACAGTCCCAGTCATCCTCGCAGCCGCACGTTGCCAGGCTTCCCACGGCCGAGCACTTGCTGTCGAAGTAGGAAGATCCGCTTCCGCACGTGTACTTCGTGGCTTCGCCGCTTCCGTTGGGAAGACAGGCCATCACCGACTTGCCTTCGCAGCGGGTGGAGCCGGCCACGCACTCGTCGTCCACGCAGATGGTGCCGTTGCAGTACTGCGGGACGCCGCACTGCAGATCCGTGGTGCAGGAGTTGTCCTTGCAATAGGCTCCGGCATCGGTGGCGACGCAGACCTGGGTCGGCAAGCAGCCGAGCTCGCTGCAGAGGTTCGGGATGCAGGTGCTGCCGCCGTCGCTCACCACGCAATGCTGATCCACTGGGCAATTCGCGTCGCTGCACGGATCGACATCCGCCGCATCGGCGTCTGTGCCGCCTTCGGTGAGGATCGTGCCGCCCGAGCCGCCGGTGCCGCCGGGTGACGTGTCCGCCTGATCGGTCGACGCGTCGGTGGCTCCGCCGGAGCCTCCGGTCTGTGCAGGGGGAGAGACGACTTCAGGATTGCCCCCGCAGCCAGCGAGCGCGAGGAGTATCCAGGGAAGAGCAGGAGCAGCACGGGAAAAGAAGCGCATGGGGCGATGATACGGGACATCGCGCCTCTGGCAACGGGGATCGACTCGGCGTGCCCGATCAGCGGTCCACGCCGACCACGGCGCCCAAGGCCGGATCGTAGTAGTTCATGCACTCGCCGCGCACCTTGGTTCCGACAGCGCGCACGAAGCCGAGGTAGCGGCCCGCGTCGCGCTCGATCGCTTCCGCATCGGATGGGAAGTGGTTCTTGCCCGCTGCCTCGCACGCGCGCTCGAAGTCGGCCCACAAGCGCCAGCCGTCAGCGAGCAGATCGGTCTTCACCCCCTCGAGCTTGCCGCTGCGACGCCACAGCTGGCCCCACCAATCCGGCGAGTGGAATCCCCACAGCTCGTCTTCCCAGAAGATCTTGCCGTTGGACTGCGGCTGCGTCAGATGCGCTGGCGCTTGCCCTTCAATCTCCTGGACCAGCCCGGGCGTGACCATCCCGATCTGGCCGCCCGTCCGGAGCATGCCGGTCACGTACGCCAGATACATCTGGTCGGTGCCGAAGTAGTGGTAGCTGTCGATCGACACGATCGCGTCAAAGTAGCCCTGGGCAAATGGAAGAGCGTGCGCCTCGGCCTTGATGGGGCAGACCAGCTCGCCCACGCCCGCCTCGCAGACCCGACGCCAGTTGTGGTCCGGGCTCATCCACAGGTCTGCGGCCCAGACCCGAACACCGAATTCCTTGGCGAGAAAGATGCTGCTCAGGGCCTTTCCGCACCCGAGGTCGAGCACGCGCATGCCAGGCTCCAGGGCCAGGGCCCCGGTCAACCACTCGACCAGCCACAGGGCATTGGGCCCCATCTGGTGCTCCATCATCCACTGGGGATCATAGGCAGCGGACCTGGGGAATTGAGGCCTTACCACGTCCCCTGCAATCCGAGCCCCCCACTCTTGGAGCCCACGAGAGGAAGCAAGCGCACTTGCGCGGAAGCGGGCTGCTGCGCTTCCTTCGAGCTGCCCGAGGTGAGGATCAGGTAGGCGCCCACACCCACGCCGGCCAGGCCCAGGCCGAGCCCGATGTTCGATACCCATGCAGCGGAATTCGCATCGTCCTTCAGAGACACAGCCTCGGCATCGCAAGCGCCGTTCGGGCAATGCGACTTGCTGTCGTCCCACTTGGAGAACGCGCGCAGCCCGAAGTAGGAGCCGATCCCGAGCGCCACGACGCCCGCTCCGCCCACGATGTAGCCAGCCATTCGCTTGCTCGATCCAGAATCCTGGGTGTCCGGAGGCGCAGACGTGGCATCCGGTGGCGGAGCCACCGAGCCGGTGGGCGGCGCGGTGGGCACCGCGCCTGCCGGCGCCGCGGGCCCGGCTTCGAGCGGCGGAATCTCCACTGCCTTGTTGTCCTTCTGCGCTCCAATATCCACCTTGGTGGACCAGGGCTTCTTGCCCGGAGCGCTCGCTTCGATCTGGTGGGACCCGGGGTCGATCGGGATCGCTGCTCCCAGCACCGCCCTGCCGACTGCGACGTTGTCGAGCTTGATCACGAGCCCTTCGACCTCGGCGCCAGCCGCAAGCTTGATCGTGATTCGCGACAAGATGGGAGTCAGGGCATTGATGCGTTCCTGGGCAACCTGCTGCCGATCCGACCGATCGTCGCGACGCGCCTGGGCCAGCGCGTCATTGAACTCGGACCAGGCCGACGCGGTTCGCCCTTCCTTCTCGTGGCATGCGGCAAGGTTCAGCAGCGTGCCTCCGGCAGGGTCGAGGCGCTGGCTCTCGGCGAACTTGGGGCACGCCTCCTTGTAGTTGCCAGCCGTCATCAGCTCGCGCCCCTGCTCGTAGAGAGATCGGGCCAGCACGCGGTCGGTTGCCGACACGTCGGCCAGGGCACCACCCGCCGCGGTCATCGCGGCGATCATCGCAGCCCACACAAGGGGATTGCGTAGCGTTCTTGCGATATCCGTTGTTGCGTTCATGGCGTCGCTATCTCTGATCGAACGGATCTGCGGTCCGCCCTCCCTTGGGAGTGGTTGGCTTGGGTGGCGTCGGCTCAGGCTTTGCGCTCTGCGTCGCTGGCGGCGTCGGAGTCTTCTTGGAGGGGTCGAGCTTGACAGGTGGCACTGCAGCCGTGGTCGACGTTGCAGTCGCGCTGGCAGAGGCGACCGGGACGGGGTTTGGGACCTCCGCTGAAACCTGTGCGGAAGGCGCTGCCGTCGGCGGCGACGAAGCGGTCGCCGAGCTGCCACCGGCTGCAAGCGCGTCTGGCGCCTTACGACCGAAGAGCACGAAGCCGCCAATCCCCGCGCCCACGACGAGCAGCGCAATCACGGCGACGATCGCGATCCACATGCCGGAATTGCTCTTGGGGGGCGCTCCGGTGGAGCCCCAGGCCGCGTTGGTCTGGGCCGCAGCTGGTCTTGCTTGCGATGAAGTCGGCACGGTCAGGGAGCTGGCCGAGGCGTCGATGGTCTGGATGACCTTGACGATTCTCTCCACAGAGAGCCTGGACTTGGGCGAGAACGGGAGAAGCGCTGTGGCGAACTCAGCGACGTTCTGGAAGCGCTTGGATGGGTCCTTCTCCAGGGAGTGCTCGATCACGGCCACGAACTCGGGCGGAAGGTCGGGGCGCTTGTGCTGCAGCGGCTGGGGCGGATCGGTCAGGATCTTGGCGCAGAGCGTGGGGAGCGTATCTGCGGTAAATGCAGAGGCGCCTGCCAGAAGCTCGTAGAGAATCACCCCGAGCGACCAGACATCGGTCCGCGCGTCTACATTCTTGGAGCTGCGCATCTGCTCGGGGGACATGTACAGCGGCGAGCCCATCACCGCCGTCGTGGAGGTCATGCTCGCTTGCGCAATGCCGTCGTTGCCCGTCGACTTGGAGATGCCGAAGTCGAGCACCTTCACCAGGGAGCTTCCGTCGGCGCGCTGCGCCAGAAACAGGTTCGCAGGCTTGAGATCGCGGTGCACGATGCCCAGGGAATGGGCTTCGGCAATCGCCTCGCAGGCCTGGAGCACGAAGTCCACCGCGTCGCCCAGGGGCAGCGGCCCGCGCTCCGCGCCCACCTGCCCCAGATCGCGCCCCTGCAGGAACTCCATGACCATGTAGGGAGAGCCGGTCTCGAGCGTGCCCACGTCGCTCACCCGCGCCACGTGCTCGCTGCTGATGCGTACTGCCGCCCGCGCTTCCCGCAGGAACCGCTCCACCGCCTCGGGCATGGCGCAGGCGTGGGGCAGGAGGAACTTGATCGCGACGTGCTGGCCGAGGGTGATGTGCTGAGCCGCGACGACGACGCCCATACCTCCGGCGCCGAGCACGCGCTCGATACGGTATTTTCCGGCGAGGATGTCGCCTGCGCCTACCGGAATGTCCTTGTCGGTTACTTCACCCATGATGACGTCTCCAAGAAAGCCAGGATGGCTACTTCAGTTCCTCACGCAACGGATGCCGAATCCAGCGGATCTCGCGGTAGGCAGGACGTGACCTCGCTTGAGCGTGTCCAGGTCGGCGGCCAGCCCGAAGAGGCTTCCGCCTCGAACAACCCTGTTGGTTCCACCTGAGTAGGCTGCGCAGTTGGTGCAGGGATTCATGTACGCCGCATACCAGTCGACGACCCATTCCGCGACATTGCCTGCCATCTCGGCTTGTCCGTATCGCGTGTAGCCGAGCGGACGCCACCCCACGCGGATCAGGTCCGCCACCGTGCACCCCGGCAACCCGTCGCCGTTGCACTGACCGGACGAGGTGGAGTAGCTCGCGTTTTCCGGATCGATGGCGGTCGAGGAGGAGGGGAACGACCAGGGATAATAGCGTTGACCCGCAGGCGCCGGGCCACCCGCAGCCACCAGATTCCACTCCGCCTCGTTCGCCAGGCGGCCACCGTCCCAAATGCAGAAGGCATACGCCTCGAACCAGGTCACGCAGTTCATGGGACGATTCTCGTTCTGGCCCGGAGCATCGGTCCAGGTCGGCTGTGTTCCGCACTTGATGGCAGTGGTCAGGGCTGCTTGCGTGCTGGGCAGCTCGGGATCGTAGGCCAGGGCCTGCCACCCGGGGTCGCCGACGCTGCTTGGGTTCTTCCCTTCCCCGTTCTTGGGCTTGTTCGTAGGATATCCGGCCACGAACTTCCTGAACCTGCCGACCGTCACCTCATACTTGTCGATATTGAAGCTGGAAACCGTAGCGGGATAGCTGGAGTCGTTGCTGCGATTGAAGGTGGTTCCTGTGATACCCCTGTTCGCGCAGCAGCTCTCCATTCCAGAACGTCCGCAGTCCGTCGCGAGCTGGTTGCAGCTCGGACCGAAGCCGCACGCGAGGGTTGCTTCGCAGCCGTTGTCAGGGTCGCCATCGCAATTCCAGCGTCCAATGCCGCAGTCGATTCCGCACCAGCCGGAATTGCACACCGGCGTGCCCTTGTAGCTGTTGCAGACGTGGCCGCACGTACCACAATTGCCTTCGTCGGTGTTCAGGTTGACCTCACAGCCGTCGTCGCCCGTGTTGTTGCAGTCGTCGTAGCCGGTCGCGCAGGAGAGCATGACGCAGATGCCGCCCTGGCATGCCCCTGTTCCGTGCGCGGTGCTGCATACGTGTCCGCACTGGCCGCAGTTGTTCATGTCGGTCTTGAACGCGACCTCACAGCCGTTCGCTGCGTTGTTGTCGCAGTTGCCGAAGTCGGTGTTGCACTGGATGGCGCACGTGCCGCTGGTGCACGAGGGCTGCCCGTTGATCGGGCTGCAGACGACCCCACAAGCGCCGCAGTTGCCCAGCGAGGAGTTGAGGTCCACCTCGCAGCCGTTGTCCGTCACCCCGTCGCAGTTGCCCCAGCCCGAACCGCACGCGATTGCGCAAACGCCGCTCGCGCAGCTCGGCGTGCCGTTCGCCGAGCCGCAGGCCTTTGCGCAGCTCCCGCAGTTGCCCGTGCTGGTGTTGAGATCCACCTCGCACCCCGTGTCGATGTTGCCGTCACAGTTCCCCCATCCGCTCGCGCACACGATCGCGCAGTTCCCACCGGTGCACGTCGCCGTCGCGTGCACCGTGCTGCACACCTTCGTGCACGACCCGCAGTGCGTCGGATCCGCGTTGAGATTCACCTCGCAGCCGTTGGCGCTGGAGCCGTCGCAGTTCGCGTATCCCGACGGGCAGGGCTGGCAGGCTCCTGCGTTGCAGATCGGCGTCCCGCCCGTGCAGGCTGTCCCGTCGACCCACTGTCCGCCCGCATCACACGTCTGCGGCACAGAGCCGTTGCACTGATGGGTCCCAGGGGTGCAGCCACCGGTACAGGCCCCGGCGCTGCACACGAACGGGCAGGCGGCCTGGTTGGCCCACTGGCCGCTGCTGTCGCACAGCTGCGGGATGTTGCCGCTGCACTGCTTGGAGCCGGGCACGCACACGCCCGAGCACTGGCCTGCTGCGCATACGTAGGAGCAGGCAGCCTGGCTCTGCCACTGGCCCGAGCTGTCGCACAGCTGCGGAACGTTCCCCGCACACTGCACGTCGGTCGGATTGCACACCCCGCCGCAGCTTCCCGCTGTGCACACGTACTGGCATGCGGTGCCGTTCTGCCATTGCCCCTGACCGTCGCACGTCTGCGGGGTCTTGCCCGAGCATTGCTTGGCGCCGGGCGAGCACTCCCCGGTACACACGCCAGCGATGCACACGTACTGGCACTGGGTGCTGCTCTCCCAGAGGCCTTGCGCGTTGCACAGCTTCGGAATGCCTCCAGAGCCGCACTCCACAGCGCCCGGATTGCACTCGCCACTGCAGGTTCCTGCGGAGCAGACGAACGGGCATGCCGTGCCGCTCTGCCACGCGCCATCGGCGTCGCAGGTCTGCGGGATCTTGTTCGAGCACTGCTTGGCGTTCGGATCGCATACCCCGATGCAATCGCCGCTCTTGCAGACGTGCGCGCAGGCCGTACCATCGATCCAGGCCCCTCCGCTGTTGCAGGTCTGCGGGATCTTGCCGCTGCATTGCTTGTCGGCCGGCGTGCAGGAGCCGACGCAATCGCCAGCGCTGCAGACCGCAGTGCAGGCCGCTCCGCTTTGCCACGTGCCGTTCGCATCGCAAAGCTGGGGCGTGTTGCCAGCAGCGCATTGCTTGTCGTCCGGGTGGCACTCGCCTGTGCAGGCTCCGGCTGTGCAGACAAAGGGGCAAGCCGCACCGTCCTGCCAGGTGCCGGTCTGATCGCACTGCTGCGGAACGAGCGCATTGCAGGTCTTTTCGCCAGGCGCGCAGGAGCCCGAGCAGTCGCCGGCCACGCAGGCGAACCCGCAGGCTGTCCCGTCCTGCCATGCTCCCTTGTCGTCACAGAGCTGCGGTATCTTGCCGTTGCATTGCTTGGAGGCCGGCACGCACTCGCCGGTGCAGGCGCCCTGATCGCAGCCGTAGGGGCAAGCTGTTTCCGGCTGCCACGCGCCCTGCGCGTCGCAGGTGCGCGGGACCTGGCCTTGGCAGTCCTTTTCCTGCGGGGTGCAGGAGCCGGAGCAGGCGCCGGCTGCGCAGACGTTCGGGCAGTCGGTGGAGGTGCTGGTCACCAGGTCTGGACCGCACACCACGAGCTTCTTGCCGTCGCAGACCTTGTCCGCCGGCTGGTGGCCGATGCACAGCGCCACCGGATCCTGGCAGGAACCCTGGGTGACGCCGTCCTGGGTGTCGCACAGCTGCTGGCCCGAGCAGGATTGCAGGGCGGTCCACTTGTTGGTGCTGGGATCGCAGAACAGAACGAGTTTCTGTGCGTGGCCGGCGCAGGCAAGAGCGCTCGGCTTGGTGCAGGGCTGGCCCACGGTCGCTACGCCCGGCTCGCCCGCATCGCCTTCAGCGCCGTCCGGCGCATCCAAGGGGTTCGGAGCGTCGCCGTCCTGCGTGACGTCCTGGGAAGCATCCCCATCGGGCTGGGTTGTGTCAGGGGAGGTCTCTGGCTGGGTCTCGGGCGACACGTCGGGATTCGCGTCCGGAGAGCTGTCAGGCGCGACGTCCGGGGCGCTGTCAGCGCCGTTTACGGGCGGGGATTCGGAGATGTCCTCGATGCCGACGATGGCCTGGCAACCGAACGAGGCCAACGACGCGACGCACCCGCAACACAAGAGCCAACGCAGCTTCCAAGCCATGACCATAGCCTCCGGCGGGGCGCCCGCTCAGTCGCCCCGCAAGTCTGGGGGCAGATTGTATACCGAATCGGGAGCCAGGGGAGGCAACAAGGCCGCGGATCGATTCGGAATCGGGGCCCTTGGCTGTCCCGAGGCACGGTTTCGATCTCGTCCGAACAATCCAGGGGAGCGCCCCTGGACTTAAACCTCGCGACATCACCCGAATGGGGATTGCGGGGACGGTGGGGTTGTGGGCGGGTCATTCGCCGATGGTGGGATCGTCATCTTGCAAGGCATGGCAGTGCCATGCCCGCCTGAGGCTTGCCCGTGGCAAGCCACTACAGAGGCAGTCGCGCACGCCCCACCGACGGGAGATGTGCTCGGGCCGGCTCAGAACCATGGGGTGTAGGCGAATCATCCGTAGGCACATTCCAATTCCGGTCGCAGCGCGTTTCGGCGCGACGGCAGGACGAGTTCGATTCCAAATCCATCATTGGTCGCGAGACCCGTCGGATGATAACTTCCGGACTGCAATGCAGCGCCGGCCAGGAGCGTCGCATGCTTGACATCAGCAAATATTGACCGAACTGGGAAACAGGCAAGTCGGCGGCTCCGGCACGGGAACGGGAGCGCGACCTATCGATTGTCATTCGTTCGAAACGCTCTCTTTCTTCGGTTTCACACTCGGAAGGCCAGCGCTACGGCGATCCAGAAGCTGTCGTTCTTCGAGCACTGGGGCGGCTGTCCGCTCAGGTCCCAGGTGGCGTTGGGAAGCATCTTCGCCGCCGTGAACACATCGTAGTGCCCCTTTGACACCTCGGTCGAATCGATGCAGTACGATCTGGTCCCGTCCGGAGCGGGCACCTCCACCATCTTCGGCCCGCGCAGCCCCTTCGGACAGTTCCCGGACGGGTCCGCAGCTTCGGCTTCACCCGCGTCCACGGGCTCACCGCCCGAGCCCGCGCTCCCACCACTCCCGGCGCTGGCGTCCTCCAGTTGCACCCCGCCACTGCCTCCGGTCCCGCCCGGCACGCACTGCCCCCCAACTTCCACGGTTCCCGGACCGCACGTCAGCGGAGGCCCGGTGGTCTCGGAGCTTGTCCCGCATCCGCCCACCACGACGCACCCAACCGTGAGAGCGCCGTTTAGCACAAACGTCCGGATCCCTGAGCCAGAGTTCATGACAACAGCTCCTGCCCGAATAGTCCCTCCACCACCACCTCCGAGTCAAACCAGATCGGAAATCACTGGGATCTGCGACCGTGCCTTCCGCGTCTGCTATCCTATCGCCTCGGAGGCCCTCATGCCCGCTCCCCAATCCGTCAAACGAGTCTGCAGGGACTGCGGCTGGCACATCATCCGCTCCCAGGGCGACCTGCTGTCCCCTGGCGATCTCATCCTCTCCTGCCCCAAGTGCGGCTCCACGAACATCCGCGAAGTCCCCGCTACTGCCGCTGAACGGCTCGACCCGATCGAGCGTGCCCGCTCCGCGGCACACGAGCTCCGACGACTCCTCGGGCGAAGATAGGATCCTCTTGCAGAGCATAGCAGTGCCATGCCCGTCTATGGCTTGCCCATGGCAAGCCGCCACAACAGAGAACACCGCAACAGAGAACACTGCGTTCCTACACTGAGCTCCAGGTAGCCCAAGAGTCCGTGGCGGCATGCTACCAGCATGCCCCAGGCGGGCATGCCACGGCATGCCTCGGCCAAGATCTACTTGCTTCGGGGGCACCCTCTGCTCAAATTTGAGAGTCAGCCCCCGCCCCCTCTTCGAATCGTCACGCGCACGTCTTGTCGTAGTCGCACAACCCCGAGCAGCACTCCCAGTTAGCCTGGCAGGGAACCGAGGACACGGAACAGCACACCGCATCCACGCACAACCCGTCTGGACAGCACTCAAAGTCATGAGCGCACTCCTGGTCCAGAACGAATCCGCCACAACAGACGTTCCCGCCGCATAGGTTCGTGCAGCAATCCCCGGCTACCGTGCAGGCGCTTCCCATCGGTGCGCACGCCGCGCCAGCACTGCCGCCAGCCCCGCCCGTCGTCTGCGTCCCAGCAGCGCCCCCATCCCCTGCGGTCCCACTGCTCCCACCCATCCCGCCGCTTCCACTGATTCCCCCCTCCCCTGCGACGCCCCCCTGTCCTATCCCTCCTGTTCCAGGCTCTCCCCCTTGCCCCACTCCGCCGCCTCCCCCCGTGCCGCTCCCTCCGGCGCCGCTCCCCCCTGCGCCGCCTGCAACGCACTGGTTGCCCACGCACGTCCCCGATGCGCACGGCCCGCAATCGATCACCGATGCGCACCCGTCCGAAGCCACCCCGCACTGCGCCCCTGCTGTCGCGCACGTCTTGGCTGCACAGGGCGTCTTGCCGCACTTGTTCGGCCCTGCGCCACCGCAGAACTCTCCGGCTCCGCACTTTGCGCATTGAACCACGCCGCCGCAGGAGTCTGGCGCCTTCCCGCACTCTGCCCCCATCTGGCTGCACGACAGCGGTTTGCAGCCCCCTGGCTGATCCAGGCTCGCATCGGTCACCGACGCGTCCTGGTTGGGAAGCTGCTGCTCCCCGGAGCCAGCGTCCGTGCTGCACCCGGCCAGCACAAGCGCAAGGCCTGCCCAACGAAACGGACGCAGGGTTCTCACCATGCCGGTATCATACCCCGTTCGAGAGGCCACGGTTCAACAGATCATGCTCGATGAAGTCCCGTCTTGCAGCACCGATCGACGAGCGGCATGCGGTTCGGCGGCGTCCGGGTCGGCGGTTGAATACGGCGCGGGACTCGCGATGAAAGAGGCTCTGCACCCCCTCCGGCTGCCGCATCGAGTACCAACGGGATGCGGCAGATCCGGAGGGGGTCGGCCGACAGGCCGGGGGGCGGTGAATATCCTACGCGCCGACAGTCCAACCCGCCGCCCACGCCTCCCAGCGCCACATTCCCTCATCGAAGTCCCGTACCGGTGCAAGCAGGTGTCTGCACCCATCTCACTGGCACTGCCCCCCTACGCATGACTGCCCCGCGCTGCAAGCCTGGAAGCACTTGCCGCAGTTGTCAGGATCTACATCGGTGTTGGTGCACACCGTCCCGCATGCGGTCGTGGCGCCGGGACACACGCACTTGCCCGCAGCGCACTGGTTGCTCGCGCATGCTACGTTGCATTGGCCGCAGTGCTTCGCGTTGGTGGCTGTGTCCACGCACTCCGAGCCACAGGTGGTCATTCCACCTGGACATGAGCCGCAGAGCCCATCGGTGCACGACACCCCGCTCGGGCACTTCATGCCGCAGTATCCGCAATGCTCTGGATCGTGCAGCAGGTCGACGCATCCCCACTGGAGATAGCAATAGTGCTGTCCGGTCGGACAGGCGCATTGCGCCGCGACGCACGCCGCGCCCGCACCACACTGATTGCTGCACCCCCCGCAATTGGCCGGGTCAGAAGCGACATCAATGCATTGCCAAGTGGTATTGGGGAAGCCCACCGGGCACAACGCCTGGCTCGCCTGGTTGCAGACGCAGCTTCCAGCGGAGTCGCAGGAGCTCCCGGATGGGCAGGTTCCCCCCTTCGCCGCATTGCAGACGCCTCCGCATCCATCGGACTTCCCGCACGAGGAAGCCTGCGAGCAATCGGGCGTGCACCCCAGGCACGTTCGCGTGACAGTGTCGCAGGTCGTGCTCTTAAGAACACAATCGGAGCACTCTACGCCGCCGGATCCGCACCGTTGGGGAAGGTTGCCCACCTTGCAGACACCGCCGTCACAGCATCCGTCGCAGCTCACGGAGTCGCAGGGCGGTGAGCCGAACTGGCACGAGGCCTTGCCTTGGATGACCTTGCATTCGGCCCCGCCTCCGCAGGAGTTGGCCGCGCCAGGGCACAGCTGGCCGCAGCCGTCGAGCATGCACGTGGCCCCCATGCATATGCCACCGCAGCTGCCGCAACCGGTGCTGTAGCAGGCTTGATTGCCGCAGTCGATGCAGGCTGCACCGGCCCAGCCGCACGCATGGGGGTGCTGGTTGTCGTTGCGGACGCATGCGCCATCCGGTGTACAGCAGCCTTCCGGACAGCTCAGGGGTCCGCACGCGTGGCAGCCATCAGCGATCGTGCTGCGTCCGACCACGCACACCAGTCCGGGTGCGCACGCGACCTCGCAGGCGCCGCCGCATCCATCGGAATCGCCACACGACTTGCCTGCGCAGGACGGCTCGCAGTTCGTGCACGACGTATTGCCCAACGATCCTTGATTCCAGCCGGCAACGCACGGTCCCCCGGCGAGCGTGCAGTCCACGCAGGGCGCGCCATGATGTCCGCATTCGGTGTGGGAGGCCGACAGCGCGCAATGGCCGTCGGTCGAGCAGCAGCCCCAGGGGCATGTGGTGGAGTTGCAGGCCTGGCAGGCGCCTCCGGGGGAATGCCCTGGATACTGACCAGGCAGCGGTATGCACCACCCTCCGCCCGACGGGCACGGCGCACAGGCCTTGCCCGATTCTCCGCAGGCGTCGTCGGTCGTTCCTGCCGCACACTTGCCCTCGGCCGTGCAGCAGCCGTGGGGGCACGTCACGGGATTGCACACCGCTTCGCACTTGCCCAGAGCCACCGAGCAGAACTGACCAGACGGACAGGTGCCCTCGCATCGAGAACCGCATCCGTCGAAGTCGCCACAAGCCTTGCCTGCGCAATCCGGCTCACAAGCGTGGCATAGAGTCCCATACATGCCGCCTGGCTCGCAGATCATGCACTGCGATTCGTTGTCGCAGCCCATGCTGTTGCAGGCGCTGGCCTCGCAGGGCACGCCGTACCATTTGCAGCCGTAGTGGCTGCACTCACCCGACGTGGAGCAGCAGCCGTCAGGACAGGTCTCGGCTGTGCAGACCGGTTGTCCACCCGTGCCACCCTGACCGCTGACTCCGGCTTGCCCACCTTGCCCGCCGCTGCTGCTTGTGCCGCCCGTGGCGCCGGTGCCGCTGCTGCCGCCGACGCCACCCTTGCCGCTGCTTCCACCCGCAATCGAACCGGCTGAGCCACCTGACGCGTTGCCGGCTTTACCGCCGGTGGCGGTGCCTGCGAAGCCTCCTGCGGCATCACCACCATCCTCACTGGCAGTTGGGACTTCCCCACTTTCGGGCTCATTGCCGCAGCCGAGCGAGACCACCAGCAGCAATCCGCACAGCTTCAGCAGGGTCACGCATTTCATCGTGGTCGCTCCTCACTCGGGGGGGCAGCCCCTGGACCAGAATCCGTCGTTCTCAGGTGCTTCGTCCAGTCCGGCGTTCATCGGCGGCGGCGTTTGGCCACGGGTCCACCCCGCGGCGCGTGGTCACAGTGCGAGGGCTGCGCGATGTCCTTCACCCGGCTGCCACCCGAGTCAGGCTTCCGACGCCGGCTCGCTGCCTTCCCCTGGGCGCACCAGGACCAGATCGCAGGGCGATCGGCGCGCGACCACTTCCACGGCGTCGCGCACCACTTCCAGTCCGCGACGGAACGGGTTGGACATGATCAACAAGTCGTATCCCTGGGCCGCTTCCCTCAGGATCTCGTCGGTGACCCGTCCTGTCACCGACTTCCAACGGTAGGCAGCACTGCCCGACATCGCCTTGAACACGATCTGCGTGCGCGCGTCCTCCTGCGCCTCGTCGTCGCGAACATACTCGAGAAACGCTCCGCGCGAGTTGCTGCCAGAAAGCCAATCGCTTCCAAGGTACTCGTTCCAGCTCGCGTCGTGCACGAACAGCACGGTCAGCTCCGCGTGCAGAATGCTCGAAAGCCGAAGTGCGGTCCGGGCTGCTTTTGCGTTCGGGTCGATCGCGAGCAGGATCTTCATCAGGGCAACGTGCCCTTCTCGTGATCGAGGACCAGGATGACGCTCTTGTCTTTCTTGACTGCGTCACCTGGCTTGACCTTGACCGCGAGCACCTTGCCGTTGGTGTTGGCTTTGACTTCCTTTTTCACCGTCTGCGTCTGCAGCTGGCCCTGGACGTACTTCTTGTCCGCAACCTCGAGCGAATAGAGCACATCCCCTTTCTTGACCTGGCCGTCCTGCTGCACGGCAACGCTCAGGAGCTTGCCGTCGCTCGGCGCCTTCAGCTCGATGCTCGGCACCACGTAGGCCATGTATCCGAGCACGACGCAGACCAGACATGCCACGAAGACCATGGCTGCGAGGTCCTCGTGCCGGTCCGACCGGAACACGGTCATCTTGCCGGAGCTGGGTTGGGTTCGCGACATGGCTCCCTCCTAGAACTTCGCGTCCCTGGACACGAGGATGAGAATGACGATCAAGGCCAGCGCGTACTTGAGCACGCCAGCGGTCAGCCCGACCTTCAGGGGTTTGCCTCCAGCGGCCCGGATTTCGCGCAGGTCGATGTAGGCGCCTTGGCCGACCAGCCCGATGCCGAAGATCCAGCTCATCACGTCGCGCATCAGCTTGAGCGTGGCTGAACCTTCCTGCCCGAGCATTCCCAGGGAAGACAGGGCGGTCATGCCGAAGAAGCCCAGCACGAAGATCGGGAACTTGTCGCGCAGGATCGCGCCCAGCGAGAGCTTCTCGGCCGCAGCTTCGGCGCGCCAGTACCAGAGCGTGATCACGAACACCACGAACGGGATGGAGATCACGCGCACGACGTTCCAGATCTCGCCGTAGGCCACGGCCGTGCCTGGCGCGATGGTCGGATTGAAGGCCAGGCACGTGGCGAGGACCTGTCCGGAGTTGAGGATCCCAGTGCCCACCCAGGCGCCGAACTGGTAGTCGGACAGCTGAAGCATGTGACCGATGAAGGGGGAGATGAACATGGTCATGATGCCAAAGCCGAGCACGGTGGCGATGGCGAGCGCGACATCGGAGGGCTTGGCTTTGACGGCCGGGGAGGTGGCGATGGCTGCGGACACGCCGCACACGCCGCAGGCAGCGCCCATGACTCCGATCATGGCCCGATCCATGCCGAGGCGCTTGCCCAGCAGCATCACGACGCCGATGGTTCCGAACACGAAGGCCAGGATCAGCGCAATGGCAATTCCTCCGACCTTGGCCAGGCTCTGGAGGGTGTAGAGCGAGCCGAGCATGACCACGCCGGACTTGATGAACAGGCGCGTGGTCCGGAAGCCCTCCTCCGCCCATTCCGGAATTCGGCCGCGGAAGATCGCGTTGC
Organism: Deltaproteobacteria bacterium; assembly: GCA_016218915.1. GTDB lineage: Bacteria > Myxococcota_A > Polyangia > Polyangiales > Polyangiaceae > JACRCQ01. Next base: position 22,227 of record JACRCQ010000054.1, read on the forward strand.
GATAGATCATCCCGGCGATGATCGACAGGAGGATGTAGTTGAGGTGAAGCACCTTCACCAGCCATCCCTTCTGCCCGAAGATGATCGCGTCGGCCATCCACGGCTCCACCCACGTGCGCAGCACGTAGAGGGTGCCGATCATCACGGAAAGCCCGGGAATGATGCACAGTATCCGAAGTGGAATGTTTCTGTGATCCATGGGCGACCCCTTTCCGGTGCGCAGCAACTGCGGTCGCCGATCGACCCGCCACGCTGCTGCGTGGCAATCGACCGCGACCTTCGTCCGGGTCACGGAGCCTCCCTTGGGCTGCAGGCGTCCCACCTCCGAGAACGACCTGAACCGAAAGTCGGTGCGACTCGCCGACCGCGGCCCGGAATTCCAGGATGTGGAGGCCGCATGGCGGCCGTATCGAAAAGGTACCGCCTTCAGGCGCGCGAGGCAAGGGTCAACGCCGGCAGGAACGGGTCCTGGTGACCCCGCCGCCGATGATGGAATTCCAGGCTAATAGTAGTAGAAGTCGTCAACTGGCAGCACAGCCATCACCAGCGAGCTGCCAGGCGGCTCCGCGAGTCGAGACAAAAGGTTAGCAAGAGCGCCAGGACGAAAATCGGAGTCGAGGAGCACGCCGAAGAGCGATTGACCCGTAAGCTCCTGGGCGAGCCTGATGCGGTGCAAAACCTTGCCGGGCTCGCGGTGGTAGAAGAGCACGGTCTGATCCACCAGAGCCTGCACGAAGAAGGCGTGTCGCCGCTCCGCCCAGGTCCACGCCCTGCGCTCGGCACCGCGAAACTCCACTGTGATGTCGTCTGGAGTGCCGAAGGCGCCATCTTCGCCAGCGCTCGAAATCCGTACCTTCGATCCCTTGTGGCTCAGCTGAAACGGCCGACCCCAACCGTCCTCCTCATAGTGATCCACAGCGTACCGCATTCCTGCTGTGAGGCCCGTCGTGGGGAAACCGACCTCGGCGCGGATGGCCTCATCGCCGAGCTGACGACCAGCAGTACTGAAGGAATTGACCCATGCATCAGCGATAAGCCCATGGGCGATGACCAGCGTGGCTTCCTTCGGATGCAGGTACGGCGGCCCTCGCTTCGCCACAGCGCTCGCCGCCGCCGAAGCTGGCGCCGAGGGCGCGGACGCGGCAACCGAAGCGGATCCCAGCGACGATGGGGGTGGAGCTACCGCTCGCGGGGCGCGACGAAGCCAGAGCACGGCGGAGGGAATTGCAAGTGCCATGACCGTCGCAGCCATCGCGACGGACAGGGTCCGGCGCTTCGTTCCCCATAGAGCGCGCACGACAGCAGCGCAGGCCAGGGTCACAGCGGCGAGGAGCAGGATGGGAGCCAGTCCCAACTGTCGCACAGGAACGGGTTGCGGCAGGGGCGGCTCCGCTGAGGACACTGTCACTGCTGTCGACGGAACCGGTCGAGGCGCAGCCGACGATGACGCTCCTGACTCGACAGACGCCGGCACGATCGCGGTATTCAGCTCGAGGGATCGCGCCGCATCCATCACGAGAAGTGGCTTCGATGTCTGAATGGCTTCGACGGGAAGCGAGCTAGGTGGACCGGGGCAGCCGCACATCTGCTACCTCCATGATTACGATGTCGACAGAAGCACCTTGGCTATCCTAGGTTCGTGGCACCATAGGGTCGGCTTGAACGAGGGGGAGCTCGATCGCAACACCTCGATGAACCTGGTTGCCACGGTGTAATCGGAGACTGTTGCGCCCAGTTCTAGCCTGCCGACCCGTTTGGCCAGAGTGAGCTGCAGACCTTTGATTGCAGGCTCACCCTGGATCGCTGCTCTCACCTCGGGGAACGTCTGGAACTCGGTGATGGGGGCATGGATGGATACGTAGATGCTGGTGCACGCCGGTGTCACCGGCATCATGTCCTCCTGCCGGCTCTTGGCTACCAGGTCGGCAGAGGGCAACTCCATGACCTGCTTGCCGGCAGGTGGCCCAAGCAACAGGTGCGCAGTCCTGTCGATGGCCCAGAGATTGTCGGGCTCGGACCACGCTATTTCGTCCAGATGTGCCGGCGACGCAACAACGTCGTTCATCGGTCGCCAGGTCTGACCTCGAGTTTTCTCGTACAGCCGCCCCTGCGCGATCGCCCAGACTGTACCAGATTCCGACGCAATCAATCGCGAGATGGTCGTTCCCTCCTTGGGCAGCGGCGACGGTTTCCAACCGGTGCCGTCGAACAACGCAATATAGGGTTTCGTGAGCTTATGAACGTAGACTTCGGTTCCAGACACGACGAGCATACGGTAGTCCACGTCCGCTGGCCGGTGACCGGGCACATCCAGGTGTTCAAGGATGCTATCGACCTTGCCTGGCTCCCAGCGCTCGACGCTCACGGGGCGTGATTTGAGAGTGGTATCGACTCCGAGCGCGAATACGTGGCCGGACGTCAGAGAGCTGAACGCCGCTCGGTTGGCGAAGAGCTCTAGACGTGCCATGCACCTGCCGTCTGTGGGTCTTGAATCCGGCGATGGAGCACACTGCGGGCTAGGCGCGGGAGTCGTGCATTTTCCCGTCTCGAGATATCCCCAGCGGTCCCACGTCTTGCATTTGCACAGACCGTCGGGACACGCTGCGCTAAGCGTGTCGCCGGTCTGAAAAAGGCGCCAATGGGGATCCCAGTCCGATTGGGTTGGGTACAATGACTCGACGGTCGGATTGATGTTCGCAGCGCCAAGACTGCGCCCCTCGGACCAAGGAGCGACGGCAGTGATACGGTCGCTGTACACCTGGAGACGGGTATGAAACCATCCTCTTCCTTCCGACCACCGAATCAAAGCCGGTTCTTCCCCCGGTGGCAGATACCGCCGGTCTTTGACATTGACCTCGGCGAACGCAAACGCAGGCCACACCCCGAATGCGTCCAGCTCGCTCCAATCGCGGTGGAAGCCCTTCATGAGCGCGAGGTCCTGGTGAAGGCCCTCGGGCGTGGCGCGAAACAGCAGGTCGTTGTAGGCGAAGAGCACATAGCCGTGCGCGGGCAGCAGGTTCGAGTTCCCGGCGCTCAGCTTGGCGAAAGGGTGCAGCCGCAGCTTGGAAGCCGCAGGCGCCGAAGCGCTCGGGGCAGCCGATGCGATGGGCACTGCCGCAGGCGCAGCATCGAGCGACGTGTCGACAGGCGAAGCCTTTCCGCACCCAAATGCGACAAGGGCGACCAGTGCGGCTTTGAGGTGAACGCTCCAGCTGCGGCGTTCAACGGCACAATGACCTGTCTTGGGCATCGGCAGCGTCTCGCTTGCGACTCTGGTATTCCATCCGGGTTATCACAGTGCTGGCGGCACGACCGGAGGACATTCTGGCATACCTGGACATCTTCCTCAAGACCCACCCAAGGCGTGGATAAGGCGTATTCTGCTTCCATGCTGCGAAGCGCTGCGCTTGTCGCCGTCTCGGCCATCGCGCTGTCTGGGTGCGGCTCGCGCGAGGTCGGTCCTGCGCCCGTACGACCGCCTCCGGTTGCCGCGCTGCCTCCTGCAGCGCCTCCAGCGGTTTCAGCATCAGCCCGCGCCGATACACCGCCTGAGCCTGCTCCGCCGCCTGCCGCTTCTGCGCAGACCTTCCACGATCCCTGGCGCGGCAACACCGACCCCACGGACAACTGGAACGGCGGTCCGCCTGAAGTCTTCGCAGACTGCGAGTCGCGCCTGACCTCAGAGGGAGTGACCTGGCGCAAGGCAAGTCTTCCCATGCGCTCCGGCCAAGGAGGCAAGCACACCTGCGGCGCTCCCCAGGTGGTGATCTACGAGCGCGGTCCTGCCGGCATCGGATGGAACTCCCCGCTGGTCAGCTGCGGCATGGCGATCGCCATGGCCAGATTCGAGCGCATCGTACGTGAGGAATCGATGAAGCACCTGAAGCACGCTGTGACAGGGGTGCTTCACGGCACCGCGTACCAGTGCCGCCCGATCACAGCCACCACCCTCGCGAGCGAGCACAGCTTTGCAAATGCGATGGACCTGTTCGGCTTCGTGCTCGATGACCACAGGCAGGTATCGGTGCTGCTGCAGTTCGGCCCCACCTCCGAGGCCTCGGTCCCTCCGGAGGGGCAGTTCCTCCGATCGCTGGCGCGTCGCCTCTTCGACGAAGCGATCTTCAGCAACGTCCTGACCCCCTACTTCAACGCCGATCATCGTGATCACATCCACGTGGACCTGGCCCGGTACCGGGTCGACGGGACGAGGTAGTCTCGCTTCCCCCTTTACGATCCGAACCGTTGGCTCCAGGACCGGCTCATCCATGCTTCGCAATCCTGGCTCCATCGTTCTGCTCGTGTCTCTCGGCGTGTCTGTCGCCGCAGGTTGCTCGTCATCGGACAGCGCTCCACAATCGCTGCAAGATGCCTCGGCAGGAAGCGGAGGCTCTGCAGGCAAACCATCTGACGACGCGGCGGTAGAGGAGTCGGGGCAGGGGGGCGCAGCGGGCGGGCAGGACGCCGCCATGGACCCACAAGCCGAAGTTGCTCCTGACGCGTTGGCGCAGGATGCGGATGAACATGAAGGAGCCGCCACGGACGGTGAAGCTGACGACGCTCAGGTCGATGCTGACGACGCTCAGGTCGATGCTGACGACGCTCAGGTGGACGCTGACGACAGCGGTGGCGACGGTTTCTGGAATCACCCCTACGATCCGGCGGGAAGTCCATCGGTGGCCAATGGGCACCACAATGCGACCCTCGATTGCATGGGGTGTCACGATGGCGCAGGCAGTGCGCCGAAGTTCCTGTTTGGCGGAACCATCTTCGATGCGTTGGGCAAGACCCCGGTCGAGCACGCTGAGGTAGGGGTCAAGGACCCTGGCGGCTTGCACTCGAGCTATTCGGCCTCGAATGGCAACTTCTGGGTGGCTGCGGCAGCCGATTCGATCGACTGGTCCCAGGTCGAGATTCGTGCGCGCGATGCCTACGGCGAGATGACGATGCCGGTACAGGCTGCGGCTGGGTGCAACGCCTGCCACAAGGGACCCTCGGTCATCAAGGCGTTTTGAGCCCCACAGGACTGCGGCCGCACGACGAGGTCGCGCCGTCCTGCCATCCATGCTAACTCGCCCGCTCGTGCGAATCGCTCCTGGCTCCCTGCTCCCCTCGATCCTTGGCGCAACCCTGGCGTTGTCGGCCTTGGCTGCGACACGCGATGCGCATGCCGACGTGTCGTCGTGGCTGTTCGTGGGCAACGGCCCGAGCTGGATTTCGCAGCGGAAGCTCGAATACGAGCTGAAGCCCTCGATGCAGATCGACTTCGGCGTGGGCTCCCCTGTGTCCAAGCCGGTGGTGATCGGCGGCCTGGTGCGTGCAACGCCTTACTTCGGCAAGGGGACGGATCTGGCGCTGGCAGCGCGGATCGCGACCCAGGGGTTTGCGGTGGGCGATTGGGGCGTTGCCATTGACGGCGGCGCGTTCAAGCGTTGGTGGCGCACGGAATCGAGCGGGTGGCTCACTTCGCTGCAGCTCGGCGCGCCGTACGGGATCACCTTGTCCGTGAACGCATCGTTCGGCTCTGAGGACAACCGCACCTACGGCGCGATTCTCGGCGTGGATCTGCTGCGCTTGACGGTGTACCGGCTGGGCGGCGAGAAGTGGTGGGCCAACCCTCGGCCTGCGTGGCGCCCAGGCGAAGAGCCGACGCAGCGCTAGATCGCCGCGCGAGGCCGGTCACTCGTACGGGTTGTTCTCGTACTTGAGCGCAGGGCCTTTTCCGTTCGTGGGCTGGGCCGTGGGAGCACCGCCCGGCTGGGTCTTGCCACCACCTTTCGAGCCCACCAGCGGAAGCGCCTCCGGAGCTACGGGCTGCAGCGCCTTGGTCCCTGCCGCGGTCTTGCGCACGCGGATGAACGAGTTCGCGTTCGGCAGCACGGTCTCGTCGAGCCCTGTTCCGTCGTCGAATCTCATGTGGATCGCGATCGGCTTGTCACCGCGCGGCGTGGTGAAGGTCGCGGTCTTGCCCACGATCTCCACATCGCCCCCTTCGGGCACCCGGAGCTCGACGATCTCGCTGTCCGCCTCGATTCGCACGGTGACGCGCGTGGAAGCCTCTGCGGGGATCGCGGCAGAAGGGGTCTGGCTGGCAGGGGCAACCGGGGCCGAGGCGCTCGACGCAGCCTGGGTCTTGGACGACGAGCCTCCGAGCGTGAAGGCCAGGATGATCACCAGGATTGCGGCAGAAACGCTTCCTGCAGCGACCCACGCGACGTTGCGGCGGAGCATCGCTGCCACGGGCGACATGGTGGGAGGGGGCGCGTCGAGCACCACGGAATCGGGCGTGACCGCGCCTTGCACGGACGGTGCGGAGGCGTAGGAGCTGCCGGTTCCAGGCGCCATGCGAGGCGCGCCCCACGACACCTTGGGCATGCGCCCGCCCAGGATCTCGTGCACCTGATGGCGCCTCGCCTGGATCATGTCGGCGCACCCGGTGGTCACGGTCTTGGCGACGTCGGCCTGGGAGCCGAGCCCGAGCGTGGTGCGCGCGAAGCTCTCGAGAGCGTCGGCAAAGTCCGATGCCGTGTCGAAGCGCCCTGAAGCGGAGACCGAGATCGCCTTCATGACGATCGCGTCGAGCGCCTTGGGGACGTCACCGCGAAGCTCGGAAGGCTTCTGGTAGGTCCCAGAGGTGATCTGGCTGATGATCTGAGCCTCGTTTTCACCTCGGAACAGCGTGCGATTGGCGAGCGCTTCCCAGAGCACCACGCCCATGGCGAACACGTCGACCCGACGATCGATCTCGCGTCCAGCGACCTGCTCGGGCGCCATGTAGGCGTACTTGCCCTTGACCTGGCCGGTCTGCGTTGCGCTGCTTCGCTCGGCAGCGCGCGCGATGCCGAAGTCCGTGACCTTCACGCAGCCGTCGGCTGCGACCAGCAGGTTGTGCGGCGTGGCATCCCGGTGGATCACGTGCAGCGGCGCGCCGTCGAGATCCTTGAGCTCGTGGGCAGCGTGCAACCCACGCAGCGCTTCGACCACGATCCGCATCGCCACCTTGCGCGGGATCGCGAGGTTCTGTGCGTTGAGCGCCTTGCGCAGCTGCCCGAGGCTCACGCCGTCGACATATTCCATCACGAGCAGCTGCTCGCCGGCCTCCATGTACACGTCGTGGATCGCCACCACGTTCGGATGCTGGATGAGCGAGGCGATCTGCGCCTCGTCGCGGAACATGGCTGCCATCTCTTCGTTCTGCACGATGTGGGCGTGCAGACGCTTGATCGCGACGATGCGCTGGAAGCCGCCGGCGCCGCGCTGCATGCCGACGTAGACCGTGGCCATGCCGCCGGAGGCGAGCGACATGAGTAGCTCGTAGCGGGACGTGAGCAGCGGACGGGCGCGCGCCTCCTCGCTGAGCATCAGAACCTCATGCTGAACGAAGCCCCGCCAGGGGCCAGGCTCACCTGCGGTTCCTTGGGATCGCGCCAACGGACCGCGAAGACGCCGACCAGGACGGTGGCGACGCCCACCACGGCCGTGGCGCCGAGCAGGATGTTGGTGCGCTGCTGGGCGGCGACCCCTTCATCGTAGACCTGGCCTGTGGGAGTGGTGTCGAACTCGCTGCGCTTGGAGCGCGTGTCGAGCCCGGACCAGATGCTGATTCCGCCGAGCACAGCGGTCAGGCCTGCGCCGACGTACACGATGCCAGGGCCGATTCCCTTCTTTTTCGCAGCCGGAGGCTTGTCGTCGCCGGGCGCTGCAGAGCCTTGGGAAGCCGCGGGAGGAGGTGCTTCGGACTGGGGCACGAGCCGGACGATCACCTTGGCGCCGGCGGCGACGTTGACGTTCTTGGAGAGGAACTTGCTTTCGCACTTGGCGGTCACCACGTGGTCGCCGGGATCGACGTAGACGACGTTGGTGCCTTCGACCTTGGTGACGCGGTCGACCTTGATGTCGGTCGCATCCGGGCCGAACAGCTCGATGCGTCCAAGAACCAGCGTGAGGTTGTTGATGCGCTGCTTGGCCTCGTAGCGGTCCTTGTCGCCTTCGGACGAGGTCTCGAGGTAGCGGGCGTACATGTTGGCCGCAGGAGCCAGCTCCCCGGCTTTCTCGCGGGCGTCGGCGGCGTTCCACAGGGCGCTCGGGTGCGGAGCGAGCGCGTAGGCCTTCTCGAAGTGCTCTGCAGCCTCGATGAACTGCTTTTTCTTGAAGGCCGCAACGCCGGCTTTGAACTCCTTGGCCGCCTCGGCCTTGTTGGCCGCAGCCTTGGCAGGTGCGCTGGTCGGCGCTGCAGGGGGGCCGGCCATCGACATCGGGGCCGTCGAAAGCGCACCCAGCGCCACGAAAGCCGCAACGATATGCCTGCCGACACGCATGCAGCGCAGTCTACCATGCCACCGATGCATCAGGCGAACCGCCTTCACCCAACACGGTGGCTCAGGGGCCCTTCCTGTGCTTCCATGGATCCATAGGGGAACGGGCATGGTGACGCTGAGCGCCGGAACAATCGAAGCGGAGGTCGTGATCGACATGGCCACCGCGGACACGGACGCCGCGGGGCGGCTCAACGCCGAGCTTTGGCTGCGGTTCGGCGCAGAAGCCTGGCCCCGGTGGGGTTGGCGGGACAGCGCTGCCGTGACCTTGCGCTGGTGGCTCGCGGAATTGCGCCGCCTGATGAAGCAGAAGTCAGAGCAGGCAACCCTGAGCTTTGCCGACGGCCCCTACGAGATCGCGATCAAGCAGGTGGGGCGTCACTCGATCCGCATGGAGACGATTCGCACCGACGCTCGCGACACGCATGCGCCCACGACGTACGTGGTGCGGCTCGACCGCTTTGCGCGCTCCACGTGCGCAGCAGCGCACCGGGTGGTGCTCGAGTGCAGGGGACGCCGCTGGATGAACGACATTGAAGAGCTGGACCACGGGCTGGCGCTGGTCCAGGGCTCCCTCAACGAGCGATTCCCCAGGCGGCCCGGATCCGGCTCGATGCAGAGGATCAGCGTGCCGCCGTCGGGAAAGTCGCGCTCTACGATCCCAGGCACCCGAGGCTGACGTCCACCTTGCCCTGCGTGTCGGCCTTGACCTTGTTGCAGGAGTCCGGGCACAGGATCAGCTTCGAGGGGTTGGAGTTGTTGTCGTAGTACCAGCCATCTCCAGCGCAGTTGCCCTGTGCGTCCACGCGCGGAAGGGTCTGCTCGGTGCCGCCGCCTGGCGTGTACTTCATCTCGACCTTGTCCTGATCGATGGCGCCGGCATCCGTGGTGGGCATCAGGAACTCGCATCCGAGCGATGCCTGCTGGATGACCTTGAGCTGGGCAGTGAACTGCGCGCCCATGCTTCCGGCCTGGATGATGAAGGCCTGGTTGGTGCAGCCCTGCTGCGCCACGTAGTTCACGATGTCCTGCCCCAGGGCGGTCAGGTTCGGGAAGCCGATCGCAAACACGGGAATGCCGGCCGTGCAGGACCCTGATGCGATCGTGCCGAGCGGCGCCTTGGCTGCCTGGTTCGTGGGCGGGCAGTTGCCCTCTGGCTGGCCGTCGGTGACGAACACGACCACGCACTTGTGCGTGGGCTCGCTCTGGATCCTTGCCTTGCACGCGTTGACCGCGCCCGTGAGCGCTGGAACGCTCGGCGTGTAGCCGTCCGCTTGAAGCGAGTTCACCCAGTTGGTGAACGCCGGATACGGCAGCGTGTGCCACGGCACCGCCGGAGTGCCGTAGTCGCCTGCGTTGCAGGTCTCGTTGAAGCCGCCGATGGCAAAGTGATTGCCGCTGACGCCGATGCCGGCTGCAGACGGATCGTTGGCGAAGTTGACCACGCCCTGGTGCAACGCGGTGATGTTCGTGCCGCTCATCGATCCCGACGTGTCGAGCATGAAGTACAGGTCCAGAGGCAGCGGCTCTGCCTTGACCTTGACCACTGCGCACGCTTCCTGCGCCACGTCGAGGTTCGGCGCATCGTAGGTGAAGTCAGCGTCCGGAACCTGCGATCCTCCTTGTCCGGAGCCTCCCTGGCCTGCAGCGCCGCCGCCTTGCCCAGCGGCTCCGCCTTGTCCTCCCACGCCAGCGCCTCCCCCATTGGCGGTCGATCCTGCGCTTCCTCCCTGGGCAATGCCGTCCACAACGACGTCGCTCTTTGCGTCGGTATTGCCTCCATCCTTGGGAGGGGCACTGTTGAAGGGTGCAACGCCATCCGACGACGAGCACGAAGCTGCAGCAACAGCACCTAGCGCGACGACGGCAAGAAGAAGAGGAGCAGAGGTCCGAGTACGCATAAGCTCAGGGTCACAAGAAATCAGGCATCTGACAAGGGTCGGGAATCTGCGTCCTTTGGAGCATGCCGCCCCACCTTCGGCTCGCTACCGCAAAGTTGGCCATTTTCCATGGCCGAGCCAGCGTGGCGGCATGGAGCCGAAGTGCCAACCCTGCGCTCTGTGCGGTGATGCCGAACGTCCCCGGAAGTTCGTGGTGGAGGGACGCTCCGTGGTGCTCTGCCGCGCCCACGCGGCGATCGTGGCGCGTGGCAAGCCGACGACCTGGGAGGAGCTCCGCGATCTGCTCCGTCCACGATGCGGGCTGACCACCTTGGCCGACCGTCGCTCTCCCTTGCCGCGGCGAAGCCAGCCCATGGGTGATCGGCGGTTCTTCCCCCGCCCTGAAGGCAGACGCAAGCAGCCGGGTCGGCGCATCACCGATGCAGAGGGGTAGCACCCACTCGGCCGTGGTAGTGCAGAGGGGTCGTTGAGCACCCGAACTCGAAACGCGCTTGCACTGCTGGTGGCCGCAGCGCTCCTGTGTGTTGCGCTGGTGCTGGCCGCTCGCTCTGCGCCTGGGAAGCGGGTGTTGGTCTCACCCCTGCAAGCCGTGCCTGCGCAGGCCCCAATCGTGGTCTCGATCCGTTTCGACCGGCTGCGCACCTCTGCGTTTGCGAGGCTGGTAGCCGATGCCTCTGCGGCCCAGAGCCGCGGCTCGCCCGCTTGCAGCCTTCGTCTTCTCGATCGCGTCGAGCATGCAGCAATCTGGGTTCCGGAGGGAGCAGACCACGACTTTGGCCTCGCTGCGCTCGGAGCCCTGTCGCGCGAGGAGCTTTCGCGATGCGCGCACGAAGCCATCGAGGCTCGTGGCGGGATCGCGAGCGTCAGGCAGGCCGAAGGCTTCACGCTCGTCGAAGACCATGCGCTGGGCGAAGGTGCGGCGACGTTGGCGGTGCGCGAGGGCGGCCCGCTGCTGCTCGCGCGTCCTGCCCAGCTCGCGAGGATGATCGCAACCCTGGATGATCGCGCGCCGAGCGTGCAAGGTGGCGGGGATCACGCGCGCATGCGAAGTGCGCTCGGCATGGATGGCGACGTGGTGGCAACTGCGCTGCTCAGCGATGGCTTCAGGCAGAAGATCAGGGAGATTGCGGGCCAGGACGTGAGCCTCGCGTCCGTGCAAGCCGTTGCGATCGCCCTCGAAGCCGGACCCACGGCCCACGTGCGGATGCTGGTCTGGTGCAGCAGCGCGGGCGCCTGCGACAACCTCGCGCGCGTGCTGAACGCATCGCTGGGCGAGGTGCGCGATTCGCTCGCCATGCGCGTGGCGGGCGTGGCAGGGCTGCTGCAGTCGGCGCTGATTCGATCCCAGGGTGGGCAGCTCGCTGTCGACGTGCGAGCACCTGCGGACGAGGTCGTGACCGTGGTGCAGCGGATCTGGCGCTGGGACGAGACGCTTGGGGCGAGCGCGCCCCCGGCAGTGCCCAGGCCGGCATTGTCGCTTCCGGACGAAGTCCTGCGCGCGCCTCGGACGCTCGGACGGGACGGTGGACCGTGAACTGCGTCCGGGCTGGAAGCACCCAAGGTCGTCAGCGGGCAGAACAACTGGCCGGGCTGAACATCGGATGGATGAGCTACACTCGCGCTCGCACCGGCAACGGCTGCTGGCAGAGCTCGAAAGAAGCTCGGATGGTGAGGAAGGGAGTCGATCGGGATGTGCGGAATCGTTGGCTACATCGGACCCAAGGCCTGCGCTCCGATCCTTCTGGAGGGCCTGCGCAAGCTCGAGTACCGCGGCTATGACTCGGCCGGATTGGCTGTCCACGACGGCAAGCATATCGAGGTAGTTCGAGCGGTCGGCAAGCTCGGCAACCTCTCCGACGCTCTCGACAAGCACCCGATGAAGGGGACGCTGGGGATCGGGCACACGCGCTGGGCCACCCATGGACGCCCCAACGAGGTGAACGCGCACCCGCACGTCGCCGGCGGCGTCGCGGTCGTGCACAACGGGATCATCGAGAATCACCTCGCGCTTCGCCATGACCTCGAGCAGCAGGGGGTCAAGTTCTTGTCCGACACCGACACCGAGATCGTGGCGCACCTGATCGATCGGGCGCGTCGCACCAGCAAGCTCGAGCTGTTCGACGCTGTGCGAAGGGCGTTGCAGCAGGTGCAGGGCGCGTACGCGATCGCGGTGATCTGCGAGACGGCACCGGACACGATCGTGGTGGCAAAGAGCGCTTCGCCGCTGGTGATCGGCTTTGGCCAGGGAGAGGTGCTCTGCGGCAGCGACATCCCGGCGCTGCTCGCGCACACGCGCGACATGATCTTCCTGGAGGACGGGGAGCTCGCCGAGCTGCGGCCGGACAAGGTCCGGATCGAGACCCTGGAGGGCAAGCCGGTGGATCGGCCGGCCAAGCGGATCGACTGGAGCCCTGTGATGGCCGAGCGTGGGGGCTTCAAGCACTTCATGCTCAAGGAGATCCACGAGCAGCCCCGTGCGGTGGAAGACACGCTTCGCGGCAGGATCAACCTGACCGGAGGCGACATCCACGGCACCGAGATCGGTCTGCCGCCGGAGTTCGCGCGCGACACGGGACGCGTGTACTTCGTCGCATGCGGCACGAGCCATCATGCGACGATTGCGGGGCGCTACTGGATCGAGCAGCTCGCACGCATTCCTGCGGTGGTGGAGCTGGCCAGCGAGGTGCGCTGTCGCGATCCGGTGTTCACCCCCAACGATCTGGTGGTGGCAGTGTCCCAGTCCGGCGAGACCGCGGACACGCTGGCAGCGGTGCGTGCAGCCAAGGCGCAGGGGGCCAAGGTCCTCGCCATCGCCAACGTGCTGGACAGCGCGATCCCGCGTGTGGCCGACGCAGCCTTGTACACGCACGCGGGGCCCGAGATCGGCGTGGCCTCGACCAAGTGCTTCACCACCCAGCTCGCAGCGCTGCTGATGCTCGCGGTCTACCTGGGTCGCAGGCGTGGAACCCTCGACGAAACCCGCGCTCGCGACGTGCTGCAAGCGCTCGTGGAAGTCCCCAATCACATGCGCCACGTGCTCGCGCAGGCGCCCTACCTGCTCGGCATCGCCAAGCGCATCGTCCATGCCCCGGACGTCCTGTTCCTGGGTCGCGGGCTCGGCTTCCCCATCGCCCTGGAGGGCGCGCTCAAGCTCAAGGAGATCTCGTACATCCACGCTGAGGGCTACGCTGCGGGAGAGATGAAGCACGGGCCGATTGCGCTCATCGACGAGAGCACGCCCGTGGTGGTCGTGTGTCCGAAGGACGCTCTGTACGACAAGGTCCTGAGCAACGTGCAGGAGGTGCGGGCTCGCGAAGGTCGCGTGTTCGCCGTGGCGACCAACGGCGACTCGGTGATTGCCGACCTGGCCGAGCACCTGTTCCTCATTCCCGAAGTGCGCGACGAGGTCCTTCCCCTTCTCACCGTGCTGCCGCTGCAGCTGCTCGCGTATCACGTGGCGGATCTCAAGGGCACGGACATCGATCAACCCCGCAACCTGGCCAAGACGGTCACGGTGGAATGACCGGACAGCTTCAATCCGTCGACGACGGCGACGCTCCTCTTCCTTGTGCATTCTGTGGACGCCCTGCGGCAGGACCCTGTGCGACCTGCCATCGCATGGTCTGCGGCCATTGCTGCACGTTGACCGAAGGTGGCATCAAGGTCTGGGCGATCTGCCTGGATTGCGATCGCAAGGGAGGCAAGTCGCTGCGGCGTGCGTGGATCGGTTTCGTCGCGTGGCTGGTCGTGCCGCTGCTGCTGCTCGCAGCGGTCGTGACCTTGCTGACATGGCTGGGCAGGGGGCGTTGGTGACTGCGCCGCATTGATCGTCACAAACCCTTCGTGTATGGGTCTTCCATGCGCGTGGGGACGACCTTCCTTTCAGGAAGCTGCATTGCACTCTTCGTTCTTGCCGGGGGCTGCTCCTCGGACTCGGAAGAAGGAACGCCGATCAACGGAGCGGACGCATCCTCGGATGGGGATCCGGACGGTGCGGGCGGCACTGCGGGCAAAGGGGGAAGCGCTGGAGCCAAGGACGGCGGAGGCGACGCGATCGGCGAGGCGGGCAATGACGCGCCCTGCCCGGCCAACCAGAAGCTCTGCGGCGGCACCTGCGTCTCCGTCGACGATCCTGCGTACGGCTGCGATGCCAAGGCGTGCCAGCCAGCGTGTGCACCCGCGCACGCTACAGCGAAGTGCCAGAGCACGGTCTGCACCATCGACATCTGCGAAGCAGGATGGAGCGACTGCGACGGCTTCGTGACCAATGGCTGCGAGGCCGACGTCGCGACCGACGTGAACAACTGCAGCGGGTGCGGCAAGGCGTGCGCTGTGCCCGACGGCTCCGTGGCGACCTGTACCAACGGCGTGTGCAGCTTCTGCCCGATCGGCAAGGCGGATTGCGATGGAAACAGCGCCAACGGCTGCGAGGTGGACATCCAGTCGGACGTGAACAACTGCGGGGAGTGCGGGACCAAGTGCACTGCAGGGGGTGCGTGCACGAACGGGGCGTGCGATCCGGTCGAGCTCGCGTCCGGGCTGAGCTCGCCCATGGGCATCCGCGTCGACGACACCAGCATCTTCGTCACTGCCGGGATCAACCTCTCGAAGATCCCGATCGCAGGAGGCACCCCGACCCACCTCGCCACAGGGTTGGCCGGTCCGGGCCCCATGGCACTTGACGACACCACGGTCTACTTCTCTGCTGGCGATGAGATCCTGAGCGTGCCCAAGGCGGGCGGAGCGGTCTCCAAGGTTGCGTCCGGCGTGACAGCGACCGTGGCATTGGCCGTCGACGACACGAACGTCTTCGTGTGCAACTTCCAGGGTGCAGGGGGAGGCATCTGGAAGGTCGCAAAGACCGGCGGCACAGCGACGCTGATCAGCCCGCAGAACTTCGCCTACGGCCTTGCGATCGATGCGACGGACGTGTTCTTTGCGCTGAGCTCGGACGACAAGATCATGAAGATGCCCAAGGCTGGCGGCGCGGCATCAGAGCTTGCGACCGCGATCACGGGCACTCCCAAGGGGGTCGCGCTCGATGCCGACACGGTGTTCTGGTTCGAGGTCACGGACGTGGTGAAGGTTGGCAAGGACGGCACGGGCAAGAAGTCGATCGCGCAGAACGTGGTGGGCACCAACTCGATCGCGGTCGACGGGAGCTGGGTCTACTTCGCTGTCTTCACCAATCCCGGGTCGATCCAGAAGGCCAGGACCGATGGTGCCAAGGTCGTGAAGCTCGCGGACAACCAGAATGCCCCCATCGATCTGGCTTTGGGCAAGAGCGCGGTGTTCTACCTTACGCAAGGCGACGGCAAGGTGATGACCGTACCGAAGTAGACGCCGCACCACGCATTCCACAGGTTGACCTCGCAGCCGTCGGGCCATACACCTACCCGGTCCGACTCCCTGCCCGAATGAGGATCTCGATGCGTGTTGCCCTGATCGCCGCTGCTCGCCACTTGCCATGGATCGCCCTGCTTCTCGCGGCTGGGTGCTCGTCGGATCCGGTTGCGCCCGCTGGAAGCGGGGGCGGCGGAAGCAGCGGGAGCGGCGGAAGCGGCGGGTCTGCCGGCACCTCTGGCTCGGCGGGCGCCGCTGGCTCGACCTGGGCGTGCGATGGCGCAGGCCCGGTCGACCTGGGAGGCTCCTGGGCTGCGCTGCTCGATCTGCAGCTGCTGCTCTCGAGCCAGACCGGGGGCACTGCCACGCTCTGCCCGGAGAAGCAGACCAACCGCGCCACCATCGTGATGGTGCTGCAGAACAAGCAGAGCGCGGGGAGCACCTCGATCGAGCAGGTTCAGCCCGTGTTCTGCACGATCGAGCTGCCTGCGCTCACAGCCATGGTCGGCCAGTGCGATACGTCGGCAACCAACTCGCTGACCGTGGATCTGCTCCTGGCTCCGCCTCTGCTTGCAGCTCTGCCCACGATCCCGGTGACTTCGGTCGCCGGTTCGCTCTCCTCGCTGGATCCTGGGGCGGGCTTCCTGGCGGAACGATTCACGCTCACCGGCGGCACGAGGAAGACGGGCGCGAGCATGCCTGCGTGGCAGGGCACCGTCGCAGGTTGCGGCGCGTCGGATGCAGCCCCGGGACGCTCTGCCCAGTGCGAGGAGAAGTGCGTGGACGACTGCAGCGCGCTGCTGGACGACGACAAGGACGGGCGCACTGCCACTACGTTCCACCTGTGCGGCTATTCGTCCGACGACCTCAAGTCGAACGTCAAGTGCAAGCCCGAGAGCCCCAGCGAGGCAGGTGTCACGATCCAGGGGCCGCTGATGCTCGCGTTCCAGGTCGACCCCCTGATGCAGGGCAAGGCGTCGTCGTCGTGCGAGGTGCGGGGCACGGTCGACGCGCAGGTGCTCTACCACGTAGTGGGCGGGGACATGTACCTGGCGAACACCCAGATCGGCGTGCAGAGCGCGATGAAGTCGCTGCCGCTGTTCACGGTGGATCCGCAGCAGAGCAAGTTCCGCATGGTGCGTGTGGATGGTGCGCACGGCGCACCGGACTGGAAGCTTGATCCCAAGGCCGATGCTGTCGCTGCCTGCCAGATTGCACTGCAGCACAGAAACGAGCTGCAGTAGGCGCTGCGTTCGCGAGCGCTTGACGCCCTCGCGTCGCGACACCACGCACCGACCACGGGTTCGCATCAGCAAGCACGCATAGCCGGCGAGGGGGCTTCGCCTGGCGCGGCACGCTTCCCGCATGCGGACCAGGCAGCCGTAGTATGTCTCGCATCGCCCACCTGACCGACTTGCACGTTCTCGAAGATCACCACCGTCTTCGCGATCCCCTGGCCCGATTCCGCCTCGCCTTCCTGAGCGCGCGTCGCCCGCTGGATGCCGCAGGACGGCGCACGAGAGTGCGCAGGGCTCTCGATCGCGCGGCCCGCGCTGCGCCCGATCACCTCGTGATCACGGGCGATCTCACGGAAGATGGCACTGCCGAGCAGTTCGAGGTGCTCGCAGAGCTGTTGCTCGCAAGCCGGTTCGAGCCGTCGCAGATCACCCTGTTGCCAGGCAATCACGACACCTACTCTGATCCCGACGCTTGGGAGAAAGCCCTCTCCGGGCCATTGCGCCCCTTTGCCGCAACGAGTAGAGCCGGGGCTGTGTCGGTGCTGGCCGACGCAGTGATCGTGCAGCTGTCCACGCCGATTCATCAGCACTATGCCCGCTCCGCAGGACTTGTCCGACAAGAGGCTGTGCGGGATATCGACAGGATAGCCGGGGACCCGTCGTTCGCAGGACGAACGTTGATTGTCGCGCAGCATCATCCGCCGCTGCGCCATCCCCTGCGGATCGTCCACTTCTGGGATGGCCTGCTGCGGTGTGACCTGATGACGACACTGTTGCTGCGACACGAGCACGCCCACGTGCTGCACGGGCACATCCACGAGTCCAGGAGCCGTCGGCTCGCCGGGCGCTCTGCGAGCCAGGTGTTCTCAGCACCGGCCGTAGTGGATCATCCGGACCCGCTGCGGCTGTACGAAGCGGTCGATGGCAGGCTGCTGCCTCTGGCAGCTCCGGTGCCGCATCGAGCTGCGCTGCCTGCTGCAGGCGCGCCCGTGCCAGCGTACTAGATTCCGATGCGTCAACGGGACAGTGCTTCGAAGCCTTTCGCCACCTCGTCGGTTGCGTCGGGTGTGCCGATGAACTCGTAGAGCAGCTCGTTCTTGCGCAGGTACGTGCCCATGGCGCGCTTGTTGGCGAGCATGCGGTAGCACTTGTCGAGCTCGATCGCATCGCGCGGCACGATCGTGTTGAGCTGAATGCGCTTGGCGTTGACCGTGTACAGGGTCATCCGCACAGCCTTGACCTTGCACTCGAGACGGTACTCGAACTCCCAGACCTTGTTCCGATCCGCAGCGTCGTCCTGCGCGACCTTCCAGTCCCCGGGCATGGCCGGGGCAGCGGGCGGCTCGGAAGCCGGATCGCGACGAGAGCACCCGGTGCCTGCAGATGCCAATGCGACCGCCGCGCAGGCGGCCGTGATCAGGACCTGTACGCTTCGGCTCATCCCAGGGAGTCTAGTACTGGGTGGCCGAAGTCCATAGCGACATGATGACTTGCGCGCAGCCCGAAAACTTGCTGCAGTCCAGCCATGACGTTGCCGCATCACCGCCTTTCGCGAACACGGCCGGTGGCCCTCGCCATCTGCCTGCTTGGGCCTGTGGTGGCCTCGGCGTGGTGGCCTGCGTCCAGCCTCGCCCAGGGCGCAAAGAAAGCGCCCGCTGCCAGCGCTTCTGCTTCTGCACCTGCCAGCGCCGCCGTCGCTTCGTCGGCTTCAGCCCAGCCGCTGCCCGCACCGCCCAAGCCCGCGAGCGCCATCGCATCCACGGTCGCAAAGATCGCCGAGTCGCTGCGCCCCCACGCGTCTGCAACCCTCGTGGTCGCTGCTGCGCCCAAGACCGATACCCAGGCGCCTCGCGCCGCGGAGCTCGTCAACCGGTTCTCGAACCTCCTGGCTGGTGCGCTGGGCCCGGCTGCGCGCGTCGGCAAGTCGCCCTCCACGATCGAGGCAGCGCGCGCCGCTGCTTCTCCGGCGTTTCGTTCCTTCGTGATCATCGAGCTGGAGATCATCGCCGGAGAGCTTCGCGTGCAGGCCGACCTGTACCCGGTTCCCAAGAACATCTGGGATCGCACGCGAAACCCGACCCCAGGGCCGAGCGCCCACGGGTTTGCGTCTGCACGGATCGACGCTGAGGTGCGAACCTACCTCGCCCCTGTGCCGCTCGTGGCACTGCGCGCTGAGAAGGTAGGCCTCGACGAGACAGAGGTCGTTGCCCTCGGCTGTGAAGACATCGATGCGGACGGCGCGCTCGAGCTGGTCACCGTTTCGAGACGCAATCTCACGATCGGGCGTGTTCGGGCCGGCAAGCTGCAAGTCCTGCGTCGCATCGGCTGGAGCGAGCTTTCGCCGATCTCACCCTTTCCCTGGCGAGAGCCCGTGGCAGCGATCGGATTCCCGGCGCCTTCGTTCATCGACGTGGGGCTGACCGATCGAGCGCGTGCCGTGCGCCTCGACCCGGAGCTGCACGTGATCAGCGCCCTCGATGGAATGCCCATGGCCCTGCCTGCAGGTGCAGCTTGCGTTCGTAATCCCCCGGGACAGCTCTTTGACAAGCTCACGCGTTGTCGGGGAGACGATCCGGCCAACCAGGCAAAAGAGCCTGGATTCGGCTTTGATGCGTGGGCGTCCACCCGGATCGTCGCTCCTGACGGCCAGGTTCGCGACGTGTGGGCAGCGCGCGACGGCGCGGATTCGAAGCTGGTGGTTCGAGACAGCACCGGTCGCTCGATCAACGTGGCGCGCGCAGGAGCGCAGGTAGCGCTGGGCGACGTCGACGCGGACGGCGACCCTGAGCTGATCACGACGCGCGATGTTCTCGACGAGAAGGACGACGCGGTTGCGGTGCGCACCTGGCAGGCGTCGGGCACGCTGCGAGACCGCGTGGGACTGCCGGTTCCGAGCGGCGTGTCCGCAGTGACCGTGTGCCCGGCAGACAGCCCTGGGCTGCGATCGATCGTGCTGGCTACGCGCAACGAGCTGTGGGTGCTGCGGTGATCAGCAGAAGACACCTGCTGCAGGCCGCTGCGGTGGCTGCGCTTGCGAGCGCTGCGCCGCGCGGCTGGTCCATGGGCCGCCTGCCCATCGGCGGCAGGATGTCGCTTCGCATCCCGCACGACACGTCGAGACTCGAGCCGCAGGACCTGTTCGACCCCATGGCCGCAATCGTGGCCACAGGCGTGTTCGACACCATCTACTCGCTCGATTCGCAGGGAAACCCCTTCCCTTCGCTGGCCGATGGATTGCCCAAGCGCGAAGGACGACAGACGCGGGTCATGATTCGCGAAGGGCTCAAGTCGTCACGGGGATTCCCGGTCGATGCGCGGGACGTGGTCCAGTCGATCGAGCGCGCGCGTCGCATCGGCGCTGTCGCCGTGCTCGGAGACCTCCAAGCCCCGGTGGTCGACAAGGCTGATCCGAGATGCGTGATCTTCAAGGACATCGACCCGTCGGTGCTGGTGCACACGCTCGCATCGCCTGTGCTGGCGCTGGTGACCCGTCATCACGCACCCGGAGCGCCTGACGGCACCGGAGCCTTCCGAGCAGAGCCAGGCCCGGATCGTCTCACGCTGGTTCGCAACCGCTTCGCAGCTCGAGGCCCTGCGTTCCTCGAGGAGATCGTGCTGCACCGAGCCACGGATCTGCTCGATTCGGTGCGCGCCTACGAAGCGCAGAGCGCGGACATCGCCTGGCTCGGGTCGTACATCCACCAGCCGCGCCCCGGATCCGTGGCGTTCGAGCTCGGCTCTGCAGCCTGGATCGTGCTCCGAGGCGGCAACGAGGCGGGTGAATGGGGAGCGCCTGGAGTTGCGCAACGGCTCTGCGACGGCATTCCGCCTTCGAGGCTCGCGCACCTGTCGCTGGGGCGCATCCCAGCGCCCACAGGCACACCGACCTGGGGAGGAGCGCCGTGCGAGCTGCTGGTCAGCCGCGCCTCGCCCCACCTTGGCGAAATCGCGCGTACGCTGGCTTCGATCCTGTCGTCGCCAGGCCACGAGGTTACAGCCTCGGAAGTCGCCCCGAACGATCTCGGCCAAAGGCGCAAGACCGGAGCCTATGCGCTGATGCTCGACGTGGTGCGACCGGTGGGTCCGCCAGGGATTGCGACCTTGCTTGCCTTGGCAACCGCTGATCAAGGGGCTGGAGCCAAGTCGATCGCACGTCATCCACCACGGCTCAGCTCGTATGCGCCGCGCGCGCTGGCTCGCACGTTGCGGCTTGGGGTGGTGGGTGAGCTACGGATATCGGGGACGATGATCCACCAGCTTCGGCTGGCGCAAGCGCGGGACGGCAACGGGTGGGATCCTGGGTCGAGCTACCGGGTCGGCCCTTAAATCCGTCCATGTTCGGGCAAATCGCTAAAAGGAACGGGGGGCTAGGAGCGCGATTGACACATCGCGTTACTCGGACTTAACCTGCGGCAATTCACAGAAGGCACTGGGGGACCGGCGCCTCGGGCGGTTGAAGGAGGGTTCATGGCTAGCAGCGGAAAAAATGGGGATCGGGTTGCAGTCGTCACGGGACTTCGGACTCCGTTTCTCAAGCAGGGCACTGGATTTCGTGACGTCACGACGCTCGAGCTGTCGACGCAGGTCGTGGGCGAGCTGGTGCAGCGCACCGGGGTGGATCCGAAGACCTACACGTTGTGCGTGTTCGGCCAGGTGATGCCGTCGCTCGACTACATCAACATCGCGCGCGAGGTGGTGCTTCGGGCCAACCTGGATCGCTCGACCGAGTCGTTCTCGGTGTCCCGTGCCTGCGCCACGAGCATGCAGGCACTCACGAGCTGCATCGAGTCGATCGAGCATGGGGAGCACGATGCGGCGATCGCAGGCGGCGCTGACAGCATGGATGATCTGCCGCTCGGCGTGAGCAAGCGTCTGACCGTGGCGCTCATGGGCTTGCAGAAGGCCAAGACCATGATGGCCCGGCTCAAGCTCCTGTCCGGCATCTCACCCAAGGACCTGGTACCGCCGATGCCGGGCTATTCCGTGGAGCCGACCACGGGTCTTTCGATGGGGCAGAGCGCCGAGAAGATGGTCAAGGAGAACGGCATCTCGCGGGTGTGGCAGGACGAGATTGCGTTCCGCAGCCATTCGCGTGCGGCCAAGGCGTGGGCCGAGGGATTCTACGACGATCAGGTGATGCCGATCGTGGTTCCCCCATTCAAGGAGGGGTTCCGCGAGGACAACCTCGTGCGCAAGGACTCCAAGCTCGAGGACTACGCATCGCTCAAGCCGGCGTATGACAGGGCGCACGGCACGATCACGCCGGGCAACGCCTCGCCGCTGACCGACGGTGCGGCGGCTTTGACGGTGATGAAGGCGTCGAAGGCCAAGGCGCTCGGGCTCGAGCCGCTGGGCTATGTCCGCTCCTGGGCCTATGCAGGAGTCGATCCCAACTGGCAGCTGCTGATGGCTCCGGTGTTCGCGGTGCCGATGGCGCTCAAGCGCGCAGGTCTGACCATGAAGGACATCGGCCTTGTGGAGATGCACGAGGCGTTTGCCGCTCAGGTGGCCTCCAACCTGCAAGCCTTGGCGTCCAAGAAGTTCTGCGAGGACAAGCTCGGGTTGAGCGAGGCGATCGGCGAGATCGATCCCGAGATCCTCAACGTCAACGGCGGCTCGATCGCGCTCGGCCACCCCTTCGGGGCGACTGGAGCACGCATCGTGCTGCAGGGGCTCAAGGCATTGAAGAAGCGAGGCAAGCAGTTCGGGCTGATGACGATCTGCACCGGTGGTGCGATGGGCGTGGCGGCAGTGCTGGAGGTGGCGTGATGGCTGACCAGGGCAAGAAGGTTCTCTCGATGGAAGTCCGTTCCGACGGCGTCGCGATCATCACCTACGACGTTCCGGGCGAGCCCGTGAACACGCTTCAGGCTTCGTTTGCCGCGGAATTCGAGGAGATGCTCGGGCGCATCGAGGGCGACTCCAGCATCAAAGCTGCGATCATCGTGTCTGCCAAGGCTGACACGTGGGTGGCAGGCGCTGACATCAACATGCTCAAGGACGTGACCACGGCAGCGGATGCGGAGAAGCTCTCGCGCATGGCGCAGCAGGGGTTCAAGAAGCTCGAGGAGATGCGCAAGCCGGTGGTGGCAGCGATCCACGGCGCAGCACTTGGCGGCGGTTTCGAGCTTGCGCTTGCGTGCCATGGACGCGTGATGTCCGACGACGGCAAGACGGTATGCGGCTTTCCCGAGGTACAGCTCGGGCTGCTGCCGGGAGGAAACGGGCTGCAGCGGTTTGCGAAGCTGCAAGGGCTGCAGGCAGCGCTCGACTTCGGCCTGACCGGAAAGAACCTGCGCTCTTCGCGCGCGAAGAAGGCGGGCGTGGCCGACGACGTGGTGCCCAAGGCGATCCTGGTGCAGGTCGCTGCCCAGCTCGCGCTCAAGCTGGCGGAAGAGGGGCGCAAGCCTGCCAAGGGCGGCCTGGCCTCGATCAACGCCAAGGTGCTGACCGAGGCTGCGCTGGAGAAGAATCCTCTCGGACGCATGGTGCTGTTCAAGAAGGCCCGCGAGGAAGTGCTCAAGAAGACCGGAGGGCACTACCCGGCTGCCGAGCGCATCATCGACGTGATCGAGACCTATGCGAGCAAGGGATTCGACGTCTCGTCGGATCTGGAAGCGCGCTACTTCGGCGAGCTGGTGGTCAGCGAGACTGCGCGCCAGCTGATCGGCATCTTCGATGCCACCACGGCGCTCAAGAAGGACAACGGCGTCGACGACACGAGCGTCAAGCCGCGCAAGGTGCGCAAGGTCGCCATGCTCGGCGGCGGATTGATGGGCGGTGGAATCAGCTTCGTGACCATCCAGAACGCCGACATCCCGGTGCGGCTCAAGGAGAAGGACATCGAAGGGCTCACGCGCGGCTACAAGTACGTGCATGAGCTGTATTCCGAGCGCGTCAAGAAGAGGCAGACCACCAAGCTCGAGCGCGTGCGCAAGCTCGGCATGCTCACCGGCTCCGTGGACTTCAGCGGCTTCAAGGACGTCGACGTCGTGATCGAGGCCGTGTTCGAGGACCTCGGGCTCAAGCACAAGATGGTCGAGGAGATCGAGCGGGCCTGCTCGCCCGAGACGATCTTCGCGTCCAATACGTCGTCGCTCCCCATCACCAAGATCGCAGCGAACGCCAAGCGCCCAGAGCTGGTGATCGGAATGCACTACTTCAGCCCTGTGCACAAGATGCCATTGCTGGAGATCATCACCACGAAGAAGACGGCTCCTTGGGTGGTGGCGACCACGGTCGCGCTCGGCAAGAAGCAGGGCAAGACGGTGATCGTGGTCAACGACGGAGTCGGCTTCTACACGAGCCGCATCCTCGGGCCGCTGATGAACGAAGCTGCGTTCATCCTGTCCGAGGGGATCCTGATCGAGGACATCGACGGGGCGATGCGCAAGTGGGGCTGGCCGGTGGGGCCGATCACGCTGCTCGACGAAGTCGGAATCGACATTGCGGCGCACGTGGGGCCGATCATGGTGGAGGCCTTTGGCGAGCGGATGACGCCGCCGCCGGCAGTGTCCAAGCTGGTTGCGGACAACCGCAAGGGGCGCAAGAACGAGCGCGGCTTCTACCTGTACGGCGAGGCGCGCAAGGGCACCAAGGGCAAGGCGGTCGACACGAGCGTCTACAAGGTGCTCGGCATCGAGCCCAAGGGCAAGATGTCCGCTGAAGAGATCCAGATGCGCTGCTCGCTGCAGTTCGTCAACGAAGCAATCCGTTGCATGGGCGACGGGATCCTGCGCAACGTGCGGGACGGGGACATCGGGGCGATCTTCGGCCTCGGCTTCCCGCCGTTCCGTGGCGGGCCGTTCCGGTACGTGGATTCGATCGGAGCGCAGGAAGCGCTGCGACGGATTGGCAACTACTTCGAGAAGTTCGGCAAGAGGTGGGAGCCTGCACCGCTGCTCGTGGAAATGGCAAAGTCCGGCCGTAAGTTCTATCCGTAGTCACTCGGAGCCGCTCCGTCCTGGAGCCGCGACCCTACCCATCACAGTCCGTAGTTCCAGGCGCACAACCCGCGACCCAGGCTATTCACCCAGTCCGTGTCGCAGAAGCCGTTGTTGTCCTGCTGATCGAGGCAGTCGCTGTCCTTGTCGCACATCGCCGCGCAAAACGCCTCGTCGCCGTTGCCAGAGGTCGGCGCCGAGTACAGGCAGAACCCCGCGGACGGCGTGTCGTTGAAACCGCAGCCCATGATGTCGCCAAACACGCAGCTCTGGGTGCAGAAGTAGGCGATGTTCAGCGGGTCCGTGCTGCTCGCATCGTCGCCTTTCGGCACTCCAAGGCAAAGGCCTGCGCATTCCGGGCCCGCATCGCCGTTGCTCTGGGCCCACTCGCGACATCCAGCGCCCATCGGCAGGCCGAGCGTCGGGTTGTCCGTGCACACGTTGCGGCGAGGGTCGCACTTCAAGGTCCCGCACTCCTTGTCCGTCTGACAGACCGGTAGGCACGCGAAAACACTTGGTACCAGCTCCTTGCAGGCCACATCGTGACGGCCCCAGCACTTCTTCGGGTCGAACTTGCCGAAGGTGCCACTCTCCAAGGGAGGCCCTTCGACGCAGCCCCGCAAGCAATACGACTTCGGGGGATCAAACGAGTTTTCACGCACGTCGACACAGATCGCATCTGGGTCGTACGCCTCGCAGGCTGTCGAGTCCGAGGTGCACTCCTTGCTGCAGTATCCACCGGCAGGCCCTCCGCCGAGGAACTCTTGGGAGGTAGGGGTAAGGCAAACCAGGTTCCCGCAGTCTCCGTCGGACTTGCACTTTGCCCCGAGCTTGCCAGGAGCCCCGGCGTACCCGCCTGTTCCGTCGCTCCATCCGCCGTAGCCGCCCGCGCCGTCGCCCCACCCCCCTGTTCCCGCCATTCCGCCCGTGTTCGTCCCGCCGCTTCCGCCTGGCCCCGCCCCGTCACCGTGGGTCCCGCCGTATCCCCCTTTACCGCCCGGGCCGCCGCCATCCGTGTGCCAGCTTCCGCCGTTGCCGGACGTGCCGCCATCGTCTCCGGCCGTGCCTCCGGTGATCACCGAGCCTCCGCATCCGACTGCGACCATGATCACCAGGCAGCTAGCGAGATTTCGAGCTTCCATAGCATCAGAGTAGGCTCCCGGGCGCTTCGTAGTCAATCGACGCGCTCCCTCCCCTATCCACCTCCCACGCGCAGCGCTAGGTTCGGTCGATGCCGCAGCCTTCGCAGAACCGATCGAACCAGACGCCCTCTCGATCCAATCGCAGAACCGTGCTGCTGACCATCGTCACCGCGGTGGCCCTGGTGACCCTGGCCGGTGCTGCAGTCGTCTACGAAGTGGCGGCTTTTCTGGGTGGGCCGGTTGCTGGCATCGCAGCCGTCTTGTCGCTGTTTGCGACGCCACTCGGCATCGGCGTCGTGGTCGAGCGCGCCTCGTCCAAGACCCGGCCGGCGCTTCGGGCTGAGCGCGTGTCGCTGTACCTCGCGCCCGTATGGGCGGCAGCCCTCATGGCCATCGCGTTCACTTCGATGCGCGCAACCACGGCAGCGGCTCTTGCCACGGTCGCCGAGCGCCACGACTGGGCAGCCGGGCCGGTCGCACAGTGGTCGGGTCGTCTGGGCGAGGTCTTGCGTCCCGCTTCCTCCAGCGCCTCGCAACCGACAGGCTCGAGCAGCGCGGGAAGTGCCGGGTCTGCCCCTTCCGCTGCGACGCCTTCCGCGCCCGCTTCCGCACCTTCCTCGCCCGCTTCAGCGCCATCCTCGGCGGACGCGGTTCCTTCCGCGACGCCGCCCGCTGCCGAGGGGACACCGAACCTGTATGCAAGCGGCGACGCCAGCTACAAGGAAGCAGACTCGTGCGAGCTGCTGTCGGACGTCGCAGCGATCGCACGCGCCCATGCGCCAGAGGGCACGCGGGTGACGGCGACTGCGCTCGCCACGGCCCGGTATCCAGTCGGGGTGCCGTTCTTGAAGGAGCAGACCGACGCGCAGCTCAAGGCCTGGTTCACAGGGGCGCCGGACACGTTCGAGGGGGTGGCATCGCGCGTCGACTCGGCGATCCACGAAGGGGCGCACATCTGGAGCGCGAAACGCTTCAATCCCGCAGTGCAGGTCTATCCGATCCGGGTGGACCTCAACATCGAGACGAAGCGGCTGACCAACTTCCCGCGGAGCGAGATACTGAAGAAACATGTGAGCCCTGATGCGGACACCTACGCAAAGACGTACCTGCAGGGTGCGAGCGGGGCCCAGGGCTTCAACTCCCTTCTGGACGAGTACAATGCCTATGCGCACTCGCTCGCAGCGCGGTATTGCATGCGCGACCTGTTGCCCCAGGGAACGCGGGTGAGCGTTCGCGACGGGATCCTGACGTTCATGTACTACGTAGAGACGTACCTGGAGCTGGCGCGCACGCTCCATCCTGGCGACTACAAGGCAATCGTCGCAGACCCAGGGCACAGGCAGCTCATCCTGACGGTCTGGGATCGGGCGGAGTACTGGCTGCGTCGCAGTGCAAACCATGCTGCGCTGGGCATCTCGGATGCGCAGATCAGGCAGTGGGTCTACGAGCCCTCGAGGCTGGCGGAGATTGCGCGGCTGCGCGGGGATGCGGGGGCGCGGTAGCGACGCGCGGCCCCTGCGCTCCGCACCCGCTACTTCACGCACCCCACACGCGACTTCGCGACCACCATGTCATCGTAGTAGACCGGCCCGGCAGGCCCCTCGGTCACGTAGTTCTGCGGCCAGAAGTAGTTCAGCTTCAGGTCTCCCACGCTGCGGTACTGCTGGTCGAGCGCGATCATCTGGGTACCCGACGGCGGGGGGTAGTCGGTGCACTCCTTGCCATCTGCGCCTTCGGGACAGAACTTGTCCTTGATCCAGTAGCCCAGGGGCGACGCGTCGGTGAATTGCTGTATGAGCTGGTCATTGATCCAGATCGCCAGCTCGGCGCCCGCACCTGAGGAAGCCGACGGGTTGATCTTGACGTGCAGCTCGGCGCAGAACCACGCATCATCGGTCGCGGTCAGACTCGATTGGTGGATGACCGTGTTCCCATAGTACGCAGTGTTGCCTGAGGGATTGTCCATCCACGAGTGCATTTTCATCCAGTAGTTGTAGGTGTCGAGCCTCGGATTCGGACCTGTGGAGACCGGCTCCAGGGAGATGGAGAAGCGATCGTCGCCATTGGGCTTCAATCCAGCCTGGGGATTGGGCCAGTTGATGGGCGGATTGTAGCCGCCGATCCACACGCCCGTGTGGTGCCATTGCACGCCGGCCGCATACTTGGCGTAGTAACGCACGAACCACTCGTCATAGCCGGCGGACAGGTTCTTGTAGAGGTCCGTAGCGCTCTCGGCTCCTCCTGCGGTCAACTTGAGGGAGGCCTTGCCGTGGCTGGCAGCTGGGACGTCACCCACCAGCTCCATGCCGGCAGCGTTCTTGAAGTCGTCGTAGCGAGCGGTGACCGCGCTGACCGACCCCTCCTCGAAGTTCTCGACCCAAACCACGTCGGGGTCGTTCTCGATCCCCACGTCGCCAGGATACTTCGACGCGAGGTCACCGGCAGAGGTGCCTCCCGTGCCCGCCGAGCCGCCCGCGGACGTTCCACCGCTGGCCGCGTTGCCTCCCGCTCCTGCCACGCCTCCTGAGCCCGCCGCGCCTCCTGTTCCGGCTTTGCCCGCCGAGCCCCCAGTGGCGCTTCCCCCGGAACCCGCGCTGGCGTCCCCGGCTGTGCCGCCTTGGGCGCCGCTTGCGCCGGCCACGCCCGACGGCTCGTCGTCAGAGCTCCCGCATCGAGTGAGTGCAGCAACGGTGATTCCGCAGAGCGCGAGACCGAGGATGGTGCGATTCATGGCTCAAGGGTATCAGGCAACGGCGAAAATGGAATGGGTGCGCCCCACCTCCGGGGCTACCGCGGACACACCTTGCCTTGCCTCGAACTGTAGCAGCCCGGGCCGCTCCATGGATGCGCCGCGTTGCATTGCGAGCGCGAGCAGTCCGACTCGATTGCCTTGCAGAACGTATTGTCCTGTTGCTTCGTGGAAGGGTTGACTGCACGACAAGCGTTGCAGTCGGCTGCGATGGCTCCTGTAGGGCAGTCGTGGAGCTCGTTGTTGCTGCAGTACATCCCTGTCTGCGGGCAGCTCTTCGCCTTCTTCTCCGCGGTCGAGGGCACCACGGTCCACAGCGCACCCAACCCCACAGTGACCGCGACGATCACGAGGACCGCGGCCAGGATCCCGCCAACCACTGCACCGACCGCCAGCCACGCCCACCGTCGCGACGTGGATGCCTTCGGAGCTCCGGCCAGCGCATCCACGGGCTCACGCACAGGTGCGATCGCTGGCGGGGTCGGCCCATGCGTGTCGGGATCCCAGGTCGATGCGGGCATCTGCGGTGCCGTGGTCGGCAGGTCCGCGATCGACGCGCCGGGTTCTGCAAGCGCGGGCGGCTCGTCGGGCTTCGCGTCTTGCTGCACCGGGCAGGCACCGAGAATGCGGCAAGCTTCGTCGACGTCGGCGATGGACCGCGCAGGAGCGAAGGGCAGCAGCTCACGAGCGAGGGCCGCGACGCTCTCGGGGCGCTGCTGGGGAGCGACCGTCAAGCACCTGCGAACGACCGCGTCGAGCGCTTCGGGCACGTCGGCGCGTGAGGCATGGATCAGAGCCGGTCTTCGCCGGACGATCTCGAGCAGGAACTCCGCGGCTGTGCGGGATTCGAAGGGGAATTCGTTGGTGAGCAGCCGGTAGAACACCACGCCGAGCGCCCAGATGTCAGCACGCGCATCCACATCCTGCGGGCTCGTGAGCTGCTCGGGCGCCATGTACCCGGGCGATCCGATCGCATCCACGGACTCGTCTCGACGCTGCGCGTCGGAATCGATCGCTATCCCGAAGTCCGCGATCTTGACGATGCTGGTTCCATCCGGTCCGCGTCCGAGAAGCAGGTTCCCCGGCTTCAGATCGCGGTGCACGATCCCAGCCGCGTGGGCTTCTGCGAGCCCGACGCACGCTTGCAGGATCCAGTCCACAGCGTCAGCCACCGGCACAGGCCCGCGCTCGCGAAGCACGCGAAACAAATCCGAGCCTTCCACGTGCTCCATGACCATGTAACGAACGCCGCTCGGGAGCATGCCGACATCGAACACGCGGGCGATGTGCTCGCCGCGCAGCCCGGCTGCGGTGCGCGCTTCGCGCAGGAACCGGTCTTCCGCGGCCTTGTCGAGGTGGGTCGGCTTCAGCAGCTTGATGGCAAAGCGCTGGCGAAGCTCGTGGTGCATGGCAAGCACGACGACGCCCATGGCACCCTGTCCGAGGGTGCGCTCGACGACGTACTTGTCTGCAACGGTATCGCCAACGGAAACGAGCTCGCACATGACGCCAGGTCCGCAGCACCACCCTACTACACCTCTGGCCGAAGCCGCTCTATCATGACGCTGCAGCCATGGCGGACAGGACCGAGATCGAAACCGAATCGATGACGCACGCGCCGATCGCTCCGGCACGGCATGTCCTGGTCGCCATCGTGGAATCCTCGGTGCTCACCCTGGACCTGGGCCCCACAGGCGAGGTCGTGATCGGCCGGGCAGAAGACTGCGGGCTGCGCATCGACAGCACGTCGGTCTCGAGACATCACGCCCGGCTTCATCTCGGCGAGGGGTTCACGATCGAGGATCTGTCGAGCCGCAACGGGACGTCGGTTCGCGGCATCCGGGTTGCGCCCAACCATGGCGTCCCGGTCTACCCGGGCGATGTCATCGAGTGCGGGGATGCGCTGCTCGTCGTGCGGGCGCGCGCAGGCCGCAGCTCTGCATCCCCGCCTCTGGTGACGAGCGCAGGGGTGCGGGATGCCCCGGCGTTGCGGGTTGCGGACGACGCGAGCTGGTTCCAGCCCGGGGATGGCGACAGGGTGAACATCGGGCGAAGGGGCGCCTTGATGCGCGTGCTGTCCAGGCTGGTGGAG
This sequence comes from Deltaproteobacteria bacterium, assembly GCA_016218915.1. Lineage (GTDB taxonomy): Bacteria > Myxococcota_A > Polyangia > Polyangiales > Polyangiaceae > JACRCQ01. The sequence goes on from JACRCQ010000054.1 coordinate 52,947, forward strand.
GTCAGGCTTCAGAGTCCGGGAAGCGGGCTGTCGATGGACGCGATCATCTCGGCCGGCTGGCCCGGGGAGAAGATGCAGTACGAAGCTGCCACAGCGCGCGTGTACACGACGGTACAAAGGCTACGCACACTGGGGTTACAGCCGATCTTGCAGACCCACGACGGGGGGTACCGGCTGGATCCGGCCGTGCGCGTGCTGCGCTGCGGGTCGTAGCGATCTAGAAGCAGCGGCACCCGTTGGCGTGCGTGTGCACGTGGCTGGCTGCTCCCTGCTTGTGGCAGCAGGTCTCGCAAGTGGCAGGTCCGGGCATGCTCTTGCACACCTCGGTGGCAGCGTTTTGCGCTCCAGACGACGACTTCTTGCCGCAACAGCCGCTGACGACGCAGGCGAAGGACACAAGAATGACGAAGAAACCGGCCCAACGTTTCATGGCATCACCTCTCTGACGGCAAATGCTGGGGTCGGCGGCGGGGCGGCGCAACCAACAACACCTGACAGTTTCTGACGCCTGTGGTGCCGGAGATCTGCGCGATGCTGTTCTTGGTTGAAGCAGCCGGCTGAAAGCCGGGGGCTGATGCAAGTCAGCTCCGCGGCTAGCCAAGCCCCCATTCGAGGGCTGACGGTCCGACGCAGCGTCTGCGATGGGACCGGCGAGAAATGGGCTTCGCCAACAACGCAGTCCACTCAAATCCCTTCCGGAAGAAACGCGCCGCTGTCGCGGGACGGCGGATTGCGCGGAGGGGTCGCAGACGGACGCACGGGTACGACAACTGGCACCTTGGGCGCCGCATCGGCAACAGGAGCGGATGGCGCTGCCGAGGGCGCCTGCTGCGCCACAGAGGGCTGTGCCGTGCTCTCTGCGCTGTTGGAGGCAGCCGTGGACAAGGGCGCTGTGCTCGTCGCCGTCGGAGCTGCGCCTGCTGCATCGGTCGCGGCCAGGGCGGGCTGCGAAGGTTGGTCCGACTTGGACGGCCACAACCACGCGACGCCGGCCACGACGAGACACGCGCCGACGGCAGCAGCCACGACCTTCCAAGCTCGAAACCCTTGGCGAAAATCAGGAGGGATGCTCGCGCTGGTCGCGCCGGATTCGAGCGAGGCGTGCTCTGGTGCGAGCGCGGCACGCTCCTCTGCGATCGGCGCAGCGCGCTCCATTGCAATCGGCGCAGCGCGCTCATTTGCTCTCGGCGCAGGCTCAGCTTCGCGCTCCGGTGGCGGCGATACGTTGGGTGCCGGCTCCTGTGCGATCGGCGCAGCCTCGGCTCGGGCCTCTTTGGGCGGTGCTGCAATCCGTGCGGGCGCCTCAGCGATCGGTGCAAGCGCCTTTGCGACCGGTGCAGGCTCGGCTGCGGGACCCTGCGGCGGCGAGGCGATCGATTCCGACTCCCTGGCGACTTGCTCTTTGTCGATCAGCGCTGGCTCAGCCTTCGGTGGTTGCGCAATCTCCGCGGGCTTGGGAGCGTCGGGCTTCACCGCAGTGGTCGGAGCCGCGACCGAAGGCTCAGGTTCAGGTGACGGGTGCGACCAGGATCGACGAGCCTCCACGCGAGCGCCCGCGATGTCGGCGAGGAGTGCGGCCACCTCCTCGTGCGGCACGAGCTCAGTCATGCGTCGCACTTCCCGGGACATGTCTGCCACGGACTGAAACCGATGATCCGGTCTGGGCGACATGGCTCGCACCGCCACGGACACCAGGGGCCCGACCCAGCTCACCAGCCTGGTGGCTTCCTTGACCTTGCCTGCGACGGCGTCAGGCTTCTCCTCGCGCAGGATCCGCGAGACCTTCGACAGGGTCTCCCAGCCCGCGAGCGACTCCAGCAGAATGGCTCCTGCGCTGAAGATGTCGGCTCGATGATCCGGAGGTGGATCGTCCGAGAGGATTTCTGCGGCCGCATACTCCGCCTTGCTGGAGCCTGCCTGAGGCTCTCCGAGCCTGCAGACGTGAAGCAGGCGCGAGACACCGTCCACGCACACCAGTACGTTGGAAGGGTTCAGCGCGCCGTGGATCATGCCAAGGGGCTGCCCGTCTGCGTCCTTCAGGTCGTGGATTGCCTGCAATCCGTCGAGGATGTCGGCCAGGATGCGAAGCTTTGCGGCCAGGGGAAACAGCGTGCCGGACTGCTCTGCGGCGACCGCCAGCGTGTCGAGGTACTCACCCTCCTCGAACCCGTTGATCAGCAGGAGATCGTCCTTGCCCACGACGATGTCCGAGGGGCGCACGACGTTCTTGTGCTCGAGTCGCTGCAGGGAGCGGACGCGCCGGACGAACTCCTCGGCCTGGTCAGCGCTGATGTCCGAAGATCGCCTGAATCGCTCGACGGCGATGAGGGTGACCTGCCCATTGGGTTTGACCATCTCCGCGAACCAGGTCGCGACCCCGCGGGTGCTCAAGCGCCTGAGCGCGCGATATTCTGCGCGCGACGACCCGACGAGGCTGGGGAGGTCATTGTCACCGGACATGGAACGAATTCATCCTACAACGGACTTGCAGGAGAGGCGAAGAATCGGGCGAATCCTCGTTCGGCTGCCGGCTACCTCACGCACCACAGGTTCGCGACCACGGCGCGTTCGCGCGTTGACACGCTTGCGGAGTGGAAGTTGACCGCCCAGGCCTGATCAGGGAGATCGCTGCAGGGCGTGGACGACCAGAACCATTCGCAGGCGCCCTTGAGATGATCGTCGCGGTAGCAGCCCCCCAGTCCAGGTCCCGGCCCGCTGCACCCAGCGCACGCTCCGGTCTCGCACGACGACGTGTTGCAGCCATCCGATACGCTGCAAGCGCCACCGACCTCCGTCGACGCGCACCCCAGGATTGCCGTGCGAAGCTCGGCCACGGTGGGAAGGTGCCATCCAGAGCCCAGCGACGGGCAATAGTCGACCGCGTCCTGCCAGATCATGTCCGAGTAGGTCATGGTCAGCAACCACTCGATGCCTGAGCCGGGGTCGGTCCAGGTCTCGATCGTCATCGCATCGGGCGTGGCATCGAACAGAGCGTCATGCGCGGAATCGAGCGGGACATCGAGCTCCACGTCCTTTGCGACATCAAGCGTCGCATCAGGGCCGGCTTCGGGCTCGCCGTCGGCGTCAGCCTCGGCGTAGATGTCCTTTGCTGCGCTGTCCGTAGGCCCATTCGAGTCCGGGTCCGTGTCTGCATCCACGACGCTCGCAGAGTCTGCACAGCTGTCGCAGCAAACGTCGGCTCCGGCGGCATCCAAGCCTGGTTCGGCGAGGGTTTCCGGCCCAGCAGCGCAACCCGCAGGAATCAGCAGGAGCATCGTGCAGGTCGGCAGCCAGCCCTTGCGCCAGAGCATGTCTTCGCATGGGAATGCCTCGGGATGACGTCAAGCGTGCAAAGACACTTTTCGGGTAGGCCCGGCAATGCCTCGCCCGGCGAGCGCGTCGACCCCTGCGAAGACACCCACGCCTGCCAGGGGCCACTTCGGGCACGCAGCCGCGCAGGGCGGGCCAACCTGGACAGCATTGGCCCGCTCTTCGACGATCGCGGCTCGGTGGTCACCTCGACCTCGCCGTCAAGGCGCCCGGTGTCCTAGGCGTACCGACGGCCGGCCAGCTCTGCGCTGTCTGCGTCGCAGCCGCAGTGCGGGCAGCACCCTTCGCACGCCTTCCAGTCGCGCTTGTATCCTCGCTTGCCGCAGGAGTCGCAGCGGATTCCGACCACCGGATTGGAAGGCTCCTCCCACTCCGTGTCGTCATCCAAAGGCTGCGTGCGACGCTCGGACACCGGTGCCGGGAGCTTCAGCGCGCGGAGCTTGCCTGCCAGCGCCTTGCTGTCTGTCTCCACGCAGCTTGCGCACAGCTCCACGACCTCGTCGTGGATTTCGCCGACGAGCGTTTCCAGATCCGCGCCCTCGGTGAGGCCGCGCAGGATCTTCCACTTGAGCTGCTCTCTGTCCACGGTCGTTGTCCGTTCGAGGAATCGGGTTGGGAAGGGATGACGAATCCGGCAGGTCTGGGTCGACGGGATGGCTCATGCCGCATGATGCGCTACCAGGAAGAAGCCCGCCCCGTGCTTCTGTGCCTTGGAGAGGTCAAGATACGGCTTCCAAGGCTCTGGGATCGTGGTTGCTGCGATGTACACGGCATGCAGCGGCAGCGCATGCGGACGTGCCGGTCGGCGAAGCAGCTTCATGCCTGCCTGCTCTGGGGTTCGGCCTGCCTTGCGTGCGTTGCACGGGTAGCAGGAGGTCACGATGTTCTCCCAGTTGGTCTTGCCACCTTGCTTGCGCGGCACGACGTGGTCGTAGTTCAGCTCGTTCATCGCGAACCTGCCTCCGCAGTACTGGCACCTCCAGCCGTCGCGAGTGAACACGTTCACTTTCGAGAACTTGATTCCGCGCTTGATGGCAGGCGACGTGCGCTTGAGCTGCATCACGGCCGGGACGTACATCGTGGTCGACGGCGAGCTCACGGTCTCGTCGTACTCCTCGAGTACAGTTGCCTTGTCCACATGGGCCAGGGTGATTGCGTCCATCCAAGTGAGTACGGCGTGGGGCATGCCCCAGCTGTTCAGAAGCAAGGTTCTCGTGTTCATGGTTCACCTACTGTCTCTTCTTCTTCATGGTGGTTTCTCCATCCAAGGCGTGGATTCGCCCGAAGTACGTTCCGCCGTCCCGGAATCGAACCGGGCCGCAAAGCTCATAAGACCTCGCAGGTCGACCAGACCGTCGCGGCGGTCACACGGCACCCCCGGCGGGACTCGAACCCGCATGCGTCGGTTTAGAAGACCGCTGCTCGTCCATCGAGCTTCAGGGGCAATCGAGGCGCAGGCCGGACTCGAACCGGCACGATTCCGCTTTGCAGACGGACGCCTTACCTTTCGACCACTGCGCCAGAGTCACGACGACAAGCCCGAGGGCGTGCCGCGCGGAGCGAGCAGCGGGAATCGAACCCGCATGTTCTGGGTGGAAGCCAGATGCCTTGCCAATCGGCCATACCCGCAAAGGAGCGCAGGACCGGCCATGCAGACGCGATGGACGGCGGTCCCGCTGTGGACACCGGGGGGACTCGAACCCCACATCTCTCGGGTGCAAACCGAGGGCTCTCCCATTGAGCTACGGGCCCGTTGATGAAACTTGCGGCTGGGGCGGGTGGATTCGAACCACCAGCATGCGGAGCCAAAGTCCGCCGGTCTACCCTTGACCTACACCCCAAAGAAAGAAGGCCACAGGCTACAGTTGGAGCATCGGAGTCTCGACCACCGCGGGCGCAGCCAGAGGCCAGAAGCCTGAAGCCCAGCCCTTTCAAGGTGCCAAGTCCTCAGGCCCGGTCGGCGATGGGCAGGCAAATGCGGGGGAGACGCGGCCGTGCCGCGTCGAACGGATGCGCGCCGGTGGCGCGCCACTACGGTGCCTGAAGCCTGAAGCCTGAAGCCTGAAGCCGGAAGCCTCTGTGTGACCGACGGGAGTCGAACCCGTTTGGACTGGAGCCACAATCCAGCGCCCGACCGTTGGGCATCGGCCACCACGAGCGGAAGGCGGAGGAATCGAACCCCGAACCCTTGCGGGTGCGCACTGCGTTCCGAGCAGGCCCGGTTCCAGACCGGCGCGCCTTCCAGTTGCGGAGACAGCCGGACTCGAACCGGCACCCCGAAGGGTGACCCGCTTAGCGGGCGGGCGTCAGGACCACCCCGACTGCTATCTCCTATTGCGGGGGACCGGCGAATCGAACGCCCATCCTTGCGGATGCCCTGGTGTTCGGGACCAGTTGCCCACCATGGACGGTGCCCCCCAGAGGAGAACAGCGGAATCGAACCACATGCCTTGCGGCATCCCCGGCGTTCAGGGCCGGTTGCACCCCATGCGCGGTGTTCTCCACGGTCAGAGTGGCGGGATTCGAACCCGCGTCCTCCTGCTCCCAAGGCAGGCGCGCGACCAGCTGCGCTACACTCTGAGGTTCACGGCGGGCACGACGAGAATCGAACTCGCATAACCTGGATCGACAATCCAGTGCACTATCCTATTGTGCTACGTGCCCTTGGGCGGCGAGAGCCGGACTCGAACCAGCCACGCCCTGTGCTTCGAACAGGCGCTCTTCCCGATGAGCTATCTCGCCGTGGTGCTTGCAGATGAAATGGGCCTGCATGCCTCCTGCGCTCCCACCGGGACTTGAACCCGGACCTTCGGCTTGAGGGGCCGACCACCTATCCGTTAGTTGGATGGGAGCATGTTTGCGGCCATGGGGCGCATGGCCGCGACCTGCCGGATTGTCAAGGAGCAGGCTCCCTTGCGGGAGCGTCTCGTGGGCCCGGGGGGAGTCGAACCCCCATCCGTCCGGGTAAGAGCCGGATGCTCCATCCTATTGAGCTACAAGCCCGATTCGTTGCGTGGGTCCGGGGAGCCATGATCTCCCAACCTCGCGGGTAAAAGCCGCTTGCTCTGCCGATTGAGCTACGAACCCTCCTTTGCATTACAGTCCTGGTTTCATGGCAGTTCTCCTAGTCGAGGACGCTTGTGCGTCGGGAGGGACTTGAACCCCCATAGCCCGAAGGCGACGCGTTTACGGCGCGTGGAGCTACCGTTGCTCATCCGACGCTCGATACAGTCGTATCCTGTTCAGGCCCACGCGGACGCAACCTGCCGCGCGGGACTGCTACGAGTCCCCTGAAACGCCGAAAGCCGCCGAGGTGTCCCAGGGCGGCTTCCACGAGAGATGCAATCTCCGCTTCAGTCGCCCTGGGTTCCCACCTCCGGATTGGCTGACTTGAGGGAAGTGGGATACCAGGGGATCAGACTGAGTCCACAACCGTCGGACGCGAACCCGTGCTGATCGACTTCCGATCCGCGGGCGCACGACGTCCGAAGCGCTTTTTGCGCCCGGGATATTCGCTGTGCGTTGCGTACGAGGAAAGTCACGGCTGGCTCCTGGTGGGTCCACGTAGTGAACGAGGACCGTTCGATGTCTTTGACGCAGACCGGGGCCCGAATATTCTGTGGCAGATCACTTTTTTTGAAAGAATCTTCGCCCTACTTGTCCACGATCAGGATCCCGTCGAGGTGATCGTACTCGTGCTGCACGATGCGCGCGGAGAACTGCTCGGTCGCGTTCGTCGTGCTCCCGATCGTCTCGCCCACGACCTCGGTTCCGTCGTCGCGCACGTAGTCCACGGTCACCCAAAGCGATCGCTTCACCTTCGGCTGCTTGCCAGGCACGGACAGACACCCTTCCGCTGAAGCCCAGGTTTCAGGCGAATACGCCGTGATCTTGGGGTTGAGCAACGCATCCACCGGGCTGCCGGTCAGGTCGCCTCGCTCTGCGAGGAACAACCGACGGCTGATGCCTACCTGCGGACCTGCGAGGCCGACACCGGAGCCGGTTGCAGCGAGCGTCACCCTCATGCGCTCGATCAGCAGCAGGACCGTCGGGTCCTTGGGATCGATCGGGCACGCGATCTGATGCAGGAATGCGTCGCCCTCAGGCGTCGCGTTGGTCACGATCGTCATCGGCGTCGTCGCGTCGCCGGACTCGATCAGGGTCCGCTCCTCCTGCGTCAGCGCAAGGGACTTGCACTCTGCTGCGGCCGTTTCCTCGCTGGGACTGTCTGCCGGGCCGTCGGAGGTGCTCCCTTCTTCTGCCTGCGCGTCTTCGCCTGGCTGACCTGCAGCGCCAGCCTGCCCGTCAGGGCCAGCTTCTGCGAGCGCGCCCGCTTCGCCCCCGCTGCCGCCCATCGAGGCAGGACCGGGATCCGTCGAGTCGTCACCGCATCCGCACAGAAGCAGGGCAGTGATCAGCAGATACGAAGTGGTGCGCATGGGTCCTCCGGGGCGGGGCGACGGCGTTGGAGGGATGATACTACGGATGGGGGGCGGGAATCGATTCAACCCTTCACTGTAGCGATCGGCTCCAGCCGTACCACCGGCTGTGCGATACCGGCTTCTTGCACGCTGCGAATGACCGGGCCGATCGCCTTGTAGGCAAAGGGGGCCTCCTCCAGGATCCGTTGACGGTACTTGTCCAGGATGTCCCTGCGGGTCCGAAGCAGCGGTGCGTTCGGATCGATCGGGGTCACAACCTCCAACGGCGCCAGGACCTGATCGGCCATCGCCTGGTTCACATGGGTGGCCGCGCCTCGTGACAGTGCACGGCCGGCACCGTGGCAGGCGCTGCTGAGCGACGCCTCCTGCCCGCAGCCGGCAAGCAGAAAGCTCGACGCGCCCATGGACCCAGGGATGATCACTGGCTCGCCGATCCACGCGTCAGCGGTGGCCGGGCCACCTGCCGGTGTGGCGCCCTTGCGATGCAGGAACCTCTCTCCGTCGTGGCCGGGGAATACGAGGTTGTGGGGTGCGTCGTACACGAGCCGAGCGGACACAGTTCGCCCGGTGGCTTCGCGAATGGCACGTAGCGCCATGAGCCCCAGAAAGAGCCGATTGGCGTACGCAAAGTTCGCCGCGTTGTGCATCGCATCCAGATACGCCGCGGACAAGGATCGCGAAGCGCCGGAAGCAGGCAGGGGATAGAAGCCGTGTGCCGGGTGCCGCAACGTGCGTGGAAACGCGTCCTGGGCTTCTGCCATGAAATGCCCGCCAATCGCGTGTCCGATGCCCACTGATCCGGAGTGCACCATGATCGCGAGGCTGTCGCGTCGGATGCCCCAGAAGTGGGCCACTGCGCCGTCCAGAACCTCGGCCACCCGCTGCAGCTCCACGAAGTGGTTGCCGCCGCCGACGGATCCGATCTGCGGGTCTCGGCCATCCACGCGCCCGGAAGAGCGCACAAAGCCGTCAAAGCCAAAAAGCCCATGGGTCGGGAACGTGCCGTTTGCATGGACACGCTCCAGGTCGTCACGAGCGCTTCGCACGTCGAGGTGCTTCCAGAGTCCCCGGGCGCTGTTGTCCGAGTAGGTCTCCAACAGCCCGGTCAGGCCATTGCGGAGAATCGCTTCTCGTTGCCGCGGCGACATGGGGATGTCGCGTTCTCCTCCGAAGAAAAGTGCGCGCAGCCGACGAGCCACAGCCGGCCTATGCGCTGCCAACGCCTCTGCCGGCAGATCTGTCACCAGCAGCCGCATGCCGCATCCGATGTCGTTGCCGATCGCCTTGGGAACCACGAAGGATCGCGCGTCTGCCACGGTTCCCACGGGGATTCCGGCCCCCCGGTGGAAGTCCGGGGTCAGTACGATGCGCGCAAGCTCGCCCGTGGCATCGCCGAAGAATCGGTGCCGGTTGAGAGCTTCGAGCGTTTGCGCGAGCGACGCGAATGAAAGCAGCTGCTCGATCGCAGCTCGCTCAACGGGGACGTCGATCCCCGCAAACAGAAGGATGGGAATCCCCTGAGGGTTCCCGATTCGTACGTGCGCTGCGTCGATGCGTTCGACGATGCGCGAAACATCCAAGTAGCCCATGGCTGCCATCCAGCGCTGGTCCTGGACATAGCCAGGAACGCAGACGCAATGAAACACCGGCGCGTCGACCAACCAGGCACGACGCCCACTTCGGGGTTTCAGAGGCTCACGCCTCTGCAGCAGCGAAAGTAGCATAGCACAGAATCAGGACGTTCCATGGGAAAAGTGCCAACGGGCCACCAAGTCACCCGATCGACTCGTAGGCGGATCCCGCATTCCGTGTTCGCGTTCGCATTCCCGGTGTTGCCTATTGCTAGTTGTCCGAAAAAGGTTGGAACCTTCCCGACCAGGCGTTGTCCTCTACCCTCCGGAGGTCCCTTGAACAGCCCCTCTCCCCTGTCCGATGCGCTGCCCGCCGGAACGGACACGCTCCGTGCCCCTGAAGTTCCCGCGCCAGACCTGCTCGACCCCTCCCCGCAGTCCCGGGTCGACCTCGACGCGGTCCAACAAGCCATGGAGTTCGCCTTTGCAAGCGGCGTCTCTGGCGGCCTGTTCGCCGAAGCCCTCCAGAAGTCCATCCCTGCCAACTCCCGCTGGGAACCCGAGGCCTTTGCCAACGACCTCTTCCTCGAGGACTTCGTCTCCCGCTGCTATCTCGTCAGGATCGGCGGACGCACCCTGCAAGCGCAAGTCCCGCACCTCATCCGCTTGCTCGCAACCCCGCCGTCGACCCGCGCCGGCGTCGACCATAGGCGCGCGATTGCCGAAGAGCTCGCTTCCTCGCCCGCCCTGCGATCGGAATTCGAGCAGCTGTACGTCCTGTTGTGCAGATTCCGCACCGGCATCGAAGGGGCCACGCTCAACAAGCGATTCGACCAGAACCGACGCCAGCTCGACCTGCTCACCCTGGCAAAGCAGATCTTCGATCGCATGGCCTCCGGATTTGCCACCGCAACCTCCGGCCTTGCAAGGCTCTCGACCTTTGGCTCGCAGGTGCAGGCGACCGAGCCGTACCAGTCGATGGCGCAGTTGCTCCACTACGATGATAATCTCGCCACGTTGGATCTCAGGGTCCGCGTGGGCTCAGACGGCTACATTCGTGGCTTCCAGATCTCTTCTCTCAAAGAGAACGAAAAGAACATCTTCTTCGCGTCGCCCTGGCGACGGTGGCTCTCCAAGCTCGAGCTGGTGTTTCGGGGGTTCCAGTTCGGCGATGGCGAAGTGATGGCGCGCCTCATCGACGCTGTGTTCGACGGCATCGTGCGATATCTCGTCCACTTCGTGCAGCTGCTGGGCGACATGGAGTTCTACCTGGGCGCGCTCGGTTTTCGCGATCTGTCCCGGGCCGCAGGTCTCGAGGTCTGCCTGCCCACGCTCGTGTCTGCCGACTCGCCCCGCGTTCTCACGGGGTTGTTCAATCCGCTTCTCGTGGCCCACGGAACCAGGGCCGTACCCTGCAACCTGCGCACGGATCGCCACAGCGCGACGGTGCTGATCACAGGCCCGAACTCCGGGGGAAAGACGCGTCTGCTGCAATCGATCGGCATCGCGCAGCTGCTCGCGCAGGCCGGGGTGTTCATCCCCGCAACGCAGGCGCGCATGGCCTTGTGTCCAGCGCTCGTCGTGTCTCTGATCCAGGAGACGCGCGCAGATCAGGCCGAGGGGCGCCTCGGCATGGAGATGATTCGCATCCGGGCGCTGTTCGAGAAGCTCCCGCCAGGGGCCATGGTCATCCTCGACGAGCTTTGCTCTGGCACCAATCCGTCCGAGGGCGAGCAGATCTTCGAGCTGGTGCTCGGCGTCCTCACGCGCCTCCGGCCTCAGGCGTTCATCACCACCCACTTCCTCACGTTTGCAGCGCGTCTCGAGCGCGAGATGCGGATCGCGGATCTTCGCTTCTTCCAGGTGGAGCTCGATCAGCACCAGCAGCCCACCTACCAGTTCCTCGACGGCGTGGCGACCACGTCGCTGGCGCAGCGGGCTGCGGAGCGTCTCGGGGTGACTGGGGATCAGCTCCTTTCCCTGGTCGAGCGCAACGTCGCCCTGGCCGAGAAGGCAGGCAGGTGACCCATGGGGTCGTTTCTGCTCACGCCAAGAATGCCGCCTGCGCTCGTAGCGCGCATCAAGGTCAGCCTGGCAGGAAAGCGACGAGCCGGGACAAGGAGAACCTTTGTGCCGCGCATCTCAGGCGCTGCGATGATTCCCATCACGGCGATCCTGGTTGCGGTTGCGCTCATGCTGATGAGCCGATTCATGACGCATCGGGAGCTGGAGCAAGCGCGCGGGGAGCTGCTGCAGCGGATCACGGCCGAGCGGGCGACCCTGCCGCCGCAGGCAGCGGGCTTCCTTCCGTCGGCGCAGGCGTGGGTGGTGCGCATGGCCGGGGCCTGGGAGGGAGACCTGGTGAGCGACGAGCTCCGAAAGCCAGGGGCGCTGCAGGCGCGGCTATCGCATCCGGCATTGTTCCTTCGAGGGGATCTGCACAAGCTCACCAAGCCGGATCAGCTCATGGATGCAGCGGTTGCGTCGGTGAAGGACGCTGTGCTGCTGTGCCTGAGCGATCCACCGGAATCTCGCGAAGAGAAGGCTGTGCTGCAGAAGATTCGGGGCGCGAACTTTGCCGCGGCGCTTCCATCGGTCCATCGGTACTACGATGCAGAGGCCGGGCTGCGGCTGCTTCAACCCTGGTGGGAAGCCGAGGTGCGCGCGGCCAAGGAGCTGAAGCTGGTCCAGAATCTCAGGGCAGAGTGGATGCGCGCGCCGATCGAGGACGGCAAGCATGCAGCCCTTGCGGAGCTGCTCTTGGTCGTGGTGAACGAGCCTCCTGAGCTGGAGCCGAACGCGGAGAAAGGGGACGGGCGACGGCCCGAAGAGCGTCCCCACGCGATTCGGATGGGGATCGTGGATCTGCGCGCGCAGACTGTGCTTCTGCGGTTGCGCAAGAACGTGGATCCAAGCGCGTACGCCCCTGCGATGCGCGCAGCCCACGCTCGCGCGATCACTGGATGCCAGTTTGCCATGGAGGTGCGCGACGCAGTCCGACCGTAGACGGTATTAGAACGGTGTCGTCAGCGCCAGTCCCCCAATCGGTACGACCGACGACTTGGCGCCCGAGCCCGACCGCACGAACACGTCCACGCCTGCAAATATGCCTGGAACCAGGCCGATGAACGACCATGCGACAACATCGAGATAGGCGCGATTCAGAGCATCCACGCCGTGTTGGCTGCTGTTGATGACCCCTTCGCCAGCGGTGTACACCGAGCGGGACAGGCTGTAGTAGGAGATATCGGTGCGTGCGCGCACGACGACCTTGTCTGGCACCACCCTGTAGCGAAGGTCCCCGCGCAGACGGTAGGTGAATGATTCGTCGTACGTCGACTGGCCGCTCTGCTCCGTGGTGTGGGAGCTGTGCGACTCGAACTGGGGTCCAAGGCCTGCCAGGATTCCGACCGTCAGGTCTGATTCCTGCGGGGAGCGAAGCCCGCCGAACAGGGTGAATCGCGTGAACTCCGAGAGCTGATCGACTGCTGTGGGCGCAGTGGAAAATGAGCTGGAGGAGTAGAACAGCGCGTAGCCTTCGGCCCGGGCTTCGAAGCGCCAGGTCGAGGCTGAACCGGACGCGTACCAGGCAGATGCGCCGAACGACGTCCGAAGCACTTCCACCAGGTCGCCGTTGTCGTCGTCGGTGTCCTCGACCAGGTGCGAGGCGTACCCGTCCAGCCCGAAGTGAGACCAGCCGTATCCGAGCTTGGCTGAGCCGGCGACAGATGGGCCTGCCTCGGACTTGAACTTCGGAACGCCCAGCTCGCCCTGGAACAGGAGGCCCGGAGGGGTCTGCGCCTGTGCCGGCGTGGATGCCGACACAAGAGCGCCAAAGGCTGCCGAGGCGCAGGCCAATGCCACGGATCGCGTTCGATCAGGCCAAGGGTTGCGAAGGAGAAGCTTTGCCATCAGCCGACAGATGGGCGCCGAGCAGGTTTGTCGCAACAATAGGGGCGCGGCTCGCTATGCCAGGGCCCGCATCGGAGCATGCCGGCGGTCGTTGCTCGTTTCCTGCCCCGAACGCTTGTAGGCTGTCCCCTCTGCCATGGCTCGAAAGCGCTCCTCTCGCTCGGCATCTCGTGATCGCGTCGCAGCTCCGGCCGCGATCTCCCAGCGATGGAGGTTCGCCGTGGAGGTCCGGGCCCTCGAGATCGCCGCAGGACACGATGGATTCCTTCGAGGAAAGCCGGATCCTGCCTTGCTGATCGGCGCGTTCTTCGTGACCGCCGCGGAACCGCGTGTGGTCAAGCCGCTGGGACGCATGCTCGTGCGGTTCGCGCCACGAGGTCGCCTTCCTTTGACCGTCGCGCCCCCGTTGCCGAGCGTGCTCAAGGCGCGCGCTCGGGGGGTGGACGGCGACCGGCTGGTGCTCCTCGCGATCGCCTTGGAAGAAGACGCGGGCACAGATGTGGCACGCCTGTTTGCGCGTCTGGAGGATGGCGCGCGGCTGCGCCTGTGGGCGACCGATGCGCCAGAGCCCTCGCCCGCTGGCATCGGCGAGCTGGTGGGCGGGGCTGCGTCCGCGCCCCCCTTTGCCACACGGGTCAACGTGATCGACGACAGCCAGGATCTACGGGACGGCTGCAAGGCCGATGAGCTCGTGGGGGCCGGCATGGTGGTCATCGCGCCTCACCGCTCAGAAGACAGCTACCGGGTTCATTTCCTGGCGGACGATCGCAAGAACGACTGGACTGCGGAGCTTGTGGTGAAGACGAGCGGATGAAGGCGGGGACCTTGGGGAACACCAGCAGTCCCGCTCCTGTCCAACCGGATGGTCCTTGCCGTGTTTCGATCCCCGGTCCGCCATCTGCTCGTGTTCGTTGCTGTCCAGGCTGCCGTGCACCTGGCCTACGCTTGGATCGGTCAACGTCAGACCAGCCCTACATCGGTCGACCCCCGGGACCCTTGCGTGCAGGCGCGCGTGCTGAGGGAGGATGCAGGCAAATTCCTGAGAGAAGGACGGCTGCACAGGGCCAGCGAGACTCTGGCTCGGGCAGACCGCCTCTGCCTGCATGGCGCCGACATTGCGGCACCGGTGCGAAAGGCGGTCGACGACGCGTACTTGCGCGACGCGAGCAGAGGCCTGGACGAGGCACTCGATCTCGCGGAGAAGGGATTGGACGCCCAGGGCCAGTGGGATTTCAAGAACGCGCAATCCCTCTTTGATCGAGGGATTCATCGACTCGAGGCCCTGACCGGGGAGCAGGCCTCCGTCGAGAGCGACACGGACCTGCCTGACGGCGGGGACATCGCCTGGTCGCAGGATCGAAGGCTGCTGGCTGCGAAAGCAGGAACGGATGTGCTGCTGGTGAATGTGTGGAAGCGGCGTGTCACCCACAGGTTGCGTGGGAATCATGGCCACCTCGCTGCCCTCGGCTTCCACCCCACTGGATGGCTCTACGCGGGCGCATCGGACGGGGCGATCCTCGCGTGGGACACGAAGCAAGGCAATAGGGTGGTCGAAAGGCTCGTGGGTCAGCCGATCGATTCCCTTGCGATCCGGGCGGACGGCAAGCGAATCGCATGGTCTGGCGAAAGGACGGTGCTTGCGGAGCTGCCATCGTTCCATGTGTTGGCTGAGCGCCCCTGCTCCGGGAGACACCTGAAGTTCAGCCCGACCGGCGAATTCCTCGCGGTGGTCGGGTGCGAGGACGTGCTGTGGAGCAGCGAGGACGGAGCAACGACTCGCAGGGCGCAGGCTTCGGATACTGCGGCGATTCGAGCGATTGCGTTCGATGCGGAAAGCCGCACCATGGCGGTCGCGACGGCAGACGTCATCCGAGTCGAGGCCATCCGCTCCGGACAGCTCCTGCGCCGGTGGCGTCACCCCGATCCGCAGGGTGCGTGTCTGCTCGATTTTCAGCAGAAAGAGATGGCCCTTGCAGCTTTCGACTGCAGTGGTCAGTCTGTGCGGTTGTTCGACGCCTCGACGGGCAAGCAAACGGATGCCGTGCCAGCCTCGCCGCCAGACGCGGCTCGCCCCTATGGTTCCAACGAGCTGGGGACAATCGCATACTCGCCGACAGAGTACTCACCGAGCTACTACCTTGCGTTGTCGACAGCTCAATCCGTTTCGATTTATCTCGCCAGTGCCTGGCACGGGCACCCTGAGCTTTCGCGCTGGATGCAGCTCAACACCCGCACCCGTCCCTGGTATTTCCGCGATCGCCAACAGTGGTCTTACCATCTCGACTCTGACTGGATCCAACACGGTGCCATGAGCAAGGCCGGGGATGTTATCGCGATGTCCACGCGAGACCTTCTCCGCGTGATTGACACGCGCACGAGGAGCATCTGGCAGGAGCGGGGTTGGACCGGCGAAGTAGCTGTGAGCGACGATGGCGCGCTGGTCGCGTCGGTGAGCGACTCCTCGCGCATCCGGCTCTGGGAGGTTGCCTCTCGCAAGCCGCTTCGCCAGCTTTCAGGCCACTGGACGCAGGTCACTACTCTGGATTTCAGCCCAGACGGCCGCTTCCTCGCATCTGGCTCCGATGACACCCGGGTGAAGGTATTCGATACTGCAACCGGGGAAACGCTCTCCACCGAAAGCATCAAGCCGCTGCGGGTGATCGGGGTCCGATTCGCACAGGGCGCGCGCATCGTGGAGATCCACGACGAGGAGGGGAACGAATGGGCCTGGAGCTGGACCACGAACCTTCCGCCTGAGCGCGCCACGGCGCCACGCGGCCGGTGGATGGAGTCCGGGCATGCTCCCGCAGATCCCTGGCTCAAGGACTGCACGTACCTCGATGATTGCGCCCACTTTCGCTCAGTAAGCGGCAGGCTCCACGAGCCGAGGAAGCTGATCACCGCAAGATGGGTGCGCGACGACCTGGCAGCGGTCGTGTACAGCAGCGGCCTGGTTGCGTTCGTGCGCGCGCCCGATCGCGTCGCAATGCTGGAGATCAAGGTTCTGGAAGACAACCCCCGCGTCGCGATCGCGCGAACCACGAACGGAAGGATGGAGATGCTGGGCGAAGACCCTGCAGCAGAGCTTCAGCCGGCTTGCCACGTGGGGGCGTTCACATTCCCCTGGATGGTGTGCAAGGACCGGTTCCGGGAAGAGCATCTGGTGCAACGCACGGTCGCTGGCGATGATCCGTGAGCACGCAGACCGCTCAGTCCGGCGCGCTGCCAACCTCGATCAGCTGCGGGGACAGACGATCGACCACGGTGAAGCACGACAGCATGTATCGCATGCCCTTGCCTGGGGCCCGCTCATCCTCTCCTGTCCCCTGGATGCACACCTGCTCACGCCCATCGTCGCCGTCCTTGCGGAAGTCTTCCTTGGCGAACGGCGTGGTCGAGTACAGGAACCCCACCTGGTTCTGGTGGCGCCCAAGCAGCCCGCCGAGAAAGTAGATCCACACCCTGGAGTCGGGCCACGTCTTGATCCTGATTTCGCCTTCAGGGCCAAGCTCGGCCGCGCGCTCGCGCTCCACGATACCGGTCGTCGCAAGCGTGGCGTAGGTCCCCTGCACCACGACCGTTCCGTGCTCGCCCAGATGCAGCGTGCCCGAGCCGGCAAGCTTGCCGAGCGCAGCAAGCTCACCCGTTCTCAGCGCATAGCGCAACCGCTCTCGCGCCATGCAAATGCTGTTGTGCGGGGGCATCCCGACCCGGGATAGCATCTCGATCAGCGACTGCTCTTCTGCGGCGCTCGGACCCGCGTCGAGCTCCTTACCGGTTTCGCGCACGATCTCGACGACCTTGGCGCGCGCTTGCTCGGGACATTGCAGCACTGCAGGCTCGCTGCGGTTGCACCGCGCAACGAACGCGTCGTGAGCGACGTAGGGATCGTCAGGCATCATCCCGTGGTATCGGACCCACAGCGCTTCGCACTGGGCGACGGTGGGAGGATCGACAGACCGATCCGGCTTGGGCTTGTCAGGGGAGGCACCGGGCAGCGGAGCATTGGCGCGTGGACATCCCGCAGTGGCGAACGCGAACAACAGGCAGGGGATGTGTCTCAGAAGCATGTGAGGCAGGAGCATCCTACGGGCCGCACGGGCAGCAGTTGAGTGAAACGCCCGCAGGTGTTTGCAGGGTCGTTTCGCATCCCGCGGGCGGCTCGATGTGGGGCCCTGGGCCGATCGAGCCGCACGCTGCGGCGTACTGTTTCTCCGTGCAGACGTTGCTGCACGTGAATGTGACCCCCCCGGGCATCGAATCGAGGTGCGCACAGGTGGATGGATCGTCGCTGAGGCAATCGGCCGTAACCCCGTTCGACCCATTGCACCTCACCTGGGCCCGCGCGGTCGTGCACTGCGTGTCCGTGGGAATCTTGCACGTGCCGAGCGCAGCGCCTCCTGCATCGACGTTCTCCGCAGAGGTTGTCGCCGAGCCTCCGCACGCAGCGGACAGCAGGATGATGGAGACAAGCGCCCAACGCATAGGGGAAGCATACGACCGCGGTGTGGCAACGACAAGGACGCGGGGAAGGCTTGAGCTGTCAGGCCAGGCGACACTTCGGGCAGGGGCAGGGGCAACGGCAAGGGCAGGGGCAAGGGCAAGGGCAGGGGCAGGGGCAGGGGCAAGGGCAGGGGCGAGGGAAGCAAAGGGAAAACGAGATGAGTTCGGGGAAACCTCGGAAGGACGCGCTACTTCGCAATCCGATACACGAAGTCGTACTGCGGCTGCGCTGGGCTGTTGGCTGCCCAGAACACGCTCGTCTGGTCGATCACCAACGCCTTGGGGCACTTCTGCCCCGGCTGCACGACCTCTGCAGCGCCTCCGGCCACGGCACTGCGCATCAAAGCGCCGTCCTCGGCCCCGCAAGAGCCGTTGTTCGTCCAGTAGACGTAGACGCCGTCCGCTGCAATCCCGTACGGCCTTGCCTGCCCTGAGGCAACCAGGGTCGCGCTGCCTCCGTTGACAGGCGCGCGCCAGACATTGCCATCGCTCGCACCTGCCCCTGCTTCCGTGTAGAACACCTGCCCGCCGAACACATGCAACGACACGAGTGGGCTCGAGGCTGACGCTACCTGCGCCGATGCGCCTCCTGCCTTGAGCACCTTCATCACCTTCGTGTCCTGCACCCAGTACACGGAAGCGTCGTCCTGCGCGATCGCGTTCGGGCTCTCCCACGTGCTGCTGCAAAGGAACTCCTGCGCAAGTACCGTGTAGTCGTTGGAGTAGGGCGCCCCGCCATCGGGAATGCTCTTTGCCCCCTTGATGATCCCGTGATCCGACGACCAGTACAAGGCGTCGGCGTCCGCCACGATTCCGCAGGCGCTATGGAACGGATGCGGATCATAGGGATTCTCGTAGTTTCCTACGTACATCTCCTTGAAGCTCCACATCCCGGCATTGGCCTTGGGGCTGGCGTTGATGACACCGTAGTAGGTCGGCCCGTAGAGAACCTGATGGCGCGATAGATACACGTTCGCGGAGTCGAGCGCCACGCCCATGGCCTGGGCTTCGATTACCACGTAGTTGACGCTGGGCGTGTTCGGGTCGAGCAACGAGCCTGTCTTGCCCATGGCCACCACGCCGTCGCTGCGCGTGCAGTACAGGAAAGTATCGTCCACTGCGATCCCTCGTACCTGCTCGCCCATGCACACGATCGCAGGTCCGCCGCCAGAGCCGCCGACGCCTGCTGTGCCAGCGTCCGGCCCTGTTCCGCCGCCGCCAGCAGTGCCGGCATCCGGGCCCGTGCCGCCCCCTCCCGAGGTCCCGCCAATGCCGCCGCTGCCGCCGCCTGAAACTCCGGCGTCCGGCCCGCCAGCGCTGCCACCACTGCCACCGCCGGATACGCCTGCGTCAGGGCCTACGCCCCCACTGCCGCCCAATCCTGCTTCGGCATTCGGCTCCCCGCCATTGCCTCCGCCGCTGACTCCCGCATCCGCTCCAGGCCCGGTTCCCGACGATCCACCGTTGTTGCCCAGATCCTGCTGCTGCTCGCACGCAACCACCAAGCCCGCTGCCATCATCAACAAGAGGAAGTTCGTTCTCATCCCGTCATCTCCCTGTAGCGAGGTATCGAATCGATTGCCTCGCACTCGAGTGATTGGCGTCACTCGATCGGTTCCGTCATGGATTCGAACCCACCACAGCATCCACCGCAGGCAAGGCCATGCTTCTTGGGAAGGTCCTGCGGAATTGCCCTGCACGCTGGCGCGCCTCGCCCATGCGTCCAGAGCTTGCGAGCGCCTGGATCCAGAGCACTTCCCTTTCCTCGGTGAGACGCCCCCTGGGGAACTGCTGCGCGTGCCTGGCAAGCGCGTCGAGCGCTGCTCCTGCCTGCCCTCTTCCCACAGCGGTGCGGGCGATCTCGAGCAGCGCCCTCTCCGACGCCAGGTCCGTGTCGCGTCCCGGTGCACCTGCATCCGGCTCAGCGCTCGCAGAAGCTGAAGGCGCGGCTCTCGCTTCAGAAGCCGCGGGCGCGGATCGTGCGGAGGGTGCAGAAGCTGAAGGCGCAGCAGCGACCTCTGGCGCAGCGCTCTCCACCGCCGACAGCTTCGGCGCTGAGGGTTGGCTCGAAGCTGCGATCGGCGCGCTCGGAGCAAGGGCACGGGTCGCCAGGGTGGCATGCAGGCCGGCGCCAACCACCCCGCCGAGCGCAAACGTGGCAAGGCCGATCGCGATCTGCTTGGAAAACAGGCTGCCCACTGCGGATGCGGCACTGGCTCCACCCGCAGCTCCGATCGGGCCACCTGCACCCCCGTCGCCCCCTGCGCCCACCGGGGGAAGCACGGTCGTGGTCCATTCGACTCGCTCCAGAACGCGCTGCTGGACTTCGGAAGCGACCGGAACGATCTGCTTTTCCCCATCGAGCAGCTGCGCGATGTCTGACGCCAGGGGTTCGAGCTCGGGGCGGCTCATGCGGCACCTGCTTGCGCCCGGATCCGTCGGACCGCGGCTGTGAACTGCTCGCGCGCCAATCGCAGACGCGAATAGGCAGTGTTCAGGGGAATCGACAGAGCTCGGGCGATCTCGGGCATGGCGCAGCCATCGAGATCGTGCATCACGAACACGGCGCGCCGGTCGAGCTCCAGGGTGTCGAGCGCAGCCTGCACGACCCTGCGACGTTGCTCAGCGGCCATCTGCTGGTCCGCGAGCGGGACCGGATCCATGCCTTCGAGGTCGCTGTCCACCACCTCGCGCTGGTGGCGCGCAAGCCTGCGGTAGTCGGATGCGAGCCTGAACGCGAAGCCGAACAGCCACGGACGAACCGGTCGATCCACGTCGTAGTCTTCGATGCGTCGGTACACCGTCACGAACAGATCGTGGGTCAGGTCCTCCAGATCCCGATCACGGACGCCGAGACGACGCAGGGTGTGCCACACGTAGGAGAACTCCGCTTCGTAGATGGCCCTGAACGCATGGGAAGACAGGGCCGTCTCCGGCCGAGCCTCACCCGAAGCCAAGAGGTCCACACCCTGGGATTGGGTCGTGCCCTCCGGATCCGTCATCAAAACGTCCCCGCCACCCCCACGCCGAGCGATCCAGCGATCACGGGCGTGGTCCACGCTTCCGCGCCGTCGATGCGCAAGGTCGTACGCGTGAGCGTTCCCAGCAGATCCGCGTTGATCCGGGCAGCCAGGGCCGGGGACATGGGCAACTCGGCAGCCACGCGGACGCCCAGTGCGGCGTACGGAGTGGTGTCCTTGCGCGGCTCGCTGACCTGCTCGCCTGTGCCCTGCAAGGCTCCCAGGGCAAAGAGGGCGCAGCCCATCGCTGCGCCGTGGTGCAGGCATGGAACCAGCAACCCGGCCAGGAGCGACGACTTGACCGAGCCCCCTGTGGACTGCTCCTTGGAAGCGGGGAGATCCGCACGCCCCTCGATGCCGACCGACATGGCAGCCCACCGCACGCCGCCATAGACCGCAGCGCCCAGAGCTGGCGCTGGAGCTGTCCCAAGCGAGGTCAGGAGGCCTGCGGTGGCGCGGAGCCGGATCGGTTCAGAGCGCGGAGCAGCGGAGGGCGCGGCAACAGGGCGCTCCACGTACACGGTCACAGGCGGCGCCGCTGTTGGGGGCGGAGGCGCAGAAGTCACGGGTGGGGGTTGGGAAGAAGACGCCGCAGGCGCAGGGCGCGTGAGGCTCAACGGGTCGATCGCGATGCTGATCGCGAGCGTGACCGAGGATGCAAGCTCTTCACAGTCGTTCTTGTCGGACACGATCTCGCGCGAGCCTGTGACCACGCCTGCCTCGTCGCGCACCTCGACCCTTGCCCGCAGCTGCTTGCCATCCCTGGCAATGGTCGCGGAGATCTGCTTGCCCGTGGTTCCCGAGGCAAAGGGGCTGTAGCCGAGCCTGCCAGCCACAGCGTTGCGGATCGCATCTTCGTCAGGGCAGTGATCGGCGCCGCTGCCGCGGCTGTAGGACAGGCGCGAGGATGGGCGCGACTGGGCAGCCGCAGGACCGAGCAGGGCCACGACGATCAAGACAGCGGCAGGAATCCAGGTACGGGAAGTCACAGAGGCTCCCCTCCATCGTTGCGTCCCGGCCCGCAACGTTCAAGCGCATGGCAGCGGTCATCCATGTGGCAGTCCGATCGAAGGGACGGGCATAGCATCGATCCGAGGGAAATGCGAAGCTGGTGATGCCATCGCACGGGCGACGAGGGCATGTTGATGGGACACAAGCGTTGACGGTCCGATGAAGACGCGATCGATCATGTCTGCTGGACTGACCTGGATGCTCCTGATGGTCTGGGCTGTCTGTCTTTTCGCCGCGGCAGCGTCCAGCGCGGATCGAATCGCGCTGGTCACGGTCGCGCTGTTGTTCGGAGTCTCAGGGTCGATTCGGCTGGCCATTCGCAAAGGCTACCCGCCGTGGCTGGCTGTGTTTGCGACGCTGCTGGTGGGCTTGTGCCTTGTGCTGTTGTTCGCCCTGGCCGGAGGGCCAAACGGTACGACCCTGATCATGGCGTCCAGCTTCGGACCGCTGATGATTATCGCGTTGCCCAAACTCAAGACCGCGGCCGAGATTTCCAAGAGCCCGGATTCGTAGGCGGCCCGGCTCCCCAGCTTGCCTGGCCGATGGCGGTGCGTGTACGGTGAAGGCATGCGTCACGCCTGGCTCATCGCTCCCGTCTGGCTCACGCTCTGCGGCTGCGCTGCCGATGAAGCTCCGCAGGCGACCCTTGCGCCGGACGCAGCAACCGGGGGGCACAGCGGATCCCCGGTCGATGCGAGCCCGGATGGGAAGGATGCGATCGCCGAATCCGACGCCGTCGATGGCAAGCCAGAAGCGAGCGATGGGCAAGCCGGCTCCGACGCCGGCACCGATGCTCAGGTGTCGAAGTACATCCTTGGAGACGGCAAGGCTGACTTCGCGTTCCAGCTGCAAGACCTCGGAATCGGATATCACACGGGGGCTGCGCTCGACCAGGCGATCGTGGACTTCGGCCTGGGCGACGTGGTGGCGCGTCTGCCTGTGGAGAATCAATCCACGCACGTGACGAGCCTTCAGGTGGTCGACTCGGATGGCCTTCCGGTGCCGCTGCTCGGGGAGTGGGACTACAGCTGTATCCAGCTCAAGGGCGACGAGATCGACGGGGCGGGAATGCCTCGATCGGGCTTTCCGTGCTTTGACGAGCTGCAGGGGTGTGACACGCCCTCGCATGCGGGAATTGCCTATGACCGGGCGCACGCCTACTACGCTGCGCGACAGGCTCACGAGCTGACAGCCTTCCCCACGGCTGCGCGGTTCATCTCCCATACAGGGCATTACCTGTTTGCCCACTACGGAGCTGCCTGGGGCGCCGCCATGGTCATGTCGGAAGTCGGTGAGAACATCAACAGCATCCAGGCGCACATCGCGTTCACACGCGGAGCGGGCCGTCAGCGCGGGGTGCCGTGGGGCATCGACTTCTCCCCCTGGTTCGCGAACGGAATGCTGGACTACTGGACCGGCGACGACCGTGTCTGGTGCGAGACCTGGTCTGGGGGAGCATGTGTCTCCTGGTACTCTGGCGCGGACAACGGCCATTCGCTGAGCCTGCACCAGCGCACCTGGTACATGTCGTACATGGGCGGCGCCAATGTCGTGCTGCAAGAAGGCGCCTCGGTGAACTTCTTTGCGAGCAAGCAGGCGCCGACCTCCCTGTCTCCCCTGGGACAGGCCGCGCAGGAGTTCAACGCGTTCGTGGCCGCCCATCCGGACCGAGGCACGCCCTTCGTGCCCTTTGCGGTCGTGATCGACTTCTACCACGGCCTGGGACTTGGGACCTGGAGCAAGCCTGCAGGGCAGGAGCTGGCCTGGAACCACTTCGGCCTGGGCGAAACGCAGGCAACGCTGGGGCTGCTCGACGCGCTCTGGCCAGGGAGCTTCCGTGTCGGGCCAGCGTCGGAAGCGAACTACATTGTAAACGCGCCCATGGGCGACACCGTGGACATCCTCGCGGATCTCGATGATGCGCTGTCGCTCCAGGTGCAGGGTGGCTACAAGGCGCTGCTTGTCAGCGGCGCGATCCACTGGTCCCAGAGCTGGAAGAGCGCGGTCTGGAATGGGTTTCTCGCGAACGGAGGGTGGGTGGTGCTGGAAGCGGGGCCCACGCACGACGCGATCTTCGCGGATCTGGGCGCGCCGGCCCTGGCTCCGTTCGTGACAGGGTACGCGGCGGATCAGATCGGAATCGCCCAGGTGCTCTCCGGCAGGGTGATCCGCGTCGCATCGGCGTCCCACTATCCAGCACTCGTGGCCGAGCTTCGACGGCACTTCCTCCCGTTTTCCGTGGAGAGTGCGGGGTTCTCGTTGAGCCGCAGGAGCTCGGGGGCCTGGCTGGTGAGCCTGGTCAACAACAGCGGGATCGACAAGCAGCCGCGCATGCCGACCACAGTGACGGAAGGGCCCAAGACGGCGTCGCTCACGCCGTCGGCGCCCTCTGTGATCAAG
The DNA here is from genome assembly GCA_016218915.1 of Deltaproteobacteria bacterium. Taxonomy (GTDB): domain Bacteria; phylum Myxococcota_A; class Polyangia; order Polyangiales; family Polyangiaceae; genus JACRCQ01. The sequence goes on from JACRCQ010000054.1 coordinate 77,136, forward strand.
AGCGTAGCAGCGCTGCGATCAGCGCAGCCGCCCACGTGGGGTCCGGCAGGTGTCCAGGTCGTGATCGCTCCTGGAGACATCGCGGTGCTCCAGATAGAGGTGGAGTGAACGGCAAGACGCCTTCCCGGGTCAGGTCAGCACATCGTCGAGAATCTTCACCAGGGCCGCCATGCCATAGGGCTTCTGGAGGTAGCCGGCCAGCCCCCTGCCATCAAAGCGTTGGGTGACGTCTACCTCGTTGTAGCCGCTGGTCAGGATCACGCGCACGTCCTTCTTGAGCTTGCGCAGCTCCTCAAAAGCCTCGTCTCCATTCATCACAGGCATGGTGAGGTCCAGGATCACGCAGTCGATCTGCTCCAGGTGCGCGCGGAACACTTCCACGCACTGGCGTCCGTCGTTCGCCACCAGCACCTCCGCACCCAGGTACTTCAGCAGCTTGGCTCCCACCTGCCGGACGTCCGGATCATCTTCCACCAGCAGGATCGTGCGACGTCGAGCCTTGCGCGCCACTGGCTCCTCTGCGGGCAGAGGGTCGTCCTGCTCGCCTTCCACCGCTGGCAAGAGGATCTGGAACGTGGAGCCCTTGGCCGGGGTGGTCGTGACTTTGATAGCGCCCCGATGCCCGCGCACGATTCCGAGCACAGCGGCCAATCCGAGCCCGCGCCCCGTGAACTTGGTGGAGAAGAACGGGTCGAAGATCCGCTTCGCCGTCTGCGCGTCCATGCCGCAGCCAGTGTCTGACACTTCCACGAACGCGTAGCGCCCCCCAGGAAGGTGATCGTCGACACAGCTGTCTGACAGATAGTCGCGATCGCAGATCATCTCTCCTGTCACGACCGTGATCGTGCCCGCATCATCTCCGAGCGCCTCGGAAGCGTTGATGATCAGGTTCATGATCACCTGGCGCAGCTGGGCGGCATCAGCCTCGATGAAAGGCATGCGACCGGAGAAGATGTAGCGCAGGGATGCCTTCCTGGAGACGGAGACCGCCAGCATCTGGCTCATCTCCTGGACGACCCTGGATAGACTGAGCCTGCCCACCACGAAGCGTCCTTTGCCCGAATAGGCGAGCATCTGGCCGCACAGCTCAGCGGCACGGCGTGCGACGCGAAGGATCTCGTCGATATTTTCGCGCGAGGGAGCAGAGGGGGACAGGGGCAGCAGGGCAAGCTCGGCATTGCCGGTGATGGCCAGGAGCAGGTTGTTGAAGTCGTGGGCGATGCCCCCGGCCAGGATGCCGAGGCTCTCGAGCTTCTGCAGGTCGCGCATGTGCGCCTCGAGCTTCGCGCGGTCCAGCTCCGCACGCTTGCGCTTGGTGACGTCCTCGAGCATGTGCACCAGGTAGGTGATCTCTCCTTGCTCGTCCTTCACCGGATACGAGATGTAGTTGAAGCAGGTCGGGTTGCTCGGAAGGCTCGGGTCGATGTAGCTGTAGTCGTACCAGACTGCCTCGCCGCGGATCGTCTCGCCCTGCTTGAGCTTGTCCATCTGCTCGCGGATGCCGAGCTTCTCCACGACGGGGTCGTCGAAAAGGCCGTATCCCGGCGGCGGCGATTCGCTTCGGGTCATGGCCCTGGACGCTTCGTTCTGCCTCACGAAGCGCCCATCCTTGTCGAAGATCTGGATGGGGAACGGGTTGAGATTGATGATGTTGTCCAGCGTCCGCTTCTCCTGCTCGAGCGCTGCCTCCATGCGACGCCGGTCCGTGATGTCGCGGATCGCAGTCACGCGCAGCCTGCGGTTGCCGACCACGGCAGCGCGCGCCCGAACCTCCACCGGAAACGTGGAGCCATCCTTGCGCATCGCCATGTGCTCATAGGCGGCCTTGCGCTCCGAGCCGATCGCAGTGGCAACCTGCTCTCTCGACTCTGGCGCCACCAACTGCTGAACCGGCACGCCAATCAGCTCTTCCCGCGAATAACCCAGCATCGACGCCAACTGGTCATTCGCATCCACGACGAGCTGCCCCTCGGTCAGCCCGATTCCCTCGAAGGTCGCATCGGCCAGCATCCGGTAGCGCGTCTCGCTCTCGTCATACGCTTGCTCGGCCTTGCTGATGCTACTGGTGTCGTGGATCACCGAAACGAGCAGCAGAGCCTGCCCGTCAGCCGGGACCACGGTACGCCGGATCCTGAACGTGCGCTCGGCGCCCCGCGAGTCGACGATCGCGAGATCGTTCGTGCCCGCGATAGCGGTCTCGAACACCTGCTCGTCGTGGCTCCAGACCTCCTTGGCTTGATGCTCCGGCAGGATGTCCAGCTCCGACTTGCCGAAGAGCTCCTGTCGCGTGCGCCGCACCAGCGCGCAGAACGCTTCGTTCGCGAGGACGATCCGGTGTTGACGGTCCTTGACGACGATCGGATCCCGAAGGCAATCGATGATCCCGGCGAATACGGGTACGGTGAGCACGACGTCTCCATGTGCAGCCCGAGCCCGGCAGGGGTCGCAATCCGGTGCCGGTGGGGTGATTCGAATCGCGAACCGTGCGGAAGGTTCGTTCCAGATCAGCGGACACAGCTCGATTCGTCAAGGGGTACCGTGCGAACGCGCCAGCCAACCGCCTCGATCGCGGGGCGCTAGCTTCCCCATCCCCGCGAACACCACGTTCTCCGCTCTCCCTGCCTTTCTCAATGCACGGGCGCTTGCGGAAGGCGGGCAAGCACGCGCCACCGGATCTGCTTGAGAGGGTTGTCTCCAATCATCAGGTTCTGGTCGCCCGTGCGCCTATTGTCCTCGATCAACCTCGAGAGCCCGTCGGCAACTGCCTGATCGCCGTCCGGCGTGAGGTGATCGATCGCACGCCCTGCCACGTACTTGATCGCAGCGTTCCGAATCCGCGGGAGTCGCAGGAGGACCTCGTTGCGTACGGACTCCCTGCGCGAATACCCCAAAATCCCGATCATGTACGCTGCCTTGATGCCGGTCATCTGGCGCCGGTTCTCTTGGATAGCAGGATCGTCGAGCTTCGCGAGGTAGCAGGGGATCTTGTCGCCGCATTCGATCACGAGCTCCTTGGATGCTGCAAAGGCCTCCTTCTCGAGCTTGGACTCGTCAGGGCGAGGCGCCCATTGCTGGATCGCTTTCTCGACTTTCGCCACGTGCTCCTTCTTCATGAGCCGAATCAAGGACACGAGCACCTGGTCGCGGACCGCCTGCACTTCGTCGTCAGATCCACGAGCCTCTCTGCCGCGCTTGAGCAGCTTGTCAATCACAGCCGGGTCGAAGAACGCGTCGACCCGCTCGAGCAGCATCTCTACCGCTGACTCTCCTGTGGGAAGGTCCACCGATGCCGGCATCTTCATCATCACGTCGAGGTACGCTGCCAGGGATGCTGCCGAGGGCGGGAGCTTCGAAAGCTCGCGTGCCAGCACCGCCCGGGTGACGTCGTCGCTCGATCGTGCAAGCGCGTCCATCAAGGGCTTGGTTCCTTCCGAGCATCCCACTGTGCCGAGCACCATCGCCGCATTGCGCGTCACGGCGGCTTCCGGGTCCTGCTGGATCAGCGCCCGGGCATAGTCGTTCACCTCTTGGTCCTTGCCGAGCAGGATGTCGCTCAGCATGGGAACGGCCGGCTTGCCGATCTTCACCAGAGACATCACCGCGGTCGCGGCGATGTCGGTCTTGTTGGGGTTCACGACGCACTTGAGCAGGGGCCGGATCGCTCGGGTGCTCTTGAGGTTGCCGAGGATCTCGGCGGACGTGACCTGCCAGAATTGCTCGTTTCGATACGCTCGGATCGTGTCCTTGGAGGCATCCCTCTCGATCGTGACCATGGGTCGATCGATGCGCTCCAGAAGCAGCGTCTCCCACGTGGGCGCGGAGATGTCGCGCATCGCGTCCATGAACTGCTTGAAGACGAGTCCACCTTGCTCCGATCCCGCCTCGAGGCGCACGAAAGCAGCTCCGATCGCGTCCAGGACCCTGGATTCCCGTACACCGGAGTCTGCGATAGCGCGTACTGCAGCCGCGGCGTCCTGCGCGTCGCTGTCTGACCGCAGCTCCCGTATCGCGTGCTCCCACGCAGGCAAGGCGCGCGCGTCGCGGATCGACGCCAGCGCGCGCATCAGCCGTTCACGATGGCTCCAGTCGAGGCGGCCCGAGACATAGGTCTGCGCGAGCGGAGCTACGAAGCAATCTGCAAAGGCCTTCATCCTCGGGTGAGCAGGATCCTTGCCAGCGGCTGCGTACGTGTCGTCGAAGAGCTGCATCGTCCGCTCAATGGCCGGAATTCGATGGTCAGGATCGTGAAGCTGCGACGCGAGCACCTTCTGCCCTGGATCTGCGCAATAGGATTGCGCGACAGTGTCAGGGGCGACCGAAGCCGACGGGGCAGCGATCAGGGCGGAAACCGTCGGTGCCACGGGCGTGGCGCTCGGAGGGGCCGGCGGAGCGCAGGACAAGGCAAGGGCGGCGGACAAAGGCAGCAACCGGCGCATGCTCACCTCGGCCGCGGCCCGGCGTCCATCATCGGCGGTGGACCGTATACCTCGAGCGGCGCCGGTGATGCGTCCCGAGGCGGGCCGGCATCGGCGGCTGGCGCGGGCGGGGGACCGTACACGCTGACCTGGGGAGAATCCCCGTGCGAGCCGCCCCCTTTGTCACAGCCCGCAGCCGAGAAAGCGAGTGCCACAGCCCCGATTCCCAGCGCGACAGGAAGCGCTCCGACGCGTTCCACACGCTTGTGGCAGAACGGGCAGACTTCCTCGTGGATTCGGATGTGACGGCAGCAGGCGGAGCAACATCGGAAGTGTGTTTGCGAGCCCATGGCCACGGATTACCACGCAGGGCGAAGCTTGGGAACCCAGCAGGCAGGCGGAAGCGCGCCCTGGCGGCAGAGGGACCGTTGACTCTTCTGGCACCCTGCTATCTCATGTGGGGATGATGCGCCTGATCCGTCGAAAGCTCAGGAACCTGGCTGCAGCCGCTGCGATCGCTTCCACGGTGGCGTGCGGAAACGGGGACGCGGGCTCCCCGGGATCGACCGGCGGAACAGGTGGCGCCCACGCCGGCGGCAATGGCTCTGGTGGGACCGCCGCAGGTGGCGGTGCTGCCGCAGGTAGCGGAGGTGCTGCCATCGGCGGGGGCGGGACCGCACCTGGAGTGTCGAGCGAGTGCGGAAGCGTGCGGCTCACGCAGTACACTGCGGACGATCGCGGATGGTGCGGGTTCGACCGCTCGCACGCGGCGCTGCCGGACTTCGTACGCGCAGGCATGACCGTGGCCATCGCAGAGCCGTACAACGGCAGCTCGTATCAGGGCGACCCCGGAGAGGCATGCGGCGAGTGCTGGGAGCTGGACACCATGGCCAGTACCCAGCTCGTGATGGTGCATGATCTGTGTCCGGTCCAGGGCAATCCCGTATGCGCCGGCAGCCATTTCCACTTTGATCTCTCCAGCGAAACCGCAGCAGCGGTCCATGGTGGCGGAAGCCTGGGCGAGGCCGCGCTGCGTCGTGTGCCGTGCCCGGTGACCGGGGCGATCCAGGCACGGATCAGCGACCGGAACCCCTATGGCTACCTCAAGATCGCCTTCTTCAACCATCGCTTCCCGATCCGCACTGCAGAGTATCGCCCTGTGGGCAGCGACGCGTGGCTACCCATGGCGCGTTGTCTTGCCCGCTGGTGCGTGGACGGCGACAAGAGCACGTTTGCCGAATCCGGTCCTGGAGCCGTGTTCAGGCTGACAAGCGCGAAGGGCGAGCTGGCAGAGGGCGCCGCAGTGCTCAGCTACGCCACAGGCGCCGATTCGGTATTCGACACTGGCGCGCAGTTCGCTCCAGAGGCGCCGCCAGCCGGTGTGTGCGAGTTCAAGCCCCCTGGCGACGTGTACGATGAAGGGTGGGGCGGCATCGAGGGAGTGCGCTGGGAGATCAATCCGTGGGGCAACTCCACGGCCGCCGAGATCAAGGACGGCTGCGCGGAATCAAGTGCGTCGTGCGTGCTTCTCGGCAACTTCGCCGGAGGCGGCGCACACATCACCTATCGGACCTACTTCCCCACCGCGACGTTTGCCCACCTCACGCTGCAGCTGCGGACGCAATCGGGCAGCGGCGCGGTCGAGGTGGCGCCGAGGTCCGAGGCTGGACGGTGCGATCCGACCACGGTCGAGGTCGACAGCCAGTGGAAGTCGGTGGACATCGATGTAGCGGCGCGATGCACGATGTACAACGAGCTTCAGGGGCTCACGATCAGCAAGTCGAGCGCGTCCATGGATCTCGTGGTCGACGAGATCTTCTTCAAATAGCGGGTCAACGCGTGCCCGGCGGGTCGGCCATCCACGGCGGGGAGCCCTGCTCGCGCAGCTGTTGTTGCAGCTTGGCGCGCAGGGAGGATGGATGGGCGGGCTTCGCAGCGTACGCGGTCGTCCCTGCGTCTGACGCCGGCGGATCGTCCCAGAAGTCCGATGTGCCGAACATCGCCTGCGCCAGCGCGGCCGTACCTTTGAAGTTGATCGGGAGCACCTGCGATACGCACGAAGTGTCCAACGGCGCCTTGGGATCCTTGGCAAAGGCGAGCAGCAGACGCATGCCGCAATGCTCTGCATCGGCAGCGTCGGACAGCGGTGTTGCCGAGGACACCCCATGGGGCGCGTTGGGGAATTCGACGTAGGTCTGGCTGGGCTGGGTGTAGTGGTCCTGCACGTTCGAGGCTTCGTACCAGCTGGTGGCAGGATCGAGACGCCCTTGCATCATCAGCATCGGAGTCGCGGAAGAGGGCCATTGGTTGTCATAGGCAGGATCGTTGTAGACCGGCCACTCGGCGAGAATCTGCAGGCGCGACGGACCGAGGAACTTGGCGACGTAGGCGGTGTTGCGGATGTCCTCGAAGTACTGGACCAGGTCCACGCCCTCGAACGCAGGCGTCATCCACATCTCGGACAGGGAGATGTGATGCTGCAGGAGGATGGAATAGGATTGGATGTCCCAGACGCCTCCGGCGCCGAAGAAAAAGTCGACGACGCTGCTGACCGCTGCCACGTCCTGGGAGCTGCAGCGCTCGAGGCGATAGATCGTGGCGGGAGCCGCGCTGTAGGACGGGTGATAGTAGAGCATGTAGGCGAGCAGCTGGCTCACGGCATAGCGAGACAGCTTGGCAGCCGAGCAGTGCCCGTTCTGCAGGTTCTGCAGGAGGGTACCGAGCCGCGCCCATGGGTCAGGCCCCAGCTTGGATGCGCAGAACGCGTCGGCAGCGCAGACGCCGAAGAAGTCCTTGCCCGTCTTGTTGCCCAGCTCGTCGTAGTTGATGAACGTGGACATGGGCGTGGCAATCCCCTCGATGATCACCCCGTCGGCTTGCGCAGGAGCCACTTGCAGGTACCGCTGCGCGAAGTAGGTGCCGTAGGAACCTCCCCAGACGATCACCTTCTTGCCAGGCATCCGCGTGGCTTCGATCAGCGCAGCCAGATCCATGGATGAATCCGTGGTGGTGATGGCGCCGAGCTCGTCGCCGTATTCCTGCTGGAGATAGGGGATGCACTCCACGGCTTCGGCCACCGAAATCGAGGAGCCGGATGGGCTTGTCGCGCTCTCTGCGTTTGGGCACCCCAGCCGCCTGGAGAATCCGGTGCCGCGATGATCAAGGGTGTAGAGCTCCAGCCCTGGATCCATTTCGCGCCACCGCTCCATCCGGGAAGGGAAGCCGACCACGCCGGATGCGCCTGGACCTCCGTGCAGCAGCCACATCTGGGCATGCGGCTGGGTCTTGGCCTTCAGCCGCTTGGCCCGGATTCCGATCGTCCTGCCGTCCGGCTTGCGCCAGTACAGGGGCATGCTCACGGTCGCGCACTCTGCAAGCCCGTCGTCCGCCCCCTCGTACAGGGAGCACGGCTCCCACAGGACCTGGATGCCAGCATAGGGGCTGTCAGGTGGGGCGTCTGCGGCTTGCTGGTCCAAGCCTGCATCGTTGCTCGCAGCCTCAGCATCGCTGGCATCAGGTTGGACGGCAGGTTCCTGGGCCGGGCTGCTTGAGGAGCTGCACGCAGAAGCGGCGAGCCAGACACAGGAGCTGAGCGCGCAGAGCGCGAGCATCGATCGCGTCAGCGCCTTTCGTGAGCTTGAGGGAGCGGACATGGGCGACACCTCCGGCGAACCAAGGGAGATCCGGCCGAGAAGTGCACGCCGCGTGCCACGGCCCGCTTACACAGAATCAGCGCAGCAGCCGTAGAATCCCGCGCAGTGAAGAGTCGTCCTGCAGCCGCGGAAAGCGATCGGCAGAAGTCGTACACGCGCCGTTAGCAAAAGCACATCGCGCCGCTCACGCGAGTCAGGTCAGGGGAACGGATCGCTTCCATGGTTGTCACGAGACGCATGATGCAATCGCGGCTGTGCCTTGAGGTGTCGATTGCCTGGGGAGACACGCTGCTGCGCGTGGTGCACCTTGCACCGCCGCGGGATTTCTCCGTTGGTGTTGACCCTGGATGCGACGTCGCGATCCCGGCCGAGATCCTGGGCGCTCCCAGGTCGCGCATCGTCGAGGTGACCCGTACGGGCGACCTGTGGTTGGTCGTGCCCGATTGCGCAAAAGGCTGGGTACAGAACCTGAGCGACGCACGCATCGAACATGTCGGCCCACGGGAGCAGAGCGGAAGCCGACGCAAGCTCGCCCTTCGATACGGGGCTGTCGGCTGGATCGAGATGGGAGCGATCAAGGTTCGCATCTCGGTCGAGCAGCCGGTGCGACGCCCTTCGCGTTGGACTCGGTCGGGCGCGGGTTGGGCCCTGGGCTCGATGCTGCTGTCTCTTGTCGCGCACGCAGCGGGGTTGATGTCCGGGTGGCTCTACGCGCCGCCGCTCGGCATCTCGGAAAGCGAAGATGCGCTGCGGGACCAGATGACGCTGATGCAGCAGTATCTGAGCGCCACTGCGCAGACCGAGCGCGACTGGCCGGTGGAAGCTGTGGTCTCCGAGCTTCCGATTCCTGAGGGCGGAACGGGTGTCCGGTCCAAGGGCGAGGAAGGCGGGATGGGAACGATCAGCGCCCGCGGCCCGATCCGTCGTTTTGGAATCAAGGGTCCGGCAGACAACGCGGATGCACACATTGCGAGCCTGGACGCGCGAAGTGAAGCGGCCGAGTTCGGGTTGATCGGGCTTTTGAATGCCGGCGCGGGCGGCGATCCGTATGCACCTGTGGCTGCCTGGGGAAGGGAAAGTTCCCTTGGCACGGACGCGTTGAGTGCGAGCGGCGCGATGTGGGGCGAAGCGCCTGGAGAGGCGTTTGGCGTGGGAGGACTCGGGCTTTCGGGAATCGGAGAAGGAGGGGGCGGCAGGGGCGAAGGGTTGGGACTGGGAAGGATCAACACAGTAGGGCATGGCGCCGGGACAGGGACTTCCCAGGGATTTGGCAAGGATGGGGAAGGGCGCGGCATGAGTGCTTGTGGATGCGGCGATGCCAGTGGTCATTACTACAGCGACGGCTTCAACGCGGGGTCAGCGGGGCGAATGAGAGCCGGCCGCAAGCAAGGTGCCCTGCTGGCTGCGGCGGCCGCCGAGCAGGACCCAGAGGGCGGACGGCTTCCGCCAGAGACCATCCAGAGAATCGTCCGCGGGAGCTACGGCAGATACCGCGCATGCTACCAGAGCGCACTCAAGTACAACCCGTCGCTCGCGGGGCGCGTGTCGGTCCGGTTCATCATCGCGCGCGACGGCTCTGTGGCGATCGCGAGCGACGCGGGGTCGGACCTGGCCGATCGCGGCGCTGTGCAGTGCGTTCTCGCGTCGTTCCGTCAGCTCTCCTTCCCGAGCCCTGTGGGAGGGATCGTGAGCGTGTTGTACCCTCTGGTCTTCTCGCCCGCGTGAGGCAAGGGGGCTGATAAGCGATGAGAATACGGACGTGATGCACTGCGTTCAACGCCGGAATTCGTCGTTGCGACGGGCTATCGCAATTGACGCGCGCAGCGTGTACCATGGGGGACGGTGGATCGCGCACGAACTCTCGCAGCAGTGTGGGTGCTCTGCATCCTCGCAGCGGGCTGCTCCGGCTCCGGCGAAACGGCGACCGGCGGAGGTGGCGCGTTGGTGGACCAGTCCGCACCCGACGCTACGGAGACGAGCGTTTGCTCGCCGTCGACATGCACGCAGCAGAACGCAAACTGCGGCAAGACACCGGACGGCTGCGGGGGCGTCCTGTCCTGCGGCTCGTGCGACGATGCGCTCAAGTGCGGCGGAGCCGGGCCCAACCGCTGCGGCGTCAATACGTGCGCTGCAAAGACCTGCGAGGACTTGGGGTGCGGGATCGTGTCGGACGGCTGCGGTGACGCGCTGGATTGCGGAGCCTGCGCGCCCGGCTGTCCTGGGACGTGCGTACCGGGCACCAAGAAGTCGTGCTCCAAGTGCGGCGAGCGAACCTGCACCGCGAGCTGTGCATGGGATGTGTGCAAGAACCAGGGCGAATGCCAGCCGGGAGAGACGATTCCGTGCCCGAACAACTGCGGCGACAAGGTCTGCTCCGGCTCGTGCTCCTGGCAGCCTTGCTCCATGGACGGCGAGCTGGTGAGCACGGACCACAGGTGCTGGTCGCCGAACCACTGCTCCATCGGTGTGGGCAAGTGCGGCGATTGCTGGCAGAGGTGCGACGGCGAGGGGGCGCTGTACGACGATGCCTGGTGCGCGCCGGAGTGCCTGTCGTGCGACGGGCAAACGGACGGGTGCTGAGCCGGTCTACGGCTGGTACCAGTCCTTCTTGACCCGCGGATCCATCCACGAGCCGGTGTCACGGATCGTCACCAGGAGCTGCGAAGTCCGAGCGCGTCCGAGGGGCTCGTCGCCCTTGAGCTGAGGCAGCTCCTTTCGCCCGTTGGCATGGGACTGGTCGTAGAGCGCTCGCAGGGAGGGCTCCACGCACAGGTTGGCCAGATGGATCGTGTAGCCGCCTACGACATTGTCGTCGCGCGTGTACTTCAAGGTGATCGTGTTGTCTGCCACATACAGCACCAGCGCCTGGTATCCCCCGCCGATGTCGTATCCGTCCCTGGGAAGCTGCACGATCTCCCCTGGATCCATGGCGAAACCTGCCAGGGTCACCGGAGGGTCCGTGACCCACGCGCCCGCACAATTGCACCCCCAGTCCCAGGACTGCACCTGGTAGACCTCTGCGAACACCGGCATCCGATCGTCGGTGAAAAGCGTGTAAAGCTTGGGCGCCTTGTCATCCGTCGGCCCGCCAACGTCGATCAATCCCTTGACCTCTCCGACGGCCTGCCACTTGCGCAACAGCAGATTGATGTCTCCATGCGTGTCGGGCTGGAAGGTCTCTGGCTTGACCGAGCCGGTGGAATAGGACACGCCCGGAATCGGCGCGCAGGGATCGGGGCCCGCTTCAGCAGCCGTCGAATCGCCCGCAGCGTCCTGCCCCCCTGCCCCATCCTTGGCGTCGCCCCCAGCGTCTTTGACGTCCCCACCTGCGTCCTTGGGGCCGCCGGTGTCAGAATCCAGGGCCGAGCCGTCGGGGTTCTGGTACGGCGATGCGGGGCCAGAGCTCGCATCGTCCCCGCATGCGTTGCACGCGATGCAAAGCCCCCATGCGAGGACAAGGGTTCCGTTTCTCATGGCGCGTTCTCGAGAGTACCATGCGGGGATGCGACCGTGGCAATGGTTCCCTTGAGCGTGTGGAGTGAGCTGAGTGCGCCTCGTTTCGCTCGACCCCTATGAGTTCGGTGTGCTCGCCTTTGGGGCGACGCCGACGGGGATCCTCGCGATAGGGTTGGCACCCGTTGGCGTGATCGCCATCGGCGTGGTGCCGCGGGGCGTCGTTGCGGTAGCCTCCGGTGCGGGCGCAGGCGTGTTCTCGTTTTCGGCGGGACTCTCCGCGGGCGTCTACAGCCGGGCGGTTGGCGTGTCGTTCGGGTTCAACGCAGGAGCCGTGGGCAGCTTCTTCAGGATTCTGCCCGAACGACCTGTGCGCCCGCCCGTCGTTCGGCTCACGGTGTCCCTGGAGAGCATCCTGGAGTCGCATGACGAAGGTTGGGTCGAAGTCAAGGTGGATGAAGCAGGGCAGTTGCTGTCGCGTCGGGGAAGCCGGCTGGACGCAGTGATTCCGTCGCACCTTCAACGCAAGGTCCGCAGGCTGCGAGGCAAGAACGCACACGCGCTTCTGCGCGCGCGGGAAGCAGAGCCCAAGGCATCGGGATACCGCGCCCCAGCCCGTGGAACGCTGCAGGTGCGGTGCCGCGCGATAGAGCCCGACGTATCCAGGCCCCCAGCGCGCGAGTCGTTCAAGTACTGGGGGAAGCTGGCCGCCAAGCTCGCTCTGTTCGCGGTCATCGCTCTGGTCGCCGGCTACAGCGTGTTCGAGCAGGCCATGTTCACCACGATGACGCGTCAGGCGGAGGTGCGCTGGCCCGCACGCGTCACGAAGAGCGAAGGGATCGACGTTGCGCCCGGCGCCTCCTGCGAGGTCAAGGCGTTGCTGCACAGCGACGGCGAAACCCGCATGCATCTGGGCGTTTCGATCCAGTGCGGAGCTCTCGAGCTGTTCGAGAACAAGTCGATGGGCGACTGCCGGGTCAGGGAAGCCGCGGCTACCCCCCAGGCCGATCGCTTTACCTACCAGGTTCGCTGCAGCCAGAAGGGAACCCCGGGAACCAAGAAGCAAACGGCCCGCAAGGGTCTGGCCCTGGACACCTTCCCTGCCGAGGGCAGCGCCCGCGTAGCCCTCCCGGGAAGCCGTCCATGGAACGTGGAGCTCTCCGTCCAGTCGTTGAGCGATCCCCTTCTCGGGCCGCCGCTCGGCAATGTGAATCATCGCCGGCCTCCTGGATTCGAAAAAGAGGTCAAGCGTCGCGGAAGGATCTCTCAGATACGAGGAGGTGGCACGCTGGCCGTCGGCGACGAATGCACAGCCCGTATCCTACCGGTTTGGACCAAGAGCAACTGCAGCGTCCGGGTGGAGTGCGGTGGGAAGGTCGTGTACGGCCACGACTACTTCGGAGACAGCGTGTGCACCGTGCTCGAAGGAAAAGTCACCAAGGCGCGGGACGAGAACCTGGAGAAGGCTCCGGAGATGGAAGTCGACCTGGTGGGCGGCAAGGTGGTCATCCAACAGGACTTCTTCGGGGTCGAGATTGCGCTGCAGGACGAGGATGGATAGGGGGTCGCCCAGCTAGAAATCGTAGCGGGCCCCCAGGCTCGGAACGAGCAGCACCACGGTCCGGCCTGTGAGCTCCTTGGATCCGAACTTCCCCACTCCGTCGCTCGCGGCGGCCACGCGCTTCTTGTCTTCCCATTTGGGTTGCGAGAACGCCACGAGGAACATGCCCTGCAATCCTACGGACAGCTCAAACCGGTCGCCGAATCGTTTTCCAATCCGTGCCTCGGGGGCCAGGTACAGATACCTCGCCGAAGGCGACTCCGAGATGTTCACGTCATAGGAGACCGCTGGCAGAGTCTGCCCTCCGCTCGTCGTGCGCGGGTTGGTCGCAAATGTTCCCGTTCTCTGGTCACGAAGCGTGCCGAGCAGGGCTCCGACCCCCAACCGAAACGTAAACGGCCAGCTGCCGCTGGAGAAGTACCCTGCCGAAGCGCCCAGCAGCACGCCGCTGAGCCGGAGGGAATCGTTTTGCGATCCCCGATTCGGCTCGACGCCAGCCGGCATGATCGTCCCCTCTGCACCCGTGATCTTCTGCGCGAGCATCAAATACCCACCGTCGATCGACAGCCCGATACCGGATCCGAATCGGTAGCCGCCCCGAGCAATCGCTGCCAGCCCGATGCCGACGGACTTGGAGCACGACCCCTTGCATGCATCGCCGAGGCTGCCGCCGAGCGACGGCGCGATGGCTGCTCCCACGTCTGCTTCGAGCATGACCCGCGAAGGGTGCGCAATCTGCCAGAGCGGAGAGCTCGGATCGCGCTCCAGGCGCGCGGTTACGACTTCCCTCTTGTCCTTGCCAAGAGACAGCTCCCGGACCAGCGGCAGAAAGCCCTCGGCTCCCACCTCGATGCGGTGACCTCCCGCTCGCACTCGTCCGTCCCAGACCCCGCGACCCACGCTGACGCCGTCGACCGCAACCGTTGCGCTCGCTGGCGTCGGCTCGACGCGCAATTGGGATTCGAGCTTCTCTGCGACGAGTGTGATCGGGGTGAGCTGATTGAGCCTCACAGGCGCCGAAGCAGGCTGGGTGCCGACTTCGCCCGCGCCGCGCAGCAGTACGGTGTGGTCGCCGACAGGCAGGGTACCTTCCCAAGGAGTCTGACCGACCACTACGTTGTCCACAACGACATCGAGCGTCTTGCCGGTCTGCTCTGCCACCCGGAGCCTTCCCCCCTGCAACAATGCACTCAATCGCACATCCACGGTGACGGTCTGTCCCCCGGCGACCTGCAGCTGCGTCTCAAAGGGAGAGAATCCCTCCTTGGTGACGCGAACGAGCCGCGTGCCAGCGGAGGCCCTGAGCTGTGCGATCGGGACCGTGCCGCGCTCGCGGCTGTCGATGACGACCTTGGAGCCGGGCTCGGCACCGCGAAGCACGATCGTTCCCACCATCCCGGTGAGCTCGCGTAGCTCACGCTCGGCCGCAGCCTTGTCCTCTGGCGGAAGGTTGGGGAAGTCCTGGATCAGCGACTCGTTCATCTCGAGCGCTTCGTCGAACCTGTGCAGCTTCCTGAGGCAGAGTGCCGCGTTCTTCGTAGCGGCCCGCGTAGCGTACAGCTCGCGGGATCGGGCGAACTCCACGAGCGCCGCATCCCACGCCCCTTCACCGAAGATGCGAATTCCTTTCTCGAAGTGGGCGCGGGATTCTTCCTTCTTGGCATCGGAGGGATCGCTCGACGACGCAGGTGCGGGTGCGCTGCTGGACGGGGCGGGCGCAGAAGCGCTGGGAGGAGCCGCTGACGCCACGGCCGAAGCCGAGTCGGGAGGAGCAGCGGGAGTGGTCTTCTTGCCTGCCGTCGGCTTGGCCGAAGCAAGCATTCCGGTCAGGGCGATGATGGCGAACAGCGTGACGGCTGTGGAGTTCTTTCGCATGGTGGTCGTCGTGGATCAGATTCCGGTTGGGCTGGTGCCAGGTCGTGAGGCGCGCCTATTCGAATTTCGTTTCGAGCTTCTGCGTGGGAGTCGACGCAGGAGCCGCAGCCTTCGTGGTGTTGGTGCCGGTCGGGGGCGCACCCGGCCCTGGCTTGGGCCCGGCCTGCCCGCTCGCCAGCGCTGCTGGCTTGGCAACCGTGGTTCCGAGCACGATTCGGCTGGGAACCGCTCCCCCTTCCGCGATGACCACTTCCCCGATCGTCTCCCGCTTGCCCGCATAGACCCGTACAGAATGCACGCTTCCCAGCGGGCCGCGTATCTCCACTACGCCTTTCACCACCGCTACGGTCTGGGAATCCACGTCCACGAGCGCGCTCGGCGGGACGATCGTCAATTGCACGGTCTGCTCGGCCGGTGCAGTGGACGGCGGGGCCACGGAAGCCAGCGGGGCCGACGAGGAGAAAGCGAGGGAAGGCGCAGCAACCGGAGCGGACGGCGTATCGGCTACGAGCGCCGCACCAGGGGATGGCTTGCGGGTCAGGCTGAACACAGCTGCGGCCCCCAGCACTGCCACGATGCCTACGGCTGCGGCCACTTTGGGTACGAGATTCGGCTTGCGATGCTTGACCACCGACCGGGTCAGAACGCCCCCGGTTGCGCTTCCCGTGCGTCCCGACGGGCCGTCACCCGTCGTCGCCTGCGCGGCTCCCGGATCCGTGGCTGCAGCGTAGTTGGACACGGCCTCGGCACGACGGTGCGGCTCGGCCCCCACGATCATGGAATCGCTGAGCGTGTGCCCGGAAGGCAGCAGCGGCCGCATGGCGTCGAGCATCGCCGAGACCGAGGAGAATCTCGCGTCGGGATCCTGCTGCAGCGCCTGGTGCACTACGGATGCCACAGCTTCCGGCACCCAGGGGGCAACCTGACGGATGGGAGGCGGCGTAGTGGTGCAGATCTTGAAAATCAGCATCCCGAGGGTGTCGGCGTTGTGGGGCGGCAGCCCGGCCAGCGTCTCGTAGAGCACGGCCCCCATGGACCAGATGTCCGTGCGATGGTCGATGGTCTTGAGCCCTTTGGCCTGCTCCGGGGACATGTACAGGGGCGAGCCGAGCATGCTCCCGGTCTGCGTGAGCGCGTGGGAGTCTCCGGACCCTGTCAGCTGCTCCATCTTCAGCTTCGCAATGCCGAAGTCGAGGATCTTGACCACCATCTCCCCTGCATCTCGTTTCGATAGGAAGATGTTGGCAGGCTTGATGTCGCGGTGGATGACCCCCTGCTCGTGGGCCTTGTGCAATCCGATGCAGGCCTGGGTCACGATGCGCAGGGCCAGCTCGTGGTTCAGGGGCCCCATCCGCTCCAGGATCTTCTGCAGATCTTCACCGGACAGGTACTCCATGGCCATGAAGGGATGGCCTGACTCGGGGTCAGTTCCTGCATCGAACACCTGCACGATGTGCTGGGTCTCGATCGCTCCGGCGGCTCTCGCCTCGCGCTCGAATCTCCGTAGAGTCTCTTCGTGCTTGAGAAGCTCTTCGCTGACTACGACCTTCAACGCCACCCGACGTCCGGTCTTGGTATGGAGGGCTTCGTACACGGCCCCCATCCCCCCTTCGCCCAGGGCGCGGACGATCTGGTACTTGCCTGCGATGACCCTGCCGGCCATCGGTCGCGAGCCTGTCGTTTGCGGTGCTGTCTCCACCATGGTGCCTCGCCTGATTCACGCCCCCGAGCGATGTTGCCTGCGGCGATGGCGCAGCATCAGGGCTGCGAGCGCCAGCAACGCGCCGACCCCGGTTCCCGTCCTTCCCTCCCCTGCGGTCCTGCACCCGCAGCCGCCCTCGTCGCCGGCTCCCTCCGTAGCAGCCGACGAAGGCTCGCACTTGCCGGTGTCCGGCGTGCACACGTTCGGGCTCACGCAGTCATCGACCGACGTGCAGCTGGGCTTGCAGGCGTTGCCGATGCACTTGTAGGGAGAGCAATCGGTCAGGGTGCCGTCGCCGGTACGAAGCGTGTGATCGTTTGAAGTCTCGCAAGTCGCCCCTGGGGCGCCGCACTGCTTGTTCATGCAGACGTCGCCTGCCACGCAGTCCTTCTCCGTGGTGCACGATGCCAGGCACTGCTTGTCGCCGTCGCACAGGTACGGCGTGCAAGGCTTGGTGCCGGACTCCTTGCACGTGCCGTTGCCGTCGCAGGTCTTGTTGGTCTGCACGCCATTGGCGCAGCTGGTGCCGCAGGGCACCGTGGGATAGGCACAGGCCGACCGATTAATCCCATCGCAAGCGCCTTCGCACGGCGTGCCCACAGCCTTGCAGGCTTCCTTGCCCTGGGGGGGAGGCCCCTTCTTGACCGCAGTGCACGTGCCGACGAATCCCTCGACGTTGCAGGCTTCGCACTGGTTGCCGCACACCTCGTTGCAGCATACCCCGTCCACGCAGAAGTCCGACAGGCAGTCGGTGGCTGCCTTGCACGGCTCCTTCTGCGCCAGCTTCGGCTTGCAGGTGGTTCCGGAGCAATAGTTGCCGTCCGAGCAGTCCGAGTTCGTCGTGCACTGGCTCAGGCACCCGCCGTTGATGCACTTGTACGTTCCGCAGGGAATCCCGTTTGGATTCTGGTTGCAGTTGCCGAGCCCGTCGCAGATGTTGCCCTTGGCGACGTTGCCCACGCACGAGGAAGCGCCTTCGCACTTGGTCCCTGGTGCGTAGAGCTTGCACTGGCCAGCGCCATCGCAGAACCCGTTCTTCTTGCAGTACATCGGATCGTCGGTCGCGCACACGTCGCGCGGATCGTTGCCATCCTTGACGAACGAGCACACGCCGTTCGAGCCGGACACCGTCTCCGACCCCTTGCACGCCTTGCACGAGTCGTTGCACGGCTCGTTGCAGCAGAAGCCGTCGGCGCAGTACCCCTTCTGGCACATCGCATTGCGATCGCACGCCTGCCCGTCATCCAGGTCCGGCTTGCACGCGCTCGAGGCGCTGTCGCACCATGCAGCGGCCGCGCATTCGCCGTCCGAGCTGCACCCCCCCGGGCACGCTGGGCTCGTGCCGCTGCACACGCCAGCGCCACAGCTGGGATTCCCCACGTATCCAGCAGCTGCGGTCGTGCACGTACCATCGGCTACCGCTCCCAGCGCCAGGGAGCACACGTCGCATTGCTGATCGCACGCGGTGTTGCAGCAGAATCCGTCGGAGCAGTTCCCGCTCTGGCAGACCCTGCAGCCAAGCACCAGGCAATCCTGCCCGGGCGTCGGATTGCACGAGGCAGCTTGCGCCTTGCGCTGCTGGCACGTGCCATTCGCCCCGCAGTAGTGCGTGCTGGCGCAGTCCGCGTCGCCCGCACAGCTGGAAGGGCAATTCACGCCCCCGGTACACACATAGGTCCCGCACAAGGGATTGCCGGGATACCCGGCGGGTGCGTTCGAGCAGGTGCCGTTCGCCGAAGCACCCAGAGCCTGCGAGCACACGTTGCACGACTCGTCGCACGCCCCGTCGCAGCAGAAGCCGTCCCTGCAGTACGTCGTCTGGCATACCCGACAGTTCGTTTGCAGGCAGTCCATTCCGGCGGCGGCATTGCACGCGGTGCCGGTGGTCTTGCGGGGCAGACACTGGCCGGTCGAGGAGCAGTACGAGCCGGACGCACAATCGTTGTCCGAGTTGCAGCCTCCGGGGCAGTTGGGAGAAGTGCCGCTGCACACGTTCGCCCCGCACGACGGATTGGCACCTGGGTCGCCAGCAGGCGCCGTGGTGCAGGTGCCGTTGGCGGAGGCACCCTTGGACGCTGCGCAGTAATCGCAGCCGAGCGCGCATGCAGCATTGCAGCAGAACCCGTCCGAGCAGAACCCGGTCGCGCACTCGGAGCCGTTCGGATTGGTGCACGCCTGCCCCTGCTTGAGCTTGCAGGTTCCCGTCCCATCACAGGTGTTCTGGGTCGTGCAGGTGTCCCCATCGTCGGCATTCTTGACGCTCGTGCAGGTACCTCCGGTTGCCGCGCACGTCTGGCACGACGCGTTGCAAGGCCCGTCGCAACAATATCCATCCACGCAGTTGTTGCTCTGGCACACGCGGCATCCGGCCAGGTGGCAGTCGACTCCAGCGGCAAGGCTGCAGATGCTCGCCTGCACCTTCCTGGGAACGCATGCCTTGTTCTTGTCGCAGTAGTGGGTGGATGCGCAGTTCGCATCGGACTGGCATTCGGAAGGGCAGCCCGTGCTCGTGCCGTCGCACAGCAGCGGTGAACACGTCAGGGATCCCGAATATCCCGCCGGAGCGGTCGTGCAGGTGCCGTTCGCGGTTGCACCCAGGCTCTGCGCGCAGACATCGCACGATCCCGCGCAGGGCGTGTTGCAGCAGAATCCGTCGGAGCACGTCGAGGTCCCGGCGCAGACATGGCAGTTGGTCTGCAGGCAGTCCTGGCCGGCATTCGCGTTGCACGCCGTACCCTGGCTCTTGCGCAGCTTGCAGGAGCCGTCCCAGGCGCAGTAGTACGTGCTGATGCACTGAGCGTCCGACGTGCACTGGGTCGGACAGCTGGCGATTCCGGTGCAAAGATAGGGAGAGCAGGAAGGATTGGCTCCAGGGTCACCGGCAGCCACAGGCGTGCAGGTTCCGCTCGCGCAGGAGTCGCATCCGCCAGCACACGTCGTGTTGCAGCAATGCCCGTCCACGCAGAATCCGGTGGAGCAATCGCTTCCGTTGCTGCAGGTCTGGCCGATCTTGAGCTTGCACGCACCTGCGGAGTTGCAGACCTTGAGGCCATTGCAGGTGTCCGGATCCTCAGCCGACACGACCGAGGTGCAGGTTCCGGGTGTCTGTGCGCAGGTCTGGCAATCCTGATCGCATGCGCTTCCGCAACAGAATCCATCCTTGCAGGTCAACCCGTTCACGCACACCCGGCAGTTCGCGGTCTTGCAGTCGACCATGGCCACGAGGCTGCAATTGGACGCCTGCGACTTTCGAGGCAGGCAAGTGCTCGAAGCGCTGCAGTAGAAGTTCGCAGCGCAATCGTTGTCGGTCGCACAGGAGGTTCCGCACGCTGGCCCACCTGAGCACAAGTAGGGTGAGCATGTGGGGCTACCGGTCGATCCGGCGGCGAGGTTCGTGCACGTTCCGGGAGTGACGTTGCACACGTCGCAGGGGCCATTGCACGCCGTGCCGCAGCAGATGCTGTCCTGGCACACGCCGGAGAG
Organism: Deltaproteobacteria bacterium; assembly: GCA_016218915.1. Classification (GTDB taxonomy): domain Bacteria; phylum Myxococcota_A; class Polyangia; order Polyangiales; family Polyangiaceae; genus JACRCQ01. The sequence goes on from JACRCQ010000054.1 coordinate 97,278, forward strand.
GCAGTCACCCGGCGCTGTGCAAGCTTGCCCGGTCTTGGTCACACAGCTGCTGGTGGCGTTGCAGATCTTGGTGCCCGAGCACCCGCTCGGATCTTCGGCGCTGACGATGGGCCAGCAGTCCCCGCGGTGATTCGAGATGTTGCAGGAGTTGCAGACAGGGCAGGATGCCTGCGCGCAGCAGACTCCGTCCACGCACGTTCCCACATCACAATCCGCGCTGACGGAGCACCCGCCGCCCATTGTGTAGTAGTGCCAGGTATCGTCCTTGTACCCGCCGCTCTCGACTCCGCCGACCATGACGACGCGGCGGAGCCCGGGATGGTAGGACATCGTGGCCCCTTCGCGCGCCGTGGGCGAGGTCCCGGACACGGAAGGATTGGTCCACTGCGTGCCGTCCCACTCCCACACGTCGTTGAAGGGCACGCCCGACGCGTTGGCGCCGCCGGTCATCACGACGCGCTTGCTGACGGAGTCGTACGCCATCGTGTGATTGTTGCGCGCGGGCGGAACGTTCGTGTTGCAGGGCGCGGTCGTGCATTTCTGCGTCCAGCTGCTGCCGTTCCACTCCCATGTGTCGTTGAGCTGGGTGACGCCCCCGGCAACCCCGCCGAAGAGGACGACAACCTGACGACCGGCAGCCGAATCGTACGCCATGGCATGAAGCGCACGTGCGGTCGGCATGCTCGTGTTGCAGGGTGGGATCGTGCAAACCTGCGTCCACGTCGTGCCGTTCCAGATCCACGTGTCGTTGGGCTTGCCGCTGCCGCTGAACGCGACGGTGACGCCGTGAGCCTGATCGAAGGCCATCGCGTGCGAGCTGCGTGCGCCGGCGGCGCAGGGCGTGGTGCTCGGACTGCACATCAAGGTCCACTTCGGCGGCGAACCCTTCCATTCCCAAGTATCAGCGTGCGTGACTCCTGCACCCTGATACCCTCCGTAGAGCACGACCGCCTGACGGGTGGAGTCGTAGGCCAGAGCGTGCGAGCCGCGAATGGGTGGCAAGGTCAAGTTGCAGGGCCCTGACGTGCACAGCTGCAGCCACGAGGTTCCGTCCCAGGACCACGTGTCGTTCTTCTTGCTCGCGGCATCTCCCCCGAAGATCATCACGTAGGCGCCTGGACCATAGTAGGCGGAGCGCGTGATGCGCCCTCCCGCCAGGGCTGGCAGCGATGCCTTCTGCTCCCAGAACGCGGTCTCGAGCGCCGGGTCGAGCACGATCGGGAATGTCAGATCCGAGACGTCGACGTGGATGGACAAGGTATCCCCAGCCAGCTCGACGTCCGCATCGATCTGCTTTCCTTTGGCATCGACGGCAAATGGACGCGGCATGCGAATCTGAGGGGAAGCCTCGGTCGCGCCAAACATGACTTCGTGCTCAGGCGTGAGCCATGCGCGAGGGATTCCTTCGGAGAAGCTCAGCTTCCAGGCGAACGTGGTGGGAGCGTCGGAGTCTCTCAGCACCAGGATCTCTTCGATGCGATTGCGCGCCGAGACGATGACCTTGTCGGTCGAGCGAAAGGGGTCGTGGAATGCTACGCGCCCGTCGTGCACCGAGGCGGCTACCGGCTTCGCGCCGATCGGAGTCAGCCGAATGCGCCTGGCCTCGTGCTGACCGTGTCCGACCTCGAGCTCGCCGTCCGCAAGCATCGGCATCCGCGCTCCAAGACCGTCGAACGGCAGCGAGTCGCGCACCGTCCATCCTGCCGACACCAGCCAGTCGTCCTGCCGCGCCCAGCCCGTACCTGGGGGATTCACGGCGGCACGAAGCTCGGTGTGCCCGGAAGCAAAGAGCGCCAAGCGCCCGATGATCAGGTCGCCGGCGAGACGCACCTCGCGGTCGGTCTCACGCATCGGTGACTTGACGGAAGAGGCGTCCGCAGAATCGTCGCCGCTGGTCGACCCCGTCGGCGACTGGCCGGAGCACCCAGTGAGCAGCGTGCAAAGCGCGGCTGCGCCGAGAGCGCCTCTCCATGGGTTGGCGATGGTGCGGACAAGGCGGCGCGCGCAGTGATTCGTCATGGCCTGCTCCCCTCGAAGACGGCGGACAATTGCCCCTCGAACGATCTCGATTCGTACCAGAGAACGGGGAGTCGAGACAACACGAATCGTGTATTTATCCAGATTCTACGTGTCACGCATTCAAACTTGACATCCGACTAGCAGCGGATCGATCTTCGTGACCCGGCACGTTTCGGGGGATTCCAAGGCATCACGCTCCGAGCGCGTGCGAATCGACGGGTCGCGAGCGAGGGGGGTCCTCGCGTCTGCAATGGGCGACCCGAAAACAGGAGGCAGCTGTGGCGCGAAAAAAGCGAACCGTTCAACCGATTCCCGATCCCAATCCCAAACCCCTGCTGATCCGGGTCTTCCCGCCGACGCTCGCCAGCACCGGCACCGCGCTCAACCTGGTGCCGGATCGAGTGCTGCTCGAGTTCAACGATTCGCCCACGAGCAAGCAGGTCGATCAGGTTCTGCAGCTTGCCAACCTCAAGCTCGAAGCAGACGGCGCGCAAGGCGCGGCTCCGGGCTACGTGGTCAACCATACGTCGCGCTACCGTTGGGCGCGCACCAAGGACGGCTCGCCGGTGGTGCGAATGAAGCTCCAGGCGATCGAGGCATCCAAGGCAAACGCGCTGCAGGGCCATGAGCCGGTCTACCAGCGCAGCGACGTCGCGGGACCCAAGGGGATCGTGGCCGCGTTGTCCGGTGGCTTCGCGCTTCGCCGCCAATCATCTACCCCGCCGCTCAATCTGTACGTGACCGGCCCAGCGTTGAAGGAGGCCGGATTGCGGCGCGTGGCGCGCCGGTCCGACTGCATGGCGCCGTTCTCCTACCATGCTTCCATCGATCCGAAGGCGCGCCCCGCCTGGGCCATTGCCGCGGAGCTGTTTCGAAAGTCGCCCAAGCTCAAGCAGGACATCCTGCTCGAGCTGATGCCGCTCGTCTCACCGCTCGCGAGCACCCCCGTGTACCCCGTGGATTCGTTCTTCGGAACGGGCAACGATACCGAGGAGGCGGCCAAGCAGTGGAATCTGAAGCGCATCGGCGCTCCCTACGCCTGGGGCAAGACCAAAGGAGCGGGCGGGGTCACGGTGTACCTGTACGACCAGGGCGCCAATGTGACGCTCGTTGACATGGGGTCGTCCGGTGCCACGAGGGATCAGTTCGAGATGACGAGCGGCTCGTCCATGAAGACGACCACGAGTGATCACGGCGCAGCGATGGCCAGCATCATGGTAGCGAAGCACGACGACGCTGGGACGAGCATGGCAGGGCTGGCGCCAGACTGCGGCTTCGTGTCCTTGTACAAGAGCGGCGGGGTCGTGGACACGGCAGGCATCATCGAGGCCATTGGCTGGGCAGGAGGTGCCTCGGGCCACAACGTGCTCTGCCTTCCGGTGGAAGCCAGCGTGCTGAACGACACGACCGTCAAGGCCCAGATCGCTGCCTACCCCAATCTGCTCATCTGCGTTGCATCCGGCAACGGAACGGATACCGACCAGGCGATCGGCTACCTGTCGACCGTGGGAGAGACGGTTCCCTCGAACCTGGTCATCTGCGGTGCGACGGACCATGGCCTTGGGGGGCAGAACGATGCGTGGCTGGACTACGTGAGCTCGAGTCTGCTGTGCTCCCGGCACGGCCCTGAGCTGTCGGTGGTTGCCCCGGGCGTGGACATCATCGCCCTCAATGCCGCCGGGACCTACGCAACCACGCTGCGCGGAACGTCCTACGCTGCGGCGCAGGTCGCGGGGCTCGCTGCGTTGATATGGAGTGCCTATCCTACGCTCACGGCAGCGCAGGTGCGAAGGCGCCTGGAGCAGACCGCTGCCAAGTCGCATTCTACGCAGTACAAGACGCAGGCCAACGGCCTGTGGAACGAGTACATGGGATACGGTCGTATCGATGCATCCGCCGTGCTCGTGACCGAAGCGGATGTCGATGCAGGGGACACCGAGCGCGGCGACGTCTTCGTGCGCGACGCACCGGACGACGTCGGTGATCCGTACGTCGGCACATTCTGGTTCAACGGCGACATCGTGGTGAGCACGAACGCTACAGCATTGTCCACCGGGACGTTCGACGCGGGTTCCACAGAGGACGGGGCGTTCACCTCCAAGGTGGCGGACCTGACCTCGACCCGGATCACCAAGGGCGCGGACAACTACGTGTTCGTGCGCGTGGTGAACCGCGGCCCTGCAGCAGCTCGCGGAATCCGCGTGACCGCGATGATGGCAGCCTGCGCCACGGGTTTCACCTATCCGGAGGATTGGGACGACGAGACCGCGCCTCCGGCCAATACCCATGTACGGGCCAAGCCGGAGACGGACGACAAGTCCTACTTGTACGGGCCTCTCGCCAACGGGAGGGTGTTCATCGCCCGGCTCAAGATCGACTCCACCGCGGACTTCTCAGCGTTCTCGGGCAACCATGCCTGCGCCCTGGCGCGCGTGGTCGCGTGCAACGACGTCGAGTTCACCCGCATTCCGCTTCCAGCGACTGGGGACATCCGGCCGCAGAAGAACAATGTCATGCAGCGCAACATGAGTCTCGTGTGACCCGAACGCGTCCAGGAACCGGGAGCAATCCAAGATGAAAACCTTCTCGTTCATTGCAGGAAACAAGGCAGACGCGTCGCAGGGCATGAAGCTGCACGTCAATCGCAGCCTAGTACCCAATCACATGCACGTGGGCGTTTGGCTCGACGACGATGGAAAGGCATTCCCGCACATCGTGAGACCAGCCACAGAGCGTCTGGCGCGGGCAGGGACAGCTGCCGCCGATTTCGTTCTCCTCAATCGCGCCCAGGTGGCCACCACGCTCCGAGGCGTGGAAGGCGTGCTGACCATCGAGCCAGGGACGCGGTTCGATGCGGGCCGCGGTGGCGAGCTCGGGGAGATCAAGGCGTTCGGCGCCGAGATCCAGACCAAGCTCGGCCGAAGATTCGCCCTCATCCAGACCCCGAAAGCCGTGCTCACGATCGACAAGCAACCTCATGACTTCCACGTCTTCACCATCGAGGGGAAGAAGCCGGCCGGTGCCAAGCCCGGCCAGCAGTATCGCGTCGACATCGCCCAGGAGAACTCCAAGGGCGTCGTGGTCGGCGGCCTGACCGTCATCTTCACCTTCGACTGACGCGGGCCGCTGCTCGCCCTTCCCGTAGACAATCCCTGACGGCCCCGACGGTCGCATCGCTCATGGACATCCATACGCTGCGCCGCTGCGGCCCACGCGCACGAGCGGACTGTGGCGCACTGCCTCGCTGCGACACAATGCCCCGCGGGTGGAGCAGCGCAGCGCTGGATCGAACGCAGGGCCAATGCTGCGACGGCTCGGTGGAGATGCTCTTTCCTGACTCGCGCATGGGGCTGACGAATCCGCTCGGGTCGGATGAGCCGGTCACCATCCCGCCAGGTGATTCGTCGTTTCGTGTCACTGCAGAGCACCTGGGGCCTGAAAGCATGCTCGTCGTGGCGTCGCGCCGCCCGCTGCGATCGCTCGACTCGGCGATTCCACCGGCGTGCGCCGGGTCGCGAGACGAGCCTTCAACCATTCCGAGTAGACGTGGAGCGCCAAGCGGGCTTGCGGCTCGCGGGCAGGAATTCGTTCGCCGGCACTTGCGGGTCGGCGCGGCGGGGCTACGTGTCTGGCGGGGGGTTCTCGCCAATCGGATGGAGCTGGAACGCGACAGTGGGCTGCGAGGAGGAGTCGCAAGCGACGCGGACGAGGCGAGCGTTGAGCCCGCGCCTCGCGACAGCTTCCCGTCCGTCCTGAGCCGCAATGGCCTCGTGGGCCAGAGCGAGGCAATGCGGAGCCTGGGCGAGCTTCTGACCAAGGTCGCAGCCACGAACACGACCGTGCTCATCCTTGGAGAAAGCGGCACCGGCAAGGAGCTGATTGCCCGCCTGCTCCATTCGCAGAGCCATCGCGCCGCACAGCCGTTCGTAGCGGTCAACTGCGCGGCGGTGCCAGCCAGCTTGCTCGAGAGCGAGCTGTTCGGGCACGTGCGCGGTGCGTTCACCCACGCGGTCGGCGACAAGAAGGGGCTCTTCGAGCAGGCCTCGGGGGGAACGCTGTTCCTCGACGAGGTGGCGGACATTCCGCTCGAGATGCAGGCGACGCTCCTGCGCGCGCTCCAGGAGAGACGGATTCGGCCCGTGGGCTCGTCGACCGAGCGCGAGGTGGACATTCGGCTGGTGGCAGCGACCAATCGATCGCTCGAAGACCAGGTCCGCGCAGGGCGATTCAGAGAGGATCTGTACTACCGCGTAAACGTAGTGACTGTGGAAGTAGCGCCGCTGCGAGAGCGGGGCGACGACGTCCTGCTCCTTGCGCGGCACTTCATGAATGATGCGGCCCGCCAGCTGCAGCGCGGGGCGCTCGGGCTCACGCCTGAAGCTGCCGCCGCCCTGCGCGCACACGATTGGCCCGGGAACGTCAGGGAGCTGCAGAACTGCATCGAGCGCGCGGTGACGCTGGCTGACGGCGACCTGATCGGGGTCCAGGATCTCTCGCCTGCGGTTCGCGCCTCGCACGAGACGCGTGCCCCCCTTCCGCCTGTTGCAAGCAGGGATTCGCTACCAACGCTTCAGGTCTTGGAGCACAGGTACATTCGTCACGTGCTGAGCCGTGTCAGCGGGAACAAGACGCGCGCAGCGGAGCTGCTCGGCATCGACCGTCGAACGCTCCACCGCAAGCTGACGCGGTTGCGAAGGGCCGAGCACTGAGTGCGCGGAGCTCAGGACACGCCCGGCAGCTTCATCCCGGGGCTTGGCTCGATCTTGCGGTCGTCGAGCGGTACCGCGAAGACCTTGTCCTCGAGCTTCCTGGGCTCGATCCGGCTGACCTGCGCGCTGGCGATCTCTTCGCCCTTCCGGTTGCGATGGATCAGGCGAAGCGGGAATGCGCGATTGCGGGTCAGGGCTGTGGCCCAATCCGGCTCCACCTTTCCCTTTGCTGCGTGTTCGAGCAGCATGAAGTAAGGGATTCCGCTGGCCACGCAGGCGTCGATCGTCTCCTGTCTCTTGGTGTCTGTCAGCATCCATTCCTCGCAGGCATGCCCCGCAACCGTGTCGATCTTCCCTGTTCGAGCGACCTGGATGCTGGTCTCAGCGTTGGCGGAGGGCTTGGCGCTCATCTCGACGTACGGCTTCTTGTCCATGCCGAGTGCCACGACGCGGTCCTGCGTCAGGTCGACCACTGCCCTGCTCGGCGTCGTTTGCGGCGCAGGGGCCTGATCGTATCGCAGCTGATCGCCCTTGATGAGGTACGTGAACGTGCGAGTGCCCTTGCCCTTTGCGGGGTGGTAGTCGAGCTTGATCTCGCCCTCAAAGGGCGCCGGGCTCGATGCGCCTGACCGGTCGGTCACATCCTTGGCTATCGGAGCCGCAGGGCTCGGCTTGGTGGCCTGCTCTGCAGCCTTCGACGCGGGATCGCCGCTGGCCTGCGAAGTGGGCTGCGCAATCTCCTGCGGGGTCTGCTGCTTCGTGGTCTCGGTGCCCATGCCGGGCTCCGAAGACGGCTCCTGCTTTTGGCACGCAACGGCTGCGAGCGATGCTCCCGCTGCAACCGCGATGATTCCGAATCTGATGTTCATGATCCGCTCCTTTCGGGGGCGGCGCGCAGCCGCCCTCGTTCTACCCTCGAGTCGACGACGTAACCGGGATAGGCCCCTTTGCATTCCCCTGCGTCCTGAGGCATCTTGCGCACCCATCCCCAAATCCTGTATGGATTCGACGCTCCACGGCGATCGTACGTCGTTGTCATCGATTGTCTTCAATTGTATTCCGCAAGGCTGCGCGGCAATCACAGGTAGCTACGCTTTTCCGCCGGGCACGCTCAGCAGCCCCCGCTCCTCAGCACCTGCGCGTCCTTGCCAATCGCACTCTGCAGAGTGGCAAGCTGCGCAGGCTGGTCTGGGGTGAACTTGAGCTTCACACCATCCGTGACCGGCTCCACCGACACGCGAACGGGAACCACGACGGGCGAGCCGCGGTCTTTCTGTTCCGGGTCCGCTGCGCGATACTCCCGGGTCTTGGCGACCGCTTCTGCGCGCTCGCGCAGGGAGTCGATGGACGGCTTGTTCGCAGTGACGACCGTGAGCTCCACGTGATCGTCCGCAGCCTGAACCGTCGTCTTCTGATCAGCGACCTTGAGCGTGCACAGCCGGTTCTGCGCGGTTGGCGTCGGATTCTCGGTCTTTTGCGATCGGAATCTGGCGTCGATGTCATGAGCGATCTTCACTGCGTTCGCCTGCAGGACGTCGATCGCGTTGCCCACGGGGCCCCGCATCTCGCGCCACTCTGCGGGCGTGGCGGTCCTTGCGCGATCGACCTCTGCCTGGAGCCGGGTCTGCTCTTGACGAAGCTCCCACAAGCGTTGGCTCCAGGCTGCGCGCTCTTCGGCATCCGCGTAGGGGGCCTCGTGGGTCAGCCTGGCGTCGAGTCGTTCGATCTCTGTTTGGACCGCCTGTAAACGCTCGGACTTCTGCTGGATGAACTCCTGTCGGACGCTCTCGAGCTTCGCTTGCTGGTATGCGGCGAAGCTCTGGTTTCCAGGGGGCGGGGATGGCGCTTTGGCGTAGACGCATCCTTGCACCGATCCCAGCGCGGTAAGAGCGAGAGCCATTCGTAGCGTCGTTGACTGCATGGTTGGACTCCTTGGGCGTGCAGCGACCCCCCTGGCCGCTGACGAGTCGAGCCTCGGACAGGAGGCATCATCGGTGCCACGCGGCTCGTGCATGCCTTGCGATGCACGTTCATCAGGCACAGGTGCTCACGCGTGGACTGGCACCTTGCGCTGCAACGGCGCAGGAATCGGGTCCGGGCACGCGGCGCGGCGGAGGTCCGGAACGCGCTGCTGCGATGCGGTCAGGATCTACCGTCTCAGCCGGGCTCGTCGAAGGAGCTGGTCATGCAGCAGGCACACGCACGCCGCAGTGGGGCAGAATGGCCGAGCGCGAGTGCCCCATCGGGCAGGCCCGACCGCGGTCGTTGAAGCCGACGCGGGCCGCTGCTCGCCGCCAGCTGTTGACACGAGTCGGGAAGTTGGGTGAGATGATCCACCTACATGGCGAGGGCTACCCCAGGGATCGGGCTCGCTGCGCTTGCAGCCTTGGCAGGTGCATGCGCCGCTGCGGTCGCGCCGCCGCCGACTCCTTGCCCGGTGCCGCAAACCTCGCCTGCGGTGTCGGTCGGGCATGCGCCCCGTGCCATCCTCGCCTCTGCGCTCCTACCGCCACCTTCGGCGTCGTTCCCTCCTGCGCCGCTCTCCGCTAGACCGCTGCACAGCGCTGCTTCGTCCCCTTGGGGCGGACCGCTGCAAGGTCCAACGCGCCCGATGGTTTCCATCGCCTTACCGGTCAAGGACCCGCTCCTGTCCGTAGCAGGTACCTCCGGCGATGACGTGTGGATGGTGACGAGCGGCAACAACGTGCTGCGCTGGGACGGGCGATCGGTCCGGATCGCGGCGCGCGGAGCTTGCGCCTACAAGGGAGACCCGCAGAACACCGTTGCAGCCTATTGCGCGCCGCGATTCGGCGCGATTGCGGTCACCCGCGACGAGATCCTCCTCGGTGGGCGGATTTGCGACGACAATGGATCCCTCACGCCCTACCTGGCGAAGTTGACGCGTGGCGGCAAGGTGACGTGTGATTGCAGGCCTCGCCCTCCGGGTGGGGTGCAATCCGGGTTGCTGGCGCGCGGCTCCAGCATGCTGCACTTCGGGTACGGCTACCTCACGGGCCTCGACGGGACTCCGCTGCCGGTTCCCTTGGACAACGACTTGCCCTTGCTGCAGAGCATTGCAGCATTCCCGTCCTTGCTGGGGCTGTGGGGTGCGAGCGATCGCTCCCTTGCGCGTTTCAACGGCCTCGCGTGGGTGCAGGGCCCAGACGCACCTTTTCCGGTCGCAAGCCTGTGGGTGGACGATCAGTCGACGGCGTGGGCGATCAGCGCTGGTGGACGGAGCCTGGCGCAATTGAAGGGTAGTGAATGGACGGTGCTGCCGGTTCCCCCTGGATTCGAGGCGAGCCACATGGAGGGAAGCAGCTCGACCGATGTGTGGTTCTTCGGCCCGGACCAGGTGACGCAGTGGGACGGACAGCGTTATCGCAGGGCGCAGTCACTGGTGCGCGACGTGGAGTCGACGTGGCGCGATCCGGCTGGGGCGATCTGGGTGGTGGGCGGCAGCGTTCCTCGTGACGACGGGCTCATGATTCCCCCCGAGTCGAAGGGTGTGGCGATTCGAGTCCCGTCCACCGCGGAGCAGGCTCGATGAGCATCGTGCGGTCGCTCACGGTCCTTGTCGGCTGCGGCAGCTTCGCTGCCGTGAGCTCGTGCGCTGGTCCGGCTGGACCCATCCGCTCTGCGCCGTGCCCGTCGGCATTGGCCTCGGTCGCACCGCCCAAGCCCATGCCGGTCAAGCTCGAAAAGCTCACAGCCGCCGTGCGCGGTCGTGCGCCGCTCTCAGGGGGAGAGGGAGCCCAGGTACTTCGGGCGCTCGACTCCGAGGGAAGGGAACGATGGGCCTGGGGCTTCGACACGCTGGACGCGTATGCACCGGACGGTGAATCGGGCGCGTTCGTGGCCTGTTCGCTGAAGCGCAAGGCGATTCTCCTACATGTTCTGCACAGCGGTGCGATGGACTGGGCAAGACCTGCGGAGGCCGAGCCTGGATCAGGGCAACGGCTTGGCGCTGGCCCATCGTCAATCACCTACGTGTACCGCAGGCAGCAGAACGCCGTGGTGGTGTTCCTGGATCGGGACGGCGGCGTTTCGGGGAGGTGGGAGCTCGGACCCGTCAGCGAGAGCTGCCTGTCGCTCGGCCCGGATGCGAGTCTGACGCTCAGCTCGGTCGGCGGCGACGTGCGTCGCTATGCTCCCGATGGAAAGCTCGTCTGGTCGTCAAACGTCCTCCGTCCGGCAGGGGATCGCAGCCTTCGATGGAATGCCTGTCCGCAAGTCCTGCCCGACGCGCTTGGCAGGACCTGGATCGCAACGCCGGACGGAATGCTCGGGCTGCTGGACGGAGCGGGGCGCAGGCTTTGGCAGGCAGGGCTTCGATCGCGGGTGCGAAAGCTCGGGTTGCGCGAGGACGGCGCGGTCATGGTGGGCACGTTCGACGACCGCGACGCGGTGGTATTGCCCGGGGCCGAACCCGTGCTGGTGGCTGCCAACGCGGGAGCTGAGCCTGCGGAGGAGGTGGCCGAGCCGCTCTCCTTCCGACTCGAGCTTCAGCACGAGGTGAGCTCGGTGGTTGCCTTGTCGCGCGAACATGTCGTGGCGCTGGGGACGCGAAGCTGGACGCATCAGCCAAGCGGACCTCTCAGCGAATGGAGCAAAGGGAGGTGGTCGACGCGAGACGTTCCCCAGCCCACCGCCAAGGAGGTCTTTGCCGAAGGGCGTGCGGCGGGCGTCGGCTCCTTTGAACCCATGCGCCTTGGCGTAGGGGACAACGGGGCTCTGTGGCTGCTGGGCGACAGACACCTGCCCGGGGATGTGCCAAACACCTACTCTGCCTCTGCGCTGCGGGTGCTGCAGTCTTCCCCCGCCGGATGGGCCGAGAACAAGCCTCTGCAGCGCGCGCTCTGGGCCCAGTGGCAGGTGCGGCCTCCGGTGGTCTCCACGGGCCCCGGCGACAAGATCGTGTGTGCCGGCCGGTCGTGCATGGTCCATCACGGCTCGGGCTGGGTGAAGCTGTACGAACCTCTCGACGAGGAAGGCGTGAAAGCAGCCCATGCGCTCGCTTCGTCGGCATGGCTCGTGGGTAGGGGCTCGGTCTTGGGGTGGCGCAACGGCGTGTCGACCCCTGGCGCCGCCCACAAGGAGGACGACTGGCGCGCCGTGTGGGCAGCCTCCGATAGCGACGTATGGGTCGGAGGGAAGTGCGCAGAGGACCCGCGGCACAAGGGGCCGGTTTGCGGGCTGCTGCATTTCGACGGCAAGACTTGGTCCCGGCACAGCTCGCCAGCGGGGACGGTCCAATCGCTATGGGGGAGTGGCCCGAGCGACGTCTGGGCCGCGGGAGCCGAGGGCGCCTCGCACTTCGATGGGAAGCGTTGGGTCCGCGTGGCAGGCATCGGAAGACACTGCGAGACCGTGAGTGGGACTTCGTCCGACGACGTCTGGATCGGCTGCAAGGACGGACTCCACCATGGCACGGCGTGGCCGGTGGGAGACGGGCCGATGAAAGCGCTGCGCGAGCCCGCGCTCGCGATGCCACCGTTTCCCACGTCCTCAACGCAGCTGCTCCAACCCGGAGCCGGACGGCAAGACTGGAAGCTCGAGCCCATGGAGCTCGCAGGCGATTCGCGGATCGACCACGCACAGAGCGTCGCGTGTACGCCCTCGGGCCAGGTGTGGTTGCTGAACGAAGACGGCGTATGGCGCTATGACGGAAGCGCCGTGCGCGCGATTGCACGAGAGCCACGAAGGCCTTGGCTGCTCGGCCATGGGATGTTGGCACCCGAGAGCGAACGGCAGGGGTGGTACCTGGGCGATCGAGGGATCATGGAGGTGGGGCTGGACGGCGCGAGGCCCGCGAGGCACCCGATGGAAGGCCCCGGAGCTGCAGCCGCCGCGGGAGGCGCTGTGTGGATCGTGTCGTCGACACAGCATCGGGGCGGCGTCCGCGCTCTGTCCAAAGGGGCGTCAGGGTGGACGCACTACAGTGCAGTCCCGGAGGCCACCTACGTGGCAGTCTCCCTGCGCGGAGCCGACGAAGCGTGGATCGCGGGGGGGCTGGGGGCGACGGTGAACGCGACACGGGCCTGGCCTTCGGGGGAAGGGATCCTGCTGCATCGGGATGGGAGCGCCTTCAGGTGGTACCGCGTCGCGGACGCCCCTTTGCTCGCAGCAGCGGCCACGGGCCCGGGTGAAGCGTGGGCTGCGGGAGCGGCAGGCGTTGTCGTGCATGCGCTGGGCGGACGACTCGAGATCTTCCGGCTGCCGTCCGAGCCGTGGATGCGCGCGGTCTCGGCAGCTTCTTCGACGGATGTGTGGTTTGGCGGCGACGACGCGACGCTGCTGCACTGGGATGGCAAGACGATGCAGGTGCAGGGGATGGCTGGCGTTGCTCCGACAGCGGCAGTCACCTCGATTGCCGCGTGCGGAGACGGCACGGTATGGGTGGCAGGCCCGACGCTCCTGCGCAGGTTGAAACGATGAAGTGGGTATGGCTGCTCCCGGTCATCGCCGCGTCAAGCACCGACGGCCAGCCGCGCGGCCACGACCCTCACGGACATCCCCGATAGCAGCCGTACGGTCCTTCGCCGCCATAGTAACAGGTACCCTTCTCGCAATACGAGCAGTGCCCGCAGTCGCAATCGGTCCCACAGGACTGCGTCGTCGATCCGCTTCCCCCGGATTGGGTCTGCACGTCGAGATACTTGGCGGTCTCGTTGACCCACGCCGCCGCTCCCATCGTCGCCTCGGGTCGCTTGCTCTCCACGAAGCACCCGGTCTGATCTGCCAAGATGATCGCCGAGCAGGACGTGGTGTGAGAGGCGATGTGCCCTTCGATGCACGCGACGGTCCATTCCATGCCGCTGGCGAAGTCGGCGGTCGGGCTCTTGCAGGTAGCGTCGACGACCTTCTCGCTCGCGCAGGACGCCGTTACCGCGAAAGTCACGTACAGGCGGGCGTGGTTGCGGGAGCACGAATCGCTCAGGCCGAAGCGGGGATCGGTCACGCAGGAGAGCAGCGCGGGATCATCGTGGTACTGACACAGATGCACGCACGCCTTGAGCCCGTCGAGGTCGGCACAAACGCCTTGCAGATGCCCCTTGACGACCGCGCAATCCGCAGAGGTCTGGCAGACATCGCCCTCGATCTTTCCCTCATGGTACTCGAATCCCATGTTGCGGACGCAGTGGGCCGGAGTTCCGCTGCAGTCCTTCTGGCTGCCTGCCAGACAGTGCCCGGTTGTGTCGGCGTCGAACGCGCATACTTCCGTAGAGCCGCATTCCGCGCTGCTCGTGCACGTGGGTGCAGGTGGATGCCCGCCCGAGCCGCCGGCTGCGCTGCCAGCCGCACCGCCGCCCCCGCCTCCGCCTCCCCCGGAACCGCCAACCCCGGACCCGGTATTGACGCACAGCTTCGACAGGCACGTCAGTCCAGGATCGCAGGAGCCACCGGGAGTGCAAGGGCAGCTCTCGCTGCCCACGGCACAGACGGGCTGAGGCTGGGGGTTGGAGCTTTCGCTGGACGAGCAGCCCGACGCTGCAATCAGGCACGGCAGGGACAGAAGGAGCCTTCGAACAGCGCCAAGGGTGCGTATGCGACAATTCATGCTTCCACCTCCCGGGTTCCGAGCGGGGCGTTCAACCCAGAGCCGACCCGCCAACCTTCCTCATCCGTCCTTCAGGGCGTGCACACGGAAGCGCATTGCGTGGAGCACGACGAGCAGAGACAACCCTTGAGCTGCTGGAACAACGCGGAGCCGCTGCAGGCGCCCCCCATGTAGTCCGTTTCCATGCAGGCCTTGCAGGTCACGTCGGCGGTGCACATCCCCACCTGCTCGCCGCACGGTACCTGTGCGCAGCTCATGCATCCGCCCGGGATAGGGCCTCCTGAGGAGCCGCCTGTGCCTGCGGTTCCGCCCGTGCCTGCGCCTCCCCCTTGCCCTGCGGTCCCTCCTGTGCCGCTCACGCCTCCAGTACCCGTTCCGCCGACGCCCCCAGTGCCGGTTCCGCCCACCCCTCCCGTACCCGAGCCGCCTGCGCCGCCGGTGCTGGCTCCGGCGGTGCCACCCTCACCCGCTCCCGCCATCCCTCCTTCACCCGATCCACCTGTACCGGCTTGTCCCGCATTTCCCCCTGCCCCGCTGCTGCCCCCCTGACCTCCCCCGCCTTCGCCCGCCGAGCCTTCCTTCACGCACTTCTTGGAATAGCAGGTGAGGCCCGGATCGCACGCACCCCCCTGAGTACAATCGCATCCTTCGGTTCCGGTCGGGCATGTGGGGTTGCTTCCGCCCGATTCAGTCGTGGAGCAGGCGCCAGCCACAGCTGCCGTGATGCTGAGCGCGACCACCATGACGACGTTCCGCCCGCGCAGGTTCAATCCCTGCTCCATGTGTCTCGAATTCATAAGGCCAACCTCCACAGATGCGTGATGAGCCCGACGAACCCTCCATGCCCCGTCGCGCTCACGTCGATTCCCTGGTTCCAAGCGTCCCGACCGACTCAGGAGGATAGCGGGCGTGTCTTGGGTTGGCAAGCCGGTGCCAGCGCCAGACACCCTGCTTCCGGGCTGGATTGAGCGCGCCTCAATCCTTCACGCAGGTATTCACCTGGCCGCACAGGCAATCGTACTCGGTCAGTCCGTAGTGGAAGCCAGCGCTGCATGTGATGGTCGAGCAGGTCGGGGTGCCTGTCTGGACGAACGAGCCGATGCCGCAGATGAACTGCTGGGACGTGCCGCAGCTCCCCGCTCCACAGTTGTTGTTGCGAATCGGCACGCCCATCGGCCCCATTCCCACTGGGCATGAGCCGCACGACAGCGCCATCGATGCCCCGCACTTGTTTGCATTGGCGACGCCGCAGCTGTTCGGACCCGTGCAAGCGCCGCACACGAGATTCCCTCCGCACCCGTCGGGAACGGATCCACACTCCGCTCCCTGTGCCGCACAGGTCGTCTTGGCGCATCCGCAATGATTGGGCTGGCCCCCGCCGCCGCAGGTGTTGGGCTGGCTGCAGCCGCCGCAGTCAAGGCTGCCCCCACACCCGTCCCCGATCGTTCCGCAATCCACACCCAGGGCACCGCAGGTCGTCTTCGCACAACCGCACTGGTTCTGCACCCCACCGCCGCCGCACGTGTTCGGCGCCGTGCACGTACCGCAATCCAGCGACTTGCCACATCCATCGGAGGCCTGACCGCAGGTCGCACCGAGATCGCCGCAGGTCTTTGCCACGCAGGGGCCGGGGCCACACTTGTTCGCACCACCTGCCCCGCAGGTCTCGCCGTTCTGGCAGGTCCCGCAGTCCAGGGTTCCGCCGCACCCGTCCGGTACAGCTCCACAATTGGCTCCCAGCTCCGCGCAGCTCTTGGGCGCGCACGTGCACTTGTTGCCCGCGCAGGTCTGCGGCGCTGGACACCCGCCGCAGTCCATCGTGTGTCCGCAGCCGTCATCGACCGGCCCGCACGTGGCCCCCGCCTTCTGGCACGTCAGCGGGCTGCAACCGCATTGGTTCGGCTGGCCGCCCCCTCCGCACTTCTGGTTGTTGGGGCACGTGCCGCAATCGAGCGCTGCATCGCATTGGTTGGAGACGTATCCGCACGACGCTCCCAGCTGAGCACAGGTCTTGGGAATGCAATCGTTGATACCGCACTTGTTCACGCCGCCGCCGCCGCACTTCTGCCCCTGCTGACATTCGCCGCACGATACCACGCCCCCGCACGTGTCCGGCGCGGTGCCGCAGCTCGCGTCGAGCTGAGCGCACGTCTTGGCAATGCAACCGCCGGCTTCGGACGCCTCGACGACGTCGTCCGCGGCGACCTGATCGACAGCTGCCTGGTCAGCGGCCGACGCTTCCTCGATGGAAGCGTCTTTCTGGGCAGCCGGGCTGGGCTCGCTCGATTCGCTTCCGCCGCAGGCGCCCGCCACTGCCACGATCCACGCGACGGCGGCAATCCGAACCCGCCGCAAGCGCCTGTTCGCCCGACCATGTCGCGTCGAACCGAGGTCCATGCTCGCGATCATACGTGACCATGTCTTTGCCCACAACAGGAGCCGGCAGTCACCGCTCGAGGCTGAAGATCCCGAGCTGCACCGGGCCATCCGCCGCAAGTGCCGGTTGGGTAGGGGTCAGGGTCGTCGACGATGACAGCTGGATCGGGGTGCCTTTGCTCTCTGCCTGCGTACGCAGCCGACGGAACCTACCCAGCGCATCGCGCAACGCATCCGCGGTCTGGCCGGACGCCGCAGCGCTCAGCTGGACCTGCGCCAGGGTGTTGCGGAAGTACAGGACGGGTCGTGAGGGAAGCGCTCCGGAATCGGTCGTGCTTTCGTTCACCACGATCCATTCGCGCGGCCGATCCGGCGTCGCGAGAAGGTAGTGCGGCAAAGCGAGCGAGTCCTGCAGATCCACGCCCGCGGACTTCTGCCACCCAGCCACAATGGGTCGATCGGTGACGTCCGTCCGAAGAACCTCCCGCAGGAAGAGGTATTCCTTCTGGTACGACTCGAGCCGCCCCAACGACGGGATCGCGCTCGCGCACAGAAGAGCAGCAACGATCGCGCGGTCGATCCCGGAGCGAAGCCACCACGTGCGCGACAGGACGATGGTTGCGCCCCAGACTCCGAAGTACGTGGGAAGCAGGTGCCACAGGAGTGCGTAGCGAGCCACGCTCCAGGTCTCCAGCGGAGCTGAGGCCAGCTGCGAGAAGCCCTCCACGAACAGGTAGGGGAGAGTGAAGAGCACAGTGCCCGCGACGTACACGAGCACGACCCCGTGCCTCTTCTGCTTGATGGAAACCAGGACCACGGCCAGCACGCCGAGCCGGATCAGCCAGGGAACCATCTCGCCCGGCACGGCCAGACAAAGCGGCAGCGCTCGCACATAGCCGAGGATCCCGCTCGCCCGGAAACCCAGCTCGGCGTTCGGAGCGCCCACGGCCAGCTGCCGCGTCAGGGTGCACCCGGCCGCAACGGCAGCGAGCAGCAACGCAGCTGGCGCAATACGCCTGCGGACCCGCGCAGGCCCGTGAACGTGCGCTGCGACAAGCAGCCATAGCAGAGGTGCGAGCCCGAGCTCGATGCGAGTGGCTCCCACGAGCCAGGCCGCACAGACGACTCCGGTCGTGTCGATCCACGAGGGGCGTCCAAGCGCGCGGCAGAACAGCCAGCCCCCGACCGACAGGAAGAAGAGCGCTGCGACCGCCGTAGCGTCGGTCGCGGAAGTCCGGACATACAGCGGCAGCAATGCGACCGCAGCAGCCATGGGAAGAGCCAGCTGCTGTGGGCCTGGACGGTCCCAGTCCGGATCTCCTTTGCAGGGCTCTTGCCGAGGTGTCGTCATCGCAAGATAGATGAAGGCGGCAGACAGCGATCCCATGACGATGTTGGCGAAGATGGGAGTCTGGGGTGAGCCGAACAGGCCGGACAGGGAATCGTAGATTGGATGCCTGTACTCCGGGTCATTGCGAAATGTGGGGTATGGCGAGGAGAGATCCGAATAGAAGTTGGAGGGAACGCGAGGCACGAGCAGCCTTGCGACCAGAGCAACGCATCCCACGATGGCAGCGCGCACGATGCGAAGTCGCGACGGCCGGTCGCGCAGGCAGGCAGCCACAACAGCGCCCAGCAGCAGGAGCGCGACGCCCTTCTCTCCCTGCCCTTCCTGCCCCATCGGTCCCAGAAACATCGCTCGGAGCCTGGATCGAGAGGCTCGTTCCTGGGGTCGCGGGGCAAGGGTCGGACGCGCCCAGGGAGACTCGTGCCTGCTTGCCTGCAGCGCACGACGCACTCCGTCCACGAGCATTCCCGGACAAGAAGGAGCAGCGATGACGGCAAAGTGGGGGCCGGCCGCGGTCGCCCCAGGGGCACCTTCCTCCGGATGCACGAGCGTGACTTCCGAAGGTGCGGAAGCGCACTCGAACCGCGCGATCACCCGACTCTTCTCGATCGAGGCACCTTCCCATTGGCAGGCAGCATCCTTCGCAGCCTGACGAAGAATCTCTCCGATCCATGCGTCGTTGCCAGGCAGCAGCACGTGCGGCTCCCCTGCCTGCGCGATGGTGCACACGAGCAGCGCGCAGAAGGCAGCGATCCAAGTCAGGGTCGTGGGCCCAGCGCGGAGAAGGAGACGGACGGCGAAGCGCCTTCCCCTGGTGGGAAGGGAGATCGAGGGGTACAGATCAAGGTAGCGAGGCAAGGGAGGATCGTCTGCTGGAGAGCGTCCTACTGTACAACGCGGCGACCGGAGCAACCACGGCATTCGCGCATCGGAGGTTGCCGCGGCGCAGCGCCCCATGGCACCCTGCCCGCATGGCAGGACACGTATTCGTTGCGCACGGGGACCTGACCCATCTCGCCTGCGACGACTGGCTCATCCCGACGGACGATTGTCTTCACGTCACGCCGCGGTGGTGGACGCCGCACAGCGAGGCATCGATGCGCCAGGCAGGGGCTTGGCGCTTCGACGAAAGCCCTGCAGGGTCGCGGACGGACGTGGGACCCTCGCGAAGGGTGATTCCCTTGCTGGATGAATCCTATGCGTGCCCACGGCCATGGCTGGTGAGCGTGCAAGGCGACCCGGTGGCGAATGCGGTGGCGTTCGTGCGCACCGTGGCGCGCGCGGGCCATGGGCGCTTTTTGCGACGCGATCGCAGGCTGGTGGCTGCTCCTGTGATCGGCACCGGGTGGGGAGGAAAGCAGGCGGTTGCGGGCGACGTGCTCGCTGAGCTGATCCCGGCGCTGGCAGAGGCGATCCGCGGCGACGTGGAGGCAGACGTGGTCGTCATGACCTACACGGAAGCTGACTATGCGGCTGCGCAGCACGCGCGACGTCAGTGCAGCGCGCCCGAAGCGCTATGGGAAGAACTGCCCCGTCGGCTGCGGGCTCCGGCCGACCAGCTCGCCGAGCTTGCGATGCAGGGAAGGCTGGTCCTGTTCCTGGGTGCGGGCGTCGGCGTAGGTGCGGGCCTTCCCTTGTGGGACGGGTTGCTGGAGCGACTCGGCGAGCTCGCAGGAGTCGGCGCTGCTGAGCGCGAGCACTATGTGCAATTGGGGGAGCTGGATCGCGCCGAGTACGTCGGACAGCGGCTTCGAGGCGGAGGCCGCCATCTCGGCGCAGAGGTCGCGTCGGTTCTCGGGAGCTACGACAAGGTGGGGCTGGCGCATTGTCTCCTGGCAGGGCTGCCGTGCAAGGAGACTGTCACGACGAACTACGACACGTTGTTCGAGACGGCTTGCGCGGACATGAAGCAGCAGGTGGCGGTGCTTCCGTATGCGCCTGCGACGCGGGCGCAACGCTGGCTGCTGAAGATGCACGGCTGCGTGGAGCACGCGCAGGACATCGTGCTGACGCGACAGAACTACCTGCGTTACGCGGAGCGAAACGCCGCGCTCGCAGGGATCGTGCAAGCGATGTTGATCACCAAGCACATGCTCTTCCTGGGGTTCTCCCTGCGCGATGACAACTTCCTGCGAATCGTGGATCAGGTTCGCCAGGCAGTGCATCCGGAAGGAACCTTCCCTCCAGACCCGGAGCACCGGCTTGGAACCTCGGTCATGCTCTTCAACAACCCGCTCCTGGCAGACCTCTGGAAGAACGAGATCGACTGGGTCTGTCTCGGAGAGGAAGGGATGACACACACGCAAGCGAGCCGTCGTTGCGACATCTTCCTCGACTATCTGGCCTTCCGGGCGACCTCGCAGGCACACCTGATGGATCCCAGGTTCGGAGGCGTGCTGGGGGAAGAGGACCTCGCGTTGCGGCAGCTGCTCGAACCGTTGCTGCGGGCGAGCGGGCCGGCCCGCAAGGCGGCCGCGTGGCCGATGGTGCGCGATCTGATCGTGGCGCTGGGTGGCACTCTCGCTCGTCCGTAGGAGCGAGCCTGCTGTTGCAGATCGCGCATCCCTGCCTTTCTCAAGGATCCGACAGCTTCAGCTGCATGTACAGCGCGCCAGGGACCGGATTGACGCAATAGGGTTGCATTGGCTGGAACCCGAGCGACTTGTACAGCGTGATGGCCGCTTGCATCGATGGTAGCGTGTCCAGCTGCATCGCCCGGTAGCCGATCGAGCGCGCCTCGTCGATCACCGCGGTCGCCAGACGTCGTCCGAGGCCCGATGCGCGCACGCAAGGGCGAACGTACAAGCGCTTCATCTCGCAGACACCCGGGCCGAGCTGCCGCAGCGCCACGCACCCGGCGGGCGCATCGTCCACGACCCCAAGCAGCAGTCTTCCGGAGGGTGGAGCATACCGGCCGGGCAGGGTTTCCAGCTCGGTCTCGAAGTCCTGGAAGCACAGGCTGATTCCTATCGAAGCTTCGTATTCGCGGAACAGCTCGCGGATGATCGGAAGCCGGATTGGTTCGTGGGCCGGGTGGATCGTGGGCATCGTGCAATCTCCTGAACCTGTTCTTAAACGCCACAGTACCACGGCCGCTTGCGTTCCTCGCTGCACTGGTTCGTGTTATGGCAACCGCGGTCGCCCCCAAGGGTGGGGACGCGAGGAGGAGAACACGGATGAGTAGCCTCACGTCCGCGCACGGCAAGACAGCCGTGATCGCGGTTGCGTTCGCGACGCTGGCTTCCCTGGCAGGCGTCCAGGGAGCAGGAGCACAGTCCAAGACCGACGCACCGCGCGCGGGGGCCTCGGCTTCCCCGGCGGCCCCAGCGACCTCCGCTGCCGCGAGCAGCGCTGCTGCACCGGTCAAGGGCCCGCCCGAGGACCAGGATCCAACCCACCTCAAGCCCTCCGAGCAGGCCAAACCTCTGCAGATGCCCCCCAAGCTCGACAGCGGCTGGGTCATGGATCAGTGCGTGCAAGGGCGCTCCGGGGGCGCCATGTACGAGCGGCCTCGCGCAGTGGTGTTCGCTCCCGCAGCTGCGGAGCTCGTCGACAAGGACTGGCCCTACGGCGGCGCGGCGCCTTCGCAGGACATCGCGGACGTCTTCGTGGCGCGATTCCCCCTCGATCGATTCAACAACGTCGTGACCCGCATCGCGCCTGACAAGGGGTGGCTCGACGCGGATACGATCACGCTCGAGCAGATGGCGTCGTACGTGTCGGCGGCACAGCTCGACCGTCCGTTTGCTGGGTTGCAGGGTGACGTGCAGGCTCGCGCAGCGCGCGAGAAAGAATTCGTACGCTACTCCCTGGCGTGCACCGACTTCGTCTTCCTGTCCCGCGTCGTCCCCCACAACACGCAATGGGGCTGGGAAATGCCCTCCGCCCTGCGCGACAAGAGCGTCGCGCGCAGACCTTCCCGTGCCCCTGCGTCCCTGCAGCAATCGCCCAAAGCCATGTATCTGCCCAGGCTGCCCATGATCGGCCTCGATCTCGCGGTCTTCAAGCGCGAGGGGACGTCGTTCACCCGGCTCAGGCTCTTCCCGTCCGAGCCGTCGCCCAAGGGTGATCGCGATACCAACGAGTTCGGCAGCAACGAGGCGATGCCCGACTATGTGAGCGCAATGCCCGAGCCCTCCTGCTCGATCCCCGTGGCTGCCGAGGGACGCGCGGGGCTGTCGTGCCGGGCCGGGACCGCGGACGACTATGCAGTCGTGCACACCACCAACGACTACAGCGGGCCACTGTGCAGGGAGCGGGACTACGACAACCCCGATGTCTGGGCGCGATGCGAGATTCGCGATCGAGAGGAGTGGATCGTCGGAGCGCTGCAGCAGAAGGTGAAGAAGATGCCCGAGTTCAGGCTCTACGGCCCGCTGATGCCCGGGACCCTTGGGCCCGGCACGCCCATCGGCGCCTACGAGGGAGTCAAGAAGGGCATGGGATTCGGGTACTACGGCTCGAACCACGACTTGATGGCCTACTACAAGGTCGTGCGGACCGGTCCTGGGGGACCGAATCGGGGAAACAAGCTGTCACTGCTCGACGCGCGCTACGGCGAAGCGCCCGAGCTGGGAAAGCTCGAGGAGATCCCCCTTGCGGGCTGGACCTTCGGCGTCTTTGCGAGCACCTCTGCATTCGGCCACAGCGGGGCCACCTCGATCCGTACCGGAAACGTGCTCCACGCCTACGCGTTGCCCAGCACCTTGACAGGTGGCGGATTGTCCCTGGCCATCGATGGCAGCCCGGCGTGGCTCGAGTGGTGGGTGACGTTGCGGCTCGGAGGGATGTACGGCGACGGCCAGAACACGACGATCGCGGGAGCTCAGTTCGACCTTGCCACGGAGAAGGGTTTCTACATCGGCGAGCGATTCAAGCTCGTGGCCGAGATTGGTGCTGCCGGTTTCGCCGGGAGCGTTTCGCTGCCGGGAATCGGCCCCTCGGGCGGCGACAAGTCGGCGAAGTACAAGGTCGGCGGAGGAATGGCTGCTCTGGCATTCGACGTTCTCATCAATCCCTATTGGAGCGTGCGTGCGGGCCTGGAAGGGCGCTACTACGGAAAGGCGACCTACACGGGCAGCGACCTTCCTGCGGCCTGGACCGATCGGGCCGACAAGTTCCATACCCTCGGAACCCGCGTCGACCTGCACTACCACTTCTGAGCGCCGCCGCCGAGCGAAGCGCGCCCTATGGGATCCCCACGCGCTGACCCGCTACCTTCGCAAAGCCTGTGGAAGTCACGATCAACCACTCTCGCCGCGCAGCGTGCGCTGCAATGCGGGGATTGAAGTTGCCTTCCGTTCCCGGCGTCTGCGTGGCTTCGATCACAGCCCCTGTGGCGCCGGACGGGCTGAGCGCTGCAGCCCAGTCCTCGTCCGTCGTACCGTGGAATACCGCCCCGAACGTGCCGCTTGCCGCGTGAAGCGCCATCGAGAATCCGTCGTAGGCGCCGTATCCAACAGCAATCGGCAGCGGCGTTCCTGAGGGCGCGCCATCCGCTTGCACGAACCTTCCTTGCAGCTCGCCCTGCCACCAACCCACGAAGTACCCGCCTGTCCAGGGCAGATAGGCGATGTTCGGTACCCACGTTCCCTTGGCCTCGGCCAGGGTCACTGGATCGCCCAACAACGTGCCGCTCCCTGCCTGGACCCGACGCGACACGACCTTGGCCCCGACCGCATCAGCGTGCGTGTGGGCGATGAAGCACTCGTTGCTCGCTTCGGAGCAGGCCACCGCAGGCTCTCCCTGCCAATCCGCATCGCTCGAAATCGTCATCTCGCCGCCCAGCAGCGTGCCGCTGGCTGCGACACGCTGCGCCCGGATGTCGCTCTGCGCAGCCTTCTGCCAGACCACGAGGAACTCCTGGGAGGCCGCCGACCACGCCACAGCAGCGGCATTCTCCTGGTAGGACGGGTCAGGATTCACGCGAAAGTCCGGGCCGAGGAACTTCGGCGAGCCGTTGTCGTAGGTCAGGGCCCGCGCCCAGACCCGCGGACTGTTGGGATCCTCGCGCGCATCGTGCCACGTAACCAGACAGATCCCCTGCAAGGCTTCGCAAGCGATTCTGGGTGCCTGCGCCCACGCTGTCGCTGACTGGATCTGGAACGGTGCACCCACGGGTGCGCCGTCCGCGCTCACGAAAGCTCCGCCAATCGTGTTGTTGCCGTGAACTACCACGTAGACGTCGTGGAGCGGATCGTAGGCCACGTCCGGAGTACGCTTCGGCGTTGCTTGCGTGACGGTCGGGATCTCGAACGTGTCTCCGATCCGCACCAGGTTGGCCGCTGGCGCGTCTAGGTCCGGCCCGTCCAACAGCATGGCGTCCGACTGGGCGCCGCCCGTGCCTGCTGCGCCTTCACTGTGCTGGTCCTTGCCTGAAGTTGCGTCGCTCGCTGCCGTGTCCGCAGAAGCATCGGTGGTGCCCCACGGCCCCGCAACCTGCGCTTCGTCACTCGAGCATGCCCACACCGTGAGCACAGGGACTGCCAGGAGCAAAGCGCCAGCAGCTGGCCCGGGCTTTCTGCATCGACTCGCCTTCAGGGCATGGGAAGCGGACATGTCGCCATCGAGCCTAGCAGATGCATCGGGGCGACGGCATCTGCGACGGACTCGATCCTTCGTCAAACGATCTCGTGGTGAAGAAGTGATAGGATCCCGCCCATGTCCGGCCGATCTCCCTACAGCTTGGTCGCAGCCGCAGTGCTTGCGGGTTGCTCG
The DNA here is from genome assembly GCA_016218915.1 of Deltaproteobacteria bacterium. Taxonomy (GTDB): domain Bacteria; phylum Myxococcota_A; class Polyangia; order Polyangiales; family Polyangiaceae; genus JACRCQ01. The sequence continues at coordinate 122,008 of JACRCQ010000054.1, forward strand.
TCTACCAGCGCACCTGCCGCTGCCCCGGCTCAGGATGCCGCAGTCGATGCAAGCGAGGAAGCCCAAGACGCGCAGCCCGAAGCGAGCGCGCCTTCCGGTCCGGTTGCGACCGCAAGCCAGCTGGTGGTGGTACTCTCGAAGGATTGGAAAGCGGTGCCGGCAACGGTGGCTCGATACGAATCCGCGAGCCCGGGCGGCCCGTGGAGCCAGGTGGGCGCGTCGTTCGCGGTCGAGCTGGGACACGCTGGGCTCGGCTGGGGACGTGGATTGCATCCCACGCCTCCTGCGGCGGATCCGGTGAAGCATGAAGGAGACGGGCGAGCGCCTGCGGGTGTGTTCGAGCTCAAGCTGGCGTTCGGCTATGCTCCCCCATCCGAGGCCTCGTGGATCAAGCTTGAGTACTTGCAGGCCACGAGCGACCTTGAATGCGTCGATGACGCGAATTCCAAGTACTACAATCAGGTGCTGTACCGGAGTTCCTTGCCCACGAGCGGGCCAGACGCCCCGGACTGGAAGAGCTCCGAGATCATGCTACGACCCGATGAGCTCTACCGATGGGGACTGGTCGTGAATCACAACCCGGCGCCTGCGGTGCCAGGAGGCGGATCGTGCATCTTCGTGCACCTGTGGGGGGGACCGTCCTCGCCGACCGTGGGATGCACCGCCGGAGCCGAGTCGAACATCAAGGAGCTGATCGGCTGGCTGGATCCAGATACCAAGCCGCTCGTGGTGCAGCTGCCGCAGGCAAGCTACGACACGGTCAAGGACGCGTGGGGGCTGCCCTGACGAGCAGGCCGCAGGCGCGCCACCTTCCCATCACAACGAAGCCTTCAAGCTGGAGGACCGGGTGAACATCCTCGATACGCTCTCCTTTGGAAAGATCGTGCAGCTGCGCGAGGTGCTGCTCAAGGCCCAGGCCGCGGGCAAGAAGGTCTATCGGTTCGAGTCAGGAGACCCGAGCTTCTCCATCGCGCCACATGCCCTGGCAGGGCTGCAGGCCGCGGCTGCGGCTGGCAAGACCCACTACATTCCGAATGCGGGGATTCCGGAGCTGCGACGCGCGATCCGGGACAAGCTCGAGCGCAAGAATGCGATCCGCGTGCCCTCGGAAGAGAACATCTTCGTGACCAACGGTGCGATGCACGCGCTCTTCGCCGCCTTCCAGTGTGTGTTGAGCGAGGGCGACGAGGTGATCGTGCCGGACCCGATGTGGACCGAGGTGGTGGAGAACATCAAGCTGGCTCGGGGCGTACCGGTGGCGGTGGCTCTTCGCGCGGCCAACGACTACCAGTACGCGCCTTCGGATATCGAGGCAGCGCTCACGCCGCGTACGCGCGTGATCTTCCTCAATACTCCGCACAATCCCACGGGCGCGGTTCTGTCGCGCGAGACGCTGGGAGAGATCCTCCAGGTCGCGCGGCGTCGCAACCTGCTGGTGGTGAGCGACGAGGCCTATGAGGACGTGATCTACGAGCCGCACATGCATCATTCGATTGGCTCGCTCGCACCCGACTACCAGGACAACGTCATCAGCGTGTTCTCGTTCTCCAAGAGCCATGCGATGAGCGGATTGCGGGTCGGGTACCTGGTATCGACAGCGCCGCAGGTCATGGATCGTCTGCAGAAGGTCCTTCGCTGCTCGATCAACGGCGTCAACAGCGTGGCCCAATGGACCGCGCTGGCAGCGCTGCAAGGGGATGAATCGCATCTGGCAGGCATGCGGGCGGAGTATGCGAAGCGACGCGACATCATGTTCGAGGCGCTGAGCGGCATACAAGGGCTGCGGCCCTTTTATCCGCACGGGGCGTTCTACATCTGGGCAGAGCTCGACCGCAGCCTGTATGCGCGCCTGGGGTGTGCGAATGCGGACGAGGTGTCGAGCAAGCTGGCGTCCATGGGGATTGGAAGCGCTCCTGGGGAAGCTTTTGGAAGCTTGTGCCACGACGCGATCCGGTTCGCGTTCAGCTGCTCGACGGAGATGATCCAGGAGGGTGCGCCGGTGTTGAGGAGCGCATTGCTAGCCTCGCTTCCTTTGCGAGGTCGAACGTGATGATACTACACCCACCAGCAGCATGGTTTGGCAAGGCCCCATTCGTCGCGAGCAGAGAATCCGATCCAGCGGGCTCGGTTGGATGCTGTTGTTCCTCGTGCTTCGGTGTGGACTCGGAGGGATCGCCAGCTTCGCGCTGCCGCTGGAAGGTGGCGGCGCGGTGCTGTTGCAGCTGGCCCTCGTCGCAGTGATCGTGCTGTCGGCCCGCTCGATGTGGAAAGGCAGACGCGCAGGGTTCTTCGGGTTGATTGCAGTCTTCGGAGTCGGAGTCGTGTTGGATGTCGTGCAGGCCTTCCTGTCACCGGGCGGGGCTGGAGCCTTTGCTGCGGTTGCGCTGCTCGACAGCATACATCTGCTCGTTGTCGGCTCTTTCTGGAGGGTGTTCTGCCGGCGCGACCCAGCCGCGATCGACACAGGTACGCCCGCTACGCCCGCGAGCTGACGCGTTTCCCCAAGCTCGAGTCGGTCCGCGCGCCTCGTTGGCTCACGGCTTGCACCCCCGACGGTGGGAAACCCGCAACACCTCGGTCGAGGCCTTCATGAATTCGATCTTGCGGTATTTCGAGACGATCGCATCCCCAGCGTCCCCTGCCATGGGATCACCAGGTAGGAGCAGGCGGATCCCATCCGGATCCGCGGTACAATGGACCATGCGCTCCTTCCCCCTCCTTTCTGCCCTGGCGATCGTCCCTGCCATGCTCGCAACCTCCCCAGGATGCAGCGCAGGGGGCAATGACTCGGTCTTCGACCCGGCCACCCACAAGGGCGGCTCAGGTGGATCGTCCGGGAACCAGGGCGGCGGCGGCAGCGGTAACACCGGCGGCACCATCATCACCACCGAGGATTCCGGCCCCCCCTGCGAGCTGCGCTGCTCGGCCGACCTCCACCAGGTGATCGACTGCCACGACGTCGTCACCGTGACCTGCCCTGCCACGCAAGGTTGCGGACAAGGAGGCAAGTGCACGGACCCGTGCTCCGCTGCCCAAGCCAACAAGAGCACCCTGGGGTGCGACTTCTACTCCCTGCCGCCTTCGCCCGAGACCGAGACTCCTGGCTCGTGCTTTGCCGCATTGATCGCCAACACCTGGACCTCGCCGATCTCGATCACCGTCGAGTACCAGGGGCAGCAGCTCGATGTCGGGAACCTCGCGCGCGTGCCGGTCGGAAGTGGCACGTCGATCACCTACCAGCCTCTGCAGAACGGACAGCTCGGCGTTGGCGAAGTCGGCATCCTCTTCCTATCGCAGGGCCCGCCCAACGGAATGCTCCACGTAGGCTGCCCAGCCGGAACGGCCAGCGGGATCAACTCTGATCCGGCCCTGCTCGGCACTGGGTTCGTCAACGCGTTCCACATCACGACCTCGGCACCGATCGTGGCCTATGACATCTACCCCTACGGTGGAGCTCCCAGCTACGTGTCGAGCGCCACACAGCTGATACCGACGCCGGCCTGGGGAACGAACTACATTGCCGCAGACGCCTACGAGGTGGACCCGAACCTCGTTTCCTTTGGCGGGATGCCCTTCGTGCAAATCGTGGCTGCGCAGGACGACACCACGGTCACGATCAGCCCGACATCAGCGATCGTGGGCGGAGGGGGCGTGAATCCGACCGGGGCAGGCCAGCCGCAGGACTACAAGCTCAACCGGGGACAGGCCGTGCAGTTCCTGCAGAACGCGGAGCTCGCCGGCAGCCCGATCAGCTCGGACAAGCCGATCAGCGTCTGGGGCGGAACCGGCTGCATGTACGTGCCCCTCGGCGTGTATGCCTGCGACTCCGGCCACCAGGAGCTCCTGCCAGTCAGCGCCATGGGCTTTGCCTACGCTGCCGTGCGCCACCGCGGACGCTCTGGGCAGGAAGAGAATGCGCCTTGGACCTTGATCGGCGCTGTGGACGACACGCAGCTGGTCTACGAGCCGTCCGCGCCTCCGGGTGCTCCGGACACGGTCGGCAGCGGGCAGATGGTTCGTTTCAACGCTTCCGAGCCGTTCATCGTCAAGAGCCAGGACGACAAGCATCCGTTCTACCTGTCAGCGGTGATGACCGGCGGTGACAACGGGCACAGTGGAATGGGAGATCCGGAATGGGTCAATTCGGTCCCACCAGCCCAGTATCTCGCGCACTACCTGTTCTTGACCGATCCCACCTATGGGAACACGAACCTCGTGTTCGTGCGGCAGAAGGCAAAGGACGGCACCTTCAAAGACGTCACGCTCGATTGCGTCGGGGTGCTGGGTGACTGGCAGCCCGTGGGCAATGAAGGGCAATACGAGTACACCCGGGTAGACCTGAACGTGGGCGGCCAGCCGCAAGGCGCGTGCGACAACGGCGTGCACATCGCCGATAGCGAAGCAGCGTTCGGATTGACGGTGTGGGGCTGGGACTCGTATGTAAGCTACGCCTACACCGCAGGAATGAGCACCCAGCCGATCAACACGGTGGTCGTGCCGCCCGTTCCCAAGTAGCTCGCGCCCACGCTCACCGGCAAATCGCGTTCCCCTCGCACACCATGTCGCCAGGGCACTTCGCGCCACCCGCCATCATTCCGCAGTAGTACATGCAGAACGTGAACGTGCCGGCATCCGTGCATGTCCCCTTGGATCCAGGCGCAGCCGTGGTGCAGTCTTCATCCTTCTGGCACTTGGGCGCGCAGTAGGCAGCGGTGTATTCGCCCTGGACGCACTCTGCGCCATCCTTGCACTCGGCCGAGCCGATGCAGTGTTCGCCCGGTCCCTTGGTGGGAACGGTCAAGGAAGGTTCGAGGCAGAACTCCTGGGCCGTGCAGACCAGTCCGTCAGGACAGGTTCCGCCATGCACACCGCACAGCGAATAGCATATCTTGGTGTCTGGATGACATCCGACTCCGTTGCCCGAAGGCGACGCGGGGCAGTCGGTGTCAGCGCCGCAGTCCTTGGTGCATTGACCGTACTCGGGGTCGGTGACGGTCGTGACGCACTTGTAGCCGGCCTGGCACGCGTCCGGAGTCGAGCAGGGCTCGTACGGCCCCGCGGTACCGGCAGCCTCGGACGGGATTGCGTCCGTGCAGCTCGCACAGGCGTCATCACCCGGACCGTCCACGCCCGCGTCCACGCCGCCTGCGCCCGCGCTGCCACCTTGCGCGGCGCCGCCGCTGCCACCGGCGCCGGACTGTCCGGAGGCGCCGGAAGAGCCTGCAGCGGCAGGAGTCTGCTCCGAGGTCCCAGAGGAGCAGGAGAGGGACGCGATCACGGCGAGGACCGAGACGAATGCGAGACGGTTCATGCTGGACTCCTGAACGTCCGGGGGACTCGACGCGTGCTGATCAGCTCAACTTCTTTGATCGACCGAAGCAGGGAATCAAGTCGTTCCGCGGGCGGCGGAAGATCGCCGCCTGGGTGTCGGTCGTCGGTGTGACCGACGACACGCGAGCAACATCGAAGCCACGACGGCCCAAAGCCCCAGCGAGCCCGACGGTCCCGCACTCCGGCAAGAGCATCCGCCCGAATCGTCGTTCGACTGCCACGCGATGGAAGGCTTGCCCGAGTCTGCCGCGGCACTGTCCGCAGCGTGCTCCACGATCGCGTCCACCGACGCTTCGTTCGCAGGAGTAGGCTCCTGCGCAACGTCGATGGACGCCTCGGGCTGGGGCTCAGGCTGGGGCTCAGGCCCTGGTGCATGGCAGACGTCGTCGGTCCCCACAGGCTGCACTTCGCAAGGCGAGCAGTCCTGCTTCTCGAGGTTGCCGTTGTTGCACCGCCACGCCTCGGTGAGATCGGTCGTGCAGTTCCACAGCGACCAGGCGTCGTTGCACGCGCAGGTACCACCCAGCTTCTCCATGTACTGGCACCACATCCAGTAGTAGCCCGGGTCCCAGTGGTTGCTGGCACCGCCATAGGTTCCGCCCGCGGACTTGGCCTTGGTCTCGCACGCATCCAGGCCTTCCGCACAGGGCGGCGAGCATTCGTCGATCAAGTTGCCGTTCGGTATCTGGTAGTGCCCGATGATGTGGCTGCGGTCCAGAGGAACGGTCCATCGCTCTCGGATCGACTTCACCAGCTCCACGCTCTTGTCGTACTCGGCTGCGGCAAAGCCGGACTTGTTCGAAGCGACCCCCACGTGCTCGATCCCGATGGAATGCTTGTTGTAGCACCAGTTTCCCGCATGCCAGGCTGTGTCAGATTCGGACACGAACTGCGCCACCCGGGACCCATCGGCATCCACCAGGTAGTGCGCCGACTTGCCACCGTCGTTCTGCAGCGTGGCGAGCGATGCGTCCCACCCGCCTTCCGTGTCGTGGACCACGACGGTGTCGACCGAAGCGTTGCCATCGGGACGCCCAGGGGTCCACTTGTCGGTCTGCGGCGTGTCGACCCAGATCGCACCTGGGAAGTCCGGCGCCATCGTGTGCAGTCCAGCAGGCGCGAACGTCAGCGCTAGCGGGATCTCCCTGTGCTCGTCGATGTGCACCAGCTCACCATCGCGCGCAGGATACAGACCGCCGCGCAGCAGGGTCTTGTAGACGCGGGCCACGTAGTCTCGGCGCAACGATGGGGAGCCGAAGCCTGCCAGCTCGCCGACCGCTTCGCTCCAGGACGCGAGGTCGTTGCTCTGCGCGCCCATCCGCCTTCCGAGGTCGGCCAGCACCATCACCCCGGCGACCGTGCCCAGGTCCGTGTCGGCCTGCAGCGCGACCTCATCGACGGACAGGAGCCTCGCGCCAGCGGCCAGGGAGTTGAACCGACCGTGGCGCAGCTCCAGGATGCCTGCCACGGGAACGCTCTCGCTGCCTGTCACCGCGCGAAGGCTCGGCAGGAGCAATCCACCTTCGACGACAGCGATGGCGAGCACCAGGTCGCGGGGCACGCCCTGTTGCACGGCCAACTCGGAGACCTGGCGGGCTAGCGGCCCTTCGGGCATCGCACTGCCAGGATCCCCCGGCCGCCCGCAGGCTGCGAGCAAGATCAAGGAAGCTGCAGCGATGGTTCGAGCGCGCATCTGGACCTCCACCGACGGATTCGGGACGTCCAGGCTAGCTCAAATCACTGCCAGGGGCACGCGAGGGCAACCTGCACCGGCAGCGGGCTATCCGTGGTCGTGCCGTCGCCCAGCTGCCCCTGGTCGTTCAATCCCCAGCACCACAGGGCGCCATCGTTCCCGCGCGCGCAGGTGTGGTGCAGACCAGGCGCGACCTGCGCGACTTGTGAGCCCACGGTCGCCACCTGCACGGGCGCGAAGACGTTGATGTTCTGCGTTCCATCTCCGACCTGGCCGTGATCGTTGTGCCCCCAGCACCAGAGGGTGCCGTCGAGCCTGATCGCGCAGGTGTGGTAGACGCCCGCAGCTACGCGCGCGACTTGTGCTCCCAGCTCGGTCACCGGCACCGGATTCGGGCACGGCCCGACCCCGCAATTCAACGGTCCAGGAGCCCAGTTGGCGATCTGGCCGTGGAGGTTCGACCCCCAGCACCACAGCGTATGGTCCTTCTTGACCACGCAGGTGTGATACGTGCCGACGTCGAAGTGCGATGTCTGATCCGCGAGCGCGATGACTTGCATCGGCTCGGGCGAGTCAGCCGTGGTGCCGCTCCCGATCTGCCCATCGTTGTTCCTTCCCCAGCACCAGAGCGATTGGTCGTACTTCCTCGCGCAGGTGTGCCTGCTGGTGGCAACTTCCGCTACCTGGGAGTCCAGCGTCTCGATGACCGTTGGGGGCGTTGCCGTTGGCCAGTCCGACGAGAACTCGGCGCCCCAGCACCATACAGTGTTGTCGCTCCTGCGCGCGCAGGCTCGGCTCGAACCTGCTTCCAGCTGCAAGACGTCACTTCCGAGTGCGCTTACCAACGTCGGCGTGGGCACGAAGTTTGGCGTGTCGGTCCCGTTGCCGATTGCCAGCTCTGCGTGCACGTTGCTCCCCCAACACCAGAGGGTTCCGTCAAGCTTCTGCGCGCAGGTGTGGGTATCGCCGAGCGCGATGCGCGCAACCTCCTGGCCGAGGTTCGTGACCTGCTGCGGCCCCAGAGCCTCGGAGCTGCCCCCGAGCTGATCCTGCTCGTTGCTCCCCCAGCACCAGAGCGTGTGATCGGATCGGATCGCACAAGCATGCTCCGTTCCCGATGCGACCTCGATCGCACAGGCCGAGGGCGTGCCCGCAGCGCCGCCCGCGCCGCTCATCCCGCCTGTGCCGCTCATCCCGCCCGCGCCGCTCGTTCCGCCCTCGCCGCCCGCGCCGCTCGCGCCGCTCGCGCCGCTACCCCCGCTTCCGCCCATGCCGCCGACGCCAGACTTCCCTCCCGTGTGCGTCGACGCATCAGGACCGCTTCCACCAGAAGCGATCTCAACTCCGTACTCGACCGTAACCTTTCCACCGCAGGAGATGGCAAAGACCGCCGCGAGTGTGCCGCAAAAGCGGAGCGGACTGGCCATGATTCGAGAGTACAGCATGAGCCCCCTTTCGGATCGCGGACGTGGCTGTGCGTGGGATCAATAAGACAGCAAGACGCGTGCCACAGTGAAAAGGATGGATATCCGTCGAGTTGTGGAGCCTCCGCTGCGTCCTCGACCATCCTGGTAGCGGGGTGCCGTCAACTAAGAGACGCTGCGAAACAGTGACGTCCCAAGATCCTCCCCTCGCCAGGTTACTTCGTGGGCTGCGCCACTCTGCAAGGCAAGCACGGGCGGGCCGGAACCGACTACTTGAACTCGATTGCCCAGAAGGAGATGTCGCAGTTGGAAGCGCCGGTGCCGCTCGTCTGCCGCCAGACATCGAACGCCCCGGATGCCTGCTTCGCGGTAAACGAGCATACGCCCGCGTTCATCGTGTTGTTGTAGGACGTGTTGCCACCGTGTAGATACAAGCCGCCGCCGGAAGCGATCGTACGTAGTGGAGCGTACGCGCCGACATTGGCACTCACCTGTGTGCCGAACCCCGAGAAGCCCGCCGACCCCGGGCGGGCCAGCGTCCCGTTGTTGAACGATATCGCCTGCCACGAGATCGTTCCGGCCGAGCCGACTCCCGATCGATTGAACATCATCGTGGTGGTGTTGGTGAATCGGGCCCGAAACATCTTCTGCGCGAGATTGTCCGAAGTGCTGGAGCTTATGTCGTACGAGAAGACGAGCCAGCTCCGGGTGGTGTCCACAGCTGGGATGGTCTGCACGGGTGCAGTCTCGCCTGACGGGTAGGGGAGGTCACCTGTCTGGACCGTGGCTCCATCAAAGCTCACGACCTGCCACTCCACGATACCGTTCGCCGCCGCTTCTCCGACGTTGAGCTCCAGCGCAGAGGGGCCCGCGATCTTCGCGCGAACGAAGTCTCCCTTGCCGAGAGCAGCACCCGAGTTCCGATAGCTGATGATCGGGAAGGTGCGCAGGGTTTCTACCGAGCTGGTCAAGGGCACCGTGACCTTGGTCGATGTCATGGCCACGTTGCCGCGCTGTACCAGCACGCCCGACTGGAACTCAGCCACGTACCAGACGATGGAAACAGCCGGGCTTCCTGCAGCACCCACGCGCTGGAAGGTGACGTGGGATGCGTCGGAGAGCCTCCCGGACACCTGCATCGCACTGGGCTCCACTGCGTCGAACCGCGTGCCAAACACCAGGAACGCCCTGTCCATCGCAACCGGAGTGATGGCCACCGTGGCCGAGGATGCATCGGCTGCCAGCACCTGCTCGCCCGTCTGCACGGCTTTCACCGCGCTCGTGCCGCCGGCGCCGCCGCTTCCCCCTGCTCCGGACGTCCCCGCAGCCCCTCCAGTCGCGCCGCCTGCCCCAGCCGTGCCCGCGCTACCACCCGCACCTGCCGTGCCGGCAGCTCCCGCAGTTCCTGCTGTGCCCGCAACACCGCCCGCACCTGCTGTGCCTGCAGCTCCGCCCGTTCCCGCCGTGCCCGCAACGCCGCCTGCGCCCGTTCCGCCAGCCCCGGATGTCCCCGCAGCACCACCGGTGCCCGATGTGCCACCTTCCCCTGCGCTGCCGCTGCTCCCTGCGGATCCGCCTGCGCCACCCATGGCGCCCGAGCCCGATTGCCCCGCCTCACCGCCTACCCCTGCATTGCCTCCCACGCTCGAATCACCGCCCGCGGCTACGCTGGCATCGGCCGCGAGGTCCTTGTACTCGCCGTCGATTCCCAGAATCGTCGTGCAAGCAGGGATCAGCGCCGCCAGAGCGAGCACGACTGCAGCGCGCATCCGCGAGGGCACACCCTCCCGTGCGCTCGCGGTCGTCGGAGCAGGGTTCGGCGCGCGCAGGTCACGGATGGGCATCAAGAGCATGATAGCTCCATGCGTGCCGATCACCCAGGCCACAATCCCGCGGCGCCGCAGCGCGTAGTCCGCCGTTGACGCGCCGATCGCCGCTACCGTAGCGTGGATCCTTCAAGGAGAGGTCCGGATGCGCACCCTTGTCGCGACGATCATCGCAACCGTTCTGCTGGCAGGTTGCAGCAACGACAGCAACCCGTCGGAGCCTGTGGTCATTCCGGAGTCGGACGCAGCCCAGGACGTGGTGCTGCAGGAGGATGCTGCGTCAGAAGAAGCAGAGGCTGCGGTCCTGCCCGACGCGCAACCCGAGTCCGGCGTCTACCCGTGCGGAACCCAGCCTCCGAACCCGGATTCGCGCAAGCTGCCGCTCGACGTGACCAACGCTGCACCGGATCTGGAGCTTCGGACCGGAAGCGAGCGCATCGAGCTGTACGCGCGCAAGTCGTCGTCGCTCACCCACGAAAAGCTCGTCGACATCGCCAATCGTTCCTGCGAAGCGTTGACCTTCGATCTGAAGGAGTTCGCAGTCTCGGCTACGGAGCCTGCGCTGGCGCCGGCAGTGCGGATCATCGTGCTCGACGATCCGACCTACGACACGGCGACGCAGGCAGCTGGAAGCTACGGCGTGTCGTATCCCGAGGACGGCGCCTACGGCGATGCGGTGGTCGTGCCGGAGAGTGGGCTCAGCTCGCTGGTCGACTTCGACGACACCTTGGCCCACGAGCTCACGCACATCGTGCACGGGCGGATGGCGCCCAACAACTACTACATCACCTGGTTCCTGATCGAAGGGACGGCCACGCTCGCTGGCACGCAGTACGGCATGCTCAAGCACAACAAGCCGACCGACTTCGTGAAAGGGTACCTGGTGGGAGCAACGGGCGCGGACGCGACCCTGACCTTTGACCGCTACGGGCTCGAGGACAAGACGCAGAACATGGGCGAGGTCGGGCATGATCAAGCGCTGAGCGCGTTCTTCATGGAGTACCTGCGGGTCAAGCACCTGCGCCCGGATGCAGGTGCAGGCTTCGCCGACGTGCAGGCGCGCATGCTTCAGGCGCAGATGCAGGTGAGCGACGGCTCGGACGAGCCGACGGCATTCGCCGCGCACATGGACGGGCTGAGCGAGCCTGATGCGCAGAAGGCGTTCACGCAGTGGCTCGATGCGACCGTGGGAGACAGCGCAGCGAGGTTCGGAGGGACGCTCTTCGAGTAGCGGGTCAGTGCGCGGGCTTGAACTTGTTGGTGCGCACGCCGCTGGCACCGTAGATCTCGGGCTTGGTCTCGCCGGTCGGGTCCTCGCTCGCGAGCTTGTCGGAGCTGACGTTCATGTACTCGATCAGGTTGTTCCACGAGTACTTGGCCGCGGACTGGTTGGCCTTGACCGCTGTCGCGCCTTTGAAGATGTTGCCGAACAGCGCAACCGAGGTCACCCCTTCGCTGCCGGTGTTGCCCATCTCGGTGTTGTTGACGACGTCGACGAGCTCCCAGCCGGTAGGGTCCGTGGCCGTGGCCTTGTGACGGAAGACCTGCTTGGTGTAGTAGGCGTAGGACCAGCACGCATCCATGAAGATGATCTGGTAGGTGTCCGGCGGATAGGCAGCCGGATCGTCGAGCACGTCGAGCGAGCCGTAGAACGCGTGCCCGCCGTAGTAGACGATCTCGTGGTTGCGAATCGCTTCCCGGAATCTCTGCTGCGACGACTCCTTGGGCACTGCATCGCCGAAGCCGACCGGGGTGTACATGTCGATCGTGACCTTCAACCCGCTCGCATAGGTGCGCCCGAGTCGATGCCCCATGTTGTCCGCGAACTCTTCCTCCACGGCGAATCCACGCTGGCGCAGGTTCGACGTGAACTGATCGAACGAGATGAATCCCCAGTCCTCCTCGGTGAGGGTCCCATGCTCGATCTGGCCGAAAATGGCCACCATCGAGATCTTCCCGTCCGCGATGAGCTTGTCGTATTCCGGGAAGACCGTGGGCGTGTCGACCGAGGACTTCACCTCGTAGCGCGCTGTCACCAGGTCCTCGGCCTTCAGCGGGCAGGTCGTCTCCGTGGGTGACCAGTAGTAGAACAGGTTGTCCGCGTTCAGCTCCGCTGCGTCGAGCGGGTCGCCGTCCGGGTCCTTGGCGCAGGTGGCCGTGATTCGCTCGAAGAGCCCCGCCGGCTCCAGGGGAAGCACGATGTCCACGGTCTTGCCGACCAGATCTGCAACCTTCACCCCTGCGTCGGCCAGCTCCTTGAACTTGACCAGCGACTCCAGCTTCACGCTGTACGACAGGTCCAGCCCCTGATCGATCACGTCCACCGCGGTGAAGGTCGGAGTCCCCCCTTCCAGGTTGAGATCGTACTTCTGGGCCTTGAGCGTGTTGCGTGCGTACTTGATCTGCTCGGTGACGTTCTGCGTGATCGACCAGAGCGAGTAGTCCCCAGGGTTCGACTTCAAGGTGTCTGCCAGCGTCTGCAGCTCTTCAGGCGTCTTGCCCGCAAGCCGCACCCTTACCTTGGCCGTGATCGTCGCCTCGAGCTCGGCAGCGCGCGCGCTCACATAGCCGGTGTCTGCCTTCCCATCCACGAAGCTGTCAAAGTCGTCTTCGACAGCTGGCGTCGATTCCACGGGGGCCGGGCTGGACCCGGAGCAGGCGGAGAGAAGAGCTGCAACAGGAAGCAGACGAAGGAGCTTGCGCATGACCCACCTCGATCAGGAAGTCGAAATGCTTGCACAACCGGTGCGCCGTGTCCACCCATGGGCGGCCTGCAGGATCCCCGGATACCCAGGTGAGGCGCCGCCGGTTCTCCCGTGGTTCCCTGCCTCACCGCGGCACGCCGAACATGATCTTCGGAAACTGCGTTCTCAACGTGAGCGCGACGTCCATCACCTCGCGCAGCGGAGTGTGCGGATTCGCCACGATGGTTGCCTGATCTTCCGACGTATACGCGGGATCCGCCCCCTTGAGCTTCGCCACGCAGCTGGCTACCGACGCAAGGTCGAGCGCTGCTCCCACCCTGGGAACGGTGAGCCCGGGGCCGATATCGTTGCAGCCCGGCGCAAGGTTCCCCCCTGAGGCCTTGAGCCCGACTCCATCGCTGACGACGATCGCTACGAGGTTCAGCTTTCGCGGCATGGAAGGGTCCCAGTGCCCCTGGGAAGCGCGCGGAGGCTCAAAGGATAGCTTCCGCTTGTCGCACGATTCCTCGCACAGCTCGAAGCTGCCAATCTCACATTGTCCGGCGGTGAACAACGCCTCCATCAGGGCGCGATAGGGGGTTGTCGATGCCGCGACCAGCCGCAACGGCTTGGAGATCCGACCCGCTGCGACTTCGCGCTTGAGCGCATCGGCCAGGGGCACGAGATAGAGGTCGTTCGGACCTGAGCGCTTGTAGGCAGCGTCTGCCCCGAACGACGGTCCCGCGCCCAGCGGAACGAGGATTCGGGCGTCGTTGTCGAGACGGATTCCCTGCGCGTCGATCGCCATGCCTGTGGCGCGGTTCTTCTCGACCGGAGGTGCCACGGATGCAGCGTCAGGCACCCAGGTGGGCGCGGTGGCTGGTTGTGCAGCGATCGGCGGCCGAGCATCCTGCGGCGCGCGCGTCTCCTGGTGGCAGGCAGAAAGCAGGCCCAGGCCGAGCCCGACGACCGCACCGCAAGCGATCGTCGGGAGCAACTTGTGCAGAAGGAGAGCACGCATGTCGCGATGCTTGCCGCCCCTGCGTCGCCGCGTCAACGCGCCCGACCCAGCCTTCACACGCTCGGATCACGCTGCAGCTTGCGCACGGCACCTGGAACGTGCGGATGGCTCAGGGTCCGAGCCACTTGCCTTGCAGCTGCCCTTCGCACATCGCCTTCCAATCCATGTTGCCATAGGACTTCTGCACGAACTCGCTCGCGCTTCCGCACTTGATCTGGCAGGCGCCAGTGACGCCCGTAGTGGGGCAGGGCCCTTCCGCTACCGTTCCGCCCGAGGGGCCGCACACCTGCCCGATCGTGTTGTCGTCCCAGCTTGACCCGGTGTACTCCTGGCAGATCTGGGTCGATGCGATGTTGCACGATTTGGTCGCGGTTCCGGGCGCAGGCGAGCTCGGCGAGCAGGCACCGGGTGCCCCTCCGCCCGACCCGCCGCTTCCGCCGGCGGACGTTCCACCGCTTCCGGCCGCGCCAGCCGCTGCGCCTGACCCGCCGCCGTCGCTGTCGCTGCCACAACCCATCCAGCAGAAGAAAGCCACGGTCGCCAACGCTGCAATCATCGAATTCCTGATCATGATTCCCATCCTCGCTTTACAGAATTGCGGACGATCCTGTCCAAGAAGGCCGGGACCCTAGCAACACGCGAGTTGGACTTCAACAATCCGGCTATGCGTGACAACCGTCTCGATTGGCTCGCTTCCGACGACGCAAGCATGGGATGGCCAGAACCACGAGGAATGCCAGTCGACTCCGGGGTTGCCCCGTTGCGGTGCAGCCGCACCCGGAGTCCTCGTCCGAGCCACCGCCCGACCCGCTCCCCGCTCCACCATCTGCCCCACTCCCCGCAGCACCATCCATGGCTCCAGTGTCCTTCCCAGCATCGTTGGGCGGAACCACTCCAGCATCTGACCCGCCGTCCGCTTCCACCCCCGCGGACTGAAGCGGGTGCGGGTAGGGATATGCCTTGTAGTAGACTCCCCACTTGTCCTGGCTCTCGCAGCGATAGAGCGTCTGCTCCGACTCCACCCAGAACGCCTCGAGAGGAGTGCAGGTCGCTGGTGGGGCGCTTCCCTGCGCCACGTCATCGAAGTAGTCCCGCCCCTGGACGAGCTGCGAGACGCTCGTTCCGAAATCGACGTCGCAGGGCGGTGTGGCGCACGCGCTGCCGCCCTGTCCGCCTGCCCACGTATTGCCCCATTCGTACCAGGGATAGGGCTGCATTTGCGTGGCATACCCAGGCTGCATGAAGCAGGGGTAGCCGTCCACACCGGCTCCGTCGAGAAACCCGCTGCAGGTCTCTCCCGCTGGACACTGGTTGTCGGTCTCGCACAGCTCGAGCTTCGACTTCGAGCAGAACTTCCACTTGCACGTGATGTCAGAAGCGATCCCCTGGCAGTCCTGATCGGTCTCACAGTTCGCAGGGAAGTCCCCCTTCAGGATGCTCCAGTCCTGGCCGATGTTCGAGCACATGCGGTACTGCGTGCCGTTGCATGGCTTCCACGACTCGTTGCCGCCGCTGTCATCGGGATTCCGGTAGATCGCCAGATCGATCGTGCCGTTGATCCAGATGTCGCTCCCCACGTTCCACGTGTTGCCGTAGAGCAGCCCTGTGCCGCCACGAAAATGGGCGAACCTCGCCCAGGTCTTCGAGCTCCATGGTGCGCTGTCGTCATCGTCGATCACGAACGCGTTGCCATAGGCGACCACGCTCAGCATCGACGCAGTGCCCCCGGTGTCGAATCCGTGGTTGCCGAGGATCTGGTTCTTGATCGTGTTGTGACGGATGACTGCCCTTCCCCCTCGCTCGCCGTCGAACGGACGACCTTCCCATGCGTCGGTGAACGCAATGTCGCAGTCCTCGATGTAGACCTGCGCGGCGGATCCGAGATCCACCTTGGTCTTCCACTCGGACCAGTCTTCGCCATCGATCGTGACGAACTCTGACGGGGTGCTGCCTCGGACCGTGATGTGATCCACGAGCCCGGCTGTGTTGCCGGAAGTACGAAACAGCCGCGTCAGTGCGCCGGTCGTCTCCAGGCGAAGATGGTGGACGCGCCATTGATCCGAGCCGCCCACTGCGACCATCGCATCGCACGATCCTGAGCAGGCACCATCCGACAGCTTGAGATGGGAGAGGGACAACGCCAGACCTGGCGCACCGGTCAATACGAACGCGCCTTCGGGCGCACGGATGTGGGTCGACTCCTCGCTCTTGCCCTGGATGTGGAGGGGAACCTTGCTCGCATCCACCTCGATCGCAGAGCTCCAGTCGCACGACGCGACTGCGGGGTCGGGAATGCGGACGGTTCCGCCGCTCTGGGCGAGGGCGGCTGCGATGGCGGCTTGCACCTCTG
This sequence comes from Deltaproteobacteria bacterium, assembly GCA_016218915.1. GTDB lineage: Bacteria > Myxococcota_A > Polyangia > Polyangiales > Polyangiaceae > JACRCQ01. The sequence continues at coordinate 138,337 of JACRCQ010000054.1, forward strand.
CGCGTTCGCAGGTGTCGGCGAGAAAGCAGTCGGTGCCGCAGGGGGTGACTGCGAGGGCCGGGGAGGCAGCCAGCATGATCGACAGACCAGCAATCCAGAACTGAGGGCGCATGAGGAAAGGCTAGCCGGAGGGGATCTCTGCGACCTAGCAGATTTCGTGGGGACACGATCACGCCTGGCGCCGCCATATCCCAGTGCGAGCTGGACTCCTTGCCCCTGCCCTTGCCCCTGCCCTTGCCCCTGCCCTGCCCTTGCGCCTGCCCTTGCCCGAAAGCTCGATCATGGGGGGATCCCACAAGTCCATGGGGATCGCTGAGATCACAGTTCCGGATCCGGATGACCTCCAGGTGAATTCCGCTTCATGGTCCCTGCAACGTTGGACTGTGCGCGACCGCGCGCTCAAGGTATCATTCAGATCCACAAGGCGCGGCGCATCCATTTGCGGGGAAAACCATGAACGCAAGACGCATTCTTATTGTGACGTCGGCTCCGTTCCTCATGCTGGCAGGGTTCCTGCACAGTGGATGCGGGGGACGTTCGATCGAGACACTCGAAGGCGAGCCAATTCTTGCCGGCGGCTCCGGAGGCTCTGGAATCGGGGGAACCGCAGGGTCTGGTGCGGTGGGTGGGTCTGGAGGCTCGGTCCTGCCGGACGGCTCCACCAAGGACGTGAGCGGAGACTCGCCGCCGACTTGTACGAATGGCCAGCTGTGCTCGGGCGTGTGCGTGGACGTCATGTCTGATCCCAACAACTGCGGGATGTGCGGGAAGCACTGCGGCGCCTCGGAAGCCTGCTCTCTTGGGAATTGCTCTTCCGGCTGCGCCCCGGGCCTGGCCAAGTGCGGCCAGTCGTGCGTCAACCTGGACAACAACCCGGGGAACTGCGGCCAGTGTGGCAATAGTTGCGTCAGCGGCCAGTCTTGCATCTCCGGCCAGTGCTACTGCACGCAGGGGGTGAAACCCATCGTCTGCGACGGCAAGTGCGTGGATCTCGCCTCGGATCCCAACAACTGCGGCGGGTGCAACGTCGTGTGCGGCCCCTCGGAGGTCTGCTCGGTCGGCAGCTGCCAATCGCAGTGCGCTGCCGGGTTGATCCTGTGCAACGGCGCTTGCATCGACGTGCAATCCGACACCGCGAACTGCGGCGCGTGCGGCCTTGCCTGCGCCAAGGGCGCTGCCTGCATCGCCGGCGTCTGCGAATGCCCGGCCGGGCAAGGCGATTGCGGCGGGGTATGCGTGGACATCGTGTCTGACCCGAACAACTGCGGCGCGTGCTTCAAGCTCTGCACTGCAGGCGAGGTCTGCACCGCGGGCGCCTGCGAGCTGCAGTGCGGAACCGGACTGGTGCAATGCGGCGGCGCGTGCGTGGACACCATGTCCGATGCGGCCAACTGCGGCGCCTGCGGGACCAGTTGCGCCACCGGCGCCACCTGCAATGCCGGCGTCTGCTCGTGCCCGATCCTGCAGACCGAATGCAGCGGCAAGTGCGTGGACCTCGCTTCGGATCCCAACAACTGCGGGACCTGCGCCAACCCCTGCCCTGCAGGAACCAGCTGCCAGACCGGGGTCTGCCAGTGCCCGGCCGGCGAGAAGCTGTGCAACGGCGTGTGCACGAACACGCAGACCGCCAATGACAATTGCGGCGGCTGCGGCGTGGTGTGCGGCGGAGGCAAGACGTGCCAGGCAGGGGTTTGTGCCTGCTACAACAACGGCACGCTCTGCAGCGGGGTATGCACGGAAACGCAGAGCGACCCGAACAACTGCGGCGGCTGCGGGGTGAAGTGCGCGTCCGGCCAGGTCTGCTCGCAAGGTGCATGCACCACGACCTGCGGCGCAGGGACCGTCAACTGCAACAATGCCTGCGTGGACCTGCAGACCAGTCCGTTCGATTGCGGAGCGTGCGGCACGGTCTGCGGTACCTGGGCGAGCTGCGTGGCGGGCGTCTGCACCTGCGGCGCAGGAACCACGAGCTGCAACGGGGTCTGCTACAACCTGCAGACCAACGCCCAGCATTGTGGCACCTGCCAGAATCACTGCCAGCCGGGCAACCAGTGCGTGGCCGGCACGTGCACGGCCGGCTGCTCCGCAGGGCTGACCAAGTGCGGACAGGTCTGCGTCAACCTGCAGACCAGCGTCCAGAATTGCGGAAGCTGCGGCAACGACTGTCCGAACGGAGCCGCCTGCGTGGGAGGTTCCTGCGTGTGCCCGCTGGGGTGGACCGACTGCGGCCAGCGGTGCGCGAACCTGCAGACCGACGCGCAGGACTGCGGGACGTGCGGCCACCATTGCCAGCCAGGGCAGGTGTGCAGCCTGGGGGACTGCTCGATCGCCTGCGACTCAGGCCTCGCCAAGTGCGGCAACCAGTGCGTGGACCTTTCCAGCGACAAGTCCAACTGTGGGTTCTGCCAGCAGGTGTGCGGCGGAAACCTGGTGTGCCAGAACGGCCAGTGCGCCTGCCCGACCGGCACCACCAACTGCGCCGGGCTTTGCGTGGATCTCACCAAGAGCCCGCAGAACTGCGGCGCGTGCGGAACCATGTGCGCCAGCGGCAAGACCTGCGTGAACGGCGTCTGCCAGTAGAGCGCTCAGGCCCGCTCCGTCCCCTCCTCGCACGGAAGCAGCAACGTCACAGCCGTTCCCCCGCCGACCTCAGAGCGAAGCTCCAGCCATCCACCTGACTTCTGCATGATGCCGAACGCGGTAGACAGGCCGAGCCCTGTGCCCTTGCCGCGAGGTTTGGTCGTGAAGAACGGCTCAATCGCCCGCTGCGCCGTGGACTCGTCCATTCCGGCGCCGGTGTCCGCAAGGGTCAGCCTCACGTAACAGCCTGGATTCAGGCCAGGACGCCCTTCGCACGCGGCCGCATCCAGCACGACCTGCTTGCCTTCGATGGTGAGCTTGCCCTCTCCGTTCATCGCATCGCGCGCGTTGACCGCCAGGTTCAGAATCACCTGCTGGAACTGCGTGGGATCGATCTTGACCGCGCCGATGCCGGGATCGAGCTGCACCGAGACGGCCGTGCCGTTTCCGAGCACCCGCTCCAGCATGGTCTGCATGGACTGGATGAACTCGGCAGGGCGTATGCTCTGCGGCTGCACTGGCTGCCGGCGGCTGAAGGCAAGCAGCTGGGAGGTCAGCTGGGCTGCGCTTCGCGCTGCGCTGAGCCCGTCGTCCAGTGCCTGCCGCAGCTCGGCCGGATCTGGCTCCTCCTCCTCGATCGCATAGACCAGGGCGCTTCGGATGATGGTCAGCAGATTGTTGAAGTCGTGGGCCAAGGTCCCTGTGGCGCGCCCCAGGGTGTCCATGCGCTGCAGCAACTCGATCTGGCGTTGGAGCACCGCAGCTTTCTCCTGCGCCTGTACCTGGGCGAGTCGGAGCGCGCGCTCGCGCTCTGCCGACTGTTCCAGCTTTCGCCTGGCATAGAGCAGGAAGGCGCACGCCGAGGCCACGGACAAGGAGACTGCGATGAAGGCAAAAGGGCGGCCCCCAGAGGTCTCGTGGGGCCCCAAGGTCGGCGAAGCAAGCGGCGCCCGCGGGATCACCCCTCGCGCTTCCAGCAGCAGAATCGCGCCATAACAGAGCACGACCGCAGCGGTCACGGTCAGGCTGACGCCCCGCGATGAAGTCATTGCCACGCCGATCACGTGCATGATCAGGAACACCAGCACAGGCGTGGTTGCACTGCCCAGCCCCCACGTCACGTACATCAGCAGGCCCACCCCAAGCAGCGAGATCAGCAGGTTGCGATGCTTGGGGATCAGGTTCCAGCGGATCGCCACGATGGCAGCGCCTGACAGGACCGGAAACGCCAGCATGGGCCCCCACAGCCACACGGCGTCAGGCCGTCGAATCATCACCCATGGGATCCACACGCTGCTTGCCAGGAAGCGCAGGAATTCGGCCAGCCCCTCGCGCTCCCTGTTGACGATTCCGCCCGATGACAATTCGGGGTCAGAGGGAGAGCCCGGGCTGGAATCCGGTGTGGTCATCGCAAATCCGTTGGATACCGCAGAGCAGCAGGCGCGAGAAGCGCGGGAACCGTGATTGTGGAGCCGTGGCGCAACTTGAGCAGCACGTTGCGCAAACTGGCTGATCCAGGCTCGATCCGATGGGAGAATTCAATGCCCTTTTGAGGGTTCTCAGCGGGAGACAGGAGATCGGGAGAAATGGCCGGCGTGCGGACGACGCTCGGGGTTGACCCGCAGAGGCTGCAGAGTATCGGAAGTTCGGAAGGATCTCACGGTCAGCTCAGGACCACCGCTGGCTAGGCACACATTGTGCTCACGTTTCGGGCATGAGCCGGCTCACCCTCCCCCTCGCCCACCTGTCCGTCGCCTTGCTCCTTGCCGCGCTCGGTGCAGGTTGCGTCAAGGCCGAGGTCGCGCCCCCTGCCGTCAGCGTCCCAGAGCCCAAGCCCACGGTCGAAGCGATCGATACCGGCCCCACCTCCTACGAGGGAGACATCGGTGGGCTGAGCCAGGAAGACGTCGAAGAGCAGTTCCAGGCGCTTCGCCCGCGCCTGATCGACTGCGTCCGTCGCGCTTCCGACCGTCTGACCTTCATCGGCGGCAGGGTGAGCCTGCGCATGCGCATCGATCGCAAAGGCAACGTGCGATGGGCCTACCTCAACGACACCACGCTCGGCGATCGAGACTCGGAGCGCTGCGTGCTGCAGGTGGTGCAGAGCCGCACCTGGCCGCGTCCGCTCAGCGGTGAGGGATTGGCCGAGACTTCGTTCGACGTGGATCCAGCAGAGTCTCCGGTGGCCTGGCCGAAGTACAAGACCTTGGCTCTGGCTCAGCGCGCAAGCGCTGCGACGCGCAAGTGCCGCAAGGGGTTCGCTGGCAACTTCCACGCGACTGCGTACGTGGGGGCCAAGGGCGAGGTGCTCGCTGCCGGAGTCTCGCCGCCGGACGAGCGCGGCGAGGAAGCATCGGATTGCATCGCCGAGGCACTGCGGGACCTTCGGGTGGGCGGCCTGGTGGCTGATCAGCGTGCTGCAGCCAAAGTGAGTTTCAGGATCCCCTGACAGGTCCCGGCTCAGGGTCGACAGCGGCCCGATGAAATGCCAGGACGGCTGCATGGTACGTGCACCGCTCTCGGATCGATTCCAAGGTTTCGCCGACGCTGAAGCGCGTTTCTTCAAGGCATTGGCGAAGAACCAGAACCGCGCGTGGTTCCAGGCCCACAAGGCGGACTACGAGCAGGGATGGGCTCAGCCGATGAAGCTGCTGCTTGCCGAAGTACGCGAGCGCGTCGATTCCCAGTTCCCCCACGTCGACCTTGCCGACGAGGCCAAGGTGTTCCGGATCTTCCGCGACGTGCGCTTCTCCAAGGACAAGACCCCGTACAAGACCCACGTAGCCGGCATTCTGCACGTCAAGCGAACTGGCAAGATCACCGAGGTTCCGGCAGTGCTCTATGCGCAGTTCGGCGCAACGGAATCGTTCCTGGCTGCAGGGCACTACATGATGGATGGCGAGCAGCTTGCACGGTATCGCGCTGCGATCCTGGACGAAAAGCAGGGCAAGGAGATCGCCGCGATCCTCAAGAAGCTCGAGCGCGCCGGCTACGAGCCTGGCTCCGCGGAAGTCCTCAAGAAGGTGCCTCGCGGGTTCGATCCCGAGCATCCGCGCGCCGAGCTGCTCAAGCGCAAGGGACTCGTGGTTTCTTTCCCTGAAGTACCCAAGAAATTGCTGCCGTCGCGTGCCTTGTTGGATTGGGTGGTCAAGGCCACGAAGCCAGTCGCTCCGCTCGTGGAATGGCTCACCTTCGCCACAGCCTGATTCACCACGACGACGGAGCCTGACATGCCTCAACCGATTGCCCTGTGTCTCGAAGAGCTCGGATCGCCGCGTCGCTCAGGACGGTACATGCGTTGCGTCGCCCTCAAGGGGCGCCAGCCAGGCCTCGGCGTCGATGCGCATGGGGACATCGTCTGGCACTCGGACCGACCGCTCGGCTGCGAGCTGTGGGTCTCTGCCGACGAGCAGCTGATCCTGCTGCGGCCATCGGGAGCGCCTGGCGTGATCGTGGAGCGCGCAGGCCGATCGCTTGACGCGCCATTCGACAAGCCGGTTGTGCTGCTGGACCAGGACACGATCGAGCTCGCAGGACGGCGCTTCCGCGTGCATGTGCATGGCACTGCGCGCGCGGTGTCGCCTCCGACTCCATTGGTGGAGCGTCAGGGGGTGGGCAGGTTGGCAGCCACGGTTGCGCTCGGTGTGGCTGCGCTGAGCTGCCAGAAGACAGATCCCACGGCCGGGTCGAGGCCTGTCGAAGTGCGTGAGACTCCGCCGAGCGCTGCTCCGCTGGAGCCTCCGGATGCGGCAGTGCCGGTGTTGGAAGACGCTGCAGTCGATGCGCCGGTGGATTCACCAGCGGATGCGGGGGGCGAGGCTGGCAAGGCCGATGCGGGCAAGAAGAAGCCCAAGGCTATCGAGGTACGAAACCACCCGCCGGATCCGATCGAGTAGCAGCGAGCGCAAGCGCCCGGCTCTCAACATCGCCTGCGAGGCTTGAGGCTCCTTGTCACATGCAGCAATGCGGAGTCACGGCGATTGGGGTACGATGGGTGGCGATGCGGTGGTGCGCAACCTTGTCGATGTCGATCTGGGTATGGGCGGCGAGCAGCTGCGTGCTTGTGGGGGAGTACGACTTCGATGGTCGCCCGCAGCCGCAAGACGCTGGGCCGGTCGACGGCGCAGGTGGTGCAGGCACAGGCGGTGATGCGTCGGTGGAGGCCGGCAAGGGCGGTGCGTCGGGAGCAGGAGCGAGCGGAGATTCGGGCATGGGAGGGTCGTCGGGCGCTGGCGGCTCAAGCGCTGGCGGGTCGAGCGGCGTCGGCGGTTCCACCGGCGGGGGCGGCGCGGGCGGCGTCGGTGGCCAGGGTGGAGCTGGCACGGGAGGCTCGTCGGGCGCCGCCGGAAGCACGTGCATTCCGCCTGCAGGAACCGGTTGCGGTTCCCTGGGTCCCTGCTGCGACGCTCCGTACTCGACAGCGTGCGTAGCTGACAAGTGCTGCTCGCTGAACAGCGTCACTTGCTACAAGGACGAGGAATGCTGCCCGGGCACGACTTGTGGCAACAACGACGGAAACCCCAATGACAAGGAATGCTGCGCGCCCATCGGCTCGCCGTGCTCGGTCAAGGGAACCTGCTGCAACGGCAACACGTCGGCTGTCACCTGCATGTCCGTCTGCTGCCTTGTGACCGGCGAGGAATGTGGGACCCATGACGACTGCTGCGGAGGACTCTGCGACTCCGAAGGCGGTCCGAAGATTTGCCTGAATTAGCCCACCTTCCGAACGGCTCCCGTTGCAGGCCTGCGGGCTCCCTACCTCGGCAACAGCAGCGATCGAACCGGTGCGCAAGGCAGTATCCTGCCGCAGACCCAAGCGCCGGCCCTTGCATCGCGCCGCCGAGGGGGCCATGAACCACGACATGGCAGACAGCATGAATCCGGACGCCCCCGTGGATGAGGCTGCGCCGGACCCGCTCAAAGCGTGGCTTCGCGCACGGGTGACCGGCGACGACATGCGCAGGGACTGGACGCGTCTCATCGAGGCGAGCTGGAAGCAGCTGATGCAAACGCCCCTCGAGCAGGTGCTGCCCCGCGACGCTTCCATCGCCTTGATTGAATCCTACCTGCAGCCCGATCGAATAGCGGATCTGGTGAGGCCTGGCGTGCGCGCTGTCCTTCCTGCTGCGGTCGCACAGATGCGGAAGGACACCAAGGCCGCAAGTCGATGGGTGCCTGAAGATGCCAAGGTCGCCATGCGCAAGCTCGCGAGCGAGCCCGGGCTGATCCACGAAGACTGGATTCGCGCTCTCTTCCGCCAGCAGGCTGTGGAAGCTGTGATGGCCGATGCTCTCTACCGGGGCATCCGGGACTTCTCCACCATCATGCCCCGCATCTTCCTACGTCTGCTTCCCACCAGCCGCCTGCCCGGCTTCGGCGGCGCAGGCAAGGTCGGCAAGCGCGTGGTCGAAGAGCTCGAGAAGCTGATCGAGCCTGAGATCAAATCCTTCCTCACCGGCGGAACCCAGCGCGCCTTGTCCAGGGCCGCTGAATTCGCGATCAGCCACATGGAAGACCCGTCGTATGTGGCGCTCCGACGAAACATGATCGACTTCGCCCTGGCCAAGTCCCCGTCGTTCCACGCCCAGGTCCTCACCGATGCGCGCTTGAAGTCCCTGGAGCCCATCGTGGAATCGATCGCAAAGCAGGTCGCGAGCCTCGATGATTCCAGGCGCATTGCCCGTGAAGTGTTCACCTCCGTGACCCAGGATCTCGAAAAGCGCACCGTGCGCGAGGTCCTCGATCAGGTCGGCATCACTGCTTCTCCGGACTTCGAAGCCTGGGCCGCGGTCACCTGGCCCGCAGCGCGCGTCTACCTGTCCGCGCCCGAGGTCGCCGGCTGGCTCGATTCGCTCGTCGACGAGCTGCTGGCAGAGCAACGCAGGCTGCAGGGATGAATCGATTTCTCAGGGCAGCTTCCACGCTTCGCGCACGCGCGCGTACTCGCTCTCAGGCAGCTGCACGAGCGCTGGCTCGGACGCCCAGTCAAGCCAGCGTACCAGCGTGACCACGGAAGCCGGCTCCATGGCCGTGCACCCCACCGTGGGTTGCCCCGAGGCCTTCCACGCGTGCAGGAAGATGCACGACCCTGCACCTGACCTTGTCGGCTCAGGATTGTGCTCCACCAGCACGCCCAGTCGATACTGGTCGTCATCGCGCTTCATGCTCTCCGACGACTTCCAGTCCGGGAACTGGATCTCGGAGCGACGGACCATGCGGTTGTACCGAACCGAAGCAGGGTCATCGATGCAGAGAAGCTCGGCAGTGGCCACGGTGTAGGGCAGATTCCCAGGGGATTCTTCCGCGTATCCGAACGTGGACGGCAGCTTGAAGATACCGGCCGGAGCTTTTCCGTCCCCTTCCTTCTTCTGCGTGCCGGATTGCTCCGGATGCATGCCGCGACCCCAGGCAAGACCCGCATTGCCCACGGTCACCTGGATCGGCGCACTCACCGGGTGCCAGGCGTCCTGCCCGCGAGCGCGATCGAACCGCTGGAGCGTGCCCTGGGTAGCGGACCAGTCCGCAGTCCTGACCACCACGAGCTGCCGGCTCTTGGCAAGCGGCCCGCCAGGCTGGGGCTTGGGCGAAGCCTTGCAAGAGAGACTCAATCCCAGAAGGACGATCGCGCCGTACCGGGCAATCGCGCCACTCACTGCTTGCTGCACTCCGTCGGACACTGCGTCGAGATGCACCCCCCGGGTCCGAGCAGCGCAAGGAAGGGTGCCTCCGAGCCTGGGTAGGCCTGGGTGCACTCGTCGATGCACGCCTGCGACTCCGGCTCTGCGCAGTGGAAGTACCTGCAGTACATGGCGCCCATGCAGGCTGCGCTCTTGTCGCACCCGAGGCACTGCGGAGTGCACTTCAGGTTCATGCATTCATGGCAAGGCGTCGAAGGAAACAGCCGGCATTCGGTGCAATGGCACGCATCGTGGCAACCCGTGTCCACGCAACCACGCCATGCGATGAAGAGCGACTCCGCAGCCTTGTTCTTGTCGATGCACTCGTAGAGGCACTGGAAGCTTGCGCAAGCCATGGCGCAGCTGCGGATCGCCAGGCAGTCCGGCGACGCGACGCACGCATCGGACTCCTTCTGGCAGGAAGCCTTGCTCAACGCATCCACGCAGGTCGCGCACTCGGCTGTCCCGGGCTGCGTCGCCGGATCGCACGTCGGGCCCCCTTCCCCGGAGGCGCCGGTCTCCGAGTCGCCGCCCTCCTGCGTGCTCGTCCCGACGTCGTCCGAAGCCTCCTGCCCGCCGTCCTCGCCACCTGCCCCTGCTTGCGCTTCAGGAGCGCTGTCTTTTGCCTCGCACGATGCCAGCCCGACGCTCACGGGCAGCACGCAAAGCACGAGGAGAAATGAAGTGGAAAAACGCATTCTCGACGCAGGCTATCACGGGCTCCGACGTCGATCCATGGACGCCGGTCAGAGCTTCTCGATCGGCACCTCGAGCGTCTCGTCCAAGATGAGCTTCACGCGCTCGAAGCTCGCATCAGTGAAGGCGAAGGAGCCCATCACGCGCACCTGGAGGATGCTCATCTGTCCCAGCTTTGCCAGGTCGACCTCGGTTTCGTCGAACACGAGCACGCTGCCGTTGGCGAGCTCCTTCTGCACGGCCACCTGTGGCAACGACACTGTGACCGGAAGGATCGTCGCCTTCTTGGCAACACCGCCCTCGATCGCTGCCAGCTCCACGGCCACCTCGAGGGTGCTCTTCTGCGTCAGCCGGGCCGTGCACTTCGTCACGTCGAGGCCCTCCGGCGTCTGCGCGAACTCGAACAGATCGATCACCCCGTTGCGGTCCACGTCTCCGAATCCGAGCTGGCCCCACATCACTCCGTCGCCCGCAGGACCGAGCTGGCCGAAGTTGTTCGCCATCAGCTCCCACGCGTATTGGAACGACCCACCCATGGATGTGTACAGATCGTCACCGCCGAAGGTGTGCGCCAGCTCGTGTACCAGCAGAAAGGGCTCGGACACGAACGTCAGCCCGATCCTTCCCCTGTCGAATGCCTGCCCCGCAAACCCGCCGAGATCCAGCTGAGGCGAGGCGATCACGATCTTGTCGAACGCCTCGAGTTCAACGCTGCATCCGCTCTTGGCAATCCAGCTCTCCAGTCCTCCGTAGAACGCAGGAAAGGAATGATCCCCAGCCGCGACCAGCTCTTGGTCGTGCAGCCCGGCGAGGATCGTCCACTGCACGGCAAAGGAGGACTTCTTGGCGCGGGCATGGCCCAGAGCCCGGTAGAACGTCTCCACAGCTTCGAGCCCGAGCGCGCTCTGCAACGCGGTCGCATGGTTCACGCAGGGAGCGTAGGATTCGTATTCAGGGAAGCCGGACAGCACGAGCAATGCCTTGTGGTTTCCCTGCGCCAGCGTGTTCGCGTAGGGGAACCCAGGAACCTCCCCGATGCACCTTCCGTCCGTGCACACGCCGCTCGGACAATCCGCGTCCGAGCAGCAGTCGCTCGACGGGTAGAACACGTCGTTGCAGCAGCGCCCAATGCCGTACTGCTGGTAGGGGGAGCATGTCGGGCAGGGAGCGTGGACCGATGGGAAGCTCTGCCCTCCGCACGCAATTGCATTGTCGGACGGATACCCCGACACTGCGGACAGCGTGTAGCTCACGCCGTCGAACCAGGCCGAGAGCATCACGTAGGAGCCCTGGAAGATGCTCCCGTCGATCGCTTTCATCGTGGCGGTGAGCGAAAGGCTCTCTGCGGGTTGCAGCGTGAGCTCGGTCATGCCCGCGAAGCTCTCGTTGCTCATCTCCCACGTTGCCGTCGCCACGGCATTGAACGACAGGGTGACAGCCGCGGAGGTCGTATTGGTCAGCGTGATGGAGATCGGCACAGAGTCGCCCACAAGGATCAGGGGCGGAAGCGGCCCAGGCACGATGGATACGCCATGGACGCTGATCACCTCGTTGACCGGCTCCGCAGGTGCGATCGCGCGACAGAGCCCGCGAGAGACCGTTCCCTTGCACGCGATGCCATGGACCTGGGGAATGCAGTCACCCGGGCAGAGCCCGTCCGTCGTGAGCAGCGCGTTGCAGGCCTGATCCGGCGCACAGGCAGCGGCGGGTGAGCCTTCCTGCGCGGCATCATGCAAGGCTTCGATCGCCGCGTCGGTGGGCTCGGCTCCGGCGTCCATCGCGGCCGCCTCTGGCTCCGGGGCATCCGAGGGCGCCGCCTCCATGGCATCCTGTGGCACGGTCACAGGGGACAGCCCTTCATCTGCCCCGCCGCATCCGCAGAATGCCAGAGCCGCGACCGCCAGAGCCGCGACCGTCAGGGAGCGGGCGCCTTTCAACTCCAGCTCCTCCGTCGCTTGCGCATCGCAGCGGCAAGAGCCCCCATCGCGCTCAGCAGGCCCCAGTATGCGCCTCGCGCGCCTCCCACCTGCGAGCACCCGCACCCGTCGTCGCCCCCGGGCGATTCACCTGCGGCAGAGCCCCCGCCGTCGACATTGCCCCCGTCAGCCCCTGCCCCGTCCACCACACCGCCGTCCACACCACCGTCAGGCGTTGCCGCAAGATTCAGCACCACATACTCGCCATCGCGCGTAAACGCCGTATCCACGCCAGCCACGTACACCTTTGCGACCTTGGGGCCCCAGACGCGAAGCTCGGTCTGGATTGCCACGCTCGCAACCAGATCGACGCGCGTGGCAGCAGCATCCCAATCCACCTGGAGCGCCGGAAGCGCGGCCTTGGAGACGACCAGCGCCAATGTGCCGTCCCGAACCTGCGCCCCCTCGGCAAGCACCACACGCCTCAATCCCTGGCTTTCCCGACGCACGAGGCACAGCACTCCATCGCACGCTGCATCCCCGAACGTGCGCTCTGCGCCGCCCTGTCCGTCGCCCAGGCCCAGGAGCCTGTCCTGGTAGGAAGGAGCGTTCACTCGTACGGCCACGGCTTCGTCTGCCGCGGTAGCGCTTGTGGGGAGCGAAGCGAACTCGGTCACCACCGGCGCGTCGCCATGGGGCTCGAGAAGACAGAGGAACGTACTTTCCTGCGCCTGCCTGCGCGCCATGGCAAATGGCACGGGCTTGAGCAAGTCCGGCCCGAGCCCGTCGCCCACCACCAACGTCGTTCCGTCCTGCGCAGCCATCCAGAGCCGCAATCCGCGAGAAGCGAGCTCGAAGTCGGCCACGAGCGTGTCGCCCGCAACAGGGTAGATCAGGTGAATGTCGTCTACGAACAACGCACTCTTGACCGTCGCACCCGCTGCAGCCGTGACCCCGATCGAGATGCGCTTTGCTGGTGAATCGAACACACCGTCCGCGTTCCCGAGGTAGTGCTGCCACCCTTCCACCTCGGTCAGCTCGAACGCCTTCCACCCTGACCAGTCGATAATCCCGGCGTCCTTGACGAATCGCTCGTCCGTGGAGTCGTAGAGACGGAAGGAAAGCTTGTTCCCTGAACCATCGCCGTACACCTGCACGCGCAGCGTCGACGGCTTCTCGCTGACAGCCTCGAGGGTCGGAGTGTTGTAGAGCACATACCCGCTCGCCTGCGAGAAGTCGTAGTCGAGCTTGCCTGACCATGACCCTGACGCCGCCTGCTCATTCGAATAGTTGAAGCCAGCCACGATGGCAGCCTGATCTGCCCAGGTATTGCCATAGGGGCCGGCCTGGGGCTTCTGCCCGAAGGTGACCTGCCAGTCCGCTGCGACCGCCGCGCTCTGGGCAGGGTCGAGGTGCTGGTAGCCTTCGGTCGACGGCAGCACCGCAGGCGCGCTCACGGCCACGGGCGTGCTCATCTCCCCGGGCGCATGATGAATCCAATCCATCTTGTGTACAGCACCGTCCGAGGCCGATACCCGGAATCGGTCTACGACGTAGTCAGGCGACAGAACCATCGTACGCACCAGGGAAGCCGTCGCATAGGCCTCGCCCCCATCCACGGTCGCCATCGACAACGACGGAAGCGTGGTGAAGCGGTGGAGCTTGCCGGTCGCCTCCCCTTGCGTCTTCTCGTCGACCACGACCGTGTTGTGCGACAGCGTCACCTTGTCCCACGTCGTGTGCGTCGGCGCGGCATAGCTCTGTGTGCCCGGATCCACCCCGAGCACCCCGCCCTTGGCGAACAGCACGTGTCCCAGCTTGTCGTAATGCCCGTGCCAGCCGCCGTGGGGGCCGTACTCGAGCGCAAGATACGACGCATCCTTGCCTGCCCCTGCGCGCAGCACAGCAAAGCCTGCATCCGGGAACAGCAGGCTCGGCAGCTCCGGCGGCGTCGTGGCGGGCAACGTCTGCGCGCCCCACAGCAGGGCGTCGCGCCCCCGCGTCGCCTTTCCCAGGAAGGGGGTGAAGATCGGGTCCTGGTAGCGTGCATACGCCGCCTCGTAGAAGCGCGCATGGCTCCACAAGCTCGCAGCCCCGCTGTCGTTGAACATGGGCAGCGAGCCGTCCGGCATCGCGAACCGCAGCGGCGCCTCGAACATCGACCGTAGCGCCTTGTCCGAATACGGGTCGAGCCCTGCACGTGCCCCCATCTCCGCGAGCTTCATCAGCGCATCCAGGGCAAAGAAGTGGTAGCCCCACGACCCTTCGTACCAGAACCCGTCCGCGCTCACGCTGGTCGCCATCTGGTAGCCGAACCCGTCCGTGGCGCTGCGCATCGCCTGCGAGATCCCCACAGGATCATCGATCGCGAATGCCGCCGCGCCGATCCCTGCGTTGTGCCACGACTGCCAGTTGCTCTGCCCTGCCGGGTTGCGCGCGATCACAGCCATGGCTGCGCGCAGCAGGTCCTGCTCGATGTGCGTCCGCTGCTGCGCAGTCAGCGCTGGCGAGTCGGCAATCAGGTCATAGGCCCATGCGACCGACACGAGCCACCCCGATTCGTCGAGCGTCTGTGCCAGCGCCCGCCCCCCGCTCGCCGCAGGCTTGCCGTCGATGTCGTGGATCGGAAGGCTCGCGTAGACGTCCGCGTAGGCGAGCAGGATCTGCGCAGCAAGCGCTGCTGCTGCGCTGTCGCCCGCCATGCGCCAGGCGAGGCCGAGATCGCGCGCTGCGTCGGCCAGATCCGAGTGCATCCACGCATAGACCACCTGGTCGTAGGGCCAGCCCGTCAGCACCTCGTTGTCCACCGGACAGGTGTGGGTCATGGGCGGCGTGAACTGGAGGCGCACGCCGTGCTTCGGACACACGTACCAGAGCGTCCATTGCCCCCCTTCGGGCGGAAGCGCCCACTGGCTCGCGCCATACTTCTTCAGGAACGCCGCGGGCCAAGCCTGCGCATTGCTGACCATGCCGTCCCGGGCCGCCGTGGCCCATGCTTCGGTGCCAGCCCAGGCCGCGATGCGATCGAAGTCTGCCTGGTTCAGCAGGGTGCGCGGATGCTCCCGCTTTTCCAGCGGCACTGCTGCCGAGATCACCTGCGCGTCCCGGGTCTTGGCCTGCTCGGTCACCACGACCGTGGCGCGGTCCAGGTTCAACCGCGTGGCAGGCGTGATCAGCGCTGCAGGGACGGTCACGGTCACGACCCCGTCGCCCTTGCCGTTGGCGACCAGTGCCACCGACGGCGTATTCACCGATGCGGAGAACGGGAAGCTGGGCGCAGCGTCGACTGCGATCGACAGATCACGGGCGATTCCCAGCCGATCCTCGAGCCCCACCGTGTAGGTGTAGACGAAGTCAGGGCCCTGCCAGGCCTGCTCGATCCGCACGCCGGAGATGACGCCGGTCCCGAACGACATGTCATCGAGCACGAGCACCGTGTCGGCCAGGGGCGTGTGGCTCCAACCGTCTGCGTTCAGGCTGATGGAATTGATCTGGTTCCACCCGAGCGGCTTGCGCGAGATGTCGAAGTCCTCCAGGCGCAGGGCCAGCAGCTTCCACCCGGTCCAATCCACGACGATGCGCGTGCTGTAGTAGTCCCACCCGGCCGGATCGCCTGGGTTGTCCGAGTCGAGCACGAGCGTGATCTGCGCGCCGTTCGCCTTGCCCGACCAGGCCCAGAACTGAACGTGTTTTTCCTTGGACAGGTCCAGGGCAGGCGAGAACTTCTTCTGGATCGACGTGACGTTGACGTGATCGTCCCAGCGCCCTGCGGCTGAGCCTTCGTGCACGGTGGCGCTCTCGGTCTTCAGGCCGGTCCAGTCCGTGAGGTCCTCGAAGTCGTCCACGGGCACGTCAGCGGATGCGGTGCGGGAAAGGAGCGCGAGCAGGGCCGCCGTGGTGGGAGCGAGAAGTCTCGAGCTTTTCATGGCACCTCCTACTGGCACGAACCATGGCCGAAGCGTTCAGGATACACACCGCCGTCCGTGGGGTCCACGC
Organism: Deltaproteobacteria bacterium; assembly: GCA_016218915.1. GTDB lineage: Bacteria > Myxococcota_A > Polyangia > Polyangiales > Polyangiaceae > JACRCQ01. The sequence goes on from JACRCQ010000054.1 coordinate 154,202, forward strand.
ACGGCATTCACCCTCCTGATCTCCTGTCTCCCTGTGAAAATCTCTGCCCTGCAAGGTAGCCCCTACCGTGGTAGAGGAGTCTTCCCATGCATGACAAGCACGACCACAAGGGTTCTCACGACTGCGCTTCGCGACTGGTCAACAAGGCCGAGCAGGATGGGCTCGAGCCTGTGCTCCCGCTCGACCTGTCGGCGTGCGGCGACTTTGACGAGCTGACCGCGTCCATGGCGCGAACCGCGTTTGGCGGGCGATCCCTGGGCGAAGCCGTGGATGTGCTGGTCAAGATGGCGCGCGATCCGGACTGCCAGGTCGTGCTCACGCTCGCAGGCGCCATGACCGTCGCCAAGATGGGCCTGGTCATCTGCGACATGATCGACCACGGGCTGGTGCAGGCCGTGGTCTCGACCGGTGCCCTGATGGCGCACGGATTCGTGGAGTCCACCGGGCTGGCGCACTACAAGTACCGCGAGGGGATGGACGATGCTGCGCTCTACGAGCGCGGCTACAACCGGGTCTACGACACGCTCGAGCCGGAATCGAACCTGGAGCACGTCGAGCAGATCCTCTGGGCGATCCTGCGGAGCTGGGACACGAGCGAGACGCTCTGCTCGCAGAAGCTCAACGACAAGCTGGGGCAGTACCTGGCCGAGCACCACCCGGACACCCGCGGCGTGCTCAAGTCGGCCCGCAACAAGGGAGTTCCGGTCTATGTGCCGGCGTTCAGCGACTCGGAGATCGGGCTGGGCGTCGCGATCTTCAACCGCGAGCAGGCGCTGGCCGGCAAGCCGCGGATCCACTTCGATCCGCTGCTGGATCTGGAGCACTACAGCTCGGCCATCGCCAAGGTCTCGCGCCTGGGAATCTTCACCATCGGCGGCGGGGTTCCCCGCAACTGGGCGCAGCAGGTGGGGCCGTTCCTCGAGATCATCGAGCGCTCGCTGGGCGAAAAGGGCGGCGGCAAGATCACCCGATTCCACTACGGCGTGCGGATCTGCCCGGAGCCTGTGCACTGGGGCGGGCTGTCAGGCTGCACCTATTCCGAGGGGGTGAGCTGGGGAAAGTTCGTTCCCCCTTCCAAGGGCGGCAGATTCGCCGAGGTGTACTCGGACGCCACCATTGCCTGGCCCATCGTGGTCAAGGCAGCGCTTCAGCGCCTGGCCAAGTCCGGCGGCGCTGCGCCCAAGAAGCCGTTCGTGGGCGAGCACATCTGGAAGCCGTGAGTCCAACGGCCCAGATGGATGAACCACAGAGTTCACAGAGGCCACAGAGTGGGGAAGGCTGGGGCGCACGGACTCCGCGGCAATACCCAATAAGCTCTGTACTACTAACCCGCCAAGTCGTCGCGTCGCGCGAAGATTCCTTGGCTGGAAGAATGCCGCAGATCTCGCAGAACGCCGCAGACAGGATCGGAGGGTTGTTGCTCGCTGGTTCAACGGGTCGGCCCCGTCGCGTCAGCCTCTGCGAAGATCTGCGTTGATCTGCGGCTACTCCGGTCCGGAGCCTGGGTCTCCAAGCGGTCCCTCGCGTGTCTCCCGCAAGCCCAGCTCGATCCGCGAGAGCCAAATCCCCTCCCGATCTCCCTTCTCCCTGTGAATACCTCTGGGCTGAAAGGGAGCCCCCTGGAGTCTACTAGAATCGCCAGCGCATCGACACCGTCGCATCCTTGCCGCCTTTTCGGCGGAAGTGCATCTTGCGCAGGATCTTCTCCACGCACCCGGTGATCGCTTCGTCGTGAACCCCGTCCTCCAGAGTCTCGAGCTTCACCACGGTACCGTCGCCCCGCACGGTCATCGTGATCCAGAGCGGGGCCACAGGCATTCCCGGGTCGAATTCCGCAGATCTCGACAGACACCTTCGGATCTCGGGCTCGTGGAAGGTGAGCGTGTCGAGCGCCGAATCGCGGGCCATTCCTTCGACCACCGGCCATGAATCATCGTTAGCGACCGAGGCCACCACGCTGGGTCCACTGGCCGACAATGCCACAGCGCCTGAGGGCACGTCCTCGGCGCTGGAGCCGGACCCTGCAGGCGCTTGTGCGCTGCGCTTCGGAGCCGGCGCGGCTGCGTCCTGGCGCATGTCCGGCCGGCTGGGAGGCGTAGGCGCGGTCAGGGCAAAGATCGTGACGAGCACGGCCGCGGCCGCAGCGCCAGCCCCGGCGGCTGCAATCCAGTCCAGCCGGGGCGTGCGCGGGTCAGGGAGGGCGTTGTGGGCCATCTCGGTGGGGCGGGCCGAGGGTGCTACTTCTTCAGCAGCCCGACGCGATCGTTGAACTCCTCGATGAGCGCATCGATCGGCTCGACCATCTTGTGGATGTTGGTCCAGTAGCTCTTGTCGTACCACTGCGCCTGGATCTCGTCGTAGGTCTTGCCCTGCTGCTCGACCCAGGTGAAGTACTTGAGGTTGTGGACGCGCTTGCGCTCGGGATACGTGAGCTCGTTCATGTACTGCGGTCCCTGGCCCAGCAGGTGCTGGTTGTAGGCCACCGCTGCGTCGCGCGGGGTGAACTCGCCACGCTCTTCGTTGAGCTCGCGCAGGCGGCTGCCGTACATCTCCATGGAGTCGGTGAGCACGGTGACCACGATGTCGCCCTCGCCCCACTCGTACCACTTGGCCATCTTGATGGCGCTCAGGAGGTTGGCGACGCCGGAGATGCCGAGCAGGTGCAGGTTGTTGACGAGGTCCTCGGACACGCCCTTCTTGACCAGGAACTTCTTGCCTTCCGGCTCGTTGAAGAGGCGGATCAGGCTCATCGGCGACTCGTCGTCGATCGCCATCGCAATGTCGGTATTGAGCACGTTGTGAATCCACGGTACGTGCTTGTCGCCGATCCCCTCGATGCGGTGCGCGCCAAAGCCGTTCTGCACGATGGTCGGGCACTGCAGGGCTTCGCTGACGCCGACCTTGCTCTTGGGGAAGATCTTCTTGAGGTAGTCGCCGCTGCCGATGGTGCCGGCCGATCCGGTGGTGAACACGGAGCCGCGGAACTCCTCGCCCGGCTTCATCTCCTTCTTGAGCATCTCCTCGAAGGCATGTCCGGTTACGTCATAGTGCCAGAGGTGATTGCCGAACTCGTCGAACTGGTTGAAGATCATCAGGTCCTGGCCGGACTTGCGCAGCTCCCAGCACTTGTCGAAGATCTCCTTGACGTTGCTCTCGGTGCCCGGAGTGGCGATGACTTCGCCGGCGACCTTGGAGAGCCACTCGAAGCGCTCCTTGCTCATGCCCTCGGGCAGGATGGCGATGGACTGGCAGCCGAGCAGGGCGGAGTCATAGGCGCCGCCGCGGCAGTAGTTGCCGGTCGAAGGCCACACGGCCTTGGTGGTGGTCGGGTCGTACTGCCCGGTCACCAGGCGGGGCACCAGGCAGCCGAAGGCGGCTCCGACCTTGTGGGCGCCCGTGGGGAACCACTTGCCCACCAGCGCGAAGATGCGGGCCTTGGTGCCGGTCAGGATGCTGGGGAACTCGAGGTAGTTGACGCCGCCGTACCCGCCGCCCGAGGCAACCGGCTCGTTGTGCCAGTTGATGCGGAACAGGTTGATGGAGTTGACGTCCCACAGCCCTACGCTCTTGAGCTTGCCCTTGATGGAATCAGGGATCAGGGCAGGGTTCTTCATCTGCTTGTAGGTCGGGATGATGATGTTTCGCTCGCGTGCGCGCTTGATTGCGTTTTCGAGCCGCTTCGGGTCCTTGGTCAGGTCGATCATCGTATTTGCCTTTACTGTTCAACGGGCAGCGCCGCGGGTCTTCCACTCGCCCACGAGCTTCTGCACAGCACCGAGATTCGCATCTACCACGTAGGGCTCGCCTACCGACTTGCGCGCCGAGGCGATGTCCTTCAATCCATTGCCCGTCACGAGCACCACGATGCGCTCGTCGGGCGACACGAGCTTGTCGTCCAATGCCTTCTTGAGCCCGGCCAGCGACGCTGCCCCGGCGGGCTCGGCGAACACGCCGCAGCTCTGTCCCAGCACCGGGATCTGCGCCAGGATCTCTTCGTCGCTCACCTTGATGTACGCTCCGCCGGTCTCGCGCGCTGCTGCCAGCGCCTTGATCCGGTCGCGCGGCATCCCCGCAGAGATGCTGTCCGCAATCGTCTGCGCGTCAATCGCCTTCATGTCGATCCCAGCCGTGCCGTCCTTCCACGCCTGGTAGATCGCCGCCGATCCTGCCGCCTGCACCCCCATGATCTTCGGCATCTTGTCGATCCAGCCCAGGGCCATCAGATCGTTGAGCCCCTTGTGGATCCCGCCGATGATGCAGCCGTCGCCCACGGACACGAAGATCCGGTCTGGAGCCTTCCACGCCAGCTGCTCGCAGATCTCCAGGACGACCGTCTTCTTGCCCTCGGTCATGTAGGGGTTGTACGCGGTGTTCCGGTTGTACCAGCCGAACTCCTTCGACGCTTTCAGGCACAGCTCGAACGCGTCGTCGTAGGTGCCCCGCACCAGCAGGACGGTGCCGCCGAACACCAGCAGCTGCGCGACCTTGGCGGCAGGAGCGGTCTGGGGCACGAAGATCACGTTCTTCTGGCCCACGCTCGCGCACAGCCCGGTCAGCGCCGCAGCAGCATTGCCCGTGCTCGCGGTGGTGATGATCTCGGCGCCCTTCTCGCGCCCCTTGACCACCGCCATCGCGCTCGCGCGATCCTTGAGCGATGCCGTCGGCTGCCGCCCGTCGTCCTTCACCCACAGGTTCTTCAGCCCCATGAGCGCTGCGAGGCGGTCCGTGCGATACAGCGGAGTCCATCCCACCGCGAGCGGCGGCAGGGGGCTGTCCTCGCGAATGGCCATCAACGGACGATACCGCCACATGGTCATGTTGCGGTCCTCCGCCAGCTTCGCCTTGCTCCAGCTCGCGGCGATCCGATCGTAGCGGTACTGCACGTCGACGATGCCGTCGTCGCCATGCTTCGGGCACACGTAGTCAATCTGGTCCGGGGCGTACTCGGCCCCGCAGACCAGGCACTTCAACGACTGCACATGATCCATGAAGGACTCCGGAAACTGCGTTGGAAAACGTCTCTGCCGACCCTGCCACCGCGCAGGGTCCGGGGAAGCCCGGTGTCCCGGGCCTCCCCTCTCCCGGTGGAATCGCTCAGTCCGGTACGATCCAGGTGCCGGTCTTGCCGTTCAGAGCGTCGACGATCGACTCGGGCTTGGTGATCAGGCCCTTGCCGTTGGGGTTGCCCGCGAGGAACGCCAGGATGGCTTCGATCTTGGGGCCCATGCTGCCGGCGAGGAAGTGCCCCTCGGCCTGGTACTTCTTGGCCTCGGAGACGGTCAGCTTGTCGAGCCACTTCTGGTCGGGCTTGTTGAAGTTGATCGCGACCTTGTCGACGGCCGTGGAGATCAGCAGCATGTCGGCCTTCAGCTGGGAGGCGAGCAGCGCGCTGGCGCGGTCCTTGTCGATGACGGCGATGGCACCCTTGAGATTGCCGCTTTCGTCCTCGACCACAGGAATGCCGCCACCGCCCACGCCGACCACGATGAAGCCGGCTTCGATCAGCTTCTTGATCGCGTCGAGCTCCACGATCCGCTTGGGGATGGGCGAGCCGATGAGACGACGCCAGCCGCGGCCTGCGTCTTCCTTGACGACCCAGCCTTCCTTGGCAAAGACCTCGGCCTTCTCCTTGGTGGTGAACCCGCCGATGCCCTTGGTGGGGTTCTTGAAGCCGGCGTCTTCCTTGTCGACCACGACCTGGGTGACGACCGCAGCGGTCGGCTTGTTGATCTTCAGGCGCTTGAACTCGTTGTCCAGGGCCTGGCAGATCATGTAGCCAATCGCGCCCTGCGTGTCGGCGCCGATCACGTCGAGGGGCGTGGTGTGCACCGCCTCGGCGGCGAGCTCGTTGCGGCGCAGGATGAATCCGACCTGGGGGCCGTTGCCATGGGTGACGATGACGTTCCATCCCTCGGCGACCATGTTGGCGATGTGCTTGCAGGTCTCCTCGACGGCCTTGACCTGCGAGGCGACGTCTTCGTGCTTGGTATCGGAAATGAGAGAGTTGCCGCCCACGGCAACCACTGCGACTTTCGGCTTATCCATTGGCAATTCCCCGTTACATGGTGAGGGCCATGACGGCCTTCTGCGCGTGCATTCGATTCTCGGCTTCGTCGTAGACCACGGACTGCGGGCCATCCATCACGCCGTCGGTGACCTCGACGTTCCGGTCGGCCGGCAGCGGGTGCATGTAGATCGCATCGGGCTTCGCCAGCGCCATCTTCCGCTCGTCGGTGATCCAGCTCGAGTACTTCTTGATGATCTCAGCGCCCTTGGCGCCGTCGGGCTCGTGCACCATGGCGCCCCAGCTCTTGGCGTACACGATGTCCGCGTCCTTGAAGGCCTCTTCCATGCTGTGGACGACCTCGAACTTGCCGCCGAACTTCTTGGCCTGCTCCTGGGCCATGTTCATGATCTCGGGCATGAGCTTGAACTCCGGCGGATGCGCCAGGGTCACGTCCAGGCCGAAGCGGGGCATCTGAACCACGAGCGACTGCGGCACGCTCATGGGCTTCTGGTAGGAAGCAGCGAACGCCCAGGACACGACCATCTTCTTCTTGCGAAGGTCCTTGCCCTTCTTCTCGATGATGGTCATCAGGTCCGCCAGACACTGGAACGGATGGTAGATGTCGCACTGCATGTTGAGCACGGGCACGCGCGAGGCCTTGGCTACGCCGTTGAGGTACCCGTTGCCAACGCCCCAGTCGCAATGGCGGATCGCGATGCCGTCGTAGTAGCGCCCGAAGATCTCGCCGATCTCCTTGGGCGTGTCGCCGTGCGAGATCTGCGTGGACTTGCTCTCGATGAATCCCGCATGCCCGCCGAGCTGGGCCATGCCCGCCTCGAACGACCCGCGGGTGCGCGTGCTGCTGAAGAAGAACAGCATCGCCAGGACCTTGTCCCTCAGATAGGCGTGGGACTCGCCGAGCGCGCGCTTGCGCTTCAGATCAAAGGCCACGTCCAGGACGGTTTCCACTTCTTCACGGCTGAAATCCAGGTCGCCGATCAGGTCGCGACCATGAAGCCACGTCTGCATTGCATCCTCCTGACGGTCCAACGCGGGACCGCTGCACTCTCAAATGACAGGAGGGGCGTCCGACCACGGACGCCCCTGCCCACCGCCCTCAGGGTTACTCGGACTTTCCCAGCACCAGGTTCAGCAGCGCCATGCGCATCACGACGCCGTTGAACGCCTCCTGCCAGTAGCGGGAATGCTTGGTGGCGTCGACGTCGGCCGGCAGCTCATCCATACGCGGCAGCGAGTGCAGCACGATGGCGTCGCTCTTGCCCTTGGCCGCGAGCAGCTCGCGGGTGACCTTGTAGTTCGCCGGGGTCGTGCCCTTCTCGCCGCCCGACTCCTGGCGCGACTTGGTGTAGTCGGCCTGCACCACGGGCTCCATGTAGATCACGTCGGCCTCGTGGATGACCTGCTCGACATGCTCGGCCTCGCGGAACCGGAGGTTCTTGGCCTTGAGCTCAGCTTTCCACTCCTCGGTCGGCGACATCTCCTTGGGGGAGATGAAGATCGCCTCGCAGTCGAACTGCGTGAGCGCGTAGCCGATCGAGTGCATCGTGCGCATGCGCATGTCGCCAATGCACAGGAACTTCAGCCCGTCGATGCGCCCGCGCTCCTTGTTGACCGTGTACAGATCGGTCAACACCTGCGTCGGATGCTCGCCCCAGCCGTCACCTGCGTTGATCACCGGCACGCTCGCCCACTTCGCGGCCTCGTGCGGTGCGCCCTGCTGGAAGTGGCGCATGACGATCGCGTCGCCGTAGTATTCCAGCATCTTGACGGTGTCCTTGATCGACTCCTGGTAGAAGTCGCCGGCACGCGTCATCTTCGCATCGGAGAATCCGGTCACGCTTCCGCCGAGCCGAAGCATCGCGGACTCGTGGGCCAGGCGCGTGCGGGTCGACGGCTGGTAGAAGGCCGTGACCAGGATCTTGTTCTTGAGCAGGTCGCAGCTGCGACGATCGCGCGCGATCGGCTCCATCTGGTCGGCGACCTGGAACACCCGGAAGAACTCCTCGCGTTCGAAGTCTTTGAGGGACAGGATGTCGCGTCCTTGGAAGCTTCTCATGTCTCGGTATCCTCTTGTGCGGTGTGCGTTAACGCGGCGATCAGCAGCACAGGTGCGGCCCGTGTGCCGCAGACCGTCGACCATCCCGCGCTGCCCTGATCGACACGGGTGAGCGCTGAATCAAGCTGCCAAAAGAAGTCGAACCGCAGTGCCATGTCAAGAGACAAATCCGCTGCGCGCAGGCTTGCGACCGCGCGGGCACCCGCTCGCCAGCGCTTCCGGATGACCGCGTGGATCCACGGGAAATCGGCTGCGGATTTTGCGCTTGATGAAGTGCCCCAATGCCTCTAGTGCATCCGCGACACAAGCGTCCGCCAAGGCTCGCTCCCACCGAGTGCGCCTTCCCCCCAGCCGAAAGGAGCTCGTATGTCCAGCAGCTACGCCCCTCCCTCCCGCAAGCAGAACCCCCACCTGCCTTTCGGAGATCAGCGAACCGCGCCCTGGTACGGCAAGGACATCCTCTCCGTCCGCCAATTCAATCGAAACGATCTCGAATACGTCTTTGGCGTCGCCCACGAAATGCGCGAAATGGTCGAACGCGTCGGCACCTTCGACCTGCTCAAGGGCAAGATCCTCGCAAATGTCTTCTACGAGCCTTCCACCCGCACCTCTGCCTCCTTCACCGCCGCCATGGAACGGCTCGGCGGTTCGGTCATCCCCATCAACGAGGTGCGCTATTCCTCTGTCGCCAAGGGCGAATCGCTACCCGACACCATCCGGAGCCTCGAGTGCTACGCCGACGTCGTCGTGCTGCGTCATCCTGAGGTCGGCGCCTCTGCCCTGGCCGCGGATTATGCGAAGAAACCCATCATCAACGCTGGTGATGGCGTCGGCGAGCACCCCACCCAGGCATTGCTCGACCTGTTCACCATTTCCGAGGAGCTCGGGCGCATCGACGGGCTGACGGTCACGATGGTCGGCGACCTCAAGCATGGTCGCACAGTCCACTCGCTCGCCCGCTTGCTGTCGCTCTTCCAGGTCCGCCTGAACTACGTAGCTCCGGACATCCTGCGCATGCCCAAGGAAATCATCGGTGAGCTCGAAGAGCGCGCCATGCCCCAGGAAGAGCACGAGCTGCTCGACAAGGTCATCGGTGACACCGACGTGCTCTACGTCACACGCGTGCAGAAGGAGCGATTCCAGGATCCCGCGAACTACGACAAAGTCCAGGGGTCGTACACGATCACCTCGGATGTCATGAAGAGAGCCAAAGACCGCATGATCGTCATGCACCCGCTGCCCCGCGTCGGCGAGATCAGCATGGACGTCGACCCTGACCCCCGCGCCGCCTACTTCCGCCAGATGGAATACGGCCTGTACGTCCGCATGGCGCTCCTCGCCATGGTCCTCGGCAAAGCCTGAGCCGCAACCGTTCTGGAGCCGCGACCGTCAGGGAGCGGGTTTGCCTCTCGCACTCCCCACCCGCTCGCCACGCTCGCGGCTCCACGCCGACGCGAGCGGGTTCTGCTACGCCAGTCTCTTCCAGACTCCCGCACAAGCTGCGTCCACGCGCTTGCGGATCTTCGGCAGATCCACCCCCTGCAGCCCTCGACGATCGAGCCGTACCACCCCCTCGATCACGGTCGCCATGATCGAGCTCTCCGTGATGCCAAACGTCAGATGCCCGTCCAGCGTGCCCGCCGTGATCGGCGTGGGCGAAAGATAGTCCACCACGGTCAGATCCGCGGGCGATTCCGGCGCGATCATGCCGATGCGCGGGTTGGCGAACAGGGTACGGGCCAGCTGCATGTTGGTCTCGAGCAGCAGCCGGCGGCACAGGTCGATTCCCATGCCCGGGTCCTTGCGCACGTGACGGGCCATCAGATAGGCCGACTTGGCTGCGCGCAGCATGTTGCTCGCCATGCCGTCCGTTCCCAGCGCCACCGTCACCCCAAGCTCCATCGCATGCACCAGATCGAGCGCACCCACCGCGTTGTTGGCGTTCGATTCCGGGTTGTGCACCAGGAACGCCCCGGCCTTGGCGATCTTCTTGAGCTCGTCGTCCTTGAGATGCACGCCGTGCGCGAGCACGCTGCCTGCCCGGAGCAGCCCGTGCGCTTCGAGACGATCCACCACGCCGCAGCCGTAGCGCTTGCGCGCATGCTTGGTGTCCGAGGCGTCCTCTGCCACGTGGATGTGCACCGGAACGTCGGCCGGCGCCGTGCGCTGCACCAGATCCAGGGTCTCGTCGGACACGGTGAACGACGCATGCAAGCCGAGCAGACCCCGCAGCTTCGGCGAGGACTTGCGCGTCAAGAACGACAGATTCTCCTCGAGTCCCAGGACCGCATCTTCAATGCCGTTGCGGTCCGTGATCTCGTAGCAGAGCGCCGCGCGTATCCCGCACGCATCACAGACAGCCGCGAGCGCTTCGAGCGAGCCGCGGATCGCGCTGGGGGAAGCGTGGTGATCGACGACCGTAGCAGCGCCCCAGCGCACGGAGTCGAGCACGGGTGGCCAGGCGCCTGCGGCGACGGACTCGAGGTCGAGCGCACGATCGAGCTTCCACCAGATGCCTTCGAGGACCTCCTTGAAATTGCGCAGCTGCGTGTCAGGGGCCAGGGGCATCCCCCGGGCAAATGTCGAGTAGAAGTGATGGTGCGCGTTGACCAGCGCAGGCATCACGACCTTGCCCTCGGCATCGAGGTGCTTGGCGGTGCCGTGCGCTTTTCGCAGGTCCGCAAAGGGTCCGACGGCTTTCACGAGCCCGCCGGAGCACACTACGCCTGCATCAGGCACGATCCCGGTCGCAGCGTGGTTCGTAATGACGGTTGCGGGCCCGATCAACAGCTCGGTTTGTGGCATGGCGTATCCAGAAAAGTCTCGGCAAAGGCCGGTGTCAAGGGACGCCTCGAGCGGCGTCCGACAGGAGTCGGAGTGCCCCCGGCAAGGGCTTCATGCGGCAGAATCGTGGTCCGGCCGGACCAGCTGACCGACCGGCGCGCCCAGCATGCCGCGGCTGCGCTCGAACACCTCGGTGCCTCGCACGAAGGTGCGCATCACCATCCCGGTCAGCTCCATTCCCTCGAACGGAGTGTACTTCTGCCGGGTCAGGAGCTTGTCAGCCTGCACGGTCCACTTCTGCTCCGGATCGATGGCGACGAAGTCACCGTCCATGCCGGGCTGCAGCCCGCCCTTCCTCGATTCCAGCCCGTGAATCCGGGCCGGCGCCGCGCAAACCAGCTCGATCGCGCGCTGCAGGTCGATTCGTCCCTTGGCAACCCCTTCGCTCAGCAGGAACGGCAAGAGCAGCTCGACCCCGGGCACTCCACCGTAGTCCGTCCAGATCGACCCTGTCTGCTTCTCCTGCGGCCACTGCGCAGGCGCGTGATCCGTCGCCACCATGTCGATCGTTCCGTCCGCAACTCCCTCCCACAACGCATCCCGATCCGCAGCCGACTTGACCACAGGCGCAGTCTTCAGCAGCGAGCCCATGCGCACGAAGTCGTCGATCGTGAAGGCAAGGAAGTGAGGGCAGGTCTCGGCGGTGACCGACACGCCCCGCGCACGCGCCGCGCGCAGCAGGCGCACACCTTCGGCACAGGCCATGTGCACGATGTGGACGCGGGCGCCGGTCTTCTCGGCCAGCTCGATGCAAGTGGCGATTCCCTTGGCTTCGGCCTCGGCGTTGCGCGATCGGGCATAGGCCAGCGGGCCTTCGCGATCGCCGCTGTGCATCTCGCGCTCGACCCCTTCGAGCACGGCGCGCTTGTCCTCGGCATGAACGCCGACGGTCAACCCGATGTCTGCGGCGATGCGCATGACCTCCTCGAGCTGCAGGCGCGTCAGATCCTCGAAGGTCGGCATTCCGGAGACCAGGTAGGTCTTGATGCTGCGGACGCCGTAGGAATAGAGCATCTGGAGCGACCGGCGCACGTGATCCAGCGCGAAGTCGTTGCCGCGAACGCCCGCCCACAGGGCGAAGTCCACGCTGGCCTTGGGCGCGATGACCTTGAGCTTGCGGTCGAGCGAAGCCACGTCGGTCACAGGGGGCATCGACGTGCACGGCATGTCGATCACGGTCGTGACGCCGCCGGCTGCGGCAGCGATCGTGCCGGTCGCGAATGTTTCGCGGTGCGTGAACCCCGGCTCGTCGAAATGGACGTGGCCGTCCATGGCCCCCGGGATGACCAGGCGCCCACCGAAGTCGACGTCCACGGTCCCAAGCCCGGCCGCGCGGTCGATGGCCTCGATGCGACCATCGCACACGGTCAGCGCGCATTCCGCTGTGGAGCTTGCGCCGGCGCACACGCGAGCGCGCACGAATCGCAGGCGTTTGGAGTCCTTTTTCATGGCTGAAGCCGTCAGAGGGGCGGTCAGCTTAGCACCAAGAGCCGAAGGTGGGTGCGGATCTGTGCTAGTCGAGAGGTTGCCCATGAGCGAGCCGAACAACACGACCGCACGGCCCACCGCAGCGAAGTCCGACGAGCCGTGGACCGTGGGGCGCCTGCTGGGCTGGTTGACCGAGGACCTGCGCTCACGCCAGATCGAGTCGCCCCGTCTCGAGGCCGAGCTGCTGCTCGGAGAAGCCCTCGCCTGCGATCGGATTCGCCTGATCGTGGACCGCGATCGCGTGTTGGAAGAGGGCGAGCTTGCCCGGCTGCGAGCGCTGGTCCAGCGCAGGCGCAAGCGCGAGCCGGTGGCGTACCTGCGCGGTGAGCGGGAGTTCTACGGACGCTCGTTTCGCGTGGATCGAAGAGTCCTGGTACCGCGTCCTGACACCGAGACCCTCGTCGAAGTCGCCCTGCGACGCAGCCGGGATCGATCGATGTTCGGACGTCTGCTCGATCTGTGCACCGGCTCGGGCAACGTGGCGATCTCCTTTGCGAGGGAGCGGCCGACGTGGCGGGTGGACGGCACGGATCTGTCCGAGGATGCGCTTGCGGTAGCGCGCGACAATGCGATGAGGCTCGGCGCGCTGTGGAACGTACGGTTCAAGCACGGCGATCTGTTCCAGGCGATCGAGCCGCACGACCTATACGAAGTGATCATCGCGAACCCGCCCTACATCCCACGCGCGGAGATCGAGCAGCTCGCGCCTGACATCCGGGAGCACGAGCCGCGCATGGCGCTCGACGGAGGAGAGGATGGCCTGGACCTGATCCGCCTGATCGCGTCAGGCGCCCCGGCACACCTGGTGGAAGGCGGGTTGCTCGCCATGGAGATCGGCGTCGACCAGCCCGAGGCCGTGCAGGCACTCCTGCAGCAGGCGGGGTTTTGCGAGATCGAGATCGATCGCGATCTCGCCTCCAGACCGCGCGTGGTGAGCGGAGTGTGGCCAGGCGCGCAGCTCAGCGCTTGAAAAGCTTTCCGAGCAATCCGCCGCTGGACTTGGTGGCCTTGGGCTGGCTGCCGCGGATGCCCCCCTTGCCTTCCTTGGGGCTGGCGTCCGCGTCGGGTGCGCCAGGCTTGCCACCGCGCATGTCGTGGAGACGAACCTCGCGGGCTGCTTCGATGTTGCGCGGATTGATCTCGTTGACCTTTCGGAAGTCGCGCATCGCCTCGTTGAGCTTGCCCTGCTTCTGCAGGATGAGCGCGCGGTAGTAGTACGCCTTCTCGCAGCGAGGCTCCCGATCGATCGCGGTGGTCAGCAGGCGCAGCGGATCGACGTAGTCCTTGCTGCCTGCCTTGTCGCGCATCAGCACCATGATCCAGGCGTAGATGGCTGCGTAGTCCCCTTGCTCGGGATCATTCATGTGCGCCCGCTTGGCGTGCGCTTCCGCGCTCTCAAGCTCGCGCTTCTTGAGGAAGACCTCGGCCTTCTGGAAGTCGATCGCGGCCTCGATGATCTGCTGGACCTGCTCCTGCTCTTCGGCGGAGCCCGCGTTGTCCTTGAGAAGCTTCTGGTAGGTCGACCGACGCTCCGGGTCGCTCAACGTTTGGAATGCCTCGGACATCCTGGCAAAGCACTTGGCCGCCAGCTCTTTGACATCCGCGAGCTCGGCAGGAAGACGATCAGGGTGCCACTGCTTGGCGAGCGCGAAGTAGGCGGACTGGAGCACGTCGAGCGTGGCGTTCTCCGGCACGCCCAGCACGATGAAGAAGTTCTCCTTGTCGATCGTGGCAGCGCGCGCCTTGATCGTGTCGCGCTGCCCGCCTGACTTCGTGTCCGCCGGACCCGCCGCTGCCTTGGCCGGAGGCGGGGCAGGAGGCGCTGCCCGACTCGCGGTCGGCGCAGGCGGTGCGGCTCGCGGCGTTGCCGAGGTCGTCACTGGCGGCGCAGCTCGCGGGGGCGCAGGGGCAGGCGGTGCGGCTCGCGGCGCTGCCGCGGTCGCCGTCGGCGGAGCAGCTTTCGCGGGCGTAGACGCTGGCGGAGCAGCTTTCGGGGGCGCAGGTGCGGGCGGTGCGGCTCGCGGCGCAGTCGGCCCCGGTGCAGGCGATGCTGCACGAGGGGAAGGGGGCGCTGGCGGGTCGGGGGGCGCTGGAGGCTGCGGCGTCGATGGCACCTCCTGCGCTGCCTGCACGCCAGGCATGAACGGCACGGACTTGAGCCTGACGCGCGCGATGGTGGCTGGCCTTCGCGAGCTCGGAACGTCATCGCTGCCCGCACTCGATGCGGTCACTTGCGGCATGCTCTGCCCCACGCCCACTGGCATCTGCTCGCGCTTGCCCAGATCGATGTTGCGCGTGATGAGAAGCACGTAGACCAGGACCTTGAGCGCGCGCTCCGGCAGCAGGCCAGAGGCGAGTATCTCGGACAGCGAAGAGGGCCGGGCTCGCAGCAGATCGATCACGGCCAGCTCTTCCTTGCTGAATCCGAAGCGGCTGAGATCAGACGCCGCCGGGTGAAACACCAGGGGCGCTGAGCCGAGCCGGGCCAGCGTCGGCTCCACGTGCGGGTGATCCGGACGCACCCGCACTCCGCGACACAGCACCCGCAACGGATCCACAGGCGTCAGCTCCGGCCCGCCGTAGCTCTCGAGCAGGTTGATGCCCGCGTAGAACGCATACGACGTGTTGTCGTCGAGCGACTCGAACAGCTGGACCATCCGTCGCAACACCTGCTCGCGCAACCCTGCGATCAGCTTCGCCCTGTCGATGGCGCCGATCGAGATCAGCAGCTGCCCGTGCAGCCCGCCACGGGTTGCGAACTCCTCCAGCGAGCGCTCCAAGGTCCCCTGATCCAGCAGGCCCAGCTCGAGCAGCACGCGCCCCAGGTGCGTCGTCTCGTAGGAGATCTTCACCTTCGAGGGAACACCGCGCGTGAAGTACACGATGTGCTCGGACCCGTCGCCAGCCACGAAGAAGATCGAGCCCTCCAGCTGCCGGTCGAGCATGAACACGAGCAGGTGCGGGAATGGCGTCTTGGTGAGCCTGCCCGTTGCAGTCGGAGTCATGTCAGGCGGAAAGGACATCGACCGGCGCAATATAGCAGCGCTCCAGGCGCAAGTGTGCGGCCGTGGAATCCCGCCAGCGCAGAGCCGTGCTACCTTGCTGCCATGGCGAACGCGCACATCCTGGTGGTGGACGACGAAGTACCGATCCTGACGGCTTTGCAGAAGACGTTGACGCTCGAGGGGTATTCGGTCGACGTGGCAGGCGGCGTGAAGGTAGCCGGGGAGCGGCTGGCGCGACGCAGCTACGACGTGGCGCTGTTCGACGTCGCGTTGCCGGACGGCGACGGGGTGAGCCTGCTGAAGAGCCTGCGCGATTCCGGCAATGAAATGCCTGTGATCATGATGAGCGGGCATGCGACCGTGGATGCGGCGGTACGTGCCACGCGGCTCGGGGCTCTGGACTTCCTGGAGAAACCAATCTCCACCGACCGTCTGCTTCTGGTGCTTGCCAACACGCTGCGCATGGTCCAGGCAGAAGCCGAAACCCGGGAATTGCGCAAGGCCACAGGGCGATTCGGAGACCTGGTCGGCTCCTCCAAGGCCATGCAGATGCTTCGCGAGCAAATCGCCCGAGCGGCGCGCGCCACGGCCAGCGTCCTGCTCCTGGGCGAGCGAGGGACCGGCAAGGAGCTGGTTGCGCGCGCGATCCACGACGCTTCCCCGCGCGCCAAAGGCCCCCTCGAGAAGCTCAATTGCGCTGCCGTTCCCCCGGAGCTGATCGAAAGCGAGCTGTTCGGCCACGAGGCTGGCGCTTTCACAGGGGCGACGAAGCAGCGACGCGGCAAGTTCGAGCGAGCCACCGGCGGCACGCTGTTTCTCGACGAGGTCGGGGACATGCCGCTGGCGATGCAGGCCAAGCTTCTGCGCGTGCTGCAGGAGCACGAGTTCGAGCGCGTCGGGGGCAACGAGCTGATCAAGATCGACGTGCGCGTGGTGGCTGCGACCAATCGCGACCTGGTCGAAGCCTGCAAGACCGGTGCGTTCCGTCCGGATCTGTACGACCGGCTCAACGTGGTTCCGCTGGTCATCCCGCCGCTTCGTTCCCGACGCGACGACATCCCCGAGCTGGCAGCCCACTTCCTGCAGCTTGCGGCTCGCACCAACGATCGCCCGAACGCGAGGATTACCGAAGCTGCGATCGGTGCCCTGGGCGCGCACAGCTGGCCAGGCAACGTGCGCGAGCTTCGCAACATCATCGAGCGGCTGGTGATCCTCTCGCCGGACGACACGATCGATGCAGTGGATGTGTCCGCGTGCCTCGGCGGAGGGACTGCTGCATCAGCGTGCGGGCTGTTCCGCCCAGGTGTGCCGTTTCGGCTGCTGAGCGAGGAAGCCGAGCGCACGATCCTGCAGGAGGCGCTGGCGCACTACGGCGGGCAGATGGCGGCCACGGCGCGAGCGCTGGATCTGGAGCGGAGCCACTTCTACAAGAAGTGCAAGGCGCTCGGGTTGCGCGGGGCGGACAAGGGCGATGAACCTGCGGACTGATTTCGTCACGCCAGGATGATTCCTGTCCGAGCACATCCGAAGCCGCCTGCATGACGGGCCCACCTGCTTCGGATATGGTTCCCCCATGCGATCGATCCGTCTTGTGCTCGGCTGTGCGGGGCTCGCCGCCTTCAGCTGGGCAGGCACTGCGCGAGCCGTGACCTTCGACGCCTCGGGGATCCTGTCGTTCGATCCCGCGGCGGTGTTCACCGAGAGCTTCGAGTCGTTCGTTCCTGGCGACGCTGGCAACGCCGAGGCCAAAGTGGTGCAGACCGCCGACGCGCTGCATGGCGCCAAGGTGCTGCGCGTCACCCTCGCCGAGGAAGGCTTCTCCATCGCCCTGCCTGTGCCGGCTGCCAGCAAGTCGTATCGTCTGACCTTCTGGATCCAGGGCGATTGCATCGGCGGCGCTGCAGTGGACTATTCCGACGAGACGTCGCGAAGCTACTCGCAGGCCTTCCCGACCGGACGCATCACCAGCGACGGCTGGCTCGAGATGAGCACGTCGCCGTTCCGGGTGGATGGAAGCGGACAAGGGATCGACGCCCGCATGTTCCTTCACACCTACGATGCGTCGCAGCCGGTGGAAGTCGGCATCGATGCGGTGGAGCTGGTGGAGGACGGAGCCTTTGCGGCGCCCGCAGCGTGCGCGACGCTGGGGGACAAGGCATGCGGCGCAGAGGAGGTCTGCATCGCGCGGGTCTGCCGAGACGCGCGGGGCTGGTTTCCCCCTCTGCCTGGCTCGGAAGCCCGCGACAAGTTCGTGACCTACT
Source organism: Deltaproteobacteria bacterium (assembly GCA_016218915.1). Classification (GTDB taxonomy): domain Bacteria; phylum Myxococcota_A; class Polyangia; order Polyangiales; family Polyangiaceae; genus JACRCQ01. Next base: position 171,884 of record JACRCQ010000054.1, read on the forward strand.
GGAAGCAGAAGATCCACGACACCTACGCGCCCTACCTTCCGCGCAAGAGCTCCATGCCGGAGGCGCTCGATGCGATGGAGCAGATGAGGACCGCCTCTACTGGCGTCGAGTACTGGTCCAAGTTCACCGAGGTGGTTCGGCTGCTGCGCGATGCGCACACCTACACGCGCGCGCCTTTCATGTACGAGGTCGGCAGCGATCGGCCGCTCAATGCCTGCTTCATGCAAGGCAGCGCGGACATGACCCAGGGCGCGTGGGCCTCGGATCCGAAGTGGCCCGATGTGCTCGTCTCGCACGTGGGCCCGGACTTCGCGTGGAACCTGCACGCCGGAGATCGGCTCGTGGCCGTGGACGGCATCCACCCGCTGGCGTGGGTCAAGCAGGTGTTCCGATCGAGCTACTGGGCGTGGGAGGCCGATGATCCGGCGCAGCTCGCGAATCTGTACATGATGCTCAGGTCGCTCATCCCCCTGCACGCCACGACGATCACGGTCCTGCGCTGCGATCCGGTTGCCAAGACCTGCTCCACTGCGCCGGAGGTGATCGACGTCGCATCGGCGCCGCGCATGGATCCTGCGAACAAGAGCAAGCTCGTGGGATGCGACAATCGCCCCTCCTACCACGTGGCCGGCGCACCTGCAGATCACAACTTCGCCAACGGGCTCGATGATGCCACGGTAATCGAAGGGCTCGCCCTGGAGTCGGACGACACCGAGAAGATCCATGGCCTGGTGTGGAACACGCTCTACGGCGACGGGGAGAACTATCCGGTCGACACCAAGCTCAGGAAGGCGACCAACGCCTGGCTCGGCTCGCGCGGCGTGATCCAGGACCACCGCGAAGGACACGGCGGCACTTCGCAGACCGCCAACATCCTCGTCGGCTTTTCGCGCGGGGTGTTCGTGCCCATGGTCGGCGTGATGCGTTCGCACGCCAACGACGAGGGTCCCGCTGATGCGGCAGAGGGCAAGCAGATCTTCAACGAGCTGAAAGACGTGCTCGGTGTCATGGCTGGCTCGAACACACCGCACGAGGACATCCCGGTCGCTTTGCTGCTCACCTGGGACGTGTCGGCGAGCGACTTCCTGCCCTACATGTTGAAAGGAGGTGCCAAGGTGCGGCTGTTCGGGCCAGGCCCGACCATGGGCGCCTTTGGCACGTTCTACCAATACTCGTACTGGGGTGGGCTGCTCTGGTCGATCTCCGCAGAGGACTCCATCTCACCCGAAGGGATCGCCCTGAGCGGGCACGGAGTGATTCCCGATGAGCTCGTCGTGCCGCTGCAGAGCGATCTCGTGTCAGGCAAGGACACGGTCCACGATGCTGCCCTTGCGTGGGTGCGAAAGGAGCTGAAGCCATGAATCGAGCTCGACTCGCAATCATCCTGGCAAGCTTCACGTCGCTCCTCGCGATGCAGATCGCGTGCGGCTCCAACGATGCGTCGGTGAATCCTGCGCCGATTCCGTCGAGCCCATCCACGGACAGCGGCGTGCCGACCGACGGCGCGGTGCAGAAGGACGCACCTGTGTCGGACACCGCCCCGGATCAAGAGGCAGAGGCTGGACCGGTGGTTCGCACGATCATGATGCGCTCGCCGTTTGGCGAGCTCGATCCAACCAACATGCTTCACGACGGCGACTTCGAGCTGTCCGGGCTCAACGGCATGCAATACCCGTGGGCCGGCACCACGCAGGAGCTGATCCAGACCGGCGCAGCCTGTCGATCCGGCCTGCGGTGCGTGCTTTCCAACCCAGGCGAGCCGCTCATGGGATCGTTCGTGTGGCCGGACGCGCCCTACGCGGAGATCTCCTTCTACGGAGCGATCACCACGGACAGCTGCGAGACAGAAGGCGTGGGGCTGCTGATCCGTCTCGACGACTACAACTCGGAGCCGATCCGGATCCTTCCGACCACGCCGAACCCGGTGGATGGTTGGTGTCACTTCGGGATGACCGTGGAGGTGGACACGGCCCGTCATTGGTGGAGCTTGTGGCTGGCAGCGCGGTCCAAGGCCGAAGGGCCGGTGGTGTTCGATCAGGCGAGCATGCGCGGTACGACCACTGCGCCGACCAACCTGCGGTCCAAGGCTCCCCTGCCCGCGGACGTCCACGAGCTGCTCGTTTCGTCACGCGACAAGCTCCGCAAGCTGCTGCCTCCCAATCCTCCACGAGAGCCCAGGCCGGTGGGCAATCCCACGGGCCGCGGCAAGGCGTTGCGCACCACGGCGCGTTGAACCTTGGGAGACCCTAGGGTCGTCGCACCGGTCTCCTGCGAAGAAGCGCAGCGAGGCCGAGGAGCGCAAAGGCTCCAAGGCGCGTGTCAGCGCGCTTTCCCGGCACCTCGCAGCCGCATCCGCCGTCATCCGAAGGGGCCGCTTCTGCCGCGACCGGCCCTGAATCCACCTTGCCACCATCCTTGCCAGGCTTGTTTGCATCAGGGCCAGCCTCGGGAAGCGGCTCTGGCCCAGGCTCAGGGTCCGGAATCCCCTCCACGAGATAGCTGAACGATCGCGAGGTGTAGTACTCCATGTCGTCGGGGTTGTGGGTGCCGTCGCTGTGCTGCGCGATCACGAGCGTGATCCATTCCATGCTGCCCTGCACCGGCACGGTCAGCTCTCCAGTCGCCTTGTCGAAGGTCATCTGCACGCGCTCCACGGGCTGGGCGTGTCGCCCCAGGAGCACGGACGAGGACCAGGTAGCTTCGGGATCGGCTGTGATCTTGAAGTGCAGCTTGCCCTGGAAGCTGCCAGGGGTGAGCGAGACGTAGCGGCTGCCGTACTCCTGAAGCTCGAGGTCGCCCTTGGCCGGCAGCTGGGCCAGCGAGTGGGTGGCTGCCGTCATCACGTCGTCGTATTGCGTTCCGCCCTTGAAGTGCTTGCCGTCGTCGTGGCTGCCGGTGATCGCGCGCCACACGGTGAACTCGTCAAAGGCATCGTCCCAGGTGCTGCCGTGGTTCTTCTTGAGCACGGCATCGGTGCCTTCGAACCAGTTGGGCGTGTTGGGCTGATCGCTCGTGCATCCCATCGGAGAGCAGGTCAAGGTGCCGGCCTGGGCGAACGAGTACCACAGGTCGCGAAGCAGCTTGATGTCACCTCCGCCAAAGCGCTCCCGCAGGAAGATCGGGAACAGCGCTGCACCGTACTGGTAGTACGCGAGCTCGTCGCTCCCGTCGCCGTACGACCAGAAGTCGATCGGGTACTCCGGGTACCTCTGGAAGATGCCGATCATGTAGGGCAGCTGCCAGTCGTCGACGAAGTAGCTGTCGACTGCGCTGGTGAAGTTCTCCCATGCGGAGATCGCCTCCACGCAATCGGTGGCCATTTGCGTGGTGTGGTTGAACTCGTGGGCCGTGACGATCTCGAGGTATTCGTAGGGATTCTGGCGATCGATCACGACGCGCGAGGAGCAATCGGAGACAGGCGTGGAAGGGACATCCTTGAGCCATTCGGTGTATCCGCCGCCGCCCATGCCGGAGTCGGCGATGTAGATCCAGAGCCCGGGAATCACGGGGAGGTTGTCTTCGCCCGTGAAGGGTGCGGGGTATCCGGTTTCGGTGACCTGCTTGGTCCAGGCCGTCTCGGCCAACGGCAGCACCGATTCGGCCATGAACTTGTCGCTCTCCTCCTGGTAGTAGACCCGCAGGGGCAGGGTCTTGGATTCGACGTAGCCGACGTTCACGGGCGGGTCGGACATCAGGTGCACGTCCTGGGTTTGCGCCCAGCTCTTGGCCGCGTTCATGGCCTGGGTCAGGCACAGCAGATGCCCGTCCTGGGAGGTCGGCAGGTGCACGCGCGGACCGGCTCCATTCTCGAGTGCATCGCGCCTCAGGCGCGCGGCGTCCTGTGCGGAGATCTGCCCGCGCTTCGCCAACCCATCGATGACCCGCGCGAGCTGCGTGTTCGGCCCTCTTGGAGTCGGGGCTGCGTCTGCCGCGCGCGGATGCGCCACCACGGCGGTTCCAAGCGCTCCCAGGAGAATCCAAGCAACCTTGTTCATGCCTTGAAACCTTTCGTTGCGACGCAGCGAGCACGAATCCTGCCCGCAACCATACCTGCAAGTCCGTAAAATCCCTGCCACACAACGGCTGCGAGGTCACGTTCGTGACGATCCTGGCTCCTGAGAGCCCCCTTTTCCTCTTGCGCGGCGGCCAGGGTTCAACGAAACCCGATCGCCACCCTAGCGCGGGAGACAGCCATGAAATGGATCTGCAACGTGTGCGGCTACGAGCATGAAGGGGACGCCCCGCCTGACGAGTGCCCGGTGTGCGGCGCAGGTCCGGACGAGTTCGATCGGGTCGACGACGCAAAGCCGCCATCCACGCTCAAGACCATGCAGCAGACGCCGCAGGCCATGGCGGCGCTGCGATGCGCACTTTGCGATCACGACTTGAACAGCACCCACCCCTCGTGTCCGCAGTGCTCGGCTCGAACGGCAATCCTGTCCCCTTCCCGGCCGTCGTTCCCCGCAGCTCGCGAGGGAAAGCGCTTTGTGGTGCTCGGAGGCGGCGTGGCCGGCTGGACCGCCGCGGAGCGGATTCGCGCGCTCGATCCGAACGCATCGATCACCCTCGTCACCCGCGAGCCGTGCGTGCCCTACTACCGCCTGAGCCTGACCCGCTACCTCGGCGGCGAGCTCGAGTCGACCAGCCTGCTCGCCCACTCGCCTGCGTGGTGGGCCGATCACCAGATCGACGTGTTGCTCGAAGCCGACGTTGTTCAGGTCGATCGGGCGCGACGAGAGGTGCGCACGAGCCGGGGCTCGCTTGGCTACGACCGCCTCGTGGCAGCCAACGGCGCACGCCCCTTCATGCCACCGCTCAAGAACGCGTTGGTGCACGGGGTCACAGCGATTCGCTCCCTTGCCGACGCGCGATTCGTGCTCGAGCATGCTGCGCGCGACGCCGCAGTCGCAGTGGTGGGAGGTGGCATCCTCGGGCTGGAGTCCGCGTTTGCACTCGCGCGCAGGGGCTGTCGCGTGACCGTGGTGGAAGGGGCCAAGCAGCTGCTGGGTCGCCAGCTCGACGCCACCGCTGCCGCCATGTTCCAGGCGCATCTCGAGAAGAAGGGGATCCGGTTCGTGCTGGGTGACATGCCGGCAGAAGTCCTGGGCGACGAGACAGCGCGCGCCCTGAAGCTGAGCAGCGGCGCCGAGGTCGAAGCCGACCTCGTCATCGTGTCCGCTGGCGTCCGACCCAACACCCTGCTCTGGCAGAAAGCCGGGCTCCGGGTGGAGCGAGGGGTGGTGGTCGACGACTCGATGGTCACCTCGGATCCCGACATCTTTGCGGCTGGAGACGTGGCTGAGCACAAGGGGGTCGTGTACGGCATCTGGCCAGCAGCGATGGAGATGGGACGCGTGGCTGGAAGCAACGCAGCAGGCGGCTCGGAGTCGTTCCCAGGGCTCCCCATGAGCCACACGCTCAAGGTCGTGGATCTCGACGTCTTCTCGATCGGGGCGCTGGTCGCGGATCGCGACACGATGACCGAGGTCGTGCGTCCTGTGCAGGCGCCGGGCTATGCCAAGCTCGTGATCGACAGCGGCGTGGTCGTTGGGGCGATTCTGATGGGGGACACGTCCCTGAGCGGGACGATCAAGGCCTGGGTCCTGCAGAAGCGCGATGTGTCGTCCATGATCGCTTCAGGCAAGTCGCCAGAGGAGATTTTTGCGAGCCTGGCGCCGCGAGCGTAGCTGCGCAGCGGACACCAGCAGGGCGCGTCCTCAAAGCCGCTGCGGCTTGAACATCGAAGCTCACCTTGCACCAGCGGCCGCCTTGAGGCGGCCGCGTTTTCATTCGGACGGCGTCCACGGAGTGTGCTCGTCGCGGCAACGGTCTGCGCTACGGAATCAAGTACCGACCGCCCTGCAGGATCGGCGCGCCGTCGACCTCGATGTCCGAGTTGACCGATGTGAACGCGATCCAGTTGGTCGCGCTCCAGCTCGCCCCGGTCAGCTGCGGAAAGGTCATGCCGAGCGAGATGTGGAATCCGGGAAGCTTCTGATCGGTGAAGATGTCCCCTGCCAGATCGGTCATGCCGGTGTTGATCCCAAGGCCGATCAAGCCCACGCGATCGAGATAGGCAACACCTCGAACCGCGTGGGTGAGCTTGTCCAGGAGCACCGCATCGTCAGACTCGAACTTGCGGACCACGCCCCCGTCGATGTGCAGGCGAACCGGTGCCACTCCCAGCGTGGCTCGCAGCACACCATTGCCATCCCCGAGAGAGCCGTCGGCCACGTACACGCCCTGCACGTCGCCAGGACACGTGACCAGCTCGCCTGCAGGCAGATTCTCCTTCATTCCAGGGCGCACCACGCCGGTGTGCTCGATCCATCGCATGCTCGGAGAGCACCGGGCTGTCAGGTCGGTTCCAGACGCAGACCTCACGCGAATCATGGCGTCAGGGCGCACCCGTGCTCGCACCGCTGCGGCCAGGAGCTCGATCTCCCGCGGATCCACGCGGCTTCCCATCAAGACCGATCGCTGGGTTACCCCGACCATGTGTGCATGGCGGATGTCGAGGCGCGCGGCTTCGGACACGAACTCCGAGCGCATCTCGAACTCGCCTGGCTCGAATCCCGCGATCAGCACGCTCGCGTGAGCGCGCCCGAGCGCTGAGCGGACCGCAGGGTGCAAGTCGGTCAACGGCCGTGGGCCGAGCGACTCGAGACGCAGGAACGTGGCGTGCGCGCCGAGCTCGCCCGCTGCATCCGCGATCGCAAGCGCGATGGCTGCCCCCGGAGCATCCGCGACGATCACCACGTGCTCGCCTGCAGCCAGCAGCAACGAGCCTTGCGCGATCGAGCGCCCGGCCAACGCGATCGCGGCCGCCGCAGCGTCGCGGTCCGCTTTGTCCGTCGATGAAGCCATCGGTTCTTCCACCGTACGCAACAACGCCGGATTTGAAAACCGAGGACATCGCACGCTCAAAACGTCTCGTTTTCGATCACGACTTCATCACCGGTGAACAATTGCGTGACCCAGACCGCGCCGCCGCTGTCGCGCGCCGCAGCCACACCCACGCGTCGGAAACGGCTGTGAAGCATGTTTCCCCGGTGCGAAGGGCTCGCCCACAACACGCGATGCGCAAGAACCACGCTGCCAGCATGCGCGACGTTCTCGCCGCTCTCCTTGACCGCGATCCCGGCACGGTCGATGCGGGACGGCGGTGTGCCGTCTCCAGACTGGTGCCCCATCACCCCGGTTCGCATCATCGCCTGCACATGTCTGGCTGCAATCGCGTCCAGTCGCACGTCGCGCACCAGCGGCGCAAGGTTCTCCGACTTTCGCGTGGCGTTGAGCATCACCATCATCGCAACCGCATCGTCGTTCACCCCTGAGGCCTGCTGCTCGCCCGGTGCCTGGGCTGACACGGTCTCAGGCGCGACGTCGGCGAAGATGTCGGTCTCCAGCGAAGGAAGCGGCCCGGCTGAACCTGACGTCAACAGCTGCGCCATCCAGTGACCAGGCGTATCCGCCATGAATCGAGCCATCACGCGACGCGTGGATGGGTCGAAGCTGGTCGGAATCGTCCGCGGCGATCCATGAGGCGCAAGCACGACCACCTTGGCAAAGCTCGACGGCACCAGCACTGCGGCCTCGAACGTGACCCAGCTGCCAGCGCGCACGCGCGTGGACACGGGCCGGACCAGATCCGCTGCCGCATGGACCACCACGACCGCCACGGCTTCGCCCTGCTCCGAGTCGACGATGCTGGCAACCCCGCACCTGCGCGTGCCCGTAGCATCGAGGCTTGCGAGCCACGCCTGCAAACGCGTACGGGCATCCTCCCGCGACACGCTCCGCGCACGAATCGTCCACGCCCGCGCACGCACGTGCGGATCGCCCAGCGCGTGCAGCGTGGAGGTCAGCTCGTGCATGTCCGGCGCAGGAAGCCCTCGCAAGGCCCGCCCGGCAACCTGCGACGCTGCCGCATGAAGCGCTGTGTCCCCTGCCCCGCATTGTGCAAGCAGCGTCGCATCGCGCGGATCCGAGGCTCCTGCAGGGGAAGGCGGCCCGCTCTGCGACGCCCAGGATTGCGCTGGATCCACGGCCAGCGCGGGTTGCGCTGCGAGACCGATCCCACAAGCGATCATCGACGCTGCAAGCCGGTGGCTCATGATGCGCTCGACCTCATCGTCGAGCCGTTTGCAGCAAGGTGGGTGGCGCCGCTTGCAGCCATGGGGGCGCTGCCATGGCCGTGATCACGCCCGAGCTCGCCGGCGTCACCGGATTGCCTTCGGTCGGAGGGCCGAACACACGCGTCGTCACGTAGCCGACGATCGCGTCGTGCACTGCCTGCGGTGCCACCCGAAGCCACTCTGGCCTGTGCTTTCCGATGATCTCGAACATCGCGTAGCTGGTGAGCCCCTTGCTCTGGGCCAGGCGGACCAAGAGCTCAGCGGTCGGATCAGGATCGAGCGAGTGGCCGGCCTCGGTCTTGGCCTGGATGTGGGCTCCCAAGCCCGCCTCGAGGCAGACGAGCTCTTCGGTCGCGGACAGGTGATAGGGGACGGTCGACGGCTCGCTGAGGATCGCTTCGCGAAGCGACGGCTCGTAGCGGAAGGCGGCTTTGCACCCTGCGTAGCGCTCGCACAGGGGACGATCGCAGGAGACGACGATCACGGCGCCGGCGGGATTGACCTCGATGAACGCAGGCGGGATGCCCACATCGCGAACGATCTCTCGTCCGACGAGCATCTCGGCGACCTGCCAGGCGCGTTTGGATACCGGATACAGGGCCAGCGCCTTGGCGATCGCGTTTCTTGCCCGGTCCCGATCCGAGCGTCGCAGGTAGACCTCGGCCAGGATCCGGTGCGCGGAAGGGAACATCGGGTCGATCTTGATCGCCTCGGCGGCCGCGGATTCTGCGGCGGCGAGGTCGCCGATGGCGAGCGCGGCATCCCCGACCATGGCGTGCACGCCCGGAGTCGCCCCTGCTGAGCTGGAGGCCTTCTTGAGGATCTCGAAGGCCTGCGCAGGCTCGAGCCCCTTGGCTTTGTCCAGCTCGGCCCGGACCTCATCAGATGGGAGCGCTGGCTCGAGCGAAGCTTGTCCGCCCGACGAAGCGACGGCTTTCTTCCAGGGATCAGGCTCGGGATCTGGCGCAGGACCGTACTGGGCCACGGTATTGGCCAGCGACGAAGGGCCGTTGCGGAAGACGTAGAGGTAGGGCGATTGGCCCAGCGCCTGGCCGACCAGATCCGAGTAGCCGGTCAGGTCTGTGGGGACTTTGCAGGGGGCCTCGCCAGTGAAGGTGAAGCGGGTCAGGTCAGGATAGACCTTGGGGGCAGGGACCTCGATCGGCGCTTCCAAGGGCATTGCCAGGAGTTTCTGCTGCTCCGCATCGTAAGGCCCGAGCCAGGACGGTGGGCGCATGGATGCTGCTGCGCTGCCCGCAGCGTCGGCAGGGGCCTGGGCAGGCTTCTGGGCCCCCCCGCAGGAGGCAATCAGCCCGCTGGACAGAAGAAACAGGATGATTCCGGCGGCTCGCGACGTCATCATGGTACGGATCGTAGCCTACGCTTTCGGTCTTTGTTACGTTTCAGGCAAGGTTGACAGATGGCAGAGTGGACACGAGGGGCAAAAGTCGGGCTGTTCGCCCTCGTGTGCGTAGGTGCGGGCTACGGAATCTGGAAGTTCATCAACCCGTCGGCCGGTACCTCCGGGGGGTACACTGTTCATGCGTACCTCAACGACGCCTCCGGCCTGGCCACCTACTCCCGGGTCATGGTCGCCGGCATCCCGATCGGTAACGTCTCCGGGATCCGGCTCGAGCATGGCAAGGCGCGCGTGGATGTGAAGGTGCGCCCTGAGATCGCGCTGCATACCGACGCCTCCCTGTCCAAGCGCGCGTCGAGCCTGCTGGGCGAGTTCGTCATCGTGATCGGTCAGGGCAACGAGAACCAGCCCACGCTTCACGACGGCGACGAGATCAAGAACGTGATCGAGCCGACCACGACCGACCAGATCCTCAAGGACGTGGGCGAGATCGCAGAGCAGGTCAAGGCCGTGTCCAAGAGCCTCGCTGGCTCGATCGGCACAGACAAGGGCGAGAAGGACATCCAGGCCACGCTCGCCAACCTCGCCGAAGTCACCGACTCGCTCAACAAGGCCATCAAGGAGAACCGCGAATCGATCCGTCGCATCGTGCTGAACGTCGAGGGGATCTCAGGCCGAAGCGGCCCGGAGATCCAGCAGATCCTCGAGAATGTCCGGGTGATCACGTCCGAGGTGCGCACCCTGGTCTCCGAGAACCAGCCGGACGGCCAGAAGGGACCGATGGGCGCGGTTCGCAACACGGTCGACAACCTCAACAAGGCGAGCGTGGATCTGCAGGCAGCGCTTGCGCACGTCAACAGCATCACCGGACGCATCGATCGAGGCGAAGGAACGATCGGCAAGCTGACCAAGGACGAGACGCTGATCAACGAGGTCAACAACGTGGTGGAAGGCGTTGGAGACTTCGTGGGCGGGATCTCGCGCACGCAGACGGTGATCGGGCTTCGCAACGACTACAACTTCCAGTCGAACACCATCAAGAGCTATCTGGAGCTCCGGCTGCAGCCTCGCGAGGACAAGTACTACGCGATCGAGCTGATCAACGATCCGCGCGGCAAGACCTCGTTCGAGCAGGTCGACGTCGACACGACCAACCCGAACCAGCCGCCGCACTACCGGGAGATTCGGACGACGACGAGCAATGCGTTCCGGTTCTCGTTCCAGTTTGCGCGCAGGATCGGGCCGCTGACCGGGCGGTTCGGCATCAAGGAGTCGACCGGCGGCGTGGGGTTGGATCTGCACCTGCTGCAGGATCGGTTCGAGATCCGCCAGGATCTGTTCGGCTTCGGCGAGCAGCTGCAGCCGCGCTGGCGGTTTGCGCTCAGCTACGAGTTCTTGCGAAGGCTCTGGTTGATCAGCGGTGTGGACGACATCTTCAACCGGGATCGTCGCGACTACTTCCTCGGATTGCAGCTGCGGTTCATCGACGAGGATCTCAAGTCGATCCTGCCCTTTGCGCCCAAGATGTAGAGCCATGCGGACTGTGTTGTTTTGCCTGCTGGTGCTAGCCGTTTCGATCGCTCCGGGCTGCCTGTGCAACGAGGTCAGCACCGGGCTCAACGATGCGGGACCTTCGACGGATCGACCGCACAAGGAGCGGAAGGAGTTTCCGTTCAGGAAGCGGGAGCAGCTACGGGTTCGGGATGCTGCGGCGGAGTGAGGGGGGGATGGTGGCTACGGCAAGGGTGGCAGGCGATCAGCCGCCGCCGGCAGAGTCGGTCGCGCCAGCTTCGGCGTAGCCGCACACTCCGACCGAGATGCAGACCGGGCCTTCGCCAGCGTCAGCGTCGCAATCCATCACTTGGTTCGTAGGATCGTCGCAGTCCGTGTCCCATGCGCCGCACTTGCAGTCGCAGTAGCCGTCCGCGTACCACTCAGCCTTGCACGTCCAACCGTCCGGGGGCGGCACAGGCGCCGTCTCGCACAGACCCACCGCGCTGCCCGAGCTGAGCGGACCGCAGACCATGCCGGAGGGGCAATCATCGGGGCTGACGTGGCACCACTGCACGCAGGTGCCGTTGTTGCAGATGCCAGCGTACTTGCCGCCGGTCGGCGCGCACCCGATACCGTCATCGCCGGTGCAGGTGCCGCCAATCGCGGTGGCCTCGCCGTTGCCGACGCAGGTCATCCAGAGCCCGTCGCACTTCAGCGTGGCGCCGCAATCCGATGTCCCCCAGAAGTCGCAGAGCTTGCGACAGACTTCCGTGCTGCCTTCCTGGATGCAGTTGTAGCCTGCAACGCAGCGTGAGCTGTTCGGGCTGGCCGCATCGCAGGGGCCGTCGGCAGCGCCGGCGCCCGTCTTCTTGCACGCGCCACCCGGGGCCGCGATTTCGGTCGAAACGCACGACTCACCCGATGCGCAACCGGTCTCCGTGGGCACCGCTGTGCACTCGGTGTAGCAGGCGCCGACCGACGCTTGCGAAACCTGCGCCAGGCAGGTCTTGCCCGTGGGGCATTCGGTGGTGCTGTCGCACTGACCCTTGGTGCAGGTTGCCGTAGCGGGATCGCAGACATTCACTTTCGTGTCGCCGCAATCCTCGGCCTTGACGCAAGATCCGCCGCCGCCGCCAGCCGTGCCACCGGTTCCGCCGCCCGCTGTGCCGCCTTGTCCACCGCCCGCTGTGCCGGCCTGACCACCCAGTCCGCCGCCCGCTGTGCCGCCCGTGCCGCCGCCGGCCTTACCAGCGGTCCCACCCACGCCGCCTTCGGTAGCGCCGCCCGAGCCTCCGGCTGCAGGGGCCGGAGTCGTGTCCGACGAGCTGCATGCCCAGATGGAACAAGCTGCAAACAACAAAGCCGCGAGCGAACTGACGTACGAAGACGTTCTCATAGAGACCTCCAGGAGATGACGCAGATGACGTGGTGCCTGTCGGCACACAGGAAATATTTGGTTATACGGTTCCGGGCCTGGTGTCGAGACACAGCGGTCGGTGGTTTCGGCGCGGAACGGTGCCGCGAGCGCTTTGGCGTCACGAGCCCTTCCTTTGCTACAGTCGCGGCGGATGGCATCCCTACCCGCTCGCCTCTGCCCCAACCCGGCGTGCCCGTTCCGCAGAACCTTCCACCGGCCAGCCGAGTACCAGGCTGGAATCGAGGCGTGCTCGGACTGCCAGACCCCGCTCGTGTCCGCTGGATCAGCTGAGCTCACAGACGAGGAGGCCAAGCCGCTCGACGGGCTCGCATCCCGGCAGCCTGCAAAGCTCGAGCTGGGCAGCTCGCAAGGCGAGCCCATCCAGCTCCCCAACGTGCCAGACAGCCCGATGCTGCCGCTCGTGGGACTGGTCGGCGGCGCGGCGATCCTGGGACACGCGTTCTACACCGCAGGTGCTTCCCGCCCTCCGGCCGTGAACCTCGTCATCGGCGCTGCTCTCATCGGGATCGGTCTGTGGCGCCTGTTGAGTCGCGATCGGACCAAGCGCGTTGTTCGGCCGCTCGAGCATGGGTTCATCTATCAAGTCGGTGACCGACAGGTGAGTGTGCCGCTCGATCAGCTCTCGGAGCTGCGCGTGATGCGGCAGACGCTGCGAGCCCGACGCGCTCCGATCGGATTCATGATCGAGCTGTCGTTTCGTTTTCAGGACAAATGGTGGGTGATCTCGAGCTTTGCGCAGACGCGCGGAGAGGCTTTCGAAGTTTGGGCGGAGGGCGTGCACGTTGAACCCGCCAAGAGATCGATCACCTCACCCCCGCCCTGAACTGGCGATTCGCGCGAGCCCCTCTCCTGATCCGCCGCATCCCGCAACGCCACACTGCGGCGGCAGGAGAGGGGCCACACGGCGAGGGGTTGCGCAACATCGTTGCCCTCTCCTCCCGCCGCAATGCCGACACATCGGGCGCGGCGGTGAGGGGCGAGTGCGGATCGCAGCTTCGCCCTCACGGCGTTCCCGGCGCCGGCAACGCTCCGCCATCGCCCGGAGGCTGATAGCGAAGCGTCGGCATCCGCGTGAGCGGACGCATGGGCAGGCTCGGGAACGTCACGCTGCTGCTGGGAGGCGCGGGCGCTGCGTCTTCAGACGGCGTGGTCTTGGATCCGACACAACCGGCAGCGATCACAAGTGTCAAGAGCAGGAAGATTCGCATGGCTCGCGTGCATCTTGGCTCATGAGCCGCCATGCATGCAACCCGGTCACCGGATCTTCGGAAGATCAAAGCTGAAGACCGTGCCTTCCTCGTCGGAGCTGCGCACGGACACGCTGCCCCCATGGGCTGCCACGATCGTCGAGACGATCGGAAGCCCGAGCCCAGTCCCCCCTTGATCCGCGCGCGTGGTGAAGAATCGGTCCCAGATGCGAGGAAGGTTCGCTTCGCTGATCGACGGCCCCTGGTTGCGGACGCTGGTGCGCAGCATCCCTCGCGGACCGCCTCCAACGTGCACCTCGATGGAGGTTCCCGGGGTGGCGAACTGCTCGGCGTTGTCGATCAGGTTGCCGAGCACAGATGCGATCTGGGCGCGACGCGCTCGGATCTGCGTGGTGCGCGACTTGTAGACCACGTTCACCGGCGCTGATCCATTGGCCTGCGCAGCCGCCTCACGCACCAGCACCTCGAAGTCGAACACCTCGCTCGGGGTTGCATCATCCTCGATGCGGGAGAACTCCAGGAGCCGCGAGACGAGCCGGTCGAGCCGGTGCGCGTCCGCCAGGATGTTGCGCAGGAACCGAGCCCGCGCTGCAGGATCCTCGGCTGCGCCTTCCAGAAGAAGCTCGGAAGCCCCTCGAATGCTGGTCAGCGGCGACTTGAACTCGTGGCTGATGTTCGCCGCAAGCTCACGTGTGTAGCGCGCCCGCTGCTCGAGGTTTCGCGCCATCTGATCCACCGCTCTCGCCAGCTGCCCGATCTCGTCCCGACGATCCAGCTCCAGCCGTCGCGCCCGATCCCCTGCAGCGATCCTCTCTGCCATGCGCGTCAGACGCGACAGCGGTCTGGAGATCGTCCGGGCAAACAGCAGCGACAGCACGGCCGTGGCTGCAACCGCTGCAGCAAGGATCTTCAGGAGCGTGGTGCGGAACCTGTACAACGCCGCTCGCACCACGTTGGTCGATCGCGTGACGTACACCACGCCCTGGACCTTGCCGTCCTTGTGGACGGGAAGCGCGCTGAACAGAAACAGCCGGTCTCCGTTCTCCCAGACGCGCGTCGCTGCTCCGTACTCCCCCCGAAGCGCCTTGAGCACCTCGGGCCTGGATGCGAGATCGATCAGCTCCGCAGGCCCGGGCGCATCCGGCTGCTCCGCTGCCCACGACGATCGCCTCGGGATCAACGAAGGTGGCGGCTGCTCGCGCCCTTCCGGCGGCCCGTTGCGATGCGAGTCTGCCACCATGGAGCCTGCTGCATCGAGCAGACGTATGCGCGTGCGCGTCCCTCGTGCCGCTGCCATGAGCATCGGCTCGCGCTCTGCCAGACGCAGCCCTGCAGGGTCAGCCACCAGCCCTTCGCGCAGCACCTCGCCCTGGTGGATCATGTCGTCCTCCAGGTTGCGAAGCATCTCCTTCTCGTAGAAGCGCGCAAAGCTGATGCCGATCAGCGGCACGACCACGACCAGCACGTTGACCAGCAGCAGGCGGTAGCGGATCTTGAAGATCCAATCGAGCCACCGGCGTCGCACCGCCTGGCTCATGTCGGCACTTCGCACGCCTTGTAGCCCAGACCGTGCACGGTCTGGATCGGATCCACGCCGAACGGGCGCATCTTCGCCCTGATGCGACGGATGTGCGTGTCGATGGTCCGCTCGGTGATGTGGTTGTCGTGCTCGTAGGCGCGATCGATCAGCTGCGTGCGCGTGAGCACGCGCCCTGGACGCTCGATCAAGGCGCGCAGGACCGCGAACTCGGTCACGGTCAGGTCTGGCACCACCTCACCGCGCACCCGCACCTCATGACGCGGCAGATCCATCTCGAGGATGCCGTGCACGAGCGACTCGCCGCCCTCGGATGGCTCGGAGCGGTTCGCAGTCCGACGCAGCACGGTCTTGACCCGGGTGGCAAGCTCCCGCGGGCTGAACGGCTTGGTGACGTAGTCGTCGCCGCCCAGCTCCAGCCCCAGGATGCGATCCACCTCTTCGGCCCGCGACGACAGGAAGATGATCGGCAGCTGGCTCTGCTCGCGGATCTTCCTGCACACGCTCAGGCCGTCGAGCTCCGGCATCAGGATGTCGAGCACCACCAGGTCGACCTGCTCCTTGCGCAGCACGCCAAGAGCCTCGCGGCCATCTGACGTGCAGATCACCCGATAGCCCTCGCGCTCGAGCGAATACTGCACCACGTCGCGGATGTGCGACTCGTCGTCGACCACGAGCACGGTCTGCGTCGGAGCCATGTTCACACAGGTTGATTCCACGGCGCCGGCCCGCGATCAAGCGCCATGCACGGCTCGTCATCCATCATCCGATCAAGCCCCTCCACCCTCGAGATGATCTCCTGCACCAGATCGCGGGTCTCGGCATCCGGCGCGCCGGCCAACCGCACCACGTCGGCCTGCGTCCTGAGCTGCACCAGAAGCTCCCCAACCTCGTCGAGCTCGCGCGAGAATCGATCGCGAAGCCCGCGCAGCCTGCGAATGTTCTGCACGCGCATGCCTGCCGACGATTGCGCGCACTCCGATGCGCTTCGCTCCTTGAGCTCTGCACAGCGCGCAAGCGCATCGCGCTCGTCGAACTCAGGACGCTTGAGCAACCCGTCGATCTCATCGACCTTGCTCTGCGCGACCCGAAGCCTCCTCGCGAGCGCGCGTACCGTCGCCTGATCCGGCAGCAGCACGGCCAGGGGCGTGCCCCCTGCCCTGCGAAGCGCCACCAGGAACGCCACCTCGCTTCCGGTCTGCGCCTCGTCGATCCCACGCGCGCTCGCCAGCACGAACGGCCCGTACACCGGCCACAGCCCGGTCATCAGCACAGCGTCGACCAGGTGCCGCTCGCCGCGAGGACGACACACCATCACGGCCACGCCGCACCCCACACCGATGAGCGCGTACAGCAAGCCCAGCTCCAGGAGCTTCACGGCGCCCTCCGGCTTTCGCCCGGAAGCGGTGCTGACTCACGCCAGTAGATGCCGCGCGCAGAGCGCGAAGACGTGACGACAGCCGCGAGGAAGCTTCCTTCCAGGCTGCGCACGAACGGTGCTTCGGGCGTGCGCGGACGCACCAGGAAGGGACGCAGCGTCCACGACATCTGCGTGCCCACCACCCCGAACACCATCAGCAGGGCGATGCCGACCGCCCAGCGCCCAGCAGAGGGATCCAGCCCCAGACCGCGCTGGAACAAGGTCAACCCCACGATGCCTGCTAGGCAGCAGCAGCCGACCACGAGCAGGATCACCGTGTGGTAGGCAGCCCCGAGCTCCACCGCGAGGAATACGATCGGAGCCTGTGCAGCGAGCACCAGGCAGGTCAGCGCCAGGGAGCTGAGCACCAGGGAAAGGTCCCGGCGCATCGACGCCTGCCGGCGAAAGGCTGCGTTGAATGCGGTGAGCGCAGGAGCACACACAGCCGTGGTCAGCAGCATCACCGCAGGCAGCTTGACCGCAGAGTACAGCACCTGGATCCCGCCGCGATGTGCGCCCATGGCAGCGCCGAACACCGCAGCTCCGACAGCGACGGTCAGGATCATGGCGCGCGCAAGCTCTGCGAGGTTCTTCCCCTCGCGGATCCGGTCGAGGAAGGCTGGCACGTCGCGCAGCAGCTGATCGATCGCTGCAAGCCCTGGTGAGGCGAATGGCGGGGAGGTCGGCTCGGCTTGGGGAGCAAGATCTTCGATCACGTTTTGCATGGCGCCGCTCCTTCATTCCTTGTCATCAGGCTCGATCACGCTCTGCGCGATCGTCGTTGCACCGGATCGCTCCAGGCTGCGGGCGAACAGGTGCGCGCCCAGGCCGAGGGAGACGACCGACCAGACCAAGAACACGGGAAGCGCCCGAAGCCGTGCGGCTGAGGTGGTGAACAGATCCGAGAACAGGATGCGAAGCGACGCCAGCATGCTCGCAGCCAGCACCAGAAAGCCCAGGGCCCAGACCACGAGCCGCGTCTGCGACGTCGCGATCAGGAACACGGTCGCAGGTGCCAGGCCGAGAAGGAGGGTACCCCCTGCGCGAAGTGCGGAAGCTGCCGAGGCTCCGACCCGGTCAGCAGAGGGAGCAGCACCGATCAGCGTTGTGCCGATGTACAGCGCCGGGATCATGAACACCGACAGGCCGACCACGATCGCGGTCACCATCCCTGCCTCGGCCAAGAGCTTTGACAATCCGAAGGGCATGCCCAGCGCTGCGCCGATCACGGCTGGACCGGCGATCGCAAGCAGCGCTGTGCGTCCATGCGTTGCTACGAGGGTTCGAGTCATTCCTTGCCTCCTTGTTTGCCAGGAGCCTGCCAAAGCGCCGTGGCAGCTCGCGGTCAGCGGAGAGGAAGGATCAAGGAGAGGATGTGGCAGAGATGTGGCAGAGAACTAGGAACTGGGAACTGGAAACGAGAATGCGAATGCGAATGCGAATGAGAATGAGAATGCGAATGAACTACGCCGCGCAGAACTCGAAGTCGCGGGGACGGCAGCTGGCTCCCTTGTTGGACAGCTCGCAGAACAGATCGAGCAGGTCCGCAAAGCTCGGCACTCGCAGGCCCAGCTCCGAGATCCACGCAACGGCTTCCATCTCGCCCCACGTGTTGGTGGACGTCGCGTCGAGCACGAGCACGATGCTTCCGCTCGAGTCGAGCCCGATCGGAATCAGGTTGTCGTCACCCCAGCTGTTGCGCGTGCTGTCATGACGCCCAGGAAGGTGCGCAGACGCCGCCCGCTCCAGCGCGATCTCGGCGCGGTGGTGCCACGCAGGGTTGAGCAGCTGCGCGGTCGACAGGAGCGCGGCGCCTCGGAAAACGTTGGCCCAGCCGTCGTAGCGCAGCAGGAACTCGCGGTAGCTCGGTGGAAGCGTCACGCCGTAGCATCGCTCCACGGACTGGACGCGCGCTGCGACCGCGGTCGTGTCGATCGTGGTGCGGCAGGAGCACGGCTCACCTGCAGTGACCTTGATGTGATGGAGCTGACGTGCCGGCTTGAGCCATCGAGCAGTGCGCGGTTGCATGGCGCCGACCCTACGCGCCACCTGTTGTGATGGCCCACAAATCGGCAGTCTTTGGGGAGGAGATGTGGGATGAGCGGGCCGCGAACCCGTCAGTCGATGATGAACTTCGGCAAGCGGGGCGGAGGCAATTTCGAGGACGTCTGCGATGCTCCGTCGATGCGGAACGATGGCAGCGGTGACGCCGGATGCTGCGCGTTACCCGCACATCTGTGCAGCCGTGCAAAGGCCTTGCGCTTGCTGCTGATCGCGAAGCGCGGCAGCTCCTCGGCATACTCGGCGCCCGGCGGGAGAGTCTCACCCGGGCGGCAGTAGTACAGAACCGTCTCCGAAGCGGGCGCTGGGGCCTGCGCCTGCTGCTGCTCGACGAGCAGCTCCAGGTCCGCGGTGACCAGCGCGTCGACCTGCTCGACCTTGACCTCTTCCACGTCGTCGGCGGACAGCTCTTGCGTCGCGTCCGACGGCACCGGAGGAAGCAGGGCGTCGCGTCGTGCGGTGAAGCTCACCGACACGTCCACGCTCGCATCGTCTTCGAGCGATACTTCCCACGCCTTTTGCGTGGTCGTCGTGGTCTCCGCAGTCGCTTCCGCCACCTTGATCGGCTCCACTTCGCAAAGCGCTTCTTCCGACAGATCGGCGACCGCTTCCTCTTCGGGTTCGGGTTCGATTTCCAAAGCGCCAGTCTCCTGCTCGTCTTCCACGAGATCGAGATCGCTGATCAGCTCCGAGGTCGCATCGGTGAGCGACGGGAACGCGCCGCTGTACGAAGCCTCGAGGACGGTGTTCGCGGGCTCCTCGATCAGCAACTCGAGCGTGAGCTCGGTGGGCGGGTCGAGAAGGTCATCGGACCCCAGCAGCCGACCCATTCGCTGCGGACGGGGAGCATCCGAGCAGGAGACATCAGCCTTGGAGAGGTTCGTTCGATGCATGGTGAGCGGCAGTTGCACAAGCCGGTCCATCACTTCCCGCGGGGTTGCAGGCAATTTTGCGCCTTGGACGAGTGAGATTGCGCAACCCGCGTGCCCGACTTGCGCAACCGGTGCGCAACTCGCGCAACCCCAGGGGGCTACCTTCCTGCCGTGCCCTACTTGCAGGCTTGGCGCCAGTTCACCGTGTCCGTGGCCCCGATGCTGCACACCCCGCTCCACCAGCACTGCTGCAGCGCAATCTGGGCGCCGCACGCAGTCGAACCCCAGCACGGGAACAGGAAGTCCCCGACATTGTTCGCATTGCCCTGGTTGCACTGCGCCTGGGTCGTCAACGTCGCGCAGTACGCCGTCAGCTTCGGGCACCACGCCGCGTCCTGGAACACTGTGAAAGCCGGCTCCTCCGTGCCATCGCAGTTCCAGTCCCAGCTTCCATTCGCGCCTGCGACCGTGTGCCAGTTGTCGTCCGGCGCGCCCGGCGTTGCGTCGCACTTCGCAGCCGACGCGCCGTCGCACTTCATCAGCCCCGGTGTTGCGCACGCTCCGACTCCGGACGTGCACGCCGTCCCCACCTTGAACTCGTCGTCGATCTTCCCATCGCAATCGTTGTCCACGCCGTCGCACGTCTCCACCACAGGCAGCTGCTCGCCAGCGCATGCTCCCCACTTGCCGGACGGCAGACAGGTCGCAACCCCCTTGTGGCAGGGAGCCATGCTTGGCGCTCCGCACTCCTTGGTCGCATTCGCTGCGCACGAGTTGCAGCTCCGCGTGCGCGCGCCGTCGATCACGACACCGTCGTCTGCCACCCCAGAGCAGTCCTGGTCCACGTCATCGCACCGATCCAGCTGCTCGCCGCTCGCGGGCTTGGACTGCGTGGTGAGCACAGTCCTGGCCATGTACGGGCCTTCCCATTCGAGCTTGATGCTCGCCTCGCCGATCGCGTTGAATGCCTCGACCTTGATCGGGATCGGCGCGCCGGCTTTCAGCTGGACGTCCGCTGATGCGCTGATCGGACCCGCGCCGTACCACAGGTCGAAGATCTGCAACCCTGCCACCCACACCCGCGCGCCGTCGTCCGCTGATACGTGGAACGTGTAGTTTCCCGCTTGCGGCGGCTCCAGGAACCCGGTCCAGCGCGCTCCGAACGGACCCGACGGGATCGCAGCGTCGGGCGTGCCCAGATGCCAGTCGAAGTCCACCGCGACGTCCTGGCGGAGTGCAGCAGCAGCTCCTTTCAGGTCTGGGCTGGAGAAGTAGCTCGAGTCGAATCCCGGCAGCATCACGCCAAAGGGAACGGCGTGGGCCATGGGACCATCCCAGGCACCGGCGTGTATCAGCGGATCCTGGTCGTTGCAGTCGTCGCCCCCCTTGACCACGCTGGCCCCACTCGAGGTGCACCTCGCATCCCGGTGCCCGTCGTGATCTGCGTCGTGCGCGATCAGCGCGCACTCGCGCGACGACGGATCGCACATCCACTCGGCACATCCCACGGGCACGGTGGCCACCGGACGCTCGGCGCAGTCGAGGTCGGACTTGCAAAGGGCGACCGGCGGCTCATCCCCGCCCTCGGGTTGCGCCACCGCGGCGTCCGCAAGCTGCTCCAAGTCTCCTGCGCGATTGAGGCTGCATGCGTCTGTCGCCAGGGCGAGCATGGCAGCGAGCGCCGGAGCGATGCGAAGTCGATGCATGCTGCCCATCCCACCAACCACCTGACAGCGACAGTCGCGACCTTCGAGCCATCCTACCATCGCCGCTCGTGGCAGCGAGAGAGCATCCTCCGGGAGCGGGATCCGTTGACACCCACCGCAGCTGAAAGGAAGCTGGGTCATGCGCTTCCGCTCGCTCGTCCTGGGTTCTGTGTGTCTGTCCGCGGCCCTGCTCGCGTCGCTGCACGCTTCCGCCTACGAAAAGCGGCACGTGTTCATCACGAACCGCGGCGGCAACAACATCGTCGAGCTCGATGACAACCTCGTGTTCGTCAAGACCTGGTTCGATGCCGAAGGTCTGCTCAGCCCCAACGGCATGGCTTTCACGCCGACAGGACGGCTCTATGTCGCTGACACCAACCACCATCGCGTCCTGGGGTTCGACGAGAACGGCGCCAAGGTCGTGGAATGGAGCATGGCGAGCAACAGCGCACCGTCGGTCGAAGCGCTCAACTTCGACAAGAAGGGAATCCTGTACGCCAGCTCCAACGCAGGCGATGGCCGCGTCCCGCGATTTGACATGGCCGGAACCTTCCAGAGCTACCTCGTCAACGATCTCTCCTACAGCAACCTCGGAAACGTCAACTTCACGCTCCAGGGGCACGTGATCCTGTCCGACTTCTCCGCTGCAGGACGCGGCATCCGGGAGCTCGATGCCACCAACGGCAACCTGATCGCGACCTTCGGCGTGGAGATGGGGCTGTACCAGGAGGACATGTTCGTCGACGGAACCGACCGGATCTTCGTATCGCAATTCAGCAAGAACGAGGTCGCCGTCTTTTCGCCAAACCGGGCCTTTGAGCGCAGCTTCACCCAAGCCGGCTTGCTCAATCCCACGGGCATCGTCATCACCCACGACTGCCGCGTGCTGGTTGCATCTTTCAACTCCAACGAGATCTACGTCTTCAAGCACGACGGCACGTTCGTCGAAAAGCACGCCTACCCTGGCATGACGCTGCCCGAGAGCCTTGCCATCGCAGGCCAGCGTCTGCCCGGTTCCTTCGAGGACCCGGGCATGGAGCCCGTGCCCAAGTGTGATGGGACCGATCCGGATGGAGGCGTTGATCCGACCGACGGAGGCGCAGAGGCGGGGCAGGACTCCGGACAAGGTGGTTCTGGGGGCACCGCCCTTGACGCTTCGCAGGACGCGACCTCGGATCAGGGCGGCGCTGCGGGAGCTGCCGGAGCCGCGGCAACCGGTGGAGCTGCTGGGGCAGGGCCAGGGACGGATTCTGGCGCAGACGCCACAGCGGGCAGCGGCGGGGCCGGGGCCTCGCACGGGGGAACCGCAACGGGCGATGATTCCGGATGCGGGTGCCGTACCAGCGCGCCCGGTCCACATGTCGGATGGTTGGCGCTGACCCTGGCGGGCCTGCTTGCCCACGCAACGCGTCGAAGGCGGCCCCGTCACAAGAAACCCGGTGCGGTCCGATCTCGGCTATCATGAGTCCATGAGGACGTGTTTCCTGCACGCTTGGGTGGGCGTGGTGAGCGTGTGCCTCACGGGCTGCTCCAGCCTCCTCGACTACGACGGCTTGAACTTCGAGGCCGACGGAGGCGAGGACGGAAGCGCGGCAGGCAGCGGCGGAGACGGCGGGAGCGGGGGTGGCACGGGGGGAGACGGGGGAACGACGGGCGAGGGAGGCACCAACGCTGGCGGAAGCGGGGGGACAAGCGCTGGCGGCAACGGGGGAACCAACGCTGGCGGCCAAGGCGGGACCTCCAACGGCGGGAGCGGCGGCAGCTGCACGCCAGCGACCTGCGCCAGCCGCGGAGCCGAGTGCGGCGCGAGCGATGATGCGTGCGGCAACCCGCTCGATTGCGGCACGTGCTCCCAACCCAATGCGTCGTGCAACGCCAACAAGTGCACGTGCGCGCCCACGACCTGCGCGGCAGCCGGCTACCAGTGCGGCTCTCTCGCAGATGGATGCGGCGCCACCCTCAATTGCGGCAGCTGTCAGAACGGCGACCTGTGCAACGGCAACAAGTGCGTCGCTCCCACCGGACATCATGAGACCAAGACCGATCCCGGGGGGACCGGCAACGAGCCGGGCGGAGTGATCCCGGTGTGCTGTGTGCCGAGCACCCAGGAGAAGCAGTTCATCACCGAGGTCTTCAACCTGCTCAACCAGCACCGGGCGAACAACGGTGTCGGGCCTCTGTCCTACGACAACAACCTGGAAGCCGCGATCGAAGGGCATTGCCACCACATGGCGGCGCATGACTTCTTCAGCCACACCGCGCCTGAGGGCGCCGTGAGCTCACCCTGGGATCGCGCTGCACTGTGCGGCACGAGCGCGTCCGGCGAGAACATCGCGGTGGGGCAAGGGAGTCCTGCAGAGGTGATGGACAGCTGGAAGAACAGCCCTGGTCACAACGCGAACATGCTCAACGGCGGCTTCTCGCGCGTGGGCATAGGCTTCTATGCGGGTGGATCTTGGGGAACGTACTGGGGCCAGATCTTCGGCTGAGAGCTGGCTGGAGCCTGTGACTATTCCATGTCCATCGGAGGCATGTTGGGCATCCCGTGCGGCATGCCCGGAGGCGGTCCCGGGGGCGTTCCACCCTTGGCAGCGTCCGCACCCGCGTCGCCCTTCTTGTCTTCAGGCTTCTGGAACTTGTCGACCTTTGCCACGGCCCAGTCTGCCGCCCAGGAGCCGATGATGAAGTTGGTGTTGTCGCCTTCTTTGCGGGCGTAGCGGTTCGATCCGGTCGAGACCTTGCCGACCTTGAGCGTGTGCTTGCCGGCGTTGTCCTTGAGCTCGAAGGTGATGACGGCCGAGGGATTGTCGAGGCCGGTTTCGGTGTCCGACTTGCCGTCCGCGAAGTCGTCGGCGTTCAGCGCCTTGTACGCGGTCAGCAGGCTCTTCATCTTCTCAGGGTCGAACCGCTCGATCGCCTTCTTCTTGAAGGTACCGCTCCACTTGTCGTCGTTCTTCGAGAACGACCAGTCGCCCTCTTCGTTCTTGAGCGTGATGGAGATCACGTTCGCGTCTTCGAACTTGAGGATCTCCTTGTTGCGCCAGTCCTTGAGCTCGCGAGCGTACTGGAACGACGAGTATCCGGTGATGACCCAGATGCTGGGCTTGGCAGCGGTGCGCGCCATCTGGCCGCGAGAGCCGCTCTTTCCGAAGTACATGTCAAAGGGCTTGTCCGAGCCTTTCCAGGCCTCGACGTGCACGGCCTTGTCGGGCTCGAGCTGGTACTCCTTGTACATGGTGGGAGCTTCGGGCGTGTCGTTGATCGCGTCCTTGATCTTGAGCTCCTTCATGTTGTCGAGCATCTGCTTGACGAAGGAGCCGTTGGCCGGCGCCTGCAGCGGGGCGGTGACTTCCCACTTGTCGCCCTTCTTCTCCAGGGTCACGTCGGCCTTCTCGGTCTTGATCTTGACCTTGGTGATCTTGTCGACGTCGTCGGCTGCGAGCTTGATGTCCGGGAACGATCCGGATGCGGCTGCTGCCGGGCTGGTGTGTTTCTCGATGTCCTGCTTGGAGCGCCTGAGCTGCATGTAGACCAGGCCCACCAATACGACCAGGACGCCGAGCGCGAGGTAGATCTTCTTTTCCGTCTGCATCTCTGAGCCTCAGTCCAGGGAGATGTGGGCGCGGGCGTTTTCACGCATCCGCCAACGAGCGATCCCGTACGCAGCAAACAGCAGCGGCAACAGCGCCGTCAGCGTCCACTGCACGTTGGTCTGCACCTTCTTGCGCTGGTTCTTGACCTCTTCGATCGCCTGCTTGAGCGAGGCTTCGTCGGTCGCCGACGAGACGTTCGGCTTCTGGATGTCGGCGTAGGTCAGGTTCGGCTCGCCGAGGATCTTGGCGCTGGCTGCGATCAGGTCGGTGTCGCCACTCATCCAGTCGAGCAGGTTCTTGAACGCCAGGATGGTGTTGGTCAGGTACTTCATCGCGTAGGGTTGCGACACCTGCTGGAGCATCTCGTCGCCGCCGATGTTGCCCATCATGGCGAACTGCGGCCCCAGGTCCGGGCCGTTACCGGCGCGTGCGTAGGGGTTCGCAAGGAACGCCGAGGAGCTGACCACGATCACGCGGCCTTCTGCCTTGGACTCGGCCGGAATGCTGATGCCGTCCGCGTCGCCGCCGCCCATCGCGCTCTTGAGCTTGCCTTCGACCACGATCGCGATCGCCTTCTGGGTGAAGGGGGGCTTGGGCTTCTTGTCGGTGGACGGGCGAAAATCGATGGAATCGCCGGTCTCGGAGCTGTTGCCGGGGGTGGTGCGGGCCACGACCTTGACCTTGGCTCCAGGCTGCTTGTCCGCATGCGGCGTGAGGCTCGAGGCGAACGGGAACGCGATCTCCTCGATCCTGAAGAAGCCTGCGAACGAGTTGTCGAGGAACTGCTGCTCGCCGTCGAGCCCGGCAAAGTACTGCGGCTGCGACAGGCCCGGAGCGCGAATCGCACCCACCACGCGTCCCTGCTGATCCGTTATCGGAATGCGCTGGCGGTTCCAGTCCATGTTCACGTCTTTGGCCATCTCGACGCCGTAGCCGTTCATCAGCTTGTCGAGATTGTGCATCGACATCGTGGCCTTCATCGACGGGTCGGCGTTCTTGAGGTTGACCGCGGACGCGAAGATGGCGAGGGACTTGCCCTTCATGACGAACTGGTCGATCCGGCGCAGCTCCTTGTCGTTGAAGTCCTTGCCGGGCTGCGTGATCACGAGGCCGTCGAGCTTCTCGTCGATCTCGGTGGCGCCGTCCTTCAGGTCGACTTCCTCGAACTTATAGAACGGGAAGTTCTGCTCCATGATGCTCTTCATCGAGGGAGCGCCCTTGCCTCCGCCAGCGATCAAGTTGGGCTCGCTGAGCTTGATCTCGTCCTTGCCCGACACCACGCCGATGCGGTGGTGCAGGTCGTCAGCCTTGTCACGGACTTCGCGGATCTTGTTGGTCATCCAGAACTCAAGACCATCCGCGCGGTCCGGGGACATGATCGGGATCGTGTCCTTCTCGGAGCCGTACTTGAACACGATGCCCATGTAACCCTGGGCGATCGAGGCCTTGTCTTCGCCGGTCTCGCTGCCTTCGCCGAAGGCGGCTTCCTTGAGCCCGGCTTCCTTGGCAGCAGCTTTCTGCTCGTCGCTCTTGGCCTCGATGATCTTGTAGACGAACTTGCCGCCACCTGCGCGCTCGTATTCCTTGAGCAGGTCCTCGAGGTCGTGCACGAAGGCGTTGAGCTTCGCGAGCCCCTTGGTGACGTACACTTCGGCCGTGATCGGCTGCTTGAGCGTGCCCAGAAGCCGTCCGCTTCCCTTGGAGAGCGTGAAGCGTTCGGTGCGCGTGGTGTCAGCGCGCGAGTACACGCCGTTGATCGGGCCGCAGCCGTGCGACAGCACGTTGACCACGATCACGATGCCGGCAAGGATCGCGAGGTACAGACCAGTCTCGGTTGCTGCTCGAGTCTTGCGTTCCAGGGCCATGGCTCAGCTCCACTTCCGACTCTCGAGACTCCGGAAGGCCATCACGAGGCACAGTCCGGTGATCGAGAGGAAATAAATCACGTTGCGGGTGTCGATCAGACCGCGCGCGAAGTTGGTCAGGTTCGCTTCGAAGCTGACCGCGCGTGCAATCTCGCCGAGTCTTCCAGGGGCGAACTCGCCGATGTCGGCGACCTTGTGCATGACCAGCAGCACGATGAAGGTGACGAAGAACGCGACGACCTGGCTTTCGGTCAGCGACGAGATCATCAGCCCGATGGCGACAGCCGCTGCGGAGTAGAGCAGCAGGCCGAGGTAGCCAGCCAGCACCGGTCCGGTGTCCAGGGGTCCCAGGTGCCAGGGCCACTTGAACATCAGGATCGGGTAGAGCGCAGTCGCCAGCAGCAGCACGGACACCAGGCCCAGAGCGCCCAGGTACTTGCCGAGGATGACCTCGCTGTCCTTGACCGGCAGCGTGATCAGCATCTCGAGCGTTCCGGTGCGCTTCTCGTCGGCGAGCAGACGCATGGTGATGACCGGCACGATCAGCGTTCCAAGGCCCCAGGCCGCGTAGCTGAACAGCATGGTCATGGAGGCACGGTCCACCTGCCAGAAGCCGTGCACGAAGAAGAAGAAGACTCCGAGCAGCGCAAGCCCGAGGCAGATGACGACGTAGGCGAGCGGGGAGTCGAAGTACGACTTGAATTCGCGCTTCGCGATGGTGAGTGTGGCCTTCATGGCTTCAATCCTTCTTCTTCTTGTCAGAGGAGCCCGACTTGCTCTTTGAATCGCCGGCATCGCTTTCGCGATCGTCCTGCTCTTCGTCGTCACCGCCGTCGTCGTCAGCCTCGTCGTCGGTGTCGTCCTCCTCCTCGTCCTCGTCTTCGTCCTCGTCGTCCCGATCCGCCAGCCCGCGGGCATGCAGCGATTCGCCCCGCGTCAGGTCGCGGAACACGTCGCCCAGCGTCTTGGCATCGCGACGCAGCTCCAGCAGGATCCACCCCTTTTCTACTGCCAGACGGTAGATCTCGGGGCGGATGTCGCTCTCCTTGTCAGCCGCCAGCTCGAAGGCGTGCGCCTTGTCGTCGCTCGGCGTCTCGCTCACCGACTGCACCTTCGCCAGCCCGGCCAGCGCATCGCGCACCACCGTGGCCGTGGGCGCCTTGCCCGTCATCGCGTTCTTCTCGTCGACCGTCACCAGGTACCGCACGTTGCCGGCCTTGGCGCGGATGTCGTCGAGCGTGCCGTCTGCCACCACGCGCCCCTTGCTCACGATGATCGCGCGGGCACAGGCCGCCTCGACCTCGGCAAGATTGTGGGTCGACAGAAGCACCGTGCGCTCCTTGCCGATCTCGCGGATGTAGTTGATGACCTCGGCCTTCTCGTTCGGGTCCAGGTCGCTCGTGGGCTCGTCCAGGATCAGGATCGGCGGATCGTGGATCAACGCCTGCCCGAGCCCGACGCGCTGGCGATAGCCGTGGGACAGGGTGCGGATGTCCTTGCCGAGCACCTGGGCGAGACCGCAGACCTCCACGACCTTGCGCAGGCGCGTCTTGAACGTGCCCATGTCGATCTGGCGCATGTCGGCGCTGAAGCGCAGGTACTCCCACACGCTCATCTCGCCGTAGAGAGGTGCGCGTTGTGGTAGGTACCCGAGCTTCTGCCTCACCTCCAACGGGCTCTCGAACACGTCGTGGCCGTGAATCTTGGCCGTGCCCGAGGATGGCGAGATGAAGCAGGTCAGAATGCGCATCGTCGTCGACTTGCCGGCCCCGTTCGGGCCAAGAAAGCCGACGACCTCGCCTTTGTGCACGTCGAACGACACGCGATCGAGTGCAGCGAGCGACCCGAACATCTTTGTCAGGTTGCTGGCGTGGATCATGACGTCGGTGGACATCTGTCCTCCTGCTGAAAGAGGCATCGTTTGATCGAAAGAAACGGGCAATGCTGCCCGGGGCGTACCGTGCGCAGGCTGCCGGCCCGAGTGTTGGGCTGAACGCGCCTAGCGGCGCGGCATCTTAGTGGCGGTCCGGAGCCTGTCAATGTTTCACTGCCAAGCCCATTTCAGGGCCGGGCGCGCCATTAACACCCTGGTCCGCTCTCTATTCCCGCTCTCTTCAACTTCGAGCGACCCTGTCCTCGCCGCCCACCATGCGTTCAGTCTCTCCGAACCCCTGGCGGCAGCTCGCTCGTGGAAACGCGGCCGCCTCAAGGCAGCCGCTGGTGCAACGTGAGCTTCGATGTTCAAGCCGCTGCGGCTTTGAGGCTGCGCCCTGCCTCGCATCGGCGGCAGGGTTCGCCCTGACGCTTCTTGGGCATGGATGAGGGTGGGCAAGCGCGCGACCAACGGGCCGCTTCGAGCCGGGGCCGATCAGAAGTATCCGCCCACCACCGACGAGATCCCAATCGTCGTGGTCCTGTCCGCGTTGATCCTTCCAGACTTGGAGTACAGATCGATCGACAGCGACGGTCCGAGCCCCACGAAGAAATGCGTTGCCAGCTCGTAGGTCAGGGGCGCGAAGATCGCCGCCTGCACCAGCTTGTGCGTGTTCGTCTCGGTTACGTCCGTCTGACCGGCCGGGCTTCCAGGAGCCGTGCTGGCTTCGAGCTTCTGCGTGGAGCTGATCGAGTAGAAGCCTACTGACACGCGAGGCCAGAACGACAGCTTGTCCGACAGCGGGATCAAGAGCCCGGCGCGCGGAGCAATGCCGACACCCGTGCTGTTGACCGGGCCCTGCTTGAGATACAGGAGCTGGGCTGCGCCCCCCAACGACAGGTTGGTGGAGATGAAGTAGTCGGCAGCAGGTCCGAGCAGCAACGAGATGATCGAGTCCCGATGCGTGTTGCCCGAGCCGGCCGACACGTTCGTGTAGGTCATGCTGAACGCCAGATCGCTCGAGATCACGATCTGTCCTTGTTGACCCAGGCGCTCGGACGATGGTGCCGCGGCCTTCTCCTCGGGCTTGTCGTCGGGCTTGTCCTGCGCGCCGGCAACCCTCGCGGTCGTAGCCATCGCCACTGCCATGGCGATGGTCCAGGCAGCAATGCGTCGGTAGTGGATCATGGTGCTCACTGGGTTCGGAGGCTGAAGCTCAGGTCGTATGCGGTTTGCTGGTTCCAGGCGCCCCCGGACGACTGGATCATGCAGCTGTCCTGTCCGCCCCACCCTGTCTCGAGCCACATGGGATCATCGCCCGGCCCGTACACGGGATGGACCACGTATCGATTGGGCGCGGTGCTGTCCGGCGACTCGAACCAGAGCCGGTAGGTCGCCCCCTCCTCGAGCGTGACTGGCGCAACGAAGTTCTTGGTCACCCAGGTCGGCGTGCTGCCAGCCTTGATGTCCGACGCTTTCGCCAGCACCCCGGTGCCGACCTCGGGCGCTCCGTTCTTCTCCAGGTGCCACATCAAATCGCCAGGGGTCCCTTCCTTCGCAACTGCAAGGCCGAACTTGCCGATCACGATCGGCTTGGTGTTCCAAACGATCAGCTGGCCGATCTTGCTGGTGCCCCCGATCACGCCCGGGTCCGCGACGGCAGAGAAAGCGTAGGGGTCCCCTGACACCGCATCGTCGGCCCACTTGATCCGCAGCGCAACATGCCCGCCGTTGACCGAGTTGGACATGGCCACGTTCCAAGGGTTGTCCTCGGAGCTCCAGGGGTTCCAGACGCCATTGTCGAAGAAGGCGATCCGTGCGCCAAACGATCGCGCACCATCCCAGGGCACGATCGGCGACATCAGCGTGTTGAGCGAGGACCAGTTCTGCGCCGGGTCCGTTCCGGTGTGCGTCACCACGAGATGGTAGGTCGCCCCGGCCGACACCACCGCAGACAAGGCCACGGTGATCAAGCCGTCGGTCTTTCCCCCCATCGCGGCGGGCGGAGACACGTTGGATGCCGACGCCAAGGCGTTGCCGGACGGGAAATCTCCCGCACCGTTGGTCTGCAGCTCGAAAGAGTAGACGCCGGTGTCGCCTGCGCCATAGCCACCGTCGATGCGCCACGGGATCCCGATCTCCTTGATGGAGCCGGTCCTGTTCGACACGAACGTGACAGCAGCTTTGGCGCCGAGCTTGAACCAGTCGAAGCTTGCGCGATCATAGCCTTCCAAGGGCTGCCCGCGCTCGCAGTCCGTCACGCACGGGCCTGCGTCCGGCAAACCCGTGTCCTCTGACTGCGCGTCCTTGCTCCCCGCAGCTCCGTCCTTGACGTCACCACCCGCATCGAGCCCAGCTTCCTTGCCAGCCGATCCATCGCCTGCATCGCCGCCGCTGCCACCGGCATCGTGGCTCGAGCCGGCTGCGCCGGGATTCGAGAACGAGTCGCTGCTGCACGACGAAACGGCTCCGAGTATCAGCGCGATCGAGACTGCGTACCCTCTGAACATGGATCTTCCTCGGCAGGGCCTTTCCTACTTCACGCTCGCAACCCGCCCTGCAGGGATCGTAACCACCCGATGCGTTCCCAGGCTCAAGTTCTCGCTACGCCCGCTCATTGCGCAGCTCGAGGCGCCTGCCCGCCGGAAGCAAGGAAGGTTCTGGGTTTCATGGTTCTGATTATAGCGGACCGCAATCGGACTGCATCGAGAATGGCACCCCGCAGCGGACAGGTGCCGTCAGCGACGACGCCGTCTGCGCAGGGCAACTGCTGCGAACAAGACGGCTCCGATCATCTCTGCAACGCCGCGAGAGCGGCCGGTGCGGCAGCCGCACCCGCCCGAGTCGTCGGATGCAGCCGCGTTGGCCGAGCCCGCTGCGCCCGCGGATGCGCCCGCTCCGCCTGCAGCGCCGCCTTTGGACGACGCTCCGGTGCCAGCGGCGCCCGCGTTGCCGCCGGAGCCGCCGGTAGCACCGCCGCCTGCTGCGCCGCTGCCGCCGGAACCTCCACCTCCCGTGCCGCCGCTTCCTCCTGTGCCGCCATCCTGCGTGCTGCCGGGTTCCTCTCCTGGAGGTGGCGCGCCCGCAGGATCGCGAAGGATCATCACGGACCGCGCGGGAACCTGCAACGGCCCTGCGGGCACGTCGAGGTCATAGGTCAACGTCTGCGACGGAAGCGTTCCGTCTGCCGTGACCTCCCCGCCTCCGGACCACACAGCGCGCTTCATGGCCGAAGGGAGCGTGTACGACTGCGCGCTGGCCGAGGAGTTGACCAGAACCATGCCCCGAACGTGAGGGCGCAGGTACAGGCCACCCTGTGCTGCGCCATCGCCCGCAACCCGCAGCGATTCGAGATCAGCAGGGGGCTCCTGCTCGTAGCCGCCGAGATCGATCTCGTATTCCGGATACCAGGTGATGTCGCCGCCGCCGAGCATGATGTAGCTGGTGGCATTGCGCAGCAGAAGGAAGCTGCCGAGGATCATCTCCCGATCCGCCTGCGAAAGCGAGGTGCCTGCCTGGGTGATGTCGACCATCCAGACCTTGGCCGCGCTCGTCACGTACTTGCACACGCGACGCGCCGACAGGTTCCAGTCACCCGGATTGGACATCGCGACCTGCCAGTTCTCGGTGAAGGCCCCGTCGGTACCTTCGAGAAACTCCGGCTCATCCGTGCCGTCTACCAGCGCGTCGGGATTGGGGATCACCAGGTAGCGCGGGTGGCCGTTGCCTGGCGCGAACGCCGCGCGCATCGCGTTGAAGTAGTCCTTGGCTCTGGGGTTCCACCAGGCGATCAACGCCTGTCGCGACGCGCCGCCCGCAGGCTCTGCCCACCATCCGTCAGGCTGGTACGAGTACCAGGGAGGGAAGCCCACGTCGAGGAACACGCCCGTGGCCTTGGCCGTGGGATAGCCCTGCCATTCGAGCAGGGTGTCGAACAGGTAGGAGCGCCACTCGGTCGACGCCACATCCATGAGCCAATACGGATCCGGATAGGACACACGATTGCTCTGGGAGGCCGGCGAGGTGCTGTGCTGGTAGGCATTCTCGCGCGTGAGGCCCTTGGATTGTACGTACGGGGTGAAGTTGTCCGTGTCTTCCTGTCCCCACTTGTTCACCCCGGTGATGTTGCCCACCGGGTTCGCCTGATCCGCACCGTTGAGGCCGTAGGCGAGGTGGTAGACCAGCATCAGGAAGTTGGGATTCTTCTGCCGGTACTCGTCGATCTGCGACTGGAAGAGCTTCTGCGAGCCCACGTAGTGGGTCACGATGAAGTCCTTCTGCGCGGCGCTGATCGAGATCACGGCATCTGCGAGCTGATCCTTCCAGACCAGCACGTAGCGACGGGTAGAGGGCAGCGGCTGCGCCAGGCCATCGGGCTGCAGCACCGCTGGCTTCAACGGATACGTCACGCCTGGTGGATGCGAGTCGGCCCACGCATGGCCTGACAAGGTCAGCAGTCCCAACGCTGCGAACGGCAGGAATCGTCCCCATTGCATGATGTCAGGAATACCAGAGGATCGTCGGAGCAGGTAGACACCTGCGACGCAGGGCGGATCAGGAAGCTTCGAAGGCTGTGCGGGCGAGCTCGCGCCCTCCGATCGATCGCACCACCACGACCCAGGAGCCTGCTTCGCGAACGCCGCGCGACCAGCCCCAGGTGCGCCAACGGTTCTGCTTCGCCGGCACCTTGAGCTCGATGTTGCCGGTCTTCGTTCCCGGCTTCTCGAAAGAGATCACGATCGCTCCGTCATCATCCGACTTGTTCTCCACCTCCACGAACGCATACAGGGGCTCCGGCCCCGAAGACACGGTGCTGATCTCTGCGGTCGGCTCGTGGCCCTTCACACCGCGCGTGAGCACCAGTCGCTTGACGCGCATCTGCGCGTTCGCGATCACTTCCTTGCTCTCGCGCGCATCCTTGCTTGCGCTGTCCGCCTTGGCGACCGCGTTCGCGGCAAGGCTCGCTGCCGGTCGGACGCCACCATCGCTGGTCACCAGCTCGGCCCTGGAAGCTGCCGAGTCCGCTGCTGCGGCCGGAGCGGGCAGCGGCGCCGAAGCGCACGTCGGAACCGCGGAGCCGGTCGGCGGCGTCGTCGCGCTGCCACAGGCAATCGCCCAGCACGACAGGCCCAGGGCCATCGTCGAAACCACAACCGCTGCCATCTTCGACCAACCAGTATTCGAGTTCACGGTGTCAACCTCCCCGGGCGCCTTGCCCGGACGGACCGAGGTTGAGCAAGGTCCGGGCCAACTCAAAACCCCTTGATTTCAGCCTATTTGGTTTGCGGAGCGTGTCGCGCCGCCCACGGCGGCGTGGGCTGTGGCTCGCCAGCCACCTCTGAAGTTGGCTTGACAGCGGAGCGAACGCACAGCTACGTCGCTGTCTCTGGGCTCGCTTCGGAGCACGCAGCGAGTTAACCCGGGAGGGCTGTCGTGAAGGAGTGGTTCATTTATCAAGGCGAAGGGAACCCAGCGGGTCCCTTCACTACAGAGTTGCTGGCGCGAGGAATCCTCGCGGGCAAGGTTGCGAAAGACGCGTACGTCGCATGCCAGGGCGACCCGCAGTGGGTCGCGGTCATGAGCGTGGCCGAAGTCGCAGCCGCAGTTCAGGCAATGGAGAGTTCGGGCGCACCCGTTCAGCCGCGTCCGATCAACACCGTACCGCCTGCGCCCGTGCCCAAGCGCGACACCAAGCCGGAAGAGTTCAAGCCGTTGTTCGATCCCGGGTCTGCGACAGCTCCTGGCGCCCAGCCGCCAGCGCCGCCTGCGCCTGCGTCGGCGGCAAAGCCGCTTGCACCGCCGGCCTACCTCGCCGGAGCGCCTGCATCCGGTTCGGCTCCTGCGCCGCTCGCGCCGCCTGCATCGCAGGGAGCACCAGCGCCGGCCGCTGCGCCTTCGCCCGTTGCTGCGCCCGCTGCTCCTGCACCGGCTCCTGCACCCGCGCCTGAAGCTGCTGCACCAGCTCCTGCACCCGCCCCAGCCCCTGCAGCTGCCGCACCTGCTGCACAACCCGCGCCCGCAGCCGAAGCAAAGCCCGCAGAAGCCAAGAAGGAGGAGCCAAAGGCTCCGCCGCTCAGCCCGAAGTACCGGATGATCCCAGTGGCCATCTTCGGGATCTGCTTCGTGCTGTCCGTGGTCATCTTCGGCGTGTCGAGAGTCGTCGGCGGCGTCGAACCCACTCCCCAAGGCCAGCATTCAGGCCAGTCGAAGTAGAGAGAGCCGCCACATCCCTCAAGAGGCCATCGGAGAGGCATGCCATGGCATGCCCGCCTGAGGCATGCTGGTAGCGTGCCGCCACAGACCCTGGGGCTATCTGGATCTCTGTGCAGAGATGCTGTGTGTGAGTGCTGTGCTGTGGCGGCTTGCCACGGGCAAGCCCTAGACGGGCATGGCATGCCATGCCCGTCTGAATCCCATGCTGACTACGGGACGGTCTAGACGAGCCCGGAGAAGACCAGCGTCCAGGCGAGCAGAGCGAAGCCGGGGACAGCGCCCCATGCGATGAGGTAGGCGATCTCGGCCTTCTTCTCCTGCTTCTTGTCGTCTGCGCGCAGCATCACGACCGTGAGCAGGATGTTCACCACGTACACGAAGTAGGTGGCGATCATGAACTTGTCGAGCAGCGTGAGAGTCCCGCCCGGAGGGAGCGCTCCTTTGTGGAACATGACGAGAGCAAGGAGGCTGCCTGAGATGCCGCCGAGACGCCCCTGCGCACCCTTGGGCTTCATGAACAGCGTGGCGCCCATGATGAACATGGCCATGACCAGCGGAGGCAGCAGATTGGACAGGAAGCCCATGAACTTCTTGCGCTGAATCTCGAGGCCGAAACGCAGCTGCGTGACCTTGGTGCCGCCGCCTACGTCGTCCTTGACCACAGCCGCAAGCCAACGCGTCGGCGCGAACCCCGGAATCTTGCACTTCTCGGCGTCGAAGTTCGTCAGCTTCTCATCCAGCTCCCACTGCGAGTCTTCGTTCTCCGCCCTGTCCTCCAGCACGATCGGCAACACGTGCTCGTCAAAGGGGAAGTCCGCCATGTCCACCATGGCGTTGAGCTCGGCCTTGTACTTGTAGACCTTGAAGGTCTTCTCGTTGACGAGCTTCTCGGGCTTGCTCAGGTTCGACTTGGCATTGACCGCGTCGATCTCGGGCTTGCAAGGCTCGCCATCGCAGTGGAAGAACATGATGAACTCGGCGCTGTAGGTGCCTTTGGCAGCGTCGAAGCCCGTGACGCTCTCGAGCTGCACGCCGATCTTCATCTTGGGCGGCGGCTTGTGCTCCTGCTGCTCGGCGTCGTCCGGATCCCCATCCTTCTTCTCAGGGTGCGCTTCCTTCTTGTCCGTCTTGGCCTCGTCCTGCGCAAACGCCGGCCGCACGTTGAAGGTGAGCGCTGCAAGCAACACCCAGAACCAAACGAACAACCACCGCATGTCTTCAACCCTCCGTTCCCACGCCCGAGCTACGCCGTTGTGGGGACCTGCAAAGCACCAGATTCTCGAAGTCACCGATTTCGCGATCGACCTTTGGAGAAGCCGCCCGCGAAAGGCGCCCGATGGGGCCACAAGGCCTGCCCGACGTCAATCAGGTTCGGCTGGTTTCACTGAGGCGCTACGCCCCATGGGTCATCCCGCCTGATAGCCGCTGACCAGCGCACGCGCGAGCAGCCCCCATCCATCCGCTGCCACGAATAGCAGCAGCTTGAAGGGTAGGCTCACCTGGGTGGGGTTGAGCATCTGCATGCCAAGGGCCAGCAGCACATTGGCCACCACCAGATCCACCACGAGAAACGGAAGGTAGATCGCGAATCCGAGCATGAAGGCTTCGTACAGCTCGGTCACCATGAACGCGGGTATCAGCACGATCAAGTCATGCTCTGCCACTGCGGCGCGATCTGCCTCGGGCCTTGCCTTGCGGGCAACGTCGAGGAATCGGGCGCGCTCGTTCGCCGAGGAATTCGCAGCCAGAAACGCGCGCATCGGCTCTTTGGCCGCATCGATCAGCCCGGTCACCAGCGCCCCGGTGTCGCGCTGCGCAGCGTCCTTGAGCACCGGATCCGCGCGGTCTGCGATCTTGCCCAGCACCGGCGACATCGCGACCAGCGCCAGCACGGCCGCAAGTGCCATGATCACCGTGTTGGAGGGCACGTTCTGCGCCCCGATCGCACCGCGCACAATCTGAAGCACGGTCGAGATCTTGATGAACGCGGTCAACGTCATGAACACGAACGGCGCCAGGGAGACCAGCGCGAGCGCCACGATCAGCGCGATCGGACGGCTGAGAAGATCGTCGGGAGCTGCCGGGCGGACCGGTGGCGCCGCGTGCGCTGCCAACGAGGTCAGCACCAGGACGGCGCCCAACGCAGGAGCCGCGAGTCGCCTAGGCCAGGTCCGGTTACTCATCCGACGGCTCCTCACGAGCGGGTTTCTCAGGTTGCGCGCGTTTGCGCCCTTTGAGAGCTTCCAGGATCTCGGCGAAGCTCCGGGTCGCTGGCTCTTGCGCCGGCGGGATGCTCTTGGCGTCCAGCTCGCCCAGACGCGTGACCCCGGCTTCTGACACGCCCAGAACCAGCACCTGATCGACCACGCGAACCAGGTACACGCTGCGCCGAGCATCGAGCGGGAGCCTGCCGATCAACTGCAAGGGCCCATGGGGACGGCCCAGACCGAGCCTGCGGGCACCGTACAGAACCAACACCGCGATCGCGAGCACGGCCAGCAGCGTCACGAACGTTTCGACCATGTACGCGGCCATCGGGCTCATCGCTGGGGAGCCTACACGATCAGAATCGCGGCGCGACAGGGCGTGATGCACGCATCTGCCAGCCCCGGGCCGAGTCATCCATGCCCGGGCTGGGGGTTTCCCGTGAATTTGCAGCCTTCACTCGCGGGTTGCGCGACGGCGAAATCTGCTACTCTCCTTCTACAGTTTGTGGCACCTAACCTGCTCTTGTTCGGGCCGCTGAGCCCGCCCATTCTCGGAGGTCTCTCATGAAACGTTCGTACCATCTTGCCGCGCTTGCTTCTGGAGCGTGCTTCGCCCTGGCCTGTATCTTTTCAGCCTGCCAGAGCAGTGACGACCCCTCAGGCGCCGCGGGCAGCACAGCCACGGGCGGCTGCGCCACGTACTGCGCCGCTTGCGGTCAAGGTGCTGCAACCTGCGTCGACTCCTGCAAGTCCACGATCAAGACCTCCTACGGCGACAAGTGCGCCGCCAAGGGTGAGGAGCTGTTCGCTTGCGCTGGGAAGAACGGATGCAACGTGGCATCGACCGCTTGTCAGGCGCAGATTGACTCTGTCACGCAGTGTTTCATGAGCGACGGCGGGACGGGCGGATCGGGCGGCGGCGGACAAGGGGGGAGCGGGGGCGGCCCGGCCGGCAGCGGCGGCGGCCCAGGCGGCACCGGCGGAGACCCGGGCGACAGCGGACCTTGCATGGCTGGCCAGGCCCAGACCGTGGAAGGCATCGCGACCGGCGCCGTCGGCCCCGGCATCGCCGTGCAGTTCACTGGCATCGCGACCACAGCCCCGACCCTGGTCTATACCAGCAAGTCCAAGGGCACCTGCCTGTGGGGCGTCTTCGTCAAGGATCCTGCCAAGGACATCGGCACCATGGTCGTCTCCTACGGCGCGAACATGGAAACGCTTGCTGACGGCGGCGTGGGCGATTGCGTTCCCAACAAGCTCTTCGACGGAATCGTTCCGGGCGACAGCCTCACCATCACCGGACAGACCGATGCCTATGCGCCGTCGACGTGCAACGACGCAGGCGTGACCGTTGCCAAGCAGGTGCAGGTCAAGATCGACGAAAAGGCGACCGCGTGCCTGACCAAGACCGCGGGCACAGCGCCTGCGCCGGTGAAGGTCACGGACATCGACGGGCTCGCGCAAGGCAAGGCGAACTACCAGGGCCTGCTCGTGGAGCTCAACAACGTCCAGGCGTTGGACTGGGCAGACGGCGGAACGGTCGGCCCCTACGGGATCATCAAGATCAAGGGCACCAACGAGACCCTCGAGATCCACGACAAGTTCTACTACACGAAGGAAGGCGCGCCCCAGTACACCTCGGGTGTGACTTTCAACAAGATCGTCGGCATCGTGCACCTCGACTACTGCACCTGGGCCATCCAGCCGCTGCACAAGTGCACGGACCTGGATCCCAAGTCCTCGGACTGCCCGTGACGCTCTCGCTCTGACCCCGGGGCGCACCTCGGTGCGCCCTGCTCCTCACCATCCCCAACGATATTCGAACCGACCGAACGTGGTCATGTAGTGCGCCGAGAACGGGTCATCGGCGAACGTGTGGTAGCGCAGCTGCACACCCATGGCCCACGATCGATTGAACGCGTAGTCGAGCCCGAGCGCGAGCTGGAAGCCGAGCTTGGTCTCTGCCTTGTCATGGCCGACCGCGCTGAAGTGGTAGCCCCCCACCAGCAGCCCTGCGTACGGAACCCAACGCAGGATGTCGAGCGTGTACGACACTCCCGCAGCACCGCTCGCCACGGTCATCCACGGCCGGTTCGAGTAGATCGGATGCCCGGAGACTCCCACTTCGAGCATCGCGTTGAACGTGTCGTTCAGGCCATAGACCAGGTGCCCGCCAGCGCCGTATCCGCCGAAGATCCTCTCCTGGCCGTCGATGCTGGTCTTGTGCGAAACCGCGGACCAACCCAGGTCAGCGCCCAGGTGCCACTGACGCTCGAACGCGTGCGAGGCCGTTGCGATCGCGCTGACAGCGGCGAACGCACAAAGGCCGGGCAGGAGGCGTGCTCGATGCACGCCCGGGACCCTACCAGAGAATGCCTGGGGTTGCATGCTGCAGGAACGCACGGC
This sequence comes from Deltaproteobacteria bacterium, assembly GCA_016218915.1. GTDB lineage: Bacteria > Myxococcota_A > Polyangia > Polyangiales > Polyangiaceae > JACRCQ01. Next base: position 211,275 of record JACRCQ010000054.1, read on the forward strand.
GTCCCCTCCGCGGCCGTCTGTTCGACGCGAGATTGATTACCTCACCCCCGCCTGTGCCCTGCGATTCGCGCGTGCCCCTCTCCGGATCCGCCGCATCCCACGACAACACCCTGCGGCGGCCGGAGAGGGGCCGAGACGGATCGGTATTGCGCAACTTCGTTGCCCTCTCCTCCCGCCGCCATGCGTAGCCATCGGTAGCGGCGGTGAGGAGGGGGCTAGCGAGAAGCGCTCCGAACCGAACGGAGGGAGGTGAAGAACTCTCTCGCTGACTCCCCGCGGCAAACTCCACGCCGGGACAATGTGATGCTCACAACATCTGCACCGGATCGACATCGAGGCTGACCCGCACCGCCCGGTCCGTGCGCTCTGCCGCGAGCTGCACCGCCTTCGCCACTGCGCGCAACGGCGCCCGATCGCTCGCACGCAGAAGCACGCGGTACCGGTAGCGCCCGCGCAGCCTCTCCAGAGGTGCAGGCGATGGACCGAGCACTTCCACCATCGGCTTGCCCTGCCTGGCCGCTTGCCTGCTTGCGACGTCGGCGAGCCGCTGGGCTTCCTCCTTCACGCGCTCTTCCTTTGCAGAATCGAGCCGAATGAGAACGAGCCGCGAGAACGGCGGGTAGTTTGCCTCCCTGCGATTGCCGAGCTCGTGGTCCACAAAGCCCGCTACATCGTGCTTGAGCGCAAATCGGAGCACCGGATGGTCCGGCAGGCGGGTCTGCACCAGCACCAGCCCTGCATGCTCCGCACGTCCTGCCCTCCCCGCGACCTGCACCAGCAGCTGGAACGTGCGCTCCGATGCGCGAAAGTCCGGAAGCGATAGCGCTGCGTCGGCGAGGATCACCCCCACGAGCGTGACGTCAGGCAGGTCATGCCCCTTGGTCACCATCTGCGTGCCCACGAGGATGTCGGCTTGCCGCTTTCGCATCCGATCAAGCACCGCTTCGCTTCGCGCGCCCGCGGCGACATCGCGATCGAGCCTGAGCACGCGCGCCGTGGGAAACGATTCGCACAGGGCGTCTTCGAGACGCTCGGTGCCCAGGCCGATCAGCACGAGCCGCTCGCAGGCGCACTTGGCGCACTTCTCCCACATCGCGGTCTCGTAGTCGCAGTAGTGGCACCGCAGCTTCACGCCCCCGGATCTGTGCATCGTGAGCGAGACCGAGCAGTGGGGGCAGCTTGCGATCGTGCCGCACCCTTCGCACAGCACGCTCGGCGCAAAGCCTCGTCGGTTCAAGAACAGGATCGCCTGCTGGCCGGCTGCGAGCACCTTCTCGATCGCGCGATGCATAGGCAGGGAAAGCAACGGGTTGCCCGAAGGCCCAGGGCCTGTCCTGCGCAAGTCCACGATCTCGACCTTGGGAAGGCTGGCCGTGGCGTGCGCCCGCTTGATCAGCCGGAGCCGCTGCAGCTTGCCCGATCGCGCCAGCGCCTCGCTCTCGAGCGAAGGCGTGGCCGAGCCGAGCACGCACGTCGCACCAGCCCTGTGCGCACGAAGCAGCGCCATGTCGCGCGCATGGTAGCGAACCCCCTCCTCCTGCTTGAAAGAGCCGTCGTGCTCCTCGTCCACGATCACGAGCCCCAGCTCAGGCACCGGCGCAAACAGCGCGGAGCGCGCGCCGATCGCGACCTTCACGCGCGCCTCGCGCAGCATCCGCCACATCTCGTGGCGTGCACGCTCGCTCATGCCGCTGTGCAGCACTGCGAGCGAGTCGCCGAACCGCGCGCGGAATCTGGATACGAGCTGGGGCGTGAGCGCGATCTCGGGCACCAGCACCAGCGCGCCTCGCCCTTGCTGCAGACAGGTCGCGATCGCGCGCAGGTACACCTCGGTCTTGCCAGACCCGGTCACGCCCGCAAGCAGCAGCGCCTTGGCCGCGCGATCGCCCAGCGCATGATCGATCGCATCCACAGCCGCCAGCTGCTCGTCGGTGAGCACCGGGGGCGTGTCGCGCACCGAAGGGTGCTCGAAGAACGGGTCGAGCGCGCGCTCGCGCTGCTCCAGATGGACCAGGCCCAGCTCCGCAAGCTTCTTGAGGATCGTGGGTGCGGACGGGTAGATCTCCTTGAGCTGCGAGACCGGCGCCTCCCCGGTCGCGCGCAGATGCGCGAGCAGCTTCGTTGCCGATGGTCCCAGCCGAGGCGCCTCCCCGCTCGTGTCGATCGCGCGGGCAAAGCCCATCATCCTTCCGCCCACCGCTTTGTCCTGACGCTCGAACAGCCCCTGGCTTTGCAGCTCACGGAGCGCAGCACGCTCCAGCGCAGGCATGGCAAGGCGAAGCACCTCGCCGATGGGCGCAAGGTAGTAGCTCGCAAGCTCGCGCAGAAAGCCGAGCAGCTCCGCAGGCACGCTCGGCGCCGTGTCGAGCACCGACAGAATCGGCTTGAGCCTGCTCTCTGCCATCGGTACCGGCCCGTCGCTGACCGACAGCACCACGGCGAGCTTGTGCGCGCGCCCGAACTCGCACGCCACCCGCACGCCAGGCACCACGATCCCGGCCAGCCGCTCTGGAATGGAGTAGGTGAACGGGTGAGACAGCGGGACCGGGACTGCGACTTCGCAATGGAGCACGACGCGCGATCACTTCCAGAGAAGCAGCGCGATCGCAACGATCCCGAGCAACACACCGACCGCAAACCAGATTGCGAAGCTGCCGCGCTTGGCCGGGCCCGGCGCGGCAACGAGCTCCGGCGTTGCCAGCGGCGGCCCGAGCGCTCCAGCCAGCGGAGCGTCCGGGACAGGCGCATCGTGAGGCTTGGACGCGGGCACTTGCTCCGGCTCGGCCTCGGGTTCTGGCGCGGGTGCGGTCGAAGCCGCGGGTGCCGGAGCCACCGCAGGCGGCGCAGGCGTTCCGTAGGGCTCGACCACGGCTGCAGGGCCGAGCTCGATGGCCCGCGCAGCACGCTCCCTGGCCTTGCGGCTCACGATCAGAGCCTGGCCAAAGTTGTCGCGAAGCCACTCGCCGAAACGTATCGGGCTCGCCATCAGCTTTGCGTCCGCGACATAGCCTTCGAGCGCTTTGAGCATCGCCTGGGCGCTGGCAAAGCGCTGATCGCGGTCTGCGGTCAGCGCATGCTCGACGATCGCGTGCAGCTCTGGCTCGGAGGGCAAGTCGCGGGAGGGCAGAGGGGGAATCTCGGCAGCACGCGCCAGCTGCAAGAGCGTGGGGCCCGTATCGCTCGCCTTGTACAGCTTGCGACCAGCGATCAGCTCCCACAGGACGATGCCGATCGCGAACACGTCCGAGCGAGCGTCGATCGGCTCGCCCCGCGCCTGCTCCGGGCTCATGTACCCGGCCTTGCCCTTGATCGCGTCTTCCGGGAGCACGTCGGCCATGTCGTTCGCACGCGCGATCCCGAAGTCGCAGAGCTTGATCTCACCATCAAAGCTGATGAGCACGTTGGAGGGGGACACGTCGCGGTGGACGATCCCCATGGGCGCACCGAAGTCGTCGGCGCGGCGATGCGCGTAGTCGAGGCCTCGAAGCGCTTCGATGACGATCAGAAGCGCGAACGGGATGGGCAGCGGGGTCTTGCTTCGCGCGCAGCGTCGCAGCAGCTCGTTCAGGTCGAACCCGTCGACGTAGTCCATGGCGATGAACAGCACGCCCTCGTGACGCCCTAGATCGAAGACCTGCACGACGTTGGCGTGGTTGAGACGCGCGGCGAGCTTGGCCTCCTGGATGAGCATCTCTGCGAACTGCTCGTTGCCGGACAGATCCGGAAGGATCTGCTTGACCACCACGAGACGCGCGCCGCCCAGCTCCGTGCGGGCTCGAGCCAGGTAGATCTCGGCCATGCCCCCAGCCCCCACCCGATCAAACAGCTGGTAGCGTCCGAACGTTCGCGGAAGCGTCTGGGATGCCGTCTGTGCAGGGGCGGGGTTCAAGGCTGACTCCCGCTTTTGACAGGCCCCTCCGCCCAGGTCAAGCCAGCTGCGATCCTCGACGCAATCTGCAACAATGCCCGCGTGGAAGCGCTCGTCCTGTTCGGCCTCGCCGTCGTCGTCATCCTGGTGCTGGTCCTCGCCTCCCGCAACGTCAACCTCTTGTTCAGGTTGTCCATTCGCGCAGGTGAGGTCGTCCGGCTTCGTGGACGCGTCCCCAAGAGACTCGTGCGAGACATCCAGGACGTGGTCAAGTTGCGCCCCGTGCCCAAGGCCGAGCTACGCGTCGTCGTGCGAGACAAAAGACCTTTCGTGGAGGCGTCCGGTGACATCGACGAGCACGAATTGCAGCGGTTGCGCAACGTGGTCGGCCTGTGGGAAACCGCAAAGATTCGAGCTGCCCCCTACCGCTCCGAAGGGGGGCGATCTTAAGAACCAATCCGGCAGCACCCTCGCGAAATCCATGCTACATCGCCCATCGACTGCCGGGCCTCGCGCGCCAAAACCCCAGGAGCCGCACGCTCATGTCTAGGAAACGCTCGAAGAACCGAGGCAGAGTCAGCAACGCTGGCGGATCTGCTGCGAGCGTCGATTCTTCAGGTCTCGTGTCCTCTCCGCCCGACGCGCCATCGGAGCGTCCGCCGGAGTCTCTGTCTCCATCGAGTCCTCCCGACGCCCCCTCGTCCGAAGCTCCGTCTGCTGCGCCGACCTCCGAAGCTCAGCCCTCGAAACCAGCGGTGGCTTCACAAGGCAACGGCGGCGCTTCCAAGCGCGCATCGTACGCGGCATTCCCCAAGAAGTCGTTCTTCGACATCCCGGAGTCGTCTACACCGCCGCCAGCACAGGCCAAGGTCGAGCAGCCCAAGGTCGAGCAACCCAAGGTCGAGCAGCCCAAGGTCGAGCAGCCCAAGGTCGAGCAGCCGGTGGCTGAGCCCGTCGCTGCGAAGTCGGATGAAAGCAGGGCAGAAGCGGATGCTGCTTCGCCGGCCGATTCGGCCAGCGACGCGTCCGAGTCGTTCGTGGCAGCCGTGTCGGATCGCGCGCAGTCCTGGCCTCCTGAAGCACCGAGCGGCTCCGACGGCGGACCGCGCATGCAAGCCGCAGCAGAGCCTTCTGCGGCCAAGGTTGTGGACACGAAGCCTGCGCCCTCCGAGTCGCAGAGCGGCGACACGATCCGTGGTCTGCCAGGCGTTCCCAAAGAGCAGCTTGCAGCCGAAGCCGCAGCGCCCGCTGACAAGAAGACCCCGGCGTCTGAAGCCACCGAGCCCGCTGACAAGAAGGTCGAAGGGAGCGATGGAGGCGCAGCAGCCGACTCCCCCAAGCAGGCGGCGCCAGCCCCTGTTGAGCCCGGGAAGTCTGAAGCGGAGAAGCCTGAGAAGAAGAAGACGGACGAAGCCAAGACGGACGAAGCCAAGACGGACGAAGCCAAAGCGGATGCTCCCAAGGCGGGCGCCCATGCCGAGGCGTTCCCGGAGCCGAGCAAGAAGGCTGACAAGAGCGCTGAAGCCAAGAAGAAGCGCAAGAAGCTTGTGGACAGCGGCGAGCACGGGGCGATCCACGAAGAGTTCTTCATGCGCGGCGACGAGTTCTCCAACCAGAACCTCGCTGCCCACGCTGAAGGCGCCACCAAGCAAGCCCCGGTGCTGCTCGAGGAGGCGGTCGTGGTCGCGCCTCCCACTCCAGAGCAGCTGGAGCGACGCCGCAAGCTTCGACGGGTCGTGTTGATGGTCGTGGCTGGTGCCCTGTTCCTCGCTGCGATCGCTGTGCTCAAGATCGCACAGCAGAAGAACCAGGTGACCGACACCTACGCCTCGGCGGAACCGTCGCGCTCGCCAACCCCGAGCACTCCTGTCAGCGCCGCTGCTGTCACACCGTCCGCACCGACCGCGCTTCCGTCAGCTACCGCGTCTGCTGCACCCGAGACGAGCGCAGAGCCTGTGGCGAGCGTCGCCGCATCCGCGAGCGCAGAGCCCTCGGCCAGCGCAGTTGCCTCAGCGGCACCGTCCGCCTCTGCAGTCGCCTCTTCTACGGCGCCGACGATCCCGGATGGCGTCAACCCGAAGAAGGAAGCAGAGCGGCTGCTGAACATGGGCAAGTACAAGGATGCGATCCCCATGGCCGAAGCAGCGATCGAGCGGGATCCGGAGGATGCGACTCCGTACCTTTTCCTGGGTTCTGCGCTGCAGTCGATCGGGCGTTGGAAGGAAGGGGTGGCTGCCTACAGCAAGTGCGTGCACACAGCGAAGAAGGGTCCCGTGGCTGAATGCCGCGCGGTAGGCGGGCACTGATGCCCGTGGTGGGCGGCTTGCCCGGGTGGCCCTGGGACCCGGTAACGACAGGAGACTGCCATGAAGACGACGCTGGACAATCTCAAGGAAGCCTTTGCCGGCGAGAGCCAGGCGAATCGCAAGTATCTCGCGTACTCGAAGAAGGCCCAGGCTGAGGGCTATCCGCAGGTCGCCAAGCTCTTCCGCGCTGCGGCAGAGGCAGAGACCATCCACGCTCTCGGGCACTTTGCAGCCATGGGGGGCGTGAAGTCGACGCTGGAGAACCTCAAGGACGCGGTCGCCGGAGAGACGTACGAGTACACGACGATGTACCCGCCGATGCTCGAGCAGGCGCAGCAGGACAACCACAAGGCCAAGATCATGTTCGGCTTCGCGCTCAAGGCCGAAGAGGTGCACGCCAATTTGTACAAGAAGGCGCTTGCGGCTCTGGAAGCAGCCACGGACATGTCCGCAGCCGACGTCTACCTGTGCACGGTCTGCGGCAACATCGAGTTCGGCAAGCCTACGGACAAGTGCACCGTGTGCGGCGCCGTGGCCGACAAGTTCGTCAAGGTCGACTGATCGGCCGGCTCACGCGCCGGCAACCGCCTTCTCGTAGACCCGATACTTCTTGTAGATCTTGGCGCCCATCGCGGTGATGCCCGCGTTGATCGGACGATTGTCCTCGAGGGTCCAGCTCAGCTCTCCCCACTCGTAGCCGAGACGCTGTGCGCGCTGCGCGATCTCCACGTACATCGCCATGGACAGGCCGGCGTACTTGCGAACGCCGCGCAGCTCCTTGCGGATGCCGAGCATCATCAGCCGCCCGGTCTTTGGGTGCTTGACCTTCAATCGCCACAGGAGCTTCAGCCAGCCGAGAGGCAGGAGCTTGCCGCCCAGATCCGCGATCGATTCGTTGACGTTGGGAAGCGTGATGCACATGCCCACCGGCTTGCCGTCGAGCTCTGCGATGAACGCGAGGTCAGGCACCAGGATCAGGCGCAGGTCTGCGGCGACCTTTGCCACCTCGTCGGGGAGCGCCGGCACGACGCCCCAGTTGTCCTCCCAGGCGTCGTTGTAGATGTCCATGACGATGTCGAGCTCGCGCTTGATGTTGCCCAGATCGCAGGTGCGCAGACGAATCTCGGGCAGCGCGTTGACGTCCTTCCAGGCCTTGAGAGCCCTCTCCGGGATCTTGCCGATCTGGAATCGCCAGGCGTACAGGTCCTTGATCTTGTCGAGCCCGGAGGCCTTTGCCACGCGGTCCTGCCACGTGCGGGAGTGCGACATCATGATGTGCGGCGGATGCTCGAACCCCTCGATGAGCGTGCCGATCTCCTCGTTGATGTACAACGACAGCGGCCCGCGCATCCGCTTCATGCCCTTGGCTGCGAGCCACTTCTCCGCAGCCGCGATCAGCGCCTTGCCCACTTCGTCGTCGTCGATCGTGTCGAAGAACCCGAAGAAGCCCGTTGCGTCTTTGTGCACGCGCAGGTGCTCGCGATCGACCTGGGCGGAGCATCGACCCACGAGCCGGCCGTCCTTCCACGCGGTGAACAGGGTGACCTCGCCGCGGCTGAAGAACGGATTCTTCGATGGGGTCAGTCGCTCTTTGAGCTCGAATTCGAGCGGCGGCACCCATGCGGGGTCCGTACGGAATACCTCGTAGCCTGCGTCGATGAACGCGCGCAGGTCCTTGCCTGGAACGTGCTCCCGAATCTCGATCGCCATGGAGCCTCCGTCCTACCACAGCGCGCGATCGAATTCGAAAGACCTCATCGACGTTGACGCTTCCCTGGACAGCAGCGAGCATGTCCAACGATGTACCTTTGCTTCCGCCGCCTGTACCCGCTGGTGGCTCTCGCTGGCCTCACGGCCTGCTCGTCGAGCTCCCGCGCTCCCGCAATAGAAAGCACCCTTCCGGACGCGTCGACCGAAGCAGCCGCAGGAAGCGCCGGCAGCCCAGCCGATGCCTCCCCTTGGGATGCGTCCGAGGAGCCTGGGCAGGAGTCCGGACTGCTGGACGCGCTCGCCGATGCGCCGTCGGACACGGCAGGATCCGCGATCGGAGCTACGCACGGTGTCGCGACGTTCCCGTTCCAGGTCGACTCCACCGGAGAAGGCAAAGTCAGGCTTGAAGCCCTTTCCGTGGTCAAGAACAAGGGCACGCTCAAGCTCGCGGGTGCCGGGCACACCGGGATCGCCTACCAGTCGCACGCCTGGGGAGGCGCGGGGTACAACCTGTACGACATCCTGTCGATTGCCGATGACGGAAGCGATCTTGCCGTGACCTACCTGTACTGCCAGGAGCCGGCGCTCTCCTACGCGTACACCGAGAGCTTCCAGCTTCCCATGAGCTGGGAGACAGCCGCAGGTACGTGCGAGAGCCTTGCGCAAAGCACTTCAGCTCAGGTCGATCTGCCTGCGCTGAAAGCCGCCCCCGTGGCACTCGACACTGGCATCGTCATCCAGGGTACGGACGTCGACCTGGGTCCCAAGGGCGGAACGATCAAGCTGGCCGGAACGGACTGGACGCTGGTGCCGTTCAACACCGTGGACTGCACGCAGCAGTGTCCTGGCGGCTCGTGGATCGAGCTGCACAGCATGCTGATGTCCGGCGATCAAGGGTGCTTCGCGATCTTGTACCTGTGGCCCGACGATCCGACGAAGCTGCAGGTTGCCTACACGCTGTGCCTTCCCACGCTCGAAACGCCGACTGCGATCTACACCGTGAGCTGGACCGGAACGCTGCCGAAGCTGCCACCCATGCCCGCGCCGTTCCGTCCGGCTCCCCCTGCGATGGACGGCGTGAGCGAGCTTCACTGAGAGCTACTCGTCGCCAAGCCCCAGGATCATCTCGCCGATCATGCGATCGAACTCGTCTCCGCGTGCCATCAGCTCCTGCACGACGAGCTTGTACTGGCGCAGGAGCTTCTGGTCGATGCACACACCCTGCGCGATGCGCATCTGGATCTGACGCACGGTTTCGGGCTCCATCAGACGTCCGATCGTGAGGTGCAGATCGATCACGTAGTCGATCCACCTTCCGTCATTGGTGGCGCCCGTCAGCTTCATTCCGTACTGCGTTGCTCCGCGGAGCGTCGCCTCGTCGAGCTTCTCGTTGCGACGAACCGCGTCGAGCACCGAGCGCAGATGGCCTCCCAGGATGCGCACGGCAGCGTCGGTGCGTCCCATCACGAGCATGCGATCAGCCAGCCGGCCGAGCGTGGCGATTGCATCGCACTTCTCGGTCGTGTCGACCTCTTCTTCTTCCTGGTCCGCAGGAGGCGAGGAGCGCCAGGCCGATGGGTCCTCGGCCACAGGCGTGTCGCGCGGAGCATCGGAGGGCTTGGGGCTCGCAGGCTCGGAGCTGGGCAGTATGTCGGGACGGTTGCTGGAGGTATCAGCGACGACGTACTCGACGGTACCGATCAGGATACGATCGCCTTCGACGAGATCATGGCTGAACTTGATGCGCTCGCCGTTGATGAACACGCCGTTGGTGCTGCCGGCGTCTTCGATCGTTACCAGCTCGAGGGACACGTGGAGTCGGGCGTGGAGGCGAGACGCGCCAGCAGACTCGATGACGATGTCGTTGTCGAACCCGCGCCCCATGGTCTGGGTTCCCACCTTGAGGCGGATCTCCTGCTTGCCGCGGAGCAGCTTCCAACGCGTGATCTTGAGCGTGTCTGCCTCGCCTTCCGCATGCAGGTGCGGCCCCGGTTCAGTTGGGGTGTCACTGTGGCGAGCCATCCAGTCCTCCAGCCCGCCAGCATACCCCGAACGGGCTCGCGTTGCTACGCCTCGACCCAGATCACGTCGCGTTCGCACAGCCTCCACAGCGTGCGCAACGCATCGACTCTGGCCATGCCACTGATGTCCACGATGTCGTCCACGGTCGTGGCGCCGTCCACGAGCGACAGAACGAATGCCTCCTTGGGCTCCAAGGGCAGGCATTGCACCGGCTCACCACGCACGAGCGGGATCGGGATCTGATGCGCGCCGCCGAGACGCTTGAGGAAGCGACGCTCCAACGATCGGCGACACCACGCCACGCATTGACCGACGTGCAAATCACCGGGGATCAAAGCTAGCAAGGCTTCTCCCATCAGAAGCGCGCTCTCGTCGTCGCCTCTCGCCATCGCCTCGCGCATCGCCCGCGCTTGGGATTCGATGGTCACACGCGCCGGGCGCGAGGAATCCGCAGTGGGCGGCGGTGGAGGTTGCGATGCGAACGGCGAGCTGACCTCGAACAACGGCTCTTGCCCGGTGCGATCCGTGGGGCAGTCTTGCGAATGCAGCGATGGCAGTGGGCTTCGCGGCGGAAAGCTCGGCGGAGCAAAGCTCTGCGGCGGCGAGCTGCGCGGCGCAGGACGCTGCGAAGGAAGGCTCTGGCGCAGGCACTTCGAGAGGGTGTTGACCGGGATGGGCGGAGTGCGGTGGCGCGGTCTGAGCCCCAGGGCCTCCCAGTCGCGGACGCCGGATTCCTCCTCGTGCTCGGACCAGGCGTTGGCATCGGACAGGTGGCGAGGCGTACTGGATTCCGACATGGGTTCGCGCTCGATCAACGTGCGCGTTTCACCAACGCGCATGGTGGGTATCCCCCGAGGTCATGGGCTCCGAAGCCGCCCATGAGCTAGCACTTATAGCGCGCAGTCTTGAACGGTAGCAACACGCAGCTGAGGCGCTCGTTCGACGTTCAAACGTCCGAACGCGCTGATTCCAGCAGAGGCGAAACCATGGAAAAGTGGGGCCTCAACGCGCCGGTAGCACCGCCGCAGAGGTCGAGGGCGAGGGCGATGCGCCGGACAACCACCCCCTCCCCTGCACCTGAAGAAATATCAGCCACCCCACCAATCCCCCGCAAATCATCGCGATTCCGACGGCCACCACGAACCAACGCCAGTCCGCCTGCCTCCGCTCCACTGGCATCGGTCCCAGCTGCACGGTCGGCACCCGAGCCGGCGGCACCCCCCACCCCTGCGCCACCGTCGCCACCGGCGGATGCGGCGGAGGCGATGGCCCAGGCGTCGCCTCCACCTGGTAGGCCTGCACCGTCCCGATCATCGCCTGCATCGTCGCCAGCTCCAGCGCCCGCGCCGGCAGGCAGATCGTGGCCATCTCCTCCTCTTCCTCCTCCTCGTGAGCCGCCACTTGCCCGCCACGCCCCAGGTCGACGATCGCCTGCATCTCCTCGAGCACGTCGCTCGCCTGCTGGTAGCGCTCGCGCACCCGCCTCGACAGCAGACGCATCACCAACGCCTGCGTGCGCGCTGAGACCGCGTCGTTTCGCCCTGTGGGCAACGCCGGCGGCTCTGTGTTGAGCTTGGCAGCCACCAGACGCGCCTCCACCGCGTCGCCGAACACATGGTGCCCCGCGATCGCACGGTACAGAATGCAACCAAGCGCGTAGAGATCCGCGGCTCCGGTCACGCTCCGGGCGATCAGGATCTGCTCGGGCGCAATGTACTCCAGCGTGCCCAGCACACGATCGCCCCGCGTGATCGCTGTCACCTCGTCGTCTTCATCCGGCCCGGACAGGATCCGGCTCATGCCGAAGTCGATCAGGATCGCGGTCGGCATGTGCCCTTCATTGGGGCGAAGCACGATGTTGCCGGGTTTGAGATCGCGATGGACGATCCTCGACTCGTGCAGATCGTGCAAGCCGCGAGCGATGTCGATGCCGAGCTCGAGCGCTGCCTCGATCGAGATCTTCCCTGCGCGGCGGAGCATCGCGAGCATCGACTCGCCGTGCACCAGCTCCATGACGAGCAGCAGCCCGAAGTTGGGGTCGGACAGGAAGTCGAGGACGCGCGCCACGTAGTCGCTCTGCACGCGCGCCAGCACCTGCGCCTCGCGACGAAATCTCGCCACGACCTCTGAGTTCAGCGCTGCCGCAGGAAGCAGCGCCTTGATCGCCACCTGCCCGCCGTCCTCCATGCGGACACCGGACCACACCTCCCCCATCGCACCTGCCCCTAGGCGCTTGTCTGCGCGGTACTTGCCGCTGATGATGTGGCCGGCTTCGAGGTCCAAGAGCGCAATGCTACCACAGCAGGGTTCCATCCTGACCCGCCGATCGCGGTCAGGGGTGGTGCCTCCCTCGATTGGGCGGTAGAACCTCCGCGCTCATGAACCGCCTCGCCATCGTCGTGCTCTCGCTGTCCGTGCTCCTGACGCTCGCGCTCACCCCCCGGACCGCAAGCGCAGAGCCGGGCGACGAATACACCATCTCCGTGCTCACCATGAGCCCGGGAGATCCGGTCTTCTTCAAGTTCGGGCACAACGCGATCTGGGTCCACGACGCGCGCACCCTGCGCGACGACGTGTACAACTGGGGCACGTTCTCGTTCGACGAGCCAGGGCTGATCCAGAAGTTCCTGCGCGGCAGGCTCACCTATTGGCTCTCGGTGCAGGGCATTCGCGGCACCATCGCGCAGTACGACTACGAAGGCCGATACGTCCAGCAGCAGGAGCTCGACCTGACCGCTGCCCAGAAGCGCAAAGTCGTCGCTGCCATGCGCGACAACGCGCTCCCCGCCAATGCCAAGTACCGCTACCACTACTACCGCGACAACTGCTCCACGCGCGTCCGAGACATGATCGATCTCGCCTCGGATGGCGCCCTCAAAGCTGTCTCCTCGGACCCATCTCCGTTCACCTATCGCGGCGAGACCTCACGGCTCACCGCTGACGTGCTCTGGGCCTACACGTTCCTGACCGCTGCCATGGGAAGCTTCATCGATCAGCCCATCACCATGTGGGAGGATCAGTTCGTTCCCGAACGGGTCGAGCAGATGCTCCGCAAGGCCACTGTGCGAAAGCCCGACGGCCGCGTCGTTCCCCTGGTCAAGGCCGAGAGGCGTCTGGTCGAAGCGGACCGGCAGCCTCCACGCGCAGATCTCCCCCAGCGCACGCTCGGCTATCTGGCGACCGGCACGGCCCTGGGCGCGCTCTTCGGGTGGCTCGCCTACCGTGTGCTGACCCTGTCCAGGCGCGAAGGCACCAAGGCACCTCTCGGCTTGCGGCTCGCCCTCGGGCTGCCGCTGGGCGCCATCACCACGCTCACAGCCTTCCTCGGCTTGCTGTTCCTGTTCTTCTGGACGCTGACCGATCACGAAGTGGCCTACCACAACGAGAACCTGCTGCAGACCAATCCGATCACCGTTGCCATGCCGATCATCGCGATCGGCCTGATGCGCGGCAGCCGGTGGGCTGCGCGAGCCTTCGAGCGCGTCGCCCTCGCCCTGGCCACCATGTCCGTCATCGGGCTGCTGCTCAAAGCGATGCCCTGGTGGTTCAAGCAGGTCAACGGCGAGATCATCGCCCTGCTGTTGCCGCTGTGGCTCGGCCTTGCTGCGGCAGCTTGGATGGCACGGACCGGGGAGCTCAGCGCGCTGAGCCCGAATCGTCGAGGAGCGCCCGGGGGCGCAAGGGCGCGGACAGCAGCACGCTCGTGACCAGACCCAGCCCCACGAGCGTGGAGAGCACGTTCGAGCCGCCGTAGGACACCAGAGGCAGAGGAACGCCAACCACCGGCAGCATCCCCATGGCCATGCCCACGTTGATCATCACGTGCAGGACCAGGGATGCGCCAACACCCAGGGCAATCGCGCTGCCAGCTCGCTCGGAAGCTCCTCTTGCAGCGCGAATCGCGATCATCGCCAGCAACAAGTAGATCGCCAGCAGCAGCGCCACGCCGACCAGGCCCCGCTCGTGCGCCCAGACCGTCACCACGAAGTCCGAGTGCGCATCCGACAACGGATAGGGCAACGCGTGCTCGAAGCTCCCTGAGCCCTGGCCGAGAAGCCCGCCAGAGCCAAAGACATGCAGCGACTGCGCTGCCTGGTATCCTGCGCCTTGCTCGTCGCCTCCGTCCCAGAACACGAGCACGCGCGCACGCTGGTAGCTGTGCAGCCCGAACCGCCACACCAGGGGCGCAGCCACAGCCCCGAACGCTGCCACCGAAGCGGGCATCCACCAGTGCGGCGCCAGCAGGGCGAGCATCGCGAACGCGATCGACAGGAGCACGATCGCGGTTCCGAGGGCAGGCTGACGCAGGATCGGAACCAGGAACGCGATCACGATCAGCACCCAGCCACCCATCATTCGAAGCTGATCGCGGAGCGTTGCCGCGGGCCGGGCGAGCAGCTTTGCGAGCGCGATCACCAGCGCGATCTTGAGAAACTCGGAGGGCTGCACGGTCAGGGGCCCGAGCGTCAGCCATCGCGACACCCCGCGCATCGGATGGAACAGGAACGTCGCGAGCACGAGCGCCACTGCAATGGCGTACAAGGCCCAGCCAGCCCGCACCACGCGTCGATACCCGATCGCACAAGTGCCTGCTCCGGCTGCTGCGCCGATTCCTACCCAGAGCAGCTGCAGCATGGGCAGCCGCTGGAGGTAGCCCGGACGCCACGAGAGCGATGCGCGAAGGCAGATCAGGCCGATGGCGACCAGGATGACCGATGCGAGGACCATCGACACGATGCGAGCCCGGGGCGTCGGAAGAACATGGTTCATTGCACGCCCTCCTTGCGCGAAGCGATCTCCTGCGCAGCCTCGGCTGCGATCTCACGCGCGACCTTGGCGCGCTCGTGCTCGGTCAGCACCACTACGACCCAGCGGGGATCGGACGGTGGCATGAGCCCCACGAACCAGCCGTGATCGCGGGTCCTGTACCACATCTCGCCGTCGCTGGTGCCTCGCGTGAACGCGACCTGCCCGTGACCCATCATGCCGGAGAGGCTTGCCGCACCTGCCTCCACTCGATGGGCTTGCAGCACGATCTCGCGGATGCGCTTGAGATGCTCTGCTGGGACCTGCACGCGACGTCGAAGCGCAGGGACCACCTCACGCTCGATCGCACCGCCATTGCCTCGAACGCGCCAGACGACCTCTGGATGGTAGAGCATGCCGCCGTTGATCAGCGCGGCGTAGGCCATGGCGATCTGGATCGGGGTTGCGCGCACGGCTCCCTGCCCGATCGACGCATTGAGCGTGTGCCCGAGAAGGTAGCGGCCGCGATCTCGCTGCTGGTGCCAGGCCTTGGTCGGGACACGCCCTGGGTCCTCGGTGTTCAGCCCGATCCCCGTTGCCTCGCCCAGGCCGAAGTCGCGCGCGATCCGGGCGATGTCGTCGATGCTCACGCTCTCGGCCGCCCTGAAGAACCAGATGTTGCACGACTCGGTCAGCGCGTCGTGAAGGGTCACCTTCCCGTGCGCGGTCGTGCATCGGTAGCTGCGCTTGCCGATCGAGAGGCTTCCCGCACACTCGACCGGCTTGTCAGGATCCATGGATGCGGCGAGCGCAGCGAGCGCTGCAAAGGGCTTGAAGATCGATCCAGGGGGATACGCCACAGCCAGGGCACGATCGATCTGAGGACGATCCGGATCGCGGTCGAGCGCTTCCAGCGTCTCGCTCGAGACGTCGGTTGCGAACAGGTTGATGTCCATGGAAGGGCGCGAGTACAAGGCTGCAATGCGGCCGGTCTGCGCATCCACCACCACGGCTGAGCCAGCGCGCAGCTTCCGCGATTGGAACGCGCGATCGATGCGCGCGGCCAGCTCCATGTCGAGCGAAAGATCCAGGTCGCGACCGGGGACCGGCTGAACGGGCGCCTGGTCGGGTCCAGGGGGCAGGACCTTCGGTCCACGACGCACCGAATGCTCACCTGGCGTGCCGCGCAGCGGTGGCTCCCAGGCGCGCTCGATCCCGCCGCGTCCGATCGCTTCGCCCATGCGGTAGTCGTCGGAGTGACGTGCCAGGTCCTGGTTGGAGACCTCGTTGAGATAGCCGATCGCGTGCGATGCCAGAGGCCCGTACGGATAGCTGCGCACCCAACCGGGGAGCGGAACCACACCGGGCAGATACTTGATTCGCCCCTTGTCGTCGCGGGGCGGCCCCCATTCGACACCGCGCCGCACCCGTGAGAGCTGCCAAGGGGTACGGGATGCGAGCGATCGCACCCGGGCAGCCAGCTCCGAGGCGGCCTCGGAGTCGATCGACAAGACCTGGGCCAGCAAGGGAAGCGTCTGCTCGATGCGCGGAGCCAAGGCTGCGGGCGCGACATGGATGTCATGGGCGAGGCAACTCGAGGCCACGACGCTGCCGCGAACGTCGCGAACCGTGCCGCGCATGGGCAGATCGCGTACGCGTTCGTATCGCTGCTGGCTCGCCTTGAGGGTGTGGGTCGAGCCGCGTACGACTTGCAGCCAGGCAGCGCGGGCCAACAGCAGGCCAAAGAGCGCCGCGACGGCGTACGAGGCGATCGCGAGGCGGCGTTCCAGGCCGACCTGGGTCGGCGAAGGGTGATCAGCCATCCGGGGTTCCTACGCTTGAGGTGGAGCCAGCAAGGAAGGGGAAACCGACGACATGGGTGCCATGCCGGCAGTTTCGCAAGAATGAAGCATCAAGGAAGGAAGTGACGTTGGGGAATGGGACAGGCGCGCCATGGTACGCCCCTGCCCTGCGTTTTCTTCCCGGCAGGTGTTGTGCCGTTCTGGGCCGCACATGGCGTGAAGGGCCGCTGATCCAATCGCGCGTCCTCAAGAACGCAACGAAACTCGCAATGGCGCGCATCTTGCTCCGCGCTGTGGAGTCGTCGATGCCCCTGCCAGGGGAGAGGAGGCCGCCATGCAACGTTCCGTCCGTTGGCTGCTGTGCTGCGCTTCAGTCGCGTCCTTTGCCGCCCTGCTCGCTGCTTGTAGCTCTTCGGCAGACTCCGCGGACTCGGAAGGCATGTATGGTCCTTCCGGATACAATGGCAACAGCGGCAACGGCGGCAGTGGCGGGTCGAGCCAAGGCTATTCGGATGCATCCACCTCCGGCGACGCCTGGCTGAACCAGCACGACGCAGCGCCGCCCCCGTCGGATGCGGCCGCAGACGCGCAGCCTGACACGGAGCAGCCGGACGCGGACACATGCGCGCTGCTGGACAACTCCAAGCCGCTGGTGCTCTACCAGTCCGCCGACGACTCGAACTCGATGAGCTCGCCCGTCATCGCCCGCAGGTACATCAAGGCCCACCAGCGGGTGCCGGGCTACGTCCTGCGCACCTACGAGTTCCTCAACTACTACAGCGTGCTGTACGAGCCGCCGGCCAAGGGCCACGTCATGGTCGTGCCGCAGATGCGGGCAGGCAAGAACCCGGGCGAGTACACCTTGCAGGTCGGCCTGCAGGCTGAGCCGGTCGCCATCCCCCGTCGCCCCATGAACATCACCTTCGTGCTCGACAACACCGGCTCCATGAGCGGCAGGCCGCTGGCGCTCGAAAAGGCCACGGTCAAGGCGATCGCAGGCTCCATGAAGACCGGCGACATCGTGTCGATGCTCGCGTGGAACACCGATCAGTGGGTGCTGCTCGACAACCTGGAGGTCACAGGCCCCAACGATTCGCAGCTGCTCGCCGCGGCTGACAAGCTCACAGCCGAAGGCAGCACAGACCTGCATGCCGGCCTGGTCAAAGGCTACGAGCTCGCCAAGACCCACTACGATCCGAACCGCATGAACCGCGTGGTGCTCGTCAGCGACGGCGTTGCCAACGTGGGGGTGGTCGATGAGCAGATGATCGCCAAGGAGAGCCACGCAGAGGACGGCGAGGGGATCTACCTGATGGGAGTGGGAGTGGGCGACGGCATCAACGACACGCTGCTGAACGTGGTCACGGACAAGGGACGCGGCGCGTACATCTACCTCGACACGGAAGAGGAGGCCGCGAAGGTCTTCGGCTCCAGGTTCGACGAGGTGTTCGAGGTTGCGGTGCGCGACATCAAGCTCGAGCTCACGGTGCCCTGGTACTTCACGCTCAAGACCACTTCAGCAGAGCAGACCTCGACCAACCCCCAGGAAGTGGATCCGCAGTATCTTGCGCCGGGCGATGCGGTGGTGATCAACAACACGTTCCTTCCGTGCGCGGAATCCCAGTGGAAGGACACGGATGTCGTCCAGGCAAGGGCGACCTACAAGCGTCCCTTCACCCAGGAGCCTGGCGAAGACACGGTCACCATGACCCTGGGTGAGCTGCTGAGCGGGAGCGCGGACCAGCTCGCCAAGGGCACAGCGATTGTCGCCTACGCGGAAGCCCTCAAGAAGGTCCAGAGCAAGTCCGGCGAAGAGGCCCAGGGCGAGATCGACAAGGCGATCGCGCTGGTCAAGAGCGCGGATCCGGACGGAAAGGACGCGGATCTCGTGGAGATCCTGGCGCTGCTGACCGAGTACCGCACCGTGCTCTGAGGCGGTGGACACGCGGCGAGGCCGCGTCGCTGCTCAGAACCCGACGACCCGCCTGTGCTCCGGAAATACCTCCCACGGGCCCACCTCGCGCTCCTTGCGGACCCGGGCGACCGCGTACGCGTCGATCGCTATGATCACCGACACCACGTAGCCCACCCCGCACGAGCCGAGCACTGCGGCCAGGATCACCAGGCCTTTGAGAGGCTGGCCCAGGAGCATGTGGCCGGTTCCAGGCAGAATCACGGACAGGACGAGCGCGACGATGTCGGTCGTATCGAGCGCGTCCGATGGGCTCATCTGTGCGCATTGCATGATCGTCCAGTCGATCGAGCCGGAAGAAAAATTTCAAGGTCCCGCGAGCGGGTGGCTTTCAACGCAACGTACGGTCGTGCCAAAGGAGCATCTCGGCCGTGCCGATCTCCCGCAGCCAGGGCTGATCGTGCGGGCCTGGAATCACCCGCAGATCGCAGGGCACGCCGAGCTGGATCAGCTGACGCGACAGCTCTTCGCTCGCATTCTTGTAGGGATCGCCCGTGGAGCTCTCCACGTGCACCGGGCAGGGTCCAGCCCGCCCGATCGCGTCTGCGATCCGCCTCGCGTACTGCGCAGCGCCGCCCACGCTGATCGCGGGCTGCACCACGCCGAGCACGCCGAACGCCTCTGGCTTGCGCACGAACGCCTCGAGGCCGACGTATCCGCCGAGCGAGCAGCCGTCGAGACCGACGTGCGCGCGCCCGTCCAGGATCGGTGCACGATCGCGAACCGCAGGCAGCAGCGTGCCGACCAGCCAGTCCGCGTAGCGCGTCAACGTCGACGCGCCGTCGAGCTTCCAGGGATTGGGTGTCACCGGACACGCCAGGACCATCCCGCCAAAAGGCAGATCGGTGAGCGATCGATTGATCTCGGCGGCGCGCTGGTCCGTCAGGTACCGCTGGCGCTGAAGCGTACGCTCGAACGGGGGGCGAAGGAGGCGCTCGTAGGCGCGCACCAGACCGTAGAGCTCGCCCCATGCATGGATGCCCAGCCTTTCGTTGCCGGTCTCCCCAAGGCCATGCAGCAGCACGAGCAGCGGCAGTTTCGTGTTTGCAGGGACATGGGTCGGCACCAGCACCAGCGCTCGACGCGCCAGCCGCGCATCGCCGCCGAGCCGCACGTCGATCGCGCGCAGCTCCGATGACGCAGGAGTGTCAGCCAGGCCCTGTCGCGCGGCTGCAAGCGAGGCAGCAAGCGCTGCAGTTGCCTGCAGGAGCTGACGGCGATCCATGGCTGCTGATTCTGGCTGGCGCCCAACCTGCGGTCAAACCGAAGCCGGCATCCTGGAGCCTGAGGCTACTTGCAGGCCTCGGCGCATTGCTTGGCCATGCACCCTGACGTGCCCGCAAACGCTGCCAGCGTGAGCTTGCCGTCCGGGTACCGCTTCTCGCAGGCCCGGTTGCAGGCTTCGTCCTTGCAATCGAGCACGCACTGGTAGAGCCGAAGGCACCAACCGCTCGCTGCACACGTTTCGCACGGCCCGCGACACAGTCGGTTCATGCACTGGTTGCACGCCTCGGTGTTCGCGGTCAGCGCGCACGATCCCGCTGCGGCGGCGCTGCTCGAAGGAGCTGGCTCGCCAAGCAGCCTGTCGGAACCGCCACGCAGCGCTCCGGTCTTGAGCAGGACGGCGATGACAGCGACTGCGATCAACGCACCGATCGCTGCGTAGCCCGCCAGGACGAGACCCTCGCTCTTCGCTTCCGCCGGTGGCGCCATGATCGGTGCCAAGCCTAGCACGTGAAAGCGCCCAGGGAGCGACCCAGAGCCGCGGACTCGCCAATCGGCCTGTGCCTGGGCTAAGAGATCAGCTCTCGAATGTCTTCCAACGACGACGACGACTGGATCGAGACCGTGGTGCGCCTGGCGACGAGCCTTGGCTTCAACGGCATGCGCGTGCGCTGGAAGCTCATCGGCCTGCAGAAGTCGTGGCAGCGCACGGCGCGTCGCACGGAGCTGGAGACTGCGCACCTCAGGTACGAGCACGCTGTCTGCCCGCACTGCGGCCGTGTGCAGGACCGTTCCGAGAAGAAGTGCGTGGGCTGCGGACAGTCGATGGCCCCACGCCCCTGGCAGCTCGTGCAGCGCCTCGGCTTCGTGGTCCCCAACGTCGGCTCGGTCAGCACCTTGCTCGGCATCCTGATCCTGGGCGCGTACTTTCGCGTGATGATCGCGCGCTCGGGTGGCGGCTACTTCGGTGTCGACACCGACCTTCTGATCCGCTTCGGCGGGTACTGGCTCCCTGCGATCAAGGCCGGCGAGTTCTGGCGCCTTTCCACCGCGATCTTTCTGCACATCGGCCTGTGGCACCTGGGCTTCAACATGGTCGCGCTTGCGCAGATCGGCCCTGCGATCGAGGAGGTCTTCGGCCGGGGACGCATGCTCTTCTTCTTCATGCTGACCGGCATTGCGTCGTTTGCCGCTTGCCAGCTGCTGGGCATGCAAGCGCCTTCGGCAGGCGCGTCAGGCGCGATCATGGGCTTGATCGGGTTGGCCGCAGGCTGGGGGCAGAGCGACGGCACGGGGCAGGGTCGCGCGGTCCGCAACCAGATGCTCAAGTGGGGCGCGTACACCATGGCGTTCGGATTCTTCGTGGGCGCCAACCACATCGCCCACGGCGCGGGTTTCCTGGTCGGTGCCGTGCTCGGCTACACCACGCCTGCCAGCTGGATCCGGCGCGACGCCGTACGCCCGCTCGATGTGCTCTTCGGCGTGCTGGGACTGGCTACCGCTTGCGCAACCCTGGCCTTGATCGTCCGTCCGCCCCCGGGCTCCGATGCCCACATGCCCAGGCGAGAGGCGATCGTCGAGCAGTACGACCCTGAGGAGGACTTCGACGCGAGCGCGTACTTCGGGCTGCTTTCCGAAGCCTGTCCGATGCACGAAGCAGGACGCGACGCTGACGCCCTCGATCGTCTTCGCAAAGGCCTTCCCAAGGTCACGTACACGGATCCTCTCGACGTGCCGCAGGTCGAGCAGCTTTGCGTCGGCTATCGCAACTTGTTCGCGTACTGCAACTCGCCGCGAGACCCAGGCGCGCCTGGCGAGCGCATCGTGGGAGATGGGATCTTCTTCGGTGCCCCGTCGCTCCGAAACCGCCAGGCGGAGCGCTCCAAGCCCGATTTCTGCGCCATGATCCCCAAGCCCGTCCAACCTGCGCTCAGAAGCGATGCCGCCGACGGGTCGTTCGACTGAGCCACCGGCGTTGACACCGCCCATGGCGCTACGGATGATGAGGCAGTGAGCGAATCCCACGTCGTGATCCAGTGCCCCCATTGCGGCGCACCGCTGCCTCCGGATGCGGAAACCAGGTCCGTGGTCTGCACCTTCTGCAAGGTCGCGATCGCGCCGGCTCCTCGATCAGAAGCCGTAGCTGCGCCTGCTGCCTCTTCGAAAAGAAAGCCACCGGTCAAGCCCACGAGCCGGGTCACGGATCTCAAGTGCCCCCGCTGCGAGTTGGGGCTCTTCGAGGGGCGCACGTCCAACGTCGTGATGAACGGATGTGGTGCCTGCGGCGGGCTGTGGCTCGACAACGACGGCTCGAGGCTGGTGGTCGCCAAGGTCGACAACGACGTGGCTGAGCTCGCGTCGCGCGCAGAAGCCAATGCCACCAACGAGGTCGACACCGTGGCAGGAGGCCTTCCTTGCCCGGTCTGCCAGGCCGTGCTCAAGCGCGTGCACGTCTCCAAGGCGGACCTCGACCTCGATATCTGCGGAGCCCATGGGACCTGGTTCGACCGAGGTGAGCTGCAGAAGGTGATGAACGCGTGCGGCGCGCAGGGCTTGCCCAAGCTGCCGGCGTGGGCTCCCATGGCGGTTGCAGTGCCTGACGGCAAGGGCGGGTACGTCGCCGAGGCGAACGCGTGGCGGAGCGGATCTGGAATGGACGGCGCTGCAGCTGCGATCGCGGTGGGCGGAGTGTTCGCGGTGGTGGGAGCGCTGCTCGGCTCCGGATCGGACAGTTGACAACGCCGTGCTCCGACGCTTCCATGAAATGGCGATGCGATCGGTCCTGAGCCTGCCCCTTGTCGCGCTCGCGGCGCTGTCGGCCTGCAACGAGAAGATGCCGGAGGAGAAGCCGACGCCGCCGGACATGAGCGCATTGGTCGGGGCCTATGCCCAGCCCAGCATCAATCTCGATCAGTCCAACATCGCTGCGATCGCCCAGTCCGAGTCCACCATCGGCGCCATGGTCGACAAGGCCCGCGCGTTGGAGCCTCTCATCCGATCCGCGCTCGAGCAGTCCGCAAAGGAAGCAACCAAACCCCAGTCCTCGGACGACAGCGATCCATCGATGCAGACCCAGGCTCTCACAGGCGAAGGGTTCATGCTGGTGCATCGCATCTGCCCGGGCTGGGTCGAAGGTGCGCCGGCCGACGAAGCCAACGGCGCCATGGACTTCACGGTGGGCTTCACGGAGAAGGGGATCGACCCGGTGGTGTGGGGAAGCCTGACGGCGTGCAAGGTCGGCATCCAGGGAACAGGATCCGAGCTGGCCGGGGATCTTCGAATCCACTTGGGAGACAACGGTGCTGCCTTTGATGCGATCGCATCGACGGTGCTGCTGTTCGAGTTCAAGATGGAGATGAAGACAGGGGACAAGGTGGATGCCCTGGCTGCCGACTTTCGTCTCGATCCGAGCGGGGGGATCGAGTACCGCGTGTTCGCAGGCGACCCTTTTGCGCTCTACTTTGACGACTTGAAGCAGCGCGGCTACCTCGCTGCCAACGGCAAGTTCATTTGCGACTTCGACAAGAAACAGTGCTCCAACGGTACCGCCCCCACGCTCACCTGGTAGGCGCGCTCGCGGTCTGCCTGCCCCTGCTGGTGACGCGCCCCGCAAGCGCGTTCCACACGGAAAAGCAGCGTCTGACCGATGGCACTGCCTACACCATGGGCCAGTACCGCTACCGCGTCGGGCTCTGGACCATGGACTACGGCCTGTTCAAGCCGTTCGACGTCACCACCTGGATTCTTCCCTGGGCTCTGCAGGTGGCGAGCCTCGGCGGCAAGTACGAGCTGCGCCTGAGCGACAAGCTGTCGGTGGGCACCGGTCTCACTGCGTTTCGGCTCGACGTGCGCAAGCTCAATCCCAACTCGCCCAAGCTGATCCTGTCGGCGGTTCCGTGGGAGGTCAGCGGCTCCTACCGCGTCGACAAGGACTGGACCGTTTCGCTGCAGAGCGTCTACACGTACATCCGCGCTGAGGGCACCCTGGACAAGGATGAGACCTTTGGTGCTGCAGCGCTGAGCAACCTTCAGTTCGTCGGGACCGTCGAGAAGCGCGTGTCCGAGGTGATGGCGCTGTTGCTGCGCGTGCGCTGGGTCGCCTACCAATGGCCCCTGTCCGCCTCGGCCAAGGTCGTGAGCCATCCGGATGACTACACCACGCTGACCATCGTTGGCACGGGCAGAGCCGAGGTGTTCGACGTGCGCAATGCCTGGTCCATCGTTCCGGGCGTGGCCTGGTCGTGGAAGCACTTCAACCTGCGGGCAGGCCTCGGCTACGGCAACTTCAACATCGGCGGCATCAACGTCGTGCTGCAGAAGAAGACGATCGTTCCGGAGCTCGATCTCTTCTGGCTGTGGGATCTGGGGCCGAATCAGTAGCAGGCGCGGAGCACAGGCAGGATCTCCGCAGGATCGGTCACCGGCTTCGGGTTGTACACGATCGCTCCGTCGGTCAGCGTCACCTCCGCGATCGCTTCCAGATCCGACTCAGGCACCTTCACGTCGCGGTAGCGGACCGGCAGCCCGCACTCTGCGGCAAATGCCTCGATCGCGGATGCGATCTTGTCTACCGCAGCTTCATCGCTCATCCCTTGGGTCGGCACGTCGAACGCATCGCCTGCGAGCCGGTACCACTCCGCCGCTGCGTCGCCGTTGAAGCGCATCACGTGCGGAAGCGCGATCGAGTTCGCCAGACCGTGGTGCACGTGATGACGGGCTCCGACCGTGTGCGCGATCGCATGCACGAGACCGACCTGCGCATTGTCGAACGCGGTACCTGCCATGTTCGCGGCCAGCAGCATCATGCCCCTTGCCAGCAGATCGTTCGGTGTCTTGATCGCGACCGGCAGATGCTTGCGGATGAGGCGGATCGCGTGAAGCGCGAGCGCGTCGGCGATCGGCTCTCTCTGGGCCGAATGCAGCCCTTCGATCCCGTGGGTGAGCGCATCCATGCCGGTGCCGGCCGTGATGATGTGCGGCATCCCGGTGGTCAGCTTGGGATCGAGGATCCCCACGCGCGGGAAGATGTGGAAGTCGCCGAACAGCAGCTTCTGCCTGCTGTCCTCGTCGCGGATCAACGCATAGCGCGTGGCCTCGCTGCCCGTGCCTGCCGTGGTGGGGATCGCGACGTGCGGCGTGGTCGGCGCGGTCAACCCTTGGAATCCCTGGTGATCCCGGATCGATCCACCGAGCGTGTGCACGATCGCGATCGCCTTGGCCGAGTCGATGCTCGAGCCACCGCCGAGCGACACGAGCACGTCGACGCCGAGCTCCTTTGCCTTGGCAGCGCCTGTGTCCACGATCTGGACCGAGGAATCGGGCTGGACTTCGGCATACACGCCGGCGCAGCGCCGCCCCAGCACCTTCTTGACGCGTTCCACGAGATCGGTGCGCGCGGCCAGATCCTTGTCGGTCACGATCATGGCGCGTTCGCAGCCCAGGTTGCCCAGCTCGCTCGGCAGCTCGGACAACGAGCCAGCGCCGTACACGATTCGGACCGGTGCGTAGTGAAGAAACGATAGATCGGTGTCGTAGCCCATGTGCCGCCCCTTGTGCGCTCCTGTTGTGAGCTGCCTGCCTCGGCTATTCGTCGAGGAACTTGGTGTCGACCGAGCAGGTGCTCTGCACGAGCTCCTTGGCAGCGGCGACGTACTTGACGATGACCGGAAGCTGTCCCTTGGTGAGCTTGAGCTTGCCTTGCATCATGCCCTTGATCGGCTCGAGCTCGGCGTGGATGACCTGCTTCCAGCGAGCGTAGTCCGCAAAGAGCACGAACGCGGCCTGCTTGGCTTCTTCGTGCGTGACGAGGTGGCAGTCGCGGCACACGCCCTGGTGCAGGTCGAGCCACAGCCCTGTGTCGTCCTTGAGGCCCACCTGCTCGTCAGCCTTGATCACCAGCGCGATCACGCCATGCGTCCAGTCCTTGCCCGCCAGCTTGTACGCTGCGTTGGCGTTGATCGCATCCTTGTAGCTGGCAGCCCATTCGGGCGACGGAAAAACGTGCGACATCCGGGATCCCTCCTGCTGTTGCGGGGCGCGTGCTCAGACACGCGCGTGCAGCCGATCTTGTGATGAACTCAGCCGAGGTCAAGTTGTACCGCTGAGCGGTCGGATACTGTCGAATTCTTTGCGATTGCACCTGCCCCAACCCAGGATCCCGTCCACGATGGACGCCGCCCGAGCCTTGGCCCACCCCCGAAGTCTGGCCCTCCCGGGCAAATGGCGGTATTCGACCCCCCCGACATGAATACGCTCCGTCTTTCCCGAGCATTGCTCGCCGGCCTCGCCCTGACCCTGCCTGTTGCCTGGGTCGATGGCTCCATGGCGCAAGGCCGCCCTGCTACCCAACGAAAGGCTCCCAAGGGGCCCAAGCTCGACGTGCCAGCTCTCGAGGCCCAGCTCAAGAGCCGCAACGCCGGCGAGATGCGCGCTGCGCTCGCGATCGCCCGCCCTGCAGGCCCCGCAGCTGCTCCCCTCGCGCCGACCCTCGAACGAATCCTGCGCGATGGGCTGCCGTCCGATCTGTCGATCGAGGCGATGCAGACGCTGGCTGCCATCGGTTCCGAGACGTCGTCCGGGGCCCTGAGCACTCTGACGCACCATCGCGATCCAAAGCTGCGTCGCGAAGCGGCTCGCGCCCTGATCAAGACCCGTGGACCTGAAGCGGTGAAAGCGCTGCGACGGTGCATGTCGGACGGCGACGGCGCAGTGCGCGAGGTAGCAGCCTCGGGGCTCGGGCAGCTGGGCGCCAAGGAGATGGTGCCGGACCTGTTCGTTGCCCTCGACCACAAGGTTGCGGAGGCAGCGGGCGCCATCGGTCAGCTCTGCGACGCAGCCCAATGCGAGCAGCTGCTCGGCAAGCTCACCCGGATCTCGTTCGACATCCTGTCGCCAGGCTTTGATCAGATCCTGTTCCGCCCCACGTCCGAGGTATCCGACGACCTCAAGATCAAGGTCGTGGGGCGCGTGCGCGAGATGGGCACGGTCGAGAGCAATCGGCTGCTCAAGGATGTGCAAGGGCGATGGCCGGCCAAGGGCTCGAAGAAGGTCAAGCAGGCCATCGATCAAGCGGTGATTGCCACCGAAGGCGGGGCCGGAGCCAAGCCGGAAGGGGGTGCGCAATGAAGCGCCTGGCTGTGTTGCTCGCGATCGCCTCGGTCTCCTGCGCTGGCGGCCAGACCCGCATCGGCAAGGTGTTCGACACGACGTGGCAAGACGACGGGGGGAGGTCGATCACGACGGTGCGCGAGCGGCTCGGCGGATACGTCGTTCCCAGGGGTGCCAACGTGGCGGTCGGGGTGGTCGGCGACGGGCTGGTGGGCATCTCGCTGGACAGCGGGCAGAAGTGGAAGTTCGCGCACGCGCTCGACGCTCGCCCGTTCATCACAGGGCAGGTGGTGGTGGGCACCGGAGGAGGCTCGTTGTTCGCACTCGATGCCGGAACCGGACGAAAGCTCTGGGAGCGCGCGTCGGGCGGACAAGTGCGTGGTGCGGGAGACGACGGCACGACCACCGTGGTGTCGCTTGCGCCTTCGACCAACCAGGGCGGAGTGCTGCT
Source organism: Deltaproteobacteria bacterium (assembly GCA_016218915.1). GTDB lineage: Bacteria > Myxococcota_A > Polyangia > Polyangiales > Polyangiaceae > JACRCQ01. The sequence goes on from JACRCQ010000054.1 coordinate 238,483, forward strand.
CGCCATTGGACGCGACGGCTACGTGGATCGCCAGCTCGAGCTCGACATTCCCGCAGGACGTCCAGCGGTCGCAGCCAATCTGGCGTTCATTCCCTGGCAGAACCAGTACGTCACCGTCTACGATCTGGCGAGCGGGGACGAAGTCGCTCGCGCCACGTTCCGTCACCAGACCAGCCATGCCATTGCGATCGACGGCACGTTGTACTTCGGCGAGATTGGCCTGACGCGCTTCGACGACAAGATCGGCGGGGCCTCCAAGGACCAGGCGAGCTTCGTGGATCTCCCGTCGCGCGAGCTGCCAGGCTCGCCTAGGTGGTTGCGTCCAGGAGGGCAGGTCCTTGCGAAGACCACGGACGCGACCGACAGCATCCGGTTGTACGCGCGACCTGCCAAAGGTGGCGACAAGCTCACGATCGACAGCGATCGCTACTACGCGACCTACTACCACGCCGTGCTCGGCTTTCGTGCCTCCGCTGGGGAGCTCGCCTGGGTGCGATTGATCGGCGAGGATGCCATCGCGGGGACGAGCTACGCGCAGGGAATGGCCGTGTGCGATCGAAAGGGCGGGCTGCACTTCTTCGATGCTGCCTCGGGCGCACCAGCCGGCCAGATGTCGCTCGGCGCAGAGCTGCAATCGTGCACGATGCAGACCGACGCGTTCTCGAAGAAGCCTGACGTGGCCCAGGTGCAGCCCTTGGTTCAGCAGATCTCGGAGGCGATCCGAACGAAGGAGACCGAGATGGTGATGATCCAGCGGTTCCTCATCCGGGAGCTGACTGGACAACCGGGTGAGATCGCCACTCGCAAGCTCATCGAGCTGGCGACCGACCCTCGCATGTCGTCGGTGCTCATGCCCGAGGTGCGCGAAGGGCTATCGGCGCGTCGCAACGGCCTCGAGTACATGACGCAGGCGCTGGCGAAGCGGTATGACTACCTGGCCGACGTGGTCACGCCTCCGCCGGTGGGGCCGATCGCGTTTGCGCTGGCCGCCATGGACGAGAAGCGAACGGCGCCGGTGCTGCTCGAGTACTTGCTCGATCCGCAGACCACGACCGATGATCTGAAGCACACGGCGCTCGCTCTTTCGAAGCTAGCGGGAGCCGAGCAGCTCGAAGGGCTGGTGACCTTCGTTGCCTTGAATCGCTGCGTGGCCGATGACGACGAGCTGATCCAGGCGATGGCAGCGGTGGCCCGCACGATCCTTCGGATCGAAGGGGGCAAGGGCAGCGCAAGGCTGCAAGCCTGGGCTGCAGACTCGCTGACCACGTCCGCCGTCCGGGAGATGCTCGGAGGCTTGACGCGCACCGGCACAAATCCTCCGCCTGCAAAGTAGGCGTCGCTCGCGCCGTGGTGCCAGCGTGACCTTTGTGGCATGCTGGGATCTTCAGGATTCTCTCGATGCCCGTTGCCGGTCAGGTCGTTGGTGGCCGTTATCGTCTGGTTCGCCCACTCGGTGAAGGCGGGATGGCATCGGTGTGGGCTGCCGAGCACCTCACGATGGGCAACCTGGTCGCCCTCAAGATCATCTCGCCGGAGCTGCTGCAGCATCCGGTCGCGATCGCCCGCTTCAACCGCGAAGCCCGGGCAGCCGCCAAGCTGCGCACGCCGTACGTGGTCCAGATCTACGACCACGACGTGGATCCAGAGCTCGGCCCCTACATCGCCATGGAGATGCTCGAGGGCGAAAGCCTGGCAGACAGGCTCGATCGCGAGCGCATCCTGCCTCCCATCGAGATCTCCAGGATCCTGACCCAGGTCGGCAAGGGGCTGATGCGCGCCCACGCTGCTGGCATCGTCCATCGCGATCTGAAGCCGGACAACATCTTCCTGTCGGTGGATGAAGACGACGGAGAGATGGCCAAGGTGCTCGACTTTGGAGTGGCCAAGGCTGACTCGCCGCTGGCCATCAAGGAGAGCAGCAAGACCGTGGCCGGGACGTTGCTCGGAACGCTCAACTACATGAGCCCGGAGCAGGCGCAGGGGCGCGACGTCAACCATCTGTCCGATCTGTGGGCCCTGGGGGTGATCGCGTTCGAGTCCCTCACCGGGCGCAGGCCGTTCGACGAGGACGCGCCTGGAGCGCTCGTCATGGAGATCTGCGCGCACCCGATGCCTGTGCCCTCCAAGTTCTACAAGGATCTGCCGCCGGGTTTCGATGCCTGGTTCGCACACGCGTGCAATCGCGATCCAGCGTTGCGCTTCCAGTCCGCGGCCGAGCTCACACGGGCGCTCGCCGAGGTCTGCGACCCTGACCAGCAGGCAGTGTTTGATGCCGTCTCGGGTTCCTTCCCGGTGCACCGTCCCTTGTCGGTCGATCCGATGACCGCCAACCTGCCGATTCCGGACATTGATCCGCCGCAGGAAACCAATACGGGCCGCAAGCGGCTCGTGCTCGAGATCGTGGACTCGATGCCCCCGCCGCCGATGGATGCGCCGGCCAAGAGCATCCCGAGCGAAGTGCCCACGCTGGGGCCAGATGATCTCGAAGTCGTGGAAGATCTCGAGGTCCCGCAGGAGGACTACTACGTCACGAACGGCACCTTGACGATCGGCCCCGTGACGTTCGATGTGCTCAAAGCGGGCTACGAGGCTGGCGATGTCGGCTTCGATGCATCTGCATGGACCGAGGGGTGGGACGAGTGGAAGCCGCTGACGGAGGCGCTGCAGATCCCATCGGACAAGCAGAAGCGTCGCGTGCTTCGCGAGGCCCTGTTGAATCTCGGTCCCGCGGCCAAGCCTCCTGCCGAAGCGCCTGCTCCGCCGGTGCGTTCGTTGCTGCTTGGAGCGCTCGCACCGCCGCCGATCTCCGCGGTGCGTCCGGCGCCAGCGAAGAAGCGCGGGCAGGAGCCGGTCTATTATCTGGCCGAGGGTACGGTGTCGGTGGGTCCGGTGCGCGCATCGACGCTGCATCGCGGGCTGCTTGACGACAAGGTGCCGGCTGGCGCTGTGTTGTGGCGTTCGGGTTGGCACGAATGGAAGGCCCCTGCAGAGGCGAAATCGGAAGTCGAAGCATGGGAGGCCGCACCCGCCAGCGCGCTCCGGGACTTGCCGGGACTCGATGCATTGGGCAAGCGGTCCCTACCGCCTCCCACAGCTCCCCCGACAATCGCACCGAACCTGCGCGGCCGTTCAAAGTGAGGATTGCGGAATTGGCTTAGTCCGACGATAGTGCGCCCCATGCGCAACGTCAGTCTGCCTGCAGCCGCTGTCTCGGTCATCATCGTGGCTCTCGCCGCACAAGTAGCATTCGCTCAGGGTGCTCCTCCCCCGCCCGCGCCGCCGCCTCCTGCTGGCAGTGCAGCACCCGGAGCACCGCCCACCGCGGCACCCACCGCGCCGAATGCGCCGACTGCACCGCCGGGTGCGCCCACAGCGCCGCCGGCTGACTCGACGCAGCCGCCCCCTGCTCCGCCTCCGCCTGCACCGCCGCCCCCGGTTCCGCCGCCGCCTCCCACCGGAGCAGCGCCTGTTGGACCGCCGGCTGTCGCGCCGGTCGCGCAGCCTCCGTCGACCCCTGCTGCTGCGCCACAGCCGATGGGAGCAGCGCCCGAAGCGGACAAGGTTGAGCCGGCAAAGAAGCCGCCGGCTTCCGTGTTCGGGATCGAAGTCATGGGTGGGCTCGGAGGGCGAGCCAACTCGACTTCGAGTGGCTACACCGACGATCAACGCGGTGGTCTGCTCTATGGCGGCGGATTGTTCTTTGCGCCCAATCGGCGGTTCGCGGTCGGGCTCAGCTACCAGCGGCAGGTCGGGGCCCAGGAGCAGTTCGAGCCGGGTGCCACTCTCAACAGCGGCAAGATCAATCGTACCTACCAGTCCGTGCTTGCGAACCTGCGCGCCTACCCGCTCCGCAACGACAGCGTTGGCCTCTGGGGCGGCTTGATGATCGGCGCCATGTTCCAGACTGCCAACGCCACGGGCACGTCGACCCCGGCGGGCGTGTACGCGTCCCCGTCTTCGTACAGCATCGATGCTGGACCGAGCGGAGGCATGGCGCTCGGGTTGGGAGTGGGCATGGACTACGACGTGAGCAACTCGTTCGGCTTCCTGGCAAGCGTCAACATGCTCAACGCTTGGCTCAAGAGCGACTCGATGACCAACCCGCCGGATCGTCCGGTGCCCGGAGCTGGCTCGGTGATGATGCTCGATGCGCGGGTCGCCTTCCAGTACCGGTTCGACACCTCAGGTGCCGCGCTTCCGGTCAGCGGCACGGTCAAGACCTCCAAGCGCTGAGCAGCGCCTCTCCTCTCTCACTCCCCGCGGCTCGCGATGACCACCGGCCAGCGCCACGCGTCGCCGTACCACTCCCCGATCCGCTCAGGCGCGGCCCCTGATGTCTCCGGGAGCTCGAACGCCACAATCGCCCCGTTGTTGCCGACAAGCAGCGTCCCGGTGCCCTCGTCCAGCGCCATCATCCTTCCCATGGCCCAGAACGACCCGGGCGAGACTCCGCCAGGCACGCTCACCGTCGCTCGCTCGTTCGGAGACTGCACGTGCACCACTTCCAGCACGTTCGCCCCGGAAAGCAGCACGAACGCTGTGTCGGTCACTCGATCCACCAGCACGTCTTCCACCGCGGACTCGCTCGCCGCTGCCAGCTCGACCGGAGGCAGGATGTCCTGGCCGCTGTCGTCTACCACCCCGATCCGAACCCCCGGCTCCTGCGTCTGCGCCACCACGAACGACCCGTCCCTGCCCGCTGCGATGCGCGGCGGCGACAGGTGCTTCGACCACGCGGGCAACACCTCCTCCGATCCAGCAAGCAACCCCTGTCCGTCCAGCTCGTGCACGGACCACGACACGGTTGGATCCGCCTTCTGATCGCGAAGCACGAGGCCGAAGAGCCGCGACGCAAACGGTGACTCGCGCACGACGAGGCTCGATGGAATCGCGGTGGGAATCGCTTGCCGCAGCGTGGCGAGGTCGTCGCCTGTGATCAGCCAACGCTGGTGCAGCCCGTCATCCTCGAAGATCACGGCGCCTGAGCGCGTCGCTGCTACCCGGCAGTACCCGCCGGTCTCGATGACGCTGTCGCGTGACAAGCCGATTCGATCCGGGTCGAGCTGCACGGTCCGCCACACGCTCACCTGGTTGGCGCTTGCATCCTCGTACTCCACAACGATCCACCGATCCCGCCACGGGTCGTAGGCAAGGTCCTCCACCGGGTACGTCGTCGTCGCGGTTGCCGCGACATCCGACGTCGCCACATCGAACAACACGATCCCGTCGAGCGACGCCGCCATGGCCATCGCAGCTTCGTGGGTGCGCGCAGGCATCAGCGGGTCGCGCGCCTGCTCGTCTCGGCGGTGGGACGGGGCTGGCTCCGTCGTGCGAGCAGGGCTCTGTGCGTCAGCTTCAGCATCGATCACCCCCATGGCGCACCCGACCTCGGCCGAAGCGATCAACGAAACCAATCCAACCAGTGCATGGACAATGAGCGAACGGTTCAACATGGCATCCTCCGTCCGGCGCCTATCTCAAGACCCGTGCCGAGGAGCTCGCCTCATCGATCAGCTTGATTTCAAGCCTTCCTGCAGATCGGCGCGCTCGCGGCCCGTGGCGGCCGCCACCGCCCCACCCCCCGGCTCCACGCAATCCGACCTTGCGTTCCGCGCAGATCAGCCAAGTGGCGGCCCGCCACCGGAAAGTGGCGCCCGCCACTCCGATGCTTCAGCGGTCAGGCTGCTGCTGCGATCGCGGCCTGCTGCTGGCTGAGAAACGAACGCACACGGCTCGCCATGAACGTACCGTACTCGATCGAGCCCGCGTGGCTCGCGCACGTAAGCGCCTCGAACCTCGCGTTGGGCAGCCGCGCCGCAAACGCACGGCACTCGTCGAAGTTGATGAACACGTCATGCTCACCCGCGAGCATCAGCACCGGCTCCTTGATCGCCGTGAACGCGTCCGTCGCATCGTGCTCCAGCAGCCCTGCGCAGCAACGCAGGTACGCGTCGAGCGGTACCGCGGTCGCGTAGCGCACGAACTCCGAGAACTCCGCCATCGGGCACCCCTCGCGCACCACGCCGAGCGATCGCGCCATCACATAGGTGAACGGCGTGCGAAGCGCTGCCCTGGTCGCGGGCTGCACGATGTGGTTGAGGAAGGGGCGAGCGCCCCAGGCGATCCCCTGGGCCAGAAGCGCGGCAGGCTTGCGGAGCACGACCGTGCGGTGCACCGGATTGCGTGGCATCCCGAGCATGTACACGTGCGCCATCGCACGCCCCGGGTTGAGCTTCGTCCATTCCACGCTCACCTGCACGCCCATGGAGAAGCCGACCATCAACGGACGGCTCCCCGGAGAGAATGCGCGCACCACGTGATCGAGGTCCGCTGCATGGTCCTCGATGCGATAGCCGGAGCCCTCGGATGCCTGCTCGCTCTGGCCGTGGCCGCGATAGTCCCAGTAGACGACCTTGTGATCGCGAGCCAGCTCCTGCGCGAGCTTGTTCATGAACACAGGCCCGCACCCGATCCCAGAAGTGAGGATCACCGTGCGCTCGTTGTCCGAGCCGAGCACGCGACAAGCCAGCCGGACTCGATCGGCTCCGCTGATGGTGATGGCTCTGCCTTGGTCAACGGACACGGGTGCTACCTCGCGACGGGACACAAGCAGATGTCGTTCCATGGCTGGAGCCAATCAAAATCCGCTGAATTCGGCCAAGAAACCCGCGCATGGTGCGTACTCCCGGTAGCACCAGTGCGTAGCGGCTCGGCGCTTCTTCCGTGCTTGCGCTACCGCGACGTCGCGCCCTGGACCGGCACGATCGCGATCAGCTCCCGATCGATTGCACGACCTCTTCGATGCTCGCACGCACGATCGCGAGCAGCTCGTCCAGACAATCGTCCGGGATCGTCAGCGGAGGACATATGTAAATCGTCTCGCCCAACGGACGCAGATACGCCCCTCGCCGGCGGGCCGCGTCGTACACCTTCCATCCCGCGTCTCCCAGGTACCCATGGCTCGAGAGATCGGATGCTGTCTCCACGAAGTCGCGCGACGCGGCGCTGGAGATGGGCAGCGACAGGTCCAACGCTGCCACCATTCCCAGCGCCCTGGGTCGTGACACGTGCGGCATCGCCCCCATCGCGGCGAACGCAGAGGCGATGCGCTTCGCTTTGCCCTGCACCTGCCCGACCACGTCCTCGTCGCGCATCACCGCGAGCACTTCGCGCGCAACCGCTGCTCCCAACGGGTTGCCGCAATACGAGTGGCCGTACAGCAGCGCCCGGCTGCGCCCACCGAAGAATCCCTCGAACAGCCGGTCCGTGGCGAGCGTGGCCGCCATCGGCAGCATGCCGCCGCTGAACCCCTTGCCCACACAAACGATGTCCGGCGTGATGCCCGCGTGCTCGCAAGCCCACATCCTGCCCGTGCGCCCGTATCCGGTGAACACCTCGTCGGCGATGAGCAGCACGTCGTGCTGATCGCACAAGCCGCGCAGCTCCCGCAGGTAGCCCGAATCGTAGATCTGCATGCCCGCAGCGCCCTGCACGATCGGCTCCACCACGACTGCGGCGATCTCGTCATGATCCGTGCGCAGCAGCTCCTTGATCGCCTCGAACGCTGACCCGAAGCACGCGTCATCCGCTGGCGACGGCACACGCACGCAATCGAACAGCACGCTGGCGAACGGACGTCGGAACACTTCGACGCCGCCGAGGCTGCTGGCTCCCACGGTCTCGCCGTGGAAGGCGCCTTCCAGGGCGACGAACCTGCGCTTGCCTTGGCCGCCCTTTCGCTGGCCGAAGTACTGCACGGCCATCTTGATCGCGACCTCGACCGCTGTCGACCCGTCGTCGCTGAAGAACACGCGCGTGAGCCCGGGCGGTGCGATGGCCACGAGCTCGGCGGCGAGCTGCGCAGCCTGCGGATGGGTCGTGCCTGCGAGCGAGCAGTGGCACAGCTGCTCGGCCTGGCGTTGCAGGGCAGCGACCAGCCTCGGGTGGTTGTGACCGAGCGACGCGAGCCACCACGATGCATTGGCGTCGATGTAGCGCCGGCCATCCATGTCGAACAGGTAGGGCCCTTGCGCGCGGTCGATCACGAACGGATCGACTTCGCGCACGTACACATCCATCGCAGTGTACGGGTGCCACACGTGGGCCTTGTCCAGCCGTACGACCTGCTCACGCGACAACGTCATTGGCTCATCCTACTCGTGCGTCGACCTGTGCTTGCCAGTGGGCTCCAGGTGCACGATCACGTCGGCGTTTCGCACGCTCACCTTGACCGCCTCCTCGATCTGGTCAGCCACCGTGTGCGACTCCTTGACCGTCAGATCGCTCCGAACGTGCGCCACCACGTCGACGAAGGTGCGATCGCCCGAGATCCGCGCTCGCACACGGAGCGGCTCGTGCACCTCGTTGACCGCACGCACAGCGGTGGCAAGCTGCGCGCCCAGCTCCGGCGACACCTCATCGGTCAATACCTGCACCGTTCGCAGCCCCAGACGCCAGCTGAGCGCGATGGTCAGGATCGCGATCGCAATGGCCGCCACCGCGTCCGCGCGCGACAGCCACGCAAGCCCCAGCTTCGGCGCACCCCACACCAACGCCACGCCGAGAAGCGCGGTTGCGGAGCTCAGGATGTCGGTCGAGAAGTGGAGCGCATCGGCTTCCAGGGCCTGGCTGTGGTGCTCTTTCGCCGCTCTGGACAAGGCTCGCGAGCGCGACCAGTCGACTCCCATCGACACCATCAGCACAGCCACGGCCACAATCGGGTTGCTCAGGTGCACCGGCTCGCCCAGCAGGCGCTTGATCGCTTCGTACAGGATCCACACGCACGTGATCACCAGCAGCAGCGTCTCGCCCAGCGCTGACAGGTTCTCCATGCGGTGGTGGCCGTAGGGGTGGTTGGCATCCGACGGCTTGTCGGAGATCCTCACAGCCCACAGGGTCATTGCAGCAGCGGCGAAATCGAGACCGGAGTGGGCGGCCTCGGCCAGCACTGCGATGGATCCGGACGCAATTCCGACTCCGACCTTCAAACCGGTGAGCGCAAGGCTCGCGAGCATGGAATTGAGCGCGACCTTGCGCTTGTCTGTGCGCGCCTCGTCGACCGCTCGCGGAGTCGGGTCAGCCATGGCTACGGGCAGATGAACGGTGTCGAGATCAGCGCGGCCCCTACGAGCTGGAAGGGTGAGGTCCCCTCGCATGTCGGAGCCGCTGGATCGATTTTCGCACCATTGAGCACTCTCGGGTCGGCTGTGTCAGGCGTGCCGCCGATGACCCCGGTCGATGCTGCAAGCTTGACGACGTACTTGCCGGCAGTGGCAGGCCACGGCTCGGCGCAGCTGCACGAGGCTGCATCTTCGCAGGCCCGCAGCAGGTAATGCGATGCATCCCACACGACCTTCAGCTCTTCGCCCGGTCCGATGCGCAGTACCTTCTGTTCAGGCGTGGGACAGGCGAGGCATGCGCACGTGTCCTTGCACAGGGGAGCGCAGCCAGGGTCGATACGGATCTGCGCGTTATCGCGCAGGAGCTGCAGGGGCGGTCTCGGATACGACCAGTCCACGAAGACCGGAGCGCTGGTCGCGTTATGGAAGACGAACGTAATGGGATCGACGGGCTTGATTCCGACGGCAGGCTTGCCAGCCATTTGGCCGGAGTCTCCGCAGGCGAGCTGGGCAGCGACAATCGTGCCCAAGGAAAGCCAGCGCATGGGCTTCCTCCATGTCCGCGTCTTAATCCGTCCTGGGGAGCGTCCGTACATGGTTGGGTACTATGCGGCGCGTCGTCAGTTGGAGCCCCGCGTGGAAGAATCGTAGCGCGAGATCTCCCCGCTCGGCATCCGACAAAAAAGATCGAAATCGAAGTCCCCGGGGCTGGCGCCCGCCTCGCCTCTGGCGGATACTCCGAAGTCAGGGGGAGACCGAAGCTGGAGCGTAGGGCAACGCTCGGCGACGGCGACGCATGGGGAGGAAGATCATGCCCGACATACCGAATAGGATCCGTCGTGGTCCCGTCACGCTCGTCGTGTCGAGAGATGAAGTTGGGGGCCCCAACCTTCTGTCCTGGACATTTGCCAACGAGGAAGGCGCCATGCTCGTGGCGAGGGCGTTCCGGAAGGACGAACGCTGGCTGCTCATTCGCGGGATCTACTCCAACGTCACCCAGGCGATCGAGGCAGCGCGCGACGGCGCCCTGGTCGTCAACCAGAACCGGCCCTCTGGCCTGCTGCGTAGATGCGACGTTCCCAGGGACGACAAAGAGCGGTCGTCGGCCTAGCCATCCACAGCTTCACGGCGCATTGGACACGATCGGGCGCGGCTTCTTGTTCTTGGAGAACACCGCCGGGTCCACCCCCTCGAGCGCGTCTCTGAACGGATCGTTGCCAGCTTCCCCAGACGCGCAGGCCCGGTACAGCAGGTAGAACGCTCCGGCAGCCATGGCAAAGCACGCCCACTGCGCAGGGGTCAGCATCGCGTAGCGTGGATCGGCCTCGGCCCGCCCCGCTTCTGCTGGGCTGATTCGCAGGAAGTCCAAGGCGAACCGTACCGGCGCATAGACGAGCATCGTCCATCCCAGAAAGAAGCCCGCAGGCCGCGTCTTGCGCGCAAGCGGCAGCGCCACGACCATGACGATCACCGCGAACAGCATCTCGTAGAGCCCAAGGTCGAAGCGCCCGCCACTGCCGTCCGGGTACTGCACTGCAAACCACAGCTGCGACGGCATCCCCGGATGATCATGCACGATGCTGCATCCCATCCGTCCGAACGTCCAGCCGACAGGAAACGCTGCTCCCATGATCTCGGCAAAGGGCAGGATGCGCTTGATCCGGAACTTGTACTTGAACGCAAAGACGCCGAGCACCGCACCCGCGAACCCGCCGAAGCTCGAGAGCCCTGCCCAGATCTTCACCAACGACAGCGGATCCGCCAGCACCTGCTCCGGATGGTAGAAGATCTCGTCGAGCACGTGCCCGCCCACGAATCCCCACACGCATACCCAGAACATGAACTTCGAAAACGCCTCGGCGTTCATCTCCCAGCGCCGTGCGTACCGCATCGACAGCGCTGCGCCGAGGTACACGCCGAGCGCCACCAGAGTGCCGAAGGGCTTGATCGACCAGGGTCCGATGTCAATCGCATGCCCGACTAGGTGCAGTGTGTGTTTGCCGAGCAGCGGAAGCTCAGGCAGGGTCAGGTACGGAATCAGTGGACCGGGCACGGGCAGACCTCTTGAGCGGTTCGACGCGTGCACGTGCTAGCACGACCACAGGCCAGTGGCTCATGAATCCATCGCCGCTTCCGACCGCCTCGGCCTGGACCCGCCAGGGCTTGCAACGGCCGTACGTTCGAGCAAACTGATACTGCATTGACGCTCCGAACCTCGACCGTCTGCCTGCTCGTGTGCGCTTGCGCGTCGCTGGGATGCTCCCACACACCCAAGCAGCCTCCAGGCGTGCCGCCGTCGCCCAAGACGATCACCCGCGAGGAGCCAGGCGGCGATGCGTACGACCCGCAACAGGCAGCCCTCGCACGCCTCGTCCGGCAGCAATGGGGCTGGCGCAACGACAAGAAGAACGTCTTCCACTTCCCGCTGACCGACTGGAAGAACTGGCGCCGCGTTCGCTACTGGGGCGTGCCCACCTTCGTGGGCTTCCGCTATGGCGACAAGCACCGCGCGATCGCTGCCCTGTGGCTCCAACGCTCGAAAGCCGAAGATCCTGCCACGCCCATGGGATGCATGACTCGCTTCGAGAAGTGGGGCCTGCCCATCGCCGATGCCTTCAGCACCAAAGTCGAAAACGTCGTCGAGTCCAAGCAGACCTGGAAGACCCCAGAAGACGTCCTGGTTCGCACCCTCGAAGCGGATGTCAGGACCCTCCTGGCCCATCGACACTACTACGGCGTCGTCGGGGCCACCCTGCCGTGGCCCGGTATCTGCGCCGTGTACGGCTTTGCCTTTGAGGCCGACGACTCAGGAGATCTCGCGAAGAAAGCCCGTGATCGCTATGCGATCGAGGGCTTCAGGCAGCTGGTGCGCATGAGCGAGACCCCCCCGGACGGGATCGAATAGTCACTCGTCGACACGCACCCGCGCCCACGCGTTGCTGAGCACGATCTCGTCGCGCTCCTTGACCCGCACCTGGTAGGCCAGTGTACCCGGCTCCCCTTGCCACACCTGGGTCACCAGCGTGTCGCCGGGCCACACCGGCTTGCGAAACTGCCCGCGGATCTCCCGCAGGCGCGACGCGTCCCCTGCACACGCAGTGGCAATGATCGCCCGCGCCGCAAAGCCGAACGTCGCGAGCCCGTGCAGGATCGGACCTCGCTCGAATCCCACGGCTCTCGCCGCTTCCGGGTCGATGTGCAAGGGGTTGGTGTCGCCGCTCAGCCGGTACAAGAGCGCTTGCTCCGCATGCGTGATCTGCTCGTGCGACCATGTCGCGGGCGTTTGCGGAATCGCTCCCTCGTCGCTCCTGGGAGGCGGCGCGCCCCCGAATCCACCCGCGCCTCGCACGATGACCGACCACTCGGTGTCCCACAAGGGCTCGCCGGACGGCAGTCGCGTGTCGGTGCTCACTACCACCTGGGCGAAGCGCTTCAGATCGTAGATCGCGGTCACCTCGGCCGTGGTCGTGACCGTCGCTTTGGACGGCGCCTGCTGGTGAGCGAGGACGCGCTGCGCTCCGTGCACCACGGACGCTATCGGAACGTCGGCCAGCCCAAGGCAGGCGAACAGGTGCTCCATCGCCGGCACCACGGCAAATGTAGGCAGCACCCTGGGTCCCCGGGCCTCGTACACGTAATCCAGCTCCTGGGTCGTCGCCCCGATCCCCAGTGCGTACAGCGCAAGGTCCTTCCAATCGTAGCTGAACGTTCTAGGCTCGGTCTTGGAGCCGACCGACGACAGGTTCAACATGGTCTACGCCTCGCTTTGCCCTGGGAGACTCCACGCCTATTGGACGGCGCTGGTGGTGTCAACGTCGCTGGTGGCTGCTACGGCTTGTCGCAGCCGCAACACGCCCGGTCAGAACCCGGATCAGAAGCCGTCCGCCTCGCATCCAGCCGATGCTGCGACGCGCGTTCGCACCAACCCGCGCCCTTCGCATTCTGCACAAGCGCAGTCATCGGTTCCGGCGCCGGTCTCCTCGCCCATTCGCGCGCGCTTCGATGCGGATGCAGGTAGCACCACAGCTACCGACGAATTCCAGCTTGGACCGTCAGCACCTGCGGCCGTGGGCTCGTTCGGGGTCGTGATCGTCAGCGGTGACGACGACCTCATGGTCAGCGGCTTCCAGAACGGACGAATCGAGGCATTCCCAGGGACGATCAAGCCGTCCAATGCGCCATGGCCATCCGTGGCCGAGGGCACCCCTTCCCGCGTGTACTGGATCTCGCGCGGCAGGCTGGTGCGTCGCAAGGTATCGAGCGACGGCATCGTGGGCGCGCTGGAGGTGCTGGCAAACGACGCAGCGGACTACACGCACCTGGCGGTTGCGCGCGGAGAGACGACCCAAGGCCCGGACGTCGTTGCCTACATCGGTCGGACCGTGAGCAAGGAGCTCGAGCGCAGCGCGCGTGTGTGGATCGAAGGCAAGGGAGCGCGCGCGCTCAGCCCAGACGGAGCCGGCGCCACCTCCGTGTATGCGGTCGCGCTCGGTGCAGGGAAGTTCGCACTTCTTTCGGTGGACGGACGGCTTTCGCTCAGCCCGATCCACGCGCGCTTCCTGGAGATCGCCCCGGACGGCGCGCCGTCGCTCGCAGAGGATCACGTGGTGTACGTCGCTGGCCCGGCAGAGAATACCGTCGAGCTTTCCGGGATCCGGGTCGGTTCTGCGACAGTGGCGTTCGCACCGATCTCAAGGGACACGAGTGCTTTTGGGCTGCTCAGCCTCCTGATCACTCCTGCTGAGGGCGAGGCACCTTCAGCCTGGCTCATGTATCCGAATGGCGTCACGCCCGCGCCGGTCGAGTCCACCGACCTGTGCGGCAAGCCGACCGTCGCGTGGGTGCAGCCTGAAGACGAGACGCCTGGAGCGAAGAAGACGCTGCTGATCGGAACGGTCAACGAGCAGGGGGTGGTAAGCGATCCGTTGCCTCTGGCCTCCGGTGACAAGATCCGGCACATCGCGTTCGCGTCGATCCGCCAGGTGGAGCAGCCTCCGCTCAAGGGAGGCAAGCCCCGCCCGAAGCTGGGCGCCTTGATCGCCTACGGCGCGGACAACGTGCTCAAGGCGCGCGCTGTCGCCTGTCGGTAGTCCGATCATGGATTCGGGCGTGGTTCAGCAGGTGGTTCGCGCTCTCGAGGAGAGCGGGATCGACCTGACGTCGCTCGGGCTGGGATGGGCGCGTGCAGCTCCGGTGGTGGCGATCGTGCCAGCCTTCGGGCTGCGCGCCTTGCCAGGACCGGTCCGCGCCATGCTCGCCCTTGCGCTCGCAGCGACGATCGCGCCAGCGGTCCGTGCGGATCCATCGCTCGCTGAGCACGGCTGGATCCAGGGCCTGATGGTCGCATTCGCGCAGGGGCTTCCCATCGCAATCGCAGCCGCCGTCCCGCTCTGGGCGGCAACCATGGCCGGCGGAGTGGTCGACGCGATGCGCGGGGTGAGCGAGAACGTGTGGATGCCCGCGGTAGAAGGAAAGCCGACGCCATTCGGCGTGCCGCTGGCCCTGCTCGCATCCGCGATCTTCTTGTCGACCGGGGGTCCTGCGCGCGTGGCCTCAGCCCTTGCGGCGCCTTCCACCGGCTCCGGTAAGGCGGCGTTGATGAGGGCTGCGCTCGACGTCACCTCCGGGGTGGAGATCGCCCTTGCCGTGGCTGCGCCTGTGCTCGCAGCGTCGATCGTGATCGAGATCGGAGGCGCGCTGATCGCTCGTGCTGCGTCGCCGGCGCAGATTCACGCGCTGCTCGCACCTTTGCGATCGCTCGGCATCCTCGCGGTTGCGGCCGTGTTGCTCGATCGGATGGCCGGGCTGATCGCTCTAGCGGTGCACGCGCGACCGTAGCCGCGCTCAGGCGAAGCGCGAGGCACCAAAGCGTCGATCACGGTGCCCGTGGCAGTGGATCGCGCGTCGCTGCAGATCGACGTCATCGGCCACGTGCGCGGACAGCACCAGGAAGGGCTTGTCGCCTGGGCCGATCCACAGCGGGGCCGACGCAAGGGACCCTGAGAGCTCACCGGTATATTGGGCTTCCTCGAGGAAGCTGCTTTCCTGATCCGAGTCCACGAACAGCACCCAGAGGGCGTCTTTGAGCTGCGAGATCGCGTTCTCGATGCGGCGTCGCGACACGACGACAGCGAACATCAGGGGCGTGACCTCGGTCATGACCACCATGGAGGGCGCTGACTCGGAGATCGCGGGGATTCGACTCGTTTGCTCGATGAATCGATTGAGCGAGCCCGGGTCCCTGGCAAACGACGGCAGCACGGTGCCGCCGCACCGCTCGACCTGGGCGGCGCAAAGGTGGCGCGACGCTGAGGAGGACGGAGCCCCGAAGGGGAAGAGCGCGATCCGCCCGTTCAGCACGCGAACAGCGCCGTTCTGGGGAACCCATCGAAGCGGCAGGAGCATCGTGGGCTCGACCAAGCAAGCGGCCTGCCAAGGCACGTACCCCACCCGCAGTGATTCTCACGAGTTGCCCGCGCGAGGGAAACTCGCGCGATTCGGTGTGCATTCGCGTCTTGCTGATGCACCTCACTACTCCGACGGTTGGGAAACGGCGTTTCACGGGTGCAAGCCGGGATGCAACGTTGGAACCCCGGCGAACGCGATGGGCGCGAGCGTAGATGGCGCGGGCGATCCGTCGGGCGACCGCAATGGGTGCGAGGGTAGATGGCGCGGGCGATCGGTCGGGCGAACGCGTTGGCCATGAGGATCGATGGGGCGGGCGATCCATGGGGCGAACGCGTTGGCCATGAGGATCGATGGGGCGGGCGATCCATGGGGCGAACGCGTTGGCCATGAGGATCGATGGGGCGGGCGATCCATGGGGCGAACGCAATTGGGATGGCGCCATGGATAGATCCGCCGGCTAAAGGGCCGGCGGCTGATGCAAGAGCGTTGCCGGTTAGCCAAAGCCCCATCCGGGGCTTCCTCGGAGTCACCTTGTTACGAGAATTGATGGGGGAGCGAGCGTTGGAGCGGTTGTTTGAGCGGTTGTTTGAGCGGTGGGAGCGGTCGTGGTACCGGCTGCCCATCCACGCGTCCCTCGCTGAGAGGAGGCCGCAGATCCTCGCAGATCCCAGCAGAGGCTTCCCATCGACGCGTGCCTCGCTGAGGGTTGGCCGCAGATCTCGCAGATCCTCGCAGAGGCTGGCGCATCGTGGACGCAACCAGAATCCATCGAGCACCAGCCACTGGATCCCTTCTGCGGCTGATCTGCGGC
>JACRCQ010000009.1 GCA_016218915.1 Deltaproteobacteria bacterium
ACTCCACGCCGCTTCGTAGCTCATGCTCTCCTTTGCGAATCGTCGACCGATTCCAGCCGAGCGCCGACTGCGCCTGACGTTGACCGCCTCTGCCCAGCCCCCGTACGACCTGCGCCATGATGATGCGACGCGCGTGCCCGTGGAGCTTGTCGGCCCCGCTCTTCAGAGCCTCGCACTTGCTTTCGCTCAAGGTCATGGCGCGTGAACACCGCTCAGGCCCCGATTATTTCCATCCACGCGCGCCCCGGCGTCGATCTGTCCCATCCATCCCCACTGCATCCTACACAGCGATCGGAATGACGGCCTTTGCAGGCTCCAACCCCCGCCTCCGGCCGCCGAGTGTCATCAGCGGGCGCGGCCGTGAGGAGGGGGTCGCCCGAAGGGCGGGGGGAGGTAAGTCAATCTCCCGCGTCACGCGCTGCTGAAGCTGGATGGAACAATCCTCTGTTTGGAGGCCCGTAAGCTGCGCCCGCTGCTGGCGACGCGCGCTGCTCGCGCGTACTACCGCGCTGCGCGGGATCTACGGCCCTGGCTCATCCGAGCACGCTGAGCTGGAATGGTCCGTCCGGCCGGATGAGCCGCCGTCCGGACGCGGCAGCGGTTACGTGGTGGACAGCTTGCGATCAGCGCGCTGGGCGCTGCAGGCGGGCAGCTATGAGCAGGTTGTGAAGGCCGCCATCAGCTTGGGGCACGATACGGACACCACAGCTTGCATTGCCGGCGGCATCGCAGGCGTAAGGGATGGAGTCGGCGCGATCCCGACGCGTTGGCGCGATGCGCTGCGGGGGACCGAACTGGTGGAGCCGTGGGTCGACCCGTTGGTGCAGTGGCACGCTTCTCAGCAGTAGAAGCGAGAGGTCCGGCTCGCCCGCCGCAGCAGCCCCCCCACGGGATGTTGGATCGCGTTCAGTTGCTCCACGGATCCAGCCGCATCTCCTCGCCAAGGGCCGGAAGCTCGATCCGCTGGGGCCCCTTCATGTTGAGCCGCAACCACGCGAACTCGGAGAGGTCCTTCTTGAACGCGAAGCTCACGCGCAGTGGCCGCCCGTCCTGCGTCACCTCGGTGATCGTCGCTGTCATGAGCTGCATGTCGAACGTCTGACCTGGCTCGAAGATTAGCTCCTTCGGTCGCGTACCGCGCGAGAGCATCGACGATGCGAACCACCCTTTGGGCGTTGTCGCAAAGATCGTGCGGTCGCCTGTGCGTTGGACGGTGAGGACGTCGAAACCTTCGTAGAGGTGGTAGAAGTGCTCCGGCCACGATCCCTTCTTCTCGCACCTGATCGCTGCAGCGCAGTTGTCTGCGATGGTGTGCCCGTTGAGCATGACCGTGGGCTCCACGGTCACCATGGCTTCGAGCTTGCGGATGTTTCCTTCGATGGCAGCGAGCCAGAACAGGGTCGGTACGAAGAAGAGCACAGAAACGATCGTATGGGTCGCCAACAGCGCCTTGGCAGTGATTCGCTCCAGCCTTGCAGCTGTTTTGTAGACGGCGAACAGCTCGCCGAGCAGTCCGGCAGCACCGAGCCCAGCCCATAGAAGGTATCGATCGCCCATCATGCCGACCGCGAACGGCACAATCGAGAGCACCATGCCTGCGCCGAAGAATGCGACGGTCTTGCTCGAACGTAGAAACCGACGCAAGACAAGCGCGACAGCCGTCAGCACAGCGGCTGCCGCGAGCGCCCCGCCGGGAAGCTGGAGCATCATGCCGAGCAGCGGAATGGATAGC
Organism: Deltaproteobacteria bacterium; assembly: GCA_016218915.1. Taxonomy (GTDB): domain Bacteria; phylum Myxococcota_A; class Polyangia; order Polyangiales; family Polyangiaceae; genus JACRCQ01. Next base: position 1,733 of record JACRCQ010000009.1, read on the forward strand.
ACCTGCGAGGTCGTACCAGTCACCGTGCCGCTGAGCACGATGAGCGCGGTCTGCCACAGGCTCTCGGTCGGCGACAGATAGTCAAAGCTGCCCCGAACCCCCAGATGCTGGGTTACGTAGAAGACTCCGTATCCGATCGCGACGACCATGGCAGGAGCCAGGGTGGCGAGTCTCTTCTTCCAGCTCCCTGCTTCCAGAAACAGGACATAGGCGACCAGATAGCCCATCAAAGCCAGGCCGCCTTCGGAGCTCAGAAGCGACAGCAGGAACGCTCCGAGGCAAAGCGCCAGGTGTCCGGTCCTCTGTTCGCGTCGCCAGCGATCGTGCATCAGCAGCGCGAACAGGCCAAACACGCACGTGAGCAGGGTATTGGCCCCTGAAATCCAGCCTGACGAGTAGGCGTGCACATCGTCGACAGCGAACAGGAGACAGCCGATGCCACATGCGACTGGGGTCGTGGAGAATCGAGTCAGAAGCTTCACGCATAAAAAGGCGATCAGCGCGTAGAGCAGGGCACGATGGATGTGCATCACCCATGGCGCACTACCGAAGAAGCGGAACTCCAAGGCATGGAGGAGCGAGGCAACAGGTCGAAAGAAGCGGGCGCGAGCGGTGTTCGGCGTCCACCAGGTGACCTGATTGACACCGCGCTCCCTGTACAGGGCGATCTCGGCCTGGCTCCCCAGATGGTTGAAGTAGTCCCACGGGGGTCGCTTCAGCTGGATGGGGGCGTCGAGGGTGTGCTGCCGGTAGACATGATCATCCTGCACGTAGCCGGAGAGCACGGACGGCAGGGTGAGGAGGAAGGCGAAGAGCGGTGCGAGCCACAACATCCGCGACGGCGTGCAGAGCCTGACGAGCCATCCGGGAACGACGTGGGAACCGCTCATGGAACAGCGCGATTATACACCTTGGCCCGAGGGATCGGTTCGCCAAAGGCGGTTCTCGGCCAAGGCGGCATGCCGTGGCATGCCCGCCTGGGGCATGCTGGTAGCATGCCGCCACGGATCCTTGGGCTGCCTGGAGCTCCGTGTGGAATTGTTGGGTGTGTGCTGTGATGATGATCCAGTCGTCCACCGCCGGGTGTCCCCCCTTGCGATCTCCATCCCCTTCGCCCATGTTGAGCGCCCCAGGTTCGGCCTGGTTCGCATCGGAGGTTTTCATGTCGGTCGTGCTCTATCATCACCCCTATTCGCGCGCTGCCAACGTCCTCTGGATGCTCGAAGAGGTCGGCATCGAATACGAGCTTCGTTTCGTGGACATGATGGCTGGCGCCCAGAAGCAGCCGGAGTTCGTCGCGCTCAACCCGATGGGGAAGCTGCCGATCCTGACCGATTCCGGGCTGGTGGTGACAGAGTCTGCTGCGATCGGCTTGTACCTCGCAGACCGCTATGCTTCCGGGCGGCTCGCTCCAGCGCTCGACGATCCAGCGCGCGGGACCTACCTGCGCTGGTCGCTGTTCGCACCGTCTGTGATCGAGCCTGGAGCGATGGCAAAGCTCTCGAAGTGGGACTTCAAGCCTTCGCAAGCGGGCTGGGGCTCCTTCGAGGCGATGATGGTCGCAATGGAGAGCGCCCTGAAGGGGCGCGACTTCGTGCTCGGGGATCGATTCTCCATGGCGGACGTCATCTTTGGCGGCACGCTGCGGTACATGCTGCGCTTCAAGCTCATCGAGCCGACACCGCTCTTCAGCGACTATGCGGGGCGGCTGGGCAACCGTGCTGCTCTTCAAAAATCCGACAGCATCAATGCAAGGATAGCCGAAGAGCATGGGCTGAAGATGGGCTGACTTCCCGGACAGCCGCCTCGATCCCTACGGACATCCTGCTGAGGTCCGTTCTGCCCGGAGCCTCGCCCGCCACTCGCACATGGTAACGTGGGAGCCAGGCTTGAGGCTCTCGATCTGAGCGGGTGCGCGGGTGTAGCATGAAGGGGCTCCTGGATGGTCCGGAAGCGAGGAGATGGTCGAGGTGGATCGCACAAGGACGAGCTACAATTCTCTCATCTGGAAGCTCTTGCTGGCGATCTTCCTGGTTGCAGGGTGTGCATCCCGCGGCAACTCCCCACCACCCTCCAGCGGCGCTCCGCCGGTTGTCGTATCGTCGGTGCCTCCCGCCCCTGCGCCGGTGCCTGTTTCGCAGCACCGGGACCTGGAAGCGAAGAGACCCGAGCACCAGTGCAATCGTTTGATCCAGGCAATCAACGAGGAGGGAAAGCTGATCTCGAGTGCTCTGGACGACTTTGCTGCCAAGAGGGACATGCCAGGACTGGAGCGCAGGATCCTCGGATCAGCGACCCGGATGGAGTCCATGGTACTGGCGGATCCTGCGCTGAAGGCCTTTGCGAATCGCTACCATTCCATGCTCCTCGACCTCGTCGCAGCAGCACACCATGCGGTCGACAAGAACGCGGAGATCGCGCGCCGAGGGGTCTCCGAGCTGGACAAGGTCACGGCAACCGAGGATCGTCTCGTGGATGAAGTCAACGTGTACTGTGGGCTTGAGTCGCCGAAGGGGCCGAAGGAGGGGTGAAGGGAGCGTCCGGCTCAAGGGACCTTTGGAATCGGGTTGTCTCTGGCTCGCATGAGCTTCTCGAAGTAGGCGCGCGTGTCATTCACGTCGCGATGCTCCGGTCCCATCACAGCCTCGAATCGGTCGATCCCCTGCCGGAAAAGCCTTTCCCCAGCGTCCCATTCTCCAGCCTCGCACAGCAGCAATCCCAAGTTGATCCGGACCTGGGCAGTTCGAATGTGATCGGGCGAAAGTTTGGCAGCATAGATGCCGAGGGCCCTGCGATACAATGGCTCTGCTCGTGGGAGATCGTGTTTCCGGTAGTGGTAGAACGCCGCCAGATTGTTGAGCGGCGCGGCGAGGCTCGGATGGTCAGGGGGGAATCGCGCTGCCCTGATTCGCAGCGACTCCAGATAGAAGGGTTCAGCTTCCGAGTCCTTCCTCTGATGGCGCAACGACTCCGCAATCCCGCCCTGGATGTCGGAAAGCAGAAGAGGAGCGGACTCGACCCTTCCCGCCACCGCGAGAGCGTGCCGGAATACTCGTTCAGCGCGGGACGGGTCGCCATCTCCCAGGTATGCAATTGCAAGGTCGTTCAACAGCTCGGCATAGGCAGCTGACTCGGGGCGGTCCTGAAGAAGCTCCTCCGCCCACCAGAACAGTCGTTTGGCAGCCACGAAGTCTCTGCGGTTGAGCGCCTCGAGCGCGAGAAGGTGAGCCGCCTCGGCTATCTGCGGGTCGCGCGGTCTGCCCTTGGCTTGCAGGAGCGCCAACGCTCGCGAGGCGAGGACTTGCGATCGTGAGTAGTCGTACTGCTTCGCTCGGCACCATGCCAACGCCAACAACGACGTCACTACGAGTGGGTGATCCGGCGCGAGGCTTGCCTGGCGCAATGCCAGCGCTCGCTCGGTAGCCGACGCGGCCCCTTCGTAGTCCCCGGCCTCGCGAAGCCGAACTGCTTTTTCCGCGAGCTTCTCCGCATCGGCCAAGGCGTTGACGGCATCAACTCCGGAGGAGCTGTCAGCAGGGCGCACGACTGGATCGGACGCGACCGGGGCGCGCGAGAAGCAGGCGCACCAGCCGATCGCCAGACCCACCCCGATCGCGACCTTCGTGCCGGCGTGTGTCGTTCGCGAGTTGCCCTTCATGGCCCTTCACTCGCCGCCGGAAGGAAGCTGCTCGGTTGAGACCATCGCCGGTGTGTCGACGGCGACCATGCGAGTCGCAAAGCCATCCTCCTATTCTACGCCCGAACGCACGGGATCATGACCGCGGCCCCCGCTCCGGGGCTTCCGCTTTCAATCGGCGCCCCGTCGTCGGAACCACACGCCGCGGACACCACCCGCTGCACCACGATGATGGCGTTGTTCTTCCTCATGGAGGATCGATCCTAGTGCTGTGCGCCGCCGTCGGTCAATTGACCCAGCGGGAGCGACGCGGACGCCGCGAGGTCAGGCAAGAACGCTGGCGCTTGAAAGGCTCTCCGGGCTCTTACTTTTCGTGGCGGCAAGCCGCGCCCCACCAGCGACTGGCGCGGCTATTGCAACGACCCTGGCCCATGTCCCTTCGTCGTCCGACGTTCATCGGGCTCCTGACAGGTGCCATCTGCGTTCAAGGTTGTTCGAGCGACACGGCGGCCGACCCGCAAATGGCCGACGCCTCAGTCGACTCGTCGGCCGTCGACTCCTGGGTGCCCGATTCGCCAGCGGATGACGCAGGTGGCCTCCGCAACCTGGGGGATTTCGTCCGCCAACCCGACGATCGCCCTGTCATCAGCTCTGGAGTGGCAGGACTTCCCATGTTGGTGGCAGACCCCGCTGTCTACAGCGATGCCGAGGGCTACCACCTCTTCTACACGACATTGTTCTGCAAGAAGGGCGATTCGTTCTACTTCTCCTTCGATCCTGCGCACCCCTCGGACTGCGACCTGAGCCAGTCCGCAGGGATGACCGCCTACGCCTTCTCCAACGACAAGGGGCTGACGTGGGAATTCCGAACCTCGCCTGTGATCGCGCCGCCCTCCAGCCTGTCCTGGGACGCGACCACCGAGACCCCGTTCGTCACGCGCACCGGCGACCAGCTCCTGCTGTTCTATTGCGCCCACGGTTACCGCCAGGGCAAGCCCTTCGCGTTCCGCTATCAGGTGGGCGTTGCCACGCTCGACCTCCAGGGCGCGTCGTTGCACACCAGGCTCATGGACCCGTCGCAGCAGTTCGCGCGTCGCGCCGAGCCCCTGCTTCCGTACGACGTGCTGACAACTTCCTTCACCAACAACACGCAGGAGCCGAGCGTGGTTGCGAGCGAATCCGGTCTCGACGTCTACTTCGTAGGGCTCCGCGTCTCATTGCCGGATCAGCCCATCGACAACCCTGATCAGAAGATTCTGGGGTTCGGGCTGGGCAGGGCGAAGCTCGACAGCTCGCTGCACCTGACCTCCCCTCCCGAGGGGGCAATTCTGGAAGGGGCGAACATCACCGAGGTCCGGACGTGGTCCGGGGCCACACGAGTATTCTCGACGTTGATGGGATCCGGAGGAGAGTTCCACAAGGACGAGAAGATCGGGTACTACAGCTCCGTCAACCAGGTGCAGTGGGACGGCCCGAGGCTGCTGCTGCAGGCGCGCGAGAGCAGCCCCTACGAGAATTGGGGCCTGATGGCACCTACCGTCGCGCTGGAGGACACCGAGGTGGTGCTCTTCTACACGGCATGGGGCACCCAGGCGGCCGCCTGCGACTACAGCTCGCCCACCGGCCGCGTGGGCGTTCCCGTGGAAAACAGTACCCGGTGCGTGTACGGCACGCTCGGTCGCGCGACCGCCCCGCGTCTTCCTTGAGGCAAGGACACCTGTCCGGTCGGGCGTACAACTGTCCGGCCCGCGGCACTCGTTCTGCCTCCAGCCCGCATGGACGAGAGGGGACGTTCACGCCCCCCCTGGGAGCAGAACCTCACGGGCTGCTGCAGCACCTGAACCCAATGTTGTCGTCGTACTCGGCGCGCTTTGCGTAGTTGGCTCCGCTGCACATCGGCATGGCAGCCCCCATCCCGTACGAGAATCCGCGCGGCTGGCAGATGTCCTCGGTGGGGTCGGCGGACACTGCATTGCAATTCTCCTCCCACTCCCACACGTTTCCGATCAGATCGTAGACTCCCGTGTAGCCGGCCGTGGCCGACTGACACCCTGTCATGCTCCCCACAGGCACCGTCGTCGTCGTGAAGGTCAGGTAGTCGTTGCAGGTCCCTGCCTTGCTCCCATCGCCGTACACGAAGTCGTTGACCCCTCCGGAGGTACAGGCGTTGTACCACTCGCTCTTGGTCGGGTCGTCCTGCAGAATCACCACGCCTCCGCCGATGGCGCCGCACACACGCTTGCCCACCGCCGTGCAATACGCCACAGCGTCGCACTCGTCGATGCACACCTGCGGGTGATTCCCGCACCCGCTCCCCTTGCACACCGAGGCCTTCGCCATGCATGTTGCATCAGGCGCAAAGGCGTTGTTCCAGGTGCACGCTGCTGGCTGCCCTGCTGTCGACGGCGTGGTTGCGAGCCAGGCTTCGTACTGGCTCCGGGTCACTTCGGTCGCATCGATGCCGAATGCCGGGGGCAGAACGACCGTCTTGGCCACGCACAACCCGAGCTTGCCGCAGTCTTCGAGCGCCTGGCATTGGCCACAGGCACCGGCCGCGCCAGCGCTCCCCGCTTGTCCGCCGCTGCCTGCGCTTCCCGCCTGTCCGCCCTGCCCGGACGATCCGCCTTGCCCACTGCTGCCCGCGGTTCCTGCCTGGCCCCCCTGGCCCGAGCCTCCAGCTCCGCCTCCGCCCGCCTGCCCAGCCCCACCCCCGATGCCTGCTGCCCCAGCCGTTCCCGACGAGCCTGCGGCCCCGCCGGTGCCACCGCCGCCGCTGATCGGCTCCACGTCACCGTCACACCCAAGCACCGTCCAGGCAGCCAGGCACGCAAGAAAGACAAGCTTCTTCATGGGAACCTCCGATGGAAATCGTGGCAGCGCTTCCCCTTCATCGAAGCGCAGCTGTAGGTGACCGACGGAGCTGTGCGCGGCTCAACTATTTTCGTCTCTCTCACCATACGACATCCAGGCCCACCGACGTGGAGACCAGAGGGCGTCCGAACGTGGCTACTTTCGTCTGCGCGTGATGCACCGAAAGCTCGGGCACGGACAATCCTGCAGTGAGATCGCCTCGAAGCCCGACCCAAGGCACCAACGGGATTCTCCCCCCGACATGGGCAAGCATCAGGCAGGCATAGGCGCTGTCGACGTGCCCCGCGTAGGGAGCGATCGCTGTCCCCTTGGACTGGAATCGGAGCATCCCGACCCCCAGCGCTGCGTAGCCGCGCGTCGAGCCGCCAGCGCCCAGCCCAACGCCCGCTGACAAGAGCGTGGCCGACGCCTCGGAGGTTCCGGCAGCGCTGCTCTCATCCGCGTGGGTCACAGGAAGGCTGGCAAGCAGGCGCACAAGCAGGCTCGACGGCATCCTCACTTGAGCCTGGATCTCTCCGTTCAACAGGGGGCCGATCCCGCCCGGGCTGAGCAGCATCGCAGCGCCGGCAGCCACGAGAAAGGAAGACCGCCCCGGCCGTTGCGCCACTCGGTAGCTTGATGGTGGCGGAGGCGCAGGAGCCGACGACGACGATGCGGAAGGGGAAGGTGGAGCGGGCACCGGGCTGGCGGCTGCAGCACGCAACGCCTCCACGGCACGCACTGCCACCAGGCTTCGATCCGTGTCCTCGTCACCGGGTTGGTAGACCAGATCGGCAAGGACGAGCTCGCGCTGCGTGTTGGACCAGACCCAGACCTGCACCGCAGTTGCGCCGCTCACGACCTGCAGCACTCCAGCGGCTTGATACTGTCGCAAGGCGGACTCGAGAAACGCCCGTGCCACGACCGATCCAGGAGGTGGAATCACGAGAGGCTCGAAGCTGGCAGACACCAGCTCAGAGCTGAGCTGCGTCCCGAGCTTGTCGCCTGGCGGCGCGACCACGACAGCTCTGCGCGGGGATGCGTGCGCCTCGATGGAGAGCGAGAGACACGCGATGAGCGCGAGGGTCCAAGCGAGGAGCAAGAGGCGATTCAGACCCTGCAACTCACTTCTCCACGATGGACTGAGCCAGCGCAGCATGGGGCCCCTTGGGGTAGCGGGAGAGGTACTGCTTCGCAGCCTCTTTCGCCTGCGCCCCCTGCCCTGCGCCCTGGTAGGCCTCCAGAAGACGGCCGAGCGCTTCCCGGGCCAACGGACCTGCGGGTTGCTCGCGAAGGGCGGTCTGCAGCCACGCGATCGCTTCTGCGTTCCGACCGCCATCCTGGGCCATCCTGCCCAGATGGAACGCTGCGACGCCTGCCAGCGGACTGGACGGGAACCTGGCTCGCAACGTTTGAAGTGCTTGCGTTGCACGCGCCCCCTGCCCTGCGAATCTCGCGGAATCAGCGAGAAGCAGCAGGTCTTGCGCTGAGACTCTCTGACACTCGGCCTCGAATTGATCCCCCACGACCTGCATCGCGCGAGCGTACTGTCGTTCCCGCGCCAGCGGCACCCACGGTGGCTCCCCCGCCCCGACGCCGCCGTCTGCGCCCGGGCTAGATGGCTGCGCAACCGGCTCAGAGAGCGAACCCTCTTCGCCCGGAATCGCAGGGCCGGACGCCGCCAGCCCGGAAGGCCTGGCCGCAGGCGGATTCGCCTCGATCGAAGCGCTCGAGCTTGGCGACGATTCCGCGGGCCGGCTCGAAGCTTCCGCGGCTGGACCCTTCGCAGCGGCGTTCGCAGAGCTCGGACAGGAGGCTGTCACTTCCGAGCCTGCATCCACGGCTCTGGCAGCCAAGGAGCAGCCGCTCACCACCACTGCCCCCTCACGGACCTGGAGGAAGAACTTCTGCGTGGACGGGTCCCAGCCCGTGTCAAACTGCGTTCCGGTGACGCGCACCTCGTAGGGGCCCATCAACAAGACCCACGATGTGTCGCCTCGGGGAACGACCGAGGCGTGAACGACCCCACGGTCGACCAGCACATCTGCGCCGTTGCGCCGAAGGCTCACCACACGCGCTGCGCCTCCTGGATCCACGACGAGCGAGGTGCCGTCAGAGAACTTGAGGGGCAGCGGCTGCTGCGCCTGTGCCACGAGCGTCTGCCCCACAGGTCCAGGTCGCAGCGCCTCACCCGCGGTAAAGGTCAGCGGTTGCCGAAGCATGCTCCACAACACCAGGACTCCCACAGCCGCGAGCCCGCCGATGCCGGAGAAGGCCGCGTGCTGCAACCACAGAGGAAAACGTTTCGGAGCAGCCTGCGAGGCGCTTCGGCAACGAGCCAGGAACTGCCGACGCGCCTCGCCCACGAGCCTGGCCTGGTCCACCTGCTCGTCCTGCTCGCGAACCACAGCAACGCAGAGCTGACGCAAGGCCGCCTTCATCGAGACGCCCATCGCGCACCTCCTTCCAGCCACCCGCGCAGGCTCGGGCTCTTGCGTCCGAGCAATGCAATTCTCTTCTCAGCTCTCACCAGCCGACGCTTGACCGTGGCCAGCGACACGCCGCAGGCCTGAGCGACGTCAGTCAGCTCCCTGTCGTCGAGGTATCTCATGGCAAAGACGATCCGATCGTCCACAGGAAGCTCGTCGAGGATCCGATACAGCTCCCGGGCAGCTTCCCTGTGCTCGAAGTCGGCCGCAGGAGCTGGCAGCTCAGAGGCGTCGTCCAACCCGATCCACCGAAACCAGCGTCGACGCGTTCGCGCGCGGACATGCTCGCGCGACACATTCACCGCGATGGCGCACAGCCAGGACTTGAGGCAATCGCCAGCTTCGAGATCATGGATCCGACGGATCGCACGAAACATGGCCTCGTTGACCAGCTCCGGAACATCTGCAGGTGTGCCGATGATTCGAAGGATGACCCGGGTGAGGGTTGGAGCATGGCGGTCGAAGAGCTCCGTGTAGGCCGCCTGGTCACCCGCGCGCAGCGCGGAAACGAGCACAGCGTCGCCCTGATCCGCAGGACGCAGGCGACGGACCACGGCGGTTGGCTGTGCGTGTTGCACGGGGCAGGGCATCGGTCTCGGTTCCAGGACGATCCTATCCCAGGTGTTGCCTTCGGGCTGCTGGCTACAGGCTGCTGGCTACAGGTTTCAGGTTTCGGACTTCGGATTTGCTCCAGATCGCTGTTTCCAAACTGGTGAAGTGTCGAGGAACACGCTTTGGGCTCCAGGTTGCTGAAAAGTCGCGGCCCCCCTGCAGCCTGCTGCCTGGAGCCTGCAGCCTTCCTACTGGCTCCACGCTAGGTGGCCGCCGAAGAGGCAGACGGCTCACCAAACCATCGATCGGGCCGGCGACGGCAAACGTGAGACGGAAACGATGGGCGCACTGGCGGAGCGCCCATGCCAGCCCCAGGTTCCCGCACCTCGGCGTTGGGTCCAGCTGCAAGTGGGCCCAGGAGAAGCGATTGCCGATCTTGTTTGAGCAGGGTGAGGATGAAAAGTACGAAACGCATAGCCAACTTCGTTCGGAAGCTGCGTCCGGGAATGCTCCTGTGGCTCTTCGCAGTCATAGTCGGGCTCGGCTTCCTCATCATCAAGGGCGCCCGGGCTCAGGCGCCCGACGAGCAACCGCGCTCGGGTCACGGAGCCGGGGCTGGGAGAAAGCTCGTCGTGCGAGCGTCGGCCAGCGCCGAACCCGCTCCTTCTGCGCCCGCTGCGTCTGCATCTGCGCCGCAGGGGCCCTCCTACGAGGAGCCGGTCGACTACGCGACCCTGGGACCGAACGGCGGCGTGCCAACCCACGAGGGCCGATTCAAGTCCCCGTTCTCCCATCCCCGGTTTGGCGGGCCGGCCACGGTGCAAGTGGGATTGCTGCTCGCGAACGTGCGCGACTACGACATCCAGAAGGGGGCGTTCGAGGCTGATTTCTTCCTTTCGCTGACGAGCGACAAGCCGATGCCGCCGATGGACCTGGTGTTTCCGAACGGGAAGGTCGATCTCGCCGAGAAGGTCGCAGACAAGCCTACGTTCAAGCTCTATCGGTTCATCGGCTCGTTCTCGTCGCCTCCGGACCTGCATGCCTACCCGTTCGACACGCAGGAGCTCAGGATCGAGATCGAGGACGACGACAACGGGATCGATCAGATTCGATTGGTCCCCGACGAGGAGCACACGAATCTCGATGTGGGCTTCCACGTCCCTGGATGGGAGACAGCCTTCATTCGCGCGCGCGTGCTCAGCCATTACTTCCCGGACAGGTTCAAGCACGACGACCTGTACTACGGCCGATACGTGTTTGGCTTGGGTTTACGGCGCTTCGGCACCAGCGCGGTGTTCACGGTGTACGTGCCGGCCGCGGTCATCGTGCTCATCTCGCTCATGGGGCTGTGGCTTCCGCGCCACGAGCTGGAGGTACGAGCGAACTCCACCACGCCGATGCTCGCAGCAGCCGTCCTGTTCCACTTCGCACTGATGCAGGCGCTGCCGGCAACTGCCTACCTCACACGCGCCGACAAGCTGATGATCGCCGTCTACGGGATCCTGCTGCTGCACATGGGGATCACATGGCTCTGGTTCGTGTTCGACGAATCGCGCACGGAGGCGGTGCTCAAGTGGGGGAAGTGGGTCGGAGCACCGCTCACCATTCTCGGTCTGCTCGGAGGGATCCTGCTATGAGAACCCCAGCTCTCGTTGTCGTCGTGCTGGCCGCCCTGAGCGTTGCTCTCCTCGGCTGCAAGCGGTCGTCGTGGTACCAGTCCAACGTGGAGCTCACGCGCATCGACCCGGTCCGCGTAGACGATCAGGGCAAGCCCCTGACCATGGATGTGGAGTTCTCATGGGTGGAGTGTCCAGGGCTCCAACTCGAGGTCATTCGAGGTGGCAAGGACTTCGCCGCCTGTTTGTCCAAGTACAAGCTTGGAGACAAGGTGCCGGTCAGGATCGAGAAACACTGGGATGAAGCCGGATTCTGGGACTGGGACGTCCACGAGATGGGAGGCTGCGCGCGCCCTCCAGACCCTGACGACGAAGCGTCGTTCGACACGATACGCGAGTGTCACCCCTGGGTGATCAACGGCGCGACGGTGGGGTTTCGCTGCAACATCATTCCGGAGAAGAAGCTGCTCGCGGCGTGTCCGTGGTTCGGCCGCTACTAGGGGCCGCAAGATTGCGGCGCTCGCGCTACGTGGAGCCGCGCTGCTCAACCTCACCTCGAGGAGTGAACGTGGAGATTCTCGGTCGGATCACCGGATGGCCCCGCAGCCTGCGGTCACGCATGCTCGCGGCGCTCTTCGCCGCGTTCTTCGCGTTCGGGCTCTTTCCGCCGGGGGTCGCGATCGCCCAGCCTGCGCCGACTCCGTCCGCATCGAGCCCGCCCGCGCCATCCTACGAGGACCCCCTGGACTATGCCGTTGCAGAGAGCAACAGCGGTGTCCCGACCCACCGGGGAAGATTCAAGTCCCCTTTCGCCCACCCGAGATTCGGCGGTCCCGCAGAGGTCCGGGTCGGGATCGTTCTGTCCAACGTCCGCAATTACGATATCCAGAAAGGCTCGTTCGAGGCCGACTTCTTCCTGTCGCTCACCAGCGACCGACCCATGCCTCCGATGGATCTGGTATTCCCCAACGGCAAGGTGGATCTCTCCGAGAAGGTCGCGGACAAGCCGACTTTCAAGCTGTTTCGATTCATCGGCACCTTCTCCTCGCCCTTGGACTTGCACGCATATCCCTTTGACACGCAGGAGCTGCGCATCGAGGTCGAGGACGACGACAACGGGATCGATCAAGTGCGCCTGGTGCCGGACCAGGAGCACACGAACCTCGACGTGGGGTTCCATGTCCCAGGCTGGGAGACCGGGTACCTGCGAGCCCGCGTGCTGAGCCACTACTTCCCAGATCGTTTCAAGCACGACGACCTGTACTACGGTCGATACGTGTTCGGCCTGGGGCTCCGCCGCTTCGGCACGAGCGCCGTCTTCACGGTCTACGTCCCAGCCATCGTGATCGTCCTCATCTCGCTCATGGGTCTGTGGCTCCCGAGGAAGGAGCTCGAGGTGCGGGCGAACTCGACGACGCCGATGCTGGCAGCAGCGGTGCTGTTCCACTTTGCGCTCATGCAGGGGTTGCCTGCGACGGCGTACCTGACGCGGGCGGACAAGCTGATGATCTCGGTGTACGGGATTCTGCTGCTGCACATGGGGCTTACCTGGCTGTGGTTCGTGTTCGACGAACGTCGCGGCGAGGCCATCTACAAGTGGGGCAAGTGGATCGGCGCACCGGTCACCCTCCTCGGCCTTCTGGCAGGTATCGTGCTCTAAGAGCACCGCCGCGATTGCCGGGAGTCGGGCCAGCATCTCACTCCGCCTGGCGCCGCCCCTCGAGGCCCGGTGCTACATGTCGAGCTACACGGATGACAACGGTTCCGCCCGCGCCTGGACGTACAAGCCATATGTGTACCCGCATCCCCTGACTGCGATCGACTGAGCATCAAGCACCATCACCTGTCGTCTCCTGCAGCCCGGCTGCCCGGTCAAGCCACGTCGTCCTGGCTGCTCTTGGCAGGCCGCCACCCGAACATGGCGAGGATCACCAGCACCCAGCTGCCCGCCTGCACGAACGACGTCGCGATCGACCACAGGGCCATCACCTGCCCCATCTGCAGGGTACTCATGCCTCGCGTGACCCGCAGGTGAAGGGGCAGCCACACGCTGACCGCAGCGCCCGCCATGGAGAGAAGCAGGAAGCTGGAGGTCCCAAGAACCGCCATCAGGGAGACTCTCGGGTGCCGCTGCCATCGGACGATCGCGAAGACGATAGCTGCCAGAAGGGTGAGGTACACGGGCGCGTGCGTGGCCAGGACGGAAAGCAGCGCGGTGGCGATTTCCATGCGAGGGCCGTAGCGCCTGGAAACGGGAGACGCAAGTCGGGCCGTTGTGCTTCGAGGTGGGCGAGGAGAGGCTGCCCATCGCGGGACGCCGTGCGCGCAGAACATGGTAGAATCCCTGCCGATGAAGCCCATTGCGCTGTGCTTGGAGCCTGTCGATCGACGTGACGAGCCGCTGACCCGCTGCGTTGCCCTCGCAGGACGCCAGCCCGGACTGCGAATCAGTGCAGAAGGAGCCGTGCGCTGGAGGGTCGAGGACGATGCAGGCTCGATCGAGCTGTGGGTCACGGCCGATGCGCGTCTCGCTCTGTATCGCACCGACGGCGCTCCCTGCGTGGAGCTGCACCGGGCGAAGCGCAGACTCGAGGTGCCGTTCGCCAAGCCGGTGATCCTCGTGGATGGCGACGAGGTCAGGGGCGCGAGCTGGGCCTATTGCATCCACATTCACGGGGAGACGGAGCAAGCCATTGCGCCTGAGCCCGTGGCTGCACCGCGACGTCCCCGGCGGCTCCTGAGAACCACGGCTGCGGCTCTTGCGGTGGCTGCGCTGGGCAGCCAGGCGGCGGCCGTGGAGCCTCTTGCGACCGGCACGTCGGCCGCGGATGCTGGCGCGGACGCCGCAGGGCAGTTACCCGATGCGGGGGAAGAGGAAGTCGTTCCCACGGTTCCGATCGAGATTCGGGAGCATCCGCCTGCGCCGCCTCCACCGCCGGTTCGGGGGGGGTGCTGCGGCACGAAGCCCGGGTACGATACGGCGTTCAAGAGGTAATCGGCGGCAAGGCGGCCGACGGCACGCTCGATGTTGCCGCCGGTTCTTCGGTCGCCCCACTGCGCCGCCGCCGTGCCCACGCAGCCGCGCAGCCCGATGGTCAGGTCTGGCAGACGAACATCAGACCGAAGTCGACCGTGGCTTTGCAGGCACCGTTGGTGCAGCTATGGCTCTTGCACTGGTCCGAAGTGGTGCATGGCTGGCCATTGGCCACCAGGGTCGTGCAAACCTTGGACTCGTTGCAGTACGTCGTCACATCGCACTCGGACTTCGAGGTGGTGCAAGGGGAACCTGCCCCGACCCGCGCAGCGCACTTCTTGTCCTTGGTGTTGCACCAGGCGGCATCGACGCAATCCGAGTCGCTGTAGTTGCAGGCGTCGCCGATGTTGCCCAGGGGCTTGCAGGCGTGCGTGGCATAATCGCACGTGATCCCAGCAGCCTTGTCGCAAAGGTAGCCAACAGCGGGGGCAGTGCCGGACCCGGTGGAGTACATTGTGATGGATCCGTCCCGAGTGCCCACGCATGGGGTGTCTCCGGCCTTGCCTTCGAGCACGTTGGTGCACGTCTCGGTATTGCTGTTGGTCGTCGAATCGTAGCCGTGCAGGCATTGGACGTCGCCCGCGGATTGCGCGGCGCAGTCCGAATCTTCGGAGCAGGTCTCGCCAGGCTTTCGCGTGCCCCCGCCCCCCCCCTTGGAGAAGGCTCTGTCGCAGGCCGGATTCGACATGGCCGACATGTTGCACACCGTCCCGTTGCTCGTCGCTGTGCGGAGCGCAGTCAGGCACTCCTCTCCAGCCTGGGCGTTGTACACGGCGCTGCCGAGCATGGCCGAGTACGCCTGCGCGCACATGCCCGGATTGCTCTGAACTCCTGCCTCGGCACAGCAGGGCGCAAGGAGCGAGCACATCTCCGAGAGAAACGCGCCACCCGGGCTCGGCTCGGAGTTGCTGTCACTGCATCCGACGCCGGATGCTACGAGCGCCGCCACGGCGAGCCGCGCTGCGAATCCACTGAGTCCAAGGGTTCTTCCTGTCATCCGCTGATGATATCGCCAAGATCGGCGGTTGTCTCGACAACCTGCGCTGGCGGTCTCAAAGCTGGAGCGCGGGAGAATCCAGGACGGGAAGACGGGCCGGCTGCTCGTGCCCGGACGTGAACTCCTGCTGGTAGGCAGGGAGCCCCCTGTGATGCAGGTAGCAGCACGGATCCTCTGCCAGAGGATCTCCGCACGTCGCATACGCCTTGCCCCGGCAACCACCGCAGATGTTCCTGTTCTCGCAGCTGCCGCACGTGCCCTTGAGCTTCGACCGGTCGCGAAGCGACAGGAAGATCTCGCTGCGCTGCCAGATGTCGCTGAGCGTCCTGTCTCGCACGCTCCCGCCCGATATGGGGATGAAGGGGCAGGGCCACACGTGCCCGTCGGGCTTGACGTACATCAGCCCCCAACCCGCGGCGCATCCGTGGAAGGTGTCGGACGGCTCCTCAGGCTTGGCAGTGGTGTCGTCCCGGTCGAGCAGGTGCGCCCAGTACTGCGGGGCGGCCACGGGCTCCACGATCGTGATTGCGTCGCGCTGCAGCGTCCGGATGGTCTGCACCAGCTGCTGGTTGTCCTCTGCGGTGAGCGCGGAGGCGACGATGCTGCTGCCGCGGCCCATGGGTACGAGCTGGTAGCAGAGCATGATGTCAGCGCGGATGTCGTGGCAGAATCGGATGACGTCCGGAAGCGTCGCCAGGTTCTCGCGCATCGCCGTGTAGTTGATCTGCACGACCATCCCTGCGGCCTTGCACGACTGGATCCCTCGCAGCGCCCGGTCGAACGCGGTCGGGCTCCGACGGATGGCGTTGTGGATCTCGGGGTCCGTCGAATCGAAGCCAACGGCGATTCCTCGCACGCCGAGCTTGCGCAGCTCCCGAGCCCGGGCATCGTCGATCAGCGTGCCGTTGGTGGCAATCACGTTGACCAGGCCGCGGCGCGTGGAGTGGGCCAGAAGCTCGTCGATGTCCTTGCGCACGAGCGGCTCCCCACCGCTGAAGGCCAGCATGCGGAACTCGGGCATCGCGGCGAGCTGATCGAGGAAGCGTTTGCCTTCCTCGGTCGTCAGCTCGTTGGGGCCCGCGCTCGAGGAGGTCGCGTGGCAGTGACGGCACCGCAGGTTGCAGGCTTCGGTGACCTCCCAAACGGCGTGGCGCCCGAATCCGATGCACCCCATGCCGATCGCCCCCGCAGAGACTGGAACGGAACGAATGGCGTTGGACCGCAGCCAGGCGCCGAAGTGCCGCCAGCCCGTAGCCTTGCGCATGCGAAGCGCGGCCCGTAGCTGGCGCTGCAGGTTTCCTACCGCGAAGTAGGGGGAGAGCGTCATCGAAGGAGCACTCCCACGCTCACCGCGCACACGAGGTTCAACACGATGGTCGCCCCCGCCGCAGGCTCGAGCCTGGTGCGGTCGGTCCAGGCACGTCGCACCGCTACCTGGAATGCGAGCCACAGGCCCAGGCACGAGGGGAGCAGCACTGCGACGATTCGCACCCACGAGCCAGGGCCGCGAAGGGCGCAGAGCCAGACGAGCGAGGCCACGGTCGACACCATCGCGATAGCGTAGATGATCGCGCCCGCGCGCTTTCCCACGCGGACCATCAGGTTGCGCTTGCCCGTATCACGGTCTGCCTCGTAGTCCGGGAACTCGTTGATCACGATGATGTTGAACACCGTCAGCGCGATGGGCAGAGCAGCCAGGTGCGGGAAATCGGGCATGGTCCCGGAGGCCGACGCGTAGCCGGTGACCAGCGTCAGCCAGCCGTAGCAAAGGCCGATGAACAGCTCTCCGACCCCGCGCTTGACCAGGCGCACCGGCGGTACGGTGTAGACCGCGGCGGTGGCGCCCCCGAACGCGCCGAGCCCGAGCAGCCACAGAGCCGAGTGGACCCAGCAGACGTACAGGCCGAGGAGCAACGCGACCCCGAAGAACGCCGCCGCCACAAGGCGTACGTGAAGCGCAGGCAGCACCCCTGTTGCGACCATGAGCGTGCCGCCCGAGAACTTGTTGCGACCGTGTTCGAGCGTGAGCAGGTCCTCGGCCTGGTCATGGGCTTCACCGAACAGGTGGCACCCGACGCAGATCAGCAGCACGGCGACGGTTCCCGCGAGGGCCGCAGCCATGGACACGAGGCGACCGTGAGCATGGGCGAGCCAGGCGCCGACCACGAAGGGAACGACGGCGACGGAGGTGAAGGGGAGGCGCAAGGCGGTGAGCCAGGCGACGGGTTTGGGGACGCAGGGGGCGGCGGCGGAAGAGGAGAGCATGGTCAACGCGTTCCATGCGTATCACAGCTTCCAATGTGTTCAAGACTTTTTGAAAGAAATGAACGCGCCTCGGGCCGCTGGTTCCCGCAAGTTCATCGGAAACTCCGGGAAGAGCGCATGGCTCGGCGACCCCGATCCAGCGGGATGCGACACCCTATCCGGTCAGGTTGATGATCTTGCCCGTGCCAGGCGGCGCAGCGGATTGAACCAGCTGCACCATCTGCTGGCCCTGCTCACGGGTCTGGTCCAGGATCTTTCGCGCCACGGCCACGCTCTGCGGCTGGTCTGCCGACACGGCGGACGCAGCTGCGGACACACCTGAGATGCTCATGTTTCCTCCAAGGAGAGGGGGGGTGATCCACAGAACGGTCCGCCGAGCAGAACCTTGAATCCCCGCGCTCGCTGCGGCTGCGTCGCCTCTAGAACGGCGTCTCGCAGTCGTTCGGATGCTGTGTGCAATACGGCGTGACGCAGTTGGAGACCGCTTTGGCCTGGCTCGAGCACGCGGACAACCCGCAGCTCCACTGGGGGCGGTTCGCGTCGATGCACGCATAGAGCGCATCGTACTGGGACGTGCACCCGGAGGCAGCGCCGAGCGACGCGACCTTGGCGCAAATCGTCGCAACGTCCAGCGCAGCGTCCGTGCAGTGCTGGCCCATGTAGCCGTACCAATCCAGGCAGATCTGGCTTCCGCCGTCGCCGCTGCTGCCAGCCTTGCCTCCGCCTCCATCCTGGCTGCCGGCCTTGCCACCGCCGCCATCGCTACTGCCACCGCCGCCGTCCGTCTCGACCGCAAGGGTCGCGTCGCCGTTGTCGCCACAACCGTAGCCTGCAAGCACGAGCAACGCCGGGGCGAGAAGCCGCAAAAGGTTCTTCATTTGTCCTCCTCCTGGTTGCCTCGAGGTGGCTGCAACGAGCGCGCCAGCGCGGCGATCCTGAGCCTAACCCGCCACAGGGTGGAGATGTCAAGCTTCGCGCCCCTGACGTGGGGTCCTTGCGATCAACCCGAGTCACGACACGTCATGACGTCGGTACGACAGAGTCGGACAACGGCAGCGTGGGTTCCCAGCAGGTCCCAGCTCAGTCGTGGCAGCAGCGGAACCCGCGGGAAGGCTCGGCCTTGCTGCGCGACGGGATGAAAGTAGGACTTGCGCACGTCATGTCACCATTCACCAAGGAGCCGAACCAGCCCCCGCGCCACCTGCACCAGTCCTTCTCTCCCGTGGATTGCTCGCAGGAATCTTCCCATTCGGACACGTTCCCGCTCAAGTCGTAGACACCGTCGTACTCGGTCAGGGGCGAGTGGCAATACGCGTAGCTGGCGACCGGCGCGGTCGCGCCTCCGTTGGGGTTGACGCCGTTGCACTTGCCCTGGCCGTACCCATGGGTCGCGCTCGACGTTGGATCTCCGCCGTACGGGAAGTTGAACACTCCTCCCGAGCTGCAGGCATTGAACCACTGGCTCAACTTCGGATCGTTGCCCCCGGCCTTGACGTTGTTCGAGCCGCCGCCGACCTTGCCGCACAGCCGCTTGCCCACGCCTGCGCAGTACATGAAGGCGTCACACCAGTCGACGCACACCTGAGGATGAGCGGCGCACCCGGAGCCGCTACACACGGAAGGATCCGTCGTGCACGCAGTAGCAGGCACATACGAGCTGTTCCAAGCGCAGTAGGCAGGCTGCCCAGTCGTTGAAGGCGTCGCCGCCAGCCACGCCGCGTACTGCTCCCTCGTCACCTCGGTCGCGTCGATCTGATGCGTGGTCGTTCCCCCGCCCGGCAGAAGTGCGGGCACGGTCACAAGCCGCGCAACGCAGAGCTGACCGTTCCAACACTGCTCGAGGGTCGCGTTGCAGGTGTAGCTGCCGCACGCGATGGTTCCTCCATCGCCAGCATTGCCGCCATCGCCCCCATAGCCCGCCTTGCCCGCGCTCGCTCCGCTCCCAGCGCTGCCGCCCTTTGCACCGCTTCCAGCGCTCGCACCCGCTCCCATGCTGTCGTCCACCGAATACGCGGGCAGCGCACAGTGGATTCCGAGGCCCGTGATCAGCACCGCTGCCAAGACTTGCCCGCAGACTCGCATGGCTGCCTGCACACCGCAGAGATCGCCCCGCAATCCGTCCATCGCCCCGATGATGCACCTGTTCGGTCCTCTGATCCAGCCTTGATCGGCCGAACGCGGCATGTGTCTAGCGGCGCACATGACAGCGGCGAGCATCACCGTGGCAGCGCCTGCCAGGCGAGCCAGTCGTTCAACGGGGCCTGCACGCACAGCTGACACGGGGAGAAGTCGCCGCTCACCCGTCGCCCGGGTAGATGCACACCTTGTGAGTCGGCGAGCCGCGTGGTTCGATCCTGCAGGCGTGGGCCTTGCCATAGCTCACGGCCGGACAGTCAGCCACCGTGCGACACACGACGGCGAGCTGGGCCTGGGTGCAGTTGTTGCGGCACTCGGTGCCTGGCAACCCGGACTTGAGGGACATCACCGACAGACAGCAGTGAAGCATAGGGCCGCAGTCTTCCGGTCGATGCAGGTAGCCGGTGACACGGGAGGTGCGCTCCCGGTTGCCAATGGCAGGCGCGCTTCTTTCGGGGTACGATGACGAATTCATGCTGCAGCGCCCCCGCTTCGTCTGCATTGCATTTCTCGGCGTCTTGCCCGGATGTGACTCCGAGCCTCCCTCTGGCGGCCCATCGCCGCCCGCGGTCGACGCTGGGTTCGACAGCCTCGCCGACAGCCATGCCGTGGGCGCCAGCGATAGTCCTGGCGATGCGATCGACGCGGAGGCGAGCGATCCATTCGCGGCGCTTCCTCCGACGCTGGAGGCGCTCGAGGCCAAGCGCGCCGCCGCATGGGCTGCCAACCAGGATCCCGAGGGGGTCTGGGACGTCGTCTACGATGCTGTGGGCAAACCGTCTGATCCTCAACGCTTCCCATTCTGGTGGGACAATCCGCAGGATGACGACTGGGATCAGCCGCTCTTGACCTTCCAATGGAACAGCCCTGAACCTGGGTACATGACCGTGGATCGCGCGACGGACCCCGCCAACCACGGCAAGACGGGAAACATATGGCGCAGGGACGAGTTCCTGCACCCGATGTACGGATTCACCTACGAGGTGACCGTCAAGATACTGCCGCAGAGCAACCCGGACGCGTTCTTCATCAACTACATTCATCAACAAGGCAATGTCGGCGTATTGCTGTCGCCCACGCATCTGCGCGCGGGCAGCTACGACCCGACCGGCTCCAACCAGCAGTTCGAGCTCGACATCGACACCACCGACACCTTTCATTCCTACCGGATCACGCAGGCGCCGTCATCGAGCGAATTCAAGCTCTACATCGACGGAGCGCTGCGCGGGACCGGCGTGTTCAGCACGAGCTTCATGGTGGGCTCGGCGAGCAACATCGACTTCCCCTACGTGCTTCTGGGCGACAACAGCAATGATCCGAGCCGCAATGCTGCCTACGTCCTCGACGAGGTGAAGTACAGGCGCGGTGAGGTCGCCCCGGGCCAGTCCATGGCCATCGTGGACCGCCGCGTCCCTCCCCCGCTCCCTGTGCCGGCTGATGCACCCGAGACCTTCGTGCAGCTGATCGACGGCGATCACCTCGCGACGCCGGATCCTGGCAGCCCCCCCGGACCGTCCCAGCCGGTCTGCTACACGGAGCTGTGCAGCAAGGGCAATCACGCGAGCTGGAAGGTCGTGGCCGAGAGCGACTCTGCCCGCGGGAAGGTGATCGAATACGACGGGCGCAAGGGTCTCTGGTCGTCCATCACGGCTGAGAGCGTGCCAGGGCTCGTGAACAAGGATGGAGTGACCGTGGAGATGCGGTTTCGGGTGTTCCCCGACTCCCAGAAGCGGTCCTTCTCGTTCAATCACCTTGACGAGATGGGCTCCATGTCCTTCAGCCTGAACCCGGACGGCATCGAGGCATTCCAGGGGCTCAAGCCGACCGGATTCCAGTACTTCTCCATCGACTTGACGGATCGTTTCCACGTCATCCGGATGGTTCGCAATGCCCACGACCTCTACGCGCACTACTACCTGGACGGGCACGATGTGCCCATCATCGTGGACGAGCACCTGGACGGCTCGACGGAGCTGCACGGCTTCCCCGTGACCCCGTTCATCCAGTTTGGCGACGTGGGGCTGACCGAGCGGAACAAGGAAGGTCACATCGCGATCGACTACGTGCGTTGGCATGCTGGCGCAGCGGCCCCGTGACATGGGTGGTTCCGAGCGCGGTCCAGCATCGAGCGTGGGTGGCTGTGGATGAAGATGGGACCGAAGCGGCTGCAGCCACCACATCGACGGCGCTTGCGGGCGAAGGGCCGCCCCAAGCACGGGAGCTGTTCGTCCCCACACCGATCTGCAGTATGATCCCCCCATGAATCCTCGCTCGCGCTTGGCATGGTTGCTTCCGCTCTCGACCTTGGTCGCCTTCAACGCCTTGGCCTGCTCGTCGGATTCGTCCGGCGAAGTCGCTGCCAATCCTGACAGCGGCGCCGGACAGGAAGGGGGTGCCGGCGCTGGCTCAGACGCAGGCCTCAAAGACGCGGACGCTGCACACCTGGATGCCCCTGGCATCGAAGCGGACGCGCCGCACGTGGATGCTGCGCCGCCTGTGGGCGACCTTTCGCCTCTGATCCGGATCGATCACTTTGGCTGGCGCACTGCGGACAACAAGGTCGCTGTGGTGCTCAATGCCACCGCCGGCCTGGCCGTGGAGCTGCGACGCGCCGTGGACAGCTCGACAGCGGGCTCCTTCACTGCGGGCAGCGTTCAGGTCGACGAGGACTCGGGCGACAGCTACGCCCCTGTGGACTTCTCCTCGGTCACCGAGCCTGGCGAGTTCTACCTGCTCATCCCGTCGCTGGGAGCCCGCTCGTATCCGTTCCGCATCGCCGACGATGTCTACAACATCGTCGGAGCTGCCTCGGTCAAGGCCTACTATTACCAGCGCTGCAACCACGACAAGGCGCTGCCGTACGCAAGCGACGTCTTGGGCGGCTTCCCCGGCATTGGCGGCCAGTGGGTGGACGGAGCCTGTCACATGACGGACAGCAGCGCCAAGGCCGGGCCTGGCTCGGACGACCACGGAGCCCTGGATGTACACGGCGGATGGCACGATGCCGGCGACTACCAGAAGACGCTCTGGGGGCGCGGCGTGCCTGAGATGCTCTTTGCGATGGAGATCAACCCGGGCGCGTGGACCGACGGCCAGCTCAACACGCCAGAGAGTGCCAACGGAATTCCGGACCTTCTCGACGAGGTCGCCTGGGAGCTGGACTTCTACGTGAGAATGCAGCGTCCGGACGGGCACTTCATGTCCTCGACCAAGGGGCACGCTGCCACGGTCACATCGCCTCCCTCTGCATCGGACGAGGAGCGCGTATACTTCGATTGCACGTCGCCCAACGGCGGCGAATGGTCTGGCGGCGGCGTCACGCTCGGGGCTGCGACCGCGAACGGGACGATGTCCGTGGCGCATGCAGCCATCGTGTACCGCGCGATCGGCCAGAATGCTCTTGCGGACAAGTACCAGCAGGCAGCGCTGGCCGGGTGGGGATGGCTCAACGGGTACACGGCCGCGAACGAGGGCGAGCGCCGGGGCAAGGCCGCCGCTGCCGCGGCTGTCTATCGCATGGATCCCACGCAAGCGTCGGCCAAGGCTTTGGTCGAGGCTTTCGACTGGTCGGGCTGGGACGGCATGTTGCCCTACAGCGCCACGCCTTCCGAGAGCGTCATCGCTGCTGGCGCATGGCACGTGCTCGCCAACGCCGCTGCGAGCACGACCTTGAAGGACACGATCAAGACCGCAGTGGGGCAGGCGCTGGTCGATACCGCGTTCACCCAGCAAGGGGCGTACGGCGGAATGTTCGGCGACTCCTCGAACGGGTGGGACTACTCGTGGGGGAGCAACCGATCGCAGAGCCAGTACGGCGCCAACCTGATGATGGCCGTGCACTTTGGCGCACTCGGCAGCCACTCCCAGCAGGACGTCGTGGTCCTTGCCGAGAAGCACTTCCACTACATGACCGGCCTCAACCCGCTCAACATGGTCTATCTGACGAACATGGCGGCCTACGGAGGCGAGCACTCGTCGTTCCAGATCTACCACGGGTGGTTCTCCTACACGGCAGGCGACGGCGATCACGGCAATGCGCAGTACAATGGCAAGCCGGCCAGCGTCGTCGAGCCGCTCTATCCCTACTATCCCGACGACAGCCAGACCTCGACCTTCGGGCCAGCCCCAGGGATCATTCCGGGCGGGCCGAACTACTACTACTCAGCCACCTACACGATCCCGAACAAGAACTACCCTGCCTACGCCTACCGCGACTTCTCCGTGGGATGCGGGTGGGACGGATCCCAGTGCACTGCGGCGTCGTGGGAGATCACCGAACCCATGCAGGCCTACCAGGGGCCGTTCGTGCTCCTGGCGTCTTTCATGATGCACGCCAACTGAGCCTTCAGGTCGCTAGTCCGGCATGACCACGGTCGAGTTGACCTTGGCCACGCCTGCGCCCGCAGGGTAGGCGTAGGAGACATAGGTCGAGACGAACGGGAACGAGGCATTGGAGCCCCAACCCCAGACGGTCACGCCGAACGGGGCATCGCTTCCGATGATGTGACGGCCATTGGAGCACCCACCCACGCTCTTGAATTTGCCTGTGACCAGATCGATGCGGGTGTACTCGTAGGGGCCGAGCGGCTGCCAGCCGGTGAGCGCGCCTGCGCAATCCAGGTTCACTTCAGCGAACCCGTTCTGCCCCTGCTTTCGAACCACGACCAGATTGGTCTCGGGATACGTCGGGTCCGTGAAGAACACGTACGACTTCATGTACTGCGCGGTGGGTACCACGTTGACGAACTCAGCGTCGCCTTCGCCGTTGAACTGGCTGCCGCCGGTCATGTGGCCGGAGATGTAGAAGGGGTGATCCGCATTCTGGCTGGCGACGACGAAGGGTTCCGCGCTCTGGAACTCCACCAGCTGGCCTGATGCGATCGTCGAAGGGGCGCCGGCGGGGGCAGCGGGTGTGTAGGACAGCTGGGTGCCATCGACCGCGCCGACGATCCGCCAGGGGACGGACTCATTGCTGCCTGCACGCCCCCGGTAGCGAACGGCAGCATACTCGTTGCCCATGGCCCGAACCGGAGGGATCTGCTGCTGTGCGGTGTCGCACGCGTCCACGCCCACAGGGATGTTCATGCAGGAGTTGCCCCCGAACACCGCAACAGGCTTGTTGGAGAGAATCGCGCTGCCGGTGAGCTCAGCGGCTTGGGAGAACTGGATGAACTGCCCCTGATCGAGCGTGTAGGTGATGGGTTGACCTGCGGGCGAGCCGGGCACCCCGGTGCCACCCTCGATCGCCGCAACCGGCTTGATCTTGACCTCTGTGCCGTCCTCGGCTGCGAGGATGTCCAGCGACGGAAGCCCCCAGTTGTTGGCGACCTCGGTCTTCGCGTAGCCATTGACGGCCACGTAGTTCACGTCCCACGCAGCTACAGGAAGCAGGAGCGTCGCGGAGGTGATGGCAGCATTCCCGCCACCGTAGGGATATATCTGATAGGCAACCACGGGGGTATCCGTGGTGATGTGGAACGCCTTGCCCCGCCCGGTGCCGTGGACGGCGGGGTCGATCTTGAGCGCCGGCGTGATGCCGGAAGGGCATGGCTCTCCGAGCGGGGGAGCAGGCTGAGGCGTCTTCACCGCCAGGAACAGGATGGCCACTTCTCCTGGCATGAGGCCGTTGACGCCGTCGTAGTTGGAGTACTGCAGCTGCGATCCCTGGCCCACGGGGATCTTGGCGAACTGCGCGATATCCAGGATCGCGCCGTTGTATTCGACCGTGATCTTCGCAGGCGACTGGGAGGTGTTCGTCACGAACGCGGCGAAGCAGGCTCCGGCCAGGATGTTGTCGAGATTCAGCGTCCAGTACTCGCAGCCGTAGTTGCCCTTGGCGTCTGCCGCCTTCTTGCACAAGTCCTCGGTGCACACCCCAGCTGCGCACTTTTCTCCGGCTGCGCATGCCTGGATCACGTTGCCATCGCAGTCGATGACGTTCAGGGAGTCCGCCGAGCACGGTGGGCATGCGTCCTGGGAGTCTTCCCCTTGATCGGGCACGTCCGCATCGCCTCCGGATCCTCCGGAGCCACCACCACCGAGGCTCGCGTCCCCGGCAGCTCCCCCTGCGCCGCCGTCGCCTCCTGTGCCGCCCCCGCCAACGCTTCCATCCGGGTCCGAGCCCGCAGCGCCCGCTTGGCCGTTGCCTCCCTTTCCCGGGCCGGGCGTTGGACTGCCAGAGCCTCCAGCAGAGCAGCCAAGCCACACGACCATCAGCACGCCCAGCACAAGTCCGCCCCCGTGTCTCATGCCTCATTATTGTGGCAGTCGGTGGGGGATATCAAGCCGCGGCGAAGGCTCCGTCGTCTCTCGGCCACATTTTTCCGCCCATCTTCCCCTCCGCTCACCACAGGAAGGGCCATGAGGAATCGAGCGATCGCGTTGGCTCTTGGCGTGGCAGGTGCAACTTGGTGGTCAGGCTGTGAAGAAAGCAGCCCCAACCCTGGTGACGCTCCCACGGCAGGGTCTGGTGGCGCCACGGCCGACGGGGGCGGAAGCGGTGGCGGGACCGGGGGCGCAGCAGGAAGCAGCGGCAGCGCGAGCGACGCTTCGTCGGACGTGCCTTCCCAAGACAGCGGCGACGCATGCCAGAAGCTGAGCGTCGACAAGCTCAAGCCCGGAGCCGCGTCGTCTCAGGCAGCGCAGCTGATCGGAAAGTTCTCGCCCCAGATGGGCACTGGCATTGCCGATACCTTTGCGCTCGAATTCTACCCGCAGCCGGATCCGCAGCAGCCAGGCACGTACGACCTGAGCAAGGAAGCCGACTATGGTACGTGCCAGCATTGCGTGGTCGTGTTCGTCGACGGCGTCGATGCAGGCACGGCCAAGAAGATCTTCTTCCAGGAGAGCGGCACGATGGAAGTCACGTCCATCAAGAACCCTCCCACCCTGGAGTCCTCGGGAAAGCTCTCCCAGGTCAAGCTCGTGGAAGTGACCGTGGATACGAGCCATCAATTCCACAGCACCAAGAAGCCAGGGGGCGAGTGTCTGGTCCTCGACGCGCTCTCGTGGGACACGGTCGTCGTTGCCAACCAACCCTGCGACGAGGCGGTGGACTGCGTCGACATGCTGACGAAAGTCTGCGACCCTGCGACCCGGACGTGCGTGGATGCGCAATGCGGCCTGCACGCAAAGGGCGACTGCACTTCTGACCAGCTTTGCATCTACCAGGAAGCGGGCACCATGATCGGCGCGTGCTTCCCATCGTGTACGCCGCTGACCGGCACCTGCGCGGCCAATGCCGAATGCGTGATTGCGAGCCATGACGGGCAGGCAGGCGTGTGCAAGGAACGGGGCACAGGCGCTGCGGATTCGCAGTGCAAGAGCGACGACATCAGCACCAAGTGCGTGGCAGGCTCTGTCTGTTCCTACGACGATGCTTTCGGCAATACGCAGTACTGCCGAGCGCAATGCGACTTCTGGCAGGACACGGTCCCGTGCTCGGTATCGGGGCAGCGATGCATTCCGCCCGGAACCTGCTCGGCTGCACCAGCACCGTCCATCGCCCTCGGAGCGCTGTGCGGGTCCAGCAAGGTCGGAACCGCATGCGGCGACGACGGCGCTGCCTACCGCGGCGTGTGCGCGGGCGACCCCAAAGACCCAGGCAATGCGACCAAGAACTACTGCGCAAAGTGGTGCCGCATGCAGGCGAGCCCCTCGGACTGTGCCGCCGGGGAGCTCTGCTATGCCACGACCGCTCCGTCGATCGGCTATTGCGGACTGCAGTGAGGGAGCGGCTGGCCGCTACTTCATCCACGGAGCTTTGCGTGCTGTCCACGGAGCGGACGGGCGAGCGCGGGGTTTGCGCGATCGCTGGAACTCCTCCATGGCAGTCGTCGCTGCGTGGCGGGTACGTGCCAACAGCGCGGGCGACAGCGACATCGGCTTGGGGCTCGGCGGGTACTTTCCAGGGGCCTGCACCACTACGTCGTCGAGGGTCACGCTGTGCTGGCCAGCTTCGATGTAGAGGACGGGAACTTTGAGCTGCATGGATGGCGCATCCCCGCGGATCTCGCACCACCCATCGGTCCCGAGCTCTGCGGATTGAATGGCAACCGGCGTGGGATAGTCGTTGGGCGCGTAGGCGTCGAGCACGTACGCGGCGATCGTGTCGCAAGCTCCGTTGGCTGGGGACGTGTGCAGGGTGACCGTCACCGAACCGGTCTTGGGCGAGACATAGAAGCCGTAGAGTCCTTCGCCCTGACCGAGGACCGCGCAACGAAGCCCTGTGCGGCATACCGCGCCATTGCCGAATTGCAGGGAGCCGTACCCGGTGCTTCCCCAGATCGACGACAAGGCTCCAGACAGCTCGAAGCCTCCGTCCAGCGCGAGATTGTCCGGAGCGTCGTACTTGTCCCACAGATCGCGGACCGTGACCGTGCGAATCGGGGCGCCTCCGGATCCTGCCTGACCGCCTGCGCCACCTGCGCCCGCCTTGCCGGCAGAGCCTCCGGCGCCTGTCCCGCCGTGGCCCCCACTACCCCCTTGGCTGACATGGGTGTCCGGCGATGCATCCTTCTGCCCATCGATGGGCGCTGGAACGCTTTCCACGGTCCCACCGCATCCCAGAGCGGACCCGATCCAAGCCGCCGCCACAGCCGTGACGAGGATGGCGATTCGAACCTGTGCTCGCGCGCTCATGGGCACACCACCTTTCCACAGCGAACCCAGGCCAGGGCGCGCTCGTACACCGTGTCTTTGCCGACCATCAGATCCGATTGCGCGGGCAGCACGTTGTCGTCAGGCTCTACCCCGTGGCCGATCTGCGCCTGTCCGGTCGGGTCCAGGAAGTCGCCGGACGCCAGCGACCAGAAGAAGTAGCTCGGCATCTCGTAGATCATGAACGTCGAGAATGCCCCCATGGTTCGACGTCCAAAGAGCCTCGTGTTCGCCGCTCCTTTGACCCCGAAGGGGAAGAAGTCACTGCCGCTCACGTCGCGGGCGAGCAGCACCGCAATGCGGATGTCCTCCTTGGGTGTCGTCGAGCCCACGACGTACGATCGCGACTCGTCGTTCTTCCAGAGATCGAAGAGGCTGAGCCCGTCGGCCTGCGTGAACGGCTCATCGAAGATTCCGAGCATTCCCACGATCGACCACGCTGCCGCGGTCTTGGGCTGCAGGGACAGCTCGGTGAGATACGCCGCCCCCTGGGGCGTCCCTCCGTCGCCTCGCCGATGGTCCAGCACCAGCCCCTTGGCCTTGGCCCGAAACGCGTCGAAGGCCGGCTTCCAGGGGTTCGCGCTCTGGTAGTCCCAGCCCGTGTCGTTCCAGATCATCCCGTAGAGGTCTTCGCCAGGCGCGCTGTCCGCGAGCAGGCCATAGTGAACGTCCTCGAAGTCGTGCGTGACCGGATCAGGATTGCCAGTTGCGAGGTGGTAGGCAGGACGGTGGTCGCACACCGGCGTGACATCCTGCTGTGAATCGTCGGCAAAGCTGGCCACGGCAATCGTCTCAGGCGCACTGCAGGATCCTGCGCCTGCCGTGCATCGGATCACGTCGATGGTCTCCGCGTAGGATGCGATCTGCGTCGGAAGACTCTCCACCGCTCCGCTGTGCACCGTGGGATCCGTTGCCCCGTACCCGGCCCCGTCCAGACCGAGCAGCTTCTCGGCCCACGCAATCGGGTGCTGCCCGTCCACGGCCACGATTCGATCCCCGGCTTTGAGGCCCAGGTTCTTGTCAGGGCCCACGTGCGACACGAGCACATCAGCATAGGTCGCGTCCGCAGGCACGATCGAATGCGAAAGGTCACCGTCCCCTTCCACGAAGCAGACCGGGAATGCCTTGCCCCCGCGAGAGAAGAACTGCGGAATGCCATAGGGCGACGTATGCGAATCATGCAGCAGCGACACGCCCCGCGCCATCGACGACCAGAACGCCCAGGCATGGCTCGCCGTGCGCATCGTCTCCATCTCGGCTAGCGCCAGGGGCATGGCTTCCTTTCGCGTGTAGACACCACCAAAGGCGAGCCACAGCTTGCGCTCGAGCACATCGACGACGAGATCGCGCTTCGGGGCTGGTGGAAGCGGTGGCACCATCGCATCGCCGTCCTGGCAGTACCCCTGCACGCAGAATTGGCCGGCGAGGCAGGCGGACGGCTTGGAGGCCGCGCAGGGAGAGGACGGCTTGAACCCGACGGCATCTGGCACGATCTCGATCGCATCCACATCGATCTGGTCCGATGAGATGCCGAGCTCCACGTAGGGTGAGCGTGTGCCGTCGATCGAAATCGGAGGCGACTCGATCTCGACCCATCCGTCGCTGGTCATTCGCCCGGTCGGGTACAGCGATCCGAACGTCATCTTCGGCCCTGGCCCTGACTGGTAGTACGCCAGCACGTAGGGATACCAGCTCGTGCTTCCGCGCACGAAGGCCCGGATGCGCACAGCGGCTGCCTTGGGGCCGGTCTGCAGGACGATGCGTGCGGATGATTGCGAATTGGGATCAGTCGTGAGGCGCGCAAAGGACTTGCCCTCCAGCGCGTCGCCCACGATCACCTCGATTCCTGGACCGGAAGGATAGTTCTCGAAGCTCTCGGTGAACCCCGCCCCGTCGTCGAAGAACAGCTGCCCCTTGGCGTCGAACGTGTACGCGCTCGCGCTGCCACTGGTGGCTGCGCAGACCAACGCAGCGGCCGAGGCAACCTGCAGGGTCGGAGCTCGTCGGAATCTTTGTCGCATCGCATTCTCCTCGGCGCTCGCCTGAAGCACGGAACATGCCACCCAGACACACACGCGAACGACGACGATTCGTTCCGCTTCGCGCCCGCGCGTTAGCGAGCTAACAGTGGAGCGTCGGCAGGGGCACGATGCTCGGCTCCTGCATGCGCGCACCGCACCTGCGGTGATTCCCGGACTCGGTCCAACACTGTTCCGAACAGTGTTGCCAGCGCTCCAAGCGGCAATTCAAGATGTTTGCGAGCTGTGGAGTGTTCGGCCCCAGGGGACGGTCAGAGCGCGTTCGCCCCGATTTCAAGCCTTCTTTTCGCTCAGCGGCTGGCGGTGTGGTTCTTGCTGTGAGCCCTTCCATGCACGAGACCCACCATGCTTGCCGATGGCTCTGGACGCTGGCGGTGTCCGCGATTTGCCTGGGCTGCCAGCCTTCGCCAGAGGTGCGTCCGGATCCGACGCCGCGCCGCGCCCCTGCCCAGGCGATGGGAGCGCACGCGCCGAGCATCATCCATTCAGCACCATGGGGTTCTGACCCGGGCCAGTTCGGACACCTGCTGCCCACCGAAGGCGCTCCTGAAGGACCGATGAGCCTGACCACGAATGCCCAGGGCGAGCTCTTCGTGCTCGATCAGGTCAACGCCCGCGTTCAGGTGCTTTCGCCGGAAGGAGCCTTCCTTCGATCCATCCCGATCCCCTCCACCACGGTTCAGGACCTGGTGGTCACCGGGCTCGGCGAAGTGGTGCTGCTCGACCGTCTCGCAGAGCCAGGCCTGATCTTCATCGACGATCAAGGCAAGCTCCGCGCTCGCGTCAAGGTCGTCGGCCATGGTGTCGCTGAAGGCGGGGCGATCACCGCGCTCGTCGAGCACGAAGGGGCGATCTGGGTCGAAGTGGACCGCGCCATGACCGTGCGCATCGCAGACTGGCAAGCCGTGGCTGATCCGGATCGGATATCGGTCGACGGCCGGCCATCGCGCAAGGGTGGCGCAGCCTGGCAGGTCAGATTGCGGGACGGAGCGGTGCGTCTTCGCGGCCAGCCGCGCACAGGCACTGCGATGCGAAGATCGCTCAGCTTCGCATTGCCGGTGATGCGTCTGTCGACGCTGGACACGGATGAGACAGGCAACGTGTTCGTGTCCGCGCACCTTGCGAAAGAGAGTGAGCAGCCTCCCTTCGCGGTAACCGAGGACAAGGACGTCCTGTCGGTGTTCAATGCGAAGGGCGATCCCCTTGGGAGCGTGGAGCTCGAATCCTCCACCGGCCCAGAGGAGCAGTTCCGCGCGATGACCGTGGCTCGAGACGGAACGGTGTATCATCTTCAATGCACGGTCGAGGGGACGGTTCTCAGGAGGTGGCGGCCATGAAGAAGGCGACCTTGCTCCTGGGCCTGTTGGCGCTCACGACCGCGAGCCTGCACGCGGCTGCCGCGCCGAGCCCGATGACTCGGGAAGAGATCGAGCAGCGCGCCAAGTACGGCGTCGGCTACTCCTACTACTGGGGTCACGGCAGCTGGCGGACCGATGGAGCCTCCCACGGCTCGTGCTCTGGCTCCTGCCCAAACTGCTCGCACTCCGGCAAGTACGGCGCAGACTGCTCTGGGTTCGTCGCCAAGGCCTGGCAGGTGCCCAGCGACATCTCGCTGACCACCGACGCGCACCCCTACTCGACCTACAACTTCTACAACCAGTCGACCTGGTGGTCGAACGTTGCCATCTCCGCGATGGAGCTGTCTGACGCGGCCGTGCACAACGACGGCTCGAGCGGTCACATCGTGCTGTTCCAGAAGAAGGGCTCTGGAGGGAACATCTGGGCGTACGAAGCGCGCGGCTGCTCGTACGGCATCGTGCACAACCAGCGCAGCCTCAACTCGACCTACAAGGGAATCCGTCGCGACAAGCTCACCACCGAACCCGCACCCCCGCCGGATCCCACGCCGGAAGAGGTCACGGTCATGAGCGCCGTGTGGTCCGATGCCGCATCGACGAGCGATGTGGACGGCGACTTCAAGGGGGATATCTGCGCGCGCGCCGCAGCAGGGTTCTCCTGCTATACGGCAGCCAGCGGATTTGGGACCAAGATCGAAGGGCCCGAGCTGTCGAATGCAAAGGGATGGGACGGGCAGCAGTACTACTCGACCCTTCGCATGGCGGACGTCGATGGCGACCAGAAGGCCGACGTGTGCGGGCGTGATTCCGAAGGATTCCACTGCTGGCTGTCGGATGGCACTGCGCTCAAGACCGAGATCAAGGGCCCTACCTGGTCCGATGCCAGCGGTTGGAACGGAGTAGACCATTATTCGACCATCCGCATGGGAGACATCGACGGCGACGGGAAGGCCGACGTGTGTGCGCGCGCCGCTGCTGGCATCAAGTGCTTCCTGTCGGATGGCAAGGGATTCCCCACAGCAGTCGACGGTCCGGCGTGGAGCGACGCTGCCGGGTGGAATGCGATAGAGTACTATTCCACAATCCGCATGGCCGACGTGGATGGCGATGGAAAGGCCGACATCTGCGGGCGGGCGTCGGATGGCGTGCATTGCTGGCTATCGGACGGCAAGGGCTTTCCCACGGAGGTAGTGGGGCCCAAGCTGTCGAACGCCTCGGGATGGTCCAAGCCCGAGTACTATCTCACGCTTCGGATGGCGGACGTGAACGGCGATGGTCGTGCCGACATCTGCGCACGCGCTGCGGCCGGGTTCGCCTGCTGGCTGAGCGACAAGAGCGGATTCTCCAACGTGGTTCCCAGCGGTGCCATGTCCGACGACGGGGGATGGGACGCCGTGAGATTCTACACCACGATCCGGATGGCAGACATCGACGGCGACGGCAAGTCCGACGTCTGCGCCCGCGGCGTGAGCGGCATGAGCTGCTGGCTCTGGGGAGAGACCGGGTTCGGCAAGCTGATCACCGGACCTGCGTTCGCGGACAGCACCGGATGGGACGATCCCTTCTACTACAGGACAATTCGTGCGTTCGACTTTGACGGCGACGGTAAGGACGATATCTGCGGGAGAGGGGCTGCCGGCGTGTCGTGCTATGCGTCCACCGGGACCGGCTTCGGTGAGGCGGTCAAGGGACCTGAGCTGTCCGATGCAGTGGGATGGAAGGGGCTGCAGTACTATTCCACAATCCGTGCAGCCACCCACAAAGTGCCGACAGAGGCTCCGCCCGCCTGCGAGCCGTCCAAGGAGACCTGCGACGGATTGGACAACGACTGCAATGGATTGATCGACGACGGGCTCACCTGCGAGCGCGACTGGCCGGATGGGGGGGATCCTTCGGACATGTTCCGCGATGGCTCCAGGGGAGATCCAGGGGAGCCTGACGAGCCCGCGATCACCGCGGCCCCGGTTTCAGACTCGGGCTGCTCGTGTCGTAGCGCCCGGTCCGAGCAGAGTGCGTGGGCCAGCTGGCTCGCTCTCGCCGCTGCAGCGATTGCCATCTCGCGGCGCCGATCGCGCGGCGTCTGATCCAACCTCAATCGTTCGCAACGTCAGGGCCGGCATCCAGGACCGGGCCAAAGTGAATGCACACGCCGATGTTCGTTCCTTCGAAGGTGAGCTTGCCGACCGTCTTGTCAGGATCGTTCGAGCACCAATCCGGAGATGTGCAATCTGTCGACGCGCAGCAGAACTTGTGGCAGGAGCGCAGCAGGTCCGTGGATGTGGCGGGGTGGATGCCGCCCACTGCATCTTCTCCGATACAGCTATAGCCGACCTCGCACTGCTCTCCAGCGGACGGGTTGCAGCTCTTTCCCGGAGGCCCTTCGGGGCGACACTTGAAGTCGCCCGGCGTGGTCTCGGAGTAGTCGCATTGCGATCCCCCGGCACAGCCCTGATCGGTCGTGGGCACGCAGGCGAACTTCTTTCCCTCGCCGCCGCATGCAGCCGGGAGGGAATAGCCGTTCGAGCCTCCGTTCCCCGCAGCGCCGCCGGTGCTCCCCGCAGAACCTCCCTTGCCCGCTTCGCCAGCGGCGCCTGCAGTGCCAGAGGAGCCAGCCGCGCCACCTGTGCCTGACGCTCCTGCACTGCCCGCTGTGCCGCCCGCGGCCGGAGCCGGGTCACTGCTCGACTCGCCACCGCAGGCTGCAAGACCCGCCAGAATGAGCGCGGATGCGACAAGGAGACCAAGCGTGCGTGAAGATGTTGCGTGGAGCATGAGAGCCTTCCTTTCCATCGGCCAATACCAGACCGTGTTCGTGTGCCGCGCGCGACGAGCACCCTTGCCCGTCGATCGTCCAGCGATGCGGATGCATAGGGCAAGGTTCGGGCCAGACGCAGATCAGAGCGATTCATGCTTGTTTTGTAGCCTTGCGCAAGTTGCGCAGGACGCTTGGATCATGGCTGGCACAGTGCGAGGAAGTGGCACACTCGCATACCGGCCCTGCCGCGGACATCGCGCGAACCATGGCGCGTGGCTTGGTGATACGGTTCGTATCATGGCCCGAATAGCAGCGTGGCTGGTGGTCGGTTCCCTGCTCGCACTGGCATCCTGCAGCGAGGACGGCGCGCAAGGCGTGACAGACGATGCAGGGGGCTCGGTTTCGGACGCGACCGTCGAGAACGCGGGTGGCGGCTCCAGCGGGGAGCTACCGGAGCACTGGAAGGAGGGCCTGCAGTCCGGCATCAACTGGGGTCTTGCAGCGGACTTCCCTGACGACGTCGGAATCGGATCGAATCCGTTCGTTCTCGGCTCAGAGGACTTCGAGACCGGCACGGTGACCATCGTCACCGAGGAGGATCGCTACAAGAACAACGTGCAGGTCACGGACACCGAGCACTACACAGGGAAGTATGCCGGAGTGCACAGCTGGCCGCAGGGGCTGAACGGTGTGACGACCCGATTCCCGCTCACGGCGCAAGCGCATCAGGATGCGAGGCCGGCGTACTTCGAGAGGATGTGCTTCAAGTACGACAAGAGCTTCCATCCCGGCGAATCCATGGCCGGGGTCGGCGTGAAAGGGTTCGGGATCTACTTCGAGAATGGGTCAGGCAATGCAGACACGTGCGCTGGCATGAGCTGGTACGACGTCTCCTGCCAGTTCGTGGGTTGGGGTCCGAGCCAGAAGCCGCAGGCCAACGACGGCTACCTGTGGGTCGGACACATGTACAGCTACAACCGGTATCCGGAGCAGGCGATCGCGACGCTGGGAACGATCAAGCTGACCGATCCGCCGGATGGCACGCAGTCGTGCCGGTTCAGCTCCTACGCGGACCCGTTCGAGTACATCGTGCTGCAGACCTGGCGATGCTACGAGCTCGGGTTGTACCTGAACACGCCTGGGCAGAACGACGGGGAGGCGCGGTTCTGGATCGACGGGGTACTGCAATCGCGGACGACGAACATGCGATTCCGGGATCTGGAAGAGCAGAAGCCGAGCAGCATGCATCTGAACCTGTACCGCACGACCGAGGACTTCCCGCAGACGATGGTGCGATGGGCAGACAACATCGTGCTTGCGCGGCGGTACATTGGCCCGGTGAAGGTTTCGAGGTAGGCTCCGAGAGCCATGCCTCACCCCCCTGATGTCGCGCCAGAGCCCTATCTCGACGCCATGGCTCGGCGCTATTCCTGTCGTACGTGCGACAAGACCCCTATCAGCGCCGCGGATCGCCATGCGCTGGAGAGCGCCATCGGCAAGCGTCGCGTCGGTCCGTTCGGCACCCAGGCGCGATTCCAGCTCCTGGCCGCGACCCCTGAGGATTCCGGGGCGCTCAAGGGCCTGGGAACCTACGGCTTCGTGCGCAACCCAGCGGGGTTCCTTCTGGGTGCCACGGGTCGCGGGCCCCGAAGCCTCGAGGACTTCGGATACTTGATGGAAGGCTGCATCCTGGACGCCACGATCCTGGGCATTGGCACCTGCTGGCTGGGAGGAACGTTCACCCGAAGCAGATTCGCTGAGAAGCTCGCGCTTGGCGATGAAGAGATGCCCGCCGTGGTTGCTGTGGGCTATCCGGCTGCCAAGCGGGGGTGGATCGATCGACTCATTCGTCGCGGCGATTCCGCGGACCGCCGCATGCCCTGGGAGAAGCTCTTCTTCGATGGTGATGCGGCTGTGGCGCTATCAAGAGATGCAGCGGGCAAGCTCACGCAGGCGATCGAGATGGTTCGAAGAGCCCCCTCAGCATCGAACTGCCAGCCCTGGCGCATCGTCAAGCAGGGGAGCTTCTACGACTTTCACCTGCTGCGGACTCCAGGCTATCGCGAGCGCAACAAGACGTTGTTCGGGATTGCCGACATGCAAAGGGTGGATATGGGGATTGCCATGTGCCACTTGGAGCTGGGTGCCCGGGAGCTGGGGCTCACCGGTCGCTGGATCGAGCGATCCGAGCAGGATCGTACTTCATTTCCAGGCGCAGAGTACACGGTTTCGTTCGAGATCGCGGATGGGCTGACCAACCATGTCGTTGTCCGAGCGTAGAGTGATGCTGATGCGAGGCCGTGTGCAGGCCGTCATTCCACGTGGTACCTGCAGGTCGACTTGCAGCGAGACACACTCTCTGGACTGCACGGGCTTTCTCCGCGGGCAGACGTGCACCGGTTGAAGCAGGAGATTGCGTCCAGCTCCTGCTTTCTGTTTTCGACCTCCCGGGTCAATGCCTCGAGGCGGCGGAGCGTGGAGTCGCGGGGTCTCTCGCCTCGCAGCAGAAGGCCGATGATCAATCCAGCCGTCAGCCCGGCCACCAGAGTTACGGCCGGATGCCGGTACCGCGCAGAGCCGCCCGACGCGCGGTGCTGCGCCTGCGCTTCACGCAGCTGTTTCTTGAGCTCTGTCAGTTGCGTCCTCGCTCGGACGAGCTCCGTGTCAGATGCGGGAACGGGCTCAGGGGGGTTTCGGTAAGGCGGCATCGGACTAATCTCCCCAGATGATGTACCATGAGCGAGGCGGACAAGGGTCGTTCGCGAGACACATGGCAAGGTCAATTGGCTTCAGCTCCGTCTTCCTCCGATGGACCGGACTTGCGAGCACGCAAGGGCGGCTGGCTGGGTACATCGCGTGCGCCCCGGCAAGAGTTGCCTTGATCGTGACCACCGGTGCCTTCGTCGCAACGCTGGGTGATGCTCTTCAGTTGCCGATATCCTGGCTCGTCTTCCTGGTCGCACTCGCCGCCGTGCTGCAGCTGGTCGCGCTTCGACTTGCGTCAAGCACTGACGCTCGCGTCTTGAAGGGTTGTCTGTTGACAGGCCTCGCTTCCGGAGTGTGCCTGACGGCGTCCGTCGGCGTCGCTGACACTCTGCGAAGGCACGTCTCCGACGCCACTGGCCTGGTGCTCGGCGTCAGCCTGATGCTGCTGGCGAGCTCGACCCTGAGCGGCGTCGTGATGCTTCCGCTTCTCCTGCAGGGTATGCCGGAGCCAACGCTCGTTGTCGCTGACGCAGACAGGCGCGCGCTGTCCGCCGGGGCCTGGCTGGTGTCCCTGGCCACCGCAGCCTACGTATTTCCCGATCCAAGCCCCAGGCTCGCTATCGCGCTCTGGATGCTCGGGGGTGCAGTCTTTCTGGGCGCTTCCTTTCGGGCTCTTGCGCGTGCGTGGTGGCTCGCGCGGGTACGGCGCGGGAAGGTTCCAGGTTGGGACCTGATCGATCGCGACTGGCACGCATCCGAGGAATCCGTTCCCCAGACGTTGGCAGACATGGCGCCCGACGGCATGGTCGTGTCGGTCCGAGGCGATACGCCAGACCCGTATCGGACCTCGGCTCGGCCTCGGGCTCTGGCTCTCGTGCCCTTGGATTTCCGCCCCGGGCTTCGTAGCTGGTTGTCGCGCGTGGCTGTCCCGGTAGCGGCTGTCTCGTTTGCGGGTTTGGCGGGTGGCTTTCTTGCCGCCAGCTGCTCTGGCCATGTTGCCGACGCACTCGACAGGGCGGACCGGGATGCGCGAGCTCAGACCTGCCGCGAGCTTTCAAGGACGAACGAGGCCGTGATGCGCGAATGGTCGCCGGGCGATGCGTGCCCAACAGCCGCACGGGTGGAGAGGCCCGCTCCTGGACGCCGTGGCGTCGACGGTTGGGGAGCACCCATCCGGATCCGATGCGATCAGGGGCAGCCCGTCGTCGCCAGCGCTGGGCAAGACGGTCTTTGGGGGACACACGACGACCTACAATCACCGTGCTATTGACGGTCTCATGAGGCTGGGCGCCCGGTCCTCAAGGCGTCTGCTTGGTGACCGCGAGCTTCACCTGCTCCACGATCGGGTCGAACTTCACGGGCTTCACGACGAATTCCTTGGATACCAGCGTTACCGCGGCGGCCGTGGTCGGGCACGTCACGGTCGCTACCGGATATTCCACGACATGGGCCAGCACCGGGTCAAACACGATCGCGCCGTCCTTGGCAGGCGCCAGCAGCATCCAAAGGTTGCTGTCCTGGCTCGGCACTGGCGCGCTCGTATACGCAGCCATCAGCGCACCCCCTTCATCGGTGAGCGCAAGCGCAGGGAACCCCTGCTCCGCCGGAATCCCTTGCTCGGTCGAAGGCTGTCCGTAGATCTTGATCCACTGGGTCTTTCCCGATGCATCCAGGCCTGCCAGAAATACCCTCTGCTGCTCGAAGTGGTAGGCATACCGCCCTGCTGCCACAAACCCGGTCGTGGGCAGCTCCCTGACCGCGTGAATCGCCAAGTCTGTCAGCGTGTCGTCGCCCCACGGCGAGCTCGCCCAGTGCACAGCCCCGTCTGGCGCTACCTCCATCACGAAGCTCCTTCGAGCCAGGTCGATCGCGCCAGCCACCAGCACGTCGCCGTTGCTCAGCACGCGAAGCTCGAACGGCTGCATGCCCGGATATCCGAACCCGTCGCAGCCACCGATCGCCTTGGCCCACTGTACGGTCCCGTCCAAGCCGAGCTTTGCCAGGAGCATGCGACGGCCGTTCGTGGTCTTGTTCCATTCCAGCCCGGCGACGAAGACGCTGTCGGAAAGGCGGACGATCTGCGTGGGATACAAAAACGCCCCGTCGTCATATCGACGAGACCACTCGACCGATCCGTCTGCCCGAATACGCTGCAGCCAGAGCGAGGAAGGGTCAGCATCCGAGGCCTCGTACGAGCCGGCCACGAAAAACCCTCCCTTCCCGTCTTCCACTGCGCTCAGGAACGTTCTCTGCTCTTGCTTCAAGCCGTTGGGTCCGGTTTCCAGGATCTCTCCCGGGGGCTCGAAGCGCTCTGCCCAGTACACGCCGCCCGCCTGCCCGAGCTTGAGCAGCGCATAAGGGTCAGCCACCACCAGCATCGCGGCATCCTGGGTGGCAAGCACGCGACGAAGCAGGTACGGAGCCGGCTCTGGCCCGTACGGCGGCTCGGTCCGCGGGTCGAGGTACTTCTTGGACCACACGACTGCGCCCTGATCGTCGACCTTGGTGAGCGCGTCGAGCCCAGAGCCCCCCAATACCCAACGCCCATCGATGGATCGCGAAAGATCCAGCCAGCCGAACTCCTCGGTCTGATGGGGAAACCACTGGACCGGCGAGTCGTACATCTTCGCCCACGGCGTGATCGTCGGATTGAGCAGGTGCTCCGGATCCGGACCGCCCCCAGGGGGATTCTTGTTGGCTGCCGGTGGCTGCTTGCAGGTACCCGTAGCCACGCTCTGGTCGACGATGTTGAAGGTCTTTCCCTCGTCGATGAGAGTGCCGATCCCTGGAAGCGTGAGAATGAATCCGACGTCCACGTCGGCGCCCGCATGCAGATCGAAGCAGGGAGTCCGGGATTGGTCCGCATCCAGCGCCGCAGTGCCGTACAGCCCCGCATAGGGGCCGGCGATTCCGTACAGCCGGAAGGACAAGCGCGGTCCCACGCCGACCTTGGCGAATCCAGACAACGTCACATCCGTGCCATCCGGCGCAAAGGTGGCCTCAGGCACAGGCGTCTTGAACGATACACCGCCCAGCGACGAGTACTCCAGCCCGGTCGTCACCTTGACACCGGCCTTGGCGCCCACCGCGAACTGGCTCGATGCTTTTCCCTCCACGCGCGAGATCACGTCGACTACGACCGTGAACGTCAGCGGCCCCACGGGAATCAACGTTGGCTGCGGCGCCACCGAAGCCAGCGTGTACTCCTTTTCGTAGCCGTTGAAAGCCGTGCCCTCGAACCGGACCGATGCCTCGGCATTCGGCGAGATGTACAGGTGCGCCTTGATCTCGGGCAGCTCGCAGTCTCCGGACAGGCCGAAGGTCAGCACCTCCTCCGCACACCCCTCGACCTTCTTGAGCGCATCGATCGCGCCCCAGTCCGTGTCGATCCCTACGTCGTAATCGATTCCGCCACCCAGCTCGCCGTGCACGTGCACCTGATCGCCAGTCGTGCTCGTGTTGCCGTCGCCGTCAAACAGGTAGAAGTCGAACGGCTCCTTGCCCTTGCCGCTGCCAGCCACCAGCGGGTCGAGCGGAGGGTAGGTCCAGTCGGTCCCAGGATCGGTCCACGAAGGGATCTTGGCTGCTGCGACCACGTGAAGACGCTTGAAGGCGAGCTGCGGAGGAGCCCCGACCGTATGAAGCACAAGGCCGTCCGCCCCCTGCTGGACGTCGCGCACGATGCGGAGCAGCCCTTCCCGGGCCTTGGGCGACGACCCTCCGAGCAGGATGGTGCCACGTTTCGCCGAGGCCAGGGCTGGGGGCACGGACGAGAAACGAAGGGTTCCGTCCGGCTCCGAGGCAGTGAGCTTGGCGAGCGCTGCATCGTCGAGCTGCACCACGAAGGGGAATATCTCGTAGGCCAGCTCCTTGATCGGGGTCGATTCTTCGGGAGCGGGGGACGGCTCGGAGCCGGAGCAGCTGCAGACCGTGGCGGCGAGGATCAAGCAGGTAAGGTTTCGCATGGTGTCCTGGTGTCACGGGCAATCAGCTGCCGTGTAGATCTGGCCCATCTGGACCACCTCAAAGGCCGTGCCCGGGATCGCCTTGAGCTGGTTCAGATCCTCGTCGTCAAAGCTCGGATCCGGTGCCCCCTGGAAGAACCAGTTCGAGCCGTTGTCAGCATTGATGAACCCGTACTTCTTCAGCGCTTCGACCACGACCTTGGACTGTCCCGTAAAACCTGAGATGTCGAAGCTGGCCTTCATGCGCAGGCGCATGCCCATCGGCGGGACGTCCGCGCCGGTGTCGGAGCTGGCGAAGTGGGTCGCCGGGTGGACGAAAGCCTGGCGCGTATCGCTGAAGGTCACCCGGATGGCATGGTTGATCGCACCGGCCTTGACCTCGTCGTAGCGCACCAGGCCAGGGAAGATCGGCAATCCCGCTGCGTCGGCCGAGGTCCAGCAATCGATGTAGCTGGTCCTGGTTCCGCGGAACCCGGTCTTCAGATCGAACACCGCGCCTGATCCGCATTGCCAGCCGGGATTGACGAACTGCGAGGCGAACGTCTCGTAGAGCATGCAGTTGTCCGTGTCGATCACGAGCACGTGCGCATCGCCACCGGCCTCCACGGGCGCGTTGGGCGGAATCGGATACGGCCCTGGATCACTCTCGTAGTCGAAGGTCATGTCCACCTTCGGCTGCGAGCCGGTGACGGTCGTATACGGAATGCCGAAGTCCGAGCCGAAGTCCGGGTGGAGCTTGGAGCCGCCGTGCGAGTTGATGTAGGCGATGATGGCATCCGAGCTCGGATCCACCGGATCCGCTGACACGTCGCGGTTCCAGGGATCCGTGGCGGGAAAGACCTTGCAGCTGCCGATCGTACCGCCAGAAGGCAGGCTCCCTCCTGCGCCCGATCCGCCTGATCCGCCCGTTGCGCCTGTCCCGCCCGTTCCGCCCGACCCACCGCTCCCTCCCCCACCGTCCGGGCTGGAGGCAGGTGCACCCTGGTCCGAGCTCGATCCACAAGAAGCAAGCATGAGCAGGCTCAGAATCGCGACGTAACGCATGAGTCACCTCCACCCTTCTTTCTACTCTCTCTCCGCAGCGAGGACCACACGGTTCCGCCCGCTGCTCTTGGCGACGTAGAGAGCCTGATCAGCGCGCTGAACCACGCTGGACAGGCCCTGATCCCCTGTTGGATCGAGGCCTGCGACGCCTGCGCTCGTGGTGATCCGAAGAGGCTTGCCGCAGGCCTGGAAGTCG
Organism: Deltaproteobacteria bacterium; assembly: GCA_016218915.1. GTDB lineage: Bacteria > Myxococcota_A > Polyangia > Polyangiales > Polyangiaceae > JACRCQ01. The sequence continues at coordinate 44,030 of JACRCQ010000009.1, forward strand.
CTCTGCTCGATGGCAACCCGGATGCGCTCTGCAAGGCTGCGCGCTGCAGGTGCCGCTGCGCCTGGCAGCACGATGCAGAACTCCTCGCCGCCATATCGCGTGAGCAGATCGCTCTTACGCAGACAGGAGCGGACGATCTCCACAAAGCGTGTCAATACCTCGTCACCTGCCGCATGACCGTGCTCGTCATTCACCCGCTTGAAGTGATCGACATCCAGGATCACCACCGACAGATCGGCCGCATCGCGCAAGGCGCGTGCAATCTCCCTGTTGCCCAGATCGAACAGCGTACGGCGATTGAACGCCCCTGTCAGCGGGTCGGTCATGGCAAGCTCGGTCATGGCCTGCTCCTGGCGCTCGCGGTGCAGCAGCAGGAATCCCAGAGAGGATACGAGCGTCGTGGCCTGGGCCACCAGGGCACTTACGATCGGAAGCCCAGCGCTGTCGTGCCCGTCCAGGTACAGATCCGGACGAAACACCGCTGCGGCTGCGCGAAGGGCCATGAGCGTGCCGCCGGCGAGATTCGCAAGGATCAGCAGGTGGCTTCCCAGGCGCCGGGCCGTGTCGCGAAGGCGCAGGCACAGCCAGCCGATCGCGTACAGCACCCCGCCGTAGAGGATTCCACCAAGCACCAGACGCATCTGGGCGTGGGTGACCAGCAGGCCGAAGCCGAGACCGCAGGCGATGGCTGCCAGGACAGGGAGCCACAGGACGACCTTGCGGCCGTGGAACTCGAGAAGTGCAGCGATCTGCAGGGAGAAGGCGAGACACGACGCGACGTTGATCCCGACGATCGACACTGGACCGGTGATCCATCCGCGCGACAGGAAGAAGGCAAATGACAGGCTCTGCAGGGCCAGGGAGATCGCCCACTTGCCCGCACCTCGACGTCGGGGCCCTCCCACGGCTGCCCACAGCGAGACTGCGAGCACAGCGTCGTTGAGAACGAGCGCGAAGTAGAGGGTTTCGAGGTCGAGCATCGAGCCCACCCCATGGTCGGCTGCGCACGCTCCACGGTCAACAGCTGTCATACGCACCCTGGCCCGGTTCCTGGTACCATTGACCTCGATGCGCACCTTTGCCGTTGTTGCCCTGGCCTTCACCATCCTGTCGTGCGGCACCAGCTCGTCCACCGATCCCGGCCCTGCAGCTGCCGGCGCAGCAGGAAGCGTTGCAGACGCCTCCCCTGAAGCCGAGGCAGGACAGGGCGGCGCGGCCGGCGTGGGAGGCAATCCTGATTGCCAGTTCACGGTGCAGAAGGCCGAGTGCAACACGTGCCTGCACACAACTTGCGGCGATCCCTGCGCGACGTGCAGCAAGCTCGCGTCGTGCGGCGCGCTGTACACCTGCATGACGGATTGCACGTCGCACGACTGCCAGAAGCAGTGCGAGGCGCAGTATCCCGATGCCCTGCTGCCGCTCATCGACTTCCTCGGAAAGGGCGGCTGCGTCGACCAGCAGTGCCAGGGCTCTTGCGACCTCGGGCTGGGCGGCTCCGGCCCGGACCCCTTCGAGAGCGCGCGCGTCCAGTGCGTCAACAGGATCAACGAGCTGCGCGGGCAGGTCGGCTCGCCGCCGGTCACCCGCGACACGAAGCGCGAGCCTTGCGCGGACTTGCAGGTTCGACACGACGCCACCACGGGTGTTGCCTACGGCCACCTGCCGCCGTGCGCCGAGCTTGGCCAGAATGAATGCCTACCTGCCCAGGGATCGCCGGCAACGCTGGTGCTCAGCTGCCTGCAGACATTCTTCGACGAGGGCTCGAGCTCGGACCGCTACAAGAACATCACCAACCCGGACTTCAAGTCGGTGGCCTGCGGATTCTTCAACGCTACCGACGGAAACGTCTGGCTCCTGCAGAACATGTACTGACCCAAGACACTGTCTTTCGAGCACCGATCACGGAACAGAGCACGATCGCAAGGCGAGTTGCCGCGATTCGCCCGAGCAGCTATGAGGCTCCTGGTCGAGGTACCCCGTGGACCGTTGGTTGAGCGTCGTGTGGATCGCGCTGATCGCTGCAGTGGTAGCGCTGCTCGCCGTGCCTGCTGGACGCGAAGCATTTGAGGCTGCCACCAAGGCACACCCCTATCCGATGGGGATCGCGAAGATCGCGTTGCTGGGTACGATGGGAGAGCTGCTCGGTGGGAAGATCGTCACCGGCAAGTGGAGGCTCGGGGGCATCCGGCTGTGGCAGCGCGTGCTGGTCTGGGCCCTGCTCGGCGTGATGTTCACCGCGGTATTCCCGCTCTTCTCGTTCGGCGTCGACGGGCTTCTCGACAAGGGACTTCTTCCCGGCAAGGGTATCGTCCTGGTGACCGCGTTCTGGAAGTCGTTCTTCATGAACATGATCTTCGCCTTCCCGATGATGGTCCTGCATCGAATCACGGACACGCTGATCGATCGGAACCAGCTGTTTTCGAGCTGGCCGCTGGTGGAGGTGTTCGTGGGAATCGATTGGCGGAACATGTTCCGGGTGGTGGGCGCAGCGTGCATCTGGTTCTGGATTCCGGCGCACACGTTGACGTTCGTGCTGCCGCCGGAATACCGGGTGATGTCCGCGGCCCTGCTTGCGATCGTGCTGGGAATGATCCTCGGAATTGCGAAGAAGCGCGCCAGGGCTGCGCAGGCGGGCGGAGCTGCATGACGAAACGATGGGTGGCTGCGCTGGCGCTGGCCGCGGGCCTGTGCTGGTGCACGGGAGCACTTGCGGAGACGCCGAAGACCGCGCGCGTGTGGACCTACGGCAACCTGGTGACGATGTTCTCGCCCGAGTGGGGACTGTTCGTGATGCCGGGCATGCGCTACGAGCTGTCGCGCAGCGAGGGCCCGGAGAAGCGTCATTACTTCGACGAGCTGTTCGTGGGGCCCCTGTACGTGCGCAAGCTCGGCGCTGCCACGCTCAAGGTCGGGCTCTGGTACTACTTCATGGGGTACCCGATCCGGGCCAAGGACGACTACCAGTGGTCCCACAACGTCGAGCTCGTTCCCCAGATCGACTACCGGTGGAAGGACTTCGTCTTCACCAACCGGGTGATCCTGCACAACACCTTCTACGCGAGCGTGTACAAGCCCCCGTCGCAGAAGCTCGGCTTCGGCATGGTGCTGCGCGAGATGGTGCAAGCCACCTGGTGGGCCACGAAGGACGTTGGAATCCTTGCTGCGGACGAGCCCTTCATCGGAATTGCGGAAGACTCGGCCGCGCCGGACAGCGCGATCGGCTACTGGCCCCGCGGCCTTCGGCTCAATCGAATCTATGGGGGAGTGAGCTGGAAGATCGATCCGTCGCTCACCCTGACCCCGCAGTACATCTACGAGACCTCCTACGACACCCGCGGTCGGGTTCAGGAGGTCGGCCACTACCTGTTCACGACCCTGTCGTGGGTGGTGCGCACGTACTGAGCTGCGGCGTCGATTCGTTTCGCGGTCCGGGCGGATGCGATAGCATGCGCGGATGCAGAGCTTCCCGCAGCAGGCCAAGCCCCCCTACGGCGACCCTCCCGCCGAGCAAGGCATCGAGTACTTCGCCGCACTGAAGTTCATCTTCAGCCAGCAGAACGCCTGGAGCTCCATCCTGCTGCTCACCGTGCTGCTGTTCATTCCCGTGGTGGGGCAGATTGTGATGTATGGCTGGCAGTGCGAGATCCTCCAACGGCTGGAGCGGCGCGACCCAAAGCCGATCCCCGAGTTCAGCTTCTCGGACTTCACGCACTACCTGTCCCGCGGCGTGACGCCGTTCGTCACCCAGATCCTGCTCACCATGCCGTTCTCGGTCGTGTTCGGTGCGCTGGGTGGAATCTCGGCCATGGTCGCCATGGTCGCCACACGTGGAATGCACCACACCCGGGGCGAACCCCCCTGGGCAGTCCTGAGCGTCTACGGCGTGGTGATGCTGCTGAGCCTGGCCAGCGCACCGTTCATCGCCATCCTGATGAATGCGGGTCTGGTGCGCGCCGAGCTCACCGAAGATCTGGGCAAGACCCTGTCGTTTTCGGCGCTGCTGGCCTACATCAAGCGCACCTGGGCCACCACGTTCGTGGCGTCGTTCCTCTACGGCCTGCTCGCCTCGTTCGTCATCCTGCTCGGCTTGCTCTGCTGCTACTTCGGTCTGTTTCCGGCCTCGATCATCGTGGCCACCGGCATGGTCCACCTGCGCTTCCAGATCTACCAGAAGTACCTTGCGCGAGGAGGCGACCCCATCCCGGTCAAGCCTCCTGTGCAGCTCCCCTCCGAGCAGGCGTCCACAAGCTGACTACGATTCCGCCTTCGGCACTCCCACGCTGATGCCGAGCATGTCCCGAAGCCGGGCGTAGGCCTGCGACACCGTGAACGGCAGCAGGTCGTTCATCCGATCCACCGCCGTCAGCTCCGCAATCCCACGCTCGTCGCGCTCCATGATCCCCGCAGCGATCGAGAGATCCCCGCAAAGAAGAAGCCCGGCGCGCGTGGCCGCCAGCTCGATCGTCCGCGCCCAGCCCACCAGATCCACGCGCCCGCCTGCCTCGTCGAACTGCGCCACCGCCTCGGTCAGCTGCGCCAGCGCTTCTTCGTCGAGCGCTGCCTTGATCGATGTGGCCAGCTCGGAAATCTCCTTCCGTTGCTGCTCCGGCACGGCAAGGCTCGGACGGATGACCTTGACCGCGGCGAGCAGCAGGGAGGTCAGATCGCGCAGGCTCGAGAAGAGCACGAGCACGTAGTGCTCAGGACGATAGTAGGTGAGATCGCGCCCTACCAGGAACGACAGCTCCTGCAGGCTCCGTCCGCTGAGGACCGACTTGCCCACGAACGCAGTCGGGCTCATGGCCGGGACGGCCGCAATCCCGCCCGGCACCTCGTCGGCCACGTAGATGTCCGGAAGCGGCACGTTCAGCACCTTGGAGGCCCACACGAACGTGCGCGTGAGGCTGACCGTGCTCTTTTCGGGATCCTGACGCTTCTCCGGGTCGAGCGGTGGCAGCAGCTTGGCCTGCTGGAGATGGGCGAGCTTGTACTCGATGGCCGCAGACGCGACCAGGTGCAGGATGGTGCGCACGTGCACGTCGTGGTTGGACGGGTACATGTCCTGCCAGGCCTGCTCGTCGATGCACCGGGTCGGACGAACCACGCCGATCGGGTTGTACTGCTCGAAGTACATCTGCTCGTCGAGATCCGCTTCCTCCAGCTGGACCAGCGCAGCTGCGGCCAGGTACGCCCGATCGATCTCGCCCTTCTTGGCGAGAAGCTGGTGAAGCCTGCGATACGTCTCGACCCGTCCCGGTGCGCCCAGCGCCGCGATCTCCAGACACATGATCGCTGCGTCGATCTGGTCGACCTCGGCCAGCATGTCCGCCAGCGTGGCGCGAGCCTCGACGTCCGTGGGCAGCAGCGTCACACACTGGTCCAGCGCTTCGATCGCTCCGAGCGTATCGTTCCGGCGGTTGCGCCTCAGCTCCGCAACCTCGCGCCACACCTCGGCCTGGGCTGCGTCTGCGTTGTTGACCTCGAGACGCAACGCCTGGGCGAGCATCGCGCGCTCGATGGCATCGACGTCGCCGCGCTCCTTGAGCAGCTCGAGAATGCTGTCGAACGCGCGCGGGGTGATGGGATCCGCATCCAGCGCGGAGGCGTAGATCTCGAGCGCACGGTCCGGAGCCGCTGCCCGCTCCCGCGCGAAGTCCGCCGCGAGCACCAGGGATCGCGCAAGCTCCTCGGTCTGCGTCTTGAGATTCGCGATCGAGACCTTGATCTCGACCACCTTCAGGTACTCGTGCGTGCTGTCGTAGACCTGCGCCAGCCGGGCGAGCACCACCGTGTCTTCCGGTCGTAGCGCGCGCGCATCCTCCAGCGCCGCAGTGGTCCCCTTGATGTCCCGGGCCTTCTCGCAGTCGTCCGCAAGCAGCAGCAGCACGTCGAACCGCGCCTGCGGCTCCTGCGTGAGCTCGAGCAGCTGGCGTCGCAACCGCACGGCTTCCTGGAAGTCGCCCTCGTGCCCCACCACGTCAGCGAGCTGGCGCAGCGCGCCGGTATGCGTGGGCAGCACGCTCAGCGCTTTGCGATAGCCGATGATCGCCTCCCGGCGCCGCCCTTGCGAGACCTTCATGTCCGCGAGGCGCACGTAGACCTCGGCGCGCCTCGACGACTTCTCCTCGCCGAACAGCAGCAGCGCGCGCTTGTAGGCTTCGACCGCGGCATCCCACTCGCCGCGCGCGAAGTGCTGCTCAGCCGCTGCCAGCAGCCCGGTCACGCCGACCGCCGGGGCAGGCCCCGAAGGAGAGGAGGAGCGCGACGGCGGCGGCTGCGACATCGGCGCGTGCTTGAGCGCCTCCATGATCGAGTACAGCGGCAGATCCCGCCGCCCTGCCACCAGCGCCATGCAAGGTACGTCGGTGTACAGATCTGGATCCTCGCGCATCTGATCGATCACGCGCGACACGGGAACCGCGCCGGCAGCGTTTCGCGCCTCGGGCTTGTCGAGCGTGCGCAGGAACAGCGAGGTGAACGCGGATCCACCGCCTCGATCCGGCGCCGCCTGCTCCGTCGACCGCACCGCGATCAGGAGCGAATACCCGGATAGCTCCGGGGCAAATACTCGCCGTACCGCTCCGACGTGCTCCACCGCATCTGCCGCGTCCGCGTCGCCCGCGTACACGAGATCCAGGACCACGGCTGCGCCGCGCACGCCGCTCGCGTTGAGCGCGGTCCGCAGGCGCGCCAGAGGTACCCGGGCCCTGCTGACCGGCGCCTCGTCGCCTACGTGATCCACCTCGATCGCAAGCTCGCCCGCGTCATCAAGGTGGCTGAACGCCGACAGATACACGACCACGACGTCGTCAGGACCGGCCTTGGCGTCCCGAAGCACCTGCGCGGCTCGCTCGTCGAGATCAGCCACGACAGGCACGTCCACGACCTTGAATTCGAACCCTCGCTGGCTGAGCTTCTCGCGCACCGCCTTCGCGTCGTAGGCGGCCGGCGGATGCCCCCCCAGGTCGGGCCTGTGGGCATAGGTGGATGTCAGGAGCAGGGCGATTCGCATGGCAGAAAGGGCCCCGACTCTACCTGACCGGTGCCACAACTTCACGTGAAGAGATTGCGTTCAGGTACCGACCCACGATCCGGCCGGTGTAGACTCTTTCGCCATGGACGATACGGACGCCCCCAATCCCAGTGGCCCGCGAAGGACCTTCGTGCGGGCCGCGGTCGCCCTGGGAGGAGCAGGCGCCGTCGCGTCCATCGCCTGGCCGGTCGGACGCTACCTGCAGCCCGTCGGGGACGGCGTTCCTGAAGACCTGCCCCCCACCGACGTGTGTGCGGACTCCGAGCTCGCACCAGGACAGATGCGGTCCGTGCGGGTCGGCCCCATCCCTGTCATCGTGCTGCGCCGACACGACTCGAGCCTCGTGGCGTGGAGCGCCCTGTGCACGCACCTGGGCTGCACGGTGCGCTTTCGCCCCGAAAGCGACGACCTTCACTGCGCATGCCACGGCGCGGTCTTCGATGCAGCCACGGGCACGCGTCGCTCCGGCCCCGCTCCCTCTGCGCTCGCCAAGCTCAAAATCGAGGTGCGTCATGGCCGAATCGTCGCCTGGGCGTGACGACCCCGGCTGGCTCCGCGAGCGAACCGGCATCGGTGCGTGGCTCGATCGCGCACGAAAGCTCCAGGTACCAGGTGGAATCCGCTCCTGGGCCGCTCATGTCGGCGGCGTCGCCATCCTGCTCCTGGTGGTGCAAACGCTCACCGGCATCCTGCTGCTGGTCCACTATCGAGCAGGCGACGGAGCTTGGGCGAGCGTGGCCCGAATCACGTCCCAGATCCCTTTCGGCTGGCTCGTGCGCGGCACGCATTCGATCGCCTCGCACCTGCTCGTGTTGCTCGTGCTCGCCCACCTGCTGAGCAGCTTCGCCTCGAGGGCGTTCCGACGTCCCAGGGAGCTGACGTGGATGACCGGTGTCGCCTTGCTCGCGTGCGTTCTCGGCCTGGGCTTGAGCGGCACGGTGCTGGTCGGCGATCAGCGCGCCCTGTTCACAGCGCGCGTCGCCTTGCACATGACCCGCGCTCTCCCGTGGGTGGGTTCCTTTCTCGCTGGCCTGCTCGGAGGTGGCCCGGATGTCGGCACCGAGACCGGGCAGCGCATGCTCGCGGTGCATGCCGGTGCGCTCCCCCTCGCGTTGCTTTGCCTGGCCGCGATGCACCTTTGGCTGGTGCGTACCCACGGTCTTTGCGCACCTGCTCGCCCGCGGGCCAACCCCATCCCGTGGTACCCGGACTTCCTGTCGCGCGAAGCCACGCTCTGGGTGGTCGCGTCCATCCTGCTGGTCGCTGCCGCTGCGCTGTGGCCGCCCGAGGTGGGACGAAGCGCAGACCCTCTGGAGCCCACGCCGCACGGCATCCGGCCAGCATGGTTCTTCCTGCCACTCTATCAGCTCTTGCGCATGCTCCCTCCCATGGTCGCGGTCGTGCGCGGCGAGCAGGTCGCCTGGATCGCCGTGCTGCTCGTCGCAGCTGGCGTGCTGACCCTTCCCTTGTGGGAGGACGGAGAGCGACGGTGGGCAAAGCGCGTGGCCGATCTACTCGCGTGGATCCTGCTGCCACTTCTCCTGGGTCTGGGGCTTTGGGGATGGACGTCGTCCTGAGCCGGGGGATGCATGGCGAGCGCTGACACGTCCTGGTTCTTCGGCCCTGGCGCAACGAGCCTGGTGTGCACGTGCGCGTTCGTGCTCGCGCACGGGTGCGCGGGCTCATGCTGGTGCATGGTGCTGCTTCGCTCCCGCTGCGCCTCCGAGGCGCGGTCCAAAGAGGGGTGGCTGCAGCGTCCGGCGCGAGCTCTGTTCATGATCTCTGCCGGACTCGGCGTTCCGCTGCTGGGCGCCGCATTGCTGCTGTTCGTCGAGAACGACGAGGCCGTGGCTCTGTCCATCCGCGATGCATTCGGGCCGGTGCTGATCGTGCTGCTCGCCAGCCCCGTGCTGTTCGTCATCTGCTGGGGCGCCTTCCTGCGCTCTTCGTCGCCCCGTGCTCTTCGGGTGTTCGAGGTGGCAGCTGCCATCGCAGCGCTGGCCGGAGTGTGGGTGGGCGCTGCGGTCGCGTCCTTCATGTTCCACCCCGGCGAGTGGCTCGAGGCGCACAACGTTCGCTCGCTGCTGCTGTCGCCTCGCGTTGCGCTGGACGTCCTGCTGCGCACCGGTGCAGCAGCCTGCCTCGGCAGCCTGGCTGTCATGCTCCCCGCTCGAAGACGATCGTCGCGCACGCCACCCGAGCATGTCGATTGGCTGGGGACATCAGCTCTCGTAGCGGCGCTCGGCACGACCGCGCTGGCATCGGCTGTCTGGGTCCCTGTCGCGCTCGGCGCTTGGGCCGATCCGTGGTGGGGCGTGCCCGTTGCTTCAGGCATCCATGGTGGGCGCGCTGCCCGCATGGCAACCGTGGCGATCATGGCAGGAGTCTGTGTCAGCCTTGCGCTCGCGTTGCACGCGCGCGCTCGGTGGCGCCATCTGTCTGCGGCAACCGCGCTGGCGCTCCTGGCCATGGTCGCGATCTCCGACGCATCTTGGCAGGAAGCGAGGCGATCGTCCGTGCGTCCTTGGGCGATCCCGGGCCTGCTCTATGCCAACGGCACCCGCCTCGAGCTGGTTCGCACGGAGCGTCGATCGCCCCTGCTCGATACCACGCTGCGTCATTCGAGAGACTGGATCGGCGGACAGATGTTCGCACGCCAATGCCGCGCGTGCCACGAGCCGGCGAGGCTCCTGCGCCAGGCAGCGCAGGATCGGGGCTTCCCCGGCACGCGCACGCTGCTCGAGCAGCTGAGGGACGCAGACCAGTACGGCAGCCAGTATCGCAGCGTGATGCCGCCTCTGGTCGGCTGCGACGCCGAGGTCGACGCGTTGGCGCGTTGGCTGTGCGGGCAGCCCTGACTCGGCCTCCTGGCTGGGAATGGCGTGCGTTGAATGCTACATTTCGACGCTGCCATGCTGGAACGCATCTGTTGGAAATGGGCGATCGCAGCGTTCGCTTCGGCCAGCGCCGTCAGCGTACAGGTCGATGCCGCGCCCAAGTGGGTCCGCCTTTCGATCGTCCATGATCCGGCGACGACGATGACCGTGGCCTGGCACACGATCGACCCGGTGACGTCGAACGTGAGGTATGGGACGGATTCGGCCAAGCTCGACAAGACCGCAAAGGGGGCGTCCAAGCTCGGAGCAGGCTCCCTCGGCTACATCCACGAAGCAGAGATGACCGGGCTGCAGCCGGGCACGAAGTACTACTACCAGGTGGGAGAGGACGCAGACGGCTGGTCCGCTGTGCTGTCGATGCGCACTGCGCCGGCGCAGCACCAGGACTGCGGCAAGCATCGCTTCATCTTCCTGGGGGACAACCGTCCTGACTCCATCCTGGGGCTGGGAGACAACTGGTCGTCCATCCTCGAGGAGGCAGTCGCAGAGGATCCGGGCTTCGTGCTGAGCGGCGGCGATCTCGTCTACGCCGGAACCGAGAACAGCGAGTGGGTCGACTTCCTCGACTGGACAGGAGAGCCAGCCCGCTACTCGCCGTTCATGCCCACGATGGGCAACCACGATGACGACACGGTGGTCGGCGACGGAGCCCAGTACAACCAGATCTTCGCCCTTCCTCGCTCGGCGGGAACCGGCTCCAGCGGCACCGAGGACTACTACTTCTTCACCTACGGCAACTCGATCGTGGTGTCGATCAACACGCAGCAATACAAGGGCGGCGCTTCGGCGTTCGCGGATCAGGCCGCGTGGCTCGACGAGGTGCTGACCAACAACCCGCGTCGCTGGAAGTTCGTGGTCCTGCACCATCCCATCTACACCGACAACACGATGCTGTCGCACCCGCCCAACGAGCAGGGGCAGAACTCTGCCTTGGTGCCGATCTTCGACAAGCACCATGTCGACTTCGTGCTGCAAAGCCACAATCACTGGTACGAGCGCTTCGAGCCGTCCAACTGCTCCACCTCTGGCAACCCGGGCAGCGACAACGCATGCCCGGTCGGTGCCGACGCCTGGGACAAGGGGACCGCCTATCTTACGTCTGGCGGCGCCGGTGCGATCACCATCCTGTGGTGCGGCTCCGCAACCGGGCTCGCGACGTGCAAGACCGATCACCACTACGTCATCTTCGACATCGACAACGAATCGATTCACATGCAGACCTGGGCTTCGAGCCAGCAGACGTGGAGCTCGGACCCTTCCAATCACAAGCTGATCGACGAGGTCCAGTACGCGAAGTCTGGCGCCGTGTGCCCGTCGGGCGACGCGGGACTTCCTGATGCCGAAGCCGATGCGCCCGTCGATTCCGCGCTTGCGGATGCAGCCGAAGCATCGACGCCGGACGCTGTGGACGCTCCAGACAAGCCGGACGCTGCCAAGGATGCAGGGCCGGCCAAGCCCGATGCCTCTCCTTCCCATCCTGACGTCGGAGCCAGCGACGAGCCTGTGCCGGGCTCGGTCTCGACCCCGTCAGCGGACGCGAACGCAGGGGACGCAGGCGGCTGCGCGTGCACGAGTGGGGCTGCGCCCCCGCGCACGTGGCAATGGCTCGTCGCAGCGCTCGCAGGAAGCGCCCTCCTCGCTCGTCGGCGAAAGCGCACGGAGCCGCGACGCACATAGCCGCTCCCGTAGGGGAGCGGGACTCCACGAGCGGGCTGCTACACCCGCGGCGAGAGGTACGCGATCACAGCCTCGTTCTCGCTGTCGTCCATGACCAGGTCGAGCATCATCTCCGGCGCTGCGTCGGGAATGTGGATGACCTTGACCAGCTCCGCCATCGAGGTGTCTTCCGGCAGGAGCCCCTGGAGCGCGTTGGGAGCGCTGCGGAAGAACTCGAAGTTGAACCTGTCGCCGGGGCGCTCCGGATACACGGCGACCGGGTAGATGCGGCTCTCGATCAGATCCTGGAAGAAGTGTGTGCCGTAGGAAGCCTCCGGCTCTTCGTCGCGGATCGACATCGGAACCTCGACCAGCACATCCACGTGATAGATGTCCGCATAGGTCACGGGCACGCCGAGCTCTGGGTTGGAGCTTCCCCAGCGGCCCGGGCCCACCAGGATGAACGGGTTGCCGTGCAGCTTCTGGTTGAGCCGGCCGATCACCTGGGCGATGCGGGTTCGCTCGGCCATGGATTGCACGCGGCTGTAGTGCTCCGGGTCGACGTACACGATGTACCGGATGTCCTTGACGCGACCGCGGAGCACGGTGCTGGAGGAAGCGAACACCACGCGGTCCGGGGGAATGTCGCGGGGAACGGAGGCGAGCTCGCTCTCCTGAGGACGCGCCTGTGGACGGCACTGCAGCAGATGCACGAGGAAGTCGGGCTCGGCACCGGGGAGGATGTCGATCGTGTACTCGATGTCGACCGGCCTGCCGTAGGCGTTCTCCAGCTTCCTGAGGATGGTTCGCATCAGGGTGACGAAGCGCCGGTTCTTGAGCAGGGCGTCGAAGGTGATGACGTAGCTTTCGGGCGCAATGCGCGGGTCGCTCAGGTGGATGGGCTGCAGATCGTCGCCGGTCGCCACGGACGCGATCTGGCGAAGGCCCGGGAAGTCGTGGCGCAGCACGTCAGCGACGCCGAGGGTCACCAGGTCGTTCTTGTCCAGGTCGATGGCATCGATGAAGTGCTGCGAGTAGCGCCGCACCTCGTGCGCGGTGCGCTCGGGTCGCAGCGTCGGATGGCTCAGCGCCACCATGCGGGGGTGGTCGCGTCCGACGCGATCCACCGCGCGCGTGCCCAGGCCCCAGACCATGCGCAGGAAGCCTCCTCGGCGATCGATCTGCGGGGTCCATCGATAGGGGTTGTAGCTGAAGCCCACGCCCGCGATCTGCGGGAAGAACTTCCCGTGGTAGTTCGAGCCCTCGACCTTCTGCAGCAGGATGGCCATGCGCTCGTCGTAGTCGATGAGCCCCATCTGCCTGCGATAGGCGAGAGCGTCGGGGTTGAACACCGATGAGTACACCTTGAGGACCGACTGGCAGAGCTGCTGGAGTCGCGCCTGGCGGTCGCCCTGGTTGGCGCAGAAGTGGGTCTCGTACTTGCCAGCGAACGACTGGCCGAAGTTGTCTTCGAGCAGGCTGGAGGATCGAACGATGAGAGGGGAGTCGCCGACCTGATCGAGCACGAGCTCGAGGCGCCGGGTCACGTTGCGCGTCAGGCTCCTGCTCTCGTAGAGCTGGCGGAACGCCGGGTAGTCGGCACGGCTCTGCTCGAGGTCCTTGTACTTCTGGTTGAGCGTGCCGAACAGGTCGTTGGCCTCGATGAACTCGTAGTACAGGTCCGCTGCCATGAACCAGGAGTCGGGCATCTTCACGCGCGGCCCCACCTCGATCGGATCGTCGGGGCTGTGCTCCTGCAGCGCGCGCCAGGCGAGCCACATGCCCGCGGCCTTGCCGCCGACCTTGCCGCGGCCAATGCGCCTGCGGCTGATGGCCTTGAGGTCCTTGAGCAGGAAGTGCTTGCGTGCGAGGCCCACGAAGGCGAGCTGATCGGAGAGCATGCCCTTGGTGAGCACCACGATGATCTCTTGCAGGTGGTGCTGCGTGCGCTGGCGCTGCTCGGGCGGGGCGTTCTCGAACTCCTCGCCTTGCGCGAAGAGCATGTCCCAAGGAGCCAGCTCCGGGTTGAAGCTCAGGATGAGCTCCTGCTTGTTTCGCTCGCCGAGCACGTCGGCAACGATCGACTCGAAGATGCTGTGGGGCAGGTTGTGCGCAAAGTAGAAGTCGGTGAGGATGTCGCGCACGCGCGAGGTGCGAAGGTCCCAGACCTCGGCGAGCTCGTTCTGCAGAGGGTTGTCGAGCCGCTCGCGCTCCTGGGAGGTGATGGCCTTGGCCCTGACTTCGTCTTCGAATTGCTCGGCGCGAATCACGCCGCGACGCACCATCTCTTCGCGCATCCGCTTGCGGATCTCGTCACAAAGGACCGGGTACTCACGCAATTCCAGGTAGAGTCGCAGCGCCTTGGGCGTCGCTTGATCGGTCATGCATCCTCCGGACAGCTGTCCGCGCCGAGACCTGTCTATACATCAATCAAAGCCAACAGCCAGACCTTGACGCCTGCCTTCGCAAGGCGTACGCCTAACCCGTCCTCGGAGGCTGTTAATCAGTCCCTCCATTCCATTTGGGTCCAGTCCTGGGGGCGAAACCACGGAGGTAGCAATGTCCTCGAAGCTCAATCCGTTCGAGATGGCCCAGCGCCAGTTCGATCAGGTGGCCGATCAGCTCGACCTGTCACCCGACAACCGTGCACTGCTGCGCAATCCCATGCGCGAATTCCACTTCCAGATCCCCGTGCGGATGGATAGTGGCGAATTGCGGGTGTTCCGCGGATACCGCGTCCAGCACAATGACGCGCGGGGCCCCTGCAAAGGGGGAATCCGGTTCCATCCCGCTGAGACCATTGACACCGTTCGCGCACTGGCCACCTGGATGACCTGGAAATGCGCAGTGTCGGACATTCCGCTCGGCGGCGGCAAAGGTGGCGTCATCTGCGACCCCTCCACCCTCTCCGTGCTCGAAAAGGAAAGGCTCTGCCGCGGGTGGGTCGGCCAGATGTGGCGCAATATCGGGCCCCGCACCGACGTCCCCGCACCCGATGTCGGCACCACCCCGCAGATGATGGGCTGGATGATGGACGAGTACTCCAAGCTCGTCGGCTCCTTCACCCCAGGCGTCATCACCGGCAAACCCCTGGGCGGCGGCGGCTCGCTCTTCCGTACCCCTGCCACCGGCTTCGGCGTCATCGTCACCGTCCGCGAAGCCCTCAAACACCTCGGAATCAACGGCAAGGAAACCACCTGCTCCCTGCAGGGCTTCGGCAACGTCTCCCAATACGCTGCTCTCACCTACCTCGACATGATCGGCGGCAAAATCGTCGCTGTTTCCTGCTGGGACAACCAGGACAAGTGCTCCTACACGTTCTCGAAGAAGGACGGAATCGACCCGAAGTTCCTGCAGTCGATCACCGACGAGTACGGCACCGTCAACAAGGGTAGAGCCAAGGAAGGCGGCTACGAGATCGAAGACGCCGACGCCTGGCTCGCCAAGGATGTCGACATCCTCGTGCCGGCCGCCATCGAAGGCGTCATCACCGGCGACACCGTGAAACGCATCAGCAAGAAGGTCAGAATCGTCGCCGAAGGCGCCAATGGCCCCACCACCCCGGAAGCCGACGAGGTCCTCAAGGCCAACAACGTCTTCGTGATCCCGGACTTCCTCTGCAATGCCGGCGGCGTCACCTGCTCCTACTTCGAGGGCGTCCAGAATGACATGAACTTCTATTGGGCTGAGGAGGAAGTCCGTACACGCCTCGACCAGAAGATGACTGTAGCCTTCCACAAGGTCCTGGAAATGGCCAAGGCCCGCAAGGTCTACATGCGAAATGCCGCTTACATGGTCGCAATCGACAGCGTCGTCAAAGCCATGATGCTCCGCGGCTGGGTCTGATCGCCCACCGTACTGGCCTGTTTTACCCCCAATTAGCCTCGACTCTATCTCACCGCCCTGACAGCCTCCGCCCGCAATGCCATTCCTTGATGGGTAGTGTCCCACTGCCCTGGATCGCCTCTCGATTGGCTTGGTCGATTCTGCCCCAACGCTGCGAGGCAATCCTCCGCGTCCTGCGCGACGCCAGCCGAAGGTCCACCCCAGGGGACACGGATGGGCACGGCATGCCGTGCCCAACGGAGGCACGCCGTGGCGTGCCGCTACCAGAACCCACGGGCCGGGCGCATTGCGCACCTGCCCGCCGACCCACTACTGCGTGCCCGAAGTCCATTGCTGGATCATCCGAGCCGACCCCCTGAGTGGAACCACAGAGGGCACACAGAGCACAGAGTGGGAAGGGCTGGTGCGCATGGATCATGGGCGCCACACCCCCAAGACTCTGTGACCTCTGTGCCCTCTGTGGTCATTCTCCGGAGGTCGCGAAGGATCCCCCAGCGAACGTCGGGCACGCGGCCCTAGTTGTCGACCTTGAGGATCGCCAGGAACGCATCCTGCGGGATCTCGACCGATCCCACCTGCTTCATCCTGCGCTTGCCCTTCTTCTGCTTCTCGAGGAGCTTGCGCTTGCGCGAGATGTCGCCGCCGTAGCACTTCGCTATCACGTCCTTGCGAACTGCCTTGACGTTCACGCGAGCCACCACGCGCGAGCCGATGGCTGCCTGCACTGCGACCTCGAACTGCTGACGCGGGATCAGCTCCTTGAGCTTGACGCACAGATCACGGCCGCGGGTGAACGACTTGTCCTTGTGCACGATCACCGCCAGCGCGTCGAGTGGCTCGCCGTTGACAAGGATGTCGATCTTCACCAGGTCCGAGGTGCCGAATCCGATCACCTCGTAGTCCATCGACGCGTACCCGCGCGACACGCTCTTGAGACGGTCGTGGAAGTCGAAGAGGATCTCGGCGAGCGGCAGCTCGTAGGTGATGATCACGCGATCGGTCGATGAGTACGAGATCGACTTCTGCACGCCCCGTCGCTCTTCGCACAGCGTCAGGACCGCGCCGACGTACGCCGACGGCGTGTGGATCACCACACGCGAGAGCGGCTCCTCGATGTGCTCGACCTTGTGCGCTGGCGGGACCCGCGCCGGGTTCTCCACTTCGACCACGGTCCCGTCCAGAAGGTGCACGCGGTACATGACGCTCGGCGCCGTGCTGATCAGGTCGAGGTCGTAGTCGCGCTCCAGCCGCTCTTGCACGATCTCCATGTGCAGCAGCCCGAGGAAGCCGCAGCGGAAGCCGAACCCCAGCGCCTCCGACGTGTCAGGCTCGAATGCGAACGCCGGATCGTTGAGGTGCAGCTTCTCCAGCGCGTCGCGAAGGGCGTCGTAGTCCGCGTTGTCGGTCGGGAAGATGCCGGCGAACACCATGGGCTTGACCTTGCGGAAGCCGGGCAGCGCCGGAGGAGGAGTCTTACTGGCCTCGACGATCGTGTCGCCAGTGCCGGTGTCCTTGACGCTCCGGATGTTGGCGGCGACGTAGCCCACCTCGCCTGTGCCGAGCTCGGACACCGAGGTCGCGTTCGGGCTCATCACGCCCAGATCCACGACCTCGTACTCGCTGCCCGTGGCCAGCATCTTGATCTTCTGTCCCTTGCGCAGCGTGCCATCCACCACGCGGACCATGACCATCGCGCCGCGATAGGCGTCGTACCAGCTGTCGAACACCAGCGCGCGCAGCGGGCCGGACGGGTCCCCTTTCGGAGACGGCACCCTGGAGACCAACGCTTCGAGGATCGCGCCCACCCCCAGACCGGTCTTGGCGCTCACCTCCAGGGCATCCGCACAGCTGAGCCCCACGACGTCTTCGATTTCCCGTCGCGTTTTTTCCACATCCACGCTCGGCAGGTCGGTCTTGTTCAAGACCGGGATCACCTCGAGGTTGCTCTCGATGGCCGAGTAGGCGTTCGCCAGCGTCTGGGCCTCGACCCCCTGGGTCGCATCCACCACCAGAAGCGCCCCTTCGCATGCTGCCAGCGCGCATCTCACTTCGTAGTGAAAGTCCACGTGCCCAGGCGTGTCGATCAGGTTCAGCTGGTAGACGGTTCCGTCCGCCGCCTTGTAGGGCAGCCGTACCGTCTGCGACTTGATCGTGATCCCCCGCTCGCGCTCGATCGGAAGACGATCCAGGAACTGGTCCACGCGCTCTCGCTCGCTCAGCACGCCGGTCACTTCCAGGAGCCGGTCGGCAAGCGTGCTCTTGCCGTGGTCGACGTGGGCGATGATCGAAAAGTTGCGGATCAGGGACGGCGGTGACGGCATGGGGCACTACAATGGCGTACAAGGAGACGGTTGGCACGGGCTCATGCGTGCGCAACAGGCCGAGGCGATGGGGATCTACTTCTTGGAGGCGGTCGGCTCCGATACCAGGCTCATCTGGCCAGGCAGCACGTGCTCGTAGTGCTTGAGCACCATGTCGATGCCCTCGCGGATGTACACCGCGATCGGCACCTTGGTGCGGTCATGCAGCAGCTTGAGCCTGTCGGACTGCTCGGGCGTCACATAGATGGTGGTGGAGATCTTCTTTCTAGACATTGTAGGCCTTGAGCCTTGACCAGCCGTTACCCTATATGCATATGCACGTGTTGTCAACGAGCCTCGGCCCCGTTCTTAATATTTCAGCCATTTTTGGCTGCAATTTTGACATGGCACGCACTTCGACCGCCGATTCGGCTTCAGTTTCGCTGTCCACCCGCGCTCGACCAGCCAATCACCGCTCGCCTTGCCGCACTCTCGCGCACCAGTCTACACTCGCCACCGGATTGTCTCCTTCAGGTGCTTCCGACCGGAGTCCCCGAACATGAACTCGTCTGCCAAACCCCGATCCGTTTCGCGTTGGCTGTCGCTCGCGCCGTTGCTCGTCGTTGGTGTTGCCTGCAGCCAGTCGGTCTCGCTCGGGGCGGGCGGTCCCGGCCAGGCTTCGGACGCGCGACCGATCGAAATCAAACACGACCCGTGCGACGTCGAGTCCAAGAGTGCGGTTCGCGTGGATGCGAACAACGACGGCAAGTCGGAGATCACGCGGGTGATGTCCGGAAGCCGCGAGGTATGCCGCGCCGTGGACCTGAACTTCGACGGCCGCATGGACAGCTACGTGTACCTCGACGACCAGGGGCAGATGCGCAGGCGCGAAAGCGACTTCGATCGTGACGGGGTCATCGACGAGATCGCCACCTTCCAGGGCGGCAAGCTGGTTCGCAAGGACCGCGAGACCAACCTCGACGGCAAGCTCGACACCTGGGACTTCTACCAGAACGACGTGCTCGTCCGCAGGGAACGCGACTCGAACGCCGATGGTCGCGTGGACCAGTGGTGGAGCTTCCCTGATCCGGCCAAGCTCGAGTGTGCGGTGGTGGAGACCGACGCTGATGGCGACGGCAAGCCCGACACCCGTCAGGATGTCTGCAAGGAGCGCGAGGCGTCCCAAGCCGCCGCCTCCGCCGCAGCACCGCCGGCACCACCCCCGCCCGCACCGCCTTCTTCGGCTGCCCCCACCGTCGCTTCACCGCCTGCAGATGCGGGACCGTCTGATTCCGGAGGTCGCAAATGAAACGCTCCGCTTGTGTGCTCGGCCTGACCGCTCTGCTCGGCTTGGGACTTGCTCTGGGTTGCGGCTCTTCGCGCGCCAAGACCTCCAACGACCCCAACAAGCCCGAGATTACCCCGAAGGGGTTCTCCAAAGACGACAAGGCGCGGTGCGAGTGGCACAATCGCACGGATCGTGAGGTCAGCGAGGCCACGGCCGCTGGCGCGATGACCCCGAACCTGCGGCGCGTCTACCAGATCGTCGGCGAAGGCGCGGACCGCAAGAAAGTCCTGATCTGCCTGGAGGTCGACACGAACCTCGACGGCGTCAAGGACGTGATGCGTACGTTCAACGACAAGGGCGAGCCGCTCCACGAAGAAGCGGACACCAACTACGACGGCAGGGTCGATTCGTGGTCCACCTATGCCAACGGTCGGCTCGCAAGCCAGTTCCAGGATATGAAAGGCAACGGAAAGCCTGACGTCTGGAAGTACTACACCAACGGCAAGCTCTCCCGAATCCAGCGCGACATGAACCACGACGGCAATCCTGACGTCTGGGAGATCTACGTCCTCGGCCACCTCGAGCGCGTTGGCGTCGATGTCGACTTCGACGGACACGTCGACCGCTGGGACCGCGACGAGATGTCGCGTCTCGCCACCGAGACTCGTGATGGTGACAAAGGCTCGTCCAAGTCCTCTGGCGGCGGTGCGGATGCTGGCGCCTCGTCGGCCAAGGCGGGCCCCGAGGAAACCGACGCTGGAGCCCAAGCATCCGACGCTGGCGCCGCGAAAAAGGGAAAGAAAGCCCCGTAGCTCTCCCCCTTCTGTCTCACGACCGTGACCAACCACGGGCGATGCGTGCTGCACCGCCTCCCCCTTCAAGCCACCCCGCAAAGGAATCGATGGCTCTCGAACGTCTCCAGAAAATCCTCGCCCGCGCAGGCATCTCCTCGCGACGTCACGCCGAGCAGCTCATCGTCGCCGGGCGCGTCCGGGTCAACGGCCGCGTGATCACGGAGCTCGGTGTCCGCGCTGACTCCTACAAGGACAAGATCGAGGTCGACGGAAACGTGACCGTGCCCGAGTCCCCGGTCTACGTCCTGCTTCACAAACCCCGAGCGGTCGTGTCCACTGCAAGCGATCCAGAGGGGCGCTCCACTGTCACCGACCTCGTCACAGGCCTCGGAGTCCGGCTGTATCCGGTGGGCCGGCTCGACTTCCAGACCAGCGGCGCGCTCTTGATGACCAACGACGGGGAATTCGCTGCCGGGATGCTCCACCCGAGCAAGAAGGTGCCCAAGAAGTATCTCGCCAAGCTCGAAGGCGCGCTCACCGAAGCGGATGTGAAGCGGTGGCGCGACGGCGTGGTGCTCGACGACGGCCACAAGACGCTTCCGGCCGACGCCAAGGTCGTGCGTGTCGAGGACGGCAAGACCTGGCTCGAGATCGTGCTTCGTGAGGGGCGCAACCAGCAGATCCGTCGCATGGGTCAGGCGACCGGCCACGAGGTGATCCGGCTGACCCGCCTGTCCTTTGCCGGGATCAGCATCGAAGGTCTGCGCGCAGGCGGCTGGCGTCTGCTCACCGCCGACGAGCTGCGCAAGCTGCGCGACGAGTTCGGAGTTCCGCGTCGCGTTCGCCCGGCTATCACGCAACAGGCCGAGCTGCCGGATCGAGGTCCGAGCCGCGCCAAGCAGGCGCACCGGGGCGGCCTGCCCAACACCCATGCGCGCGTGCGCGACAAGTCGACCGCCGGCACGATCGCTGCCGAGCGAAAGGACAATCCTCGCGCCGCAAGGGAGCGCGACCAGCGGGGCAAGCCGCGGTCACCCGGCGCAGAGGCTGGCCGCGGCAAACCGTCGACCCCCCGCACGGATGCACCACGCGGCAAGCCGCCAGTTCCCCGCGGCAAACGCCCGCCTCCGCAAGGACGTAGCCGAAAGCCCTGACGACCCACGGACCGCCGCTACGGCTTCTTGCTTCGCCCCGGATCATCCAGCTTTTCGGGCATCCGCCACTGCCCGTCGAACAGACCCGCGGCAAGCACGCTTGCGCCTCCAAGCACCAGCTGCCCGCGGGCGCCAGCCACCGATTCGTCGTACACCACGAAGTCCGGCAGCAGTCTCGGCAACGACATCCCGCGCAGCAGCCCCGGAGCGTCCGCTGCCTGCAGCACCACCACGTACCGCTGCGGAAAGCGCGGGTTCGGGTGGATGAACATCGCCCCCAGCTCACGGCCCGTGAATCGATGGCTGCCCGCCACGATCGCATCGCCCTCGACCCGGATCGGTAGCCGCTCCTCCAGGCTCTTGATCCAGCTGTTGCTCTTGGCGTTTCCCACCAGGAACAAGGAGTGGCCCGCTGCCGCGGTCTCGTCGAGATCCACATCGGCCACGATCGGCCAGCGCAACTCCACGCCGTAGGGAGGCTCGGCAAATGCCTTGGCCACCTCGTAGCTGGCCCGGGTCATCGACGGATCGCGGGTGCCGTACACGAAGATCAGCGGCTCCAGATAGATGTCGTGGATCGGACCGGACAGATGCGCGGTCTTGGACAGCCCCTGCCGCTGCGGCGCTGGCCCCTTGACCCACTTGCCTTCGGAGCGATGCGCTTCAATCGTCTCGGAACCTTCGAACGCAAGCGAAACACCGTCGATCTTGGCCGTGACCGGGGAAACGCCGACCAGCTTCGAGGGGCGATCGAGACGCAGGCCTTCCACCGCGGTGGTCGAGACCTCGAAGGGTCCCTTGGGACGCCAGCTCGCGCGGACGCTGGCCCAGGTGAGGTGCGACGCAAGCTGGGTGATGTGGACCCAGGCGTTGTCCGCATGGCGAAGCGAGCTGGTCTTGAGCACCACGCGTCGAGGCTCCGGATCGCGCTTGTAGCGTGACAGCCACTGCCAGGCCTTGAAGTCCTCGTAGGTCTTCTGCCAGACGTTGTGCCCCTCGTCCGGGTGCTCGTCCTCGATCACGTAGCCGAGATCCTTGTACCTCTTGATCAGCACGCCCGAGTTCTCCTCAGGCAGGTCGCGCGTGCCGTGCACGATGTACATGGGCGTGTGCAGCCCGTTTTCGGCCCACCACACGTTCGAATAGAACTCCGCGAGGGATCGCTCCCAGGGTCGGAGCCTCTTGCCCCCCATGTCGTTGCGCAAGAAGTAGCTGTGGTATCCGCACAGCGGGGCGGCTGCCGCGAACTTGTCGGCAAAACGCAACGCCACCGCCCCTGCCCCGATGCCACCCATCGAGGGGCCGGTCACATAGACTCGCAATGGATCCACTGGGAACTTCTGCGCAACCCAGTCGCGCACCGCCATCACGTCGACCTCGCCTGCGTCCCGGTACCCCAGGTTGCCCAGGCCGCTGGGCGCTACCACGAACGCATCGAGATCAGGCAGACGCCCCACATGGCGATCCTCCCAGCTGCCGTTCTGCCCAGGATCGTCCCGGCCGAAGAACCAGCGGATCATCTGCATCGGCTTGCCGTTCAACCCGTGCAGCACGACCGTCATCGGCCGCTTGCGATCGCCCGCTGCGGAGAGCGACGGAGGAACGTACAGCCCGAAAGGGTGCGTCTTGCCATCGAGTGGCGAGCTGTAGGCGAGACGGATCGGGCCGCGCGCCGTGGCGATGGGATCCTGACCGGCCTGCAGCCGATCGAGCAGCTTCTCCACCTCCGCCGCCTCGTCGACCGTCGCAGCAATGTCCTTGTCGCCGCTGCTGATGAACTCTCCGAGCCGCTCCCGATCGTGCTGCAGCGTGGACCGGACCATGTCCCGATCGATCATCGGCTGGGTGGCCTGGTCGAGCTTGGGCAATGCCTGATCGATGCGTCCGATCGCCCGGCGAACCGAGCTGCGCACCGGCCGCGTGTGCTTGAACGTCCGCCCGGCAACTTCGACCTCCAGCTCGATCGAGCCGTCGTCCTCCACCTCGCCCAGGTCCGACGCAAGAATCGCGGGAAGCTCCACGCGCAGGTCCATCAGCGACCGGTCCGCCCTCGCGACTTCGCCGGCGGTCACTTCGAACAGCCGGGTTCGCACAGGCTGCTTGCCGCCGCGGACTCCCCAGGCAGAGGCTTTTACCGGCAGTGGCGCGTTTGCGGGTGCACCGCCAGGAAACCGTACCTGGACCACGGGGTGGTAGCGATCCGTCGAGGTCTGCAGGTCGACCTGCACGCTTGCCATGCCGGCAGCGATCTCTTGGAGGCTCGCGCTGGCCGCGCCTGGCAGCACCCAGCGGACCGATGCGGCAGGGAGCATGTCTCGCTCGTCGAGCAGCCGAGCTCGAAAGTCCCATCGCCCAGCCCGCTGGTGGAGCCGCAAGACCAGCGAATGGTCACCCTTGGTCAGGTCGAGTCTCACGACGTCGTCGGACTCGCGGAGCGGACGCGGCTGATCGCGCGTGAAGACGTCACGCCCGTCGAGCATGACCCGCACGCCATCATCGACTCCGAGGATCATCAGGACGCGGGTTGGCTCTGAGACGCGCAGCAGGCCGCCAGCCAGGGCAAAGGCTTCGCTCTCTGGAGCCTTGGCGGATTCGATCAGGTCGATGTGCTCATCCGACGACGTGACGAGGCGCAAGGCCGCGCCCTTTGCGACCTCGAACCCGGACTCGAGCTTGAGCTGATCGTCGGCAACGTCGGCGATCTTCGAATCCATGGGAAGGAAAGCGGACTTCTGCTGCGTGGCGCGCAGGGGAGCAGCCACCAGCCAGGCGCCGATGGCGCCGTCGCGGGCGGGGACGACGACGAGATCGTCCGCCGACGCGTCACGCGCCGCACAGACGAGGAGGGCGGACAGGTTCAGGCAGGCGAAAACGCGCTTCGGGGTCATCCGCCCGGGATCGTCAGCCCATGCGCAAGCGTACGGGGTCCGTCCTTGAACATGACTTCGATCTTGCCCACGTCGATGACCTCAGCGACGTAGCCATCGCCGAACTTCGGGTGCCGCATCAGCTGGTCGGCCTTGAAGGTGGTGCGGGGGCTGTAGAGGGTGAAGGCAGAGGCGGCCTTGCCTGCGATCCGCGAGCCCCACTCTTTCTCCCGTGCGCTCAAGGCAGCGGAGTCTGACTCGGCGCGGGCAGCACGGGCAGACGGGGCGCGTGGTGTCTTCGGAGAGGAAGAGCCGCGCTCCTCTGCGGGGCGGTGGTAGGCGTGCTCGGTCTTGCACGTCTGGCACAGCACCCGCTTGGGCTGGCCATTGACCATGGCAACGACGATGTGGTTGAGATCGAGCCCGCACTTGCGGCAGTGGGAAACGATCTCGCCTGCGACTTTGGTTTTCTTCGTCACGGTGTTCGGTTCGACTGGCGGTTTGCGCTCAGCGTGAGCGCCTCTTGGGGCGTTCTTCCTTGGGCTCTCGAGCAGCGACCGGCTTCTCCTTGGCGAGCGCGACCTCGGCCTTGACTTCGGGCTTCGGGAACAGCCTCTCGTCGGTCGCGTTCGGGACAAACCGGATCTCTGTCCTGATCTCGAATGACAGCTTCGTCAACACCTTCGTGAGCTCCTCGGTCATGTTGGTGTGTTCGAGGAAGTCACGAATCTCGCGCGCCACGACCCGATACAGGCCGTTCTTGGTCTCGTCGATCTGGGCGAACACGTAGTTCGCCGCTTCACGGGGCAGCCGAAGCTCGCTGACGAAGTGACGGAGGTCCTTCGGACCCTCTGCGAGCTTGCCAACACCCACCTCGATGAACTTCTTGATCAGCTCGGGAAGCAAGCGCTCGACGACCTTGCGCCGCTCGTCGTCACGCTCGGGGCTGTCTGCCGAATCCGATCGTTCCTGCTCAGGCGCGTCCTCGTCGACCATGCCACGAGCATCTAATGTGAATGACGCGGCTGGTCAAACACAGAAAGCGCTGCGACCTTGATTGCACAGGCGGCGTTCGCCTAGCTTGCCCGGGTGAGCAAGACGGTTGCTGGATGCGTGTTGGTGCTGGGCCTGGCCTTCGGAGCTGGCGCCTGCTCCCGTTCCCAGCCTGGATCCGCGCAAACCGACGCTTCTCCGCAGGCAAGCGCGCCAGCGCCCACGATCAGCGTGCCTGCAACCCAGCCGTCAGCGTCCGCTGTGCCGTCCCCATCGCAATCGCCGCCAGCAGATGCTGGAGAGGACGACGGGCCCTACCTCACCGGGAGAACGTGGATCACGTGCCTGGACGGGTTCCGGGCCGAGTCGAAGCCGGAGCTGGATCTCATCCGAATGGGCATGCTGTGCGGGCCCTATCACGGCTTGAGGAAGCTCGGAGAACCGGTGACAGGCACCCTGCGCGTCGGCGAAACCCGGCGCCACACGTTCGAGGCCAAGCGCGGGCAGTGTTTCCGCATCTTCGCGGTTGGAGAGCGGAAGCTGTCGCGCATTGCATTGCGCGCCTCTGGGCCGAGCTCCGCCAGGTTGGCGGAGACCGTGTCCGAGCGCTCCTGGGCCGCTCTTGGAAAGGACGGCGCCTTCTGCGTGGATCAAGCGGGCGCGGTGAGCGCAGAGCTCGAGGCGATCGAGGGCCAGGGAGCCTTCGCCATGCAGGTGTGGATGCTTCCCTGACGCAAGGATCTACATGTCGAGCAGCAGCCAGGTCGGCGTGCCGTAGTCGCTACCGACCACGCAAGCCTGGATGTCGGTCATGCGAGCTCTCGGAACCACGGCGTGGATGCTCATGTGCAAGTGCCCGCTGACCACGGCCCGCACCTTGGGGAACCGGGCGATTGCTTCGCCCATGGTGAGGTTGCCGAAATACGCGTTCGCGATGCTCCACGCCAGGTTGGTGGGGTCGCGCCGGATCTGCTGCTCGAAAACGGGCACATGGGTGGCCACCACGACCCGATCGACATTTCGATCAGCTTCCAGGCGCTCGAGGAGCGCGACGAGCTGCTCGCGGAGCTTCCGCGAGATCTCCACGTCCGACCACTCCCAATCGAGCCAGTGCGCGTCGTTGCTCACCTGGGGCTTGATCGCGGCATAGTAGGCCTGATCGCGACCGATGGACGGCTCTGCGGCGCTGTAGTCGTACCAGGCCATGGATCCCACGATGGCGACGCGATCCACCACGATGGGGTCCTGCTCGAGCCAGTACATTCCGCGCTCGCGGGTCTCCGCGGGCAAGGTGGTCTGCCAGAGCTGCGCGCTGGTGCGATGCTCGTCGTGCCAGACGTCATGGTTGCCCACCACGATCCCCACGTGTGGAGCGCGTCCGGCGAGCGCATCGAGGCAATGCCGGAAGTTGTGCAGGGGATGGCCGATGTCGCCTGCGACGATGAGGGCAGCGGCGTGGGACGCAGCGACCTCGCCAGCGACGCGCCGGATCTCCTCGGGCGTGGTCAGCGACCCGGTGGTGTCGAAATGCAGATCAGATGTGAACGCTAGTCGCAGCATCAGGACTTGGACGAGCGCTCCGTAATACGCGGGATCGGCGCGTGCCGCAACGAAAGCCACACGGTCCTTGCGGTTTTTCCGCAGCGAGATCAGGATATCCAGCCATGGAACCGTACGCATCTCGTCGAAGGTCCCTGCTCGATCGACTCGCTCAACAGCGCGCGGTCGCCGTGTTTCGCTCGGCACCCGAGCTGCTTCGAAACAACGATACCGAGCACGACTACCGTCAGGATTCCGACCTGTACTACCTGACCGGTCTTGACGAGCCGCAGAGCGTGCTCGTGCTGTCCGGTGTGCATCCGGATCACCGCTCGATCCTGTTCGTGCGCCCTCGCAATCCGGATCGGGAGATCTGGGATGGGGCGCGCGTGGGCGTGGACGAGGCGCCGCAGCGCTTCGGAGTGGACATTGCCTGGTCGATCGAGGAGCTCGGCGCAAAGCTCCCGGACTTCCTGCAGAACGCCCAGAGGCTGATCGTGCGCCTCGGCTCCCAGCCTGCTCACGACAATGCGATCTTCAGGGCGCTCGAGGAAGTGCGCGGGCGAGCGCGCCGCCAGGGGTATGTCTGGCCCACCGAGCTCATCGATCCCACCGTCGTGATCGACGAGATGCGCATGATCAAGGAGCCGTGCGAGGTGGAGCTGCTGCGTCAAGCCTCGCGCATCACGTGCGAAGGCCATCTGCGCGCGATGAAGGCATGCAAGCCGGGCATGCACGAGTACGAGCTAGAGGCGATCCTGTCTCACGCCTATCGATCGCGCGGAGCAGCGCGGCATTCGTTCCTGCCGATCGTCGGCTCTGGCCCCAACGCAACCACCCTGCACTACGTGCACAACAACCGCGTGATCCAGGACGGCGACCTTGTGCTCGTCGATTCAGGCGCGGAGTACGAGCTGTACGCTGCTGACGTCACCCGGACGTTCCCTGCCAACGGCAAGTTCACCCCGGCGCAGCGCCGCATCTACGAGATCGTGCTCGCTGCGCAGCAGGCGACCATCGCGGCCACGCGGCCTGGCGTGACCATCGACGAGCTCCACAAGAAGACGTGCGAGGTGCTGATCGACGGGCTGGTGGACTGCGGCCTGCTCGCGGGCGACCGGGCGGAGATCCTCGAGACCGGGAGCTACAAGCGATTCTATCCGCACCGGACCAGCCATTGGCTCGGCATGGATGTGCACGACGTGGGCCGCTACTACCTCAAGCCTGGCGAGCAACGTGCGCTCGGGGCCGGCATGTGCTTCACGATCGAGCCTGGCCTGTACATCCCGGTCACCGGCGATCTTGCGCGCGAGGAGTACCGAGGCATCGGCGTTCGGATCGAAGACGACGTGCTCGTGACCGACAGCGGATTCGAAGTGCTCACGTCCGACGTTCCCAAGAGCGTGGCGGAGGTCGAGGCAGCCTGCAGCGGATGACCCGCCCCCTCGGCCCAACGCTGGCTCAGGCTCGCAGCCGATCCACAGCGATCCGCCGCGCCCTGCTCGCCTGGTTCCGCAAGAATGCCCGCGTGCTTCCGTGGCGTACCGACCCGCGCGACCCCTGGGCCGTCTGGGTCAGCGAGGTGATGCTCCAGCAGACGCGCGTCACCACGGTCGTGCCCTACTTCCATGCCTTCATGCTCCGCTACCCCGACGTAAAGGCTCTGGCGTCGGCCGAGCTCGACGAGGTGCTCGGGGCGTGGAGCGGGCTTGGGTACTACCGTCGGGCGCGCGCCCTGCACGCAGGCGCTCGGGACGTCGTCGATCGATTCGAGGCAACGATTCCTTCCACGATCGACGAGCTCCTCAGCCTGCCAGGCGTGGGCGACTACACGTCGGCCGCGATCGGCAGCATCGCATTCGGGCTGCGCGCAGCGGTGGTCGACGGCAACGTGCGAAGGGTGATCGCACGTCTGTTCGCTCTGCGATCGCAACAAGAGGCGTCGTCGGTCGATCTGCACAAGCAGATCGCGCAGACGCTTCTGCCTGCTCGCGCGCCCGGCACGTTCAACGAAGCGATGATGGAGCTGGGCGCGCTGGTGTGCACGCCCGGTCAGCCGCGCTGCGAAGCGTGCCCGGTCCGTGCATCGTGCGATGCGCGCAGGCTGGGGCTTCAGGATTCGATCCCTGCGCCGCTCAAGCGCGACGCAAGCCCGGTTGTTCGGCTGATCGCAGCCGTGGTGTCCCGGGGCGACGCGGTGCTGATGGGAAAGCGCGACCGCGACGGCCTGTTCGGAGGGATGTGGGATCCACCGGTGTTCGAGCAGCCAATCGATCCAACGTGGCGCAGGTGGCTCACGAAGCTGCGCGCGTCCCCTGGGCGGCTCCCTGCCGCGATCGCATCGGTGCGCCATGTGCTCACGCACCGGGTGCTCGAGGTGGACGTGCTTTGCATCGAGGCGCGAGGCGATGCGAATCCGCAGGAAGGCGCGGTGCCGCCCGGATACCAGGCGCTTCGATGGATGACCGCAGGAGACATGCGACGCTGCGGGACGTCGTCGCTCGCGCGGCGCGTGCTGCAGGCGGCAGGTTTGAAGTAGCTCGCTGCTACTTGGCAGCACAGGCCATGTTGCAGGCCAGGTCGGTGGGAGCGCATCCGCACTTGGACTTGGGCGGAGCCTTGGCAGTCGCGGTGGGCGGCGGAGCGCTCGTCTCCCCAGGGCCGGCGGTGCCCTTCCCCTTGCCCGTTCCCTTCGGTGCCGGGCCACCCTTGACCGGTGTCTTGGCAGTTGCGCTCGGAGCGCCGGTGGACGGAGGAGCCGCGCCGGACGAGTCCGTGGTCGTGGGCGCAGCGGCCGTTTCGCTCGCGGTCGCCGTAGGCGCCACGGACGCGGCTGGCACTGGAACGACTGCGGGCTTGCGTGTGCCGATGAACACCGCCACCGCGATCGCAACACCGGCAACGGCAATGCCGATTCCGATGAAGAGGGGCGCCTTGGACTTCTTGGTCTCGACGTCCGGGCCTTGCGTAGGCGGCACATCGATGAGCGGCGTGCCCAGAAGCGGAGCTGCATCGAGGATCGATGCGGCCACCGGCGCAGCGGTGGCCTTGGGCGCTTCGGCCTTGAGGGCCAGGGCCTTGAGGTCGATCAGGCCGGAATCGTCTTTGCCCGATGGGCTGGTAGACCCGCCGTTGCTCGGTGCCGAGGCGCGCTGCGGAGTCGCCGAAGTGAGCGCGCTCAGCGAGAAGAGCACAGAAGACTCGTCGCGCGTGCCGGTCGCTGGTCCGCCGGCGGCAACCACGGAACCAAGGGTCGGAGCGCTCGTGGCGACTTCGTCATCCGAAGCCCGACGCGCACCGAACAGGTCCACATCGCGGCGTCGATCCTCGCGAACCGCAGCGGGTTCGTGGGAGGTCTGGAGCGATTGCGCAGCAGCAGGAGCGTTGCCGAACAGGTCTGCAACCGGCGCTGGCGCAGGGGCTGGCTCAGGTGCTGCGGCAGGCGCGGGCGCCTCCGGCTCAGGGGCGCGCGCAGCTTCGCGTGCTGCATCGACCGCTGCGGACGCGGCGTTGATCGCTTCGACGATCGCCGAGACCTGGCCGAGGGGCATCCAGTCGGACTGTCCTTCGCCCCACACATAGGTGTCGGCGGTGACGACGCCCGAGTTGTACCCGGCCACGATGTCCGCGATGGTCATGTCGCGCTGGTCGCCTTCGGCGATCAATACGGAGAAGGCCCCGCCACCCGTGTCAGACGCTGCGTCCGCAGTGGGCGCTGCTCCGGATGTATCGATGGATGCACCAGCGGAGGTGACATGGATGGTCTCGCCGCACTTACGGCAGCGGACCTTGACCGAGCGACCCTGAACCTTTTCGTCAGCGATCGTGTACTTGGACTGACACGAGGGGCACGAGATCTTCATCTATCAGACCACCCGGCAATGAACTGAGGCAGGCTTGCGCCTCGCGGCGCCGAGCGCAGCATGTGTTGCTCCAATATGTATCCCGAGTCGAGTAAAAATTGGGAGCCCGATCGCGCCAGCCGTGAGTCGCCTATCGATTCGTGGTCACATGTGGGACAGCCGGCGCCTTATTAATGTACCACGAGACCTTGCCGCGGCATCCCGTATCCATCCGGCCCTATGGAGTCGCGACCTTGGCTCGAAAAGCCCGCTCATGGGGCGCCGGACCGCGTTTCGGTGCCCGATCTGTCCCGGATGCGTCGAATCCTGGGCGGATCAGGGGCGCGGACGGCCCGTCGTGGTACTACGCTCGGCCGACCATGGGGCATTGGCCGCAGCTAGCCCGACCAGTCCGGGTGAGACATCGCTTCGCCGCCGCGATCGCGCTCGGCACCATGGCCCTGTGTACATTTGCCGCAGCGCAGGAGCCCAGGTCGCAAGCGACCGTGCCCGAGCCTGGCACCTATGTGCACCTGATGGTCTTCGAGGACATCGGAGACTCCCTGCGGTTCAACAACCCGTACCGCCTTTCCAACCAGCTCGGCAGCACCGGCGAATCGCTGTCCCGTACGCCGGTCTACAACTCGCTCGGTGGGGCCGTGACCCTCGGCGATCCCAACGGGCTGCAGCACGGCATGGCGTTGCAGTGGTCGCGTTCGCTTTCAGGCCTCCCGCAGCACGTCGTCACGCCTTCCTACATGGTGCTGCTCGCGCGTTGGCGCCCCTGGCTCCCCTATGCGCGCTTGGGCTTGCCCGTCATTCTCAACCCTGACGCCAACGTCGGCGGCGAAGCGGCCGTTGGTGCAACCTACCTGCTGCTCGCTGGCGTGGGGGTTCACGCCGAGATGGTCGGGAACGTGTTCTACGGGGCCGCAACGTGGACGACCGGGCGAACCACGATTCCGATGCTGTCGCTGCAGGCCGGACTGACGATCGACTACGAGGTGCTGCCATGAGGCGATTGCGGGCACCGGCGCGGCTCGAGATCCTGGCGCTCATCGTGCTTCTCACCACATTCGTGGCTGCGCCCACCCCTGGGGACATCGGCGGGTGCGGACAGCCGGCGCAAGAGCTCGACCCTCGGACCTTCTTTGCCAGCAAGGACTACATCGACTGCCAGCGGTGCCAGGAATGCTCGCTCGCATTCACGTCGTGCACCCGGGCCTGCGATCCCAAGAGCGCGATCCAGGAGAAGTTCCCGGACAACTGCTATCCGCTCGTGCACGATGGCGAGGTGTGTCTGCGTGCCCTCTACAACGCTTCGTGCAGCGATTACCTGCGATACATGGATGACTCCAGTCCTGACACGCCGTCGGAGTGCAACTTCTGTCCGCCCAAGTAGCTGCCATGCGAGCACGTGCTGCCAACGCTGATCTCG
The DNA here is from genome assembly GCA_016218915.1 of Deltaproteobacteria bacterium. Lineage (GTDB taxonomy): Bacteria > Myxococcota_A > Polyangia > Polyangiales > Polyangiaceae > JACRCQ01. The sequence goes on from JACRCQ010000009.1 coordinate 75,677, forward strand.
ACCTGCGACGAACATGGAAGATGTGCGGCGTCATGGTCCTGGCTGCAGGCGCAGCGACGCTCACAGGGTGCGCAGTCGCCTCCACGATCGTGGCGCCTCGCGACGAATACTCGGCCTACCGAAACGTGCGAACCGCCAACCAGGTCGAGTCTCGGCTCAAGGCCTCGAGTGCGTACCTCGAGCAGTATCCGGAAGGTCGATGGCGGCAGGACGTGCAGCCTTGGTTCGACAGGGCAGAAGCAAAGTACTACGCGCGCAGGGAAGAGACCGCGGAGGGACTGGCAGAGTACCTGGAGGTGCTTCCCCACGGCCCGCATGCGCATGTGGCGCGCATCGAGCTCGCCCGGCACCGCCAGCGCGTGGCCGAAGGTGCCAAGGATCGGCTCGTCGTCGACGCGCGCTACACCGAAGCGCGCCTCGCGCTGCTCGCCCAACGGCGGGACAATGCGCGCGACACGTTCGGCGCGTGGGTCGGACGCCTGCTGTCGATCCAGTCGTGGGGACAGAGAACCAGCGAGCTCGACCACGAGTTCCTGTTCGCCTGGCGCATCGACAAGCCCGGCGCGCGGTGCGTGGAAGACCGCTGCTCTCGGCTCGTGGAGCTGCCGTTCGAGCTTCCAGGCGGAGGCGAAGAAACCGAGCGCGAGCTGGACTTCGAAGTCGTGCTCACCTTGCGCGACGGCATGCTCGCCGAAGCTTCGCTGCGGGGACCGGGCATGTTCTCGCGTCTGTACGAAGCCGGCCGATCCAAGCCCGTGCCCCCGGCAAACGCTTTCGCGCGCGTGCAGGCGATCGGCTATGCCGTGGAGTTCCTCGTGGGCGCCGCTGAAGCTCGTCTGCCCGTTGCCAGGTGCAAAGGCGATGCTGTGGGCAACGTGGTGCTCAAGCGCGCCTGCGACGGCTGGACGTTCGAGGTCACAGCAGCAGAGGATCCTGCGGTCGACGACGTGGTGAGCGTGCGCGGACCTGCGAAGTAGGCTCGCTCACGCTCGCGGCTCCAGGATCGCATCGATCCATGAGCCGACCGCTGCTCGCGCGGTGACCGTGCATGGCGACGTCGCCAGCGCGATGCGAGCCAACGGCTCCACGGACAGAAGCAGCGAAGAGGCTGGTCGCTCCGACGGATCCGGAGCGCGCCATCGCAAGCGCAGCCCGGCGCCCTGGGTCGAAGCTTCGAGCACGACCGCTGCACTGCACGCGACAGCCGGAGCCGCGGTGAGCGCCGGACCTTCGGCCGGGCACTCGCATGCGATGACGATCGCACGGTCGCACTGTCCGCTCGCTACCCAGCTTCGCGCCCGATCGAGAGCTGCGAGCGAGGCTTCGGGTCCGCCCAGCAGCGCGATCGACGGCCCCCTGGCTTCGAGGGCGATCGCAACTTCCCCTGCGAGCGCAGTGGTTGCGGTGTAGGCGAACACACGAGGATCCGGACGCCCCTTGTCGATCCGCCTGCGCTCCCAAGCTTCGTTCGTGAAGGCTGTGGCAAGCGCGCTGGCGGTCGCCACCGACGTCCTCGCCTGCGGCTCGAGCCCCGCGAGCGCCCGCGCAGCAGCCATGGCCCCAATCCTCGTGACCCGATCCGCGCGCTGCAGCCTGCGGCTCGATGCGAGCATCCCCAGGTCGATGACCTCGTCGATGCCAGAGCGTTCGAGCGCTAGCTCTTCGAGCGAGCTGATCCAGCGTCCTGCAACCCAGACCGCCGATGCCCGGATCACGACCTGCCTTTCTTCGGCGATCGCCGGCGCTGCGCCCAGGCTGTCCTTCGTGAGGATCAGGGCGCCGTTGATGCCGCCGAACCCGGCTGAGATCGACACGACCGCTGCGCTGTCCGACACCCGCGGCTCGCCAGCGACCAGCTCGATGTCGCACGAAGGGTCCGGCTCCCCTGAAGTCACCGTGGGCGGCACCTTCCCGCGTGTCAGCGATTCGAGCGCCACGACAGCCTCGATCGCGCCCGCTGCTCCCAGCGTGTGACCAATCGCTCCTTTGACGGTGTGCACGAGCCGTCCACCTGCCCGCGCTCCCCACACGCGGCAGAACGCCGCCGACTCCATGGCGTCGTTGAACTGCGTGCCGGTCCCGTGCGCGTTGATCACGCCGACGGCTTCCGGCTCCAGGCCGGCGCAGGCCAGGGCCCGTTCGATCGCGAGCACCACGCCCTCGCCCTGCGGATGCGGCGCCGTCAGATGGTGCGCATCCATGCTCGATCCCCACCCTGCGATCACGCCTCGCCTGGCGCCGCCGGGATGAAGGCTCAGCACGAGCGCCGCAGCTCCTTCGCCCAGCACCAGACCGCGACGTCCAGCCCGGAAGGGACGCGGAGCATCGCTCAGCGCGCCCAGGGTGTCGAACCCGAGACCCACGAACGGCTCGAGCGGATCAAAGCCAGCCGCAATCGCAAGGTCCACCACGCCGTCAGCGAGCAGCTCCGCAGCTTGCGCGATCGCAAGCGCGCCTGAGGCGCAGACCGCGCCCACGACGAGTACCGGGCCCAGCACGCCGAGTTGCGTGGCCACTGCATGGGTCGACGCGAAGTAGGTCGCATCCTCGTGCTCCGGAGGCTTCCCTTCGCGCAAGGCTTGGCCGAGGCGCCCGATGCCGCTGCATGATGTGCCGCTGATCAGCGCAACCCGATGAGCGGGTACGCCCAAGCAGGTGATAGCCGTGCTTCCACAGGCATCGACGAGTGCGTCGCTCACCGCTGCCCACAGCAGCCGCGTCGAGCGATCCCACCATGGCTCGACCCCAGCATCAGCCAACGAAGTATCAGGTACAGGCGCAGCGACCGGATAGCGGAGCCCTGCCTCGGCAAAAGCAGGATGGGGACCGATGGCGCATGCGCCGCTCTCGAGCGCGTCGAGCAGCGTGGCTACGCCGGCACCGAACGGGCTTCGGACTCCAACACCATGGACGTGGATGACAGGCACGGTCGCGAGGATGGCATTTTCAGGCGGCCGTGATCTCACAAATCATTGGAAGGGCGAGGCGTACTTGCCACCCATGCAATTGGGCGCGCTCTTGCAGTCAGGATCCGCGCAATCGACCATCCCGTCCTGGTCGTCGTCGACGTTGTTGTCGCACGTCTCGATTGGCATCGGGTCCGCATACAGCGAGCCGGTGCACCCCGGGAAGCTGCCGCAGTCCGGGTCCGAGCAGTCGATCATCCCGTCAAAGTCGTTGTCGACCTTGTCGTCACAAACCTCCGCCGGAGCAGCGTACTTCGCACCATTGCAGTTCGGGGCGGTCTTGCAGTCCGGATCCGAGCAGTCGATGAGCCCATCGTTGTCGTCATCGGCGCCGTTGCTGCAGTTTTCGTCCATCGGGATGCCGTAGGCCAGTCCCATGCAGTTCGGCGCCTGGGCGCAATCCGTGTCCTTGCAGTCGACAAGCCCGTCCTTGTCGTTGTCGATATTGTCCGAGCAGGCGACTTCCTTGCCGTTGTTCACGCCCTGGCAGTTCGGAGCGACGTCGCAGTCCGTGTCCGCGCAGTCGATCTTGCCATCGCTGTCGTTGTCCAGGTTGTCGGTGCAATTGCTCTCGAAGGGGATGCCGTACAGGTCGCCGCTGCAATTCGGGGCGTTGACGCAATCCGTGTCGAGGCAATCGATGGTGCCGTCGTTGTCGTTGTCGAGCTTGTCGTCGCACAGAGTCTCGTGCGGAATTCCGTACTTCAACCCCGTGCAGTTGGGCGCGCTCGTGCAGTCCGGGTCCGCGCAGTCGATCTTGCTGTCATAGTCGTTGTCCACCCCGTCCGTGCAGACCTCCATGGGGATGCCGTACGTCGGCTGGCCAACGCACACGGTCGCGGTCTTGCAGTCGGGGTCGTCGCAGTCGATCTTGCCGTCGCCGTCGTTGTCCTTGCTGTCGTTGCAGATCTCTGCGGGGTTGCACTGCGCTCCTGAGCACGAGCCAGCCTGGCCACCCGTACCGTCCGGGGCGCCGTCCACGCTGCCCGAGCATCCATTGACCGCAAGCAGGCCCAGGGCACCGGCAGGCAGGGCCACGGACCGGCAGAACTCGCTCCAACGACGGTGCGGGCCGCGTTTTCGGTCGAACTTGCTGCAGACTTCTTCGAGATAGGCCTTGAGAAGCGTTGCGTGCTGGTTGACGGCCATGATGGGGCTCCTTGGCGGGTTCTCGGTGCGCACCTGCCGATTCGGGCAAGGATCACACCGGTTCGTGAGGAAAGCAAACCTCGTTCCATGGATCATCCCACGAATTCGGCGCGAGTTTCCATGGCACGTGGGTCCGGAGGCGGCACAGGGTGGCTCAGCTCACGATCGGTCGATCCGACCAGCCGGCCCGGGGTGCGCACAGGCGCTTGGGCTCGTCGCTCGGCTTTGCGCCTGGCTGTGGATGGGCCCCAGGACTCGCAGTGGCATGCCTTGTGGATCGTGCTCGGGATTCGGAATCGTCGTAGGCTAACGCCTTCATCCCCTGTTGTTGTTCGAAGGTCCCATCTCATGATCAAGCTTCTCAAGAAGTACGGATTCGTGCCCCGGGTCGCGGTCTGGGAGCTCACCTTGCGCTGCAACCTGAACTGCCGGCATTGCGGCTCGCGAGCAGGCAAGCCCCGCGACAACGAGATGAGCCTCGAGGAGTGCCTCAAGCTCGCCAATGATCTGGCAGACATGAAGCTCCGATTCCTGACCCTGGGCGGCGGCGAACCCCTCATGCGCAAGGACTGGGCCCTGATCGCCGAAACCTTGATCGAGCGCGGCGTGACCGTGGGCATGGTCACCAACGGCATGCTCTGGTCCGACGAAGTCGCGCGCGTCGCCAAGACCATCGGCCTGGAAAGCGTTGCGTTCAGCATCGACGGGCTCGAGGAGAACGACGAATACATCCGTCGGACGCCCGGCCACTTCAAGAAGGCGCTCGATGCAGCGGTGAGCTGCGGCAAGGTCGGCCTCAAGGCGAGCGTGGTCACCACGATCACGCGTCGCAACCTGCCCGAGCTCGAGAGGATGCGCGACGTGCTGCGCGATCACGGCGTGCTCCGCTGGCAGCTGCAGCTCGGAACGCCCACGGGCAACATGGCAGACCATCCGGATCTGGTGCTGCAGCCGGAAGACATGCTCACCGTGGTCCCGCTGATCGCAGCGATGTGCCGAGACAAGAAGCTTCCCAAGGTCTACCCGGGCCATGACATCGGCTACTTCGGGGAGCCTGAGGAGTACCTGCGCAATCCGGAGGATCCGATCCCGTTCTGGACCGGCTGCTCGGCCGGCTGCTCGGTCATCGGCATCGAGAGCAACGGCAATATCAAGGGGTGCCTGTCGCTGCCCTCGTCCATGGAGAAGATCGACGCCTTCGTGGAAGGCAACGTGCGCAAGGCGCCGCTGCGCGAGATCTGGACCCGCAAGGGCGCGTTCGCCTACAACCGCGAGTTCACCACGGATAACCTCGCAGGGTTCTGCCACACGTGCGACTACGGCGAGATCTGCCGCGGCGGATGCACCTGGATCAACTTTGCGACCTCAGGCAACAAGCGCGACAACCCGTACTGCTACTGGCGCCAGCTCAAGCTCAAGGAAGCTCGCGATCGAGGCGAGATCCCCAAGGAGCCGGTGAAGCTGCCCGTGGTTGGCTAGAAGAGCTGCCCCTGGGTGGGCAGGAGAGCGAGGTTCGACCATGATGCGTGCACGCAGCACGTTCGTATTGCTTGCTTCGACGCTTGGTCTTTCCCTGGGATTCCAGGCGTGCAGCGACTCGGAGCTGGCGACCGAGTCGCCTCTCTTGGAGACCGACGGCGGCACCGGAGGCGCTGATGCAGCAGCGCTGTGCAACCTGGGAACTGGCCAGCCGATGTGCCAGGTCTGCGTCAATGCCCGCTGTCTTGCGGAGTGCAGGGACTGCGAGCTCACCCAGACCTGTGAGCCTGCGTTGAGCTGCCTCAAGACCAAGTGCGCGGCCGAGTGCGGCGCCACGGTCGATGCTTCCGTGGGCGGAAGCGGCGGCGAAGCAGGACATGCAGGGACTGCGGGCGCTGGTGGAACCGCAGGGGAAGCGGGCAGCGGCGGGGATGCGGGCAGCGCAGGCAGTGGCGGCAGTGCCGGCAGTGCTGGCAAGGCGGGCAGCGCGGGCAAGGCAGGTGCCGCAGGCGCAGGCCCTGATGCTTCGACGACCTGCTCGATCAACTTCGGTATCCCGGCCTGCAACAGCTGCATCAACGACAAGTGCCTCACCCAGTGCAACAACTGCTCGGCCAATGCCGAATGCGTCCCTCTTCTCACCTGCATCCGCCAGTGCGAGGGGGACTTCGCCTGCGAGACCCAGTGCCGCGTGCAGCACGTGGCAGGAGTCGGGCCTGAAGAGCAGCTGTGGGGTACGTTCGGGTGCAAGAAGCAGAACTGCGCGACCGAGTGTGCAGGTCCCCCTCAGTGCGGGCTGCAGACCGGCACGACCGCGTGCGACGCGTGCATCAACCAGCAGTGCTTCGGCGACTGCGACACGTGCGCCAACGACCCCGAATGCTCTGCAATCTTCGGGTGCGTCCAGAAGAACTGCTCGCCCCCCTACCAGAAGTGGTGCGTGGAGGTCTGCTCGCTGCAGCACCCGAGCGGCGGAACGAACATGGGCGCCTTCTGGGGCACGCTGATGACCCCAGGCTGCGTCGAGTCGAAGTGCGATTCGCAATGCCTCAAGGGGGGGACCACCACGCAGTGCTCGCTCAACACCGGCGCGATCGTGTGCGACACGTGCATCGACGCGCAATGCATGACCGAGTGTAACACCTGCAAGGGGAACGCCGAATGCACGGCGATCTACGACTGCGTCAAGACGCAGTGCACCTACCCGTACAACGACGCCATCTGCGTCTCGGGCTGCACCCTGCAGCATCTCGGCGGTGCGACCGACTTCGCTGCATTCTGGAATGGTCTGACCGGGTGCATCGGAACCAAGTGCGGCGTGCTCTGCCAGTAGGAACTACCAGGGGAACCACTCGTTCGGAACGGTCTGCCACGACGTGGGTCGTCGAGGATCGCCCTCAGGCACCACGAGCGAGCCCACGAAGTCGGCGTGCTCGAACACCGACCCGATCGAGCGTGCAATCCCGTCGAGATCCGCCTCGCTCACCACGCCATTGCTCGTGGCCTTGTAGAACTGGACCGTGATCCGGATCGGGAACTGCGGGTCACGCACCAGGGTCTGGCCGGTCCCCTCGTGGTACGGCCCCAGGTTTGGCCCGTGCCCGAGCACGGCCTGCTCGACATCGCTTGCGCCTGCTCGATCCCGCTCCTCTTTTGCAGGAGCAGCCCCGGACGCAGCCTCTGCGGTCGCAGTCGATGGCATGGCACCTCCGAGGTAGCCGCGGTTCTTGTGCACCAGGGGAATCTGGACGAGGAACAGGACGTCAGCACCTTTGGCGAGTGCGCTCTTGTCCGCGTCGGTCTTGGGCCCGCCCTGCGCCTGGATGCGCGCTGCGACGTCGCTCTTTCTCTCGGCCGTGAACGCGGTCCGCTGCCCCTTGTTGTTGAAGTACAGCTCCTGGCCCCAGTGGCTCGTCTGATCCTCGGGGCGATTCTCGATCACGCGGATGCTCGTGCCTTCGCGCGTGACCAGCATCGTGAGCACCGCAGGGGAGCCTGGCGCGCTCTGGTAGTTGAACACCACAGGGTTGAACTCGGCCTTGCCGGAGCGAGGAATGGGAAGGAAGACCGCCTGCGAGCTCACCAGGAAATGCGTGTCGCGCGCAGCCAGCAGGCTTCCCGTCACTCCCAGCCCTCGAGCGTCGGACACGTAGCCCCGAAGGTTCCGAAGTACATCCGTCAGCGGCACTGTGGACAGCTGCGCCGATCGCTCGTTGCCCACACGCACGAAGAACTTGTCTGCTCGCACGTCGCCTGTCCGGTCCGTGAAGTTGGGAAACCGGATCACGGGCATCAATGACTCGGTCCAGCTTCCTGACGCATCGCGACGTCGGACTTGCAGGGTGAGATCCGTGATGTTCGGGCCGAGCGCCGAGCCCTGCGCACGACCGGTGTCTTCCCACATCACGTTCATGACGGACAGCCCACGCCGGGTCGCGCCCCGCACCACGTTCGCGTCGCGGACCATGCCCGACACACGCTCGATCACCCGAGGATAGTCGGCACCGTTGGGGTCCTCGCGGATGCCCCATTCTCCCTGTGGATCCTGGGCCGGATCCGTGGCGATCTGGTTGCCGTTGGCTGCCGCGGTCGTGGCCGGCTGCCCTGAGGGGGTCGAGCGCACGATCGACGGCGACGGTGTCCCGGTTCCTGCGCACCCCACGATGAATCCCAGCAGCAGCGCCAATCCCAGTCTCGCCTTCATCTCATCCTCCGTGGCGCCGGGTTCGCGTCCGACGCATCTGCAACCACAACGATCGAAGTCGCCCTGGCTTTCACACCATCAGGCTCCTTGCCTTCGATACGTGTGGGAATCCGCAAAGTTCTGACGCGCACTTCCGCCCAAGGGACACGCGGCTCGCGTGTCCATGCGCGCCGATTGACAGGCTGACAACGCCCCCCCTGCCCGGCTCGGAAACCCGCGTCAGCCTGTCACCCGCGGCGTCGGCTCTGAGCGCATGTCGCTCGTTCTTGCCTGCATTTGTGCTCAAAGCAGCGCTGGCACGCTTCTGGCTCCTACCGCTGTGCGATGAGCAACCCGCGACGCATCCGACAGACCCTCTCCTTCGCAGGCTTTGCCGCGCTGGGTCTGGTGTCGTGGCTGCAGACCTCGGCCATGAGCCGGTGGCTCGGGGATCGACTCGCGCTCAACGCAAAGGAGATCGCTGGCCCGATTGGCGAAGTGGCAAGGCTCGGGGCTCCGTCTCGCGCTGCCCAGCCGCGAACGGAGCATGCCAGCATCATCGCTCCGCCCGCTCGAGTCCCTGAAGCGCCTGCAGAGCCTCAGCCCGCGCAGGCCGCACAGGTCGACCCCTACGCGCTCGCCGCCTGTGCTGATCCCGCCAGGCTCGCCCTGATCACCGCAGGGCAGGATGCCAGCGGCTCCATGGCCGTGATGTGGACGCCGACCGCTTCGGGCGGCCGAAGCTACGAAATGCTCCGAGAAGGAAGTGCACATGGTGCGTATCGCGTCTGGCACATCGGGCGCGATCGCGTGTGGATGATCGGGAAGGGTGAGTCATGCCAGATCAGGATGTTCGAGCCGCCGCCAGTCCCGACCCATGGTGATCAGCCCGAGACCAAACCGCAGCAACGAAAGGGGGCCATGCCGCCCGAGATCGCGGCCGGAATCCAGAAGCTAGGACCCACGGAGTACAAGGTCGACCGAACGGTGCTCGACCGGGTCATGCAGAATCCCGCGGACCTTCTCAAGGTGCGCGTGGTTCCGGAACAGGAGGCAGGAGCCGTCAAGGGATTGCGTCTGTTCGGTATCAAGCCCGACACACTCCTCGCTGCAATCGGGCTGCAGGACGGCGATCGACTCGATGCCGTCAATGGGATGGGACTCGGCGACGCAGAGGCCATGATGACCGCCCTCGCGCGCCTGCGGATGGAGAAGCACCTTGTCGTCAAGGTCCTTCGCGGAGGAAAGGAGGTCAACGTAGATATCAATGTAGTGTGATTGACGCTCGATGACCGCATTCAGGCGCAGGCGTGTTGGATCCTCCAGCACGTCTGACGCCTTCCATCCGCCTTCCATCCGCCTTCCATCCGCCCCTACCATTCCGTGTTCTGCATTCCCATTCCTGTTCTCAGCTCCTAGTTCTCACGGCACATCCACCTCTACCCTCGATGGCTTGCTGCGCCGTCCCTTGAAGACCGCCACAATCTCGTGGGCGCCAGCTGCAGCAGCCCAGCGGTCTCCCCCGACCTTCCTGCCATCCACTTCCCATCGGACGTCGATCGTCTCGCTGCCGCCAAGCGCCGCTCGAAGCCGAACTGCCGTCTCACCACGGGAAGGATCGATCAGCAGGCGCGTGCCGTCCCGCGGCTCCGAAACCTCGGGCACGCTTCCACCTTCAGCAACCAGGAAGCTCGCGGACACCCCTGCAGGTCGCGTGGCGCGCACCCATTGCGCGTAGCGCGGGGGCAGCACGCTCCGCCCTTGATCATCGTGCGCTTCGCACTCCTGCACAGGCAAACTGCCTGGCGCGAACTGCTCCCGAACGACGTGATGGCAGCCAGGTCCAGGCCGCAGCCCAGAGGATGCACACACCTCTGCGGTCAGCAGCCGCAGCGGAACATCCCTGGGATCGGTGGCGCCGTTCGCCGATGCCCGAGCGGTTGCCGCGGCCAGGATCCTCGCAGCCACCGGCGCCGCAGCCTCGAAGCCCGACACCGCTCCCAGCGGTTGCCCGGCCGGATCCCCGAGCCACACCACCACGGTCAGGCTGCGCGTGAAGGCCACAGCCCACGCGTCCCGCCATCCCGTCGACGTTCCTGTCTTCAATCCGAATCGCTGCAGCCCCGACGCCTCGGTGAGATCAGCGCCGAACCCATCTGCCCTCGCCCGCGGGTCGGACAAGATGTCAACTGCAACTGCCACTGCGTCAGGCTTCATCAGCTCGGTGCCAGGCGAAGCAGGGTGCGGCGACACATGGATCGCTGCCGAGGTCCCGCCGCGTGCAAGCGTCGAATAGGCGCGCGCAAGATCGATCGGCGCTACGTCGAGTCCGCCCAGCACAGCGGCGGCGCCGTAGTGGTCTGCAGCTTGCAAGTTGCGAATGCCGAGCAGACGCAATCTTCGAACGATGGAGTCCTGGCCTACCCGCGCTGCCGCGTCGATCGCGGCGAGATTGAGCGAGGAAGCGAGCGCTACGCGCGCTCGGACCGGCCCTCGCTCGCGTCCATCGTAGTCGTGCGCCTCGAACAAGCGCCCCTGGGCACCGGTCATCGGAAGGGAGATGTCGTCCAGGATCGTTGCCGCAGTTCCTCCCTTTTCGAACAGAAGCTCGTAGACGAACGGCTTGAGGGTGGAGCCTGGTTGGCGTGGACGATCCAACAGGTCCAGCGCGCCGCCCGGTGCATCCGGACCTTGTCTCGCCGCGCTGACGTAGGCGAGGATCTCCCCGCTGGCATTGCCGATGACGACCGCCGCGCCATTGGTCACCCCCCTGGAAGCGAACCTCGCGACACCCTGGGACACCAGCTGTTCGCACCTGCGTTGCAGCTCCAGATCCAGGGAGGTGCGCAGGCTCATCCCCTCTCGGACTACCTTCCCTCCCCTCCACTGCTCCATGGCCACCTCCACGAAGCGCGGCGCCTCGTCCGGGTGCGGGCTGTCCGTGCGGATCGACGGCACCTCGTGGATCGCGATCGCGTGCGTGTCCCGATCGATGAATCCGACCTGGAGCATCCTGTCGAGGACCTCGTTGCGACGCCGGATCGCCCGTGCGAGGTGGCGCCGGGGTTCGGTGACGCTCGGCGCCTGCGGTATGCCGGCGATCAACGCGGATTCAGCCACGGTCAGCTCCGAAGGCGGCCTCCCGAAGTACGCTTCGCTTGCGCGAGCCACCCCTTCGATCCGATCGCCGAACGGGAGGCGGTTGACGTACTGCTCGAGGATCTCGTCCTTGGACATGAGCTTCTCGAGCGCTCCAGCGCGCAGAATCTCCATGCCCTTGGACAGCACTCCGGCCCGACGGCCGTAGACCAGCTTGATCACCTGCTGGGTGATCGTCGACGCGCCATTTCTGCGGTGCCAGGGCAGCGGGTTGGTGAGCACGGCCCGTGCCACGGCGCGCCAGTCCACTCCGTGATGCGAGACAAACCGCGTGTCCTCCGCGGCGAGAATGGCAGAGATCAGAGTTGGGGACACATGCTGCAGATCGATCCAGCGCCGATCCATCCCGTCCGCGCGCACGTGCTTCAGAGCAGCGCCGTGCCGATCGGTCACGATCACCGTGTCCTGGGGATGCGCGAATCGATGCGTGTCCACCAAGGCTCGCGGGGGCAACCCATGCCACAGCACACCGAAGATCAAGGCTGCGATCGCGAGGAGTGTCGTCAGCCGCATCGCCCCCCGGACTACCGTGCGGACGAGATACAACGCTGTCTGCGTGGACCCGAATCGACGGTAGATCAGGAGCGATCGCGGCATGGTCAAGGTTCCACCACGAGCGAGGTCGCCTGGCTGCGCGCGATGAAGCCGGGCACGTACAAGGCTTCGAGCTCGGCCGGCGGCAGCACGAACGTTCCCGGAGTCGTTGCCCGTGCGCCGTAGGTGAACTCGCGCAGTCCAGCCGAGCTTCCGGACACGAAGAATCTCACGTCGCGCTCGCCAAAGGCCCGGTGCGCGAGCTCCCCCAGGGAGCGCGAAGCGTAGTGGCCCCTGGAATCGATGGCTTCCTCTCCATCCTCCATTCCGAGCAGTGCCCAGAGCGCTTGTTGCGGAGTCGTCTCCAAGCTCGCATCGATCGGCTCCAGGCCTCCGCCGAATCGATCCCGGATCACGACCAGCGGCGGGGATGCGTTCTCTTCGTAGAGAAAGACCCGAACGCGCACCAGCTCGCCGAGCTTCACGTGGGCGCCGTCCTCCAGACGGCTTCCCGACTCGTTCTCCAGCACCCGATGCAATGCGACCACCTTGCCCCGCGCTGTGTCGTCGTCCGGTCCCAAGGGCACGCTCCAGCTTCCGGCGAGCGAGTAGAATGCCGGGCCGTCTGCATCCATCTCGAGCTTGTGGGTTCCATCTGCCACTCTCTCGATCGGAATCGTGTACCAGGCCTGATCGCTCTTGTGCTCCCGCTGGGAGAGCGGCGCGCCATCGAGGCGCACGCGCACCTGGAGCGGCTCGATCCCGCGAAAGCGCGCGCCGTACGCTGCCAGACCGGCCAGCGCATAGCTCGTTTCGTGGGTGGACCACCACGATGCCTGTCCGTCGCTCGATCGTTGCGCGAGAATCCTGGAGGCGAGCTTGCGCGACTCCGGATGCATGGGCTCCATGGACGCAGCAGCTTCGAGCACGGTCCCCAGCGTCCGCGCCGAGCTGTCGTACCAGCGGAGCAGCGTGGGATCCCTGCGCTCGTCCTCGCGCGTTGCCAGCACCTTGCGAACTGCGTCCAGAACCAGACCGTCCCTGCGCCGATCCCCAGAAGACATTGCCAGCGCGAGATTCGACAGCCCGATGGGCGACAGTGTCTGGCGCTGATCGTAGAGCGCTTGCACGCGACCGCCGTCTGCCGCCGAAGACTGCTGGAGCACGCGCAGGGCAAACGCAAGATCGTTTCGACCGCGGTCCTCGTGCCCATCGAGGAAGGTGGTGGACTTCGCCTGCTCAGCGACCCACTTCACGGCCTTGTCCATCGCTTCATCCGGCACCACCCAGCCGACCTTCCTGGCCGACTGCAGAGAATGCAGCGCATAGACCGACAGGTAGGCGTCCGGCCCCTCGTTTGACGAGAACCGGCCGAACCCTCCGGATGGGGATTGAAGCTGAAGCAGCGCTTTGATCGCCTTGTCCGCGCGCGCCTGCAGCTCTGCGGCTGAAGCGCTCGCAGGCCGCCTTCCCGTGTCGAGCCTGGCATAGGAGGCAAGGCCGATCAGCGATGAAGCCAAGGGCTCCACCCCTCCCCAGGAGCCTGCCTCCAGCGCCTCCACCGACATGTCGAATCCCACGAAAGGATGGGAAGCGATGGCAAGCGTCAGCTCGCCGTCACGACGCTCGATCGGCTGGGGCAGGGCAATGGCCACCGGACGATCCGCGGCAACGGCTCCGACCACTTCAGAGCGCATCGTGCGCCCCCTGCTGTCCAGAGGTACTTCCCGGACGACTTCCTCGGTCTCACCTGCGGCTGCGGCCTTGAGTCGAATCGACACCGAGCGACCCTGCACTGGTCCGAGCATCTCTGCGACGCGCGCGTCGCGCCCGGCTTCGACTCGCACGTTCCTTGGCGGGCGGGCCTCGCCGTTGATCGTGGTGGCGAGCGTCACGTCCAGGGGCGCCTCTGTGGTGTTGTGCAGGAATGCCACAGCCTCGAATCGATCGCCTTCGGTGACGAAGCGTGGCAGCACCGGCCGAACGACCACGGCGCGGGTTGCGATCACGTTCTTTTCAGCGCGCCCCGACCGCGCACCGTCGTCAGTCGCCACGGCCATGACCCTGTACTCCGTGGGACGCGCGGGAAGGTGCAGCGTGGCTCGCGCAACCCCGGACGCGTCGGTCTGCAAGGCGGGCAACCACAGGGGAGTAGGCTCGAACCTCTCGCGGAGGTCGGACCTCACCTGATCGGCGTTCGACGCGCCATCGCCTCCGGCAGCCGGCAGAAGGTCCTGCGGCACGCGCGACACCAGCGATCTCCTCAGGTCTTCCCATGCGAACGACGCAGCGATGCGAGGGAAGAATCCGTCCGATGGATCAGGGGTGGTATACCCGGTCAGCCGCAGCGTTCCTTCGTCGACCGCGTACAGCGCGACCTCTGCCCTTGCACCATGATCCCCGGCATCGCGAACCCGTACCTCGATGGGAAGATCCGCGCCAGCCCTTGCCTTGGCCTCTGGGAAGACCAGCTCGACCTTGAGGGGTGAGGCTTTGGGACGGATGGTCAGCTCCGAGGTGGCAACGCGAAGATCCGGGGCGTTCAGATCCAGCTTCGCCCCGGGCTCACCCGTGCGCGGACGCACCAGGGTGACCGAGGCGAAGACGTTGGGGACCATCTCTGGCGTGACGAGCAGCCGCATGACGTTGCCGCCTGCAGACACGCGGCGTCGCTCCAGGTGGAGCACGCTCTGCCTCTCGATGCGCAGCAGCGCTTCTGCGTCGGGGAAGGGCGATTCGAACGCAAGCTCGGCGGTATCTCCGACCTCGAACAGCCGCTTGGTGGGCGTCAGGCTGATCGCAGTGCCAGGAGCGTCGCGATCCGGATGCTCGTCCGGTCCTGCCACGTACACGCGCACCGATGCCACGCTCGTGCGCCCCTTGTCGTCGACCGTGCTGGCTTCCAGCAGGTAGGTTCCAGGGCGGTCCGCCTTCCACGTGCAGTGCACGGGCTCAGCCCCCGAGGTGAGCTTGCACTCGTGCACGACCTTGCTTTCCTTGGCCTTGCGCGCCCGGAAGCTCCCCTCCTCCGACTCGTCGTCCTCTGCCTTGTGCGCGTGCGACGACCATTGCCACCAGGTGTGCCACCCCTCGCGGATGATCTTGGCGTGCACAGGACGACCCGATTGCAGGGAGCCGTCGTGCGAGATCAGGATCGCGTTGACGTCGATCGTGGAATCGGCCTCGACCCAATCCGGGACCTCGTGGACCCCGACTTCCCATCGGGCGGGCCAGGTGTCGAACTGCTTGCGGGCGCTCGTGGTCTGTCCTGAAGGGTCACGCACCGTGGCCTCGAGCGTGGCGGACTGCCTCGCATACGAAGCCATCGCGATCTTCGAGTCGATCGCCGCTTTGCCGTCCGTACCCAGCGTCAGATCCCCGGAGTCGATCATCCCGGAGCGTGTGGAGCTGTCCGCCGGCGAGAACGTATAGTCCTCCCAGCGCGGGGGATAGTCGGCGCCGCTCGACGCTCGGGTCAGCGTCCAATGCGCGCGTGCTCCCGCTGCGGGCGGGCCAAAAGGGTAGGCCGCAGACAGCACCGCGTGAAGCGGATCGCCTTCGGACAGCCCCTCCGACTCGCTGGTGAGGTCCACACGGAAGACCGGAGGTCGATATTCCCCCACGGTGAAGGAGACCGTGCCGATGGGCTGCTGGTAGGGATCGCGCCACGCCTCGACGAGCCACGCACCCGCTTCGCGGTTCGAGTCGATCGCGAAATCGGCTGCCGCGGTGCCGAATGCATTCAATGCGACTTCCTTGACCGCAGCCGGCGCTTGGGTCGAGGGAGGATGCAGGCGAAAGCGCATCGACCCTGTGGAGATCGCCTTGGGCTGCGCGCCGGGTGTACGCACCACCGCCTTGACGTGGATGGACTCTCCGGGACGACACATGCCGCGGTCGGTGAAGAGGGAGGCCACTGGCATATCCGTTCCGGCAGGCTCCTCCCCAGGCTTCACGCCGACATGGCGCGGGCCGATCGATGCGCGCCAGTCCACCAGCATGACCGCGCGGTCCGCCCCTTGCACCGCGCGCACCACGGCACCGCTGGACAAGGCCCCTGCCTGGGTCCCAAGCCACGCGACGCCGTTCGCGTCCGTGCGGGCCGTCCCAACCTCGACTCCTTTCGCGTCCGCCACTGTCACGACGGCTCCGTCCACCGGAGTCGCCTTGTCGATCGAGGTCACCCAGATCGAGACGCCTCCCGCCATGATCTTGGCGTCGAGACCGAGATCGGTCCATTGCGCGAACGTGGTTCGGATCGACTCGGGCTCCCGCTCAGCTTTGTCCGGAAGGAACGCGAAGACCGCGAGCGCCGACCTGGATGGATCGTTTTCGATCCATGGGAAGATCCCCTTGCCCCAGCGGTTGGGTTTCGAGTCGGGAGCGAGCGAGAGCAAGGGCACGGAGAGGGCGTCGGTCTTCTTGCCCAGGTCGATGAGGTCTCTGGCCTGGACGACCGCAGCGATCTCGCGCCCTGCAGGCACGGGCGCCCAGCGCAGCTGCCCCTCTTCCACGTGGATGGCGGCGAAGGGAAGGGATGGAGTAGCGGTGCGCTCGAAGGTCAACCGACCGAGGCTGACGCGCACCTCGGGCGCGCGCCCGTTGCTGCGCACGGCGAGCGGGGCGAATCGTTGCAGCGGGTGGCCTTCCTTGTCCTTCAGCTCCTTGAGCAGGAGCTGGTAGACCTGCCCCGGCGTCCAGTCCCCGCGGATCACGATGCGCTTCGAGTCCTCGAGCGCAACCTTCAGCCCGGCGAGCGCAGGAAGGATCTCCACCGACTGTGCCGTGACTTCCTTCAGCTCGGAGCTCCCGACGAGCACGAGAGCCTCGCCGATATCGACCACGCGCCCGGGCGGCTCCGTATGCTCGCACTGGCTCGCCTCCTTGGCGTCGATCGGGCACCCGATCCCTTCCACCCGCGGCCTGGGCGCGAACTCGAACTCCACCACCCTGGGATGCGTTCCACCACGCGAGAGCACGGGCGCGATCGCAACCGCGAACTTTCCCCCCGGCTCCAGGGTATGGCCGGGCTTGAGGTCCACGGGCACGTGACCTTTGTCGTCGCGCGGCTGCTCTGCGAGCGTGAACGGCATCATGCGCCTGCCGCCATCCACCTCGTAGACCAGCATCTTCGACGCGAGCTCCCCGGTGTTGACCTTGCCGTCGAAGAGCAGGCGGGCGGCCTCTCCAGGCACGATCCGCTCGGAGCGACGCCCGTGGTAGCGAGGGGATGCATCGAACACCACGGTGCGCGGCTCGAACTCGGGGACGGTGTCGCCTGCGAGCGAGCGAAGGTCTGGCGACAAGGTGAGGGTCGCGACGCGGGTCTGCTCCCACGTACCGGCAGAGGCTTCGATCTGGAGCACCGCACGGCCCGTCCATGTCTGGGTCGCTTGCACCGCGGGCTTGAAACGCGCTGGCGCGTCCGCGACCGGCTTGCCGACCTTGGAGGCATCGACCATGGGCCGGTTGAATCGCAGCACCAGCGGGGAGCCGCGCGTGACGCTGATCGCGTTCTCGGCGAGATCGAGCACGGCGAGCCGATCGGGTTCGTCGGCAGCGAGAAGCGGAGCGAGCGGCGTGGACGGCTGCAGCGGGGCGGTAGCTGGCGGAAATGCGGACGCTGCGGTGAGCAGCTCCGAGGGAGCATCGGTTGCGTGGGGTGCCCGTCTGCACCCGCCCTTTGCAAGCAGCGCAAAGCAGATCAGCGCGCCTGCGCCTGCACCGAGCAGCGCGAGGCGTTTCCAATCAGGACCACGGCGTTGGCCAGGCGATCCCGGAACTCTGGGGGCTGGGAGGTCATGCACGGGTGCCCGGTGCAGGCAAGGGGCGTTCCGTAGCTCCCCACCTCTGCTTCTTTTCCGTCCCAGGGGAGCATCGAGGGGCGATGCGGTGATCGGGGCTGATCGAATGTGTGTCCCTCCGCCCTCCGCTTGTGGTTGGATCGCCACGCTGCGGCGCTGGCCGCACTTACGCGCTCGTCGAAAGGACCCGGATTCATGAGACTGCGTCGAAGGCTGGGACGCTCTTCCATCGAGGTTTCGCCCATCGGGCTTGGCTGCTGGCAGTTCTCGCAGCGCAAGAACCTCGCAGGTGGCTTCTGGGAATCCGTGCCCGCCGATGTCGTGCAGGAGATCGTCCAGACGTCGCTCGATGGTGGGGTCAACTGGTTCGACACAGCCCAGGTCTACGGCAATGGGCGCTCCGAGGAGATGCTCGCCGAAGCGTTGAAGGCCTGTGGCAAGGCCCCGGGTGACGTGGTGGTCGCCACGAAGTGGTGGCCGACGCTGCGATGCGCGTGCAACATCAAGAGCACGATCGGCGAGAGGCTGGAGCGTCTCGGTGGCTTCCCGATCGATTTGCACCAGGTGCACCAGCCGCTTTCGATCTCATCGGTCGAGGCGCAGATGAACGCCATGGCGGATCTGGTGGAGCGCGAGCAGATCCGCACCGTGGGCGTGAGCAACTTCTCGACCTCGCGCATGCGCGACGCGCACGCCTTTCTCGCGATGCGCGGCATCCCGCTGGTGTCCAACCAGATGCCCTACAGCCTGCTGGATCGGCGCATCGAGTCCAACGGCCTGCTCGCCGCGGCCAGAGAGCTCGGCATCACGCTCATCGCCTACTCGCCGCTCGCCCAGGGTCTGCTCTCGGGCAAGTTCCACGACGACCCGGACTCGATCAACAGCCGTCCAGGCCCCCGCAAGTGGATGCCATCCTTCAAGGAAAAGGGGCTCAAGCGAACGTGGCCCTTGATTAAGCTGCTGCGCGAGATCGCCGACGCGCACGGCGTGAGCAGCTCGCAGGTGGCGCTCAACTGGCTCGTGACGTTCTACGGCGACATGGTTGTCGCGATTCCGGGCGCCACGCGCAGCTCGCACGCAAAGGACAACGTGGGCGCCATGGCGTTCGATCTCAGCCACAAAGAGCTGCAGGCCATCGATCGCGCGTCGCGTCAGCTGATGTGACCGCCGGGCCCGGAGTGGCCGCGGGCAGGGCCTCGGCGTTCCGGCCTCGCAGGAATTCGAACGCCGGGGAATCGCCCGGGTCCCTTGGGCGTATCATGCAAATGCTTCAGTAAACCAAGGGAGTCCGCAGGAGATTTGTCTGCGAGGCTTGCCGTCACCCCGTCGATTGCGTACCTTAATCGTCGAATGCGTTCGTCTTCAGCCCCCTTGATGGTCCCCGTCCTCGCCTTGGCTTGCCTCGGCCTGGCGGCCTGCACCAACGATGTCGTCGCAACGGCCGATGCGAACAGTTCGTCCACGCATGCGCTGCTCGTTGTCGAGCAGACCGTGCCGGTCGACACCGAGGACGCCACGCGGTCGCACGCTTCGATGTGGTTCATGCGCGTGAGCGACGATCAGGCCGTCGAAGCGGTCACCGGGCTGGTGACCGATCTGATCGAGGTCCCGGGCTTCGGGCAGTGCGTTACGACCGGTGCACATGCGGCGCAGAGCATCCCGGCCTCCATGGTCCCGGTCGAGCTGGCGTTCGCAGGCGAGGTCAGCGTGCGAACCGGTACTTCCCTGGTGCCGCTGTCCGTCCGTGCATTCCCTGACGTCGCCAATCTCGTGTCCGGCGTGATGTACACGGCGCCCGGGCAGAGCGATCTCGCATTGCCGCTCGGTGGAAGTCTCGAGGTTCGCACCAGTGGAACGGACGGCCTCGCAGCCATGGATGCTTCGACCCAGGCACCATCGCCTCCGAAGTCGGTGAGGATCGAAGGGCTTCCGTTCGATTCGAGCGAAGTGGAAGCGCACGCTGGCCAGGCGCTCAACCTGTCCTGGATCGCGGGAGAACCCTCGGACCGCATCTACGTCGACATCGATCCGATCCCTGGATCGCCCTCGGATCGCGTGCGTTGCGCGATGCCGGACACAGGCTCTGGACGCATCGCCGCGGTGGCGATCCCGGAGACGCCGGCACTCACGCTGTCGATCCACCGCATGCGCGTTTCGCCGTTGCGAACGAGCGCCGGAGAGATCGGCACGGCGCACTTCGACGTTGCCGTGGTCGGCAAGGTGAAGGTTGCCGCGCCGTAGGTTGCGGCTGCTGGCAGCGATCGGCACGCTCGCCTTGCTGGCAGGCAGCGCGCTCGCAGGACCTCGACCGAAACCAGCCCCCTCGGCTCCGGCGCCATCGGGCTCCGCATCCGCTGCAGGCAAGGATCCCAAGGCAGATCCACCCGCACCGGGCAAGCCTGCGCCGCAGGGCAGAGCGCAGGGACGGGGACGCCCGCGCGGCAAGCCGAAGCCGCCGCCACCGGCGCCGTGCAGCCCGAGGTGGTCCCCTTACATTCCCCACAGCTACCGCGTCGCGGTCGAGAGCTGGCACAAGCCTGTGACGGTGCCTGCGCGAACCGATGCGCGAGGACGTCCCTATCTGACCCTCGAGATCTTGAACACGGCCGAGCGGATCGACCTGGAGCCCCAGACCGAGACCGGACGTTTCTCCGCGACTGACCTGGATCGGCTCGCACACGCGCTTCGAGACACACGACGCGGCAACGAGCATCCGATCGATCCGTCGCTCGTGGATCTCGTCTACGACATCCAGACCCATTTCGGCGTGAACGCGCTGCGCGTGATCAGCGGCTACCGCACTGCGCTCGGCGGCGGCCATTCGAACCACGGAAGGGGTCGCGCGATGGACATGATCGTGCCCGGCGTGACCGAGGACGAAGTCGCGAAGTACGTCCGCTCCCGCGGGTTCGTGGGCGTGGGCGTGTACCCGAGCAGCGGCTTCATCCATGTCGACGTGCGACCGGCCAGCTACTACTGGATCGATCGGAGCGGACCGGGCCAGCGCAATTGCGAGCGCAGCACGCTCGGAAGCGAGGCGCGCTCCAACGACGCGCTCGCCGCTGCGGCGGGTCGCAAGCCACCCCGACCCTGGGCCGCCCCCACGCAGAACGTGGAGTCGGTGTGGCGGGAACGACGCCCCGTGCGCGAGCTCGAGGCAGAACCCCACGAGGAGATCGTCGAGGAAGACGATCTCGACTCCGAGCGTGAGTGACATCGACGCGCTCGAGGCGCAGGGGCGCCTGCAGGAGGCGGCCGAGCAGGCTCGGCTCCAGGGGCTGCACGCCCGGGCATCGACGCTGTTCGAGCGGGCCTGCCTGTTTGCGCCCGCTTCCGTCGCTGCGCTCGATGCTGGCGACGCTCGGCGCGCGCTGCTTCTCGCGAGCCTTTGCAGCGACGACAGCGTCGCAGAGCCTTGCATCGACGCGCTCGTCGCTGACCCGGAGCACGCTCGCACGACCGCCGAGCTTCTGCGAGCCAAAGGTCGCGATCGCCACGCTGCGCTGCTCCTCGAGCGGCTCGGGGATCTGCAGAACGCTGCGGGCGCCTGGGCGCGCGCTGGCGAGCCGGGCCGCGCAGCCGCTGCCTGGGAAGCGTCGGGCGACGCGCGGGAAGCGGCGCGCGTGCTGGAAGCTGCGCTGCGGTTGGACGGCAGCCGGGAGGATCTGATCCTGGCGCTCGGATCGCTGCTGGTGCGCGCAGGACGCCACGAGCCTGCAGCGAGGATCCTGCAGCGGGTGGCACCTGATTCGCCGCTTCGCCCCAAGGTGCTTCCGCTGCTGGCCTCGTGCTTCGATGCGCTCGGCCTGGCAGGCCCGCGTGCGGAGCTCGATGACGAGGCGCGCAAGGCAGGTGTCGAGCTTGCCTCGGTCCAGGGGCCGGTCGCAGACGATGCGCCGCACGGCGTGATCTACGGAAGATACGAGGTGGTGCGCACCGCAGCCTCGACTCCGTCCGCTCGCGTGCTCGAAGCCGTGGATCGCCTGACGCATCAGCGCGTGGCGATCAAGCAGCTGCTCGGCGCCAGCCTCGTCGGCGCTGGGCGCGATGCCTTTGGACGGCTCGTGCGCGAAGCGCGCATCCTGCAGCAGCTTCGGCACCCGAATGTCCTGCCCTTGGTCGAGCTCGTCGAAGACGCTGGCGCCATCATCACGCCCTGGATGCCGGGCGGCTCGCTCGCTGACCGCATCGCCCACGACCCAATCGCTCCTGCACGCGCCATCGAGATCGCCTGCGCCGTGCTCGGTGCGCTCGCAGAAGCACACCGGCTCGGAATCCTGCATCGCGACATCAAGCCGTCCAACGTCCTCTTCGATGGCGCAGGCGTGACCATGCTCGCTGACTTCGGCGCAGCCCACATCTCCGATTCCTCCACCACCGCGACCGCTGGAGTCATCGGCACGCTCGCGTACATGTCGCCTGAGCAGCGCGCAGGCCGTCCTGCAACCCCGGCCAGCGACATCTTCGGTGTCGGAGCGACGCTCCTGGAGATGCTCACCGGACAGCCCCCTGCCATGTCCGGCGACAGGCCGATCGCTCCCTCGAAGAGCAATCCGGACCTGACGCCCGCGCACGATCAGGCCCTGCTGGCCATGATCGAAGAGGATCCGTCGAGAAGACCCCAGGGCTCGCTTGCAGCGCGCGACGCGCTGGCGTCGCTCCCATGGCCAAGCAAGCTGCCCGGCGCAGCGTGGCAGCGGGACGTGGCCGAGCTGCCTCGGTCCTCTTCGGCTTCGAGGCTCAAGCCTGTGCATGGCGCTCGATTCCTCGACGACTGGCTGCAGCGGCGCGTGATCGTCGTGCCCATGGATGAGCCGATGCAGCGCATCGCTCGCGGCTATGTGGCTGCATCGTGCGACTGCCTACCCGCAGTCGTGCGGGCAGACACCGAGGCAGGACAGCTTTGGTTCGAGGAGCCCGAGGGGGTGCCGCTGTCGCAAGCGCAAAGAAGGCTCAGCGCCGACGAGCTGGATTCGCTGCAGCGTGCGATGGATCGACTTCACCAGCAGGCGGTAGCCCACGGCGCGCTCGACGCGGAGCATGTGTTCGTGGTCGACGATCCGGCACGCGGCTCGATGGTGCTCGTGGCCTTTGAGCCTGCGACCGCGGCGACCGCCACGCCCGAGATGGATCGAGAGGCGATCGCCTCGCTCCGGTCTCGCTTCGGCTGAGCCAGGCGTCTGTCAGCCAGAGCTGCCGGCATCGGCTGCCGCCGGGGGCGGGGCACTGCCGGCCGGTGCGGCCTTGGGCCAGCTCGAGGTCGCCGGAGCAGGCGTGGCTCCCGCGTCCGAAGCCTCGTCGTGAATCTCCCAGCGCAGCTCTCGGGTCTGGCCGCCGCGATCGTAGGTGACCACGAGCGACGGCGCCGTCACGAGCGATTGCCACACCTTGAAGGCCTGGCCGTAGTGGCCGATCGACGCGCCGTTGACCCGCAGGATCACGTCACCCGAGCGCAGGTCCACGCCCTGCCAGAACGAAGGCTCGCCCTTGAGACGAAGCACTTCCCAACCGATGAACTTGCCGTCCTCGGTCAGCCTCTCGCGCACCTCGATGTGCTGCAGGAACACGGGCATGCCAGGGGACATCACGCGCATCACCTGTGCGCGCCAGACATGCCCCTTGGGCAGCGGTGGCAGCCCGAAGTCCTGCGCAACCGTCTCGGTCGCAGCGGAGCTCGATGTCTCCGGTGGCGGCTCGGGTGAAGCGCCGCAGCCGATCGCGACAGCCCAGCACGCTGCAGCCGGCACCCAGGGCCCGAGCATCCTTCGGGTCCAGATCCTCAACGAATGACGCACCGATCGCACGGCCGCACTATGAGCGGGACGACAGCCCAGCGCAAGAATGATCCGGCCCACCCGTGCGTCAGGCCGGTTCGCCACGCGTCTTGCGAACCGCCTCCACGATCGCCTGGTGGATCTGCTCCACCGGACCGTTGCCATCGATGTGCACGACCGTGTCGCCCGGGACGAACTTCTCCGCCTGCAGGTAGGCTCGCGCCAACGCCCTCTGCAGCTCGGTCTCCTCGTACAGCTCGGTCGAGCTGCCCCTCTTGCGACGACGCTTGGCAGCGACCTCGGCATCCACGTCGAGCACGATCGTGAGATCAGGGCGCCGCGCGTGCTTGTTGAGCTCGCGTACCCACGCCGTCACCTTCAAGGCTTCGACCTCGGAGCCGGTCGCAGTCGCGGACTGGTACGCAAGGCTCGACAGGTCGTATCGATCGCTGATCACCGTCACCCCGTCGAGCAGGTTGGGAAGGATCTCGCTCTCGAGATGATCCAGCCGATCTGCCGCAAAGAGCAGCGCCATGGTGGTCCAGGCCGGAGCGCGTGGCCCCGTGATCCCGCACACCACCAGGCGGTTGGTGAGCACCTGTCGGATGAGCGAGCCCACCGGCCCGTCGGTCGGCTCGTGCGTCGTGTGCGCTGGCAGCCCGCGCGTCCGAAACCAGCTCGCAATCAGATCCGCCTGCGTGGTCGTACCGGCTCCGTCGATCCCCTCGATTACGATGAAGCTGCCTTCGATCATCCTGCTTCCTCCCCACACGGTGCGGCGTCTTCTCCGAGCACGACGTTGTCGATGAGACGCGCCGGGCCGATTCGAATGGCCAGGGCGACGAGAGCACGCTCTCCCACGTGCTCACCGCTTTCATATAAGCGCAGCGAGTCCGGGTCGGCTACCTCCACGTAGTCGATGCTGTCCGCAATCCGCTGGATCCGCTCGAGAGCGCATTGGCGCAGCGCGCCAGCCCCCCGCTCACCAGCTTCGAACAGGCGCACCGACGCGGAGAGCGCACGCGGAATGTGCGCCGCTCGAGCGCGAGCGTCCTCGGACAGGTAGCGGTTTCGGCTGCTCATCGCCAATCCGTCTGGCTCGCGTACCGTGGGGAAGCCCACCACCTCGACCGGAAAAAGCAGGTCTCGCGCCATGCGCTCGATGACCTTGAGCTGCTGGTAGTCCTTGCGTCCGAATACCGCAACGCATGCGCCCGAGAGCGCGAAGTACTTGGCAACGATCGTCGCAACGCCTTCGAAGTGACCGGGACGCGTCACTCCGCACAACGGAACCGAAATGGAGTCGACGCGCACCCGGGTGAGCTCGCCATCCGGGTACATCGTCTTGACGTCGGGCGCGAACACGCAGTCGGCCCCGACCGATCCGCAAAGCGCGACGTCCCGTTCCAGGGTGCGAGGGTAGCGGGAGTAGTCCTCGTTCGGTCCGAACTGCGTCGGGTTGACGAAGACGGTGACGGCGACGAACGAGGCGCGGGAGCGCGCTTCGGTGACGAGCGCAAGGTGCCCTTCGTGCAGGGCGCCCATGGTGGGGACCAACCCGACGCGCTTTCCGTCCCTTCGGGCCTGATCGAGCGCGGCGCGGAAAGCCTCAGGCTGGTCGAGTATCAAGGGAGACCGCGAGACCATGGTGCAATCAAAGCCCTGGCGCGTCGAAACGCAAGCGAGGATGCGTTGCGCGGGCAAAAACCGCGCATCTGCAAGCACTTGGCACGGAATCCCGGAAACAACGCACGGTTCCATCGCGATCTAGTGAAATCTGTGCACCCGGTGTAGAACAGGCGCTGCGCTTCTGCCGTCAAACCGGCGTTGCCGTGCCGGGCATGGACCGGCCGGCACGGTGTTCCGAGCCGTAAGGGAAACCCCGCTACGGCGTTCTTGCTCCAAAGGAGATGCGTATGCGCTCACTGATCCTCGTGTCCGGTGCCCTGTTCGTTCTGGTTGCAGCTGCCTGCGCTGGAGAGCAGAAGAACGCCAACGACCCGAATGCGATGGGCTATCAGCAGCCCGGCGGTTACCAGCAGCCCGGTGGCTATCAGCAGCCCGGTGGCTACCAGCAGCCCGGTGGCTATCAGCAGCCCGGTGGCTATCAGCAGCCCCCAGCCGGTGGCTATCCCCCGGGCGGTGGCTATCCACCAGCGACAGCCGCTCCGCCCGCCACCGCTGCTCCGCCGGCTACCACTGGCGCACCCCCGGCTGCAACAGGCGGCGCTGCCCAGCCCATGGATCCGGCCGTTGCTGGAGCGCTCACCCCGGTGCTGACCGGCGTCGCTGGCTCCGAAGTGCAAGGCATGCAGCCTGACGGCAAGTCGTTCGCCGGCAACTTCCAGCAGGGCCAGACCCTTGAGCAGCCCTTCACCCTCAACGCTGGCAAGTGCTATTCCGTCGTCGGCGTCGGCGCTGGAATCCAGCAGCTCGACA
Organism: Deltaproteobacteria bacterium; assembly: GCA_016218915.1. Lineage (GTDB taxonomy): Bacteria > Myxococcota_A > Polyangia > Polyangiales > Polyangiaceae > JACRCQ01. The sequence continues at coordinate 101,664 of JACRCQ010000009.1, forward strand.
TCATGATCGTGGCCCAGCCGATGCCGCAGATGCCCCCGCAAGTGCTCGCGCAGAGCAACACGCAGGGCCCGAACGCCACGCTCGGTGGCAAGGGCGCGTGCTTCAAGAACCCGCTGCCCTTCGGCGGACCTGCCAAGGTCATCGTCAAGGCAACTGCGGGCTCCGGCATGGCTCTGGCCCAGATCTACGTGAAGTAGCTCGACAGCCGGCCCATCGATTCTCTCCGCGCAGGCCTCACGCCTGCTCAGCAAGCGTGCATCCCGTGCTCCCTGTGAGGCTGGAGCAGCGTCCTGGCCTCGTGCTAGCGTTCGCAGGGACGATTCTGCGGCCAGCTCCGTAGGATGGGGTGTAGCCACAAGAGGACCATCATGATGAAACGGCCAGGTCGAGCCCGCTTCTTTCGTTGGAGTCCCCTCGCATGCCTCCTGGTGTCGGCCCTGACTGCGACCTCGGCAGTCTCGTGCGTGCACAAGCCGACCGTCGAGCTGGATCACGCGCAGGTCTCCAACGTCGGCCTGTATGGCGTCGGAATCGACGTCATCGTCCGGGTCAACAACACCAACTCGTTCGACGTGATGGCCCGGGAGATCAACGCGAACGTCTCGATCAACAACAAGTACGCCCTCGCGCCGATCAGGATGAGCCCGAACCGGTGGCTGAACTCGGACCAGACCACGCTCGTGGCCGTGCCGGTGATCATCCCCTGGACCGTGCTTCCCGCCCTTCTCGCCGAGACGATCGGCCAGCCCACGCTCAGCTACCGGGTGCGAGGCACAGCAGATGTGACCGCTACCAAGCTGCTGCAGGTCCAGCGCAACGACTATCCGATCGACGAGGAGGGCACGATCCCTCGCTCTGTCATCGTCTCTGCCGCGCGCGTGCGCATTCCCACCGCCTACTGAACGCAGCCCAGGACAGCTCAGTCTTCTGCAGGACCGTACGGCGGAGGGATGCTGCTGACCACGGGCCGGGTCCCGGTGGGTTCGCCGACGACGCGGGGACCTGTGGCACCGAAGCTGTGCTCGGCTGTCGGAAACGCTCCGGAGCGAACCTCGTCCACGAACGAGCGCGTCGCGGTCACGACCGCGTCGCCCAGCTCTGCGTAGCGCTTGACGAACTTCGGGTGCAGATCGCGAACCATTCCCAGGAGGTCGTAGCAGACGAGCACCTGTCCGTCGCAATGCGGGCCAGCGCCGATTCCGATCGTGGGAATCCCGATGGCCTCCGTGATGCGCGCTGCAACATCAGCGGGCACGCCTTCGACGACGATGCTGTAGGCGCCGGCCTGCTCGAGAGCTCGCGCATCGGCGACCAGGCGCGCTGCAGCGTCCTCTTCCTTGCCCTGCACGCGAAATCCCCCCATGGCATGCACGGATTGTGGCGTGAGACCGATGTGACCCATCACCGGAATTCCGGCCTGCACGATGGCGTGGACGTGGGGAGCGAACGGCTCGCCGCCTTCGAGCTTGACCGATTCCGCGCCGCCTTCCTTGAGCATCTTGCCCGCGCTCGCCAAGGCTTGCTGCGGTGAAAGCTGGAAGCTCATGAACGGCATGTCGCCCACCAGGTGGGCGCAACGCGCGGCGCGAGCCACGGCCCGGCCGTGGTAGCAGATCTCGTCGAGCGTGACCGGAAGCGTGTTGGCCAGTCCTTGAACGACCATCCCGAGGGAATCGCCGACAAGCAGGATATCCACCCCGGCTTCGTCGAGCAGCCGCGACAGGGTCGCATCGTACGCCGTGACAGCTGTGATTCGCGGCCCGCCCTTCTTGCGGGCCCGCAGCATCGGGACCGTGACCTTCTTGTGCTCTTTCGTCGCCACGTTCATTGCTCCATGCGGCTGGGTCCCCGCTCTGCCAGGTCCACGTCCCATATGCCGCTTGCCCGGAAAAATCCACAGCACTCGTGGAACGCCCGGATCTGCTATGGTACCGGCAGCGGCGATACGTAATCCCTTCGCCTTCGGGGTACTCTTATGCGCGTCGAATACAAGCTCGGTCTGGTCAGCCTCGTGGTGATCGGTCTCGCAGCTTCCTGCGGAGGCCGCAGCGGTGTCGAGTTGGGAGACATTGACGATCTGCTCGACGCGTCGGTCGGCGGCAGCGGACCGAGCGGATACGGCGGCGGAGTCGTGGACGGAAGCTTCAAGAAGGATGTCGGCACGGATCAGACCACTCCGCCGCCTGACGTCGTCCCCCCCAAGGACGTGATCCCGGGCAGCGATTCCAAGGACTTCTTCGACACCCTGCCCCCCTGGATCCCGGACACCGGCCCGATCGGTGCCTGCGTCGGATGCCTTCAGACCAAGTGCGGAGACCAGATCAACGCCTGCTACAACGACACCACCTGCTGGCAGGGAATTCAGTGCTCGATTCCGAAGTGCTTCCTCGGCGGAGGCGGAGGCGCAGGCGGCAGCGGCGGAGGCGGCCAGATCAACGTTCAGTGCTTCATGGACTGCTTCGACAACAAGATGACGTCGATCATGGAAGCGCTCAACATGTTCCAGTGCATCACGGGTACCTGTGGTGACGCGTGCGGGCTCGGTGGGCTGGCAGGCAACGGCGGCGCCGCAGGAGGCGGGCTGACCAGCTTCCATCTCGATCCCAACGAGGCCTATGCCCCGCCCCACGCACGCTACATCGGCGTCGTGCGCATTCCCGAGCCTGAGGAAGTGTCCTTCGCCTACCCGTGGCTCGCGGACGTCCTCGAAGGTCGAACCCCGGATCCGCTTCCTCCGTCCGCAAAGCGCTAGATCACCGAGAGAGCCGCGAGCGTCGGCGAGCGGGCTGCGCACATGGATAGGCTGCCCGCTCCCCTACGGTCGCGGCTCCAAAGGGATCGCGGCTCACCGACGGCGACGCGAGCGCGCCGCTGCGATGGCAGCGATCGATAGCATCATCCCTGCGAGCGTCGCGCCGTTGGCGCCTCCAACCGTGCGGCATCCACACGAGCCGCCCTCGACCGAACCGTCCGCCGCAGGCTCTGTCGGCTCCGCTGAGTCGGCTCCCGCTTCCACGATCGGCCCCGCTTCCGTCACGTCGGGCGGAGCATCCGGGCCGGCGTCCGGAACCGGAACCACGCCAGCCGCCTTCACCGTCGCCTGAGACGTGGGGCAGTTGCGCTGGAAGATCACCATGTAGTAGGTCGCGGTCGGGTCGAACGGCGGGTTGGACTTGTCGTCGATGGTGAACTCGCCCGTGGCCTTGTCGATGTGCTCGAGCTTGTAGTCGTGTTGATCGAGCTCGAGCGACATGCCCATGGGATTGGAGATGAACGTCACCGGATCGTTCTTGCGCAGCACCATGTCCCAGTCCCAGTCGCTGCCTCCGCCCATGATGGCCTTGAGGTCGACCGTGAACTTCACGCCCTTGTCCGCGCTCTTCGACTGGTACTTGAAGTGGAACAGGCTCGTGAGAGCAAAGCCGTAGCTGCGCAGCATGCTGCAGCTGCCACCCATGTACTGCCCCACCAGATCGAGCCCGATCATGTTCGTCCTGCGGGACGTCTTCTCGTCCACGGACAGGAACCGCGAGCAGTCGTCGAGCCCCCGCAGGTGAATCGCGTCGTTGACCTTCTGGATCTGCGCGTCCGTGATCTTCCCAGCAGTCTTGAGCTCTGCCATCCCGTCCTGCACGTTCTTGGCCCAGTCGCCCAGCGTGCATGCAGTCGTCAGCATCGAGGAGGCGCCCCAGTTCAGCGGATCGGCGATCTCGGCACCCAGCTCCTTGCGCACCGCCCACGCAGCCGAACCGATCAGCTCGCCATCCATGTGGGTCTCGCCAAAGAGCACGTCCGGGCACTTGCCCGGATTGGCGTTCAGGTCGCGCGCGCCCTGCCCGAGCGATGCTTCCCCTTCCACCGCGTCGTTGTTCGCCGAGCACGCGAAGTAGTCGGCCGTCCCTTCGTCGATCGACCCGGGCATCGTCACCAGCCCGTACTCATCCATGGAGAACACGCCCTCGCTGAACCCGATCGCATTGTGGTTCATGTAGTGCGTGTATTCGTGCAGGAACACGTCGGAGTCGTAGGCCCAGTTCAGCGCCTTGGTGCCGCCGATCACGATCATGTTGTAGTAGGTCTTGACGCCGTCCGATGCCTTGCTCGGTGAGTAGAAGGCATTCTGGTAGGGCTGCTGGTTCGGCGCGTAGTGCGGCACGGCAAGCAGCGACCACTTCACGGCCGACATGTCGACCTTGAGCGTGTCCCGGAAGAAGAAGTTCATCCGATCGAGGTGGTAGTAGACGTTCACCTCGGCGAACGAATCGTCCATGGCCCAGCCGTTGATCGGATCGAACAGGAAGTCGCCGTTCGCATCCGGCACCACCGCCTTGGGATCGACCACCAACGGCTTGGGAGGCTGCGCCTCGAGATCGCCTGAGATGTAGCGAGCGACGGTGCCCTCCGCGCCGGTCAGCTCCTGCGGCGTGGTCACGGTCAGGTGCAACAGCTCCTTGTCCACAGGGGTCGGCGTCTTGAGATTGTTGATCTCGTAGACCCGCGCCATGTTCAGGTCGACCGCGAGATGGTACTGCTGGATCAGCTTGCCCGTGTGCGCGTCGACCTCGTATCGATGGGCACCGTCGTTTCTCAGTACGTCGACTCGCCACACCAACGCCCCGCCGTGCCGATTGCCCATCACCCCGAGCTCGAGCGTCGATTCGTCACCAATCACGCGCCCAGCCCACTGCCCCACCAGCGAGCGCACGGATGCCTCGTCGACCGAAGGCAAGGTTGAGACGCTCAAATCGCGGGCAATGTCCACCACAGCTGTCTTGATCTCACCCTCCGGTCCAACGCGCACCGCAATCGCAGAGCGGAACACGGGAAGCCCACCGTAGGTCTGCCCGAATCGCACCGTGTGGGAATCGAAGACAGGAAGCGTGGTGTGAGCCACCAGGTCCACACCCTGGATGCTCAACGGAGCCCTGTACTCAGCGAGGTACGCGCGGGCTGCCACTGCAGGGATGCCGGGGTACTTCTTTCCCGCCGGACCCGCGTGCCAGTCTGCGGCAACCGACTGGGCGGCCATCGCAAGGATCACGAGGTTGATCGAGCAAGCAAGGGACAAGCGCTTCATGGGGTTCCTCTCCTCGGACTGGCGAGCGACCAGCCACGCAAGCTGTCATGCGACCAGCCATGCACACGGCCCGGGGTCATTGCGGCAACGCGACGCACGCACGCTCGCTGGGCATTCTAGGCTGCGAAGGCATCGAGGCAAGGCATTTGTGGGTGTGTGCGGGGCAGTCGGAATCCTACACTGACGACGGCGCACGCAGAATTTGCCGATCGTGCACAACGTGGGAACAGACCGAGCCGCAGCTCCAATCACTTAAAGCTTGTAGCCGATCTTGCGTAGAAACCCCTTGCGCGCCGCTGTGTCCGCGTCCCCTTCCACACCGAGCGGGACCTGTCCATCGATCACGCCGAGCACGCCGCGACCCAGATCAGTCTCGGCCACGATGACCTCCACCGCATTCGCCGTCGCGCAGAACACGCTGCACACCTCTGGCACTGCCCGCACGGCTCTCATCACGTGGATCGGGAAGCCGCCGGTCATCATGATCAGGAACGTGTGACCTGCGCTGACCTTCTGCAGATTGTCCACCGCAAGCTTCACCAGCCCGTCGTCATTGCCGCTCTTGCGGATCAGCTGATCTCCCGACGCCTCGCAGAACGCGATTCCGAACTTGATCCCCATCGCGCTGGTGGCCATCGCCTCGTGCAGGTCTTCGACGGTCTTGATGAAGTGCGACTGGCCGAAGATCAGGTTCACGTCGTCAGGCTTGTCGAGCCTCACCGCATGAAGGTTCATTTCCCTCTCCCTTGCGTCTTCCCCACGCGAAAGCTCGACAGGAACGCATCGTCGACCTGCCGGGCCTTGGCAGCGAAATCGTCGAACTCCGACGCAGGGATCGTTCCGGTCGGAATCGAAAGCTCGAACGTCTCGTCGAGCACCGTGGCATCCACGGCCGCCTTGCGGTCCGCCTGCAGATGCGGATCGTCGAGATGAATCCCTGCGGGCATCTTCTGCACCTGCCACCCTGCGGGCAGCTCGATGCGACGGTGCAGGTGGTAGTGCCACGCCGACTCGATTGCGAGCGCGTTCTCGCGCGCGCCCTGGCCCGCAAAGGTCGACGCGATCGTCGCTGAGACCGGCTGGGGCGTGACCACGTGCAGCGGAGTCATGCCGGACAGCACCCAGGTGCTCCCCTCGGGCTGTGCGAAGCCGGGGATCGTCACCGACGCGCGCACGCCGAGCTGCCACGAGCCTTCTGCCGACGAGGTCACCACTTCGTCGACGTTGGCCCAGGGGATCCAGCCGAGCACCACGGAGCGGAGCATGTCCTTGCGATCGCTTCCGGCCTTGTCCTCGAATGCGTCGAGTAGCACCTGCGCTGCGCGCCCTCGCAGCATCATCGTGACCGTGCCCTTGGCGTCTCCGCGCTCATCGACGGTCAGACGGATGTCCACCTCGTCGGGCCCGGTCTCGCTGCCCGCAGGCACCTTGAGCATCTCGCCGTTGATCCGCATCGCGCTGCGTCCGCGCAGCTCCGGGCTCACCTTGCCAGGGGGAAGGGGTGGCCCTGACACATCGAGATCCAGCCACGTTTCCTTGCCGTTGTCGCCAGCCACACGCGCGATCAGCAGGGGATGCTCGAAGCGCCCCACGTGCGCGGGGAAGTCCGGATCCGATGCGAACGGCTCTGCCTCAGCGACCACGACCTCGGCGCCGATCCCGAGATCCGTGAGCGCCTGCCAGGCCAACCAGGTGCGGCTCCCCTGGCCGAGCTCCAGGATCGTGCGCGCCGACGTCTCCTGCGATCCGGTCCCGAGCGCTGCTGCCGAATCGCTCAGCGCCGCGCCGCTCGAGACCTTCACCTTCTTGCCGATCGCTGCCACGAGCTTCTCGAGAACCTTCTGGCTCCCCTTGTCGTCGCCCGCAGCGCTGCGAGCGAACGCGCTCACCGCCGGGTCGCGCACGGTCATGGCCTGCACGACCTCACCCATGCCGCGCGCAATCGCTCCCCACGTCTGCGAGCCGAACGCGACGTTGACCTCCTGCTCCATCTTGGGAACGCCTGACTCGAGGCGCCGTGGCCCGTGGTTGCGCAGCTCCAGCGTCCAAACCTTCTGGTCGCCGTCCTCGCGCTCCTGCGCTGCCTGCAGCGTCTTGTGGGCCCAGCGGGAGATGCGGACCCCCTTGGGGTAGCGAACCTCGATCGAAGCGTGCAGCACGCTCGTTCGCTGGGGCAGAAGGTCCGGCGTATCCACCACGATCTGCCCCATGTTCCCTGGCAGAGCCACGCCAGAGACCAGCTGCTCGACGTAGTCGCCCTGCTCGAGCTGCGACAGGTCCGCATGCTCCTGCGAGGCATGGGCTGCCTGATCCGGCTCCAGCACGCGCCCATCCTTCTTGTGGATGCGACGGCGCAGCACGCGGTGCGCGTCGCGCCCTTCCACCATGGCGCCGATCGCCTGCGCCCCTTGCTCGACGTCCGTGGTACCTGCCACGCGACGCAGATCGTAGAGCGTGTAGAGCAGCACGCCGCGCTTGCCCAGCAGGTAGCTCTCGGTGTGCTCGATGACCAGCGTGGCTGCCTCGGGCATGGCCCGCTTCGCCCGATCCGCGGCCACCAGCTTGCTGCCGAGAGCGTCGTACGACGCCTCGTCGGTAGCCCGCAGCAATCGACGCAACGAAAGCGCCGCATCCGGCCCATCGGACATGTCGGGCAAGTCGCGCGCGAGCCGCTCTCGCACCGCTTCGGGCTTCGAACTCGCAACGAGCCCGAGCGCAGCCGTGACCCTTCGCCCCGCAGGAAGCGCGTCGTAGAGCGCCAGCGCCCGTGCCCCGTCGCCCTGTGCAATCACCTGCGCCAGCTCCACGTCGCGGAACGCGCTCGGGCTGTCGTGCAGCGCACGCATCCGATCGAGATCCACCACCGCGCCCTTGGAATCGCCGCCTGCCACGTGCGCCTCGAAGCATCCCAGCGAGTCGTGCTCTGCGGTCGCTCCGCACGACAGCGCGATCAGATCCCGCCCCGCGCGCTTGTGCACCAGCCCCTCGATCGCGTGCAGCATCGGCGCGCCCGCCAGCGACCCAGCCCCGCGCGACAGCGCCTGCTCCGCCCGATCCTGCATGCCTGCGCTCGACGCCATCGCAGCCTCGAATGCGTCCAGCACCCCGTGTGCCGGAACGCCGCGCTCCCGAAGCCGCTTAAGCTCGGCAAGGGCCTCCACCTTCCCTTCGTTCATCCCGCGACGCTGCCCTGCAAGGGTGGCGAGACCGACCGCTGCTTCCCACGAGGTCGGCAGCTTGGTCAGGGCGCGCTCGAACGCCTCGCGCTGACGCTCGATCTTGCGCACCTCCGGCAGAGCCGAGCCGACGCCCAACGCTCGCGCATATTCGAGCACGAGCATGGGCGGGGCATCCGGCTTGCGCGATGGCCCCTCGAGCAGCTTCTCTGCGCCGCGGCCATCTCCCAACGCCAGGAGCGCGGAGGCGGTTAGCGCGAGATCGTCCGCCCCGCCAGCCCGTGGCTGGAGCGTGACCGCAACCGGATTCGATGCGATCGCGTTCACGAACTCGCCCACAGCCGGCGCAATCGCAGCAACCGGCATGCCGTCGTCATCCCACAACGACAGCGTCACGCGGTTACCGTCATCCCGCTGGGCGAGCCGAACCACCACCCGCGCCCGCCCGGACGTCACGTTCACTGTCCCGATGCGCGTGACTCTCCCGCCTCCGGCATCGAACGCGCGCCGCACGACCGGCTGTCCGCTCACGCTCACCACGGCCGCGCTTGACGACGTGACACCGAGCCAGATCCTTCGCGGTGCCGGGCTGTCCACGTCGACGATGACCGCGCGCAATCCCACCGCGTTCGAGGACAGATCCGTCTCGAGCTCGCAGCCGTCTGCCTCGGTGACCTGCGGATGCACCGCAGCCCCAAAGGGCGGCAGCCCGGGATAGGTAGCTTCCAGAGGCTTGTTGGGCTGCTCGAACTGCTGCGTTCGCTCCAAAGCTCCTAACCCTGCCCAATCCAGGGGCCCGACCACGGTTGCCTTGCGCGCACACCCGGTGCGAGCGCGCCACTGCTTCGCGCGCGGCGCGTCGCCAGCATGAAGGCACAGCTGCAGAGCCGAAGAAGCGATCAGCGGACGAATCCAGCCGCGTCCCTTGGCGCGCTCCCAGGCGGCATCAAGCCTCGCAAGCACGGTCGCAGCGCCGTCCTTGACGCGAAACGCCAGGGCGCTGCGCCCGCTCGCCACATCCATGCCGAACACGCGCCGGCCGGTCAGCGCATCGAGCGCTGCCGCAGCAGCCTGGGAGGATTCCGGCGAGCTGGCCGAGTCCACCGCAAGATCCAGCACGTCGAGCATGGCCTTGAGCGCTGCGTCCGAGGACTTGTCCTGCTCGATCGCCTGGGCGCGCCCGAAGTGCGCAGCCAGCGCTCCGGGCGTGCCACCTTGCGGGGTCTTGGGTGGCGCGCCGCACGCACACGCGAGCGTGGCAAGAGCAACGATGGCAAATCGCTTCATTGCCGCCTTTCTTGCAGCGCAAGGGCCGGGATGCAACCGCCAAGGTGGAGGTCACCTCTCCAGCCAGACCCTACTCCCCCGCATCCTTGCAGCAGCGCACCCCGAGCGAGTAGTCGAAGTACCCGTTGGGATGCGCGGTGATCGCAGCGTCACACCCGTCCTTGCGCGCTCGCGAGAAGAACGCCCCCACGAACATCCCCTTGGGATCGTCCACCCACTCGTCGAGATTGCCCACCATGTCGTAGAGCGCTTCCTTCCCCCACTCGCTGCGACACGTGGCCGTCGTCCCCGTCTTGCGGAGGAACGGCCCCTCCTTGTCGCTCACCAGTAGCAGACGCGGATCGAGGTGCCCCATCGAGGCGTCGTCGTGGAGGATCGCGGCCGGGTGATTCGCGCGGAACACGTTGCACTGCCCCTGCTTGTAGTGGTCGCCGTAGGGGAACTGGCGATCGGCCGCGCCGCGGCACGCCCTTTTCCATTCTTCGCGCTTGCACAGACGTTTGCCCGCGTTCTCGCACGCGATGCGCGCAAAGGTGCCGGACACGTACCCGTTCGGGGTCTGCCCCGCACGAGACACCGCCTTGGGCTCAGCATCGTGCGTTCGCTGCCATTCGGGCAAAGCAGGCACATCCATGGCCTTGGCCTGATCGTTTCCAAGCGTCTTGCGCTTGTCCTTCCACTCGCCTTCGAGCTTGATCGCGAGCGTACGATTCAACGGGTAGTAGGGCGACAACCGCTCGCCCGTGTCCTTGTCGACCAGGATCGCTTCCCACCGATCCACGCACAGATGCTTGCCCACCGCCTGCATCTCGTCAGGACATCCACCCGCGGAAGTGGCCTCTGTGTCCTCGGCCGAATCCGCCTCCGCATCGCCCGGCACCGCCGCGAGCGGCGCAGATGTCGTGGCCGACGCGCTGGCAGCAGCATCGATCCCGGCGGGCTTGTTGTCAGGCTTGCAGCACCCGGCGGCAAGCAGACACGCAGCGGCCACCGCTGCCCGTTCAAGCTGCAGGAGCGAGCTCAGACGCTGCGGTTGCGGCGTCGTCGCACGCGCAGCACAGCAAGCCCCACCCACCCTGCGATGAGCAGCCTCGACCAGGCTGCCGGCTCGGCCATGGCCCGAGGCGAGATCGAGCAGGCAGCTCCGCACTGGCTCTGCGCAGTGCAGTTGTTGGCAAGGCATCCGCTGCTGGTGTTGGTGAGCGCTTCCCATTGCGTCGTGCCGTTCGGATAAAGCACTTCGCAATCACTGGTGCAATAGCTCGTCGAGTAGCCGCAGTCGTACACGAAAGGAGCGCACTGCGCGCTGTACTGGCAGTCGTAGGCAGGCAGGCACACCTTGCAAACCTCGATGCAATCGCGGATGGCCACGCAATCCGGGTTGGCCTCGCACGCCACGCACTCGTTCATGCAGTTCTGCTTCATGCAGTCGTCGCAGCCCTGTCCGAGCCCGGACGAAGTGCTGCACGTGGGTCCGGTGCCAGCTGTACCAGCGGTGCCACCGGTGCCTGCAGTGCCACCCGTGGCAGTGCCCCCGGTTCCAGCGCTCCCTGCGCTTCCGCCCTTGCCCGCTGCGCCGCCAGTGCCTGCTTTGCCAGCAGCTCCACCGGTTCCCCCGGTGCCGCTGGTCCCGCCCTTGCCCGCGGCACCGCCTGTGCCGCCGTTGCCCGAGGCGCCGCCAGCGCCAGCGTCCCCCGCGCTTCCGCCTTGTGCAGCAGATCCGGCCTGCCCTGCCGACCCGCCCGTAGCGCTGCTCCCTGCACTGCCGCCGGTTCCGGTCTGACCGGCAGAGCCTGCCTGGGCTGAGCCTGCAGAGCCAGAATCGCCTGCGGAGCCCGCGGATGCGTCGGGATCGGTCGTGCCGCCGACGCCTTCAGTTTCGGTGACGGCCTGGCCGGTCGCGCACGCGACGACGAAGAGCAGTCCTCCAATACTCACCACTGCTCGAGAGCGTCGCGTCATCGTTTACCTCGCCCGTGGTACGAACGACACAAGCTGGATGTTCCCAACAATATGCCACGTTGCGGCCTAGCGGCGCTTCCAGTTCGAAACAAATCCGCTGCCGATGTGGGTCATGGTGAGCGTGTCCCCAAGGACCTCGACGCGATAGCTGGCCTTCCGTTCCGCACCGCAGGTGTGATCCCTGTCGGCGATTTCGGTGAGCACGCCGTCGGTCACCGTGTAGGCGAACCGGAAGCACAGAGAGCCCGCGCGAACGTAGGCGCCCGTGCCGTCCGACTGGTACGTCGCGTCGTCCTCGTTCCAGCTCCAGGTTCCGATCACCGACGACGAGGAATCTTCCGCGGCCGGAGCGGGCTCGGCATAGGGTTCGGCCTCAGGACCGCTCTGCGCCATGGCAGCGGACGCGGTGGGGAGCGCCGCTACCTGGACGACAACGGAATCTGAGCGGTCAGGGGGAGGACGCGTTGCAGCGCAACCGATCGCCGCTGCAAAGACCACTGGCAGCAAGGCCCTCATTCCCTCACGCTAGCATGTCGGGATTGGACGAGTTCCGCGCTCCCACAACGCGCCGCGCCGTGCGTAGCGTCCTGACGGCGTTGGTGCTACTTCGACGCTGCTTGCCCACTGTGCTCCGGTCGGGGCCTTCGCTAGACTCTCAGAAAGAGCACCATGTCGCTGAAGATTGACCAGGACCACCATCGTTTCCGCGCCATCGTGCGCGGAAAGATCCGCGGCAACCTCAAGAAGTACATCTCCCACGGCGAGCTGATCGGCCGAAAAGGCAAGGATCTCGTCTCGATCCCCATCCCCCAGATCGACATCCCGCGCTTTCGCTTCGGCGAAAAGCAGACCGGAGGGACCGGCCAGGGGGACGGCGAGCCGGGAGATCCGCTCGGCGGCGAGGAGCAAGAGGGCGACGGCACCGGAAAGGCCGGCAAGGACCCGGGCGATCACACCCTCGAAGTCGACGTGAGCCTCGAAGAGCTGGCGAGCATCCTGGGCGAAGAGCTCGCCTTGCCCGACATCCAGAACAAGGGCAAGAGCAAGATCATCAACGCCAAGGACCGCTTCACCGGCATCCGTCGCGTCGGCCCCGAATCTCTCCGCCACTTCAAGCGCACCTACCGCGAAGCCCTCAAGCGCATGGTCGCCAGCGGCACGTTCAATCCGACCAACCCGGTCGTGATCCCGATGCCCGACGACAAGCGCTACCGCTCGTGGAAGACGCAGAGCGAGCCGGTGGCGAACGCGGTCATCATCTACATGATGGACGTGTCCGGCTCGATGGGTGACGAGCAGAAGGAGATCGTGCGCATCGAGAGCTTCTGGATCGATGCGTGGCTGCAGAGCCAGTACAAGGGGCTCGAGACGCGCTACATCATCCACGACGCAGCGGCGCGCGAGGTGGATCGCGACACGTTCTTCCGCACGCGCGAGTCGGGCGGAACCATGATCTCCAGCGCCTACAAGCTGTGCGATCAGATCATCAACGACCACTATCCGGCCGCAGAGTGGAACATCTACCCGTTCCACTTCTCCGACGGGGACAACTGGTCGATGGACGACACGATGGTCTGCATCGAGCTGCTCAAGAAGGAGCTGCTGCCCAAGGTCAACATGTTCGCCTACGGCCAGGTCGAGAGCCCCTACGGCTCAGGCCAGTTCATCAAGGACCTGCGCAACCAGCTCGCGACCGAAGAGAGCCTCGTGCTGAGCGAGATCCACGACCGCGACGCCATCATGGGGAGCATCAAGGACTTCCTCGGCAAGGGGAAGTAGGGAACCCGACATGAGCGAATATGCCCTCAGGACGGAGCTGCCCAGGTACCTGCGCAACCACCAGGAATCGATCGAGAAGATCGCGCGCAAGTACGGCCTCGACCCGTTCCCGACCGTGTTCGAGATCCTGACCTACGACCAGATGAACGAGCTGGCGGCCTACGGCGGGTTCCCCACGCGCTACCCGCACTGGCGCTTCGGCATGGAGTTCGAGCAGCTCGCCAAGAGCCACGAGTACGGCCTCTCGAAGATCTACGAGATGGTCATCAACAACACGCCTGCCTATGCCTACCTGCTCGAAGGCAACTCCATGACCGACCAGAAGCTGGTCATGGCCCACGTCTACGCCCACGTCGACTTCTTCAAGAACAACTTCTGCTTCCGCGCTACCGACCTCGACGCTTCAGGCCGCATCACCGACCCGATCCGCACTCCCCTTCCCTACGAGCCCAATCGCAAGTGGATCGACAAGATGGCCAACCACGGCGCCAGGGTGCGCCGTCACATGGAGCGCTACGGCGTCAGCCGCATCGAGGAGTTCATCGACACCTGCCTGTCGCTCGACAACTTGATCGACCCCTGGCGCAAGTTCACGGGCGAGCCTGCGGAGCGCAAGATCGGGGACGGCGGCCCGGAGGCCATCGAGGTGCCTCGCCTGCGCTCCAAAGACTACATGGAGTCGTTCATCAACCCGACGGAGTACCTCGAAGAGCAGAAGAAGAAGATCGAGGCGCAGCGCGAAAAGAAGCGCAACTTCCCCGAAGAGCGCGTGCGCGACGTCCTGCTGTTCGTCCTCGAGCACGCTCCGCTCGACACCTGGGAGCGCGACGTCCTCGAGGTCATCCGCGAGGAAGCCCACTACTTCGTGCCCCAGATGCAGACCAAGATCATGAACGAGGGGTGGGCCACCTACTGGCACTCGCGCATGATGACCGAGAAGATCCTCGGGCCCGACGAGATCATCGACTACGCCGACAACGCCTCGGGCGTGCTCGCCACCGCCAAGGGCCAGCTCAACCCCTACAAGCTGGGCGTCGAGCTCTACCGCCACATCGAGGAGCGCTGGAACAAAGGCCAGTTCGGCAAGGACTGGGAAGACTGCGACGACTTCGAGATCAAACGCCATTGGAACATGCGTCTCGGGCTCGGGATGAAGAAGATCTTCGAGGTGCGGTCGCTGTACAACGACGTGACGTTCATCGACGAGTTCCTGACGCCGGAGTTCTGCATCGAGCACAAGATGTTCACCTACGCCTGGTCGACGCGCAACGGACGCTTCGAGATCGAATCGCGCGAGTTCCAGGGGATCAAGGACAAGCTCCTCTTCCAGCTGACCAACTTCGGCAACCCGTTCATCTACGTGGTCGATGCCAACTTCAAGAACCGCAGCGAGCTGCTGCTGCAGCATGATCACCAGGGAACCGACCTGCGTCATGACTACGCCCAGGAAGCCCTGCGCGCCTTGTTCCGCGTCTGGAAACGACCCGTGCGCATCGCAACCATCGCCGACGGCCGACCCGTGCACCTGTGCTTCGACGGCAAGGACGCGAGCTCGGAAGATGTCTGAACAGAGACCTCGTCCGCGACCCTCGTGCTCGTGCTCGCGCTCGCGCTCGCGCTCGCGCTCGTGCTCGCGCTCGTGCTCGTGCTCGTGCTCGTGCTCGTGCTCGTGCTCGTGCTCGTGCTCGTGCTCGTGCTCGTGCTCGATCCGATCCCACAGCTGGCCACGCGCAGCCCTGCTCGCCATCGCCATCGGATCCGCAGCAGCGTGCAACTCGCCGCCAACGCGAGAACCCGTTCGCTCGGTCCGAGGACCAGGGCTGACCGCGGCACCAACGTGGCAACCGCCGCCGCCCGCAACCGCATCGGTCGCACCTCCAGCTGCTTCGTCCGCACCAGCACCTGCCACATCCGCGCCGCCCCCGCCCCCGGCGCCCGTGCAACCCGGGCTCGCCCGCAAGACCGGCACTCCTCAGGACAACGCCCTGAAGGAAGGCGATGCTGCCTACGACGCCGACGACTACGTCAAGGCCGCAGCAGCCTACAAAAAGGCGTCCAAGCTCGACGCCAAGGACCCTGCGCCCTGGGTCGGATTGGCGCGCATCGCGATCGCAAAGACCGGCGTCGCGACCGACTACGCTTCGGCGCCGAACAACGCGGCCATCCTCGCCGCAGTAGAAGACCTCAAGAAAGCGCTGAAGCTCGACCCCAACTTTGCGCCCGCCCATATCGAGACCGGTCGCGCTCTGCTGATCCTGGGCAAGGCCGACGAAGCACTGCTTGCGCTGCGCAAAGCCACATCGCTCGCACCGACGGATCCCGAGGCGCACTCGGCGCTCGGCATTGCGCTGCTCGCAACCGGGCAGGGCGACGAGGCGGTTCGGGAGCTGGCGCGCGCAGCGGAGCTCGATCCCAACAACATCGCCCGTCTGACCAATCTCGGCACAGCCCTGATCCTTCGAGCCCGCACTGCAGAAGCGATTCAAGCGTTCGAGAGGGCCGCCTTCCTGGCCCCGGACGACCCCCGCGTGCGGAGCGATCTCGGTACCGCGTATCTCGCGCAGCACGACCTGCAAAAGGCCATGCCCCACCTGCGACGGGCCGTGCAGCTTGCGCCGGACAACGCCTCCTACCACTCGAACCTCGGCTACGCGCTGCAGCTGCAGGCGGACCACGCTGGCGCGATTGCGGAGTACCGCAAGGCCATCGAGCTGGACCCCAAGCTCGGCAGCGCGTGGATCAACCTCGGAACAGCCCTGGCACAGACCGGCAAGCGCGACGAGGCCCGCAAGGCGTTCGAGCATGCAGCCGCTCTCGACCCGACCGACCCGAGGCCCCGAGCCAACCTGCAGGAGCTGGCGGCACCGGCGGATGCGGGCGCACCCCAGGCCGATGGCGGCCGTCGCTGATTTGCGTGCGGGCCCTGGCGCACCGATTGGGCCGTGGTTAGACTCCGCTTCGCCCGAGATTCGCGTTGAGTTCGGGACCTCTCGCTACGAGCCAAGGATGGATCCGTTGCCATGATGAACCTGCCCGACCCAGGCCTGTACCGCACCACCAAGCCCTACCCGGGCCACGAAGATGCAATCCCCGCCAACGTCCTCGTGTACGTCGGCGTCAACAAGGACGGCGTGACCTTCGTGGTTCGCCCGGGATCCAATCGAAACAACCGTTGGTTCTGGGGCGAGCCCACGGTGCCCGTCCGCTCCCCGGTCTGGGGACAGACCCTCAAGAACCTCCCTCCAGAGGGCTTCTACACCCTGCCCCGCGACCTCGAGGTCGGTGAAGGGGGCCGGTGGCTCAAGAACGCCGTCGTGCAGCTCGGGTACAACACCGAAGGCCAGGGCATCCTGTTCGTCGGCGAGCAGCACGAAAAAGAGACCCGAAACATCCTCATCTTCGCGGATCGCGGCTTCGTGATCGACGACGACCTGCTCTACAAGCTGACCTGGGCACCCATTCTTCCGATCAACGAATAGTCACTGCGGACCGTCGACCTTCCGTGTCCCGTCCACGGTGAGGCTCTCCACACGACGCACCGGAAGCCTGTGGCTGCCCTGCTGCAGGAACGCCAGCATCTTCTCGCGCACCTTGCACCGAAGATCCCACAGCTTCCCCGCATCCGCCGCGCTCAGCGAGATCCGGAGCCCGACCGTCTCCGTGTGCAGCTCCTCCACGATCAGCGCGCCGGTCTTGCCGTTCCACAGCGGCTCGTCCTTGAGGATCTTGTCCAGCTCCTGTCGCACCAGCTCCACGTCGACGCGGTAGTCCACGTGCAGCTGCACGATCCCGACCACCTCCGCGTCCGTGCGCGTCCAGTTCTGGAACGGCTGATCCAGGAAGAACACGATCGGCAGCACCAGCCTGCGAAGATCCCAGAGCTTGACCACCACGTGCGTGGTGCCGATCTCCTCGATCTGCCCCCACTCCTTCTCCACCACCACCGTGTCGCCGATCCGGATCGGCTGCGTGATCGAGATCACGATCCCGGCAAACAGGTTCGCAAACGTCTTCTGCGCTGCAAAGCCGATGATCGCGCCCACGATTCCCGCAGAGCCCAGCAGGCTCCAGCCAACCGTGCGCACCACGGGGAACTGCATGAGCGCCACAGCGACGCCGACGATCACCACGAGCACGACGCCGATGCGCCGAAGCATGGTGACCTGGGTGGCGATCGCCCGGCGCTTCAGATCCTCGTCGATCGACGCAATGGCATGCTTCTCGAAGAGCGCAGCACCGTGGTTGATCAGCCGGACCGCTGCCCGCATGACCGAGAAGATGATCGCAATGTAGATCAGGCGCGTGAGCAGCTGCTCCGCAGGCGCCTGCAGCCGCACGCCGGGAAGCGTCGCGAGCAGCAGCACCAGGCCGGTCAGCCAGCCCGTGGGAGATTCCAGCGCCCGCGTCAGCTTCGGATCCGGGCCTGCGCCACGACGCTTGATGAGCGCGCGCACCATCCCCCCAGCGAGCTTCTGCACGATGAGCCCGATCGCCCAGCACGCGCCCAGCAGCAGCCCGAGGCCAAACCATTGCCACGGATCCAGGCCCACGACCGGACGCTCCTTCATCCACGACGGCACGCTCTCCAGGAACTCGGGAGGCCCGTAGCGCTTGTGCAGATCGCGGATGGCGTCCACCGTCGACACGGAGAACACCCATACCTGGCGCCCCGTCGCGTCTGCTACGCGCGTGAGGCGGATGCCCTGGGTGCCGCCTTTGATCGGCACTGCAGCCACCTGAAGCTCGCGCACTGCGGCCGCCTTGTCCAGCCCTCCGTTCGGGTCGTCGTTGACCGCATCCAGGTCGAACCAGACCTGATTCTCGAGCACTTCGAAGAGCTGATGCGCGAGCTGAGGACCTAGCTTTCGCTGCTCGCCGGGTTGCAGGCGCGACAGATTCAGGTAGTGGGCCGCCCGAGCAAAGTCCTGCTCGCGTGCAGCATCGATGAATCCGGAGAGCGTCTCGCGCGGCGTCTCGCGTCGTACGTTGTCAGGAGCTGCCCCGAGCCAGGCATTGAGTACAGGTATCGTGCTCGTGCGGGTCTTCGCGGTGGAATCCGCGGAAGCCGACGGCAGGACCGTGGGCTGGGCTGCCGTCGTGCGCGCCGGTGTCGGCTCCGATGACGCCGCAGGAAGGCTGTCAGCCGGATGAACCCCTGAAGCCGACGCCGACGGAGCTTGCGCTGCCAAAGGCATCGCCACAGCCATCAGGCTCGCCACGAGCAGGGCCGCCCACCAAGACCTTGGAATCCGTTCGCAGACGCTGGCCATGCGCCCGTGCATACGCCATCGGGCCCATCATGCAAGCCTCGAAGTGCGCCAGCCCCCGCCGTGCATCGCTGCCCGAAGCCATGCGCCTTTTCAGTCAAGGTGGTGCGCAGGCGCCCGAGGCGGTACTACGGAGGACCGATGTCCCTCCCTCCTGCCCCTGCGCTCACGGCCCGCGTCGTCGCACACTATTCGGTTTTCGACATCGACGAGCTCGCGCCCGACGCAACCGCCAGCGCTGATCCGCGGGTCTATCACGTGATCCGCTGCCCTGATTGGGCGTGCGTGGTTCCGATCGCGCCCGACGGCCGCATCGTGCTCGTGCGCCAGCATCGGGTCGGCGTGAACGCGCTCACGCTCGAACCTCCTGGCGGCCTGATGGAGCCAGGGCAGACCCCTGAGCAGACCGCTGCGCGCGAGCTGCTGGAAGAAACCGGCTATGCGGGACGCATCGAGAGCCTCGGCTGGGTGCACCCCAACCCCGCGATCCTGACCAATCGGGTGCATCTGTTCGTTGCGCGCGATGCGGTGCAAGTAGCTGAGCCCACGTTCGATGGCCAAGGCGAGATGTGCGAGGTCGAGCTGCTCACGCGCCCCGAGCTCACCGAGGCCATGCGCAGCGGGCGAATCACCCATGTCATCGGCCTCGCTGCTCTCAGCGCAGCCCTTGCCCTCCCCGTCGCGCTTCGCGGCTCACCCACACCGAAGAGCTCGGATCCCCTCGACGACGTGGTGCGCTTGCTCGACCAGATGGAGGCGCTGCAGTCCCGCAAGGTGATCGAGCTGGCGCGGCGCCTGCGTCCGGATCTGACCCCGGAGGACATTCGAAATCCGCACGATTTCCCGGAGCTGAACGATGTCGACTGGCACTATGCGGACGGACACCTCAGCGGGATTCAATCGGTGATCATGGCGGTGCGCGCCATGCAGAACCGGCAACGCGATACCAACGGCTCGTCAGGAGACAGGCCATGAGCAAGAAAGCCAAGTCCAAGCGCGGGGGAGCACAGGCAGGGGACAGCGCGCCCAAGAAAGAGGAGCCGTTCTTCCGCCCATTCGCCAAGCTTCCCGCCAAGCAGCCCCAGGCTCCGCAGCCAGCGAGCCCGCCGCAACCAGGCAAGGCCTCTTCCACGAGCAAGGGCTCCGCCGCAGGCAAGGCCAAGGAGCCACCCGCCGCTGCACCCAGACCACGCCAGTCGCCTCCGGTGGCTGCGGATCGCTCGGCCAGGCGCAGCGAGCCCGAAGACGAGGTCCTGACCTTCGAGCGTTTCATGTCTGGAGTGACTCCGCTCGAAGCGGAGGGCAAGCGACGGGTTCCGACGTCGATGGCCGACGTGGGAGGCGCAAGCCGCACCAAGCACAAGATGCTCGCAGCCCAGCAGGAGGAAGCCGAGCAGCAGGCACGTGCACGGCTGCACTCGCTGGTCGAGGAAGGCAGCGCCTTCGAGGTGGTCGACGATGGAAGGCGCATCGAAGGCAGGAGACGCGGCGTGGATGGCGGCCTGGTGCGCAGGCTGCGCCTGGGCGATCTGCCGATAGATGCAACCCTCGATCTGCACGGAATGCGGGTCGCCGAAGCGCGTGAGGCCGTGGAATCGTTCGTGCGCGATCGACGCATCAAGTCCGATCACGTGCTGGTGATCGTGCACGGCCGAGGACGCAACTCCCCAGGAGGCACGGGCGTGCTGCGCGGCGAGGTAGCGGCCTGGCTGAGCGAAGGCAAGGCCTCTACCCATGTGGCCGCGTTCGTGACCGCTCCGGACGAGCACGGCGGCGAAGGCGCGCTGTGCGTGCTGCTGGCCAGCCAGACCGATCGGCCACGACGGGTTTGACGTTGCCAGCGTGCCGTCCTACCACGGCGACGTGAGCCATCCAGCTTCGCGACTGCTGTCGATCGCAGCTCTGGGCCTGATCAGCGCAGGGCTGATCGGCGTTGCGTGCAACCCGCCACCACCGCCGCCCAAGACGCCTGCGCCGCGGGCGTCCGCATCCGCACCAGCCCCGGCGCCCGTGGACCTTGTCGATGCCCGGTGGGGGCGCTTCGTTTCCAAGCGGTTCGACCTGTCGATGCAGCTGCCGGATGGCCACGCGTGGCGCATCGACGATCACAAGACGAACTGGCTGCTTGCCGCGCACCCGGGCTCGAGCTCGGTGCTGCGGGTGCGCATGTGGCGTGAGCAGGGAATCGTGGGACGCGACGCTTGCGAGCAGCGTGCACGGGATTGGACTCGGGACATACCGCTTGCCCAAAGCTCGCGGGTGCTCGATCGGCACCCCGCTCCCGAGGTTCCAGCGCCCGGATTTGACACCGAGGTCATCACCGGCGTTTCGCGCGCACAGCCAGCGGCCACTGGCCCGGCAGGCCCTGCGCCTGCCAGCGCCTCGATCGATGGCTTTGTCATGGCGTTCGGCGCTTCCATGAAGCGCTGCTTTGCAGCGGTGTACACGACGAGCTCCACGGGTGCGGACGGCTCCGCACGCCTCGG
Source organism: Deltaproteobacteria bacterium (assembly GCA_016218915.1). GTDB lineage: Bacteria > Myxococcota_A > Polyangia > Polyangiales > Polyangiaceae > JACRCQ01. The sequence goes on from JACRCQ010000009.1 coordinate 122,698, forward strand.
AGAACGACTCGGAATCGCCACGCGCGTGATCGAAAGCATCAGCTTCCGAAGCGAGCTCGACCCGGACGTTCGAACGCCGCCCGCTCGCTGACGCTCGCAGCTCACGGCTCAACGACTCTCTCGGGTCAACGACTCTCTCGGGCCAACGATGCGCGGATAAAGTCGACGAGCCGAGCGACGAAGGGGTCGCTTCCCAGCGCTGTGCTCACCTCTTCGATCGCGAGAGCGCGCGGCTCGTGGCTCAGGAACAGCATCTTGAACGCCTGCTTGATCGCTTGGCGCGAAAGCTCGGGCACGCCGCGGCGCACCAGCCCCACACGGTTGATCGCTCGCACCCGCGCGCGATCCCCTGCCGCGATCATGAATGGCGGAACGTCTCGCTCCACCATCGCGCCGCCAGCGAGAAATGCCGACTCGCCGACGTGGGCGAACGGAGCTACGGCCACGTGCCCGGCGGTCACGACCCACGATCCGACCTGCACGTGCCCGCCGAGCAAGGTTCCGTTGGTGAGCGTGACCTTGTCTCCCATCACGACGTCGTGCGCCACATGCACGCCGACCATGAGCAGGTTGCCGCTGCCGATGCGTGTCACTCCCCCGCCCTTCACCGTGCCGCGGTGGATCGTCGCGTGCTCGCGAACCACGTTGTCGTCGCCGATCACCACGCGCGTCGGCTCCCCAGCGTAGCCGCGCTCCTGCGGAGGCGCTCCGATCACCGCAAAGGGATGCACCACGTTGTGCGCGCCGATCTCGGCCGGGCCTGTCACTACGCAGTGCGCGAGCAGACGCGATCCAGCTCCCAGCGACACGCCGTCGCCCACCACGCAATACGGCCCGATCTCGACCCCGTCGCCCAGCACTGCGTTGTCGGCCACGACCGCCGTCGGATGAATCGTTTCGACCATCGCGCCTCAGGGGGATCGATCGACGATCGTCGCAAGCAGATCGCCTTGCGCGCACACGGTGCCGTCCACGCTCGCCTCTCCGCTGAGCTTCCAGACATTGGATCGGTGGTGGATGACCTGGACCATGAGATCGAGACGATCACCCGGGATCACGGTGTGGCGGAACTTGACCTTGTCGATCCCGAGGAAGAACATCAGGTTGGTGGTCGGATCGAACGGCTGGGAGGCATAAGCGAGGATGCCGCCGATCTGCGCGAGGGCCTCGACGATCAACACGCCCGGCATGATCGGCCGCTGCGGAAAGTGCCCTTGGAACCAGGGCTCGTTGTAGGAGATGCACTTGTGGCCGCGAATCCTCTTGTGCGGAACGACCTCGATGACCCGGTCGACCATGACGAAGGGGAATCGGTGGGGCAGGATCTGCAAGATCCGGTGGATGTCGAGATTGACCTGCTTGTCGCTCGCGCTCACGTCGATTGCCCTCGCAACGCTTTTGCAATCGAGCGCAGCCATCGCATGCGCTCCACAGCTGGGTAGCCTGCCACGGTCGTGGCCGGCGGAACATTCCCAATCACTCCGGCCTTGCCCGCCAAGCGTGCACCGTCGCCAACCACCACGTGATCCGCGACACCAGCCTGCCCACCCACCAGCACCCCGCTGCCGATCCGCGACGAGCCCGCAAACCCCGCCTGGGCGGCGATCATCGTACCTGCGCCGATCCTGACGTTGTGCCCCACGTGTACGTGCGCATCGAGCTTGCACCCCCGTTCGAGCACGGTAGGGCGCAGCGTCCCGGAGTCGATCGTCGCAAGTGCGCCTATCTCAACGTCGTCTTCGACCACCACGCCGCCGGGCTGCGGCATCCGACGCACTTCGCCTGCTGGACCGGTGACCCACCCGAACCCCGGCCTGCCCACAATGGCGCCGGCCCCGACCACGACGCGGCGCCCAAGCCGGACACAGGGAAAAATGACCGCATTCGGCCCGATCGTGCTCCCGTCCAGCACCTCGCAACCACCCATCAGCACTGCGCCTGGTCCGATGTCCACGTTCTGCCCAACGGCCGCGCCCTCTTCCACGACCGCGGTCCGATGACGCTGCGCCACCGCCCCCCCATGGCCATCTTCGAGCAGGCACGCCAGCACCCAGGCTGCGAACTCGTGCACCCACCGTCTCCCCTGTGGGATCAGGGATGCGAGGCTGCCGTCCACGAGCAGCACTGCGGGACAGGTCCGAGCCTCAGCCACGAATCGCCTGGAAAGCACGGGCGCCAGGCAACGCGGGGAAGACTGGGACGGCTCAGCAACCGCTTCAATGACGAGGCCGGCAGCGGAGGGATCGAGCGATCCTCCGAGTCGACTGCACAAGTCATCCAGGAGAGCTGGCTTGGGGAGAGCGATGCCCGGCAGCTGGCCTTCAGAAGGAGGGCACACGGTTTGGACGGCTACTTGGCGGCTGGCGGCTTGGCGGCAGGTGGCTTGGCAGCAGGCGGCTTGGCGGCAGGCGCCTTCTTGTCATCCTTGGGCGGCTCGGCCTTGGGCGTCCCGGCGTTGTACAGCTGGATGGTCTTGTCCGTGATGTCGAGGTCGCTTCGAGCGTAGGGCACCGCGTTCTTCTCGAAGATCGCGTCGTAGCCATCTTGCGCAGCGAGCTGACGGAGCATGCTGATGACCTTGTTGAGAATGGGCTGGGTAAGCTCGCCTTGCTTCTTCTGGAGCTCCTTGTTGAACTCCACGAAGGTACCCTGCAGCTCGACCATGGCGCGCTGCCACTCCTCGGTGCGACGCGCAAGAGCCTCTTTGGACAGCACTTTCGACTGCTTTTCGATGTCGTCGCGAGCCTGCTGCAACGCGTTCTGCTTGGCGTCGAGCTCCTGCTGGCGCTTGTCGAACAGCTTCTTGAGCGTTGCCTGCGCACGAAGGCCGTCTTCGGACTCCATGACCGCTCGCTGCACGTCGACCACAGCGAACTTCATCTGGGCGGAAGCGGCAGACGACAAGAGGAGGAGGGAGAGGGCGAGGGCAGAGGCCAGGGCGTAGCGGACGAGATTCATGCGGGATGCGTAGCCGCCGGGGCGAGGCGGGTCAAGGCTGGGCAGCCCGGGGATGTGAAGCTGAGTTCACTACGCGATCGACATGGAGTTCACGGGCAGAGGGGGGCAAGGCAGTGGGCGGAGGGGTGCGAGGGGGTAGGGCCGGCAGATGATGCGGGGAGTCTGGCGCAATGGATGGGGATCTGTCAGTTTTCAGCTGGCGAGGTGCCCTGGCACGCGTATTGGATGGATCGAGGCTGTACCCGAAGGAGGTCGTCATGACCGAGCGGCGCGTGATGCACGGGATCAGGAGTCTGGGACTCGCGGGAGTGTGGCTGGCTCTTGCAGCAATGGGAGGCGGCTGCGGGTCCGGGGCTGAGCAGACGATTTGCGATTCGGCAGGCAGCTGCCAGGTGTGCGATGCGTACGGGTGCCGTCCGGCAACGCCGTCCTCGCAAGGAGCGTTCTGCGGCGTCGGGGAGGAGACGTGCAAGGACGGGCAGCAGTGCATCGACGGGCTGTGCCTGAACCCGTGCGAGTACAGCTCGGAGTGCGGGCCTGGGCGAATCTGCCTGAACAGCAAGTGCGTGGTCGGATGCGATGCGAGCACGCCTTGCCCGACCGGGTACAAGTGCAACGCCAAGGGCACGTGCGATCCTGACGTGGCAAACCCGGAGTGCAGCACGAGCAAGCCGTGCGTGGGCGGGCTCAAGTGCGTATCCGGGATCTGCACGGGAGGGTGCACGAAGACGAGCGAATGCGCGCCGACGGAGATCTGCGACACGACGACGAGCTCGTGCATCAAGGACCCGCAGCCGAAGCCTCCGTGCGCGGTGGATCCGAATGTGTGCCCGGCGGCGCAGACGTGCAAGAACGGATACTGTCGCTATCCCTGTGCGGATAGTGAGACGTGCACGAAGATCGACGTACGCATTGCGGTATGCAAGGACGGGATCTGCATGAGCGAGGCGGAAGCGGATCCGAAGTGCACGAAGAAGGATGACTGCCCAGAGGGCAAGGACTGCGTGTCGAACGTCTGCCTCTGATCGAATCGCAGATCGCGCGTCGACAACCGATCGCGCGGCGACTCCCCTGACAGCTTGAAGCGAGCGCGACGTGCGGACGGAATTCATCGCACTGATCCGCATGAAAATCACTTAATGGAGCGCTCGACTGTGCGGCCCCTCGGACGGGTGATTCGAGAGCACAAGTCAAATGGGTTCGCAAGGACTACTGTGAGGAACTTCACGATCCGGCAGGCATTCGTGAAGCGTCATATTATGGGTTTTATGAGTTAGCAAAAGTGAATGATTTCAGATGTTTAGGCCAAAACAGTCCCAACTCGTGACTTGTCACACATTGACGATCGTGACACTTGATCGGAGACTAAAGTGAACTAAGCTCACGAACATTGGCCGCTGCGGCGAGGGGAGCACGCGGATCCAGCAAATGGAGGCCAGCATGTCGGAAGTAGTTGAAAGCGGAAGTCCTAGAAAGTTGTCGAGAGCCCTTGCCGGACGACTCGCTCGGTACCGGGAGATCGTAGACGCCGCGCGCACCGCCGGAAAAGCCTACGTCTCTTCGGATGCTTGCGGTCGTGAGCTGCACGTCGATGGCACCCTGGTCCGCAAGGACATGGCCTGCCTCGGCGTCGTCGGCAAACCCCATGTCGGCTACCCCGTCGCAGATGTCCTCTCTGCCCTCGAGAAGCATGTCGACGAGCAGACCCAGCGCGCTGCTGTCCTGGTCGGCGCCGGCAACATGGGGACCGCTCTGGTCACTTCCGCGACCCTTGAACGTCACGGAGTGCATCTGGAAGCCGTCTTCGACCGCGACGGAACCAAGGTCGGATTGCCGGTCGGACGTCATCAGATCTCCCCCATCGACCAGCTCGAATCGATGATCAACCAGTGCGGCGCCAAGCTCGGCGTGGTCACGGTGCCCGCTGATTCCGCCCAGGAGATCATCGACAGGATGGCTCGCGCCGGCATCAAGGTGATCTGGAACTTCGCCCCCATCCGCCCCCAGGTCCCCATGGGCGTGCGCGTCCTCAACGAGCACCTCGCTGAGAGCGTCGGCCGCCTTTCGCGCTACCTCGACGAGGCAGAGCACAAAGTCGAGCTCCCCGTCTCCTGAGCCCTTCCCCCTGACCTGCGCGCCTACCTGGCTGCCTGGTTCCATCAGGCAGCCGCAAATCCTATCGACTTGCCTCTCCGTTCACGGCCCGCCGTAGAACGTCGCCTTGATCCCCAGAGTCAAGTCGTTGCGCGCAAACCAGTCGCTCCAGTTGTGCTGGTAGCCCACCGAGGGCCCCACCGCGATCGGCCCCAATCGCCAGGTCTCCCAGAACACGCCGATGCCGAGGGTCGACGCCACGCCGGAGCTTGCCAGCTCTGCGCCATTCGCCTTGTTCTTGATGGAAGTCGCCCCTGCCCCAAAGTCGAGGTTCACGCCGAGATCGCGGTAGATGCCCCCTTGGCCGTACAGCGGAAAAGTCTCGATTCGAAACAGGAACAGCCCGACCGTCGTTTGGGTCGAGCTGCCGTACATCACGCCGTAGGACCCTCCGAGCCCGAACGTGAACCAGTCCGTGAGCGCACCACCAAGATAGGGTGTTGCCCGATACCCGAGTGCGATGCCGGTGTCGGTGGTGTGCGCGGAGTCGTAGCGTTCCGCCTGGGCGGTCGGATTCCCAACGGCGTTTCCCAGTGAAAGGCCTCCAGCTACGCCGAGGACGAACCCGTAGCGTCGCTCGGGTTTGGGTTCTGGCTCTCCTTCGGCGAGCGCGGAGCTGCTCACCAGCAGGGCGCAAGCGCAAGCCAGTACGGCGATGGGCGGGGCCGCTCGATGCTTCGTGATCACGGGTGACGAAGCTCGTCCGAGGTTGGTCGCGGGTCAAGTGCAAACGGGCCATCTCTGCGCTTGCATTCCGGCCGGAGCGCGACGAATTGTCGCGGGATGCGGAGCAAGCTCCCAGCCCAGCTTCTGGTCGCAGCGGCGTGCCTCGTCGGCTGCAACGAATCGAGCCCAAAAAGCACGCCGCCCGCTCCTGCCTCCCAGGCCCCGGCGCCAGCTTCGTCGGCCGCAGCGCCGGCTGCGTCGACTGCCGAAGCTCCAGCGCCCAAGGTCGCCAAGCTCGAGGATCCGCCGCCGACCAAGATCGCGGCGCAGCACCTGCTCGTGGCGTACAAGGGAGCGGCTTCAGTGCCCAAGGGTGTGACGCGCACCAAGGAAGAAGCGCGCAAGCGTGCTGAGGAAGCTGCTCGCCGGGGCAAGGCGGGCGAGGACTTTTCGGCGTTGGTTGCGGAGTACTCCGACGACTCGACCAAGGCCAATCGAGGCAATCTCGGGGTGTTCACCCGAGACAAGATGGTCAAGCCGTTCTCCGATGCGGCTTTCCTGCTTCCGGTGGATGCGGTGAGCGACGTGGTGGAGACGAAGTTCGGGTTCCACGTGATCAAGCGCAACCAGTAGGTGCTGGCAGCGGGCACGCCCATGGACGAGCGGCGCGCTTCGCGCGCGCCGTCTCCCCGTTGTGGAGCTGAAGGGGATCGAACCCTCGGCCTCTAGAGTGCGATTCTAGCGCTCTCCCAGCTGAGCTACAGCCCCGAGTGGGAAGCTGCGATGCGGACGGCCCGCAAGAGCAGCGCGACGAAACCTACCCGCCGCGCAGCCAAAGTCAAGACGATCTTGGGGTTTCGGACCGGGTCGGGAACGGGCGAGCAGCGGGTGGGAAAGGGGGCATCACAAACCGTGCCGACTGTTGACGTCGGGCCGTGGGTGATTACCTTGCCTCGCGCGACCGCCGGTTCGAATCAGCTTCCTACCCCGGTCAAATCGGCGTCGTCCTGGTTTTTGGAGGATGGCTTTCGCAAGCGCATCAGCTCTGGAGGAGCGTTCTCATGGGCAAGATTATCGGAATCGACCTCGGCACCACGAACAGCGTCGTGGCGATCATGGAAGGCAAAGAGCCGAAGGTGATCGTCAATGAAGAAGGGCAGCGCCTGACGCCCTCCGTGGTTGCCTGGGATGAAAAGGGAGAGATCCTCGTCGGACAGATCGCCAAGCGCCAGGCAGTGACCAACGCGGAGAACACGGTCTACTCGTCGAAGCGCTTCGTGGGCCGTCGGCTCGACGAGGTCGGCGAAGAGACGCGGCGCGTGCCCTACAAGGTCATCAAGGGACCGAACGGCGACGCGTACTTCGAGATTCGCGGCAAGAGCCTGTCCGCTCCTGAAGTGAGCGCAAAGGTGCTGCAGAAGCTCAAGAAGGCAGCGGAAGACTACCTGGGCGACAAGGTCACCGAGGCTGTCATCACCGTGCCTGCGTACTTCAACGATGCGCAGCGCCAGGCGACCAAGGACGCGGGCCGCATCGCCGGGCTCGAGGTCAAGCGGATCATCAACGAGCCTACGGCGGCGGCGCTGGCGTACGGGCTCGATCGCAAGAGCGACGAGGTCATCGCGGTCTACGACTTCGGCGGCGGCACGTTCGACATCTCGATTCTCGAGGTCGGCGACAACGTCGTGCAGGTCATGTCGACCAACGGCGACACGCACCTCGGCGGCGACGACATCGACATCCTGATCATGGAGTGGCTGATCGAGGAGTTCAAGAAGGACACGGGCATCGACGTGTCCAAGGACAAGATGGTGATCCAGCGCCTCAAGGACGGCGCGGAGCAGGCGAAGATCGAGCTGTCGTCGAAGCAGGAGACCACGGTCAACCTGCCGTTCCTCACCGCCGACGCTTCCGGGCCGAAGCACCTGCAGAAGCAGCTGTCGCGCGCGAAGCTCGAGCAGATGATGCGCCCGCTGATCGACCGCACCATGGAGCCGGTGCGCAAGGCGCTCGCAGACGCCAAGAAGAAGCCGGCCGACATCCAGGAGGTCGTGCTGGTAGGCGGCTCGACGCGCATTCCGCTGGTGTACGAGACGGTCAAGCAGTTCTTCGGCAAGGAGCCTCACAAGGGCGTGAATCCCGATGAGGTCGTTGCGGTGGGCGCTGCCGTGCAGGCGGGCGTGCTGTCCGGCGACGTCAAGGACATGGTGCTGCTCGACGTGACTCCGCTGTCGCTCGGCGTGGAGACGCTCGGCGGCGTGATGACCGTGATGATCCAGCGCAACACGACCATCCCGACGCAGAAGAAGGAGATCTTCTCGACCGCGGCCGACAGCCAGCCGTCGGTGGAGATCCACGTGCTGCAGGGCGAGCGAACCGAGGCGCGCTACAACCGCACGCTCGGACGCTTCCACCTGGAAGGCATCATGCCAGCGCCGCGCGGGATTCCGAAGATCGAGGTCACGTTCGACATCGACGCCAACGGCATCCTGTCGGTGACGGCCAAGGACATGGCGACCGGCAAGGATCAGAAGATCACGATCACGTCGAACTCGGGCCTCAACGAGGAGCAGATCCGCAAGATGGTGCAGGAGGCAGCCGAGAACGAAGCCGAGGACAAGAAGCGGCGCGAGGAAGTGGAGCGTCGCAACAAGCTCGACTCCATGTGCTACAGCCTCGAGAAGACGCTCAGCGAGAACAAAGAGAAGCTCCCGGCCGGAGACATCGCGACTCTCGAGGGCATCATCAAGGAGAGCAAGCAGGCGGTCGAGAAGCAGGACGACGCAGCGGTGCAGGCGAACCTCGAGAAGCTCGAGAAGGAAGCGCACCGGATCGCATCGGTGCTCTACCAGAACGCAGGCGGCGGCCCTGGCGCGCCTCCGCCTCCCGGAGCCGCTCCCGGGCCCAATGGCGGGGACGGCAAGGGCAAGAAGCAGGGTGACGTGATCGACGCGGAATTCGAAGAGACCTGATCACGCGATACAAGGCAGCCACGGACGCGCCACGGGATCCTCCTCCACCGTGGCGCGTCTTCTTTTTGCCGGCGCTGGTGCGCGACGCAGCCTAGTTCGCAACCTGGGGAGCCGGACGCTGTGCGAGCTGCAGGTGGTAGAGCCTCGCGTACAGCCCGTCCCGCACCACGAGATCGTCGTGCGTGCCCTGCTCCACTACCCGACCACCGTAGAGCACCACGATCCGATCCGCAGCGCGGATCGTCGAGAGGCGATGGGCGATCACCAGCGCCGTCCTGTCGCGCATCAGCTCGGTCAGACCGGACTGGATGCGCGCCTCGGTGTCGCTGTCGATGCTGGCCGTGGCTTCGTCGAGGATCACGATGGGCGCGCCGCGGTACAGTGCGCGCGCGAACGCGATGAGCTGCCGCTGGCCCGCGGACAGGTTGGCCCCGCGCTCGTCGATGCGCGCATCCAGCCCACCTTGGCGCGAATCGATGAGCTCCCCCGCTCCCACGCGCCGAAGCACCTGCTCGACCAGGGCGCGGTCAGGCTCGGCCTCGCCGATCGCCACATTCGACAGGATCGTGCCCGAGAACAGGTACATCTCCTGGGGCACCACCGAGAAGCTGGAGCGCAGCGAAACGCGGTCGCGGGATCGGACGTCGTGGCCTTCCACACGCACCTTGCCATGCTCGACGTCGTAGATGCGCAGCAGCAAGGCAGCGAGCGTGGACTTGCCGGAGCCGGTGGGGCCGACGACGGCGATCTTCTCGCCCTTGCGCGCCTTGATGGTGATGTCGTGGAGGACCTCGGTGGCGGAGGAGTATCCGAAGCTGACGTGATCGAACTCGAACGCGAGGCTGGCATCCCCGTCCTGGCTCTCCGAGCGGACCGGCGCGTCGGGCTCTTCGTGGTCGAGCAGCTCGAAGACGCGCTCGGCGCCCGACATGGCGGACTGCAGGATGGTGTAGCGCGAGCTCAGGTCGCGGATGGGGCCAAAGAACTGCTCGATGTAGGCCACGAAGGCGACGAGCGTTCCAAAGGCCACATCCGGCATCCATTTGCGAAAGCCGGCGTACCAAAGGATCGAAGCGATGCAGATGCTCGAGACCATCTCGATGGATGCGTCGAGGATCGACTCCAGCGTAATGGCCCGGAAGTTGGCGTTGCGGTACGCCGAGTTGATCTCGTCGAACTCGGCTGCGGACTGCTCCTCACGGCAGAAGCTCTGCACGACGGCCATGCCTTGCACCTGCTCGCTCAGGAATGCGTTGAGGCGAGCGAGCTTGACCCGGATCTGACGGAAGGCATCCCGGGCGCGGCGTCGCACCCAGTTCACCAGCACGCCGATGGGCGGCACGAGCAGGAAGGCGAACAGGGACAAGCGCCAATCGAGCACGACCATCAGCACGACGATCCCTGCGAGGCGGGCCATGTCGCCGACGGCGTTGAGCGCTCCTGAGGCGAACAGCTCGCCGATGGCGTCGCTGTCGTTGGTGACGCGGGTGACGAGGCGCCCGATCGGCTGGCGCTCGAAGAAGCCGACGCGCTGACGATGCAGGAAGGCGAAGACGGCGCGTCGCAGGTCGTGCATGGCGCGCGCGCCTGCCACCTGCATGGAGTAGACCTGCACGAACACGAGGACCTGCTCGACGATGAGCACGCCGAGCAGCAGGACACCGCTTCGCTGGAGCCCTTCGGGGCTAGCGTCGATCAACGCCCTGCGCATGATCAGCGGGCGGATCAGCCCTGCAGCGGAGATGATGAAGAGCGTGACGAACGAAAGGATGAGGGAGGCTGAATGGGGACGGACGAAGGGCCACAGCCGGGCGAGAAGGCGTCGATCGAACGCGGTGCCGATCTCCTGCTCCTCGTGGAATGCGCGAAGGACCTGCTCGGCGCGCGACAGCTCGGTCTTGGGCCCGCCGTTGACCGGTGCGCCGGCTCCGTTGCGGCTCATGGCGACACCCCTTCGGCGTTGCGCAAGGCCGCCCCGATGGCTTCGATCTCGCTCTGGATGCGCTGCTCCTCGGCGAAGCGTGCGTACTGGCCCCCCAGCGCGACCAGCTCGTCGTGCGTGCCCTGCTCGATCACGCGCCCCTGACCGAGCACTGCGATCGAATCGCAACGGCAGGCTGCTGCCACGCGGCTCGTGATCAGGATCACGGTGCGACGCTTGATCTCGCGCTCGATGGTGTCGAGGATCGCCTTTTCGGTGCGTGCATCGACTGCGGAGAGCGGATCATCGAGGATGAGGACAGCAGGCTGGTAGACCAGGGCGCGGGCCAGGGCGATGCGCTGCTTCTGCCCGCCGGAGACTTGCACGCCCCGCTCTCCGACGATCGTGTCGAGCTGCTGCGGCAGCGCCATCATCTCTTCGAGCACGTGCGCCTCGCCCGCTGCCAGGCGGATGCGATCGAGCCCTTCGGGTGAATCGGGCTCGTCGAGCGAGAAGCCGACGTTGCGCGCCACGGTCGTGCTGAACAGGAACGCGTCCTGCCAGGCAAGGCCGATCGCACGGTGCACGGTGGCGAGCGGCAGATCGCAGACGTCGATGCCATCGAGCAGCACGGTGCCGCGGGGAGTGGGCATCAGGCGCGCGATGAGCGATGCGACGGTCGACTTGCCGCTGCCCACGCGGCCGACGATGGCGAGCGATCGGCCCGCGTCCACCTTGAGCGACACGCAGTCGAGCACCCGCTGCGTTCCGTAAGAGAAGGTGAGGTTGCGGACCTCGATAGCACCGCGCACGTTGGCTGGAGCGGGCAGCTCGCCGTCGACCACATCCGGCACGGCGTCGAAGATGTCCTTGAGGCGCACGTAGCTGGCGCGGCCGCGCTGGACCATGGACATGATGAAGCCGAAGGCGATGATGGGCCAGGTGAGGCGCGCGAGCGCCGCCCAGAAGGCGATGAAGTCGCCGTGGGTGATCTGGTGGGTGAGCACCAGGTGGCCGCCGTACCAGAAGACGATCAGGGTGCCGGCCGCGGAGAGAGCGGCCATGATCGGGGTCATGAACCCGCGCAGCCGGGCGATGGCGAGCGACTTGTCGAGGTAGTCGAGGCTGGTGTGCTCGAAGGCGGATTGCTCGGCCTGCTCGAGGGAGAAGGAGCGGACGACGCGGACGCCGGCGAGGCTTTCCTGGACGCGCTCGGACAGCTTGCCCAGAGAGGCCTGGTTGTCGCGGTTGCGAACGTACAAGGAGCGGCTGAAGCCGCGTGTGACGAGCATGACCAAGGGCAGGGGGACGAGCGCAGCGAGGGTGAGCGGGCCCGAGACCCCGATCATCACGGACAGGGCGCTGATCAAGGCGAACGCGGTATTGAGGACGTTGAGCACGCCGAAGCCGAGCAGCAGACGGACCTGCGTGAGATCGTTGGTGGCACGGCTCATGATCTCGCCGACCGGCATGCGGCGGAAAAAGGCTGCGCCGAGGCGCTGCAGGCGTCCGAGCAGCGCGCGCCGCAGCTCGTATTCGCCCATGCGTCCCGCATGGAACAGGGTCATGCGCGATGCGACACGGATGGCAGCGGCGGAGATCACGACGACGAGCACGAGGACGACGACGCGGGTAGTCTCAGCGCTGCGGGATGCGAGGGCATGGTCGACGCCGGCCTTGAAGAGCCTGTCGCGCACGCTCATCAGGGTTTGCAGGGCGATGAGCGCGAAAGTCCCGAGGGCGTAGTAGAAGAGGTTTCGCTTGAGCTGCGCGCCGAGGCCGACCGCGAGGCTGGCATCATCGGCGTGCGAAGAGCTTCGCGCGCGGGATGATTTCAAGTCCTTGTGCAGGGAGTCAGGCGGCCGAGCAGGGCCACCCTCGCCTTGCGGGTGGGCGTGCGATGACATGATCCGGATCGAAGGCTACTTGTCCCGCTGCTCCTTGGGGGAGCGCGCAGTGGGCATGGGGCGACGGTGCGAAGTCTGCAAGGCGGGCCGATCACGTTGATCGGTCACCACCGCAAGATCCTCGAGCGCAACTCGCGTCGACAGCAGGCCGAGCAGGATACGGGCCCCGCCACGAGCGTCGAGCTCATTGACCACGCCCACCTTGCCGGCAAAAGCGCCGGACAGGACCTTGACCTTGGAGCCCTTCTCGATGGGCTCAGCGTGGTCAGGGTGCTCGGGCTGGCGGGGGACAGCGCGAGGAGCAGGCGGACGCCGCGGCTCCTCGGCTGGGTGGCGCAACGGTACGCGTTGCGAGCCTGACGGCGGTCTGGGGGAAGAAACGGGACGCTGCGGCTTGGGAGCGGCGGCAGCGCTGTCAGGCTTGAAGAGGTTACCGAGGGTGGGACGCGGGCGAGCGGCGCCATAGTCCACGCGCTCGCGGGTACGCTCCCTGGATTTTTCGGTGGTTTCGCGGCGCTGACGATCGGCTTCGGCCCGATCTCGCTCGGTGCGTGCGGCGTGCTCTGCAGCGGCGCGGGACAGGTCCTCGCGCATCTCTGCGAGCTTGTCGGCGATGTGCGCTGGGTCGTCGCCGTGCGACCAGGCGATCTGCTGGTAGACCGGAGCGAGCGCGATCAGCGCGTCAGCGAGCTGCTCATCGAGCAGCTCGGTGTGCTCGATGGCGACGGCGCGAGGCACGCGCCAACCGATCCACAGGGCGCTGGCAGAGGTGGCGCACTGCGAGAGCAGCTCGAGCATGGACGCGCGAGCGATCGACGAGCACGCGACGAGGGAGCTTCGATCCGCGCCGAGGGAGAACTGCTCGGGCATGTCCTGGATCGCCTCGACGACCTGGCGGGCGCGGGGCTCGTCGCTGAGCCGCGCGCGGAGCGTTTCGAAGTCGACCCACGCATTGGGGTGCAGCTGCACGCAGACCTCGACGCTCTCGTGGTCGATGCGCAGGGCGAGGAACGCATGACGGAAGAACGGGGACGGATCGTTGAGAGCCTCTGCGATGCCGCGTCGCTGGTCGAGCAGCGCATCGAGATCCGCGCGCGTGTCCGGATCGCGCCACAGGAAGACCCACTGGCAATCCACGCGGTGGCCGTTCCACACGCTGGGGTGCTCGTCGGAGCCGTGCACGTCGACGGCGATGTCGATGTCCTGGAGGCGGGAGACGACGGTACGGACCCAGGAGAGCGCACGCTGCTTGAACTCGAGCCGTGGGCGCGAGAAGGCATTGGACGATGCGCGCTCGGGAAGATACGCGTCGAAGTCAGTTTCGGTCAGGCCGAGGATCGGGGCAGTCATCGATGATCCGTTCGCGGGGAAGTAGACGGGGCCGGCCGCCATTGTCAACGTAATGCGAAAGGGGCGCGCGCCCCAACCCTTTCGTTGGGGGTGGTGCGGTTCGGCCCCTGGACGCAGGACGAGCTTGACCTCGGGCGGGGTCGTGCCAGGGTTCATGCCCGTTCAGCATCAGGTCGAGGGAGTCATGACGGAAACCGCACAAGACATCGAGATCGTCTGCCAGGACTGCGGAGAGAGCTTCATCTTCACGGGCGCGGAGGCGGCGTTCTACCAGGCTCGCTCGCTGTCCATGCCCCCCAAGCGGTGCAAGGAGTGCCGGGGCGCGCGGGGACGGCCTCCGGAGCGATCGGCCCAGGACTATCCGACCGGGAACCCGAACGAGTACCGCAGCCCGATGGCATGCGAGACCCCTGGCACCAACTGGGCGCGGCCGAGCACGCCATCCCGGGCCAGGCCCAGGCCGGCGGAGTCGCAGGAGTATCGATCGCCGGCGTTCCGCAACAGCGAGCCGATGGCGCAGCGCGCGCCCCGCATGCAGGGCAACGGTGCGCCCGGGTTCCGCCGACGGGAGCGTCCCATGTTCCAGACCATCTGTGCGAAGTGCGGCGCCACAGCGCACGTACCGTTCGAGCCCAGCCCGAGCCGTCAGGTGCTGTGCAAGGGCTGTTTCGATGAAAAACGAGGGATTCCGCCCACAACCGAGGAAGGCTGAGCATCGGCCACGGGCGATTGTGCATCGCACAGTGGCGCCGTCCCTTGCGAGTGATTATCCGTTCGGAACCCAGAGTCTGGCCGTGATGCGTGGAGGCAGGGCGGTCGTATGGTAGTGTCCGGCAGTGAGCGTCTGAAGGAGTGAGCCTTGTCGCCGCGATCGAGTGGAAAAACAAGCAGGCGCACCGGAGCCGGTGCCTCCACCCATCACGAAGAGCGCGCTTCGGAAGAGGACGCGCGGTCGCGGGAGTCATCCGAGGGCGAGGCGAGCGAAGGATCGGATCGCGAAGAGGGCGATGAGGAGATCATAGAGGCGCCGGCGGAGATCGTGGATGGCGACGACTCTCTGGCACCTGAGCCTCGCTTGCCGTTGGAGCCGAAGGACTCGAGCAAGGCCCTTACACGATTCGACCCGTTGCAGGCGTACTTGCGCGAGGTGCAGCGGCACCCGTTGCTCACGCCGGACGAGGAGCACTCGCTGGCGACGCGCTACGCGGAGACAGGCGACGTGCAGGCAGCGGCGCGGCTGGTCACGGCCAACCTCAGGCTCGTGGTCAAGCTCGCCTACGAGTATCGGCGCGCCTACCGCAACATCATGGATCTGATCCAGGAGGGGAACATCGGCCTGATGCAGGCCGTCAAGCGCTACGACCCCTCGCGAGGCGTCAAGCTCTCGTCCTATGCCGCGTGGTGGATCCGGGCCTACATCCTGCGGTTCATCCTGAACAACTGGCGGCTGGTCAAGCTCGGCACGACCCAGGCGCAGCGCAAGCTCTTCTTCAACCTCAACAAGGAGAAGGCTCGCCTGACCGCCATGGGCATCGAGCCGTCCTCGGCCGAGATCGCGCGACGCCTCAACGTCGAGGAGACCGAGGTCGTCGAGATGGACCGCCGCCTGTCTTCAGGCGAAGCCTCGCTCGATGCCCCGGTCGGCGACAGCGAAGGTAGACCGGTTTCCCGCGTCGAGATGATGCCGTCGTCGGACCGCAGGCCTGACGTGATGCTCGCAGACGACGAGTACCATGCGATGGTGCGCGAGCGTCTCGACACGTTCCGGGAGCGGCTTCACAACGAGAAGGACATCGCGATCTTCGACGAGCGCCTGCGCGCGGTGGAGCCGCGGACGCTGCAGGAGATCGGGGATCGCTTCGGGATCTCGCGTGAGCGGGTGCGCCAGCTCGAGGCGCGCCTCACCCGGCAGCTGCGCGAATACCTGCAGGATGAGCTGGGAGAGGCGGTCGACGCGCCGTGAGCGTGCTGGTGCTGGTCCCCACGCCGATCGGAAACCTCGGGGACATCACGCTGCGAGCCATCGAGACGCTCAAGACCGTTTCGCACATCGTGGCCGAAGACACCCGGCACAGCCGCAAGCTGCTTTCCCACCTGGAGATCGACGGCTCGCGCATGTCGAGGCTCGACGCCAACGCGACCGAGGCGGACCGGCAGCGGGTGATCGACTGGCTGCTCGAAGGGCAGGACGTGGCGTTGATCACGGATGCGGGGAGCCCTGCGGTGAGCGATCCTGGAAGCGCGCTGGTGCGCGATGCGATCCGGGCCGGCATCCAGGTGATCGCGCTGCCAGGAGCGTCGGCGGTGACCGCTGCAGTGGCGGTCTCGGGGCTGGTGGACAACGCATTCCGCTTCGTGGGTTTTCTGCCGCGATCAGGGCCTGATCGGGCGCGGGCGATCACGGACATCTCCACGAGCCGCGAGCCGGTGGTGCTGTTCGAGTCTGCGCAGCGCATGGAGGCGCTGCTCGGCGATCTTGGGGCAGCGATGGCTGCGCGCGAGATCGTGGTGGCGCGCGAGGTGAGCAAGCTGCACGAAGAGATTGTGCGCAGCACGCTGGGCGAGCTCGCACAGAGCCGTCGGGAGTGGCTGGGCGAGATCACGATCGTGCTGGGAGCGTGGGAGCCTTCGCCGCAAGACGCGCCGACCGAAGAGGACATCGATCGGCGGATCGACGAGGAGCTGGCAGCGGGCGTGCACACGCGCACGGCGTCGGAGAAGATCGCGGCGTGGTGCGGCAAGGGGCGGCGCGAGATCTACGCGCGGGTGCTGGAGCGCAAGGGGATGAACTCGCGTCGAGATTGATCACCTCACCCCCGCGTGCTTCGACGCGAATCTCGCGAGCCCCTCTCCTGATCCGCCGCATCCCGCGACGACACAATGCGGCGGCAGGAGAGGGGCCGACGCGTCTCGGAGTTGCGCAACTTCGTTGCCCTCTCCTCCCGCCGCAGTGCCGACACATCGGGCGCGGCGGTGAGGAGGGGGCTCGTTCGGATCGCTGCGTATCGAGGGGGAGGTGAACAAACCCGGAGCTGGTTCTCTACTTCGCCGGCGGCATGGGCAGGCGGGGCGCGATCTTCATCGGCGCGGACATGCTCGGCGCAGGAAGCGCGGAGGCGGATCCGGACGCTGAGCCGGTGGGCAGCGCTTCGCCAGGCATGCCGAAGACGATCTTGCCGAAGCGCGTGGCCTTGTGGAAGTTGCCTTCGCCCATGATGGGCGACCAGGCCATGCCGCCGTTGTTCTTCATGCCGTAGAAGTTCATGCGCCAGGTGTCGCCCGGCTTGGGCGGAACCTGCTTGGCCTTGTCGAACGAAGCCCACGGAATCGCGGCCTCGACAACGTAGCCCTTGCCTGCGTCCGCCTTGTCGATCTCGCCGTCGACCACGACCGCTGACTTGAGCTTGGCCGACCAGTCCATGTGGCCGTAGACGTTCTTCGCGTCGTCCTTGGGCTCGTTGTACTTGTCGTAGCGCGTGTCGAACACGAGGTTCTGCGGGTTGATCTGGATCTCGTAGTAGTCGAGGTTGTCTCCGTCACCGTCGGGATCGATCATGATCTCGACCGTGTCCTTCTCCCAAAGATGCGGATCCTTGGCGTCCTTGGGGAACCCGCCGACGATCGACTTGCTCTGGATCTCGAAGCCGACGTACAGGTTCTTGTCGTCCCAGGTCAGCTTGGCGGAGCCCTGTACCGGAAAGGCAGGGTTGGGCGTACCCTTGCCCACGTCAACAAAAGGGCCGGTGGTCGCCGCTGTCTTCCAAGCGTCGTCGTCCAGCTTGCCGTCGATCTTGATCGGCTTGGCATCCTTGGCCATGCGGTCGACCCGCAGGCTCTTGAGCGGAATCTGCGTGACCGTGGGCTTGGGGGTGTTGGCGGCGCCGGTCTTGATGTGCGCGACGATCGCGCGGTTCTCGCGGTCATGGGGGCCGGCCGTGGTCTTGAGGCGAGCATCGCCCTTCCAGATGCCGGTGGTGACCGTCAGCTCCGGGGTGTTGAGCTGATCCGGCAGACGGAACGTCTGCTCGTCGACGTAGACCTTGCCCTTTTCCCAGGCCATGGGGGCCAGGGCCTGCTTGTTGTCGACCCAGTCGCGCAGCGGGCCGACGTTGTCGATGTTCAGGACACGCTCTCCGCCAGAGTCGAGCACGTGGGTGAACAACAGCCAGCCGTCGCCCACGGTCTCCACGCACTGCCAGTACATGGTGAGCTTGATCTCGGTGCCTGGCCCGGCGTTGCCGGCAGGGGTGATCTTGTAGCCGAGCAGCTTGACCTTGCCTTCAAAGTCCACATCGAGGCGCGTGCCGACGTCAGCAGGCACAGCAGGCAGGATGTACTGCTTGAGGGCTTCTTTGTTGACGGGGTTGGACTTGGACCCACCGACGCAGCCGAGACCGATGGTCGCGACGGTCATGAGGGTCAAAGCGAGGGTCCTGGTGTGTCTGAGCATGGAAAAGCTCCCCTGGTAGGTGAACGGGCCGCTAGTACCACATCTGGTCGAAGCAGCCAAACGTGGGGCGGGGGGCCCACATGATAGCAAGCGTGAATCCAGGCCATTGCTGCAAGCCACCCACACCAACACGCTCGGGGCCGAAACCAAGAAGCAAATGGCCTAAGGTGGGGCGGGTATCGTGTAGCCGGTGATGGGTGGCAAGGCCCAACCGGCGCGCCCGGACTCAGCCCGGCCGGACCACTCGGTTCCAGTCGAGGTTATGCGCGATCGGGCGACTGTGTTGACGGTTCGCACGATGCGGCGCTGCTACTGCCTATCTCTGACCATGGTATCGGACACGACCTGACAATAGTTCTGGAGATTTGATTCCGAATTGCCAGCCCAGCAGATTCGGCTGTCCTTGCCGACGTAGGTCGCGCGCTTGCCGCAGCCACTCACGCCGTAGGAGCCGCTATCGATCTTCGTGACCACCAGGGACTCCTGGGGGCACTCGAAAACGAAGGCGGCCTGGGTGCGAACCTTGGACGCCATGATCTCGTCAAAACGCCGAATCCCAGCTCCGCCGCAGCTGATGCTGATGAGGCACAGCGTGACGCAAACAGGGAGAATCCAGTGAACTCCAGTGCGCAACATGCAATCCGTCCGTTCTCCCGCGCGTCAGGTTTCTGGAGAAGGCCGGGCTCAATCTGAGTCGAGCCGGCCTACTTCCGCCCCTTCTTGCGCGCATCGCGCTCACGTTTGCGGGATGCCTTCTTCGCGTTCTTCTCGGCCTTGGACAGCTGCTTCATCTTGGTGGGGCTGGGGGCTGCAGGGCCGCCCATTCCAGGGAAGCCCATTCCGAACGGGTCCATGCCAGGCATGCCCATGCCAGGCATCCCCATCCCGGGCATCCCCATTCCCGGCATGCCCATGCCTGGGAAGCCGCCGCCTGCGGCCATGGCCTTCTTCATCTTCTTCGCCATGGCGATCTGCTTCACACCCGGGATCTTGCCGAGCAGCCCCATGTTGCCGGACATGCTCGACATCATCTGGCGCATGAACAGGAACTTCTGCACCAGCTCCTGCACGCCGACCTCGGGCTGACCTGAGCCCTTGGACACGCGCTTCACACGCGACGGCTCGCGCACGAGCATGTACGCGTCGTTGCGTTCCTCCCGGGTCATCGACTGGATCATGGCCTGGATGCGCACCAGCTCCTTGTCGTCGATGTTCACACCTTCCGGGATTCCTCCGGGGAAGATGGGCATCTTGTCGACCAGGTCCTTGAGTGGCCCCATCTTCTGGATCGACCGGACCTGCTCGAGGAAGTCGTCGAAGGTGAACTGCCCCTGCAGCATCTTCATCGCTGCTTCCGAGGCTTCTTCCTTGTCGATGACCTCTTCGAAGTCCTTCATCAGCCCCACGACGTCGCCGAATCCGAGGATGCGGCTCGCCATGCCGTCCGCGCGGAACTCCTCGAACCGATCGAGAGCTTCGCCCACGCCGCTGAACAGGATCGGTGCGCCCGTGACTTCCTTGATCGACACCGCAGCGCCGCCGCGCGCGTCGCCGTCGAGCTTGGTCAGCACCACGCCCGAGATCGTGAGCTTTTCGTGGAACGTCTTGGCTGTGCGGACCGCGTCCTGGCCGATCATCGCGTCGACCACGAGCAGGATGTTGCCCGGGTGCACGCTGGACTTGATCGTCCCGAGCTCATCCATGAGCACTTCGTCGATCGCGAGGCGACCGGCGGTGTCGTAGACGATCACGTCGAGGTTCTTGCGTCGCGCTTCTGCGACCGCGGCCACGCAGATCTCGACCGGGGACTTGTCCGGGAGGTTGAAGACCGGGATCTGGATCTGCTTGCCGAGGACCTGGAGCTGATCGACGGCAGCGGGGCGCTGCATGTCCGCAGCGACGAGCAGGGGCTTCTTGCCCTGCTTGGACAGGAGGCGCGCGAGCTTGGCCGCGGTGGTGGTCTTTCCGGAGCCTTGCAGACCGACCATCATGACGCCGGTGGGGCCGGAGTCTGCCCACACGAGCGGCTGCTCAGGCACGGCCATCATCTCGATCAGCTCGTCGTGGCAGATCTTGATGAACTGATCTTCGGCCGTGACCTTGTGCGTGACGCCGTCGACCTTGGCCTTGACGCGAACGGTTTCGCCGATGGCCTTCTCCTTGACGCGTGCGAGGAAGGTCTTGACGACGCCGAGCTCGACGTCGGCCTCGAGGAGGCTGAGTCGGACTTCGCGCAGCGCGGGTTCGACGTTGGATTCGGACAGCTCGGTGAGCCCGGCGAGACGGTTGCGGGCCTGGCGGAAGCCTTTGGTCAGCGACTCGAACATGATGATTCCTATAGGTGCCGGGCTTGTAGCACGAAGGCGCGATTGCCGGGAGGGTAGGTGTTCCGGCGACCGTAGCGACACGGCACCTGCCGTGTCCGCGTCAAGCACGGCATGCCGTGCCCAACGGAGGCACGCCGTGGCGTGCCTCTACCGGGATTAGATCCTTCGTTGGATTCTCATATCGGTGACGAGCTGGTCGCAGGTGGGCTGCAATTCCTTTCCCTGGTCGAGCTCGATGTTGGCTTCGAGCAGCTTGCGGCCGAGATCCTGGCGTTCTTGGTCGGACAGGGAGCCGGGCTTGGAGGCGGCCATGCGTTTCTGCAGCTCGGTGGTGAGCTCGATGCCGCGCACGTGGTGCTCGAAGGATTCCAGACAAGCTTTGCGCGCGGCGCAAACGTCGGGTGCAGTGCAGCTGAACGCGCGAAGCTGGTCAAAGGGGGCGCGCTTCTGGTCGTTGGGGGCAGCGCGCACGCTATCGACGAGGCGAGCGAGCTGGGAGGCTTCCGATTTGCCTTTGGAGTCTGCACATCCGAGCAGCGGCACGAGCGTTGCCACGAACAACGCCGCGCGCAGCCGTTGGACGGCGTGCGTCATTCGAGCCAAACGCACGCGAAACTCCTCGATGGAAGAAGGAGATATTGCATCGGGTCGATTGTAACGCGCGGAGCGGCTTGCTAACGAATTGGCCACCATGAGCACCCTACAAGATGACGCACGTCGGTACCACGCGGAAGGTCGACCCGGGAAGATCGAGGTCAGCCTGACCAAACCCTGCGCTACGCAGCGTGACCTGTCCCTGGCGTACACGCCGGGAGTCGCGACACCTTGCCTCGACATCGAGAAGGATCCCGAAAAAGCCTACGAGTACACGGCCAAGGGCAACCTGGTGGCCGTGATCTCCAACGGCACGGCTGTGCTCGGGCTGGGCGACATCGGTGCGCTCGCCGGCAAGCCGGTCATGGAAGGCAAGGGAGTGCTCTTCAAGAGGTTCGCGGACATCGATGTGTTCGACATCGAGGTCAACGAGAAGGACCCCAAGAAGCTCATCGAGATCGTGGCAGCGCTGGAGCCGACTTTTGGCGGCATCAACCTGGAAGACATCAAGGCGCCCGAATGCTTCGAGGTGGAGCAGACGCTCAAGGGGCGGATGAACATCCCGGTGTTCCATGACGATCAGCACGGCACTGCGATCATCAGCGCCGCTGGCATGATGAACGCGCTCGAGATCCAGGGGAAGAAGATCGGCGAGGTCAAGGTGGTGGTGTCAGGCGCTGGCGCATCGGCCATTGCCTGCATGAACCTCTGGATCCGCTTCGGGATCAAGCGCGAGAACATCTTCATGTGCGACTCCAAGGGAGTGATCCACGAGGGTCGCAGGGGCACGCTGGACAAGACGAAGGACGCGTTCATCCAGGACACCAAGGCGCGCACGCTCGCGGACGCGATCAAGGGCGCGGACGTGTTCGTGGGGTTGTCGAAGGGCAACATGCTGACGGCGGAGATGGCGAAGACGATGGCGTCGAAGGCGGTCATCTTTGCCATGGCGAATCCGGATCCGGAGATCCCGTACACGGTTGCGAAGCAGGCGTTGCCGGACGCGATCATCGCGACCGGGCGCAGCGACTTCCCGAACCAGGTCAACAACGTGCTCGGCTTCCCCTTCATCTTCCGCGGCGCGCTCGACTCGGGCGCCAAGCAGATCACCGAGGAGATGAAGATGGCGGCGTCGCGTGCGCTTGCAGCGCTGGCTCGCGAGGACGTGCCGGACAACGTGCGAGCAGCCTACGGCGACGCGAAGCTGTCGTTCGGGCGCGACTACATCATTCCCAAGCCGCTTGATGAGCGCGTGCTCCTGTGGGAAGCGCCCGCCGTGGCGAAGGCCGCCATGGATTGCGGAGTTGCCCGCAAGAAGCTCGACATGGACGAATACCGCGTGGCGCTCGAGCGCAGGCTCGGCCCGTCGCGCATGTTCGTGCGCAACATCGTGCAAACCGTCAAGGCGTCGCCGCGCACCCTGGTGTTCCCGGAGGCCGACGATCAGCGCGTGATCCGCGCGTGCCGCGTTCTGGTGGACGATGGCATTGCCCGTCCGGTGCTGCTCGGCAACCCGGTGTCGATCGAAGCCAGCGCAAAGGAAGCCGGCATCGAGCTCAAGGGCATCGAGGTGGTGGACATCGCGAAGCGCTCGACGATCGAGGAGGACATCAAGGAGATCCTTCAGGCGCGCGGGCGTCACGGCATGACGCTGTCGCTCGCTCGTCAGCTGATCACCACCGACCCCACGGTGGTCGCGCTGATGATGGTGCGCAAGGGGCTGGTCGACGGGGCGGTCGCGGGCATCCACCACGGATACCCGGAGACGATCCGGATGGCGCTCAAGCTCGTGGGCGTCTCGGAGGGCGTCAAGACCGTCGCCGGCGTGCACGCGATGGTGACCAAGAAGGGTCCGATGTTCTTCGCGGACACCACGGTGAACATCGAGCCGGAGCCGACGCACCTGGCAGACATCGCGATCATGACAGCGCGCTTCGCGCGCGAGCTAGGGATCGAGCCGCACGTGGCGATGCTGTGCTACTCGAACTTCGGAAGCTCGACGCACGCGGAGGCGCACAAGATCCGCGAGGCGGTGAAGCTGGTGAGGAAGAGGGAGCCGGAGCTGGATTGCGACGGCGAGATCCAGGCGCAGGTTGCGCTCGACGAGACGCTGCGCACGAAGATGTGGCCGCAGTGCAGGCTCAAGGCTCAGCCGAACGTGCTGGTGTTCCCGAATCTCGGGGCTGCGAACACCTCCTACCAGCTGGTCTCTCGTCTCGGCGGTGCAGAGGAGATCGGCCCGGTGCTGCTCGGCCTGTACAGGCCGGTCACGGTCATCTCGCCTCGTGCATCGGTCAACACCATCGTGCAGATGGCTGCCATGACCGCGCTTCACGGCATCAAGGGCTCTGCCTGGGGCCACTCCTCGGTCGGTTGATCCAGACATAGAAGGCTTCAGGCTTCGGGCTGCAGGCGAAGAGCCCGCGTCCTGGAGCCTGCGCCTGTGCCTACGCCAGCGCCTGCGCCAGCGCCTACGCCCCCTCGTGCTCGTGCTCGGGCTCGGGCTCGGGCTCGTGCTCGTGCTCGTGCTCGTGCTCGTGCTCGTGCTCGTGCTCGGGCTCGTGCTCGGGCTCGTGCTCGTGCTCGGGCTCGTGCTCGGGCTCGTGCTCGTGCTCGGGCTCGAACCGATTCGACAACTCGGCGAACCTCGACGCGAGACTCGCTTGCGCGAAGGCGTCGCGATCAAATGATCTTGTGCGGCGTTTGCGTGGGCAGGAGAAGGTGCCGAGCGAAGCGGCTACTCGTCCTTCTTTTCCTCGGGCTTGTCGCCTTCCTTGGCGGCGGCCGCAGCCGCTTCCGCGCGCAGGCGGCGCGCCTCGGCGAGACGCTCGGAGATGAGCTTTCGGACTCGAGGCAGATCGTAGCGCGAGGGCGAATCGCCATCGGGGAGCGCTGCAACTTCGAGTGCGATTGCATCCGCGTGCAGGCGCGGCTTCTCGGGGATCTTGAGGACGCCGCCGAGCTTGTCGAGCGCTTCGACTTCGGGTGGCGAGATGTCGCCATCGATTCGGCTCATCCACGACGCGACCGCGTAGATGAAGAGCCGGTCTTCCTTGGTGAGCTTGGTCAGGTCGATGTCTCCCATGGAGACAGGTTCCTTGATCAACTCCTCCAGCTCTGCAGCCTGCTCGACATCCATTCCCTCTTCGAGCGCACAGCGCACGAGTGCATCGGCCTCGTCCTGATCGTAGTGGCCGTCTGCCCAGCCGATCGCGGCCAGGGCCATGAATACGTCGCGCCCGAGTCGGGGTGTGGTCTCACTCATTCGGCACCGTCCCTTGGTTGCAGTATCCCTCGGAGACAGAATGCATAGACAATGGGCGCACGCGTGCCAAGCCGTAACGGCTCGCTCGCGGCCCACATCCGGGTACTGATCGAAACGACAGGTACCTGGACAAGGGGGAACTTCTCCCCGGAAGAACGGTCCAGGAGCGGGGAGAAACCGGCAATGCCCGGTCTCTTACGGCCAAAACAGGCGATTCCGCTCGAATCTTTCAGCGGATATCGTGCCAAAGCTCAATGAAAGCCGCGACGATCTCAGCGCCGACTGCAGAGCCCATGTGGACTCCGCCCATGCCCATGCGGGCGTCCTCGTGGAGTACGGCGGTGCTGGCAGCCACCTGCTGCGATCGCAGGCTGCGGGCCTGCTCGGCCAGCTCGGCCTTTTCGCGCTGCCTCGCCTGCTCCAGGCCTCCTCGCTCGATCCAGGCGAGGACCTCGTTGAGCTCACCGGAATCGAACCACACGCCGTGGTCGCGGCAGACATCGACGATGACGCCGGAGATCCGGCCGAACATCCGACGATTCATGGTCTTGGTGCACTTGGGACAGCGCACGTAGTGCACCGCGGTTTCCTGCTTGTAGACGCGCTTGGGCAGGGCCAGATGCAGCCCTGTGGGCGCATCGCGGCTCGCCACGATGGCATCGAGCATTCCGGGCGAGATGAACAGGCCGCCGCATTGATCGCACTCGTCGACGTCGAGCTGCGCGTACTTCCTCACGTGAAGCCGCGCGTCGCAGCGCGGGCAGGCCATGTCCACCACCTTGCCTGCGTCGTGCGTGTGCTCGGAGAGCGTGCGTCCGCAAGCCTGGCAATGCTGGGCGCCTGAAAGATTCCAGGCCATGCAGGC
Source organism: Deltaproteobacteria bacterium (assembly GCA_016218915.1). Classification (GTDB taxonomy): domain Bacteria; phylum Myxococcota_A; class Polyangia; order Polyangiales; family Polyangiaceae; genus JACRCQ01. The sequence goes on from JACRCQ010000009.1 coordinate 148,127, forward strand.
GGGGCATCGACAGGTGGCGATGGTGGAGGAGCAGAACGGGCAGGCGCGAGCGCCGACGCGCAGCGGGCCACCGCAACCGGGGCAGGCGACCTTGGCAGCTTCGGAAGGCGGAGGGCAGGAGCAGCACTGCTCGCCAGGGGGGATTGGGGCGCCTTCATCGACGAGGCCACCGCATTGCAGGCAAATCACGGGGTCGGGCATGGCTCTCGATCGACAGATACCAGCTGATGCGCGCGAAGTCGAACCATGGGTTGGCGTTCTGGCGTCACTGGGGCTAGACCATCGCGTTGCGCAGGAGCGCTGCCACAAGGCCGCGCCGCCCCAGGCGCGCATTGGCTTTTGACACACCAGGCGAACGTACGTAGGCAGACGCAGAGCATGAGCGAATCCAAAGAGCGAACGACACCCGCGGAGTTGCTAACCAGCAAGGGCCTGCTCGACGCAGCCGTGGTTGCGGTGCGGATCGGCAAGGAGATCGTAGACGTCCACACGCTGGTGGACGCGGACGCCGCGATCGAGCCGATACGGGTCGGGGATCCCGGGGCGCTCGACGTGATCCGCCACTCGACGGCGCACGTGATGGCCGATGCAGTGCAGCGCCTGTTTCCAGGCACCAAGGTGACGATCGGTCCGTGCACGGAGGACGGGTTCTACTACGACTTCGATCGTCCGGATGGCGCCTTCACGGACGCGGATCTGCGCAAGATCGAGAAGGTGATGCGCGAGATCGTCAAGGCGAACTCGCCGTTCCGCAGGGAGATCGTGAGCCGCGACGAGGCCAAGGAGCGGTTTGCGAAGCTGGGGGAGACGTACAAGGTCGAGATCATCGAAGGCATTCCGGAAGGCGAGGACATCTCGCTGTACACGCACGGGGCCAAGGGCAAGGACTGGACGGATCTGTGCGCAGGGCCGCACGTGCCGTCGACCGGGATGCTGGCAGCGGTGAAGCTGACGAGCGTGGCAGGGGCGTACTGGCGCGGCGACGAGCGCAACCCGATGCTGCAGAGGATCTACGGGACAGCGTTCCACACGCAGGAGGCGCTCGACGAGCATCTTCGGCTGCTCGAGGAGGCGAAGAAGCGCGATCACCGCAAGCTCGGCAAGGAGCTGGAGCTGTTCATGTTCCACGAGTGGGCGCCAGCGATGCCGTTCTTCTATCCGCGGGGCGCGAAGGTCTACAACAAGATGGTGGGGTACCTTCGGGACCTGTACGTGGACGCGGGCTACGAAGAGGTGATCACGCCGCAGATCTACGACACGAAGCTGTACAAGACGAGCGGGCACCTGGCGAACTACCGCGAGAACATGTACTTCGGCATCCCGAGCGACAGCCTCGAAGGGATCCTGGAGGCGTTCGAGGCGTTCGTGAGCAAGCAGGCCGCAGGCGGAGCGATCACCTCCGAGCAGCGCAAGGCGCTGCGCGAGGAGTTCCTGGCACGCGAGATCCTGGAAGCTCGATTTGCAGGTGCCAAGCCGATGAACTGCCCGGGGCACTGCTTGATGTACGCGAGCCGTCGACGCAGCTATCGCGAGCTGCCGTGGCGCATCGCGGACTTCGGGCGTCTGCATCGCTACGAGCGTGGCGGTGTGGTGCACGGGCTGGCGCGGGTGCGATCGTTTTCGCAGGACGACGCGCACATCTTCTGCATGCCGGAGCAGGTGCAGGAGGAGATCACGAAGTTCAACCGTCTGCTGTACGCGATCTACAGGGCGTTCGACTTCAAGGACGTGCACATCAAGCTGGCGACGCGACCGGAGAAGCGCATCGGCACCGACGACATGTGGGATCGGGCGGAGAAGGCGCTGGAGGCGGCGCTGGTGGAGGCTGGGCTCGCGTTCGAGGTCACCCCGGGCGAGGGGGCGTTCTACGGGCCGAAGCTGGAGTTCCACGTCCGTGACGCGCTCAAGCGCAGCTGGCAGCTGGGCACGATCCAGGTGGACTATGCGATGCCGGAGAGCTTCGAGCTCGAGTACGTGGGGTCGGACGGCGCGATGCATCGACCGGTGATGCTGCACCGGGCGATTCTGGGATCGGTTGAGCGGTTCATGGGTGTGTACATCGAGCATTGCGGCGGAGCGTTCCCAGTTTGGATCGCGCCGGAGCAGGTGACGCTCTTGACGGTCAGCGAGAAGCAGGAGGCGTACGCGCTGGAGGCCAAGGCGTATCTTTCCGGGCGGGGCATTCGGGTGATTACCGATTTGAGCTCGGACAAGCTGGGCGCCAAGATCCGCAATGCGCGCATGATGCGCTACCCGTACCTGGGGATCATCGGCGACCGGGAGGCCGAGACTCGAAGCATTTCGCCGCGATCCCATGTGGATGGGGAGCTGGGGTCGATGACTCTGGTCAGCTTTGCCGACCGTGTTCTGGCCGAGGCGGTGCCTGGCGGCCAAGGGGCGCAGCAGCCCCCGAAAACTGAGTAGTTGATTCCTGGACGAATTCCAGGCCAGATCAGGCGGGCGGCGCACCCGTGGTGCGCGTCTGCGCCCTGTTCTGTCATTTCGAGACGGGAGGAGGCTGTAAACAGCCGAGCATGATGGGAAGACCCCCTTTTGATCCGAGACGCCAGCGAGAACCAGAGATTCGAATCAACGCACGCATCCGCGCCGAGTCGGTGCGTGTGATCGGTCCCACCGGAGCGATGCTCGGTGTGATGACCGTGCGCGAGGCGCTCCGGGTCGCCCAGGAGCACATCCTCGATCTGGTCGAGGTCAATCCGAAAGCCGAGCCGCCTGTCTGCAAGGTGATGGACTTCGGCAAGTACAAGTACGAAGAAAAAAAGAAGGCTCGCGAGGCCAAGCGCAAGCAGACCTTCGTCGACATGAAGGAAATCAAGCTTCGCCCCAAGACCGATGAGCACGACCTGGACTTCAAGATGCGCAACGCGCGCCGGTTCGTGGAGTCCGGCAACAAGGTCAAGTTCATCGTGCGCTTCCGCGGCCGGGAGATCGCCCACCCCCAGCAGGCAGAGCAGCAGCTCGTATGGATGCTCAGCCAGCTGGAAGACATCGTGAACGTCGACTCGCGTCCCATGATGGAAGGACGCACCATGACCGTGCTGGTCACGCCCAAGCCGGCGGTGATGCAGAAGGTCGCAGCGGCCAAGGCCGCGCTCGAAGCTGCGCGCAAGAAGGCCGAGCTCGAAGGGCGCGCTGCGCCCGTCGACGAAGCTGCAGCAGCGGCAGAGGCTGCGGAGCGCGACGAAGCCGCGATGGACGAGAAAGAGCACTACGACGAAGACGAGGAGGAGGACGGCGAGGCCTGAGCACGCCGCAGCCCAGGGCTGATCGGTTTGCCGGCCTGGTCCGACGCACGCTGCCGTGGAAGGTCCGCTCGCACCCGGTGCGCGGCGCAAGGTTCGCGCGCCGCTTCCCACGGCAGCCCTGATTGCCGGCGCCTTCTTCTGCGCGCTGGCGGTTTTCGCTGCAACTCTACGACCCCTCGCGATGGAGCTCTCATCCGATCCGCTCGTGGTGCGAGCGCTCGGGGCGTCGATCGGATTCGCAGGGTTCATGCTCGTGCGCGTGTCGCTGCAGGCCGCAGCCGGCATGCGCAGGTTGGCCGGGGTCGTGATCGGAGCGCCTCCGGTCGCGCTCGCCGTCGCTTTGCTGATCTCCCCTGCGCTGGCGCACGCGCCCTATGACCGGGGATGGGGGTTGCTGGTGCCTTGGCTGATCGGGCTGCCCGGGATTCTTGCCCTTGGATTGAGCCGCTGGCGCGTCCGCTGATCCCGGCTCCGGCCGGCACAAGATTGGAACCATCGGCGAGCTTCTGCTAGCTCTTGGACTGTGAGGCTTCGATGGATCGCGTTGGGCGCAATCGGCCTGCTGCCCATGGCAGCAGCGCCGCTGCTCACACGATCGATGTCCGAGCATTTTGCGCGGCGGGTGGCTGAGCTGGCTGGAAAGCTTGCGGCGACGATCCAGCCCGCGACAGGCGAGAAAAGCGATGTCTCGCCAGGGCTGCCCCCCTCGAGCCCCAACGACGAGCTTCCGTCGGAGCTGCTTCCGGAAGACCTGCGCGGCTCCCTGCCCACGAATCGCGAGGCGCGCCGCGATCGAAAGGGGCATGGGCCTCGCCGTGGAATCATGGTCCGAAGAGAGGTGGTGCGCGCTGCGGCCAAGGCTGGCGTGCGTCCTTCGGGTGCGCCGGTGCCGGCGACCGACGAGCATCCTGCGGGGCTCCAGGTGTTCGGCGTTGGGGGCACAGGGGCGCTTCGGGACGGCGACGTGATCACCAAGGTCGGCGGGATGGCGCCGCGTTCGACCGAGGACGTGATCGCGGTGGTGGCAGGGGCGTACCGGAACAAGGTGTACGTGATCTCGGGGGAATTCTGGCGCAACGGCGAGCCGTGGAACGCGGTCGTGGAGCTGCCGGAGCCCAAGGCGCCAGCCTCGCGGTAGAGCCGCGATGAGCGGGTAGAGCCGCGACCGTCAGAGGCTGTCTCATTGCCCCCGTCAAGCACGGAGCACTCCCTAAATTGATCACCTCCCCCGGGCGCTTCGCGCCCCGCCCCCTCCGGATCTGCCGCATCCCAAGGATCACCCAAAGCGGCAGCCGGAGGGGGCCAGAGCGGGAACCGCTTCGATGTTCCTACCCCCTCCGCCGCCCGACTGCTTGGACTCCCCGGGTTTGCATCGATGAATCGGCGGGCGTGCGGAGGGGGTGCCGAGCGAAGCGAGGCGGGGGAGGTGATCAAAAAGTTCGTCAACAGAGTTATGAGACGCCCTCGTCAGGGAGCGGGCGGCTGCTTGCCGAGATCCATGGGTGGCCCGAAGGATCGCAGCTCCATGATCTGCGTCAGGTGCTCGGCGCCGTGCCATTCCTCGACTTCCATGCGAGCGATTCCGACATCAGGGCAGAAGAACGTCGTGATCTTGCCGCGGGCGTCGCCGCCCACTTCCTCCACGGTCTGCACGCAGTTCTTGTAGTTGCCCGCAGGCACCCTGACCTCGGCATTGGCATCGACGATGCGCACGGTGCCTTTGTCGCCCTGCCAGGTCTCGCCGGTCTTGAGGGGCGCGCGGAGCACGACCCCGGCGCCTTCGCGCCGGACCGAGTCAGGACCGATCGAAAGCACGCGCAGGCTTGATCCGGTCAGGAGCTGCGCGACCTTGGGCCCGACCCGTTTCACGCGGATCATGAACATCTCTGTGGAGGAGGAGCCGGTCGAGGTCTGGTAGGTGAAGATGGTGCGGTCGATCAGCGGGAAGTACCGCTCCACCTCCGAGCGGTTGTCCGCAGGAGCGGCAGCCTGAGGCGTTGCAGCGCCGCAGCCGCAGGCGATCGAGACCAGCAAGGCGATGGTGGCTGCGCGCAAGCTCATCGACGTCAACCCTGGGCAGGGGGCCGGCGCCACCGGAGATGGCGCTCGGCGAGGCGGTTCAGTGGGCAGTATGGTACGCCCAAGCGCTCAAGAAGATCAGCAAAGCGACAGCGGCAAGCAGCAGCTTGACTGCAAGGGGGTCGGGATCGAGCCTGCGCCGCAGCTCGCGGGCGGCTTCAGCGACTCCGGGGTTGGAGGTGCTCTCAGCCAGCTTGGGAGCGCGCTCGCGCACGAGCGCGAACTGCCCGCGCTCAAAGGCTTCGACCAGCTCGCGGAGCTCGGGATCGTCCGGGAAGCTGCGGGCAAAAGAGGGCGATGTCGACACGGGCGGGCGCGGCTCGGCAGAGCGTTCCTGCTTGCTGGGGCGCTCGGAGTCGGAAGCTTCGCTGGCGTCGTCGCTCATGACGCCCACGGGATAGCACTGCCACGGGGCACGGGCGAGCCCCCAAGCTCCTGGGAATCAGCGGCCGCCGTATCCGGGCGGCTCCGGGGCGGGCGAGTTGGGAGGGGGTGACTTGAGCCCTTCGCCTTCGCGGGACACCGCGCACTGGGTACCCTCGCACAGGGCGCGGTAGGAAAGACGCTTGCCGCATCCGATCGCGGTGTAGGTGCCATCGACTTCGCGAAGCACTCGGACCGTGGATTCAGCGCAGACCAGGTCATCGGCCGCGCGGGCGCGCACCATGGGCGTGGCGTCCGCACCCGAGCAGCTCCAAAGGGCCAGGGCCGCAAGAGCGATCGTTGCCAGTCGCGGTTTCATCGGGCCAATGGTGGCACGGGTTGACGTTGCGGCCAATCGCGGCCACTCTCGCGTGCATGGTCTCGCTTCTCTGGGGTCTTTTCGTGGGGATCGTCATCGGCGGCGGGACAAGCCTGCTTGCGGTGCACGGGCTGCACGTGCCTCTGAACGAGCCGGTATCGGCGCTCTGGGCCTACCTGTTCGCCGCGATCGGCGGCGTGCTGGTGGGCTTGTTCGCGGGAAAGCCGATCTGGGCGAAAGGAGCGAGGATCGAGGCAGGGCTGAAGGCCGGCTTCGGCGCGCTGCTGGGCGCAGGGCTGATGTTCGCGCTCCGCAAGTGGGTGGGCTTCCATGTCGACCTGTCGTCGATCGGCCTGGGCCAGGGCGCGCTGGGGACCAATGCTGCCCTCGCATTTCCCATGGTCGCGACGGTGATCGCCCTGTTGTTCGAGGTGGACAACATGTTCGGCACCGACGACAAGGACACCAAGGGCGGCAAGCGCATCGCCGCGGGAACCAAGGCACGCGTGGCCACAGAAGAGCCGGCCGAAGTCGAAGCCGAGGACGCGTCGGACAAGGCGTCCAAAGCCAAGCGCTGAGCGCGGGAGAGGGTTCATGTCCGCCGCGCGCGTGCTGCTGTACCTCGCCACCGCTGCGGGTCTGGGATTGCTGGCGCGCACGCTGATTCGCGGACCTGTGCCGCTGTGGATCGCCCTTGGAGCCTTTGGCCTGTACGTGTGCATCGCCGCAGCGGGCGTGTTCAAACCGCAGCTGCGCATGTACGCCGATCTGATCTGGCGCGGGCCCACGGATCGCGGCGAGGTCGTGCTGACGTTCGATGATGGGCCGCAGCCGGAGCACACCCGGCGCATTCTTTCGATCCTCGATCGCGCCAAGGTCAAGGCCACGTTCTTCGTGATCGGCGCCAAGGTCGAGAAGCATCCGGAAGTCGCGGCCGAGATCGTGCGCAAGGGCCACATGATCGGCATACACGGCTACGAGCACGATCGGCTGCTGGCGCTTCGGAGTGCCACGACGATCATGAAAGACCTGGAGCTGGCGCAGCGGGCCGTGGTCGATGCGACCGGGGAAGTGCCCATGGTCTTCCGCCCGCCGGTGGGTGTGACGAGCCCGCGCATCGACGAAGCGGTGCGAAAGATGGGGCTGGTGATGGTCGCCTGGTCGGTCAAGGGGATCGATGGAGTCGCCGGGGCGAGACCAGACCAGGTAGCGGGCCGTGTTGCCACGCGCGTGCGCCCTGGCTCGATCATCCTGCTGCACGACGCTCTCGAGCGCAGCGAGCAGGAGCCCGCGAGCGTGGCGGCGCTGCCGAAGATCCTCGATGCGATCTCGGCCAAGGGGTTGCGGGTGGTGGAGCTGAAGGCGTGGCTGCCCGAGCTCAACAGTGAGCGGAAGGCTGAGACGAGCTCGTCGTGACGACGGCGCTTCGCTGCTGGATGGGCAGCGATTGCAGGGCATCGTCGAGGATGGACAAGGCGAGATCGATCTCGGGAGCGTTGACGCTCAGGCAGGGTCGGAAGCGGATGGATCGGCTGCCGGAAGCAAGCGTCGCCAGGCCGCGATCCCAGCACATCTGCCGCAGGGCATTGCGGCGTTCGGTGCTGGGGAGGGTGAAGGCGACCATCAGGCCGCGACCTCGCACGGCGCTGATCGAATCGTGTCGCAGCGCCATGCGCTCGAGCCCTTCGACCAGCCGCGCTCCCATGCGCGCAGCATTCTCGACGAGGTGCTCCTGCTCGATGATCTCGAGGTAGCGGGTGGCGCGAACCATGTCGACGAGGTTGCCTCCCCAGGTGGAGTTGATGCGACCGGAGACGTGGAAGACGTTGTCGGGCACGGTGTCGATGCGGGGACCGGCCATGATGCCGCACGCCTGGGTCTTCTTGCCGAAGGCGACGATGTCCGGGATGACGTCGAAGTGCTGCCAGGCCCACATGCGCCCGGTGAGACCCACGCCGGTCTGCACCTCGTCGAAGATCAGCAGCGCATCGTTTTCGTCGGCGAGCCGTCGCAGCTCCTGGAGGAACTCGGCGCGGAAGTGATGATCGCCCCCCTCGCCCTGGATCGGCTCGATGATGATGGCCGCGATTTCGTCGGGGAACAGCGCAAACGCAGTGCGGATTTCGCAGACGGCCTGCGCTTCCCGGAGCAGCGTGCGTTCGAGGGACGCTGGAGTGATCGGGAACTCGAGCTTGGGGTTGGTGACGCGCGGCCAGTCGAACGTGGGAAACATCTCGGTCTTGACCGGGTCGGTGTTGGTGAGCGACAGCGCGTAGCCGGATCGTCCGTGGAAGGCCTCGCGGAAGTGCAGGATCCGCGTCCCCTTGTCGCCGCGCCCGGCAGCGCGGTTGCGTCGCACCTTCCAGTCGAAGGCAGCCTTGAGGGCGTTCTCCACGGCGAGCGTGCCGCCTGCGACGAAGAACAGGTGGTTGAACTCCGGGGGCATGGCGATGCGGCTGAAGGTGTCGACGAAGGCCGCGTATTCCGGGGTGTAGATGTCGGAGTTGGACGGGTTGGCGAGGGCAGCCCGCTGCAAGGTCTGGAGGAACTGCGCGTCGCCAGTGAGGCGCGGATGGTTGTGGCCGACCGGAAGCGAGGCGAAGTAGGAATAGAAGTCGAGGACCTCACGCCCGGTGACTGCGTCGTGCAGCCAGCTGCCGTGGGACTTCTCGAGGTCGATCACGAGGTGAAAACCGTCGACGAGAACATGCTTGCTGAGCGTTTCGATCACACGCTCGGGTGCGATGATGGACATGGCGATACTCCTGTACCGAAAGAGGGACACGACCTAGTTGTGGGAGCGGTCGGTCAACGTTTCGGCGGAGTGAAAAGGGCAGGTCGAGCCCTGCGAGGCAGACGCGCGCAATGGCACCTGGGGCCGGAAACCGCGGTTCTGCGCTGCTTGCTCATGACGGGCGTGGTGTAGCACATTTCGGGTGGAGGGCAACCTCACCCCATCATCACCGCGATGCTGTCGCGCACGTTGCCAGCGAGCACCTCGGGCGTGTACCCGCCCTCGAGCACGAGCAGTAGCCTTCCTGCGCAAACCGAGTCGGCCACGTCCTTGACCATGCGCGTCAGCTTGCGGAACCCCTCGTCCGATACGGACAACATGCCGAGCTTGTCCTGCGCATGCGCGTCGTAGCCCGCGGACACCAGCACGAAGTCCGGCTTGAAGGCGATCGTGGCCTCGCAGAACGTGTCAAACGCTTCGAGGATCATGTCGTCCCCGTCGCCCGCATCGAGTGGGAAGTTCAGCGTGGTCCCCAGCCCAGCTCCTGTGCCGGTCTCGTCGGCCAGCCCCGTGCCTGGATAGAACGGCCACAGGTGCGAGCTCGCGAAGAGCACCGAAGGATCGGCGTAGAAGATCTCCTGGGTGCCGTTGCCGTGATGGACGTCCCAGTCGAGGATCGCAATGCGCGCCAGGCCATGCTGACGCTGCAGATAGCGCGCAGCGACAGCGATGTTGTTGAAGACGCAGAAGCCCATGCCGCCAGAGATGCGCGCATGGTGTCCTGGAGGGCGAATCGCGCAGAAGCCGTTGCGTGCCTGCTGCGCCATGATGGCGTCGCACGCTCCCAGCACGCCGCCGGCTGCGGCGAGAGCGATTTCGTAGGAGGCGGGGCACACATTCGTGTCGCCGGTGGGCAGGATCGGGATGCCGCTCTTGCACGTGCTCGCGACGAGCGCGGGGTAGGCGCTGTCGTGCACCTCGGCGAGCCATCGGAGCTCGACCGGGGCGATCGGAATGGAGAGCACGGCCTTGGCGAGACCGGAGCGTTCGAGCTCGTGGGCGATCGCCTGCAACCGCTCCGGGCACTCTGGATGCGTAGGACCGGGATCGTGCTCGAGAAAGCACGGGTCATGGACGAGGCAGGTCGCGGGCGCGATCGGGCTACTCCTTGGCGAGCAATCCCGGGAGCGATTGCGTGAACTCGGTGATGTCGACGAGAAGGCCGAGCGTGGCGGGCACGCCGCGGTAGCGGACCGGGATGACGGTACCGACGACCCATCGGATGTCGCCCTGCTGGGTAACGACGCGGAATGGGCCTGGGCCGCGCGGGTCCTCTCCTGGGCGCTCGACGAACATCTTTTTGACGGCGGCGGCTTCGTCGGGGTGGACCAGGGCGGCGACGTGCATTCCCTCGAGCTCGGAAGCGGAGAAGTGCACGAGGTCCTGGAAGCCCGGGCTTGCAAGGCGGATGATGCCGTCCTGCGCCACGTAGACGCAGTTGGATGCGAGCGCCACCAAGCCGATGGCAAGGGGATCGGCAGGAGGAATGCCGAGCGAGGCCTCCAGCTCGGATACGCGTAGACGGAGCGAAGCCAGCTCGTCGAGCACCTGCAGACGTCGGGTGTCCTCGTTGTCGTTGTCCGCCACGGGGGGATTCCTCTTTGAGCGATGCGCCAGGGTGGGCGTGTTGCGCGACTTCGAGCGACAAGAGGCTAACGCGAGGATCAGCCTGGGTCCAGGGGCGGCCGGTCGATGGTGAGGTGCAGAGAGCGGTCGGACCGGGCCCAGCGAAAGGCATGCATAGGCTGGTCCTGGTCCGTGCGACGTTGCCGACAGGAGCGGTCTGGGATAGGGTTGGTACTGCTCACGCACGTTTTCTCGCTTCGGTGGGTTGGAGTCCTGGAACACGGGGTTACGGCTCATCTTTTGCACGCGGGGGACGCTCGTGGGGGAACGGACGGCGCAGGTCGTGCGGGCCCCTCCCTCCGATCCTGACGGCTCTCATTGGATGGCAAGCAGCCTGGCGCATGAAGGCGCGTGTCCCCGGAGCCGCCGGCGAAGGAGACTTGTGTGAAGCGACGCGAACCACGGAGTGCGGCGAACCCGCAGGAGGGGCCCGTCGACGGGCGTGTGACCCTGCTTCGGAGCGGCGCATGTGACGCGGGGCGGCGCTGGGCCGAGACGTTCCGGGCAGGGCTGCTGCTCGAAGGGCGCGCGGTCGCTGGGGGCTGGCCGGGAACCATGCCCGAAGCGCGGGCAGTGGTCCGGGCTTCGTTCGCGGCTGAGGTCGCGAGAAGACGAGTCGGGGCTCTTTCGTCCGAGGAAATCGAGTGGTTGGCGAGAATCGTCTACGCATCCGCGCGTCAGGACTGGCTCTCCCGAGCTGAACGGGAGGCGCCAGAGCCGGCACGCTGATGAGGAAGGACACAACAGATGGCGACACCCACCGCACTCAAGCGGCAGAAGGAACGCGAGCGGCAAGAGAGGCAGCGCGACAAGGAAGAGAAGCGCAAGCAACGCCGGCTCGAGAAGTCTCTCAATCAACCTTTGGCTGACGGCGAAGACCCTGACATTGCGGGCATCGTGCCCGGACCGCAGCCAGTCGAGGAAACGTGAGCCTCGCGCACTACGAAAGGAATGGATCCGTTGAGCCGACGTCGACCTTCTGATGGAGAGCTACGTGTTGCCGAGCGATGGCAGCGTGCGGACGACGCACCACGCTTGTGCGACGAAGCCCCGAACCTCAAGACTCTACGAATCTCGGCCGAGGAATGGCGCGGCGGCGGTGGCATCTCGGGTTCCGGGCACGTGAAGATCATCCAGGTGGCCACGGCTCCGGCGCTGTTTCTGATGCCTTGTGGCGACCCGCGCTGCAAGGACGGCGGGCACGACATCACGTACGAGGTGATGAACATGCTCCGGTCGCAGGCGACGCAGATCGAGGGCGAGGACGGGTGCGGCGGCAGCGTCGGAGGCGGCGAGTGCGCAAGGCAGCTGCGCTACGTTGTCACCGCCACCTACGGATGATCGCCCACTTCTAGATCAGCAGCGAAGAGGCGAGCACCGCCGCGATCGGCACGGTGAAGTTGTCGTCGATCCGCTCGGAGAACAGCTCTGCGATTGCGCCTGCGGTGGCTGCGAGGCCCGCGGCACCCAGGCGCTGCGCGATGGTGAATTGCGGGTAGAGGCCGAGCAGGAACGCGGAGGCGACCACAAAGGCTACGACCAGGAAGGCCAGGGAGCCGACGATGCTCTTCTGGCGGTGGAGCTTGCGCTTGCCCCAACGCTTGCCGACCCAGGCTGCGGCCGGGTCTGCGAAGGCCAGGATGAGCACGCCAGCGCTCACGGCCGGCTTGGAGAAGAGCGGACCGATCAGGCAGAGCGCCGTGAGGTACCAGGTCGAAGAGTTGATCGTGTGGTACTCGCGCGGCCTGGCGATCGGATGGAAGACCGGGCTGGTCAGCAGGATGTGGTTCCAGCGCTTCCAGATGCGGCGCGTGACCTCGAGCGTGATCGTGATGCCGAGCAGGCTCAGCAGGATGATCATGGCCTGGCGCAGATTGATGACGAACTGGTAGAGGCCGATGGCGAGCGTGCCCATCGCCATGTGGAACACGGTTCGCGCGCGGATCAGCGGCTTGACCGAGCTGGCGCGCACCGGGAAGGACATGCCCATGGCGCTGGCGCGGGCGCGGAACGCGGCGAGCCACTGCTCGTAGGCGCGCGAGAGCTCGTCGTAGCGATTCATCACGCGGGCGCGTGTGGACGGCGACGCCAACGCAGCGTGAAGCTCTGCAAGGCGCTCCTGGGTGCGAACCCAGGTGGCCTTGAGCCGCTCGTCGTTGAACGGACGCGGCATCTGGTCCATCAGCCGCGCGCAGCGCTCGCGGAGCTCATCGAACCGTTCCCACTTCATGTGGGAGGGGAGAGACTCGAGGAATTCGCGGAGCTCGTGGGCTCGTGCTTCGAGCATCCGAAGCGCTTCGAGCTCCGCACTGCTGGTAGTTGCGGTCATCGATGAGGCCTCTCAGACTTCACGAGAGCGGCAGATGGCTGGTCGTAGAGCAGGCCCCGGGATCCCGCAACGGAATTCGGCTTAAAACAGGGCCCCACCGAGGCTCGAGCCTTCGGACACAGCGCGGTCGCCCGGTTCACCCAGCAACAGCCGAGCTTGGCGGGCGGCCGTGGCGCGCTGCGTTCGCCTCCTGTAGTCTGCCCCCCCGGAGGTCGGAATGCACCACAGGCAGTTGTTTGCGCGGCACCTGGCGGTTGTGGCACTGACGCTGGCGTCATTCGCGTGCGGATGCGGAGGGAAGGTCGACGAGACCCCGCAGGGCAGCTCGACCGTGGCGGACTGCAATTCGTTCTGCAACAAGCTGCTCGTTCCAAAGTGCCCCAACGACAACCTCACGCAGTGCCTGGCGGACTGCAAGGCGCTCTCCTCGCCGACGTGCGCCGATTCGCACAACGCTTTCCTGCGATGCGGAGTGGAACGGGCCAAGTACCTGTGCGCCGGCGATCACGCCGCGATGCAAGGGTGTGACCCTGAGACGCAGGCGTTCCTGACGTGCCTCAACACGGCCACGCTGGACGGCGGCGGCAAGGACTAGCCCGGAGCCCGCGGCAGCTCGATCGAAAACAGCGCGCCGCGCTCCGGTGCATCGCCGGCGGTGATCGCGCCCCCCGCGGCTTCCACCAGCCCGCGGCAGATCGCCAGTCCCAGGCCGGTACCGGAGCCGACATCCTTGGTGGTCACGAACGGCTCGAAGAGCTTGTCCTTGATGTCCGCGCGAATCCCGGGCCCATTGTCCTGCACCTCGACACGCACGCCGGACGGAGTGCGAAGGGCGCGGACGATCACCTTGCCGCCAGCGCCCGTGGCATCAGCGGCGTTGAGCAGCAGATTGAGCAGGACCTGGACCATCTGGGAGCGGGAGAACGCGACTTGCGGCAGGTCGGGCTCGAGCTCGAGCGTGAGCTCGACGTCGCGGAAAGCCTTGTGGGGCCTTAGCAGCGCGCTGACGTCCTCCACGGATTCGGCGACGGAGCCTGGCGCCTCGGGCTCCTGGGCCCTGGGGGTTGCCGCTGGACGTGCGAAGTCCAGAAGCTGGCGCAGCACGCGATTGATGCGCTCGGTCTCCTTCTTCATGCGCTCGAGGAAGTCACGCTGCTCTTCGGGATCCAACCCGCCCGACAGCAGCAGGTCCTCGAAGCCGAGAATGGCCGAGATCGGATTGCCGATCTCGTGGGCCAGACCTGCAGCGAGCCGTCCGACCGAGGCCAGCCGCTCGGAGCGCACCAAGGTGCTCTGCGCGCTCTTGAGCTCATCGGTCGCGCGCTGCAGCTCATCGATCTTGTCCCGCAGCTTCTCTTCCTCGTCGCGCAGCTGGACGGTCATCTCCGCAAAGGCCTTGCCGAGCTGCGCCATCTCCCTGGGGCCGCTGGCAGGTACCTGCAGCGAGCGCGCGCCTTCGGACACGCGCCTGGCAGCGGCAGACAGCTCGTCGATCGGCCCGACGAGCATCCTGGTGAGCGCCATGTAGGTGAACACCATCAGCGCAAGCCCGAAGATCGCGGTGTACAAGGCGACCAGTCGAAGCAGCGGCCCAGCGCGCCCGGCTTCGTCGTCGACGCGCAGCAACGCGACCACCGGACCGCGGCCACCGGGCACCAGCACCTCGAGGGCCTTGCCCCTGGGCGTGGTGAGGATCTGGGTACGCTCCGTGTCAGTGGGGACGGAGTCCGGCAGGAAGGCGAGCGCATCAGGCTCTCCTGCCTTGGCAATGGCATGTCCGCCTGGGTCGTAGACGCCGATGGCATCCAGGCCCACCGACCCGATTTCGGCATCGAGCAAGGGCTGCAGCTCGCGATCGGAGCGCGCGCGTCGTGCTTCGGAGACGTGCGCAGCCACGGAGCGGCCGAGAGAGCGGGCGCTGGAAGCGCGTGCGGAGCGAAGGGTGTTCTGGGTGAGGCCTGCGACCGCGAAGTACAGCGGCACGAATGCGAGCACCATCAAGCCGGCAAGCAGCATCAAGAGCTGCAATCGAATGCCTGGCTTCACCGTCTCGGCCCCCGGCTCACACCCTGACCCATATCCCGTCCGCAGCGCACTGGCAAAACCTCGATCGCGACATCACACCATGCCTGCTTCGCGGAACCAACGGACGGCGCGGGAGATGGTCTGCTCCAGGGGCGTGCAAGCCAGCCCAAGCTCGGTGCGGGCACGGGCGTTGTCGTAGAACAGAAGCTGCTGCGCGTAGCGGATCGAGCGGTAGGTGGTCAGAGGCTCGCGGTGCGAAACGTGGTCGGAGAACAGCTCCATGCCGAGCGCGACCGCGGCACCGACCGGCTTCGGCACGGGAACGCGGGGGCTCTTGACCCCGGCGATGCGACCGACGAGGTCGAAGAAGTCGTTGAGGGTGATGTTGTGGTTGCCGAGGATGTAGCGCTGTCCCACGCGCCCCCGGGTCTCCGCGGCGACGTGCGCTTCGGCCACGTCGTCGACGTCGACCGCGCAGAACCCTCCCGCGCCCCGGACCGGCACCTGGCCTCGGAGCAACGCCACGATGATCCTGCCGGTGGGGGTGGGACCGATGTCTCCGGCGCCAAAGGGGAAAGCCGGGTTGACCACGACCACGGGCAGCCCGGCCTGCGCGAAGTTCATCGCCACCCGCTCGGCCAGGTACTTCGTCAAGATGTAGTGGTTCGCCCCGTCGAAGTAGTTGAACGCCGTGCTCTCGTCGATCAGCTTGCCGTCGCCGCGCACGCCGAGCGCGGCGATGGACGATGTGTATACGATCTTGGATAGTCCCAGCTTCTGGGCTGCGAGCAGGACGTGGGTGGTGCCCTCGACGTTGACGCGGTAGACCAGGCTCGGATCCGGCAGCCAGTCCTTGTAGACCGCGGCGAGGTGGTAGAGCACGTCGCAGCCATCCAGCGCCGCGAGCAGCGCCTCCCGATCGCAGATGTCGACGGTGCGTCGCTCGATCAGCTCTTGTGGGAGCGGGTCGAGGTTGCGGGTCGAAGCGCCTGGCTCGAGCAGCACGCGCACGACTCGCTCGCGCTCGACGAGCTTGCGAACGACTGCAGATCCGATGAAGCCGCTGGCTCCGGTGACGGCGACGGGCATGATCCCCTCCGGTTGGATTTGTGGGGCAGGCGGGGGTGGGAAGGCAAGCGGGGTCGGGAACGATCAACGCTTCTTCGCAGGCTTCTTCGCGGCCTTCTTGGCCGCAGGCTTCTTCGCTGCCTTCTTGGCCGCAGGCTTCTTCGTCGCCTTCTTGGCCGCAGGCTTCTTCGCTGCCTTCTTGGCCGCAGGCTTCTTCGCCGCCTTCTTGGCCGCAGGCTTCTTCGCCGCCTTCTTGGCCGCAGGCTTCTTCGCTGCCTTCTTGGCCGCAGGCTTCTTCGCTGCCTTCTTGGCCGCAGGTTTCTTCGCCGCCTTCTTGGCCGCAGGCTTCTTCGCTGCCTTCTTGGCCGCAGGCTTCTTCGCTGCCTTCTTGGCCGCAGGCTTCTTCGCCGCCTTCTTGGCCGCAGGCTTGTTGGCGTTGGTCCTGGGAACCGCTGGCGCAGCCGGCAGCCGGTCGTCGTCCTCACCCGCCGAAGGGGGAGGAGGCGGCGGCGGACGCAGGGTCACGGCCGCATAGAACGCATCCTCGTCGATCTCGTGCGCGTGGCCGTGCGCATGACCGTAGGTCTGGGGCTCGGGTCGCGTGATCGTGGGCGCATCGAGCCCGACCTCGTCTTCGGCGTCGTTGGCAGCCTCCTCGTCCTCGTCCTCCGGGTCATCGACCGACGACGGGCTGTCGAGCACGCTGTGTCCACGTCCGGATAGTACCTGACGGATCTTCTCGTCGAGCTCCCTGAACTCGAAGGGCTTGTCGATGTAGGCATCAGCGCCGTAGAGCGGCGACGTGAGCTCGTTGAGGCTCTGGCCGATCCCGGTGAGCATGATCACGCCGGTGTGCGCGAGGGCCACATTCTCGCGGATTCTCCTGCACACTTCCCAGCCGCTCATGCCCGGCATCATCACGTCGAGCACGACCAGATCCGGCAGACGCTTGGAAGCATGTCCCCACGCTGCTTCGCCATCCGAGGCTTCGAGGACCTCGTAACCGAGTGTCTTCACATGACGCGATACCAGCGAAAGCATGCTGGGTTCATCATCGGCCACCAGGACGACGGGGGTGGTGCGACTGCTCATGTCCACTTGGAAGCTCCTTGCTGTACGTGCGTGTCGATCGTTGAATCCGAGGCGAGGCTCAGGGTCCAGACGGTCGCTTGAGCGCCGATTGGAGTACGCGAACCCCGTTGCGGTCAAGAGAACGCGACGTGGGCGATGCAATCGACCCGAAACGCCGGTCCGCGCGGCGGCCGAGGGGGGGTGTCCGGACGGCTCTGGGAGCGGAAAGCGGGAACTTTCGGGTCCTGGGCGGGTCATCCTGGACAGGTCGGCCGGCTCGGCCCCCCTGGGGAATGGAACCGGCATCGAAGGCGTAAGCGCTGAGGAATGAGGCGCGTTGAAGGACTGGACATGAGACAGCAGGGCCCGTGGAGGGCGGCGGAGCCAGGACAGTCGACCACGCCTAGACCCGGGACCGTGTCAGAAACGTATGAATGTGGCGTGTTCCCGGCTGTCACGCTCGGTTATGGTAACGCGATGCCCAATTCGGGACCGCGACCGGCGGGTTTCAGGGATGCGAGCCAGGACCGGGGCCTGGCAAGGTTGGGCCACGAGACGTTTGGGCATGCGACCCCGGGTCGCGCTAGGCTTTGCACGGCGCCGGGCCGAGCCTTTGCAGGTGAAGAGGACGGGCGCAAACGCAGCTGCTGAAGAGAGACCGACCTGTGGAACCCCACCCGAAGAGCACCCATCTTGGTCGAATCGCACGATCGGCGCGTTGGACCGGGGCCCGCATTCGCATGGCCGACGCATTGCTGGCGATGGCTGCCACGCTTCCGGTGCCGCTGCTGACAGCGATCGTGTGCTTCGCGACGATCAAGATCAAACGTCTCGACTGGCTTCAGTCGCGCCGCTACCTCATCGTGATCGGGATCTCTGCGCTGGTCACGCTCGGCGCTGGAGTCTGGCAGCTGGTCAAGAAGCGACCCCTTCTGCACGGGGCGATCGCGCTCGACAAGACCCATGGGCTGCATGACCGGGTGGCGAATGCGCTGTACTTCTCGAAGCTTCCAGCAGATCAGCGCACGCCGCTGATGGTGATGGCGATCGAGGACGGGCTGGCTCACGCGCAGGGGCTCAAGCCGCGCAAGGCCGCGCCCTTCATGCTGCCGTCGCTCGGCCTGCTCCTGGTGATCGTGCTGCTCATGGCGGGCCTGGCAGCGGTGGCTGTGTTCGAGGTGCGCACCTATCGCACGATCGCCAAGGCGGGCACGATCGACGCGGTCACGCTGACTGCGGACGATCTGGAGTTCTTCAAGGACGTGTCCAAGGACCTGGCAGACCGGCGCAACGACCCGGAGATGCGGACTGCGATCGACAAGTTCAACCAGCTCGTGGACGACATCGCGAACAAGCGTCTGGACCGGACCGAGGCGTTCCGCCGCATGGAAGCGCTGGAGAAGGAGCTGGCCAAGGGCACGGAAGCGGACAAGAAGGCGCTGGAGGAGGGGCTGCAGCAGATCGCCGACGAGCTTCGAAAGAGCGATCTGAGCAAGAGCGCAGCGGAGGCGATGAGCAAGAAGGATCTGCCCAAAGCCCAGGAGGAGCTCAAGTCCCTAGCCAAGAGCCTCAAGGAGAAGAAGGTGGTCGACAAGGCTGCGCTCGATCGCCTGCGAGCTGCCTTGGAGAAGGCTGGCAAGAATAACAAGGAACGCATCTCAGCGCTCAACCAGCGCAGGGCGGAGCTTCAGAAAGAGCGCGACGAGCTGCTCAAGAAGAAGCAGAACCAGGACGGCGGGCTGAGCGAGCAGGAGGAGCGGCTGCTCAAGAACAAGGAGCGGGCGCTGGAGCGTCTCGAGCGCGACATGCAGCAGCAGAAGTCTGCGGAGCGTCAGCTCGAGCGGCTGGATCGGGAGCTGCAGAAGGCGGCCGAGGATCTGATGAAGGATCTGGGGTTGAGCGCCGAGGACCTGGAGCGGAGCGCGGAAGACCTCAACCGCATGGCGCAGGAGCAGATGACCGATCAGGAGAAGGAAGAGCTGCGCAAGAGGATCCAGGAGCTACGCGAGCTGATCCGCCAGCAGGGCCAAGGGGGCAAGATGCGCATGGCGCGTCTCAAGAAGTTCTCCCAGGCGGCGCGAGGCCAGCGAGGGCAAGGCAAGGGGCAGCGAGGGCAGGGCCAGGGCCAGGATCAGGAGGGCGAGGAAGAGGACGGCAAGAATGGCCAGGGCAAGAACGGCCAGGGCCAGGGACAGGGGGGCGAGCAGTGGGTCATCGGCCCCAATGGTCAGAAGATGCTGGTGATTGGCCGCGGTCAGGGGCAAGGGCAAGGGCAGGGACAGGGGCAGGGCCAGGGGCAAGGCCAGCAAGGTGGCGACCAGCCTGGCGGTCAGGGGCAGGGACAGGGGGGCAAGGAGTGGGGCACAGGGCACGACCCGAACCTGACGGGCAAGGCGACGAACCCGAAGATGGGGACGTCGGACACGAGCGCCACAGCGCAGGACACAGGGCAGGGTCCGAACCGCTCGGAGGTGATCTACGGTGCAGCCGAGCGAGGATTTGTGGGCAAGGGCTACAAGAAGGTCTTCACCGAGTACCACACGGCAGCCGAGCGGGCGATCCAGAAGGAGGACATCCCGGCCGGCTACCGGTTCTATGTGCAGCGGTACTTCCAGTTGATTCGTCCACGTGGAGAGGAATGAATCGAGCCGAGGCGCCAACCTTGTGGGCCGTTGGAATCGGCTTGCGGGGATTGGATGCGGGGTACGGATCGGTTTGAGCTTGATCGCGGCCCGGGGCCGCTCGCAGATTGGACGGCCGCCCGAGAGGGGCGTCTGAGCCTGAGGTGAATCGGATGAGCGAAGGCATCAACGAGCAGACGAAGCAGCGGGTCGACGACTTCACGAAGAAGATTGGAACGCTGCGAGAGGAAGTGGGCAAGGTCATCGTGGGGATGCACGACGTCGTGGACGGCGTGTTGTCCTGCATGCTCGCAGGGTCGCATGCGCTGCTGGAGGGCGTGCCCGGGCTGGGCAAGACGATGCTGGTGCGGACGCTGGCCGAGGCGTTGAGCCTGCAGTTCTCGCGGGTGCAATTCACGCCGGACCTGATGCCCGCGGACATCATCGGCACGACGGTGATCGACGAGACGGCATCGGGCGGAAAGGTGTTCGAGTTCCGCAAGGGGCCGATCTTCGCGAACATCGTGCTGGCGGACGAGATCAACCGCGCCACGCCCAAGACGCAGAGCGCGCTCTTGGAGGCGATGCAGGAGCGGCACGTGACGTCGGGCAAGACGACCTACCCGCTGCAGCCGCCCTTCTTCGTGCTTGCCACGCAGAACCCGCTGGAGATGGAAGGCACGTATCCGCTGCCGGAAGCGCAGATGGACCGCTTCTTCTTCAAGCTGAACGTGAGCTTCCCCGGGCGAGAGGAGCTGCACACGATCCTGGATCGCACGACGGGGAGCGTGGACGCGAAGGTGGAGCCGGTGCTCACGCGCGATCAGATCCTGGAGATGCAGGCGCTGGTGCGCGACGTACCGGTAGCGAGGCACGTGCAGGACTACGCGGTTCGGCTGCTGCAGGCGACGCATCCGACCGGGGACGAAGCGCCGGACATGGTGCGGCGGTTCGTGCGCTACGGGGGGTCGCCGCGCGGTGCGCAGTCGATGCTGCTGGCAGCGAAGATCCGGGCGTTGTTCGAGGGACGGTTCGCGGCATCGATCGACGACGTCAAGGCGGTGCTGCTGGCGTCGATGCGCCACCGCGTGCTGCTCAACTTCGAGGGCGAGGCTGAAGGGATCCGACCGGACCAGGTGCTCGAGCAGCTCGTCAAGAAGCTGCCGGAGACCAGGGCGTAGAGGCTGACGCGTGGGCATTCGCAATCTGATCCGTCGGGTGTCGCTGCCGCCTCCCTCGATCCGGGGCGAGGACGACCTTTTCGACGACGAGTTCCAGCGCAAGCTGGAGTACCTGGCGATCGTGAGCCGTCGCGTGTTCGGCGGGCGCATGCGCGCGGAGCGTCGGACCAAGAAGAGCGGGTCAGGGATCGAGTTCGCCGATCACCGCGACTACGTGGCAGGCGACGATTTCCGGTACCTGGACTGGAACGTCTACCAGCGGTTCGAGCGCCTTCTGCTTCGCTTGTACGAAGAGGAAGAGGATCTGAGCATCTACATCATCGTGGACACCTCGAGCTCGATGGGGTTCGGGCGCAACAAGAAGATCGTGTATGCAAAGCGGCTCGGCGCGGCGCTGGCGTACATCGGCCTGGCGAACCTGGATCGCGTGACGATCGTGACCACGACGGACCACGTGATGGATCGGATGCCGCCCACGCGCGGCAAGCAGCGCATCTTCAAGGTGTTCCAGTTCCTGAGGGCGGCGCACGCGGACGGCACGACGGATCTGGGCTCGGCGCTCAAGACGTTCGTCTCGCAGCACAAGCGCCGGGGGCTGGCGATCCTGCTGAGCGATCTGTACGACCCGGCGGGCTTCGAGCAGGGCATCAACGTGCTGCGCTACAACAAGTTCGAGCCGTTCGTGCTGCACATCATCGACCGGTACGACGCCAAGCCGGCGCTTCGCGGCGACGTGCGGGTGTACGACTGCGAGACGGGCGACGAGCGCGAGGTGACGGTGACGGCGCGGGTGCTGGACAAGTACCGCGAGGCCTACGAGAGCTATCTCGAGGAGGTCAAGCTGTTCTGTACGGCAAAGCAGGTGGCGTACGTGCCGGCGGACCTTTCGGTCCCGTTCGACGAGATGGTGCTGCGCGTGCTCAGGCGCGGCGGGATGGTCGACTGAGATGCACCTGACCGGACTGCCGCTTGCCACCCTGATCCAGATCGGCGCCGTGCTCGGCGCCCTGGTGGTCGTCAGCTACATCCTCAAGCTCAAGCGCCGTCCGATCGCGGTGCCGTTCAGCAAGCTGTGGGAGCGCATCCTGCGCGAGAAGGAGGCCACGAGCCTGTTCTCGCAGCTCAAGAGGCTCTTCTCGCTGCTCATGCAGCTCGCGCTGCTCGGGCTTCTGCTGTTCGCGCTCGGCGATCCACGCACCGCTGCGGCCGTGCTCGAAGGGCGCAACCTGGTGATCCTGGTGGATTCCAGCGCTTCGATGCGCGCGACCGATGGGACGCCGACGCGCCTGGATCAGGCCCGCGAAGAGGTTCGCAAGATCATCCGCGGCATGGGCGGTAGCGACCGCGCGCTGGTGGCGCAGATGGATGCATCCATCACGCCGATGTCGACCATGACCAGCGATCTGCCCACGCTCGAAGGGGCGGCGGCGAGCCTGCATGGCACCGACACGCGCGCCGACTTTCCCCGGGCGCTGCGATTCGCGCTCGACACCCTGCGCGGGCATACCCGCCCCGAGATCGTGGTGATCAGCGATGGGCGGCTGGGCGATGCGCGCGACGCCTACGGCACGGTGAGCCTGGGCGAGACGAAGCTCACGTACGTCAAGACCGGCGCACGGGCGCGCAACGCGGCGATCAGCCAGTTCTCCGTGCGCCGCTACCCGCTCGACAAGTCGCGCTACGAGGTGATGATCGAGGTCGCGAACACGTCCGAGGAGCCCCTCGACGTGGAGCTGTCGCTGTTCGGCGACAACAACCTGGTCGACCTGACCAAGTTCCGCGTGGGCCCCAAGGAGAAGCTGCCCAGGTTCTACCCGAACCTGTCGGGCGCGAGCCGCGCCCTGGAAGCGCGCTTGTCGCTTGCCAACGGAGAGCGCGACGATCTACCGGTCGACGATCACGCCTACGCGCTGTTGCCGGAGCGGCGCCGCGCCAAGGTGCTGTGCGTGACCAAGGGCAATACCTACCTGGAGGCCGCGCTGCTGCTCGACGAGTACCTCGACGTGCACACGGTGAGCCCTGGCGAGTACCCTGTGCTGCAGGGCGAATTCGACGTGACGATCTTCGACAACGTCGCCCCGCCGGTCGCCAAGAACTCCGGTCACGCGTTCTACATCAACCCGTCGGGCAAGGATTCGCCCGTGGAGGTCAAGGGAACGCTCGAGGACGTCGGCTTCGACACCTGGGAGAAGAAGAGCCCGCTGCTGCGGTGGACCGCGATCGCGGACATCAACATCGCCAAGGCGAACAAGCTGGCGATCGGCAAGGAAGACAAGGTGGTGGGCGGCTCCTTCAAGGGTCCGCTGCTGGTCATGGGGCGCAGGGGCGCGAGCCGGTTCGTCGCACTGGCCTTTGACCTTCGCGACTCCGACCTGCCGCTGCGCATCACCTGGCCGCTTCTGCTGCTCAACACGATCAACGACTTCGTGGAAGAGGACACGTCCTACATCTCCAGCTTCCGAACCGGCGATGTCTGGCGCATTCCGGTGCCTGCGGAGTCGCACGACGGGCTGCTGACGATGCCGGACAAGACCACGCGGACGATTCCGGTGCTCGACGGCCACGCGGTGTTCGTGGGGCAACACGCCGGGTTCTACAACCTGAAGGCGGGCGTGGTGGGCAGCGAGGTGGAGACCGAGTTCGCCGCGAACCTCAGCGATCTCGAGGAATCGACGATCGGGCCTGTGGCAGAGCTGACCGTGGGCGACGTGCCCGCGGGCCCGCTCGAAGGATTCAAGGTGGGCGTGCGTCGCGAGATCTGGATCTACCTGCTGGCCGCAGCCCTGATCATGACGACCCTCGAGTGGGTCACCTACCACAGGAGGATCACGGTATGAGCCCGCGGATCCGCAAGCTCCTGTGGGGGCTGTTCATCGTGCTGGTGGGCGTGGTCGCCTTCCTGGCCTATCGCAAGTACGTGCTGCACGCGCCCGGGCCCACGCTGTCGTGGAAGCGCGGGGACGTGACCTACGAGCTGCTCAGCCCGCGCATGCTGGGAGCTGCGCTGCTCGCGCCCCTGTTCCTGTTCGTCATGGGGCGAAGCCTCGCGGACCTTCCGTGGCAGCAGAAGATCATGACCGCCGTGCTGCGGCTCGCGTTCGTGATCCTGGTCGCCTTCGGGCTGGCCCGTCTGGCGCGGACCGCGTCGACCGACAAGCTGTGCACGGTCTACGTGGTCGACGTGTCCGACTCGGTATCGGACGAATCGCTCGGGGACGCGCGCAAGACGATCCAGGACGAGATCGCTGCGCGGCGTCCTGACGACATCGTCAAGGTGATCACCTTTGCCAGGCGCCCCCGGCTCGTCCAGCTGGACCAGGCACCCAAGGAGGTGCCGCTGATCGAGCGTCACGATCTGCCAGGGGCCAAGACGCACCTGGGCGCCGGCTCGGATCTGCAGGCAGCGCTGCAGCTGGCCTATGGGCAATACCCGCCCGGATACCTCAAGCGCGCTGTGCTGATCTCGGACGGCGTGCAGACCGACGGCAACGTGCTGGCCGAGGTCAATCGGGCGAAGGAATACGGCGTCAGGCTGTTCACCGTGCCGTATCGTCGTCCAGCGCCCGGCGAGGTGGCGGTTCGAACCCTCTCGCTGCCGGATCGGGTGAAGGTCGGCGAAACTTTCGAAGTCCACGCAGAGATCTACTCTTCGCGCGACGCGACCGCGAAGGCCAAGCTCTTCCAGGGCGAGGCGCTCAACGGCCTGGAGCCGACGAAGAACCTGGAGCTCAAGCCGGGCGAGAACGACATCGTCTTCAAGTCCGTGGTGCGCGTGCCCGGCGAGGTGACCTACAACCTGGAGCTCGAGGGGATCTCGCTCGATCGGTTCCCGGAGAACAACCGGTATGCGACCACGGTCGACGTGCCGGGACGGCCCGCGGTGCTGTACGTGGAAGGAAGCGCTGCGCACGCGAGCTACTTTGCCAACGCGCTCACCACCCAGCAGTTCGACGTGGACATCCGATCGCCAGGGGCGTTCCCGGGATCGCTCAAGGAGCTGGAGCGCTACGACTTCGTGGTGATCAGCGACGTACCGGCAGAGAAGGTCTCGCTGGCTTCGCAGGACCTGATCGAGCGGTACGTCAAGACGTTGGGGGGCGGCTTCCTGTTCGCCGGGGGCTCCGCGGGCTACGGCCTCGGAGGGTGGAGGAACACCACGATCGAGCGGCTCCTGCCTGTGCGCATGGACACCGAGAAGCGCAGGGACAACCCGTCGCTGGCCCTGGCCCTGGTGATCGACCGTTCTGGATCGATGACCGGATTGCCGATGGAGATGGCGAAGGCAGCGGCCAAGGCAACGGTGGACGTGCTGTCGCCCGACGACGTGGTGGAGGTCATCGCGTTCGACTCGAGCCCGACGCGGTTCGTGAAGATGCAGCCGGCGCGAAATCGATCTCGGATCGAGAACAGCATTGCGCGCATCCAGGCCGGGGGCGGCACGGAGATCTTCTCAGCGCTGGATGCGGCGTACCAGGACATGACGGTCACCCAGGCGCGCAAGAAGCACGTCATCCTGCTGACGGACGGGCGTGCGCCGACCCAGGGCATCCGGGATCTCGTGCAGGCGATGGCCGCCGAGATGATCACGGTCACGTCGGTGGGGCTGGGCGACGAGGTGGACGATCAGCTGCTGCGCATGATTGCGGACGTGGGCGGAGGCCGATACCACAAGGTCACGGATCCGAACGCGTTGCCCAAGGTATTCACGCGCGAGACCGAGATGGTGGCGCGTCAGGCCGCGGTCGAGGAGTGGTTCCCGGTCACGCAGGTCTCCCCGGCAGACTTCCTTCGGGGGCTGGACATCAACTCGGCGCCGCTGCTGCACGGCTACGTGTCGACGAAGATGAAGCCCGCGCCGGCGCAGCTGATCCTGCAGAGCGACAAGGCCGAGCCGATCCTGGCGCGGTGGCGTGCGGGAATCGGCTGGGCGATCGCGTGGACGAGCGACGTCAAGAACCAGTGGGCAGTGGAGTGGCTCCGCTGGCAGGGCTACGGTCAGTTCTGGGGTCAGCTCGTGCACGAGCACATGCGCAAGAAGCATCGTCGCGAGCTGGACATGAAGACCTCGGTGCAGGGCGGCGAGGTGCACGCAGTGGTGGACGCGTTTGGCGCGGACGATCGGTTCGAGAACGGCCTGGAGTCGACCCTGACCGTGACCGGCCCGCAGCCCCAGGGGGAGAAGAAGACCTTCCCGATGCGTCAGACAGCGCCAGGGCGCTACGAGGCCCGGTTTGCCCTGGAGAAGTACGGATCCTACCTGCTTCGAGCCAATCACTCCCGTGCGGACGAGAAGGGTGATCCGCAGAATGTTGCAGTGTCGTACGGGCACATCTCGAACCCGTATCCTCGGGAGTACGCCACGTTCGAGCCGGACATGCTCACGATGGAGCGTGCGGCGGTGGTGACGGGCGGGAAGATGGATCCTTCGCCGGCCGAGGTGTTCGACCCTGCCTCGGAGAAGATCGTGTTCCACCAGGATCTGTGGCCCAAGGCGATCTACGCGGCGCTGGCGGTCTTCCTGCTCGATCTGTTCCTGCGGAGGGTCAGGATCTTCGACAGGAAGTTCCTTCCCAAGCGCAGGCGGGGCGAGCCGCTGTCAGGGCCGATCTCGATCCGCGGAATCCAGCTGTCTCGCAAGTCCGTGGCTCCGCCCTCCTCGCGGGGGTACCGCTGAGACAGGCCCGGTGATCGGGTCCTGGCCCCGAACGCGCTCGGCTCGGAATGCGACAGCCGGATCTGGCCAGCCGCAACCTTGTCTCCTCGTCTGGGACGTGCCAACGCCGGGGCATGCAGCTTCATCGAACGACCTGCAATCGGGACTGCCCTGACGCGTGCGCCGTCCTCGCCGAGGTGGAGGGCGGGCGCGTGGTGCGGCTGCGCGGGGACCCTGCTCATCCAGTGACCCGAGGCTTCCTGTGCTCGCAAGGACGCGACTTCGTCCAGCGCCAGAATTCTCCGGATCGCCTGCTGCACCCCATGGAGCGGACGGCGTCGGGATGGCGCCGCGTGAGCTGGGACAGCGCGCTCGACCAGATCGCGGAGCGCATGCTTCGGGTACGGGACGAGTCCGGGCCGCTGTCGGTCCTGGCAGTGCGATACTCCGGGCTGCGGGGGCGCGTGCAGAAGGCGATGACCCGTCTGTTCTGGGGCCACTTCGGAGGCGCCACGACGGTGACTGGCGGAACGTGCACCGAATCCATGGATGCTGCCCAGCGGCTCGACTTCGGCCCTCGGACACGCCTTGCGCATCCTCCGGACGATATCGTCAACAGCGCAGGCATCGTGCTCTGGGGGCGAAACCTGGCGGTCACCCACCAGCACTGGATCCCGTTTCTCGACGCAGCGAAGCGCAAGGGCGCGCGTGTGGTGCTGATCGATCCTGTGCGCACGGCGAGCGCGAACCGTGCCGATCGGCATCTCGCCATTCGACCGGGCACCGACCGGCTGCTCGCCCTGGCAGTGGCGCGCATCGTCATCGAGTCGGGCTCCTTCGACGCTGGCTTCGTTCGCGAGCACACGCTTGGATTCGAGGCGTTCCGGGCGCTGTGCCAGCGCTGGTCGCTCGAAGAGACCGCGCTCGCCACGGACCTGCCTCGCGCTGCGATCGAGGAGCTGGCAAGCCTGTACGGGCAGCATCGTCCGGTGAGCACGCTGGTGGGGCTCGGTCTGTGCGGCTGGAAGCATGCCGGTGAGACGGTGCGCGCCATTGATGCGCTCGTGGCACTATCGGGCAATCTGGGGATCGCAGGAGGAGGGGTGACCGGGGACATCGACTACGTTGCAGGGCTCGACGACGTCGACATCGGAGTACCGGAGGTCAAGGGAACAAGGACGATTCGGCTGCCGATGCTGGGAGACGAGATCCTCCGTACCACGGCGCCCCCGCTCCGGCTCGGGTGGGTGGCAGGAGCAAACCCGGCTGCGACGGCCCCGAATCCGGATCGCGTCCAGCAGGGGCTGCAATCCCTGGAGTACCTCGTGGTGGTCGAGCAGTTCATGACCGCGACAGCAGAGCTGGCGGACATGGTGCTGCCCTGCACGACCTGGCTGGAGAGCGATGATCTCGTCTCGTCGTACGGCCACGACGAGCTGGGGCTGTGCGCTGCCGTGGTAGCGCCGCCGGGAGAGGCACGCTCCGACGTCGAGATCTTCCAGGGGCTGGCAGGGCGATTGGGATTCGGACCCGCTCTGGCTGGGAATGCCGACTTGTGGATGCGCCGACTGCTGCGCAGTCTGGAAGGTTCCGGCGTGGACCTCGACCGCCTGCGCCAGGGGGCTGTCCACAATCCGCGTGCGCCGCGAATTCCACTTGCCGACAAGGTCTTTGGCACGCCTTCGGGGAAGATGGAGCTGGTGCAGGCATGTGCTCCGCCTGACGAGCCAGTAGCCGGAGCGCTTCACCTCATGGCCACCAAGACGCTTCGCACGATCAACCACCAGGTCCTGGATGAGGATCTTTCGGACAAGCCGGTAGCGCGGGTCCATCCGACTACGCTGCAGTCGTGGGGGCTGGAAGACGGAGCGGAGGGATGGGTTGTGAGCTCCGCTGGCCGGATTCGAGCCTTGATCCAGGCGGACGCGTCGATCCGGGCCGACCTGGTGCTCGTGAACCCCGGGGTCTGGAAGGGCGATCCGTGCGGGGTCAACCAGCTTCGAGAGGTGTTGCTGACCGACGTCGGGGACTGCGCTGCCATGCACGAGACCCGGGTCACCCTCGAGCGTCTCGTCTGAGTGCCCGCTCAGTCGCCTTTCAGGGCATCGAAGATCTTCGCAGTCAGGTCCTGGCGTGAGAACGGCTTCTGGATGAAGTGCACACCTTCCTCCAGCACGCCGTGGTGGGCGATCACATTGGCGGTGTACCCGGACATGAACAGGCACTTGAGCCTCGGATGACGCTCCAGGAGGATTCGGGTGAGGTCGCGGCCATTCATCTCGGGCATGACCACGTCGGTCATGAGCAGATGGATCTCGCCGGAGTACTCGGTGGCGAGGCGGATGGCCTGCCCGGGTGTGCCTGCTGCCAGCACGGTATACCCCATGCTCTCGAGCTGTCTGCGGGTGATGCCGAGTATCGCAGCTTCGTCCTCCACCAGCAGGATCGTCTCGTTTCCCCCCAGCACCAGCGCCGGAGGTCGCTCCGACGCGGCCTCCGGAGTCCGGGCGGCATGTCGAGGCAGGTAGATGGCGAACGTGGTGCCATGGTTCCGCTCGCTGTACACCTTGATGAAGCCGTTGTTCTGCTTGACGATGCCGTAGACGGTGGCCAGGCCGAGGCCCGTGCCCTGCCCCAACCCTTTGGTGGTGAAGAACGGCTCGAACAGGTTCTGCAGGGTCGCGCTGTCCATGCCGGAGCCGTTGTCGCTGACGGAGAGGCGCACGTAGTCCCCAGGGGCGAAATCCGGGTGCTCCGAGCGCCAGTCTTCGTCGAAGGAGCAGTTGCTCATCTCGATGGTCATCTTGCCGACGCCCGAGATTGCGTCCCGGGAATTGACGCACAGATTGGCCAGTATCTGGTCGAGCTGCGAGGGGTCCATCTTGACCGCCCACAGATCGGGGCAAGGGTGCCAGGCGAGGTCGATATCCTCGCCGATGAGGCGGCGGAGCATGTTGAGCATGCTCTCCACGGTCATGTTCAGGTCGAGCACCCTGGGGGCAACCGTCTGCTTGCGCGCAAAGGCGAGGAGCTGGCGCGTGAGATTGGCGGAGCGTTCGGCGGCGGTCTTGATCTCCTCGAGATCGGCCTGGACGGGATGGGCGGGTTCCAGCTGCTCGATCGCCATCTCCACGTGCCCCAGGATCACGCTGAGCATGTTGTTGAAGTCGTGCGCCACGCCACCTGCGAGCCGTCCCACGGATTCCAGCTTCTGGGCGTGACGCAGCTGGGTCTCGAGCCTGGCATTCTCCTCTTCCTGACGTTTACGGTCTGTGATGTCCTGCAGCGTGCCCAGGACGCGAACGCATCTGCCTTGGTCGCGAACGGCCCGGCCGAGCGCCCTGAACCAGCGCACGTCGCCGGCCAGCTTCGCGCGCGCCTCGAACTCGAGAGGGATGTCGTCCTCGATCAGGGCACGCATCGCTTCGGCGACGATCGGGCGGTCTTCCTCTACGTAGTATTGGAGGTGCTCATCGGGTCCAGGGACCGGGCTGTCGAGCGCGAGGCCGACGATCTCGTAGGTGACGCGGGTCCACTTGGCCGCGCGCGTGACCAGGTCCATCTCCCAACCGCCGATTTGGGCGATGTGCCCGACCTCGTTGAGAAGCTCCTCGCTCTGCCGGAGCGCTTCTTCGGCCAGCCTGGGGTCGGCGTCGCTGCCATTCCGGCTCTCGTGGTTGGTCATGCGATGGGTACCCGTCCCGGGCCTCTGATGCTACACCACGAGGTTGCGCCCATCGAGCAAAAGGGAGCAAGCGCTCTCGTTGCTCCCTGACCGAGTAAGACGCTACACTCGGCGCATGCTTCCTATTCCGCCGTCGCCCCGGCTCGCTGCTGCCCTGGCGCTCATGCTCCTCGCTGCGGATACATCCGGTTGCTGCAGAAGGAGAGGCGAGACCTTCTCTCCCGAGGCATCGTCAGCGGCCTGGTCACGTTTTCTTCCCCCTCCGGCGGACCCGGAGGTCGGGGCCCTGCTCGAGGGGCTCAAGTCCGGGGATTCGGTCCAGGGATATCCAGTAGTGGCGGTCGGTGCGGTCAGCACCGATGGCGTGATTCCGATCGTCCTCGTCAAGGAAGGGACCGGCGTGATGGTCAAGGTCGCGGAGCTGTCGGACGTACCGCCGCCGCCTGCCTCCTCCAAGCACTTCGGGGTCTACTACGAGACATTCCATGGGTTGAAGCCGCTGCCTGGCAACGACGTGACCCGTGTCGTGGAGGACATCGCAGCCAGGCTGAAGCGCACGGAAGACAAGGTTCCGCAGCCCAAGGGGATGAAGCCGCTTCCGCGCCCGACGCAGCCTGCGTGAGGGAGCGTCAGTCGCCGCCCAGCTTCGCTTCGCCGCATCCGAGCTTGATCTTCACCTCGGTGTTGAGCTTGACCGGCAGCTGGTCCTCGCCCTGCAACGAGGCCACGAGCATGCCGACCGCGCACTTGAACCCCTCGCCGTAGCGCTCGCAGAAGCCGAATTTCGCGTCCTTCTTGAGCAGATCCTTCTTGATGCAGTCCTCGCCCAGCTTGATCGAGATCTCTGCGCCGACCGAAGCCTCCGGGCACGCCTTGCAGGCCGAGTCCTTGAGCATGTCCTTGAGCTCCTGGATCAGCTGCGGCGTCACCTCGCCGTACTTGAGCATCAGCCCTGCAAATGCGAACTGGCTCTGGATCATCCCTGCATGCAGACCCAGCAGGAATCCCTTCCGCTCGTCCAACGCCACCTTCCTCGTCGTGGTCGTGATGTCCACCATCCCCTGGTGCTGCCCATCCTCCATCACTCCCACCGCAGCGCCCGAAATCGGATCGATGTCCCAGAATCCCCACCGATCGCGACCGTCCAGCGTGACCGGGCTGCGCGGGATCACGACCTCGTGCCCTTTGCCCAGGGCGGCCACGACGAGCGCTGCGACGCGATCAGGAAGCTGCAGCTGCTCGAGCTCTGCCCGGTTGTCGCGTCCGATGCCGATGACTTCGGTGCCGATGCGACGCGCCTCGTTCATCAGACGCGCCGTGCTCACGGCCGACTCCTTGCCCGAGAAGTGCTGCAGCAGCTGCCCTTCCAGGGCCGACTCCTGGATACCTCGGGCAAGCTGCAGGAGCTTTGCCCGCTGGGGCTCGCCCCTGGAGACCGCAACAATCTCGTCGAGACGCAGATCCAGGCTGAAGGTGCTTGCCGGCTCCGTCCCCTCCGACTCGGCCGAGGTGATGATGATGCGTGGGACCTCCCTGCGCACCTCGACGTCCAGGGATTGCGACAGCCTCGCTGTCAAAGCGTCGGACTGCGCAGCAAACGCCAGGGCCGTGAGGTGGCCCACGCTGGCCCCGGCGTCGAGCGATGCGAGCTGTCCGATCACGCTCGGCTCTTCCTTTCCGCTGGCAAGCGTTTCTGCCTGCTTGCGGCGCCCCTCGAGGTTGGCAGCCGCGAGCTCCCGCTGGATCCGACTGGCCACTTGCGCGCGATCGAAGCTGTCTGAAAGCACGGATACCGTATATCTACGATAGGAAGGCACGGCCCGGGTGTCGTCCTTGGGACGCTCGAACAAGGTCCGCTCGATCTTGCGGGGAGCTGCGCTTCCCCCTCGAAGCTCGAGCTCGAGCCACTCGCGGGAAAGGCACGTTGCAGGCGCGTTGCAGTCGAGCACCTGCGCGGGGGGCGCCAGACGCTCCGCTCCTGCCTCTACCCGCAATTCGTAGGAAGGCGCTGGGGCCTGCTCCTTGCCCGCGGAGGGCGCCTGTCGCACCAGGACCGTGATGGGAGTGTCGCGCACGTCTGCCAGGCGACGCTCGATCCTGGCGGCTTCCTTGCTGGTGCCGTCTGCCATCCTGCGCATCAGCCGGACGCTGACCGCATCGTGCACGAGCGCTGCGGCAGGCGCGCCTGCCGGTGCGCGGGCGTTGGAGGAAGACCCTGCGTTGCCTGTGCCGCAGGCTGCAGCCGCTGCAAGCAGCGCGCAGCAGAGCGGGGCTATCGCTTTGCGGAGAATGGATCGGGTCGCCATGATGTCACTTTCCTGCAGGGACGGCCGCAGCCGTCAGATCGGAGATCATCGGGGTCGATGCAGGGTCCGAGGAGCTGAGCTCGAGCTCGACCTCGAGCACTTTGCCAACGAGCCCCTGGCCGAGGCTGAGGCGAGCGGCGGTCCAGTCCTTGGAACGAGGGCATTGGGCTTCACCCCAGCCAGCGGCGGCGAGCGCGGGTCGCGATTCTGCAGCTCTTGCACGCACGCACACGCTGGTTCCTGCGGGGGTCGCCACGCGCATCGACAGGAGCTTCCAGCGGACGCTCGCGGATTGCTCCAGCTGCACGCGCGTCTTGCCTGTCTCTGAGCCGCTCATCTGCTGCGAGGCGCCGGTGAAGTCCGAGTAGGTGTAGGGATTCTGGAACGGCGGCGCGTTGGTGGGAGCGCACGACAGGAAGGTCCCATCGGTACGGAACTGCATCACTCTACCGGTGGAGGGCAAGGCGACCCACATGTCTCCTTCGCTGTCCGAGGCAACGCCGAGAGGAGCTTCTCCTCCCTCGCAGGCCTTGGTATCGACCCGGCGCACGAACGTGCCGTCGGCTGCGAGCTCGTCGACGAAGTGGGAGGCATTCTCCGAAACCCAGATATGGCCGCGCTGGTCAGCGCCCAGGGCCCGCGGGTGCTCGAGCCCTTCAGGGCCTCCCTTGAACACGCCGAGCACGCGCCCGGTTGCACCATCGAGCTTGACTACACTCTTGCAACCGTAATTGGCGTACCAGGGATTGCCGTCTCGGTCGATCGTAATCCCGTACGGTGCCCAGCACTTCTCGAGCTTCGGATCCTGGTCGGGCTTGACCGTCATCAAGATCCGACGGCCCACGGTGTCCACTTTCGCAACGGGCCCGCCGTCCGTGCCTACCCACAGTCCGCCTGATCGGTCGGCCGCCAGACCGTAGGGCGCAACTTCCTCCAGCTTCACGCGCCCGAGCTCCTTGCACTTCGGAACGGTCGCTTTCTCCCCTTCGACACCGTCCACCTCGGTCGTTCCTTCGGTCTGCTTGGGATCGACCTGGATCAGATCCCCGGTGTCGTGGCAGCCAATCCACGCGAACCCGCGGGAATCCACGGCAGCGGCGCGCGTGTAGCAGGTCTTGTAGCGCGAGCTGCACTGGAGCTTGCCATCGGGCGACAGGTGCACGTAGGAGCCGGAATCGCGATTCGTGATCCAGACCGAGCCATCGCCAGCGACCGCCGTTCGCTGCGGGTATGCCCCCCAGGTCGGCACGCGGAAGACCTCCTTGCCGTCCTGCTCGTCGAGCCGCGCGACCTTGTTCTCATTGGTGGAAGTGATCCACACGGCCGGGCTTCTCGTCGCCACGCAAGCGTTGAGCCTCAGCACGCCCTCGGAATCCTCCATCCCGCGGCTGCCGAGATCGCTGCCCCAGCCGTCGGCTCCCAGCGAAGCACCGAGGCACCCCGAGGGGCTCCCGAGATCGCAGCATGCCTGCACGGTCGGGCAGGAGGCGGCAGCTTGCGCTGTGGACTCGTTGCCCCAGGAGACCACGATCTCCACGCGACGGTTCTTGGAGCGATTGAGATCCGAGGTATTGGGGACCTTCGGGTGCGCTTTGCCGTAGCCCTGGCGCGCAATCCGATCCGAGGTGATGCCGTTGTGCTCGAACCACGAAGCCACGGAGGTCGCTCGTCGGTCCGACAGCCCCATGTTGTGCTCGACCGAGCCGCGGTCGTCCGTGTGCCCTTCCACCGCGATGCGTGCTCCTGGATGGGCATCGATCACGGTCGTCTTGATCTTGGCGAGCGCGCCAAGGGCAGCGGGCTTCAGATCATGCTTGTCCGTGTCGAAGACCACGTCGCCCTCGAGGGTGAGCCTTACCCGTTGGTCGCCGGTGGTAAGCCCGGCCATAGGGCACAGGCCGCGCCCAGCGGCCAGATCACCCGGAGCCGGAGCCGTAGGACGAAAGAAGGAAGCAGGGCGTGGCAAGCGCTGCGGGGCAGAAACCGCGGCAGGTGAGCCGCAGGCGCACGTGGCGGAAGCCCAGGCCAGCGTCGTCACGGCAAGGGACAAACGTCGCACAGAGTCCATGTTCTCTCCTTGGATCGCGCAGCCCACGAGTAACATTGAACCCAGCTCTTTACAAGGAATCCACGCAATCCCCAGTTGCCCAGGAACAATCACCAGGGCTAGACTGTTGGCGTCGAAGTGTCTCATCGCTCTTGTCTTGGAGGGCGCCGCAGGGTGCCCAAAGGGGTCCGCATGAAGCCCATCGCTGCGTTTGGAATCACGTTCGGATCGGTTGTCCTGGCCATCCTCGCGGCAGCCGCATGCTCCGGGGCTGACGGCCGTACCGGTCCGGCTGGACCCGCCGGTTCAAACGGAAGCAACGGCATCAACGGCGACCCTGGGCCCACAGGAGAGGCAGGCGTTTCGCCGACGCTCACCGCGAGCATCAGCCTTGTCGAGCCCAACCACGCAACGGTCGGGCGCACAGTGGAGCTGAGCATCAGTGGCGACAATACGACCTGGGACGACTCCACCAAGGTCCAGCTCAGCGACTCCGCAGGTGATGGTGGGATCGATACTGGAATCGTCGTGACGCCGACGGTGCACAGCGCGACCGCGATCACGGCTTCCATCACGGTCCCGGCTGAAGCAGTCATCGGGCCGCGCGATCTATACATCACGACTGGAGACGCCCAGCCTCTCGTCTACAAGGGATTCGATATCCAATCAGCATTGAAGGTCACTGTGACCGGTGATCTGGCGCAAGGGTCGTTGGTGAAGGTCATTGCAGAGAACACCGACAAGACCACCCCGTTCGATGTGGCAAGCACGACGGTATCTGCAAGCGGTCTCGATCTCACGGACCATGTCGTCGGTTCATCCGCGATTCGATTCACGGCCCTGATCAATCCACTCCTGGATCTGGATGCAGGGGCCCCGCAGATCGTGATCAACAGCAATGGGCTTTTGTACAAGGATACAAGCTCCTTGCAGATTACTCCGCGGACGGCTGAGGAGCTTCAGGGGCAGCCTGCAGCTTCCAAGGACGTCGTTCGCGACATGCAGAGCTTCCTGTTCTCGCAGACCCCCCCATCCAACAACATCGGCCTGGTAGCGCTCAAGCTCACTGCCGAACCGGACGGGGGTGTGGCGGCGCCTGAGGTCTCGTTCGTTCCGCTGCCCGGAAGTGCAACGGTTCTCGAGGGTATCCAGAGCACGGTTGTGGCCAAGTCCACAAGCGATCCGATGATCCTCGGGTTCGCCAGCAGCAGCGCGGAGCCGTACAAGTTCATCGTCTACAACTCGGCAGTGCTCGGTGGCGCTGCGGGTTTCAAGCTCGAAGTGTCAGCGAGCTCCACCACGGTGAGTAGTTCGACAAAATCGGGGACGAATGACACGAAGACAAGTGCGGAGCCCGTGGACCTGGCCACTCCGGTTCAGTACGTGGGAGCCACCTTCTCCAGCAATGGCGAGGATTGGTACACGTTTGTCGTTCCGCCCAACAACGACAAGGCCCTGCACGTCGGAACGTTTGCCAGCTCCCCGAGCGAGCTGGGCACGGACACGATGGTGGAGCTGTACTTCGACACAGGCACAGTGCCGGTGCAGAAGCGAGAGCAGGCGAGCTGCTTCAACCAGATTCGAGTCCCGAATGCGGGGGCGGGAACCTACTATCTGCATGTGGCCTCGGTCCTCCCAGATGGAGGAGCAGCGGGCGGCCTCTACAGCGTGTTCTTCATGCTGAAGTGAGAGCTTCTACTTGCGCTTCGGCGCCGCAGCACGCGGCAGTGGGAATCCCCTCTTCCTGAGCAGCGCGTCTATCCCCGCATCCCGCCCCCGGAACAATCGATACCCGTCCGCCGGATCGATCGTGTTCCCAACTGCAAACACGTTGTCATGCAGCTTGCGCGCCACGGCCTTGTCATAGGGCCCGCCTGCCTCCACGAAGGCTTCCCACGCATCAGCCGAGATCGTGTCCGACCATAGATAGCTGTAGTAGCCCGCAGAGTACCCGTCCCCGGAAAAGACGTGATTGAAGTGGGGAGTCCGGTGGCGCATGACCAGCTCGGCCGGCATGCCGAGCGCGGCGAGCGTGTCCTTCTCGAACGCGCGCGGATCAATGGGCTTGTCGCCTGCAAGGTGCAGCTTCATGTCGATGAGCGCAGCCGACAGCGCTTCCACGGTGCTGTACCCCTGGTTGAACGTCGCGGCCTTCTTGATCTTGGCGACCAGCTCGGCCGGCATCGGCTGCCCGGTCGTGGCGTGCAGGGCGTACTTGTCCAGCACCTCGCGGGTCGACACCCAGTGCTCCAGAAGTTGCGAAGGGAATTCGACATAGTCCCGGGCCACCGAAGTGCCTGCGAGCGTCGGATACGTCACGTTCGAGTTCAACCCGTGCAGAGCATGCCCGAACTCGTGGAACAGCGTCCGAGCGTCGTCCCAGCTGATCAGGATCGGCTCGTTCGGCTTGCCCTTCACGAAGTTGGCATTGTTCGAGACGATCACCGGCACATCGCCGTCGACGCGCGACTGGGGACGGTACTCGTTCATCCACGCGCCGGATCGCTTGCCTTTTCTCGCATAGGGGTCGAAGAACCAGAGCCCGATGTGCTTGTTCTGGGCATCGGTCACCTGCCACACGCGCACGTCAGGGTGGTAGACCGCCACCGAGCCGTCGGTGATCTGCTTGAACTGGAAGCCGAACAGCTCCCCCGCGACCCAGAACATCCCTTCGCGGAGCTTTTCGAGCTGCAGGTAGGGCTTGACCTCGTTCTGATCGAGGTCGTACTTCGCCTTGCGGACTTTCTCGGCGTAGTGGAGGTAGTCCCAGGCTGCGATGCGGACCGCAGGACGCTCCTTGCCCGCGATCGCCTGCATGTCAGCGACCTCTTGCTTGACGCGTGCCACGGCCGGCTTCCAGACCGCTTCCATCAGCTCCATGGCCCGCTCCGGGGTCTTGGCCATCGATTGCTCGATCTGCCAGTGCGCGTGCGTCTTGTAGCCGAGGAGGGTGGCCCGCTGCGCACGCAGCTTCAGGATCTCGGCGATCGTCTCGTTGTTGTCGTGCGCATCGCGGTTGTCGCCGCGGCTCTTGAACATCCGCCAGACCTTCTCTCTCAGATCGCGACGGGTCGAGTAGGTGAGGAACGGGTCGACGCTCGAACGCGTGTTGGCGATGACCCAGCGTCCAGACTTGCCGCGATTCGCCGCGGCCGCGGCAGCCGCTTCCCGCAGCGAGGGGGGCAGGCCTGCGAGGTCCGCCTCGGACTCGAGGAGCACCATCTGGCTCCCCTCTTCGGCGAGCACGTTCTGGCCGAACTTGGTGTACAGCTCGGCGAGCCGCTGGTTGAGCTCGGAGAGCTTCTTCTTCGACGCATCGTCGAGCTTGGCGCCAGAGCGGACGAATCCCGTGTAGTCGAGCCACAGAAGGCGCTGCTGCTCGGGTGTGAGCTTGAGCTGGGCGCGCGCGTCGTAGACCGCAGCGATGCGCTTGAACAAGCGCGTGTTCTGCACGATCGCGTCGCTCAGGGCCGCGAGCTTGGGCGCCATTTCCCTCTCCAACGCCTGCATCGCGTCGTCGCTCATCGCCCCGGTGTAGATGTCGTACACCGCGTTCGCTCTCTTCAACCCCATTCCCGCCCGCTCGAGGGCTACAATCGTATTGTCGAACGTCGGAGGGGATGGGTCAGCCGCAATGCGCTCCACCTCGGCGAGGTTCTCCGCGATGCCAGCCTCGAGTGCGGGCTTGAAGTCAGCCAGGGTGAAGCGGCCGAACGGAGGGACGCCGCCGTACGGACCTGTCCACGGCTGCAGCAGGACCTGGCCAGGAGCTGCAGGTGTTGCAGAGGCAGAAGCGGACGCGGTAGCAGAAGCGGGCGGCGGGGTGGACATGGCAGCCTGGGGTGTGGGTTCGGGTCTCGCCTGCGGCGCAGCGCAGCCGGGCAGGCACGCGATGCTGAGCATCGCGACAACACAACGACGGATCGAACGCATGGTTACCTTCCTCCTGAATCGAAACCGACGATAACTCCCCAGGTGTGAGGAGCGAAGACAGGGTCGTCGTGGTAGGCCCACGTGCCTGCCATCCAGAGCGCTCCGCGCGAATCGCTGTCGCCATCCCCCCTGACCACGCTCCAGCGCGGCATCAGCGTTGCTCCTCCCCGCCAGGATCGTATCGACTGCAGGCTCCCGTTGCTGCCCGGCAGCGCTTGCGAGGCTTGCACGAAGGGGATCAGATCGATCTCCCAGGTGGAGGACAGGCTCAGCCCGAGCAGGCCATCGAGCCGCGCTCCCCACCCGCGCCCGGCAACGCGCCCAGGCTGGCAGAACGACTTGTCACCACACCCCAGCGACACCGCGTGCACGGTCCCGCCCACACCTGGCTCCGCAACCTCGGAGTATTCCTCGCCGTTGAGCACGACCATGCCGCCTGGAGGGTTCTTCCAGGTGAAGCTCATGTCGTAGTCGCGATCGCCGCCGCCCTCGGCGGTTCGACGCAGCACCTTGGTGCGGCTGCGCGTCCAGCGATACTGCGCCGCAGCGGTCAGCCCAGCGATCACGCGCGAAGACTGGACTGTCCAGGTCACGGACAGGTCTGGTGTCCAGGCCATCATGTCGAGATACCCTGGGAGGGGGCCGTGAATCATGCTGACGCTGGCAACGCGGCTTCCCACCACCCACTTGCTCGGACCGTGCTTCTTGAGCGCGTAGAGCAGCTGAAGCCCGGTCCGGTTGGTCCCATCCGGGTGAGGTTGCATGATCTCGGACACGTGCCCGAACCGGTCACGCATTGCGCTGGCCCACAAGCCGAAGCTGACCGGCGCTGCGAGCTCGCTGCCAGCCCCTCGGGTGCGGATGGGGTACCAGCTTCCGAGTCGGACGCCTCCCATGCGGGCCTGCTCGGTGATGACCGAGACCAGTCCGACGGAAGCTGCGGTGCCAGCACCCAGGAAGGGGAGCATCACCCCGGCATCCAGGGAATGCACGCCGTAGGGGACCATCTGCACCAGCCCCACGAGAAGGACGAGACACGCTCCCATTCCTGCCGAAAGCGCTGCCATTCCCAGCGGCATTCCGGCGTCCTTTCCGGTCCCTTTGGCAGGGCGCGTCTCGTCGGCGGGTCGCAGGACGGTCACGCCCCCGAGCTCCGGAAGTCGCAGCGAGCCGCGATCGGTCAGCCATCGGGAATCGAAGGCCTCGTAGCTGGAGAATTCGACCTTGGCCCGGGTGAAGCCCGATGGGTCGAGCCTGATGCGGATCGGGACCGGAATGGGATCGACCTGGACCTCGATCCACTCTGCCTCGGGGGACAGCTCCCGCAGCTCGAAGCGACAGAGCTCGGTCTTGGAGCAGACTGTCTGCGATCTCCATCGCACCGAGAGCATGGGGTGATCCGCGGTCAGCTCGACGCTGGGTTGGACCGCAATGGTCGCGGGCAGCGTTCCGGAGGGCTCTGCAGCGCTCGCCCGGGACAGCGGGACCATGGCGAGCATCCACCACAGGTTCCAGGCTGCGAATCGGGGGCGGAGCATCGTCACCGGGTACGACCGCATCACGGCTGGAGTGGGACGTCAACCACGCCTTCCCGGAGTGAGAAAGTCGGGCAGCACCGTTTTTGTCCTATTCGCGGCACTGGCGCTAGCCTTCTCACGATGGACATCATCGGCGGGCTCATCCCCAAGCGCACAGTGCACCGGCTCTTCGCGCTCGCGCTGTTCGCGGTCCTGTTAATCGTCTTCCGCAAGCTGCTCATCCTCCTGGTCTTCTTCGTGGCCTTCGAGCGTCTGATCGGCGTGCCGGCGCGGTTCATCGCCTCGCGCTCCAAGGTCCCCTACAAGGGCGCGGTGGTGGGGATGACCCTCGCCCTGCTCGGCGTCGTCGGAGGCGCCGTGGCGTTCGGCATCGTCAAGGCGATCGGCTCCTACAAGGTCTTGCGGGTCATCATCCCGGAGCGCATCGCTTCGCTCAAGTCGACGCCTGCCTTCCACGAGCTGGAGGCGCACTTCGAGGATGCTGGCGGCCTGATCGAGAAGGCACAGCACTACGCGGCAGGAGCGGTCACGTACCTGGCAGCCCTGGGGCACGTGCTGCTCTTCGCCACGGTCGGCTTCGTGCTCGCATTCGTCTACCTGCTGGAGCGAGAAGAGATCGATGGATTCGCCAAGAAGATCTCTCCCCGGTCGCTCGTCGGACGCCTGGTCCGGTGGTACGGATTCGTGGTCGAGGCGATTGCCGTGACGCTGCAGTTCCAGGTTGTGGTCGCGCTGTTCAACGCTGTGACCACCTACCCTGTGCTGCTGATCCTGCACATCCCGAACGCGACCGCGCTGATGCTGGGGATCTTCTTCTCAGGATTGGTTCCTGTGGTGGGCAACTTTGCGATAGGCGCCATCCTCACGATCATGGCGTGGCAGGCCAAGGGGTGGTTCGGTGTGATCGCGTTCACGGTGCTGACGTTCCTTCTGCACAAGGTGGAGTCGTACTACCTGAGCCCGAAGCTGGCGCAGAAGCATGTACGGATTCCAAGCTTCCTGCTGCTGGTGAGCCTGATCGTGTGGGAGCAGCTGCTGGGCCTCACCGGGCTGCTCGTCTCCTTCCCCTTCCTGTTCGTGGCCGCCAAGATCCGCGAGGATCTCAAGGCGCCGCCGCCCGACCCGTTCCTGGAATCGACGGAGGAGCCTGTGTCCGCGGCAAGCCCCTGAGCTGTCTCATGGCTGCGGCTGGCAGGCTGTGCTGGCCGGGCTAGTCCTGCGCGGCTGCAGGAGCCAGGGGAAGCTGGGGCTGCTTGCGCTTTCTGGAGAGGCGCACCTTGATCCGGTCTGCGACGAGGTAGAACGCGGGCACGACCAGCAGGCTCAGGGCGGTGGAGAGGGCGAGGCCGCCGAGCACCGCAAGCGCCATGGGTCCACGCGTTTCGGACCCTGCGCCCAGGCCGAGGGCTGAAGGCACGGCAGCCATCATGGTGGCAGCGGTGGTCATCAGGATGGGACGCAGCCGGATGGGGCCAGCCTCGAGCAGTGCTTCCTTGGCGTCGAGGTTCTTCTCCGCTCTCGCCTGGTTGGTGTAGTCGACCAGGATGATCGAGTTCTTCTTGGTGATTCCCATCAAGAGCAGGATGCCGATCATGCTGTAGATGCTCAGGGTCTTTCCACCCAGCCACAGGCCGATGAAGGCGCCGGCGATGGAGAGGGGAAGGATGGTGAGCACGGTGACGGGGTGCAGGAAGGAATCGAACTGGGCAGCCAGCACCATGTAGGCCACGGCAATGCCGAAGATGAGGGCAAAGAGCAGGCTCTGGACCGACGACTGGAACTCGCTGCTCTGGCCTCCGAGCACGGCGCGGTATCCGATGGGGAAGTCCTTGGCCATGCTTTCGACCAGGGCCATCGCCTCGGACTGGAAGTGTCCGGCCGCGACGTTGCCGGACACGGAGATGGATCGCTCGCGGTCCACGTGGTTGATCGACTGGAGCACCGGCTTCTCGACCACGTTGGTCAAGGTGGAGATCGGGATCATGTGCCCTGAGGACGCCCGCACGTAGATGCTGCCGATGTCCTCGGCGCGGAGGCGCTGCGCAAGCATCATCCGCATCCGCACGTCGAGCCTGCGCCCGGCCGAGGAGTACTTGCCCACCGTGGTGCCGCCCACCAGCGAGTTGATCGTGTTCGCAAGCTCGGAGATGCTCACGCCGAGCTCGGCCGTACGTGAGCGATCCGGCTCGATCTGCACTGCGGACAGCCCGACCTGATAATCGGTCTCCACGTCGGTCGCCACTCCGCTGCGCGTCAATTCATCTCTGACCTTCATGGCCTGCTCGATCAAGGTATTCCAGTCCGGGCCGCGGACGGACACCTGGATGGGGGAGCCTCTGGACGAGCCGAGCCCTTGCTGGGAAGGATCGGTGATGGAGATTCGGGCGCCGGCGATCGTCAGCTCCTTGCGCAGGGACGCTGCGAACTGCTGCTGGGTGAGCTTGCGCTGCCCAGGCTCCACGAGGTTGACCGTGAGGTTGGCAGACCCGGGCGACACGCTGGTCAGGATGCGATCGACCTCCGGGTGCTGGTACAGCAGGTCTTCGACCCTTCGAGCGAATCGATCCGCTTCGGCAAGATCGCTTCCGGTCGGCGCAGTGATCCGCACCATGAAGCGCGACTGGTCCTGGGCAGGGCTGAACTCGGAGGGGAGGATCCATCCGATGCCGAAGCACGCAGTGGTAAGCACCGTGGATGCGGCCAGCACCTTCCAGGGATGGTTGAGGGCGAAGCCGAGCACGCGTCGGTAAAAGCTCGACAGGCGCAGGAAGATCCGATCGCCCGTCCTCGCCACCCAGCCCTGCGCCGCCTCCCCGTGGGTGAGCAGACGGGCGCAGCGCGCGGGTGCCAAGGTGATCGCTTCCACGTACGAAATGGCCACTGCCACCGAGAGGGTCACGCCGAACTGGAAGAAGTAGCGTCCCACCACCCCGGACATGAAGATCACGGGAAGGAAGATGGCGATGACGGCAGCCGTGGCAGCGAGCGCTGCAAAGGCGATCTCCTTGGTCCCCTCCGCTGCAGCCGTGAAGCTGTCCTTGCCCATCTTCCCATGGCGGTCGATGTTCTCCATCACCATGACCGCGTCGTCCACCACGAGCCCTATCGCCAGGGAAAGCCCCAGCAGCGTAAAGGTGTTCAGCGTGAACCCCGCTGCCCAGATCACCGCGATCGTGCCGAACAGCGACATGGGTATCGCCAGGAGCACGTTGATCGTGGCCGAGAAGGAGCCGAGGAACAGCCAGCACACGATGGAGGTGAGGATGACGGCCAGGACCAGCTCGGTCTCGATCTCGTGGACCGATTCCTGGATGAACTGGGTCGTGTCGAACATCACGTCGAGCTCCATGCCCTCGGGCAGGGTCTTGCGGAGCTCGTCGACCGCCTTGCGCACGTCACCCGCCACGGCCACGGCGTTCGAGCCGCGCTGCTTGAGCACGCTCAGCGCCTGCAGCGGCATGCCGTCCACGCGCGCCACGGTGCGAACATCCTCGAAGCCGTCCTCGATCAGGGCTACGTCCTGCAGGTAGATCGGGGCGTTGCTCTTGTCGGTGATGACGATGTGCTTGAGGGTCTCGATGTCGGCAGCCTCGCCGAGCACCTGCACGGTGACCTCGCGCCCTGGGGTCTGCAGCTGGCCGCCAGCCACGACCACGTGCTGCTTGGTGAGCGCGCTGTTGATGTCCGAGACCGTCACGTTGCGCTCGACGAGCTTGGAAGCATCGACCCAGATCCGGATGTTGCGATCGAGGTAGCCGCTGGTGGTGACCTGGCCGACGCCGGGGATGGTCTGGATCTTCTGCTGGACCTGGTAGCGAGCGACGTCGGCGAGGATCTGACGGGAGAACGCCCCGCGCACGCCGATCGTCAGGATGGGCTGGTCGTCAGGGTTGCTCTTGGAGATCGTCGGCTGCTGCACGTCCTTGGGAAGGGAGCGCTGCGCCTGCGACACCTTGGCCTGCACGTCCTGAAGCGCCAGATCGATGTTGCGCCCCAGGCCGAACACCGCTGTCAGACGGGCACTTCCGATGCGCGCAGAGGCGTCGATGCGCTCGATTCCTTCCACCTGCGCCAGCGCCTGCTCGAGCGGCTCGATCAGCCCGCGCTCGACCTCCTCCGGAGCGGCGCCGGGCCAGGAGATGCTCACGGTGACGTTGGGCGAGTCGACGTCAGGCATCTGGCTGATGCCGATGCGCGTGGCCGACACGAGGCCGAACAGGATCGTGGATGCCATGATCATCCACGCGAGGACGGACCTGCGTATGCAGATGTCGATGATGCTCATGGCGCCCCTGCAGGCGCCGCAGCCGATGGCGCGCCGTCACCCTGACCGCGAGGCCCGCGCTGCCCGCGACCTTCTCCGGAGGCTGCACCGGAGCCGGAGCCCCGCGGCCCTCGTCCACCTCGAGGCCCGCCGGAGCCTGCACCGGACGCTGATCCTCCGGGCGAAACGACCTGGACCTTGGTGCCTTCGGCAAGCGCTTCGAGCCCCTTGGTCACCAGGATGTCTCCCACCTGCAGACCGTCACGCACCTCCACCCAACCGTCCGAGGTGTGCAGGCCGAGGGTGAGCACTTTCTCGTGCACGACGTTGCCGTCGACCGTGTACGCAAGGAAGCCGCGGTCGCTGGGCCGCGCAGCGGTCTGCGGGATCATCGGGAACTGGCGTTGGGGGGTGAGGTTGATCTTGACCATG
The DNA here is from genome assembly GCA_016218915.1 of Deltaproteobacteria bacterium. Classification (GTDB taxonomy): domain Bacteria; phylum Myxococcota_A; class Polyangia; order Polyangiales; family Polyangiaceae; genus JACRCQ01. Next base: position 192,787 of record JACRCQ010000009.1, read on the forward strand.
GCGAACGAGCCGGGCCGCAGCCAGAACTTCTTTTCAGCCACGATCTCGGCGGTGACGGGCACGAGGCGCGAGTCGGCCTCGGCGGCCGCAGCGATCAGAGTGATGTTGGCAGTGAAGGGGGTCAGACTCTCCTTGAGCGTGAACGAGACCGGCATCCCCACCTTGATGCGCGGCGCTTCCGACGTCGTGACGTGGAATCGCAGAAGCATCGGCTCGCGCCGCAGGAGCGTGGCGAGCACAGTACCTGCCTGCACGTACTGACCGGTCTGCACGTTGCGCGTCTGGATCACGCCCTCGGAAAGCGCACGCACGCTCGAATCGGAAAGGTTGAGCTGGGCGATGTTGAGCGCTTCGCGATAGGCATCCACATCGGCATTCGCGGTGCGCAGCTTGGTCTTGAAGGTCTCGAGCTCTTCGCCTGTGATCAGCCCGGGATTGTTGGCGATCGCTGCTTCGCGACGCTTGAGGCTCGCCTCGACGTCGGCGGAGGTGGCCTGGGCCTTGGCGAGAGCAGCTCGAGCCTGGCTGACGCTCAACGCGTAGCGGCGGCTGTCGATGAACGCCAGGACCTGCCCCTTCTTGACCTCCTGGCCTTCGGTGAAGGTGATCTTGTCCAGAACGCCGGCGACGCGCGCCGTGACCTGGATCTGCTCAAAGGCGTCTACCTGGCCAGGCGCAGTGATGATCAGCTCGTTGGGACGCAGCGCGACCTGCATGGTCTCGACCGGGAAGAAGGCCTGGCGCATCCCCTTGCGTCCGCCCGGCCCTGCCGTGGCTTCTTCCTTCTTCTTGCAGGCGGCACCGAGCACGACCGAGACCGCGATGCAGGCGACGATCAGGAATGCGACGGGGCGTTTCATTGCACACCATCAATGGGAAAGAGTCCGAGCGCTGCGCGCATATCCAGCTCCGCCTGGCGAAGCCCCAGCTGCGCAGCGGCGAGGCTCACCTCTGCGTCGAACTTCGATTGGTTCGAGTTGAACAGCTCGATAGCCTTTGCGAGCCCTTGCTTGTAGAGCACTTCCGTCTCTTCCGCGCTCTTGTTCGCCGCTTCCACACCCCCTTCTGCGGCTTGCAGCACAGCGCGGGCAGCGGCGAGCTGGGCCGCGGCGGCTCGGACATCCGCCTGGATCTTGCGCTTGAGGGCACGCACCTGGAGCTCGGCCGTGTCAGCCGCCGCACGGCGCGACATCGTGTCCGCATTCCTCGTTCCCGCATCCCAGATCTGCCACGTCAGGTTCAGCGCGACCGTGGTGTCCCAGTACTGCGTGCCTGCGATCGCCTGGTCGCTCACCCTGGCCTGCCCCTGGGCATTGAGCGTGGGCACGAAACGCATCCCTGGCTCGTCGGCGGAGTGGGACGCTGCGGCTGCATTCTCTCGCGCAGAGGCAAGGTCAGGACGTTGCGCCAGAGCCTGGTTGGCCAGGGCCGACGGATTGAACGACGGGGGCACGAGGCGTTCAGCGGGCGGGTTGAGCTCGGCCGGGATCTGCGAGTCGAGGATGTATTCGAGATTGATCCGCGCCTGCTCGAGCGCGGCCCCCGCAGAAGCCACGCTCTGAAGGGAATTGGCCCGCTCCACCGTGGCGCGTGTTTCGTCGTTGGAGCTGACCAGCTGCGCCTGCACCCTCGCGTGCGTGTCTGCAAGGCTGTTCTCCGCGCGCTGCAACCGCCCTTTGGCGGCCTTGAGCAGCCGCTGCTGGGCAATCACCGCGAAGAATGCCCGTACCGCGTCGAAGCAAAGCTGCCGCCGCAAGTCGACCTGGCCATAGCGTGCCGCCTCCAGGCCGCGCTTGGCGCTCGCGTGCAATGGGAACTGCGCCAGGGCCAGGATCGGCTGGTTGACCGAGAGCGTGCCGTTCGCTGCATTGCTTCGCGACGTCACCCGGCCGTTCTGCTCGATGGTGTAGGGCCGGAGCGTCTCGGAGCCGGTCATGGTCACGCTCGGCATGAAGCCTGCCCTCGCGCGGGCCAGGGATGCTTCTGCAACCTGCACGTTCAGCCCGGCAATTCTCGCCCGTTCGTTTCGTACGAGCGCGAGCCTCACCACTTCGTTCAAGGTGAGCTCCTGAGAGCGCGCCTCGCCGACGACGAACAGCAGGGCAGACAGCACCAGGAAAGGCAGGGTTCTCGACATGCTGGTGGGCCGGAGGCTACGCCTCCAGGACCTTTGCTGTAAACTCATCAAGTCTTGGCCTGGCTGAGACATTCCGAGGATGCGCAATGCCCAAGACCAGCCCGCACGAAAGGCTCGCGGTCCTGTATCGCGACGACGTGCTGGTTGCGGTGTGCAAGCCGGCCGGGCTCCTGGTCCACCGAAGCCCGATCGATCGGCACGAGACCCGTTTTGCGCTGCAGATCGTGCGCAACCAGCTGAGGCAGACGCTCTACCCGGTGCATCGGCTCGACAAGCCGACCTCAGGTGTGCTGCTGTTTGCCCTGCATCCCGACGCTGCCCGTCAGCTCTCCGAATCACTCGCCGCAAGCCGGGTTCGCAAGAGCTACCTCGCCGTGGTCCGCGGCTCCTTGCCCCTGCAGGGGTGCATCGATCACCCGCTGTTGGAAGAGCCGGATCCGCTGGGCGATCCTGACATGCGCCCGGACAAGGATGCGCAGCCCGCGCGAACCGCCTTCCGGCGTCTGGCTGAGACCGAGCTCCCCTTCGAAACGCGTCGGCATCCAACGAGCCGCTACTCCCTGGCGAACGCATCCCCCCTTAACGGCCGCCGGCACCAGATCCGTCGCCACTTCAAGCACATATTCCACCCGATCCTGGGCGACGTGCGCTACGGCGACGGCGAGCACAACCGGCTCTTCCGTCAGGAGCTCGGGATTGGCAGAATGCTGCTGCACGCGGCGGAGATGACGTTTCCGCACCCGCAGAGCGGAGTGGAAGTCAGAGTGGTCGCGCCCTTGGACGACCCATTCCGCGTGGTGCTCGAGAAGCTCGGGTGGCTCGGAAGGGTTCCCGCAGACCTCGTTCAGGGTTTGGCTGCGTTGTAGTGCGCCAGGATCCTCGTAGCCGTCAGGGCCTTGTCGTACACCGCGACCTCGTCGATCGAGCCGTTGTAGTAGGAAGCCGGGACATCACAAGCCGCTATGGCCATCGCGTGGCCATTGCCCGGATAGGTGAGCGTGCCCGTTGCCGCTATCTCGTTGTCAACCACGCCGTTGATGTAGAAGCGCATCCACGCACCGTCGTAGGTGAGCACCACGTGGTACCAGGAATCCTTCTGCGTGAAAGAGCTGCTGGTCAGCCAGTTGGCCGTGCCGCCGAGGTTGACGAGAAAGGCGAAGCTCGACTGCGCGACATCGTCGCGCTGCAGCCCCCAGGAACCCCACGGAGGCGCGGTCGAGTCGCCGTACCAGATCGGCTTCTCGTAGGACGTCGGCGTGCCGGTCTGGAGCAACCACAGCTCGATGGTGAGCGCATTCGCCGGCTGAAGAAGCGGAGTCGTGCCGCGGCTCAGCCACCCTTGCGTCGCTGAGGTGAATCGCATCGCGTCGTCGGCATCGCAGTAGAGCGCTCCGTTCACCGCTGGCGTCACGCCCGGGTGAAACGTGAGATCGAGGCTGTGGCCGCTGGAGTCGAAGGCTGTGGGGCCGGCCTGCTCGCCAAGACGCCAGTACGCCACGGGAGCGTCAGCGAGCACGACTTCCCTGTATCCGGGCTTGGTGTGCTCGCACCCGTTCGCCGCATTTCCGTCGCAGTTGGCCCAGCCGGTGTTGCACTGCAGCCCGCACGCGCCCGCAACGCACGTGGCGGTGGCGTTGGCAGCGGCTGCGCATACCTTGCCGCATACTCCGCAGCTGGTGATGCTCGTGGTGAGGTTCGCTTCGCAGCCGTTGGCTGCGTTGTTGTCGCAGTTGGCCCAGCCCGAGGAGCAGGGGCCCAGGGCACACAGCGAATTCGAGCATGCAGCGGTCGCGTGCGGGAACGAGCAGGCAAAGGAGCACGCCCCGCAGTTCGCCACGTCTGCTGCGGTGTTCACCTCGCAGCCATCCACGATCGCCGAGTTGCAGTCCGCGAACGCGCCCTGGCACTGGTAGCCACAGGTCCCGGCCGAGCACGTCGCCGTGCTGTTGATCGGCGTGGGGCACTTGTTGCTGCACGAGCCGCAGCTCTGGGTCGAAGACGACAGATTCGCCTCGCACCCGTCGCTTTCCACGCCGTCGCAGTTGTCGAACCCGGTGTTGCACTGCACGATCGCGCACGCTCCTGCGCTGCACCCGGGCGTTGCGTTGGGATACGTGCAGGCGTTTCCGCAAAACCCACAGCTCGTCGTCGACGTGGAGAGATCCGTCTCGCAGCCGTCGCTGGGATCGTTGTTGCAGTCGCCGGTGCTGGTGGGGCAGTTCGACACGCCGCACGTGCCCTGGTTGCAGACAGGAGTCCCGGACGACGCGGTGCAGACTGTGGGGCAGGTGCCGCAGTGCTTGGGATCGTTGAGCAGATTGCCTTCGCAGCCGTTGGTGGCCACCGCATCACAGTCGGCGAAGTCCGTGTCGCACGGTCCCAATGCGCACTGCCCGCCGCCACAGGTGGCGCTGGCATGGGGGAAGGCGCATGGCTCGCAGCTGGCCGAATCGCAGCCATGAGCTGGATCGGCTGGAACGCATTGCCCTGCGCAGGACTTCTGGTTGGCCGGACAGCCGGAGTCGGTCTGCTGATCCGGAGCAGCATCGGCATCCCCGCCCTCCACCGGCTTGGCGTCCGGCTGGCTCGTCTCCTGTGCGTTGTCCCCGAGCGATGCGTCCTCGGCGCTCGCGTCCGAGCCGCTCTCCGCGTTGACGGATTGATCCGTAGACGCGTCGCCTGCGCCGTCGAACGTGGCCTCTGGAAAGCCGCAGCCCATGGACGCGATCGAGCAAGTCAAGAGCGCTAGGTGCAAGGTCCGCATGGTTCGCAGTCCTGATCGGGCCAAATCAGAATCGTCCCACGAGGCTCATCCCCGAGGGCTGGAGCATCAAGCTCATCGACGGATCAAAGGGCGTGGATCGACCCGCAACGCGAGGCTCTTCCTTGGGCTTGCCTGCGCCGGAGGTGAGCAGCAGCACGGTGCCCAGCCCGACCCCTACGATGCCCACGCCAAGCGAGACGTTCGCTACGAGCGTGTAGGTGCGTCCGCGATCGTAGGTGGATCGCTCTGCTTCCGAGCAGCGCAGGTCCACACCGCACTTGTCCTCGAGGTCGGAGATCGCTGTGCTTCTCAGGTAGTAGAACACGCCGGAAGCGACGAGGCTGGCAGCTCCGACGCCGGTCACGATCCAGGGGACGACCTTGGAGCTCTTGCGAGGCTCGGCCGCAGGGGCAGCGGAAGGCACGACCGCAGGAGCGACGGGTCGTGCGGATGGCACAGGGGTCTGGGCGCGCTCTGCAGGCGGCTGCACATCGAACGTCTTGCTCTCCCCTTCCCGGATCTCGATCGAGATGCGCTGGGTTTCGCGGCCGGGCATGCTCACGATCAGGTTGTGGGTACCGGGGTCGACCGGCATGGGCGTATTGAGCGCCGAACTTCCCAGATCCACGCCGTCGAGCGTGATGGTAGCGCCCTCGGCTCCGGGAACACGTCGCAACGTGAGCTTGGGAATCCTCCCCTCGAGCATGCCCTTCGCTGCTTCCGCTTCCTTGATCACGTCCTTGGCTCGATCGCGGCTCGCCTCCGAGATGGCCATCTTGTAGGCGCCCAGAGCCTCGTTCCAGCGTCCCAGGCGCTCCTGGCACAAGCCGATGTGGAAGCGCACGCGCGGCGTGGACTTGACGGATGCCACGGACTGGAACTTCGCGAGTGCGCCCGCCCAGTTGCCAGCAGCCTCCAGGGCGACCCCTTCCCGGTAGGTCTCGCGAGCTGCGTTGATCTCCGCGGCCGTGGGCGCTCCTTGCACCACGGATGCGCTGAAGGTCGTGCCGAGCAGTGCGGCGACCAGGAGTCCTGTGCGGAGCAGGACGCGACACGAGTGCATAGGGACAATTCCCGCCATGGTTGGAATGGCAAGTGTACCATTGTCAGGACCGCACTGGGGTTCTCGCCTCAGAAACCCGGATCTGACAAGGGTGGCACCCAACCGCCAGGCGTCGACTTGCCTGGCGATTTGCCGGGCACGCGCTTGCCCCCAGCGGAAGCGGCAGCGGATGCAGTCGCGGAGGCTGCCGGTGCTGCCGACGACTCCGGCGCCGCCGAAGCCGAGGCCGCCGTGGATGCGGGCACCACCGGAGAGCCTGACTGCGACGCGGATGCCGGCGGAGGAGCAGACGACGCGCTGCGCAGGGGCTCTTGCGTCTTGCCGCCGCGCAGCGAAACGATCAGCGCAGCCGCAGCCACGCACAGCACGACCGCTGCGATGATCCACGGGGCGCGACTCGCTCTGGGCTCAGGCAGCGCGCGCTGCCCCGAAGTGTCGGTGGTCGGGGTCCGGTCCCCAGGCACCGCCACAGCCGACTGCCCCGTGTCTGGAGCGGCCACGGCTGCCGGGAGGTTCAGATCGTGGAAGATGTCCGCGATCGGAGACGGAGCCTCGGGCTGAGCAGCGCTCGTTGGAGAGAAGGGGCCCACGACCGTGGCCTCGGAGTGCGCGTCGACCTCGGCCACAGCTTTCTTGAGCGCTGCGCGACGTTCCTCTCCGATGGCTCCGGCCACTTCGGTGGCGAAGGCGCCGACCGTCTCCACGGTCACGCGGCGCCCATCCTTGCGCGCGAGCTCGTCGAGCTCATGGGCCATCTCGGACGCGGTCTGGAATCGCTTCGCAGGGTCGCGCTGGAGCGATCGCATCAACACCTGGTGCAGGCGTGGAGGGCAATCCGGGATGTAGTGCTTGGGCGACGGTACGTCGCGGCTCAGGGCGTTGTTGATCGTCTCAGCATCGTGCGCGCCGCGGAAGGGGTGCTTTCCGGTGGTGATCTGGTACAGGACGATGCCGCAGGCGAAGATGTCCGTGCGCCGATCCACGCGTTCGCCGGTGACCTGCTCAGGCGCCATGTACGCGAGCTTGCCCTTGATGTGACCGGCCGCAGTCTCGGCGCTGCTGACGCCGGCGGCCTTTGCGACGCCGAAGTCCACGAGCTTGACGAGGCCGTCGTAGCTGATGAGCACGTTTTGCGGCGAGAAGTCGCGGTGCACCAGCCCGGCGATCTTGCCGTCGTCATCCTTGAGCTCGTGGGCAGCGTGCAGCCCTGCGCATGCGTCGGACATGATCCGTGCGGCAATGCCGAGGGGTAGACGCCCATCCGTGGACGCCTTGCGCATGAGCGTGCTCAACGGCTCGCCGTCGATCCACTCCATCACGATGTACAGCAGCGAGTCCTTCTCGCCCAGGTCCACGACCTCCACCACGTTGGGGTGACGGATGCGTGCCACGATCCGGGCTTCGTCCAGGAACATGGTCTCGAAGTTGGCGTCCGAGCTCAACGTCGGGAGCATGGTCTTGATCGCAACGAAGCGCTGGAAGCCCCGGGCACCTTTTGCGCGGGCAGCCCACACCGCTGCCATACCGCCGCGCGCGATCGGCAGGAGGCATTCGTAGCGTCCCAGGGCCAGGCCCGGGCGGACTTCGTCGAGTGTCAGCACCTTGCCTGGAAAGTCTCGCAGACGCGGACATCGAGCACAAGTTCGGTGAGGATCCGCGCATGGGGCCGCGAGGGTGGGAGCGCTACCTACTGCCGCGGTGCAGCACTCGAGGCGCAAACGGGCAGCGTTCCGAGCTCCTTGGGGACGGCTCCGCCCTCGCCACGATTGCAGACTGGCGCAGCGATCTCCCTCGCCTCCTGCACCCGGCCGTCGCTGAACAGGATGTCGGCCAGCAGCGCTCTTGCAACCACGTCGATGCGCGTCGTGGGTGCGAACATGGTCTTGACCAGCTTCTCTTCGGCGATCGCCTTGCGAAGCGCCTGCTCGGCGCCTTTGCGATCGTCTCGATCGAGCTGACGCAGCGCGAGGTTGATCTGCACGCGCGGATCGCGGGGAAACCGGGTCACCAGGTTGTCCATCCGCACGCTCCACTGCTCCTTGTCGGTTGGAAGGTCGTCGTTCGGGATGAGCAGCGATACGTCTTCCAGCACCTCGACCGCCTTCGCATAGCTGGTCTTGATGAGCGCAAATGAGGCGACGGCAGCCACAGCCCCGCCGATGGCCAGGGTCAGAGCGAGCTTGCGACCGGGCGGCGCGGCTTGCCCTGGCTTCCAGGAGCGAAACAGCGCGTAGGCAGACAGCGCACCCGCGATGGCACCGCCGATGTGGGCGCCATAGTCGATCGCGCTGCCGGTCCTGTGCGTGGCAAGGGGGATGAGCGACGGAACCAGCATGCGCAGCACGCCCATCTGGACGGACGTTCGCTCTCCACCTTCGGGAATGCGGAACGACACCACGAGCGCAGCTCCGAGCAATCCCATGATTGCGCCTGAAGCGCCGACCGAGACCACGCTCGGAGCATTGGCGAGCAGAGAGCCTGCTGCGCCACCGAGAGCGCCGATTGCGAACAGCGCACACAGCCACGCGCGCCCGAGGAGCGTCTCGAGCACCAGGCCTCCCATCACCAGCGCGACCAGGTTGAGCACCAGGTGGATCCCGCTTCCGTGCAAAAGGGGAGCCGTAAATACGCGGTAGTACTCGCCGTCGTCCACTGCCAGCGCCCGCGACAACCCTCCCAGCGCCACCAGCGTCCTGATGTTCGGCGTCAGCGCGCGGCCACCCACTCCAAAGGCGATTTCCGCAGCAAACAGCAGGGTCAGCACGGCGCCGATGGCGATGGTGGCATAGGGCACCTCGGCCACGGCATTGACCGCCCGTTGCATGGGCCGCAGCTCGGCCTCGGTGCGTCTGGGGCTCCATAGAAGCTTCTCGAAGTACCCGCGCCCGCACAGCAGGCCTCGGAACGCTGCGTTCGACCAGACCCGGCCGCCCGTTCCCTCCAGGACCCACGCACGCACAGCGACTTTCTGAAACCCCGGACGCGAGAACAGCGGCCGCAACGCCTGCTCGCGATCAGGCCCGCCTGGGCTGGTGCCCACATCGACCACCTCGATCACGACAGGGAGCTTCACGCCATTCATCGTGCCCGTGTACTTGAGGCAGGCAGCCCCGATGCGACGCAGCTCGTCGAGGGAGCATGGGAAGGTTCCTGCACCTTCCCGATCCCGATCGACGATGCACACGATCCGCACGGACATGCCGTCGACGCGGGTCAACACCGCGTCGCACGCGTCCAGCAACGCTACGGCCTCGTCGACCACGCCCGGCTTGAATCCCTGGTCCGCGACCAGGCTCCGGGCAAGGTAGGCAGCCAGCGAATCCGGATCCTGCCTGGGTGGCGAAGCAACCGCTCCACAGGGCGGTTCGGCACTGTGCGCGGCGTCGGCTTGCTCTGGCTGCTCAGGCTCCATCGAATGCTGCTAACGCTGATGCCCTGGGAAGACAAGCTCGCCATCAATGCAGCTTGTGCGGCTGAACCCACGCTTTTCTGCCTTGCTCATCCTGCACGACCACGCGCACGTAGCCGCTGGCAGGTAGCCTCGCTTCGGCCGAACGTCCTTGTGCCTCGCCCAGCACCTTACCGCCTGCACCGACGAAGCGGAAACGGTGCACCCCAGGAGCGCTGGCAGCTACTGCCACCTGGAGCGCGCCATCCACGACCTCGACCCGATCGAGGAGCACACCGTTGGATGCGTAGAAGGCCCCCTGCTCGATCGCCTCGCGAATGGACGCCGGCTCCTTGCGGGCATGCACCATCACGAACCCGCGATCGCCGACGTAGGCCTTTTCGCCTCGTGCGGTCACTTCGGCCGCGTCGTTGTAGTGATGCGCGTCATCGGATGCGACGCCCCACATGGTTGCGCCGGACGACAGGACAGCATCCCAGATCTGCTCGGTCGACGGATGGCGTGCGTCTCCCTCGTTGTTGGAGTCGATCGCTTCGTTGGCGATTTCCAGGAGCTTTGCGCCCTTGCGAGCCAGCTCGATCACCACTGCTGTGCTGGCCGCGTAGTGGAAGTTGGGGTGGTTGATCACGGCGATGCCGCCCATCTTGGCGGTGACGTCGAGTGCGCGCGCATAGATGTCGACGCGCCTGGTGGGGAGGGGCTCAGGCCAGACGATCCAGGGGCCACCGGTCACGAAGAGCCCATTGACGTGCAGCAGGCAGCGATTCCCTGGCTCAGGCTCGGGCTCGCACTTCCTGAGGTTCTGGGTGAGCTCCACGCCTGGGAAGACCAGCATGCCGTTGGCAGGGGGAGAAGGGATGGTGACCCGATTGTGATCGGTGAAGACGATGAAGTCGTAGCCCTTGGAGGCGTACCAGGCCACGACGTCGTCTGGATGCGTGTGGCTGTCGCCCGAGCCGGAGGAATGCAGGTGCAGCTGCCCTCGAAGCCAGCGCACAGTCGCGGTCGGAGGGGAAGAGGAAGGCAGGGGCACGGCATGGGAGGAAGCTGGCGGAGCCGGGCGAGCGATGGAGGAGGAAGATGGCGGCGACGCGGGCACGGGGTCGGTGCGCGTGCGGCATCCCCACAGGGGCAAGCCGATCAAGAGCCACGCAAGGGAGGCGCATGGGAATCTGGTGAGAGCTTGCCTGCTGGACACGATGCCATGTCGTAGCATGCCTACAACCCTCGGGCGCGCAGACCGGAGACGATTCTTTCGTAGAGCGGGAGCGCGTTGAAGCTCGTGGACCACCCGATCTGTGCCCAGTGGTCGGCCTCCACCTCCTCGATCACCTCTCCCCACTTCTGGGACTCTGCAGGCACAATTCCGTCGTTGCCGCCGGCGACCTTCTTCAGATACAGGAATCCAGGAATCAGGAGCACGTTGACGCGCCGCGCCCCGCCCTTCACCGAGCCAAGGTAACTCGCGTAAGCCACGCCGGGCGCGTCCGGGACCTGCTCGTTGAACGCCGCCATCTTCGCGGTCGTGAGGTCGTCAAAGGCTCTTGCGCCAAGCGCTTCGATCATCTTGCGTAGCCTGAGCTGGTCCGCGGCAAGGCGCACGCCCCGATCGGCAATGGGCGTGCCGCCATGGGGCGTGCCTATGGTGGTGAGCGACGCCACGCAACGTGACAGCGAAAGCTTGGAAAGCGCATATCGAGCATCGAGCCCGCCCATGCTGTGCGCTACGATATTGACTCTTCGTGCCTTGAGCAGGCGAATCTGCTGCGCGAGCTCTGCGGCTCGATCCGCGATCGAACCCACAGGCGAGACACGAACGACATGCACTTCCGTGCCGCAAGCCCGCAGCGCCCGGGCGATCCCACGGAAGTATTCCTGACGCAGATTGCCGAGCCCGACCGTGTCAAAACCGAATATGCCGTGGGCAAGAACGACCGGAAACGGCGGAGCCGGCGGCTTGCGACGTCGCAGCGCCGTCATGGAGCGGTGATGCTCGACCGTGGGTGTGGACGGGATGACGGGCCGGGAGCTCCTGGCCTGGGAGTCGACCGGAAACGGTTCAGAGGATGGCTCGGGAGTCGGGGTCGGTGTCGGTTCACTGGGGACCTCAGGAGCAGCGCGCTCTGCCAGCTCCTGGACCGCTGCGGGCAGTGGGGCAGGTTCGGACGCAACATCCTGGGGTGGAGGGAGCGCCTCCGGGGGACGTTCAGGGAGTCTTGGGGGCCTTCGTCGCCGTGCCCGGAGCAACGCGACGAGCGCAAAGCTCACCACGAGCAGAAGCACGGCGAGCGTCAGACCGAGCCACGAAGTCACGACGCTCAGGATGTTGGGCAAGCCCGGACACGTCAAGCATCAGCGTTGATTCCGCCGAGGACGGCGGACTTCCGCATGCGCAGCCTGCACGCCCGCCTCAGCCTGCGTTGGCCTCGCTCACCTGCTCGTTGAGTGTCCAGTAGTCGTAGAGCACACCGATGCCGAACATGCCTCCAGTCACGAGCCAGGCAAGACCGGTGAGCCACTTGCCAAGATAGAATCGGTGAATCCCGAGCACGCCGAGGAAGGTCAGCAGGATCCAGGCGACAGCGTAGCTCGTCGAGCCTTCGCGGTAGCGTCGCTTTGCGGATCTCGCCATTCCCGGAATCAGGAGCAGATCGACGAGCCAGCCGATGCCGAGCAGCCCGAGGGTGAAGAACCAGATCGTGCCGGTGATGGGGCGTCCGTAGTAGAACCGGTGGGCGCCGGTGAATCCGAAGATCCACAGGACGTAGCCGAGCAGCAGGCCGTGGCTCATGAAAGGGAGTCGTCGCACACGGGGAATTAATTTCAACCCCTGTGCCATGTTCCTCCGGAATCACAGCCGTCGCCGTCGTGATTCGCAATGCCTTGTCGCTCGCCGCCGCCTCCCCGCACTTGGGCCAGCTTCACGCGCGTGCCCGCCCGCCCCGGCGGCGGCTCGCTCATCCCGTTTTGGCGAGCGTGTAGGGTGCGGGGGTAGTGGGCAGCGGGTAGCGAGCAGCGGGTAGCGAGCAGCGGGTAGCGGTCGTGTGGCCGGCATGGCAGCGCTCGCTGGCTCGCTTGCCGCTTGCCGCTCGCCCCTTGCCACTCGCCGCGGGCCCTACTCGCTTGCCGACGCCAGCTGCTCTTGCCGCTTGCTCGCTTGTCGCCCGCCTGCCGGTTTCGCTGGGCTCGAGCTGAGGGCGGCAGCCGGCGTCATCGCCAAGCTCTGGAGGCTCAGTGCGATGCTGACACGACTTGCGGTGCCCAAATGCCGCGACCGCGCGCAGCCATGCCTATCGAGCGAGGCCTAGGATGCGCCAGGGACAACGGAGCGAACCTGCCGAGAGGTGCGCCGCGCTTGACAGTGGCCTCGCTGCCCGCTATGAAACGGGGCGATAATCTCATCGAGACCGGCTGAGGGAATGGGCCCGACGACGCCGGGGCAACCCCTGGGGCGATTCGCCCCCGGAAGGTGCCAACTCCCGCGGAAACCAGACAGCTGGTAGCCGATAGATGAGCTGAGTGAACCGACGATCTGTACAAGTCACTCAGAAGTTCTTGGGAGCTCGGTGGGTTCTCTTCCAGCCGGAGAACAAACATGAACCGCCCCGCCCAGGAATCCTCACTGTTCGACTCCTTCCAGTGCTCGGGAACTTCGCCCCCGTCACAAGCACCTGGCGCCCGCACTGCTGCCGTCCGTGCTGGCATTGCCACCGAGACCCAGCACGGAGCCGTGGTTCCCCCGCTCTACCTGTCCACCAACTATACCTTCTCCGGCTTCAACCAGAAGCGCGCCTACGACTACACCCGATCCGGCAATCCAACGCGCGATGAGCTCGGCTCGGCACTCGCCCGGCTGGAAGGCGGGGCAGGCGGCATCGTGACCTCCTCGGGAATGTCCGCAGTGCTCCTTGCGACCCAGCTCGCAGGCCCGCGAGACCTCATCGTGGCTCCCCACGACTGCTACGGCGGTACCTACCGTCTTCTGTCGAAGCTCTCCGAGCGCGGCAGCTTCAGCGTGTGCTTCGTCGACGAGAACGACCCAGCCGCGGTGGACGCTGCACTGGCAAGAACGCCGAAGCTCGTGTGGATCGAGACCCCGAGCAATCCGCTCCTCCGGATCACCGACATTCGACAGCTCGCGTCGCTGGCGCACCAGGCTGGCGCCATCGTGGTGGCGGACAACACGTTCCTGTCGCCCGCGCTGCAGCGCCCCTTGGATCTGGGAGCGGATCTCATCGTCCATTCCACCACGAAGTACCTGAACGGCCACAGCGATGTAGTCGGTGGTGCAGCCATATCGAAGACCCAGGCCCTGCACCAGGAGCTCTCGTATTGGGCCAATTGCCTCGGGCTGACCGGGGCCCCCTTCGACAGCTACCTGACCTTGCGCGGCCTGCGAACCCTGCACGCCCGGCTCGCGGTGCATCAGCAGAACGCATCGGCCATCGCAGACCTGCTGATCCACCACCCCGCAGTTGCCGAAGTGCACTATCCAGGGCTTTCAGCTCACCCGGGCCACGAGATCGCACGCAAGCAGCAAACCGGCTTTGGCGCCATGGTCAGCTTTGCGCTCAAGGGCGACACGTCGCACGTGCGGGCCTTCCTCGACGAGCTCACCCTCTTCTCCCTCGCCGAATCGCTGGGGGGCGTGGAGAGCCTGATCGCACATCCAGCGACCATGACCCATGCGGCGATGGATCCACAAGCGCGCCAGCGCGCCGGGATAGGCGACACGCTCTTGAGGCTATCGGTGGGCATCGAAGACACCTCGGACCTGCTGCGTGATCTGGAGCGTGCTCTCGACCGTGTCGCGAACCGCAACAGCGCCGCCGTCACCGGTGCCGCAGCGCCTGCTGCTGTTGCAGAGGAGCTGGGATCATGAGCCCATCCTCTTCTGCCGCGAATGCATCGAGCTCCCTGCGTCAACGGGTCGTGAAGCGGGAGCGTGTGTCTGTGGACGGACGCGTCCTGGAGAACATGACTCTGGCAGGCTGGATCTACGGTCCAGAGCTGGGCACGGCACCTGTCGTGGTGGTGGTCGGCGGGATCACTGCATCGCCGTTTCCTTTCGGTGCGTCTGCGGAGCCGGCGGAAAGCGCGGGCGCAACCACGCCCACCTCTGGGTGGTGGTCGAGTCTTGCGGCTCCGGATCTCATCGACCTCCGCAGAACGACGGTCCTGTGTCCCTGCTGGCCCGGCAATGGATCCACGTGGAGCCCGGGAGGAGAGCCTGGCACCGCGCTATCCGTGCTCGGGCTCGCAGACCTGGTCGCAGCGTGGCTCGAGGGCATTGGATGCGACACGCCGGTCACGTTCGTGGGCGCAAGCCTGGGCGGAATGGTGGGAGTTGCATTTGCGCTCCGGCATCCGGATCGCTGCGCCCGGCTCGTAGCCATCTCCGCCGGACTGCGCCCGGACGGCTGGGGCACGGCAACGCGGCACCTGCAGCGGGAGCTGGTCCGGGACGGCATTCGCAACGGCGATGTTGCGACGGGAATGATCCGCGCCCGGCAGCTTGGAATGCTGACCTATCGAGGTCGCGGAGAGCTCGACACCCGGTTCGGCAAGCTCATGCCTGAGCTGGACCGGCCGCCGGTCGCTGCGTACCTCGATCATCACGGCCAGCGATTCGCAGAGAGCTTTCCGGTCGATACCTTCCTGCTGTTGAGCGAGGCCATCGATCGGTGCCAGTTCGGAGCGACGGCGCGCGAGGTTCGCGCTGCGCTCGAACGCATTCGCGCAGAGGTCGTGGTGGTGGGCGTACCAGGGGACATGCTGTTTCCCTGGGCATTGCAGGTGGAGCTGCATCGGGAGCTGCAGGCTGTCGGTGCTACGTCGTCGTTGTGGAAGCTCGAATCCGAGTTTGGCCACGATGCCTTTCTGGCGGAACAGCCGAGGCTCGCGGACCTCTTGCGCGAGACCCGCATCTTCGATGACACCGCAGTGCCTGCGCCGCGCCCCCGCTTCGAAGGTGTGGGAAGGGAGCCGCTGCGCAGGATCCGCGTCGGAATGGTGGGCTGTGGCACGGTCGGCGGCGGCCTGCTCGAGATGATCGAACGCCAGCGCGAAGCCGTGGCCGATCGATACGGCGTAGAGCTGCAGGTCACCCGGATCGCGGTCCGGGATCCTGCCAAGTCGCGGGGTCCGCTCGCGGCCGACATCCCAATCACAAAGCGCCCGCTGGAGCTCGTGAGCGACCCTGAGGTCGACGTGCTGGTAGAAGTGGCCGGAGGCAGCGCGATGGAGGAAGTCCTGCGCGCAGCGCTGGCTGCGGGCAAGCCGGTGGTCACGGCCAACAAGGCAGTGCTTGCGGCGAAGCTCGCTGAGCTCAGCGTTCTCGCCACGCGCACCGAGACTCCCTTGTACTGCGAAGCCGCTGCCGCGGCGGCGGTTCCCATCATCCGGCATCTGAGCCACCGTGCGGACGAGGTGGATGGGATGTGGGGGATCCTGAACGGGACGTGCAACTACATCATCACGCGCATGGAGCAGGACGAGCTCTCTCTGGAGCAGGCCATAGCCAAGGCGCAAGCTCTCGGGTACGCGGAGGCTGACCCTTCTGCCGACATCGACGGGCACGACGCTGCGGCAAAGCTTTCCATCCTTGCCTATCGAGCTTTCGGGGCATGGTTCCGCCCGGGCGAGTTTCCGGTGCGCGGCATTCGCGAGCTGGATCCGGTGGATTGCGATCTTGCGGAAGCCATGGGATTCCGCGTCAGGATCATTGCCCGGGCGGAGCGGGCAGGCGAAGCCCTGGACCTGGCCGTGGAGCCGGTCCTGCTTCCGGAGTGGCACCTTCTGGCGTCGGTCGAAGAAGAGTACAATGCAGTGTACCTGCGCTGCAGAGCGTCGGGGGACCTCAGCTTGTTCGGAAAGGGCGCAGGTGCCCTTCCCACGGCCACAGCGGTCTTGGGCGACCTGATCGCCCTTGCGCAGGAGAACTCCGTGCCGTGGCCCACACCCCAGCCCACCCGGCTGCTGGGTGCGCAGACAGGCTCTCCTCCAGCCCGACGGCGCTACTTGCGCGTCACCGCCGAGGCGCACGTCGGGTTGACGCGTCGGGTCGAAGGGATGCTGCGTCGCCTGGGAGTCACCGTGCAGAACCGCGCCTCGCGCGGGGCTGCGGACCTGCTGCACCTCGGCTTTCTCACATCGCCCTGCGACGAAGCTCGTGTGAAGGAGATTGCCGCGTTGCTCTCCGGCTTTGGACGTGTGCGGCAGACCGTGTCACTCGCGATTGCAGAGTAGCAGCCCGTGGAGGGCACATACCGCTCGACTGATCTCGGTCCCGTCGATCACCAACGCAATATTGATCTCGGAGGCGCTCTGGGAAATCATCCGCGCCGTGATCCCGGCATCGCCCAGGGTGGCGAGGATCCGCCCTGCGGTCCCCGCTTTGCCCTGCATTTCGGCGCCCACGACGCACACGATCGCCTTGCCGGTCTCCGCTGTGACGTTGCCCAGCCTGCCAAGATCCTCCAGCACGGATTCCAGCACTTCTGGGGAATAGGAGCGGTCGGTGACCATCGACACCGTGGCCTCGGAGGTGGCGGCGAGGTGCACGCCGACTCCGTGGGTGGCGAGGCGTTCAATCGACGACGACAGCAGGCGAGCAGCGGACATCAATCGGGGAGATGCAATGTGGATGAGCACGACATCTTCCTTGTACACGACCGACTTCGCCATCCGCTGGGTCAAGACCGGGCTGTGGACGATCAGGGTTCCTGGGTCCTGGGGCTTGGTGGTGTTCAGGACTCGCACGGGAATGCCCTTGCGCAGGGCAGGCACCAGGGTGCTCGGGTGCAGCACCTCCGCGCCGTAGTAGGCGAGCTCGCTGGCTTCGGTGAACGACAGGACAGGGAGGTTCTCTGCGCGCGAGTCGATGGAAGGGTCGGCGGTCATCACGCCGTTGACATCGGTCCATATCTGGATCTCGGTGGCTTGCAGAGCCGCGCCCACGATCGATGCGCTGAAGTCGCTCCCGCTCCTGCCCAGGGTCGTGATGTTGCCCTTGGGATCCCTTCCGAGGAAGCCGGTGATCACAGCCACCCCGCGCGCGGCGCGGACTGCCGCGGCAATGTCTGCGTCGATGTCCGACAGCGGGCTGGCATGACCATGATGGGAGTCGGTGCGCAATCCGATCTCAAAGGAATTCAGCGATGTCGCTGGCAATCCTGCGGCATTCATGGCGCTCGCAACCATCATGGCAGAGAGCCTCTCGCCGAACGACATGATGTGATCGAGGGTGCGGGGCGACAGCTCGTCCACCAGGCTCACACCCTGGAGGATCTTGGACAGCTGCTCGATCATCGGCGCGATCGGAGAGGGGTCGACTCCGAGCGAACGGGCGAGGTCGAGATGGAACTTCTCTACCGCTGAGACGTCGACCTTCCCTGACAGCGCCGCGCGGGCTGCGAAAAGGAGCTTGTCGGTGGTGCCGCCGTGGGCAGAGACCACCACGGCGGGGTAGCGATCGAGCTCGCGGCGAACGAGGTCGATGACGGTGCGGATCTTGTCAGCATTGGCGAGGGAGCTTCCCCCGAACTTCATGACGATCATGTGCGACTTTCAGCCTGGTATTCCAAGGCCATCAGCCATCGGGCTTTTGACGTGCCTTGAGCATGTGGAAGTAGCGCCGTGCGATTCCTGAGGCCGCGGCAGCCTTGGTGACATTGCCGCCATGGCGCTTCAGTGCGACTTCGAGATAGCGACGTTCGAACTCCTCCATGACCTGCTGCCTGGCAAAGGGGAACGGCAAGGAGGAATTGGCGATCTGATCGATGAAGTCCTGGGACGGTCCTGACTCGGGCGAGCCATCCATGGGCGGTGGACGAGTGCTCGGGCGTTCGAACCTTGCGAGATCGCCCAGGGCGATGTGGCGGGCCACGGTGTTTCGCAACTCTCGGACGTTACCGGGCCAGTCGTAGTCCAGGAAGGCCTGCAACAGCGCGGGAGAAACCTGGGTCTGGCCACCGAGCAGCTTCCAGAACTGGCGAACCAGGATCTCGACGTCACCGCGTCTTCTGCGCAGCGGAGGCAGCTCGATGCGCGCGACGTTCAAGCGGAAGAACAGGTCGTCCCGGAACCTGCCGCCCTGCACTTCCTTGTCCAGATCGCGGCGGGTTGCGGCCATGACCCGCACGTCCACCTTCAGGGGGCGGCTTCCTCCGACGCGGGTGACCTCCATGCGCTGGATGGCACGGAGCAGCTTGGGCTGCAGGCTGATGTCCAGGTCGCCGATTTCGTCGATCAGAAGCGTGCCTTTGTGCGCCTGCTCGAACACGCCGGCGCGGCTCGTAGAGGCGCCGGTGAAGGCGCCCTTTTCATGACCGAAGAGGGCGGATTCCAGCAAGGTGGGTGGGGCGGACATGCAATCGAAGACGACGAAGGGCCCCGAGGCTCGCGCGCTCGCCTCGTGAATGGATTCCGCCAGGACTTCCTTCCCTGTTCCGGTTTCTCCCTCGATGATCACGTTGACGTCCGACTCGGCCAGCTTCTCGCACAGGGGATACAGCCGGCGCATCTCCTCGCTTGCGCCGATGATCTGGCCGAAGGACGTACGGACCGACAGAGGTGGCGCCGCAGAGTCACGGACGCGCTCGATGCGAACGGTGGTGCTGCCGAGGCGTACGTTCTCGCCGCCGTCGAGCAGAACGTCGATGATCTGCATTCCGCCCGTGAAGGTCCCGTTCGTGGACCCGAGGTCGGACAGACGCAGCTTCCCCGCGCTCACGTCGAAGGCGGCGTGGCGTCGCGACACGGACGGATCGCTCAGGCGGATCGAACAGGTGGGGCTCGTACCTGCCAGCACGCGCGACGGCGACGACCCGTCGATCCTGAACGTCGCATCCCGATCCGGTCCGTCGACCACGAGCAAGTTGAAAGCTGAAGCGTCCGCCGGGGCGCCTGGCCGGACGACGGTCATGGTGTCGGTTTCTTCTCGCGATGTGGGCATGGCAGCTCGGCGGTGAGCATGGTCGCACTCCACGGGCACTTCAAGCCCTAGGTGGGTCCACGCGCGATCAGGGCAGACAGGGATGGTGTTCCGGTGACGGTCCGAGCACCGCGCGACCGTCCACCCACACGACCGGCACTTCCTTCCACACCTCGCGCATCAAGTCGCAGTAGTCGCGCACGAGCACGTCGAGATCCACGACCTCTCGGTCTCCCAGCTCGGTGACAGCGTAGAGGGTGTGCCCGGGACAGGCCAGCCAGGTGACAGGGCCGTGCAGCTGCAGCCTGAGCAGCGCAGCCCCGGTCCGAGTGTCCCATACGCCAACGACCCCGTTGACGAATCCGGCAACGAGGGTTCCTGGTGGCCCGGACACGATTCTCTCCACGGCCACGGCCGGAATGTCGTCGAAGACGACCCGTCGCGCCGGCCTGCTGGCCGATTCGCTCAGCAGCTCGATGTTGCCATCCCGATACCCCACCGCGATCCACGAGCTCAGCCGCGCAAGCGCAGTCACCCCCACGTCGGCTGCGAAGGAGGCGATCTGACGGCCACTCGCAGCGAATACCCGGACGTCGTGGTCCGCTGCCACGAGCACTGTGTCTCCATCCGCGTTGATCGCCGTGGCATTGGACGACAAGACCGTCGAGGCGCCCGCAAGGGGGCGAAGCGTCGCCTCGCCTCCGGCGGAGCGCGCGACGCAGGCTCGCGAGGTCGCCACGACGTCGCGCACAAGAGGCACGCTTGCAGGCTCGCTGCCCTGGTCCGTGTCGAGGTCCCACCCGCGCACGGTGTCGTCGTGCGATGCAATGCATAGCGTCCGTCGGTCCGAAGACTCCCGCGCCAGCCGTGCCGTCTGCTCCACCACGGCTCGCCATCTCGCCGAAGACGGCCGGGCGGGCACAGCAGGATCGAGAGCTACCCACCCCTCGTGGGTGTAGGCCTGAAGCGCAACCCCCACCACGGCGGATGCGAACCAGGCGGCGCGCCCTGTCTCCAGGTCCCACGCGCGAATCGTCGCATCATCGCCTGACGTGATCATCCATCGGCCGGCGTTGCCGAAGACCACGGTGTTCGCATCTCCTCGATGACCGCGCATGCTCCCGACGCGTCGTCCCTCCAGGTCCCAGACCCCCACCCCGCCGCCGGAAAGCGTGACCCCGATTCGATGGCCGTCAGGGTGAAACCCCAGCGACACGATCCGCTCAGGCATCGGTCCAACTACGCGCAAGGCGCGTCCAGTGGACGTCTCCCACAGACGCACGGTCCCGTCGTCGGCTCCGCTCGCCAACAGCTTGCCGTCCGGGGAGAACCGGACCTTGCGCAGCGTTGCCTGGTGCCCCTGCAGGGTGCGCAGCGGCTGGTCGGTGGCTGCATCCCAGAGCCGCACGGTCGTGCCGCCTCCGCTTGCGAGCATTCGACCATCGGGGCTGTAGTCGAGCCCGAATACCGTGTAGTCGTGGGCCTGCGACAGGGTCCTCGGAGCGCCCGACGGCAGATCCACGATACGGATCCCGGATGGCCCGGAGGACATCGCAATTCGCGTCCCATCGGGCGAAAACGCCGTTGCAACCACCGGCCAGGAGCTGTTGGACCAGAGCACTTCCGATTTCCGGGTATCGGTATCCCAGATTCGAAGGGAATTGTCCCACGACGCCGAGGCGAGCCGTTTTCCGTCGCGCGAGAATGCCAGGTCATTGACCGCAGCGATGTGCCCCGGCACGGACTCAAGTAGACGACCTGTGGCGGTATCGAAGAACTGGATGTTGCGCGTGCGCCCTGCGGCTGCCAGCCTCGAGCCGTCAGGGTGGATGGCAAGTGCGTAGAGCGGCCCTGCGGCGGGACGTGCACGTCCCGCCAGACCGGCAGGGGGACGAAGGCTCCACATGCGCAGGTCCTGATCCTCTCCCACGACCAGGACCCGTGTCCCACGAGCAGCCAGGGTCACCTTGTCCGACAGGTTTCCACCTGTGGGCAGCGCGGCCAGCAATGCGCCTGTGCGCATGTCGCTCACCCGAATGTCCTGCGGACCGGCGGCCACCACCCCGACCATCCGACCGTCATCACGCTCTGCAAGATCCAGGACCACGGACTCGGTCGCAACCGACTCGATCTCCCTGCCCGTTGCACCGTCTACCAGGATCGCTCGTCCCCCTCCTGCCACGACCAGCGCCCTGCCGTCGCCTGTCCAACGAACGGCCGGTCGAGCTCCCTTGGCCTGCAGCTGGAAGAGCGGACTGCCGTTCTGCAGGTTCCAGGCCTGCACCTTGCCCTCCAGATCCGCGGACACGAGCACGGTGCCGTCGGGTTTGAAGGCGAGGTGCCGGACCTCGGCCGTCAAACCCTCGATGACGCGAACCACGGTCCCCTCCTGCGCATCCCATACGCGAAGGGTCCTGTCCATTCCGCCGGACGCGAACAGACGTCCAGAGGGTGCGAACGCAATTCGCCGGACGATGCCCCGATGCCCCGGCATCGCCGTACGCTTTCGCGTCGAGACGTGCCACACGTCGACAGCACCGGACCACGTGCCGACTGCCGCCCACGTGCCGTCGTCGGACAGCGCTATCGAGGTGATCTGATCGGTCTGCCCGCGAAGCGCTTTCTGCTCCATCCCCTCGCCATCGACCAGGTAGACCGTGCCGTCCGCGGTCCCGACTGCAACCAACCCGCCATCGCGCGTAGCCACGGCAACGTTCAGGTCCGCGCCCATGTGACGCGACCAGAGCAGCTCGGAGCGGTGGACCTGCCACCACAGCGCGCGGATCTCGGGAGCGTCCTTGACCTCGAGAGCCGTCCTGAGCTTGGCGCGGGCGCCGAGCATGTCTTCACGACGCAGGTCGGCGCGGGCTCCTTGCCAGAGAGACTCTGCCCTCTGGGAGACGGCTTCCTGGCGACGCTTCTCGGACTCGGTGCGCTGGAGCTCCGCGGACGCACGCTGCTGCGCCGCAATCCGCCAGGCGACCCAGAACGCAGTGGCAGTCATGGCCAGCAGCGCGATCACGCCGACCAGCGCGAATCGTCTAGCGTAGATTCTTCGTCGCTCCACGCGCAGCCCCAGCTGCAGGAACTTGCGCGCAGCTTCCGGCAACGGTGTGGACAGGCCCTCCCACCGCTTTCGAGCGTCGCGCAGCACGTCCCCTCGCCACACGCCTTCGACGGGCTCGCCGCGACGCTGCCAGGCTTCGGCGGCCTGCTGCAGGTCTCGGACGAACACGATCTCCTCGCGGCTCTCCTCGATCCAGCGTCGCAGCCGCTCCCAGGTGCGCAGCAGCGACTCGTGCGCAATCTCCACTTCCGCGCCGTGGCCGTCACGACGGCTGCCATGCACGACCACAGTCCGCGTCTCCGTCAGCCGTTCCAGCACGCCAGCGGCATCCTTTGCGAGCCCCTCGAGCAGCAGCGCACGCGGCACCGCGACTCGGGTCGCATCTGGGGAGATGAGCCGAAGCAGGATGTCTCGCGCAGTTCTCGTCTCCTGCGCCGTGAGCGTCGAGAGCACCGTGTCCGCGTGGTTCGCCACCGACCCTGCCACCCCTCCCACGGATTCATAGGCGGCCCGTGTCAACTTGTGGCGCTCCCGATCTCGCCTCTCCCAGACCATCTGCGCTGTGAATTGGAGCAACGCGAGCGCAGCAGGCTCTCCGCTCACCTGCTCCACCATCTCCGAAACCAGCGCATCATCCTCCCAGGCGTATCCGCGAGTCTGCACCGGCCGGGTCAGTATCTCGCGCAGCGATCCCGGCTCGGGGCGGCGAAGCACGGTGACGTGTGCGAGCACTTCCCGGACGAGAGGGGTTTCCGCCGCCCTTCCCAGGAAGTCCTCGCGGAGCGTGAACACGACGCGCACCGGCGCTTTCGGGTCATCGGCGGCGAGACACAGCGCATCCAGGAACGCCCTGCGCTCCTGCTCGTCCGGCACGAGCGAGTACAGCTCCTCGAGCTGATCGATGAACAGCAAGACGCTCGTCCGCGTCCGCTCTGCGAGCTGATTGAGCCATAGCGCGAGCCGGGACGGAGATTCGCGAAGCTGAGCAGTCGTCGCCTGCAGCACAGCGTCGTCGGCCAGCCGGTGCGAGCCCGTGGATTCGCTGTCCCGCCCGTCGCCCGTCCACGCCACGGATGCAGCCAAGGTGGGTTGCGACGCAGGCGGCGTGTCCGAGGTCGTCTTGCGACGGGGACGGCGATCAGCGATCGTCGGCGGATCATCGGTGGCAGACTCGGGCTGGGCCCTGGGTGGTCGCGGCGTGAACGTGGTGGCAGGATCGATGCCGAGAAGGCTGCGGACGAGACGATCGAGAGGTGCGCGTCCCGGGCGCAAGCGAAGGACGGTCCATGCGTTCTGCTCCCGGAGTCGGGGGATCACCCCGGCTTGCACGAAGGAGCTCTTGCCCGACCCGGAGGGTCCCACGATGGGCAGGACGGCCTGCTCCCGAAGCCGCTCGACAAAGGCTCCGATCTCCGAATCACGGCCATGGAAGTGGTCTGCGTGGCGCTCGCCATAGGGGAGCAGCCCTCGGAACGGAGAATCCGTGGCTCCTTCTGCATCCTTGCCAGACAGCATCCTGTCCAGCGCCATGCACAGGTACTTCGCATCAGGGCGAGCTGCGGGCTCGAAGTCGAGACACCGGCCTACCAGCGCCAGCAGCTCCTGGGGAACCGGTCCGGCGATCGGTGGCAAGGGGGTGCGCGAAGCCATCCGACGCCCGATCTCTTCAGGGCTGCAGTCGCGAAGCGGATGATCGCCAGATACCATCTCGTAGAGAATGAGACCGAGCGACCAGATGTCCGACGCCTCCGAGCACGGCAATCCGTTCCATTGCTCCGGCGACATGTAGGCCGGTGTTCCGAGCAAGACCCCTTCATCGAGCGTCTGCAGAGAGTCGATCGACCCCGACCCATCCGGATCGCCAGGCGTCATGAGCGTTTCTGCGGACTGCACTCTTTTCGCCAGGCCGAAGTCCACCACCCGAAGCCGCGCGTCGCGACCGATGATCACATTCGACGGCTTCAAATCCCGGTGCAGGATCCCGTGTCGATGGGCTTCGCGCAGCGCTTCGCCGATTGCGAGCGTGATGCGCAGTGCTTCGCGAATCGCCACCCGCGAGTCCCGGAGCCGGTCGCGCAGCGTGTGGCCCTCCAGGTACTCCAGCGCAATGAACATCCGGCCTTCGTATTCCCCGATACCGTGCACGGCCACGATGTTGGGGTGGCTGAAGCTCGCCGTCGCGCGCGCCTCGAACAGAAATCGATCGTCCTCGTCCAGAATCCCGCTCTGTCGACGGAGCAGCTTGAGCGCAACCTTGCGCCCCAGGATCATGTCCCGCGCGAGGTACACGTCCGCCATGCCGCCCCGCCCAAGGAGCCGCACCACGCGGTAGTGGTCGATCATGGTGCCAGGCTCGATGTTGGCCGGGCGGGCGAGCCGAGACCCGGCCCTGGCAGGACCGCTCGACGATCGGATTTCAGTCATCGCGCGCTCTCAACCGGGCGATGCTATCACGTGCGCAGATTCGCGGGATCGGGGTTGGTGTCCGCGGACGTGCCCTCGGCCGCGCGCCGGATCCGTCATCCGCCGGTGGCAAACAGAGCGACGCCCGCGGTCTTGCTCCCATCGTCGATCTTGCACGTGAAGGTCTCATCCATCTTCACGGCGAACGTCGTGGGATCGAGGTATTGGGCCGAAATCGTCACCGAGCCATCCTCGGAAATCTTGAGCTTGACGTAGTTGTAGACCTTGCCGGACTGCATCTGGATGAGCTTGGTTTCCGACGTTGCCAGGTAGGCCGAGGGATTGCCGACCACACCAGCGGCAAACTGCTCGTAGGTTCCGATATCCATGCCTCCCACCGCGTCCGGCCCCGGGGAGCCGCCAAGATCGCACTTCGCGTAGTGCAGCACGGCTCGAACTCGGATTCCGGCCAGCAGCGCATCCATCATCTCGCCGTAGCTCTTCAGCTGCCGCGGCCCAGGCTGCGCGCAATTGCAGTTGCAGGTCGTGCCGCTGCCTCCTCCCACCCCAGCATCCACGCCGGGATCTGCATCCTCGGCTGCGATGGCTGTCGGAGTGCCCGCGCCCCCAACCGTGCAACCGTGCGAAGCTCCCCACGCTGCACCCAGGAACAGAGCCGTCAAGGCGATACTGCGATCTCGTAGATTCATGCGCGTACTCCTACGCAAGTCATGGGCCAACCTGCTCGGCGCGCATCGTCTCATCCAGGACCGCACGCCTGCAACATTCGCTTGTACCCATGCCTGCCAGCGCTGGGAAAGCTGCGATCCCACTGGGATCGATCCGTTCTCACCTGTGCACATCCCCCGCAGGTTGCCGCGAAGACGGGTGGCCGATTGCGCTGGGACCCGGACGCGATCAAAGGCCGCGGACGGCAGACAAATTGCAGGACGCAAGGGATGGCGCAGGCTCCTCGCATGTTCCGGGTTCCGTTTGCTTTCACCTTCACCGCCCTCGCCTCCCTGTCCTGCTCCAGCAGCGAAGGGGTAGTACCCGCGTTGATTGACGACTCCGGGACCGTGTCCGAGCAGTCCGACTCTCCGGACGCATCCGGGGTCGACGCGAAGTCCGCGGACACGGCTGCAGAAGCGAACCCGCATGATGTCGGAGGCGACGTGGTGAACGACTCTGGCTTGGAGGCCGAGGACACCGCAGGAGACGACGCTGACGCGCAGGCCGACGCGGGGCCGACAGGCTGCAACGCTGGGGACTTGAAAGCAGGCGCCGAAGGAGTCGACTTCCAGGCTTCGTGCAGCGGGTCGTGGATGAAGCTGATGCCCTATGTGACGATCGGCGGCACACGACGAGGCGGAGGCAAGGATGGGCCGTGCACCGCGGCTGGCTCCACCATCCAGTGTCCTGCCGGCGGGGACGGACAGGTGCAAGTGAGCCTGAGCGGACCGAGCCTGTCGCTGTCGTTCACGGCTGCGGCAGACGTCGTGGTGGAGGCGATGTCGCTCGAAGGCGACGCAGAGGTGCCGTTTGCGCAGGGCTGGCTGTCGAACGGCTACCAATCCTGGTCGATGAGCGGAGTGGTGTCGTTGATCGACGCGCCTTCGGACGCTGTCGTGCAAGAAGCGCTGCAAGCCCAGGGAGAATCCGAGGTCTATCGCCGCGGAACCGAGCTATCGTGGTGGTACACGTTCGTGGGTGGGAGCAAAGTGTCACTGGTAGCGGGTGCGACCTCGGCCGACCGGTTCCGATCGTGGATACAGGTCAATCGGTCCCCTGCCCCCGGCGCCGTACGCATCCGTCTCGTGAGCGGAGGCGTCGAAAGGGTTCCAGTCCAAGCGGGCGCCACGCTGCAATCGGAAGCGTGGCGCGTGCAGCTGGGCGAAGACCTCAGGTGGATGCTGGAAGGCTACGGAGCCGCCCTCGAATCGCGGCATGCGATCAAGCCTCGGCCTGCTACCTCCGGATGGAACTCCTGGTACTGCTTCTGGGACGAAGTGGGGCAAGAGGACATCTACGAGGCAGGCGGGACCACGTCGGTGGACCGGATTGCCCAGGTTCTCAGCCCGAATCTCCCGCCCGCTTCGGCGCCATCGTTCGTGGTCATCGACGATGGGTGGGAAGCCGCATGGGGTGACTGGAGCGCCAACTCGAAGTTCCCGCAGGGGCTTGCCGCGGCCGCGCAGGCGATCAAGGCGAAGGGATTCCGACCGGGAATCTGGCTCGCACCTCTGCTCGTCGCCCCTGGCAGCCAGACCGCGAAAGCGCATCCCTCCTGGCTCGTCCAGGGCGCGTCGTACGACCACCCGTCCCTTGGCAAGATGAATATCCTCGACGTGACCGATGCGGATGCGGCCCAGCACCTGCAGGACGTGATCAAAGCGCTGACCGGAGCAGGATACGAGCTTCTGAAGATCGACTTCCTGTTTGCAGGAGCGCAGGAAGGGATTCGCGACGAGCAGGTCACTGGCATGGAGGCGTATCACCGGGCGATGCAGACAATCCGCGCTGCTGCGGGCGAAGAGACGATCCTGGTGGCCGTGGGCGCACCGCCTGTGGCGTCGTTCCCCTATGTGGATGGTTGGCGCGTTGGAAACGACATCGCCTTCAAGCCCATCCCGATCATCAACCTCCCACAGCCGACCTGGACCTTCATCGCGAACCAGGCGCGCCAGATCGCGTCGCGCTACCCGTTCTGCCAGGCTACGCTCTGCGACGCAGACCCGGTGATACTGCGCAGCCCGCTCACGCAGGACGAGGTCGGAGCCGGTGGATGGGTAGCCGCATCTACCGGCGGTGCGCTCTTCCTGTCCGATGATCTCGTGTCCTTGCCTGCGGATCGTTGGTCCTGGGGATTGGACCCGGTCCGTGGCGCGATCGCCGTGGGAGGCGTGCCAGCAGCTCCGGAGTCGTTCTTCCCCGACGTGATTCCATCAGAGCTCAAGAGCATGAAGGACAACTTCAACCTGTTCAATGCGGAGCATCAGGTGCCGTCGAAGTGGCGTATGCCCGGCGGGCGCAGGCTCGGATTCAACTGGACAGGGAAGGCTGTCGAAATGGAGGGTGTGCAGGTACCATCGCACTCTGCGCGGGAGCTGCCGGTGAAGTAGGCAGCATCGCGGCTCATGACGCCCAGGGCCCCCTTGCGCAGCGCCTGGTCCAGTCGCGGCTCCCGTCTCGCCTGATTCGTCATCAGCATCACCCGCGCATTCGGGTCGATGTACCTGAACCACATGTAAGCCGTGTAGCCGTCTTCGCCCGGATGATCGAAGTCGAGCAGCACCAGGTCGGTCGCCTGAAAGACCGCGCGGAAGCTCTCGATTGCCAGGCGCGCGCTGCCATGCGCGGCCACGTCGAACCCCACGCTGCTCAGGGCGTCAGTCAGCCTGCGACGACACATGTCATCGTGCTCGACGAGCATGAGCCGCACACGGCGCGGCGAGTCGCGCTCCGACGGGGTGGAGGTTCCCATGGGAATCTCCGGAAGCTCCGGGAAGGTGTCGGGGATGAATGGGAACATGGAGACTCCTGCAAGACCCTGGGTATGGGGCGGTAGGCCGAGGCCAGACGTTTTGCTATCACGTAGTGTGCCATGCCTCGATCAAGGCTGTTGCAGGGGTGAAGCTTCAGATTTCGGACGAATCGAGGCTACCAGGCTCTCGCCGCGTGCGTGGTTGGGTCCCAGTGGGAAGGATCGGATCCCTGCAGCGAGCCTCGCCAGTGGGCCACAGTGAGGATTCTACCTGGCGCGCATCACCGGAGGGGCGCGGCACGACTGTTGCTGGTGTGCGCGCGAAAGGATCGTTCCCCATGAAACGTGCATTGGACCCAACTCTTTGCGTGCCGGTCGCGGCCATCGCCTCCGGTCTCTTGATTCTTGCGGCGTGCTCCAGTGACGCGACCTCGGATCCCCAGGGAACCGCAGGCACGTCGGCGGCCGGGGCAGCCGGCAGCGCAGGCGCTGGAGGCGCTGCAGGCCAGGCGGGGTCTGCGTCCCTCGGCGGAGGTGCGGGAGCCGACACGGGAGCCGATGCGTCAGGCGGCCAGGCAGGCTCAGCCGGCAGCGCAGGAAACGCTGGCACAGCAGGTGCCGCCGGGTCGTCAGCCGAAATCCCCATCGAACAGCTCACCGACCGCGCCGCGTCCGCATCGTGCGATGCCCTGTTCCGCTGCTGCAACGAGAAAGACCTGGAAGCCTATTTCTACCTCTACAGCGAAGACGCCATTCTCAAGAAGGCGGGCTACGATGCCAAGCTCCCACCCAAGGCCACGCTGGATCTTGCTGGATGCAAGTCGCTCCTGAAGGAGATGATGGACATCGTGCCCTTTGACGATTGGGTCGCCCAGGTCAAGGCAGGGGCGGTCGGCTACGACGGTGTTGCCGCCAGCCAGTGCGTCGACGCACTCGACAAGGCGGCATGCGGTGGCGAAGTCTCTGCTGCGATCTTCGACTCGACCTGCTTCTTCATCTCTGCGCCCGTGGGTCCTGCACAGAGAAAGCTGTTCTCACGGACGCGATCTCTGCCGGCGGACGCCTGCGATCCGATCAAGGACGGGACTGGCGCCCGCTTCTACGGCAGCTGCGATCCGACCAAGGCCTTCTGCTGCTACGAGAAGAGTGGCAACCCGGGCGGGTGCGCGTTCCCGTTCGATGCGGATGGCAACCCTCGGACCGGCCACTGCAAGGCTGCCAGCACCGAAGGGCAGAGCTGCAACTCAGGGCTGTCGACCGTGCAGCTGTGCGTGACCGGAATCGACTGCAATCCCGACTCGAACCTGTGCGTCGGTCCGGTTCAGAAGCCCTTGAAGGTGGGCGACGCGTGCATCGATGCGGGTTTCAACGAGCTGGGGCAGTGCACGGACAGCTGGTGCGATTCGCTGGGCAGCTCCAAGTGTGAGCCCTACAAGGCCGATGGATCGGACTGCATGGCAGCCTACGAGTGCTTGAGCAAGGGCTGCAACGGGGGCAAGTGCGGAGCACCGACCACCTGCACGACCACGTCGTCCTGACCTTCCCGGGTTCCGTCTTCAAGGCGCACGAAGCTCACCTTGCACCAGCGGCCGCCTTGAGGCGGCCGCGTCTTCAAGGCGCTGACAGTCCGAATCGCCGCGATTTTTCTCCGGCGCATGCTGAGCGAAGGCTGTGGTCAATCTCCGGAGGTCGCGCAGTACCAGCCCGAGGCGCCCCAGCCTTCAGGGAAGCAGCGAGGCGAGGAAGTTCCGGTTCCATCGTGCGCTGCTGCAAGCGGTTGCTCCGCCGCCGGCTGCGTTGCACTTGGCGACAAGCCACGCTGGGAACGGGCCGAATGCATCGACGTTGCCGTTGCCACGGGACTCGGCGCAGTATCCCACCAGATCGTCGAAGCAGGAGCCGACCGGACAGCCCTCGGTGCCATAGAGCCCCACAGCCATGCTCTTGGACCAGCGATTCGTGTCGCACGCGGGCCCGCCGCCGTACTGCTTGCACCGATCGACCATTCCCTGGGTGAAGGGCCCCCACGCATCGCCGCTCGTCTCGTTGATGCACAGACGCCCTCCGGCCCCGTTCACCTGCGAAAGCCCGTAGCCAGCAGGGCAGGATATCTCACCTAGCGGTCGGGTCGGTGCGTTTCCGTAAGGCAACTTCTCGCTATCGTAGACGGCGTCCAGGCTTTGCGAGGCCGTGCACGGATTGAAGGCCGCGGCCCGGGTGCCCAGCTCGAAGTGCAGATGACGAACCTCGCTGCGGCCGGAGTTCCCCATGATGCCGATCGGCTGTCCGAGAGCGACACGGTCTCCCACGGTCCACTGGATGCTACCGGGCAGCAGGTGCGCGTACCGGGTGTACACGTTCTTGCCGTGGGATATCACAACGTGATTTCCCCAGCCGCCGCCGCACTCGCGTGCGCTCGTATTGTGCCCGAACATGCTGCTCTGCTGGCACCCCTTGCGGACGTAGGCGACCACGCCCGCGGCCGACGCCTTGACCGGCACCTCGGATACGCTGGTGTCGTCGTGGACGTAGTCGACCCCTTCGTGACCTGCCGGCTGCCCTGGCGTGCCGGAGAACGCCGCGCTGTAGGTGCGCGCCGCCGGTCGTGTCCACGCAATGCGGTCTGCTCCGGAGGGCAATCCGCTTCCGGCTTTCTGCACTGGGGAGAACTCGGTGTTGGCAGAGGAGAACGCCTGGCAGGCCACGGACGACGCCTGCTCGGCTTGCTCGATCCCGTCCGGCGCGCTGGCATACTCGACGCTCCCCGGATCCACCGCGCATCCCGCGACCCCAAGCGTCAACACCCAGGCGAAAAGTCGTTGGCTCATCGTCTACCTCTCCTGTCTGTGCGTCCGACCATGCCCGGAGCAATCCCCGTGCCGCGTACGCTTCACTGCCATTCGAGGCATTCGGCAGATCGGAAGCGGGATCGATTCGTTCCCACAGCGCAGTGCGCTTTGCCTGCCGGGCCCAACCCCTATGGGGACTTGGGCGCGCAGCGATGCCCCGCAGGGGCCGCGCGAAGTGTGGGGTGCCCGTCCTCCCAGACGACCGGGACGTCGCGCCACACCTCCCTCAGCAGATCGCAGTAGTCGCGGTAGAACACTCCCAGATCGAAGGATTCGTGATCTCCCAACTCCGTGGCCGCGAAGACCTTGCCGTCCCGGAACGCAACGTGCGTCACAGGCCCATGCATCTGGACTCGGTACAAGGACGCGCCGCTCCGGAGGTCCCACACACCGAGCACGCCGTTCGAGAACCCTGACACAAGGGTTCCTGGCGGGCCTGCGATCAATCGCTCCACCGCGTACGCGGGAACATCCTCGAATCCGACCCGCGCGACGTGTCGCCCCTGCCCGGACAGCAGAATACGGCCATCCCGATACCCGGCGACGATCCGCGAATCGATTCTCGCGATCGACGTCAACCCATCTTCCGCCGATCCGACGACCTCGGCCTCCCCGCCAGCACGCACGCTTCGCACCTCATGGCCGACTCCCACGAGAAGGTCGTCTCCCGCTACACCGATAGCTGCCACACCTGAAGCGAGAATCCTGCTCTGTGCTTGGGAATCGACCAGCACAGCATCGCCTCGGGCGGACAGACCCACACAGCCCCACGGAAGGGCGACAAGGTCTCTCAGACCTTGGACGGGCGCGGCGCCTGCATTTCGATCTTCGCGAAGCAGCCAGCGCGCCACCCGATCGTCGTACCCTGCAATGCAAAGCTGCGAGCCGTCCGATGTCACGACAGCGAACCGGGCATGGTTCTCAACCTCCTTGCGCCACGCGAAGTCACGCCGCGCAGGGGGATGAGGAGGACCGAGCGCCACCCACCCTTCATGGGAAAACGCCTCAGGCGGGTCGAGGAGCAGCGTGGACGCAAACCACATCGGGCGCCCGGTTGCTGGATTCCAGGAGCGCACCGTGGCATCGTCCCCGGCCGTCAGCATCCTGCTCCCGCCTTCTGCGAACAAGACCGCATTGGCATCGGATCGGTGTCCGCGGAAGGAAGCGAGTCGCTCGCCAGTCACGCTCCAGATGCCGACCCCGCCACCGGACAGAGCTACGCCGAGTCGTTGACCATCCGGGTGGAATGCCACGGCCATGACCCGATCCGGCAGGGGCTCGATGATCCGGATCGATCTTCCGGATGCCACGTCCCACAGCCGGATGGTCGCGTCATCTCCCCCGGAGGCAATCCACCTGCCGTCGGGCGAGAATCGAACCGTGCGCACCGGCGCTCTGTGGCCTCGGAGCACACCATGGGGTCGCCCCGTTTTCGCATCCCACAAACGAACCGTGGGATCACCTCCGCTCGCCAGCCAGCGGCCGTCTGGGCTGTAGTCGAGATCAAGCACGATCTGATCGTGGCCGGTCAGGACCATTCGCTCGGAAGCTGACTTCACGTCCAGGACACGGATCGTGGGCCGATCGCCTGTGGCGGCAATCGACAGCCCGTCCGGTGCCATGGCCACCGCGCGCGCTGGCCACGATGCATTGGCCCACAGGACTTCGGCACTTCGCCGTTCCAGGTTCCACAGGCGGACGGAATGGTCCCATGCCCCGGAGACCAACCGATTTCCATCGGCCGAAAAGTCCAGAGCGCAGATGGCGCCGGTGTGCCCGGCCCATTCCTCGAGTGCGACGCCTGTTGCCGATTCGGAAATGCGCAGAGTCCTATCCCTGCCACCCGAAGCGATTCGCCGTCCCTGCGGATCCACGGCGAGCGCATACACGGGCGCGGTGTTCGGCTCGATGCGGCGCGCTTTGGCACTCTGTCGTAGATTCCAGAACCGCAGGACCTGATCCTCGCCTCCTACGACAATCCCGGTGCCCCCTTCCAGCGTCACCTGGTTCTGGGTGACATTGCTGGTCGTCGGAATGTCTGCAAGCTCCTGCCCCGTGGCGAGATCCTTGACTCTCACATGCTGCGACCGGGTCCATTGCGACACGATCACACGGCCGTCCGCGGGTGTGACCAACGCCATCACGTGCCCATCCACGGCCCATCGACGCGATTCCGTCCCGATGTCCGCCCGCAGCTCGCGTACCCTCTCCTGGCCGCCCACGAGCAAGGAGTTGCCATCGAGCGTCCAGGCAACGACCGGACGTTGCTCCTGTGAGGAAAGCGTGAGGAGCAGAGAGCCGTCGTGGACACTCCATACCCGTACCTGCCCCGCAAGGTCAGCCGAAGCGATCCTGTTGCCCTGCGGGTGGAACGCCAGCTGTCGAATCTCCCCAAGGTGGCCCTGGAGTCCGCGCACGAAGCTGCCGTCCTGCACCCTCCACAGCCGCAACGTGCGATCGTCGCTTCCAGACGCCAGCGTGTTGCCATCAGCCGAAAACGCCACCCTTCGGACGAGGCTCGTGTGGCCTTGGAGCACGCGGCGCGTTGCCGTGGGCACGTGCCACAGATCCACGGTCCCGTTCCAGATACCCGCAGCAATCCATTGCCCGTCCTTGGACAAGGCCAGGGACACCACCTGGTCCATCTGCCCCCGAAGGCTATCCAAGGGCATTCCTCGCCGGTCGGTGAGATGCACGGTGCCACCAACTCCCGCAGCAGCGACCAGGCTGCCGTCCGGGGTCGCAGCGACGACATTGACGGCCAGGCCGATGGGTCTGCGCCATTGGAGCGAGGAGCGGCCGACGTCCCACCACAACGATCGTATCTCGAGGGAATCCTGGGTTTCGAGCGCGCTGCGGAGCTTGGCCCTGGCTTCGAGCATGTCCTCGTGGCGCAGGTCTGCCTTGGCCCCCTGACGAAGCGCCTCTGCCCTTCGTTCTTCTGCGGCGATTCTCTGGGTATCTGCGATAGCGCGCTGCCTGCTGGCAACGCGCCATGCGGCCCAGAAAGCAATCGCCACCGTGCACAGACCGACCATGACCGCGGCCAGGGTGAAGCGACGCGTACGCGACCGGCGCAGCTCCAGGCGACGGCCGGTTTCGAGAAACGCTTTCACACCATCAGGCAACGGAGTGTGCTCGCATCGTCGGAAAGCATCCCGAAGCGCATCGCCACGCCATGTCTCTTCCGAACGCCCTCCGCGACGCTTCCACGCGTCGGCCGCCTGCTGCAGCTCCTGCACGAACGCGACTTCCTCGCGACTGGCCTCCAGCCAACGACGCAGTCGATCCCAGGTTCGCACGAGCGATTCGTGCACGAGCTCGACCTCCGCATCGTCCCGATCGTCACCCCCGCGATGCACCACCACCGCACGGGTCTCGGTCAGGCGCTCGAGCACGCCCGCAGCACCTGCGGCGAGCCCTTCGAGCAAGGTCGTGCGTGGCACCACCAGACGATTTCCTTCTGCAGAAATCAGGCGTAGCAGGATGTCCCGTGCCATGCCGACCTGCTCGGCATGCAACGTCGCGAGCACGCCGTCAGCATGGTGGGCGAGCGACCCCACTACCCCTCCCATTGCATCGTAGGCAGCCCTCGTCAGCACCCTTCGTTCGCTGTCCCTGTGTTCCCAGAGCATCTGTGCGGCAAACTGCAGCAAGGGAAGCGCTGCAGGCTCGCCCCGAACCGCCTGCAGCATCTCGTCGACCAGACTCTCATCTTCCCATCCGTAGCCCGCCAGTCGCACCGGCCGGACCAGTATCTCGCGCAAAGCAGAAGGCCCGGGACTGCGGAGGACCGTCACGTGGGTGAGCACGTCGCTCATCGCGCGTGTCTCGGCCACGCGACCCAGGAAGTCGTCGCGCAGCGTGAAGACCACGCGAACCGGCCCTGCCGGCTCGTCGGCCGCAAGGCTCAATGCATCAAGGAACGCCTGACGTTCACGCTCGTCAGACACGAGCGTGTACAGCTCTTCCAGCTGATCCACGAACAACAAGACCGCAGTGCCGGTGCGGTTCGCGAGCTCTTCGAGCCACAGTCCCAGACGTGCCGGGGACTCCAGCAGGGACCGCTCACGCTCCTGGAGCGCCGCTCCCTCCCCCGTTCCCGCGTACTGCTGTTCGGTGTCTCCTTGTGCGTCGTCCGCGCCATTCATAGGATCGGGCGCACCTTGGGTGGATGTTGGATTCAGCGCGTCCCGATGGATCCGCTCCTCGCGGGTCGTCACATCGTCCGGCGGCGGCTCGGGAAGGCGCCCTGAGGAGGAGCCGACGGAAACCGTCACATGGGATACCCTTCGCACCAGGCGCAAGAGCGGTCTGCGGCCGGGTCGCATGCGCAGTACGGTCCAGGCGCGCTGCTCGCGCAGTCGCGGGATCACGCCCGCCTGCACGAACGAGCTCTTGCCGCATCCGGAAGGGCCGACCACGGGCAGCACGGGTTGCTCGCGCAGGCGCTCCACGAATGCGCCTGATTCCGCGTCGCGGCCACAGAACCGGTCCGAATGGCGCTCGCCATAGGCCTGCAAGCCTCGGAAGGGCACCTCGAGCTCCGTGCGGGTCGAAGGGCCGGACAGCATCCGATCCAGGGCAGCAACCAGCTCGGCCGCGTCGGGTCTGGCCCTTGGATCCCATTCGAGGCAGCGAGTCACGATGGATCGGAATTCAGCCGGCAGCGCAGGGTCCAATGGCTCGAAGCGAGTGCGCCGACGCAGGTGCTGCTCGATGACCTCTGGCGCAAGTCCGTGGAACGGATGGGCTCGGTTGGCCATCTCGTAGAGCAGCATTCCGAACGCCCACGCATCGGTCGCCTCGGTGCACTGGCCTGCCTGCCACTGCTCTGGAGCCATGTACGCGGGCGTTCCCTGCACCACCGCGTCATCGATGGTGTCAACGTCGTCCACCGTGCTCGGCTCATCCACTTCTCCGAGCATCAGGGAGCTGTCCTGCCCGCCCTCCATGCGTTTTGCCAGGCCGAAGTCCACCACACGCACCCGTGCATCACGCCCGATGATCACGTTCGATGGCTTCAGATCGCGATGAAGAATGCGACGTCGATGCGCTTCGCGCAGGGCCTCGGAGATGGCCAGAGCAATCCGCAGGATCTCTGGCAGCGGCGCAGGACCGTGGCGCAGACGGTCGCGAAGGGTTTGCCCCTCCACGTATTCCAGGGCGAGGTAGGGCCGTCCGTCGTGCTCGCCGACTCCATGCACGGTCACGATGTTGGGATGATTGAACCGTGCCGTTGCGCGCGCCTCGATCATGAAGCGCTCG
The DNA here is from genome assembly GCA_016218915.1 of Deltaproteobacteria bacterium. Lineage (GTDB taxonomy): Bacteria > Myxococcota_A > Polyangia > Polyangiales > Polyangiaceae > JACRCQ01. Next base: position 229,165 of record JACRCQ010000009.1, read on the forward strand.
TTGACGTCGTACAGACCCTGGGTCGGATGCAGCAGCTTGATGGCTACCCGCCGGCCGAGAATCATGTCGCGCGCCAGGTACACCTCAGCCATCCCGCCGCGTCCGAGCAGCCAGATCACCCGGTATTGATCCACCATCGTGCCTGCCGCGAGAGGAGGGCTCGCTCGGGCCACGGTCAGCTCACCTCCGGCCCCTGCGAACGCCTCCTGGCACGCTGCAAAGGGATGCGTGGTCCGAAGTCGGCTGGCTCGAATCGATGCATGGCAGCAGGTGCGTCCTGGTCGCGGGTCCGGGGCGGCCGCAGCATAGCACGGCAATGAGACCGATGACCGTGGCGAGTGGACGGACCTGGCCGGTGGAGTGCCTACGGCTGAAGCGACGCGAAGAACGCGTATCTGTACCGGTTGGTGTAGCAGGCATCGCCCCCTGCTGCCTGCAAGCAGCGCGTGACGACATCCTGAGAGAACGGACCGTAGGCTTCCTTGTTCCCGGAGCTGGACTGCCCGGCGTCCTCCACGCAGGTCGACGTGTACGTCGAGTCCTTGTGGGCCCCATGCATGCACGCCCCGTTGCCACGAAGACCCACCGCAAAGCTCTTGCCCCAACGCGGAATGGATACCTTGTGGCCATCGATGACGAAGTCCATCGTTGCCTGGCACGCCGGACCGCCTCCGTATTGGACGCAATGATCCACCATCTGCTTGGTGAACGGCCCGTAGGCGTTCTGATCGTCGACGCAGAAGCCGAGCCCGAGATCCGCGTGCGCTCCCGGCGGGCAGAACAGGACGCCGCTCGGCTGAGAGCCGCTGCCGCCGTGCAAGGGCTCGAGGACCTCCCCTGCGCCCGGCAGCTGCTTGCCCTGAATGGTCCAGCTGATGGGCGCGTACTTCTTCACGCGCGTCTGGACCCATGCATAATGCTCGACAAGCGAGCGGGTGTCGTCGATCCCTGCTGACACCATCGTTGCGGCCGCTGCCCCGGCCCCAATGCCTGAGCTGAACTCGATGGGATGAAGCCGGATCGCAGCATTCGCCCGGAAGGACTGCGCCATGGTCTTTCCGGCAACCAACAGGTTCGCCACGTCCCTGTTCGTCAGCGCGCGCAAGGGAATGTAGAAGGGCAGAGCCTGGAGCTCCGAAGACACGTATCCCGGATAGCTGCATCCCTTCATCGGGTGGATGTCGCCGTTGTAGACGCCGATCGCGATCCGATCGATGAACCGCTTGCCTGTCAAGGCCGAGGCCGGTCCTTCGAGGTCCTTGCCGGAGAGCACGAAGTCGTCCACGCCGATGCTGCGTCGCGTGTCCCGCACGTACGGATACTTCGAAAGGCCGTGCGCCGTTCCGAATACGTCACTCGCCAGGGACAGCTTGCTTCCAACGCCCTGGGGCGCATGGCTTCGGTACCACCGATACCACCCCCAGGCGTGACGCTCCGCTGCCTCCAGCGCGCTGTGATTCACACCGCCCTTCCAGTCGTCGACCTCTGCCAGCGCCTGCGCGCGGCTCTGGAGCAGATAGCCGTAGGCGTAGTCGTTCCCCGGATTCCAATTCTGGTTCGACAGCTGTCCAGCCCCGGAAGAACCGCTCCCCTTCACTCTTCGATACGTCCAGATCTTCTCCCAGCTCGAGTTGCCCATGCCGTAGAACTCGGGATGATCGGGCTGCCCCGCTGGAGCGTTGTCGGCGACCGCGGAGTCGTTGTACCTCACCACGAACGGGTACACGAACGCCTGTCCGCATAGCTCGCTGGCGCTCGTGGTGCTTCCGTCACTTTCCTCGACGCCCTGGAGCCAGGCCGCCCGTGACAGCACCATCACCTCTCCGAACTCGGTCGCATCGACCACCACAGGCCCGGCAGCGCGCTGGCTCGACATGGTGATCGTTTCCTTGGTGAAACGAGGCGAGTCGTGCACGTCGTACCAGTCGTCCAGGTCCTGCGACAGCGGCACGTCGTAGCCGCCCCAGCTCTGCATGTTGCGAGCGGTCCTGCGAATCGCGACCACGCTCTTGATCCTGCGCTGTCCACCTGATTCCGACGTGGTCACGCGCTTGACCACCGTGTTCTTGAGCACCGTCAGATTCGGTGTCTGCGAGATCGCAGGAAGAATCTGCTGCGCAAGGAGCGCTTTGGGCTCGTAGCAGTTCTTCGAGACCCAGCATCCCCCGGGATTGCCGATCGCATTCATCCATTTGACGAATTCGGCGGGAAGGTTCTCTGCCTTCTTCGCGATCGCGCCCACATCGTAGCCGTCCACCTTGTGCCACGCGAAGTCCACCGCCGGCACCCCTCCAGCCGTCAGCTGACCGCCAGGCCAGTCCGTCGGCTCCACGAGGCACGTCTTGACTCCTTCCCTGGCAGCGGTGAGCGCTGCGGACAGCGCAGCGGTGGTTCCGCCAGCCACGATGACGTCGCAGCTCAGGTTCGAGTTCACCGCGTCGGAGACGCTCTCTTCCGGGTCGAAGTCCCCGGAGCCGGAGTGCACAGCGCAACCGGCGCTGAGCACGACCATCGCACCAACCATGAGCCTTGCTGCGAGCTGAATCCCGTTCATCGTGCGCCTCTCCTGCGGGTACGCTGCCCCCGCTTCGTCGATGCAATGCACGACCGGTGCCACGGGGTCAGCGCCTGGCAGCCCGGGATCGCTGGAGATTCGTGCCGCAGCGTTTCGCCGTCGATCGCGCTGGTGGGATCGAAATGATCCCAGTGCGAACGCCGCGTTCCCCACGCGCACGGCGCTGACGTCAGCCGGGCCACCGTGGCCTACCTGGCCAGCGCAGCCTCGACCTGACGCGCCAGCAGCTCGATCAGCCGAGCGTCGTTGTTGGGCGCGCGGTACATCGCCCAGGTGCCCCGGTATTGCCCCTGGACCGGCGACGATTCGTCAGGTGGACCCTTTGCCGGATCGTAGCCGAGGTGTCCCCATGCACCCAGCTCGAACGCCAGCGACGGGTCCGCATCGTACATGGCCACATCCGCCGGTGTCTGTCGCGGCGGCGGGTACCCCCCCTGCGCGCCACACCCTGCCATGTGGAAGCAACACGGCACCGTGCCGCAACCGGTCGTGGCCCAGATCCCCCAGTAGGGAGCGAAAGGGGTGCCGTCCTTCGGCCACGCGCTCGCATCGCCTCCGTACGATCGCCACGATCGAATCCCGATCTCCTTGCCGATCTGATTGGGCACCTCGATCAGGTTCAGCACGGAATCTGCGACGATCTGGGGGAATCCCACCACGATGTGCTCCACCCCCTGATCGATCAGGAACTGCAGAGCGTCCCAGTAGCGGTATCCCCAGGGCAGGTCCGGCAGCTTCCTGTCGGTTTCGTACAGGTATGCGTGGCCGAGGTCCTCTCCTCGCATGGCCCGGGAGAGCTCTACCAGCCCGTTGTCCGGATTGAGCTCCTTGACTCCCATGAAGGCGCCCACCACGAGCGACGGATTGAGGCCTGGCCGACGTTTCACCAGCTCCGCGCGGATTGCGACTTCCAGTGCAACCGTGTCGTCGATCTTCGGATCGAATACCTGGTTGTTCGGAGTGATGGCGTGGTTGAGCAGCAGCACGCCGGTCTTGTCATCCGCGACCACCGGCGACAGCGCCGCAGCAATGGCCTCTGCATTGGACGCGGCCAGCGCTGCGTCGGCCACGACCGGATTGGGAGCCGCTGCGAGGTCGATGGATTCGTCCTTGTCCGCAGGTCCTGCCGTTGATGTCCACCCCGCGGGCGCTGAAGGATACGAGCGCTCCATCAGGTCGGTCGGATCGTTGAGCCAGGTCAAGGTCGCGGCCTTGCCGGTCCGGCGACTCCAGTCTTGGAGCGCCTTCTTTCCCATGCGGTAAACGTCGAAGCTCTTGGAGAACCTCGCCCCACCCACGGTCAGATCGATCATCAGGATCCGCGTGGCCCCTTTGCTCGCCAGCCGTTCGAACGGTCCGTCTACGTCATAGCGCTCCGGGTCGCACCCCTGCCAGGCTCCTTCGGGCTCCTGCTCTCCGCAGTAGTTGCAGTGGACGGTCGCATCGTTGGGCGATTGGTAGATGAACCTGGGATAGGGCCAGCTCGAGACATCACCTTTGGCCGAAATCCATGATGCGATCTCTACTTCGATCGTAGTGCCGCGCTCCGAGGCAATCGCGCTCAAGGCATTCTGAAGATCCGCCCGTTGCTTTGCTACGATCGAATCGAACGGATCCACGCCTCCCAGCTTTTCGTACTCGAAGGGGTACTTGGCCCTGCTCTTGGCGACCGAGCCTGCGCCGAGCACCATGCCCCAGTTCTCGGGCTTCCAGATCGCCATCTTGTAGACGGAGTGATTGGGATCGTAGGCGAACATCTGAACCGCGCTGTCCCAAAGATTCTGGTCGGAATACCGAGGAAACCCGCCGTGGACGACCAGCACGACGCCGATCGCAGCCGGCGCGCTCGGCGGTTCGCCGGACGACGAATCTCCGCACGACGCCAATGCCAGCAGGGCAAGGATCAGCGCGCCCAGCCTCGAGACACCGCATGCCATCGATTCGCCTCTCCCTTGCACGCACGCGCGCCTGGCTCCGGCGCGCAGGATCAATACTGATTCAAGCATCCCGCCTGGTTCGTGGACAGGGTAGACGAGATCGTGCTTCCGGTCACCTGCCACGTCAGGGTGACTTGCAGCGCGGGCACGGTATTGTTGTTCGATGCAGGGCAGTAACCGCAAGGCGTGTCTGTGCCGGCAGCAGCACCTGGCTGCGCCTTGTAGAGGACCGCATCGGACTTGCCAGGCAAGACCTGCCCTGCAGGCATCGAGTTTGCCGTGCTCCACTGCAGGTTCAGGGTCTGGCTCATGCTCTTGCCGCTGTTCGACAGTGTCGCGACCGCATCCTGCAACGTGAAAGTCTGGGTCGATCCGGTGGGATTGTAGAAGTCGACGTAGACCAGTCCGCCTATCTGCTCGGCGGTGCTCTTGGAACAGTCGACAAACAGCCCTAGACCATCAACGATGGCTGTCAACGTCGAGGGGCCGGCATCAAGGGTTCCACCGGTGCCGGCCGTCCCACCACTTCCGGCTGTCCCACCAGTGCCAGCGGTGCCGCCGGTTCCTGCGGAGCCGCCCTGGTTGGCCCCTGCGCCGCCCCCCTCGCTCGAACCTGCGCTGCCGCCCGTGGCTTCGCCTGCGCTGCCGCCCGTGGCTTCGGGCGCGTCCTTGCCGGCATCCTGCGATCCGGCCGCTGCACCCTTGCCAGCTTGCCCGCCGACGCTGGAACCGCCGCTCGCGCCTGCGCTACCTCCGGTGGCGGAGCCGCCAGCACCGGGCGCAGGAGTCCCCGGATCCTCGGATGTCGCGCAAGCCGCCAAGGAGAGGCCCAACAGCACGGACGCGATCCTGCCCCGATACTTCTCTACTGCTAGCATGCTTTCCTCCGCCAATCGTCCACCCACCCTCCACAGGGCGCGCATGCGGTCCTCTGGGAATGGCGGGGACGCCCAAGCACGGGGCGTGCCATTTTGTGGAGCACAGGCACCTCCAAAGGTGCCGCTCCAGCTCGAATGCAGCCTGCGTTCTCAAGATTGCCAGAGACTCTTGAAGGGCTCGCACCGCTCGCGCCAGTGGGATCGAATCGATCCCACTGGGCAATCCGGCTTCCCTGCGGAAACGTCGCACCGTGTGCCGAAAAAACCCTCTCGCCCCCAAAGAAAACCACGGTCTTTGTCGCAGTTTCTCGCGCATCCGCCGACGGCTTCGACCCGGCACGTGCCGTGCTCCCTGCTGCGATTCATCGTGGAGAGGTTGCTTGTCCTCGTCCGAGGCCGCAGGCCCCTTCACCGCGAAGATGTGATCGTGAGTTGCATGGACTTCGGAGGTCTCCCATGATGGCAGGCAAAACGACGAGTCGACTCCGGGCTGGGCCGGCCGAGCTTGCCGTGATGGCTTCGGTGGTTCTGGCCGCCTGCGGAGGAGGCTCCGGCAGCCCGGATAGCCCAGCGCCCGCAGGGGACGCGTCGATGGGCGGATCGGCGGGGCAGGACGGGGGAGGCGGGAACGCAGGCGCAGTCCCGGACGCGGGCGGCGACGCGACCAAGGATGTCTCCCCCGACCTCGGCAGCGGCGGAAGTGCGGGCAGCGCTGGCAGCGCCGGGGGCATGGGCGGCAGCGCCGGCTCCGCAGGCGCGGATGCTGGTTTCGTTCTGCCGCCTTCGGTCAGCTGCGATCCGCAGGGAGATGCATGCCAATCCCTGGCAGCCAGTCCGGACATTCATGCATCCTTCCGGAAGGACTACTACCTGCCAGTCAACGAGTACAACGAGCCAACGCCTGTGCCGAAGGATGGCGGACGATTTCACATCGCAGCCTTGTCGAAAGTCTCCGGAGATGTCACCGGCGTCCTGCTCAACGGCCAGAACGTGGATCAGATGCTCGTCGAGCCCAAGATGGAGTGGTATCACGTCTGGCCGACCACGCTGAAGGCCGGCGAGCCGGTCTGGTTTGCCTTCCATTCCCGGGATCCGGCGTGGGACAGCGCATCTTCCGGGCAGATCGAGATCCAGACGACCGCTGGCAAAGCGGTCGACGGCGCCTTTGCAGTCGAGTCCACGCCTGCTCCTCTGACCTATGTCACCACCACCGACGACTACAAGACGTTCTTGGTTTACGTTCGGAACCAGGGAAGTACGGCGCAGGAGGTCACAGGACTGCTGCTCAACGGTCGCGATGTGCTGGCGGGTGGTGTTGCCTGCGTTCCCAACAAGCAGATCGCGCCCGGGGAATCGACAATGTTCACAATTCCGTTGTGTACGCCCGCGAAGCCGGGCGATCCGTGGACGGTCGTTGTGACCTATGCAAACGCGCCTGCTGCGGTCGGGGTCGGGCGTGTGATCAAGTCGCACTTCATGGTGGAGGCCTGGTCCGCAGGATCGGACTGTGCGTTCCCCGGGGCCACGGGTTCCACCTTTGCTGCGCACGAGGCAGCGGGTTTTGATACGCAGTACATGTACTGGGGGAACAACGGGGCATGCGGCTACGATGGAGCTCAGATCGCCAACACCGTGGCGCCGTCCATGGGGGACTTCTTCGTGCTCGTGGGCGACAACTTCCTTGGGCAGTCGAACCCGGAGACCGCCATCACCGACACGAGCGCAGTGGCAGGGTTCTTGACCGGAGACGAGTCGGACGGCCAGGTGTACGTGAACGGGGTTCCGCCAGCGGCCGAGAAAGCGGCGAATGCAAGACAGCTGTGGTCGATGTACCCGGACCTTCCGGTCTACAACGGGGGAAAGACCAACAAGAACGTCGGCTCCTTCGCCGGGATGACCGACATCCAGGGCATGGACTACTACGTCGCAGCGTGCGCGCCCCACATCACGGCGTGGGGCACCCATCCTCCGCTGCGGGGGGCCTACGATTATCTCCGCAACATGCGCAACAACCACATGCCGTTACCGACGTGGATGTACGCCCAAGGGTTGCATGGGGGCTGGAACCGGGCGGTGCTGGGCATCGAGATTCACGTGCAGCCCGACCCACAGGAGATCCTCGTGCAGGCCATGAGCGTGGTGGCTGCAGGCGGCAAGGGCATGATGTGGTTCCAGACCTCCCAGCTCGAAGCCAAGCACAGCGCGCCGCGCTGGAACGCGATCTCGGCGATCAACTGGACCCTGCGCGGCGTCGGTCCCCTGCTGCGGGAAGGGGACCTGTCCGGCGCTGCGACCGTGGACGGCAAGGTGCTCGTGGAGGCGATCCGCGCGCGCAAAGCCATGGTAGTGCCGATCATCAACGTCGACTTCGCCAGCGCGCCGACCGATGTGGCGTGCGCGGCGGTGGCGACAGAGGCGATGGTGCCGCACTGGACCCTCAATAGCATCGCGCCGACGGTGCGGGTGCAGGTGCCTGGGGATCTCGGGGTGGCGGACGTGTTCGAGGTTCTCGACGGTGCTGTGGTAGATTCGAGTGCACCGTGGGCTGTGGATCAGCGGGAGCTCCGGTTCGAGGGGGTTCCCTTGAGCAATGACACCCCCGTGCGGTTGATCGTGCTGGCATCGAGCAAGGACCTTCGAAGCGAGGTTGCTGCGGCCATGGCGCATTGAGGCTTGTCAACTGCGTTTCCTATTTCCGCCACCGGATCATGGGTTGGGCTGAACCTGCGCCGCACTCCAGGTTGGCGACGAGGTGTCCACGACCAGCAGCCGGAACGCAGCATGGTCCTTGGAGGGCTGGAGGCTTCCCGCGGCGATCGCAAAGGCGCGCTGGCCGCCCTTTGGCGTGAGGTCAAAGGAAACGATGGGCGAGGTCGCGCCGGCCGGTCCGATGCCTGCGGTGACGACGCCGGGCTGCAGCGCGAGGCCGTCGGAGGACGTGGAGTCGGAGAAGGCAAGGCCTTCTGCGATGATCGCTGCCACTTCATCATCGAGAGCACGCCGACGTCCACCGTCGGTGCGTCGGGCGACGCATGCACGAGGCGCAAGCGTGAATGCTCCTTGTCGCCAAGGGCGAAGCCGTCCTCGAACGCGAGAACGCCCCGGACCAGAGCCCGCGAACACCCCGGTCGCGTGCGGACAGGCAGCGCCGCGCGGTGTGCGGCGCTTTCGATCAACCCGGATTCGCGAACTTCCCCCACTGCGCGCCGAAATCCGTGCCAGCTCCGAGCTTGGGAGAGAAGGACGCATCCCAGCTCGGCTTGGAGTAGGCATTGGCGATACCGGGGTACTTCTTCTTCAGCAACGCGACGTCGACACCCGCTTTCACGTCGCTCTCAAAGGACGTCCGCATCGTTTCAGGCACGCCGTAGGACAGGACCGTTCCCACGAAGAACCGGAACACGCTCCCATCGAGCGCACCTTTGAGCATGGTGCTCGGCTTTCCCTCAAAGGCCGCATCGAGGATCTGGTTCTTGGGGTACGCGAAGTAGTCTGGGAGCGGGTCCGAATCCTTGACAGGCAATCCGGCCACCTTTGCGGCCAGATGGTGTGCCATGTATCCGACCACGGCCTTGCCATCCGGGTTCAACACGAAGTACATGTTCCAGTCCGCGACCTCGATTCCCGGCGCACCCTCGTGCGCATCGTCGATCTCGGCGCCCCAGTACGCGCGAATCTGGACGAGCTTGACCTTCGGGCTCGCCGGTAGGGCTTCGGTGTTCTTCGTGTCGGTCTTCGCATACGCGAAGATCGCATCCGCCACGGATGGTGGTGGCGTGGATACCTTCATGTCCGCAGCGATGATGGGTTGGTTCCAGACCTCCGACGAGCCCTTCTCGACGTCGTTGAACATGTCCGCGCGCAGCCCCAGACCGCTCGTCATGACCCACTGGGTGACGCCCAGCAGGATGTCCCTGGGCGTGACGAAGGGATCCACGAGCTCCGTGTCCGCCACGCTGAGCTGGTCCGAGACTGCCATCATCCAGTTGCCCAGATCGGCCCGACTCAGCCACTGTCCGAAGATCCAGACACCCCGCTTGGAGGCGATCCCGTCGACGTCCACCAGCGCATTGATTCGCTCGTCGAGCGCTCCGTAGGACCAGGCGTGACAGAGCCCTTCCCAGTACTGCGCGTGGGAGTCGTAGAACCGCTTCTGCGCTCGGTAGTCGAAACCGAACTGCCCGAGCTGCAGACCCGCTGTGCCGGCAGCCAAGTCCAGGGCGACAGCAGGGCTCTGGTTTCGCAGCCGCTGCGTCTCATCGGCGCTGTCGACCGGCAGGTGCGCCGGCGCCTTGGAGCCGTGCGGGAAACGGAGGATGCCGTCCGCCTTCTTGGCGTAGCCACGGCTGTAGCTCGACGAGTTGATGCTGCCAGAGAGGGTCCCGTCACCCACCAGGTAGATGCTGTCATCGAGCACAGAGCTGGCCTGGGTACCGGTCTTCAGCTTGTACACCTGGTTTTCGGCAGGAACGAAGCTCGGTGGCGTCCCCTTCTGGAACCCTTCGAGAATCTGCTTGGACTTGCCGTCGAACTTGGTCTTCGGATCAGCGATGACTTTCCCGAGGAACGCGGATACCGCGGCCTTGTGCTCGGCCGACCCGCGAACGAATGCGCCCATCCGCTGAGCATCGACTTCGCTCAGGAGGCCGTCTGCACGCACGGCTTCCCGGTACAGGCGATAGACCGCTGCACCTGCGGGTGAGAGATTGCAGATGTTCCCGGCGTCCTCGCACGAGACCGCGTCGTCACTGCCCGAAGGAGGAGCGGAACCCTTGCACACCGGCTCGTAGTCGGTGCAGCAATCGCCATATCCTTTGCACCCGTCATCGCAATAGCAACTTCCCGACCCCTTCTTCCCGCAGAAGTCGCCGGACGAGCCTGCCTTGCAGCTTCCTGTGGCATCGGCCTTGCCAAGGGGACCGCGAGGCCCCTCCTGCTGCGTCGAATCGGTTGCGGTGGTGTCAGGTGCGTCGCCGCAGGCAGCAGAAAGAAGAGCGGCGATCGAAGCGAAGAAGAGACAAGACCGTGCGCGCATGGTGTGTCCTCGTCCTGGTTGGTGGTGGGGCGGGGAGCCGGACCGTCACGTCTCCGTTCGCAACCCCGCTTGCCTGCCGCTATCCACGAAGCGTGCCACCCGTGGGAAGAACGGGTGGAAGCGGCCCCGGCGCTCAGGACGATCCAGCAAGGAGTGGGCGGACGTACCCGCCCGCGCTCGTTGAGATCAGTTCAATCTCACTGAGATCGATCCATGCCCCCGGGCGGTGACCTGAGTTGGCTCCGGTCGGTGCGGCATCGTTGCGTCTACATCCCAGCCCGCCGGGCGGACTCCTCGAGCGCTGCAATCCCGCTCCGTGCATTGGCGGCAGCCGCGAGCAGGCGCTCGCCATCGACGGCGAAGTCGCGGTCCCAGGCGAGCACCTTCGGAGTCATCCACCTGTGCCAGAGCGCAGGGATCATCGCGACCATGATCGTGGTCAGGTATCCGTTGATCATCATGGGTGCGTTGGGAAGCGGCTTGAGATCCTGGTAGGGCACTTCACCCTGCGCATGGTGATGGGAGTGGCGCGTCAGGTTGAACATGGTCCACGAGCTGATACGCCGGTTGGTGTTCCAGGAGTGGCGGGGCTGCACGGGCGTCGCCGGGTCCCGCACAATACCGTAGTGCTCCATGTAGTTGACGATCTCCAGCAGGGACTTGCCCCAGATCGCGCACGCCGTGAAGAACAGGGTTGCGCGCCAGCCCCCCATGGCCCAGGCGCCCGCTGCCAGCGCCACGCTCATCAGGTGGCCCCGAATCACCGCATTGCGCCAGGGCCCGAGGTGCTTCTTGCGAAGCCTCTCGGCTTCGATGTGCCACGCACTGACGTTTCCCTTGAGGGTCGACGCCAGGATGTGGACGTACACGTTGCGTCCTCGTGGCGCCGTTGCAGGATCCTGCGTGGTCGAAACATACCTGTGGTGGCCGTACACGTGCTCGATCGCGAAAGTCGTGTCGAAGCTGAAGGCCAGCAGCCACCGGCCGATCGACATCGAGATCGGATCCCAGGTGCGGTGCGTCAGCTCGTGCGCTGGGATGGTGCCGACCATTCCGATCATCAGCCCGGTCAGAATCCAGGCTGAAACATGTCCTCCCGGCCCGGTCGCCTCGCGCGCGGCGATCAAGTCATATCCCGTCCAGCCGGACAGCCACGCACCGAAGCCCAGCGGATCTCCTTCACACACGCTCCACACGGCGGAGAAGACCGTCAGCGAAAGCAGCGGCAGCGCCAGCCACAGCTGCGCGGTGAGGATGCCGGGAAACCTGAACTTCGGTGTGGACGTGTCGTCGCCGCAGATGGCGTCCCCTGCCACGTAGAGCGTCAGCACCGTAAGCAACCCCGCGGTCGTGAGGCGCCCCCCTGCGAGCAATGCCGCTATGGCAAACAGCCCCACCGCGTGGAAGCCGAAGAATTTTGCGTAGTGCAGGGCATTCCAGGCAGACGGCTTCGGCTCGTGCGCGCCAACGGCGACGTCGTGCTGCGTGCTGAATCGATCGAACAGGATGTGCTCGCGTGCGACGCCATGCTCTCGCAGCCGGGCCACCGCGCTGTCAACCATGGCCGGAGGACCGCACAGGTAGCCGTGCGCTCCGGGCTGCAGATGCTCTGCGATGTGCTCTGTGACCAGGCCGCGCGCTCCGGTCCACTCCGCGTCGTCCTCGGCCGCCGACAGCACCGGAACGAACCGGAAGGGCCCCTTCCAGCTCCTCGCGACCTCTTCGATCTCGCCCAGCGCGTACAGGTCCTTCTGCTCACGCGCTCCGAAAAGCAGCGTCGTCGGGCGCGACTCGCCTGCTGCTGCCGCTTCCCGCAGCATGGCCAGGATCGGCGCAAGACCGCTGCCGCCCGCGATCAGAAGCAAGGGTGCATCGCCCGGGCGCAGCCAGAAGTCCCCAGACGGGCCCTGGAGGGTCACCCGGTCTCCCACCACGTCGTGATCGTTGATCCGGCCCGACAGCCTGCCCCCAGGCGCCTTGCGAACGAAGAACGAAACCCGGCGATCCTCCCGCGGCGGGGTGGCAAACGAGTAGCTTCGTGCAACCCCTTGCAGGGACTCGAGGCTGAGGTTCGCGAATTGTCCGGCACGGTACGGCATCGGCTCGTCGAGCAGAACGCTCAGCCGCGTGATGTCGTGCGTGAGCTTCTCCTGCCCCGTCACACGCCCGGTCACGATGCTGCGTGCAGCTTGCGGGCCGAGGTCGACCTCGATGCGGACATCCGACCTGGGCACGCTCTGGCAGGCGAGGATGTAGCCTTCTTCGATCTCGCGGCCGGACAGGAGGTAGCCGGTCTCGGTGAGCTCTCTCACCTTGCCTTGGGCCAGCCTGCACTTGCAGGTGGCGCACCCGCCCACCCGGCAGCTGTGCGGAAAGTTGATGCCCTGGCGCAGCGCTGCCTGCAGGAGCGTCTCTCGACGCTCTACCTGGATCGGCTTGCCGTTGATGTGGGCGGTAACCATGGTGCCCGTCCATCTGGAGCAGGTCCAGCAGGGAGCGCAAGCCCTCAGCGCTGGCGACGTCGCTGACTACCGCCCCGCCTGGGTGTACATTGGGGTTCGGTCGATGGCTCGTCTCGGAAGCGTGATGACTTCCCCTCCCTTTTCCCTCTGGCTTGGCACCCTTGCCCTGTGCGCGAGCGGCTGCGCCTTATCGGTCACCGGCGCCACGGGCGTGACGATCGACACGGCGGGGCATGTTGGTGTCTTTGCAAAGGCAGGGAGCTCGGAGGGCGCGGAGCTGTCAGCGCACAAGGCAGGACAGCAGACCCACGGGAGCATCGGCTTTCTGCACATGGAGCTGACGGGAGGCTACGACATCACGGGCAGAAGGGGTTTCGGCTTCCTCGACGCGCGGCTTGGCGGCACCGGAATCTGGGATCGGCCCGAGGTCGGCGTGAGCCCATCGGCGGGGATTCGTCTGGGAGGGTTCACAGGGGGAAGCCACAGCTTCGTGGTGGGGCCCGTGCTCGGCTCCGGCTTGTACCACGTCAGATCGCGGCAAGAGAAAGATGGGTGCCAGCCCGGCGAGGCGGCGCACAGCCATCACCTGCTCGGCGGGATGCTCGACGCCGCTTGGCTGTTTCCTAGGGGGTCGCCGCGTTCGTTCGGGATGTTCTTCCTGGGGCCTGCTTACCAGTACCACGGCACGTTCGCGCTCTGCTTCTCGGAGCGTGGCGACCGCGCGCAGTGATGGTTCTCGGGCTCTCGCTGGGGGCTTTCGGATCGGACGCCTCCGGTGGCGGCGCGGCAAGGCAGAACGCTCGTGCAGGAACCGCGGGCCTGGAACACAGAAACTGCTGTCATCGCGGGCGGCTACTTGCAGGGTGCCGTGACCTTGGAGCAGGCTGTGGTGTCGGCGCAGAGCGCCTGCTTCAGGTCGGCGGAAAATCGAATCCTGTATCCGTTGGGGTACTCGGAACCACCAGCACACATACGAGTCTTGTCCGGGTTGAGTGGGGAGAACGCTGGATTGCCCAGGAACTCGACGGAGCCATCCGCGAGAACCACCATTGCACGAGGCGACAGCGAATTGACCTTCATTGCGCTCTCGAGTTGTGAAGCGACGAAAGTCGTGGCGATCAGCGAGCCATTGCTCGGGTCGTGCCGGGCGACCACGGATACCGTCTTGTTGCCGCCGGAGCCAGCGCTGCCGTAGGAGTCGAGCCAACCGCCCTTGCCATCCAAGGCAGTTCCTCCGCCGACGACGGTATACACGGCATAGAGAGTCTGGCCGCCATCCCAGGCGAGGCCATACGCGCGGCCATCGGGGCCTTGGGCTTCGGCTGCAACGCACCACGCGACTGCGCCATGGTCGACGCGGGCGATGAAGGGGTCCTGGTTGTTGCCGCTCACCTGAGCCCAGCCGACATGAATGCTCGAAGTCCCGACGACGACGGTCGTCGCTTTGCTCATTTCGGAGACGGTCATGGAGCATTCGAGGGTTGAGCTTCCCCATGCGTGCTGGAACGCCGGGTTGGCGGGCGAGGGCTCGTAAGGATAAGGGGGATCCCCGGCGTCCGCGTTTCCGCCGCCATCCGTCGGAGCGACGCTGGTAGGGGGGGAGCCTGTCTCATCGGAGCAGGCGGGGAACGCTACCAGGGTTAACGCGAGGGACAGTACGACAGTGTGACGGCGCATGACGGCTCCCATTCCACGCGTAGGATCGCACAGCAGTGGACAAATGGCTCACAAATATTGCAGCGGTTGGGCACGAGAGGCTCCAGGATACAGCCACCCTTCGATGACAGGCACGTCTCAGCCAGTCAGCGAGCTCCAGAAGACCGATGCGATCATCTCGCCCTACGTGACCCAGGGGATCTTCCTGTTTCGCGCGCCATATGGGGCGTGGAACGCGACGGTCGCGCAGAAGCTCAATGCCGCCGGCTACGAGCGATACGTTGGATCCGTCTTCTGGGACGTCGGTGGCGACCTCACCACCCAGTACGCTGCAGACTGGGCATGCTGGTCCCATGGGATCTCAGTCGGGGAGTGTGCGAACCGCTACATGAACGAGATTCGTGATCGCCGGCGCGGTATCGTGCTCATGCACGACGTCCACAGCAAGACGATCGACATGGTCAAGGTGATGGTACCCAAGCTCGAGGCAGAAGGCTTCAAGTTCGCGCGGCTGGACGCGGTGCCCAACATCGCAGCGCGGATCGTCCAAGCGGGCGGCACGCCCGGACCTGGGCCGATGACGCTCGGCAAGATCGAGTGCCCGGACAGCTATCACATCGAGAACGTAGGGACTGCTGGGGGCAAGTACTGCACCAACGGCACCGACGTGTGGGGCCCATTCACCAAGGCGATGGTTGCCAAATGCCTGCAATGGGGAGGCGGGGATGCTTGCCACACGGACAGGTGGGCCACGAGTCTGGCCGTGGCTGCCAGAGGAACCGGGGCGTGCCCGCTTGGCGCAGCGTGGGATTCGACAACGACCTACTGCGTGGAGGACCAGGACGCATTCGGTCCGTTTCCAAAGCCCCTGGTGGAGAAGTGCATTCAGTGGGGAGGCGGCGACAAGGCATGCCGTTCGGCCCGCTGGAACCGCGGATTCCTCGCTGCGCTGCAAGGGCATTGATCTGCAAGAGCCACGGCGCCCACAGCGAACTCCGGTCGCAAGGCTCAGCGTCAGTGTGATAGGCTGAAGAAAGCATGCGATCGTTCCGATGGGCCCTGGCGGCCGCAGCGTTGTCAACCTCCCTGCCCGCGCGCGCAGACTGCCCGGTCGGCACGGCGATCAAGGTGGACAACGACATCGCTGGGAGCGGGTACTCCGAGGATCCGGCTGCGAACTTTGCGAGCGACGACACGTACGCCTGCAACAAGACCTATCGGTACCTGACCAAGTACAGCGGCGACGGCTCCTCCAAAGGAAAAGCCACCTGGAAGCCCGGGATCTCGACTTCGGGCTGGTACCGCGTGGAGACCAGCTACCGGCAAACCACCAACCGGACCGACTCGGCCGACTACTTCCTGTACGACGACCTCGGGAAGGTGTCGCACCAGGTCGTGGATCAGAAGAACCAGGGAACCAACTGCACCAAGAAGGATCTGGGCCTGGCCTGGTGCAACGCGGCGGGCAGCTGCCGGCTCGTGCTCGACGGCAACGACGGCGAGTCTGCGTCTGCCGACATCACGACCTTCACCCTGGAGGGATGCGATCCTTCCCAGGATGCGGGTCAGAGCCCATGCAGCGCGATCGCTTCCCATTCCACCTTCGAGGTCTGCGTCGAGACTGCGACCACCTGCGCCGGCGTGTTCACGGCAGGGGAAGGTTGTGCGGCCTTCTGCGCCGCTGCGGGCATGATCTGCGTTGCGCGGTTCGGGGGCAACACCGGGTGCAGCAAGGAGAGCAACAACCCGATCGCGTGCGATGCGCAGAACGGCAACTTGTCGGACTGGTGCGAGTGCGCGTTTGCTGGGGGACAGGATGCAGGTTCGGCGGAAGCGGGCGGCAGCGGTGAGGACGCGGCCATCGACAGCGCCGGTGCCGGCGGAGCGCAGGATGCGTCCGCTGGAAGCGGTGGAGCCGCGGGTGCTGGCGGAATGCTCGGTCCGCCTCCAGCAGACGGCGCAGCGGGAGCAAGCGGGGGCACGAGCAAGAATCCTGGCGGTGGCTACGCGGTCGGAGAGGGCAGCGAAAGTGGGTGCGCGTGTGGTGCGGCCGGTCGGTCTGCGCAGGGCGCTCTGGCCATGGCGTTGATCGCGCTAGGTTTCTTGAGCTCGCGGCGACGTCGAGGCGGATAGGTGGCCGCGCAGGCTACTTACCGGCCAGCTGAATCAGCCAGAAGGCGAGGAATCCCGCGAACAGGACCAGGGTGGAGCTGGGCGTCTCCTTGTGCTTGCCCTTGTGGGCTTCGATCAGGAGCTCCTCGGTTACGAGGTAGAGCAGGGCTGCGGCTGAGAATGCGAGAGTGCCGGCGAGCACGGTCTTGGACACGCCCGACAGGATCAGCTTTCCCGCGACTGCAGCCAGGAGCACGGTCACACCGAGCCCGCCGGACAGCCCCACGATCTTCCAGCCGCCTGGCGCATCGGTGGTCAAGGCCAACCCGAGGAAGAGCAGCTCGACGGCCAGGCCGATGGCGAGGACCGGCCCAGTCTCACCTCCAGCGGCAAACCCGGCGCCGATGATGAATCCATCCATCGCGACATCGAAGAAGACCGCCGCAAGCAGGCCGGTCGATCTGCCGCCCTGCTCGCCGTGTTGCGCTTCCATGCGTTCGGTGATCAGCTTCATCCCGTACATGAACAGGCTGCCGACCCCGAACGCCGAGGCGAGCACCCAGCCAGGTGCGTGCTCGCGCTCGATTTCCGGCAGGAGCTCGACGGCGATTGCGGCCAGGACCACGCCAGCGGCGAAGTGCTGAATGAGGCTTCGAGCCTTGTGGGAGGGATGCCAGAGCGCAGCGAGCACGCCGCCCGCGAGGGCGACGATCGCTGGAATCAACATCAAGAGGAATTCGTTGCGGGTCATGGGCCCCCCGAGAGCAGCTTGGCCCTCGGTCAGGATGGGCCGCTCTCAACGTTCGAAGGAAACCGCGTAGCGATCGTCTCGCATCAACGCCTGCTCCCGACCATCCTCCAAATGTAGGACCACGGATCGAACACGCACGCGCGGCTGCAGGTTGGGGGTGTAGACGCGGTCGATGTGGACGACGGCATCAGCGCAAGAGAAGTCGGACGCCCCGATTCTCCCGCCAAAGTGATCGCTGCGGCCAAAGGCAATGTGCAGGCCCAGCTTCTCGTCGAGAAGGATTTCCCCGCAGGGTTGCACTCCGAAGTCCGCCAGCACACCGAGCCCGAGCTCTGCAAGGTTGCCGTAGGCTGGCTCCTTGCCCAGAAGAACGGCTTCCCTTCGGGCCGTGTCGCTCGATGCGTCGATTACCCCGATCGCTCGATTCTGCTCGATTCGATACACGACCAGATCGCCGTCGAGCTCCACCGGAAGCTGACCTTCGGATCGGCTTGGCTCCCCTGGCTTCTCCCCCTCGTAGGGCACGATGTAGGCCTCGCCCGATGGAAGATTGCCGGCCGTGCCGGGCTGCGGGAGCAACCCTCCTGAAGCGTGCGCGGTGCGAAAGCGGAGATCCAGGTGCAGCTTGTGCGACGTAGCGCTGTCGACCAGGAACTCGAAGTCAGCGCCGGTCGCGCGGTCGAGCAGATCCTTGAGCAGTTGCACCCGGCGGTTGATCTCGACGTAGTCGAGACGCAGGGCGGGAATCATGTCCGGCGAGAAACCGGGCATGGTGGCTGCGCGGAAGCCGAGCTCACGGCCCGCGAGCTTCAGCGGCGCGGTGGCGGAGAACTGCGTCGGCGCGAGGATCAGCGGATGCTTGCGGAGCACATCTCGCATGGCTGTGACCGTCGCATCGCTCGGCACGTCGTCTGCCGTGGCAGGCAGCTCGAGGGAGCTGATCGCATCGCCCGCGTGGAGCCAGCCGTGATCCGGCAGGTCAGCGTTGTTGTGACGCACGTTGCGATAGAGGCAGAGCGAGACGCGAAGGCCGCTCTGCGCTGACATGGCGTGCAGCTGGCGCGCCCAGTCCAAGGCCATGGCGCGTCGTGCGGCCCATGAAGGGTGATCGGCAGCCACGCGGTCCGGAAGATCGACGAGGATGGCGACGGAGTGCTCGTCGCTCTTGGGCTGGAAGACACGCTGGATGAGGGCGAGCATCTCGTGTCCGCTGAGGGTCGGCTCCATGACGCGGGATGATAGTGCAGCGGTCTGGATCGCGGGTACAAAACCCAGCGTCCTCGGACAGGCGACATCCGCAACAGGATCTGCGACCTCCGGCCGAAGCCTGTAGCCCGAAGCCTGTAGCCGGAAGCCTGAAGTCGACGGCCTTTCATCCGGTTGCGGTGTGGGGTATGCATGGCGCGAGCATCCATGACTTCCTCGGCCGGTGATGTGATCGAAGGGCGCTATCGGCTTTCGCAGCCCCTTGGCAAGGGAGGAATGGCAGAGGTGTGGGCAGCGGTCGCACTCGATACGGGCGACGAGGTAGCGGTCAAGATCCTGCGCGAGGGCGCTGGGATCGACTCGGAGCTGGGCCGTCGCATGCGTCGCGAAGCCGACCTGGTGAGCGCGATCAAGAGCCCTCGGATCTGCTCGTTGCTCGGCTCCGGCGTGTGGAAGTCACGGCTCTACCTGGTGTTCGAGCGTCTGCGCGGCGAGCCGCTCGCAGACCTGCTCGAGCGCGAGGGCACGCTGCCCTTTGCAGAGGTGGCAGAGATCGTTTCGGGGATCCTCGACGGGCTGTCGGATGCGCATCGAGCCGGGGTGATCCACCGCGACCTCACGCCTTGGAACATCTTCCTCGAGGGGTGGGATTCGGACCGGAAGATCCGTCTGATCGACTTTGGGATCTCCAAGGCAGCGCAGGGAGAGAGCACGATCACCAACCAGGGGGGCACGCTGGGCTCGTACGGCTACATGGCTCCTGAGCAGGCGAAAGCCGCGCACGAGGTGGACGAGCGGGCAGACATCTACGCGGTGGGCGTGATTGCGTTCCAGTGCCTGGCCGGGCGCGTGCCGTTCGAGTCCGGCGACCCCTATGCTGCGCTCTCGCTCAAGGCGCAGGTGGACCCGCCGACCCTGGGAGAGGTGACGGCCGAGACGTGGCCTGCAGACCTCGAGCGATTCCTGCGCGCTGCGCTGGCGCGCAACCGTGGCGATCGGTTCCCATCGGCCTTTGCAGCGCTCACTGCCTGGCGAGCCGTGGTGGCGAAGAACCAGCAGGCGCGCACGCGCCGTCACGCCGCTACGGCGCAGCCGAGAGAAGATACGCACACCGAGACGATGACAGCAGCCCCGCGTGGGGCCGGGCCAGGCCGCAGGCCCAGAGGCGGATCTCGATGACCAGCTCGACGGTTGCTTCCACGGATCGGATGCAGGCACGCGGAGGACGGCTCACGGTCCGTTCCGGACCCAACGAGGGGGAGAGCGTCGAAATAGGGATCGAGCCCGTCGTCGTGGGCCGCAATGCTTCGTGCCATCTTGTGTTGCGGGATCCGAAGGTCAGCTCGATTCACGTGGAGCTCATGGCAACCGATCGCGGCGTGAAGCTGCGGGATCTCGGGAGCCGCAACGGAACGTGGGTCGGAGGGGCCCGGGTGACCGGGGCGCTGCTCTCCGAGCATCTTTCGCTTTGGGTGGGAGAGAGCGAGCTCGAGTTCGAGCCCGCTGTGCCCAAGCGCGTCCAGCTGCAGGCCGAGGAGACGTTCGGCTCCATGTACGGCGCCTGCCCGCAAATGAAGGTGCTCTTCGATCGCCTGGCTCGCGTCGCGTCCACGGAGCTGACCGTGCTCATCTTCGGCGAGACCGGCACGGGCAAGGAGGTTGCAGCGCAGGCAATCCACGATGCGAGCCCGCGCAGCTCGTCGCCCTTCATCGTGATCGATTGCGGCTCGATCGTGCAGACGCTCGCGGAAGCCGCGCTCTTTGGACACGAGCGCGGCGCCTTCACCGGAGCCGAGCGCGGACGCGTGTCGCCGTTCGTGGAGGCAGAAGGTGGCACGGTGTTTCTCGACGAGCTCGGAGAGCTGCCGCTCGATACGCAGCCCAAGCTGCTCCGTGCCCTGGCCGAGCGCAGGATCAAGCCTGTGGGCAGCTCGCACTACCTGCCCATCGACGTGCGGGTGATCGCAGCCACGCGCAGGGACCTCACGCGCTCGGTCAACGACGGAAGCTTCCGGAGCGACCTGTACTTCCGCGTAGCCCAGCTCACCGTGACCGTGCCGCCTCTTCGCGAGCGGAGGGAAGACATCCCGGGGCTGGTGCGTCACATGCTCCACGAGATGGGAGCCGACGATGCGTGGCGGCGCGTGCCGCACTCGACGTTCGAGCGAATCATTCGCCATGACTGGCCAGGGAATGTTCGCGAGCTGCGCAACGCGGTTGCGGTGGCGCTGGCACTTTCCGAGGGCACGGGACCGGTCGACGTAGCAGCGCAGATGGGCGGCGCAAGCCGGACCGCTCACCGCCCTTCCGGAACCGTGGGAAACTTCCGCAAGGCGCGTCGTCAGACGATCGACGCATTCGAGCGTGAGTACTTCGAGCAGCTTGCCCGGCAGTGCGAGGGTAACATCTCGGAGATGGCGCGTCGGTCAGGTCTGGAGCGCTCCCACATCCGGCGATACCTGAGCAAGTTCGGCCTGCGGGGCGCGGACTGAGCCGGCTTTCGTGATGCGGCCTGAGGCGCCTGATCGTCCCCGTCGAACTCCCGGCGACGTCTGGTCGCAGTCGTCGTCATGAGCTACGCTGCATAGGCATACTTGGCTTCGAGCGCCGGTCCGTTGAGCCGCGTGTTGGAAGCCTCTCATGAAAGGAGCGCAGCGCGCATGGTCCGGAACGGCTTCCTGAGGGTTGCGGGTTTCTTGGGGATCGTTGGATTCGTCGCCTGCTCCGCGGGCGGTAGCGACTCGAGCTATGTGCCGAGTGGTGGCAGCGGAGGCGCTGGAGGGACCGAGCTCGACGCGAACTTCTTCCCGGACTCGACTCTGCTGGATGGCGCCAACGGCGAAGCGAGCACACCCACGGCCAAGGCGCATCTGGCAGGCAAGGTCGTTGCTCCTGAAGGAACCATCCCGATCTCCGGGGCGCTCGTGTACGTCAGCGCTGCCCCTCCCAAGGCGATCCCAGAGGTGACCTATTGCGATAAGTGCGTGAAGCTCTCGTCGGAAACGCCCTGGACCACGACGAAAGCTGACGGCTCCTTCGATCTTCCCACCTGGTACACGGGCGAGATGTACCTCATCGTGCAAAAGGGGCAGTTCCGGAGGGTGCGTGCGATCACCATCCCTGAGGAAGGCGTGATGGACGTGCCGCTGGAGATGACGACGCTTCCGGGGCGCATGGACAAGGCGAACGGCGACGACATCCCCAAGATGGCAATCGTGCCCGGCGCATGGGACCGCATCGACGTGTCGCTGGCAAAGCTGGGGCTTGCGAAGATCACGGGGAGCAAGCCGTTGACCGGCCCTACGGTCGACTATGCCACCGCCGGGTTCGATTACTTCGAGCCCACCAAGCCGCTGGACCCCAATGATCCGAAGCAGCCGAACCAGCTGCTCAAGAAGCCTGAGGTTCTCGGGCAGTATCACATCGTGTTCTTCCCCTGCGACGGAAACACCGGCGAGCAGCAGTGGTGCTCCAGCAGCCCGGCAACGGACAACACCATCAAGGACAACCTGAGCACCTTCGTTGCCGCTGGCGGCAAGATGTACGTGACCGACTTCTCCTACGAGTTCGTGCGTCAGCTCTTCCCCGAGTACGTGGAATGGGTCGGCCAGACCAGCACCATCGGCTCGGGATGCCAGCATGGCGCCTACGATGCTCCTGCGCAGGTGCAGGATCAGGGTTTGCAGGACTGGCTCACGGCCCAGAACATTTCGAGCTGGAGCGTGGAAGCCAACTGGACTTCGATCTCCCAGGTCAACACGGTCGACACCACGGACATGGACGGCAATCCGACCAAGGTCACGCCCAAGGTGTGGGTGATCGGCCAGGGTCCGAACACGCTCAGCTTCGAGCGGTCCTGTGGACGCGTGCTGTACAGCACCTACCACACGGAGGCTGACAAGGGCTCCACGACCGAGCTTCTCACGCAAGAGAAGGCCCTGCTGTACATCCTGCTCGAAGTCGCGGTGTGCGTAGCGCCGCCGGACATCAAGTAGCCCCGAAGACCACCCAGTGATCGGCCCCTCCCCGATCAGCGTCCCTCGCCTGCTGCAGCGGGTCGGGAGCCTCGTTCGCGACACGCGCGACATCGTCGAGGAGCGTGTGAGCGACGATTCGATCCCTTCGTGGGCGAAGGCTCGAGGATGGACGACCTACCTGCTCTCGCTGGGTGACGACGACGTCCACCGATGCGAAGGGCAAGGGCTCGCCTCGCGGATCGAGCGGATGGCAGGAGCGCCGCAGAGCCTGATCGAGCTCGCAAGGGAAGTGCATCAGATCCTCGACGAGGTTCCGATGCGGGAAGCCTCCGCTTCCCTGCTCAGCGTGCGACGAGCCTCCCCACGCAAGCTCTCGCAGCTCGCGCTCCTGATCGACGCGGCAGGGCCCCTGATCGAGCGCTCGATGCGCGTGGTCGACGTGGGCTCTGGCAGGGGGAGTCTCTCGATCAGCCTGGGTTCCCGGTTCGCCAAGCCGGTCATCGGTGTGGAGCTGGTCGAAGACAGGGTGCGCGGCGCTGCCAAGCGCGCGCTGCAGGGGGACGTGACGTTCGTGCACTGCGATGCGGTGGCCCGTGGGCTGGGCTTGCAGGATCGGGACCTTGCCATGGGGCTGCACGCGTGCGGAGAGCTTGGGGACACGTTGATCCGGGAGGCGATTGAGGCGCACGCCGACGTGGCGCTGGTGACCTGCTGCGTGCAGAAGGTAAGGGGCGAAGCGCGGGCGCCGATCTCCAGGGCAGGCGCGGACGAGGGGCTGTCGCTGAGGCGGGACGTGCTCGGCCTCGCCAACCTCAGCGCTCGCGAGCAGGGAGTGGAGACCCCGATCGAGCAGACCATGCGGGCGCGCGAGGCCCGGTGCGCGCTTCGGCTGTACCTGCGCGAGCGGGGCATCGCGGTGTGCGCTGGCGATGAGATGCGCGGGTTGAACCGGCGTCAGGCGCAGCGCGGGCCGAGAGAGCTGATCGCGGCAGCGCTCGCGAAGCGGGGAATGGCGCCAGCGACCGAGCCGCAGCTCGATGAGGTCATCCAGCGGGCGCGGGATGTATTCGGGAAGGTGCGCCGTCTTACCCTTCCTCGCGCCATGCTGGGACCTGTGGTGGAGCTCGCCGTGGTGCTCGACCGGGCTTCGGCCCTTGTGGAAGCAGGCTACGCGGTCCAGGTGCTACGCCTGTTCGCGCCCGAGGCTAGCCCGAGGAACCTGGTGATTCTCGCGCAAGGGCCCTAGCGCCAATGCCGCTCACTTTGGTGGCCAAGTGATCGATTTTCCTTTGTAAATCCAAGCCTATTTCCATCCAAGCGCCGATCGTGCAGCGTCGCGGCGAGGTGACGCGCATGGCCTTGTTCGCTGGATTGCTGATAACCGCCGCTG
>JACRCQ010000010.1 GCA_016218915.1 Deltaproteobacteria bacterium
CAGCGGCGGTTATCAGCAATCCAGCGAACAAGGCCATGCGCGTCACCTCGCCGCGACGCTGCACGATCGGCGCTTGGATGGAAATAGGCTTGGATTTACAAAGGAAAATCGATCACTTGGCCACCAAAGTGAGCGGCATTGCCCCTAGGGTCGTGTGCTACAGATGGCCCCGATGGAAAAGCGGACCCGCCTGGGCGCAACGCTCGGTGAACGCGTCAACCTCGAGCTGCCACCCGAGGATGACACGTCCGACCCGCTTCCATCGCTCGACCCGCCCGCGGGCGCTGTGTCGACGACCGTATCCCAGGTCGCACGGACCGTCGCTGCGCTCGGCGGATCCCCCGGAATCTCGCACGTCGCAGGGGTCGCCGGGTGCGCGAGCGCGCTGGTCGCACGCGCCATCGGCGCTGCC
Organism: Deltaproteobacteria bacterium; assembly: GCA_016218915.1. Taxonomy (GTDB): domain Bacteria; phylum Myxococcota_A; class Polyangia; order Polyangiales; family Polyangiaceae; genus JACRCQ01. The sequence continues at coordinate 413 of JACRCQ010000010.1, forward strand.
GTCGACCGAGCCCTTCCCGTGATCTGCGTCGCTCCGGATCTGGAGCAGGCGCGGCAGCTGGCTGCCGATATTGCGTTCCTGTGGGGCGAGCGCGATGCCGAGCAGACCGAGGAGACCGCGCAGGGCGAAGTCCTGCTGCTCGCGGCCAACGAGGCGAGTCCGTACGCGGACATCAACCCGGATCGGCGTGCGGCCATGACGCGGGTCGCCACGCTGTTCCATCTGGAGCACGGGCTACCGTTCCGGTTCCTGGTGACGAGCGCCAGCGGCCTGGCGCGCAAGGTCATTCCTCACGAGGCGATCGCGAGCCATTCGGGCATGGTCGCTGCCGAGCAGGAGCTCGATCGCGACGCCCTGGCATCTAGCCTGTCCGAAGCCGGATACCTGCGCGTGCCGCTCGTGGAGGATCCGGGCACCTTCGCAGTGCGAGGCTCGGTGCTCGACGTCTGGCCGCCTGGCTCGGACTATCCGGTGCGGGTGGAGCTTCTGGGCGACATGGTGCTCGCGCTCAAGCTCTTTGATCCGGACGGGCAGCGCACGATCCGCGAAGTACGCGAGGTGTGGCTTCCTCCGGCGCGTGAGGCGATCCTGACCCCGGAGCGCGTGGAGCGCAGCCGCGACAAGGTGCGCGCCATGTGCGATGCGGTCGATCTGCCGTCGAGCCGCGCGCGCGCCCTGGCCGACGACGTCGCCTCCGGACGCACGTTCTACGGCGCCGAGGGGATGCTGCCCGCCTGCTACGACCTCGCACCGCTCTGGTCGTATCTGCCCGATCGCTGCGTGGTGATGATGGAGGATCCGTCGTCGATCACGCGGGCGATCCGCGACGAGCTCGGGCGCGCGCTGGCAGACGAAGCGCAGAAGTCGCGCGAGCCTCACTTCCCTGTGGACGCGTTCTTCGAGAGCGAGACGAGCGTGCGCGACTGGCTGCAAGGGCGCACCGTGGTGGCCTTGCACCGCGTGGCTGTGAGCGGTGGGCAGGAGCAGGAAGAGCTCGAGGTGTTCGAGCGGGCGGACGAATCGACGCCCACGATGGCGGCTCGGGATCATGGAGATCTCGAGCGGGCGATCCAGGCAGCGCGGGCGCGCCATGGCAAGGCAGGAGCCCTGGAGCCGCTCGCGAAGCGGATCGAATCCTGGCACGGCGCAGGGATGCGCGTTGCGATCGCAGCGCGCGCCGAGACCCAGGCAGAGCGTCTCGTGGGCCTGCTGCGGCACCGGGAGGTGCTCTGCAAGGCAAGAGCCGGACGATTCGAGCCCCAGTGGCTCGAGGAGATGGAACGCGGCCAGGTGCTCGTCGTGGTCGGCACGCTGGCTCGCGGCGTGGTGGCGCCGCTCGAGGCGCTGGTCCTGGTCACAGAGGAAGAGATCTTCGGACGACGTGCCAAGCGACGGGCGAATCGCGCTGCCGCTTCGTCGACCTCGCGCCCCTTCATCGAAGATCTTCGGTCGCTGTCGACCGGGGATCTCGTGGTCCATGTGGAGCACGGCATCGGACGCTACCACGGGCTGGTGCACAAGCCGGTCAGCGGCATGACCGTGGACTTCCTGGTGGTCGAATACGCTGGCGGCGACAAGCTGTACCTGCCGGTCTACCGGCTCAACCAGATCCAGAAGTACGCAGGTGGAGATGCGACGCAGAAGCTGGATCGGCTGGGCGGGCAGACGTTTGCACGCACCCGATCGCGGGTGGCTCGCAACGTGCGCCAGATGGCCGACGAGCTGCTGCGTCTGTACGCGGAGCGCCAGGCGATCCTGAGAAAGGGACTGCCGCCAGCGGACGACGACTACCAGACGTTCGAGGCGACGTTCCCGTTCGAGGAGACGCCGGATCAAGGCAGGGCGATCGCGGACGTCATGCGCGATCTGGAGCGCGAGAGCGCGATGGATCGCCTGGTGTGCGGCGACGTCGGGTTTGGCAAGACCGAGGTGGCGATCCGGGCGGCGTTCCGCGTGGCAATGCAGTCGCGCCAGGTCGCGGTGCTGTGCCCGACCACAGTGCTTGCGCAGCAGCACCTGCTGTCGTTCACGAGCCGGATGCGCGGCTACGCCATGGAGGTGCGCGGGCTGTCGCGCTTCCAGTCCAAGGCCGAGCAGGACGCGGTGGTGCGCGGGTTGCGCGCAGGCTCGGTGGACATCGTGGTGGGAACCCATCGTCTGCTTTCCAAGGATGTGCACTTCAAGGCGCTCGGGCTGCTGGTGGTCGACGAGGAGCAGCGGTTCGGGGTGACGCACAAGGAGAGGATCAAGCAGCTGAAGCGATCGGTGGACGTGGTGACGCTGTCGGCGACGCCGATTCCGCGCACGATGCAGATGGCGGTGAGCGGGCTGCGCGACGTGTCGATCATCACGACGCCGCCCGTGGATCGCAGGGCAATCCGAACGATCATCACGCGTCAGGACGACAAGGTGATTCGCGAGGCGGTGCGCAGGGAGCTGTCGCGCGGCGGGCAGGTCTTCTACGTGTACAACCGCATCGAGGGGCTCTACGAGCGTGCGGCACATCTGCAGGAGCTGGTGCCGGAGTCGCGGATCGCGGTAGCGCACGGGCAGATGTCGGAAGCGAGCCTGGAGCGGACGATGCTCGAGTTCATGGAGGGGCGCTACGACGTGCTGGCGACGACCTCGATCATCGAGAACGGCCTGGACATTCCGCGCGCGAACACGATCGTGATCGACCGTGCGGACATGTTCGGCCTGGCGCAGCTCTACCAGCTGCGGGGCAGGGTCGGCCGCTCCAAGGAGCGCGCGTACTGCTACCTGGTGGTGCCGCCGGTCAATGCGATGACCGAGGAGGCGCGCGCACGCGTGGAGGCGATCGAGCAGCACACGGATCTCGGCTCGGGATTCCACATCGCCTCGTTGGATCTCGAGCTCCGGGGCGCAGGGGATCTGCTCGGCGCTGAGCAGAGCGGCAACGTGGCATCCGTGGGCTTTGACCTGTTCCGTCAGATGCTGGAAGATGCCGTGCACGAGCTGCGCGGCGAAGCGGTGCTTCACGACATCGAGCCTGAGATCAACTTCGACGTCGAGGCGTTCCTGCCTGAGGACTACATTGCCGACATCGGGGTTCGGCTGTCGTTCTACAAGCGGCTCGCGAGCGCGACCGATGAGCTGGAGACCGAGGACCTGGCGCTCGAGATGCAGGATCGGTTCGGACCTGCGCCCGAAGCTGCGCGACGTCTGGTGCACCTGATGCGGCTCAAGACCGAGCTCCGCAAGCTGCGCGTGGTCGGGTGCGAGGCGCACGCCAAGGGCGTGACCCTGCACCTGGCCGAGGATCACGCGCTGGACGCTTCCAAGCTCGTGGCGCTCGTGCAGAAGAAGAACTCGCCGTTCAAGGTGAGCCCGGACATGAGGCTGACCCGCAAAGTCACGGACAAGGACACTTGGACGAACGGCCTCGACGCGTTGGAGACGCTCCTTGCGGAGCTGGCGAAGTGCGGCAAGGACGGCGTCAGCGATCGACCATGAGAAGCAGACGCTCCTGGGCTTCTCGCAGGGAGTTGCGGGCTCGCATGGTCAGCGGGCCATCGGGGTGGCGCTCGACGTAGCTCGACAGGACTTCGACGGCTTCCTTGGGGCGGCCGGTCCTCATGAGCAGGATGCCTCGCGCGATATCCGCAGGATATTCAGGGTCAATGGCAGCCAGCTCGCCTACTTTGCGCAGCAGGTACTCATTCGCAGCGCGGCACCGCCAGGGCAGACCGGGCGCTACGTTGCCAACGACGAGGGGGTTGGCGAGGAGGAAAGCGTACAGCGCGCGCTGCTCCTGGAGCGAGAGCGCGAAGGGTGGGCTCTTGAGCCCCGTGATCTCGTTCCAGCGTTTGCGAAAGAGGGCTTCGAGCACGAACCGATCAGGCAGCAGACGGTAGCCTTTGCCTTCTGGTCGAATCCAATGGGACCGTCGCAGCAGCGCGACGATCCCGCCGCCGAGCTCGCGGAGCTCGGTCGTCTCGACGCCTGTGGCTGCGAATCTGTCCAGCTCGCGGAGGAACACGGTCATCTGGTAGGCGCGAAGGGCGAGCACCGGCTCAGCGCCCTGCTCGAGGGCAGGGGCGACAGCGCGCGCGAGCTGGTTGTACTGGGAGCTTCCCCGGTCGCCATCGGAGTCGGCGTCCGCAGCACCGTACAAACGAACAGCCTCTCCCAACGCCCGCACGTCGTAGCCTGGCCGCTCCTTCGCCAGGGCGCTGGCCCGATCCGCGTCCTTTTGCGAGATCTGCAGAAGGGCACGCTGTTCTACCCGGGGAAATGGGATCTCGTCAGGCAGTACCGGCCTCGGAACGGCCACCAGAGCGCAGATGATCGCGACCACCACCACAATCGTACCTGCCTCCCAATGCTCGAGAAGCTTCTGGGTACGCGACATCGGCTTGACATCCATGCGGTTCACTCGCGACCATCACCCATCGGCAGACCCCAGGTCCAGCCCGATCCTCTGAAGGAGCCCGCCTTGACGGAAAAAAGACAGTTCCGGCGAACGCCGGTCGACGTGCCTGTGCTCATCACCCTCGAAGGTGCACAGGACAAGACTCCGGGGCGATGCCGGGACATGAGTATCGGTGGTGTGTTCGTCGAAACAGAGCTCAAAGCCGCGTTCGGCGCACGGCTGAAGTTGACCGTCACGGCCCCGGGCGGCGACATGGAGTTCCCTGCGGTCGTGCGATGGACGGCTGCAGACGGCCTCGGGCTGCAATTCCAGGGACTGGGAGCTCGCGAGACGCACGCTATCGTGCAGTGGGTGAGCACCAAGAAGTAGGCCGGCGTGGCTCAAGCTCGCGCCGCACGTACGCACCCGTCCCATGACGACGATGATTGCGGCATGGCACTGCCGGGTGTCAACGCCCGAATCAGAAGCGCAGCGCCAGACGCAGCGTGCTCGGATTCTTCGCCTTGGGGAATGCGGCTGAGAGCACGACCGCATTGGCGCACGCCTGGACTTCGGCAACCAGCGGCGGATCGAACCGGCCCATCGTCATGTGACCGTCAGGCGCAATCGTCATGTTCAAGCTCGACTGAACCGTCAGCTTGAGCCCTTCGCTCTCTGCGACCGGTCGCAGCCTGCGATGGCAATCCACGACCTGGGCTCGGATCGAATCGAGCGTGGCCTGCGCGAGGGCCTCGGTCAGGGTATCGGGTAGCTCGGTCGGTGGCGGAGCTTCCACCGGCTCAGCAGGCTGTTGCGTCGCAACGGCCGGCACCTGCGGCACGCCCTTGGGTGCGGGTGCGGTCGGGACGACCACCGCCACGCGCGGAGGATCGCCTGCGGCCGAGGGCCCTGACGGCTGCAACGGATGCGAGACGTCCGTGGCCGCTGCTACGGCAATCGCCGGAAGAGAGCTCGGCTCGTAAGGCAGGAACGTCGAGGCTCGCGCACCGTCGAGGGTGAAGCTCGCGCCCGAGGGCGCCACCATCAACCAGCCGGTGCCCTGGCCGCGCTTGGATCGAGGACCGACAGCAACCGAGCCACGCTCGACCTGCACCAGCGCACGGTCGGCACGACGCTCGACCGTGAACACGGTTCCGTGCACGGACACAGCTGTCTCGCCCACGCGAACCACGAAGGTTTCGGTGACGGGCTGCGGAACCACTTCGACCCGCACGCTGCCTGACTCGAGATCGATCACCACGACCGAGCCGAGCTGCTCGACCACGGCTCGCGATGAATCCGACAGGGTCCAGGCAGCATGGCCTGGGTGCTGGATCGTGAGGGAGCCCGCGCTTGCGATCACCCGATCGCCCTGGCTGAGCGACGCAGCCTCGAGGGTACCGGAGGCAACGCGGTCAGCGTGCTGCGGAGCGACCGCATGGTGATCAGCCTGGGAGAGCGAACGATCGGACGACGGGTGATGGGTGATCGCGAAAGAAGCGGCAGCCGCAAGGCCAGCGGCAACCGCGGCGACACCGACCAAGGGGCGCCAGGCTGGGGCGCGTCGGACGGGCAAACGAATCGGCTCTCGGTCCAGCTTGTCGAAGAGGCTCTTCTCGACACGATCCCAATTGACGTCAGGGACTGGCTCTTCAGCGACCTGGCGGACGAGCTGCCTGAATTCCTGCAGGTCGCTCATGGCGTGGACTCCCTGACCTCGCCCGCAGCGAGATCCGCGCTACCTGGCCTGAGCATCACGTCTGCGAGAGACGCGAGCGTGGGCTCCTGGCGCAGCAGCTGAATGAGCTCGCGACGGGCGTAGAACAGCCGCGTGCGAACCGTAAGGACGGGTGCGTCGACCGCTTCGGCAACCTCGGTCGGCGACAGTCCTTCAATTTCGTGGAGGATGAATACGGTGCGCTTCTTTTCGGGAAGTCGATCCAGCACCGCGTAGAACGCACGGATTCGTTCCCGACGGATCGCGTCGTCGTCAGGATGTGCGGTGTGGGCCTCGGCCTCGGCCGGGACCTCGTCGGTGAAGTTGGGACGGCTGCGCGCAGCGCGCCGGTGCATGAGCACGACGTTGACCGTGAGCCGGTGAAGCCAGGTGGTGAAGCGAGCCTCGCCCCGGAAGTCTCCAAGGCTGCGAAAGACTTGAAGGAAAACTTCCTGGATGATGTCTTCGAGGTCAGCCTTGGGGCCGAGCATGCGGAACACGAGGCGGGCCACGTCACTGCGGTGCCTCTGGAACAGAACCCGGAAAGCTGCCCGATCCCCCTGCTTGCAGCGGGCGACGATGTCATCGATGGGCGTCTCGTCGGTAGGCACGACAGCAAGCTTACGTTGAACCCCGGCGACGATACAGTCCAGCGCTTGCGACAGGGACAGGGGCCCTGGGGGGGAGAACGCAGGGAGCGCTGGGGCGGAGGCAGTCATGGGTTCGCTCCTCAATCAGGTGCGAACGGGCTGCGCATCATTCAACCGACCAGGCCGCCGGGACGCGAATAGCGACTCGATCTGCTTTTCAGGATATGCTGGACATCGGCAAATACCAGGGCGACCGTGAGGGCAAGGGCGAGAATCAGCATGCCCCAAGCTTTTCCCCCAGGTTCAATAAGTGGCCAAGTTTGTTGCAAACCCTTTTCTTGAAGGCAAAGCTGTTGCGGTCGCCCTGCCCGCTCTCAGGATGCCCGCTTGCACATGCCCCCGGCATCCAGTAGATGCCCGCCCGCCCGGAGTGTCTCCTACGTGTTGTTGCGGGGCCGATCCGGTGGAGCCGTCGTGATCCTCGATCAGAACATCATCCGTAACATCGGAATCAGCGCCCACATTGACTCGGGCAAGACGACGCTGACCGAGCGCATTCTTTTCTATACCAAGCGAATCCACGCGATCCACGAGGTCAAAGGCAAGGACAACGTCGGGGCCAAGATGGACTCGATGGACCTGGAGCGCGAGCGCGGGATCACCATCCAGAGCGCAGCCACCCACTGCACCTGGAACGGCTACCACATCAACATCATCGACACCCCTGGGCACGTGGACTTCACCATCGAAGTCGAACGGGCGCTTCGCGTGCTGGACGGAGCCATCCTCGTGCTGTGCGCCGTGGCCGGCGTGCAGTCCCAATCGCTGACCGTGGACCGGCAGATGCGACGCTACGGCGTGCCCCGCGTGGCCTTCGTCAACAAGTGCGACCGCGCCGGCTCCAACCCCTTGCGCGTGCGCGACCAGCTCCGTGAGCGTCTCGGCCTCAACCCTGTCCTGATGCAGCTCCCGATCGGGCTCGAAGAGAAGTTCGAAGGCGTGATCGATCTGGTGGGAATGCGGGCGTTGTACTTTGACGGCCGCGCGGGAGAGACGGTGCGACAGGAGCCGATCCCTGCGGAGATGATGCAGGAGGCGCTGGCGAACCGCGAAGCCCTGCTCGACGCCGTGTCGATGTTCTCCGACGAGCTGACCGAGGCGATGATCGAGGACAAGGTCGACGAGGCGCTGATCCAGAGGGCGATCCGCAAGGCCACCCTGTCCTTGCAGATCACCCCTGTGTTCATGGGGTCAGCGTACAAGAACCGGGGCGTGCAGCCGCTGCTCGATGGCGTGACGCGGTATCTGCCGTCGCCCGGGGATCGCGATCAGACGGCCCTCAGCACGGACGAGGCGGCGGACCCGATCAAGCTTTCCGGCCGTGCGGAAGACCCGCTCGTGATGGTCGGGTTCAAGGTCGACGAAGGGCGTTTCGGGCAGCTGACCTACCTTCGCATCTACCAAGGCACGCTCCGGCGGGGCGAGTCGATCGTCAACATGCGCTCCGGACGCACCCACAAGGTCGGACGGCTGGTGCGCATGCATGCCGACGAGATGGAAGAGATCGAGTCGTGCAGCTCCGGGGACATCGTGTCGATGTTCGGCATCGAGTGCTCGTCGAACGACACCTTCACCGATGGGCAGCTCGAGGTGACGATGGCCTCGATGCACGTGCCTGCCCCTGTGATCACGCTGACGGTCAAGACGGACAGCAAGGGGCTGAGCAACCTGTCCAAGGCGTTGCGCAGGTTCACCAAGGAAGATCCGACGTTCCACGTGCAGGCGGATCAGGAGACCGGCGAGACGACGATCTCCGGGATGGGAGAGCTGCACCTCGACGTGTACGTCGAGCGGATGCGTCGCGAGTATTCGATCGCTGTGGAAACCAGCCCGCCGCGCGTGGCGTATCGCGAGACGCTCACGGCGTCGTCGCCCTTCGACTACACGCACAAGAAGCAGACGGGCGGCTCAGGGCAGTACGGCCGCGTATGCGGGCGCGTGGAGCCGAATCCGGACGGTGACTACGAGTTCGTGGACGAGACGGTGGGCGGCGTGATTCCGCGCGAGTTCATCCCTTCGTGCGAGAAGGGTTTCCGGTCGTGCATGGGCAAGGGGCCGCAGATCGGAGCGCCGGTGACGGGCGTGCGGGTGGTGGTCAACGACGGCGCAGCGCACGCGGTCGACTCCTCGGACATAGCATTCCAGGAAGCTTCGCGCGGCGCGTGGCGTCAGGTCTATCCGCGATGCAAGCCGCAGATCCTCGAGCCTGTGATGCGGGTCGCGGTGGAAGCGCCGATCGAATTCCAGGGCGGCGTGGTGGGGACCTTGCTCAAGCGCAGAGGGATCATCGTGGGCACGACCGAATCCGAGGGGTTCGTGCGCGTGGAGGCGCACGTGCCTCTGAGCGAGATGTTCGGCTACTCGACCGTGCTGCGATCGTCGACGCAAGGCAAGGGGGAGTTCACGATGGAGTTTGCTCGCTACAGCCCGGTGCCAGAGGCGCTGGCCCAGGAGCTGATCAAGCACCACCAAGAGCGCATGCGTGCGGGATCGAAGGAGCAGGCGTGATGTACACGAGCGAAGTGACGGCACGCAGCGCGATCCGGGAGCTGGAGCGTGCCATGCGCGGCGAGCTGGGACGCAGGCACGTTGGGGTGGTGGCAGGACCTTCGGGCACGGGCAAGACGCCGTGCCTGGTGCAGATCGGGATCGACGCGCTGCTGCGCGGTCTGCGGGTCCTGCACGTGTCGAACGAGGCGCCCATCGATCACCTGAGGGCGTACTACGACGAGCTGTTCGGCGAGCTGGAGAAGGGCACAGGGTTGTCCGAGCCGCAGCTGGTGATGCTCGAGCTGGAGCGCAAGCGGCTGCTGATCTCGCTGCCTGGCGCATCGCTGCGCGTCGCCAAGCTCAGCGAAGCGGCGGCTGCGGCCAAGGGCGCGCTCGGCGGCGATCCTGATCTGATCATCGTGGAGGGATTCGACTTCGAGGGCGCCACGCTCGACATCGTGGAGCAGGCGCGCGCGCTGGCGACCAAGCTCGACGCCGAGCTGTGGATGAGCGTGCGCACGCATCGCCACGTTCCGGTCTCGCATCCTGAGGGATTCCCGTCGCCAGTGGATCGGCACGTGGGATTGCTCGATGTGATCATCGGGCTGGAGCCTGCAGGGGGCAAGGTGCGCCTGCGGGTGCTCAAGGGGCACGGGCCGAACGAAGAGGGCGCGCGCGGGCTGCTGCTCGATGCGGTGACCATGCAGCTCGTCGAGGATCGCAGGGATTCCGAGCTGCCAGGGCTTCGCAACCGCGCGCGGTTCACCCTGCACAGCGGGGGCGCGCGCGGCGCCGAGGCGGCCTTTGGCGAGATGGCGGAGCGCTACGGGCTCGCCGAGATCACGTTCAGCTTCGAGGGTCACACCAACCGCGTGCGATCGCGCGGCCTCCGGATGCTCACCGACAGCGAGCTTCGCGCTGGCGACGTCAGCCTTCGCTACGTCTCGCACAGGCTCAAGCGCGTGTTTCCGGAGGACCCGCAGGTCAACAAGGTGCTTCAGAGCATCTGGCACCAGATCAAGCCCTGCCAGCAGGTGTTCGTGATCGGGTCGATCCAGCAGGACGGCACGGTGCGCGGCGGCACAGGTTGGGGCGCTGAGCTTGCTCGACGATGGAAGTGCGAGCTGAACGTGTTCGACCAGGTGCAGAGCCAATGGTTCAAGTGGGAGAACCAGGAGTGGAAGCCGTCCAAGCCGGTGATCAAGTCGCCGCGCTTCGCGGGCACGGGCACCAAGCACCTGGAGAGCGCCGGGCTCAAGGCGATCGAGGACTTGTACGAGCGGTCGTTCGGCAGCCAGGATTGAGGTGGGCTAGGATAGGGGCCCATGAAGTCAGCTTGGATTGCGGCGGTCTGGGTCGGGGTGGCGTTTGCCGGGTGCAAGTGCGGCGGCGAGGGCGGCAAGCCCTTGCACGCGGACGCCGCTCCACCGATGGCATCCGGCTCGGCTTCTGCGTCGGCCTCGGCCCGTGCACTTCGCCCCACGAACCCGGCGCCCAAGCCAGAGGCCGTGAGCATGACAGCGGCGGACGGCGTGAAGCTCGAAGGCTCGCTGTACGCAGGGGGAGACGCGCGCGCGCCAGCCGTGATCCTGGTCCATCGCATGGCAGGGACGCGCACCGAGTGGACTCCGCTGATCGAACGACTTTTTCCGCCAAAGATGCCCCTCAACGTGCTGACGTTCGATCTCCGCGGGCATGGCACGTCGGTGGGAGACGGCAAGGGTAAAGGGGCGCCCGGTGCAAAAGGGGGCAAGAAGCTCGCGTGGAACGAGTTCGGCCCGGCCGAGTTCGCTGCGCTGTCGAAGGACGTGCAGGCAGCGATCCAGTGGATGGATCGGCGGACAGGCGGCCCTGCAGGAGCGGTGGTGCTGGTGGGATCGGACATCGGGGCTACGGCATCGGTGGTTGCGGCCAAGGGATTGGGCAACCGGTTGCGCGGCGTAGCATTGATCTCCCCGGGCGCAGCGCTTCGCGGCGTGGACATCTACAAGCCCTTTGGCGAGGTGCTCACGTTGCCCAACCTGATCGTGGCTGCCCGGGAGGACAACACGTCGAACGAGCCTGCGCAGGCGCTGCATGCGATGTCCAAGGGGTCGCGCATGGTGGGGGTGGACGGGGCCCTGCACAGCGCGGAGTACCTGGGTCGCGAGGTGCCGTACGTGTGGGACGAGATCGCGGACTGGGTGGAGGAGCGTGTGCGGCCGCAGTAGCTTGTACCGTGTAGGAAAGACAGCAACACCCGATCTGCTAGGATCCGGATCCCGTCGCACTCCCCGCAGCGGAGAGGATAGGGTACAAAAGAGGATCGATGACGGACATTGGCGACAAGGCTCGGGAGGACTTCTTCTCGGAAGCCCAGGAGATCATCGAGAGCCTATCGCGCGATCTGCTCCTTCTCGACACGGCTGCGCACTCGGGTGCGGTGGACCCGGATCTGGTCAACGAGGTCTTCCGTCACGTCCACACGCTCAAGGGGCTGTCGGGGCTTTTCAATGCGACGCGGCTGGGAACGCTGTCGCACGAGTTGGAGAACCTGCTGGACGACCTGCGCATGGGGCGGGTGCAGCTGAGCGGGGATCTGCTGGATCTGCTGTTCCGTGCGGTGGAGATGTACGGACGGCTGCTCGCGGCAGAGAAGGGTGGAGAGCAGGCGGCCGGGGTCGACGAGTTCGATCCTTTCATGCTCGAGATCCAGAAGTCGGGAACGCGTCGGGCGGTGCAGAGCCCGACGCTGGCCTACGACCTGGACCCTGGAATGCTGGCGGTGCTGACCGAGTACGAGGAGCACCGTCTTCGCAACAACATCCAGCGCGGATTGAAGCTGTACCGCGTGCGGGTGGTGTTCGATCTCGCGACCATCGATGCAGGGCTCGAGTCGCTCAAGAGCCGTCTGAAGGCGCTCGGAGAGATCCTGACCTACCTGCCCACAGGCACGGGCGCCGATGCGGAGTCGATCGAGATCGACATCCTGCTGGCGTCGCACGAGTCGCTCGATTCGCTGAAGGCCGCGATCGAAGCGCAAGGGATCCGGATCGACGAAGTGCCGAAACGGGCGACCGAGGGCCCAGGGCCGTCGCCCGACAGGATGCATTCCGAGCTCGCGCCCGAATCCATCGCGATCGCATCGGTGGCACCGGAAGCGCCGCTCAAGTCGAGCAGCGACATGCCGATGCAGCACAAGTCGCTGTCGGATCGAGCGGTCGCGGTCCGAGGGCCGGATGCGAGCCTGCGATCGGTGGCGCAGACGGTGCGGGTCGACATCCAGAAGCTCGACCACCTGATGAGCCTTCTCGGCGAGATGGCGATCCTCAAGGGGATGCTCGGGCGTCTCGCGGACAAGACGCGACACGAGCCTGGGCAGCGGGAGACAGCGTCGGAGCTGGCGCGGCTGCACCACACGTTTGATCGCCAGCTGTCAGCGATGCAGGGGGGAATCCTCGAGGTGCGGATGGTGCCTCTGGGGCAGGTGTTCGAGAAGCTTGCGCGCGTGGTTCGCCAGCTGAGCCGCGAGCTGGACAAGGACGCGAACCTGATCATCACGGGTGCGGAGACGGAAGTCGACAAGCTGATCGTGGAAGACCTGAGCGATCCCTTGATGCACATGGTGCGAAACGCGCTGGATCACGGCATCGAGGCGCGCCAGGAGCGCGCGAAGGTGGGCAAGCCGGCGGTTGCGACGATCGCGCTCAACGCGTTCCAGAAGGGCAACCAGGTGGTGGTGGAGGTGGAGGACGATGGCCGTGGAGTGGACGATCACGCGCTGGTGAAGGCGGCGCTGAGCTCGGGGATCCTGTCGCCCGAGGAAGCGCAGGAGATCAGCCGTCACGACGCCCTTGGGCTGCTGTTCATGCCAGGGGTGACCACGCGCAAGGACGTGGGGAAGCATTCGGGGCGCGGGGTGGGGATGGACGTGGTCAAGACCAACATCGCGAGGCTTGGAGGGGTGGTAGACGCCCAGAGCGAGCCTGGCATTGGGACCAAGTTCACGATCACGCTGCCGATCACCCTTGCGATCATCGGAGCTTTGCTGGTGGACGTGGCAGGGGGGATCTTCGCGGTTCCGCTGTCGAGCGTCCAGGAGGCGGTGACCGTGGACCCCTCGTCGGTGCGTCTGATCGAAGGCAGGGAGGTGGTCACCCTTCGCGGCGAGTCGCTGCCGCTGTGCCGTCTCGACGTCGCCTTCCAGGTCAGGGATGTGGAGGAATCGCTGGCGCGGCCTGGCAAGATGGTGATCGTGATTGCTTCGGCATCGGCACGCAGGTGCGGGTTCGTGGTGGATCGGATTCTCGGGCGTCAGGACATCGTGATCAAGGCGTTGGGCGGTCCTCTCAAGGCGCTGCGGGGGTTTGCGGGCGCGACGGAGCTGGGCGACGAGCGGGTGGGGCTGGTGATCGACACTCCGTTCCTGATCGAGGAGGCGCTTGCGGTCTCGACGCGCGCGGGGGTGGTGGCGCATGCCTGACAGGTCGGCATCGCGAGGAGGGGCGCTGGCGCGCGCGAAGGGCAAGGATCGTGGCCCTCTGCGGGAGTTCCTCGCGTTCAAGCTCGGCGGGGAGATCTACGCGATCGAGATTCATCGCATCGGCGCCATCCTCAAGGTTCCGCCGATCACGCCGGTTCCCCGTGCGCCCGAGGGCGTGATGGGCATCATCAGCGTACGCGGCAAGGTGGTGGCCGTGATCGACCTTCGGGTGAAGCTGCAGCTGCCTCGGCTGGCCTTGTCGCGGCAATCCCGCATCCTGTTCGTGCCGGTCGACGACGGCGAGACGGTGGGGTTGTTCGTGGAGGAAGTGCTGCAGGTGTACCGGCTGAGCACGGACGAGATCGAGCCGCCGGGCAACGCGCTGGGCTCGGACGCGGGCGAGCACGTGATCGGGCTGGGGCGGCAGCAGGGCGCGCTGATCGTGCTGATGGACCTCACATCGATTCTGAAGCGTCGAGAGGCGTCATGAGACACGGAACGGCCAGATCGCGTCTCGACCCCCACAAGAACCTGGTGGGGTTCATGGTGGGCAGCGTGCAGTACGCGATCGACATCTGGCGCGTGCGCGAGATCGTGCAGCCCTTGCCGCTGACTCCCCTGCCCTACACGCACGTCGCGATCGTGGGCGTTGCAGATCACCGCGGCGAGGTGGTGCCCGTGGTGGATCTGCGCAAGCAGTTCGGCGAGCCGACCGAGGTCGGACGCAAGACCAAGTGGATCCTGCTGAACGCCGCGAGCCGGGTGGTTGGGATCGTGGTGGATTCCGTGACCGGGCCCTTCGGCGCTTCAGACGACCAGATGCGTCCGCCACCGACTCTGGGAGGCGGGGAAGCACGGCGCGGGATCCTTGCGGTCACCACGCACCAGAACCAGATGGTGTTCGTCGTGGATCCGCTGCTGATTGAGGAGATCATCCATCCGGCGCTCGAGCAGGTGCTCCAGAGCGTGCCGCCTCCACGGGTGCTGGAGCCTGGTCGATGATGCACGACTCAGCGCCGGACACGTCGATGACGGCTGAGGAGTTCAGGCTGATCCGGGATCTGGTGCGGGAGCGATCCGGGCTGCACTTCGGCGAGGAGACCCGATACGTGTTCGAGCGACGGGTCCGCGAGCGCTGCGCAGCGCTGGGGATCTCGACCTTCGTGGACTACTACCGCCTGCTTCGCGTCGACGCGAAAGGCGAGGCGGAGCTCCAGGAGCTCTACGATCTGCTCGCGACCAAGGAGACGTACTTCTTCCGCGAGGAGTACCAGCTGGCAGCCTTCCGCGAGGAGGTTCTGCCCGTGCTTCTGCAGGAGGCAGCGTCCCGCAGGCGCCTGAGCGTGTGGAGCGCGGGATGCTCGACCGGCGAGGAGGCGTACTCGATCGCGATCGTGCTGGTGGAGTCCGGGATGTTCGACGGCTGGGCACTGCGCGTGCACGGCACGGACCTGTCGCGTCGATGCCTGGCCGCGGCGCGCAAGGGGATCTACGCGGAGACCTCGTTCCGTGCCACGAACGAAGAGCGCAGGCGCCGGTTCTTCGTGGAGCGCGAGGACGGAACGCACGTCAGCGAGATGCTGCGCGGCCTGTGCCACTTCGGGCTCATGAACCTCGTGCACATGCAGCGGTCACCGTCGTTCATGCAGCTGGACGTGGTGTTCTGCAAGAACGTGCTGATCTACTTCGACGCGGAATCACGCAAGCGGGTCCTCAACGGCCTGTACGACCGCTTGCGTCCGGGTGGATACCTTCTGCTGGGCCATTCGGAGTCGCTCCTCAACGAGACCACGCGGTTCGAGGTGGTTCATCTGAAGGGCGACGTGGTGTACCGCAGGCCCAACACGCGATCGAGCCCGCCCTATCAGCCCAGAAAGCGAGCCGGCTGATGGCGAACGCTGCGACCCGCAAGCTGCGCGTGCTGGTGGTCGACGACTCGGCGTTGAACCGGAGCCACATCCGCGCGCTCTTGAGCGCCACGGGCGAGGCGGAGATCGTGGGCGAGGCCGGCGACGGGCAAGAGGCGCTGACGCTCGTGTTCCAGCTCAAGCCCGATGCTGTCACGCTCGATCTGGAGATGCCGCGCATGAACGGCTTCACGTTCCTGCGCCTGCTGATGTCCAAGCAGCCCACGCCCGTGCTCGTGATCTCGCGCCACAGCGAGAAGGAGAGCGTCTTCAAGGCGCTGGAGTTCGGGGCCGTCGACTTCCTGGAGAAGCCCTCCAAGTGGAGCGAGATGGACACCGCTGCGATGCAGGAGCAGCTGCTCGGCAAGCTCTCGCTGATGCGCAGCCTCATCATCGAGCACGGCACGCTTCGAACGATCGAGCCGCCTCCGCGCGCGACCGGGATCAAGCCGGGAGTCGATGCCAAGCACGGGCCCCGTCTTGCGCCCCGGCACATCGTCGCCATCGCGTCCTCGGCGGGCGGCCCCGCAGCGCTCCTGGAGATCTTTGCCCAGCTTCCCGAGCGCGCACCGATCGCCGTGCTCGTGGCGCAGCACATGCCCGAGCGATTCACCTCGACTTTCGCGCAGCGGCTCGAGAACCGATCTCTGCTCACGGTCAGCGAGGCTCGCGATGGTGATTTGGTTGTGGCGCAACGAGGATTCGTGTGCCCGGGCGACCGGTGCATGGAGCTCGAGCTCGCCCCCAACGGCGTGGACCTGCGGCTGAGCGTGCTCCCGCCCCGCGGCAACGATCGCTACGTGCCCAACGCGGACCGGCTCCT
Source organism: Deltaproteobacteria bacterium (assembly GCA_016218915.1). Classification (GTDB taxonomy): domain Bacteria; phylum Myxococcota_A; class Polyangia; order Polyangiales; family Polyangiaceae; genus JACRCQ01. Next base: position 16,834 of record JACRCQ010000010.1, read on the forward strand.
GCAGAGCGTGGCGCGCGTGGCCGGGCCAAGAGCCGTGGGCGTGGTGTTGACCGGAATGGGCGACGACGGTGCGCAGGGAGCGCACGCGATCCGGCGCAATCGGGGGACCGTGATCGTCGAGAGCCGGGAGACCGCGGTCGTGCCAGGGATGCCCACCGCTGCTGCGCCTGCAGCCCATCATGTGCTCGCGCTCGGCGATATCGCGAAGTTCCTGGCTTCGCTGACCTGAGCTTCAGTGCATCACGCCGATGCCGATGCCGAACCCGATCCCGACGCGCGGACGACGGCGGTACTCGCGCATGAAGATCACGTGCGTCACCAGTGAGCACGTACGCAGGTTGGCGCCGCTGCACCCCTGCCACACACCGTCCTGGCTTCGATCGCCTTCGTCGTCGTAGCGGATCACCTCGCCGCGCGGGCCGATGGTGAACCAGGCATGGGGCGCGCCCGGAAGCGATGCGCTGATCGGACCGACCAGCCCCATTCCGTGGTTGTCGGTGCCCACCAGGTTCCCATCGGGCTGCAGCACTGCAACCGGATCACCGTCGCTCTCGAAGACACGGCCTGCCGCGTCGACGCCGAGCACGGCGTCGTTGTCCACAAGGACCTTGCCATCGGGCCTGAGCTCGATGGTGGAGTCGCCACGCGTCCATCGCGCCGGAGCGAGATCGAGGTGTGCGCCGCCTGTCTGCCAGTTGGGAGGCGGCTTGGCCGCGCATGCAGTGGCGAGGACGGCAGGGGCAAGCAACCAGCGAGCGAATCGCGACGGGCCCATGTCCGCAAGCATAGCAGCAGGGCGGGGTGGGGCATCAATCGCCACCGGTGACGGGTGCCGGGGGCGGGGTCAAGTACAGCGTCTGGTGCGCGGGCTGCAGGCGCGAAGGGTCATTCTCGGCCGATGGAACGTGGCAGACGAGCGTCCAGGCCACGCGCACCGCAGCCCTGCGACGCAGGCCAGGCATGTGGCGGATCATCAAGCGCCGGCTCAGCCAGGCCCCGGCACGACCGTCGATGCAACGCGCGCCCACCATGGCCAGGCCATGATCCCGATCGAGAAGCACCGGATCGATCCAGGGTTTGCCCACGATCGATCGAGGGGTGCGTCCGCAGGCGCGGTCGAACAGGGCAGCGGCCAGCCAGCCGGCATTGCGGGCCGCGCGAGCCGGCGAGCACGGCGCTGCGAGCCCGCTGGCCGGCCCTGCCGCACTGTCTCCGATCGCGTAGAGACAATCCGCGCCGCTGACGCGCAGGAGCTCATCCACGCGCAGCCTGCCCTGCTCGAGGGGGGCGGCGGACCAACGGGCCACGCAAAGCGAAGGCGCAGACGACGGAGTCCAGACCACGGTGCGTGCATCGAGCCGCTCGCTGCCGTTCGGGGTGACGACTACGACGTGATCGTCGGCGACCGATTCGATGCGTGCCTCGGAGCGCACTTCCACGCCCGCGCGATCCAGCTGGGCCTTGGCGAACCGCGAGCCGTCAGGGCCCCACGCAGCGCACAGCTGCGGCTCGGGCGAAACGAGGACCACGTGCGGGTCGCCGGGCTCCAGACGGGGAAACATGGGAGCCACGAGCCTGAACCTGCGTGCCAGCTCGAGGGCGGCAGAGCAGGCGCGCGGGTCAGAGCCGACGATCACGAGTGTGCAGAGCGCTCGGCGCCGGCGGCTGCTGTCTTCGCCGGACGCAGCCTCGAGCACCTCGCTCACGCGGTTGCGAATCCGAAGCGCATCGTCGAGCGACCGGAACGGCAGGCAGCGCTCCTGTGCGCCGCGCACACCCTGGTGGTCGGTTGCGGTGCCGCAAGCGAACACGAGATCGTCGAAAGGCAAGGACGCGGGATCGCAGCCGGTCTGCACGCCAGGGCCGTCGAACGATACGCGCCTGGCTTCGGGATCCACGTGCACGGCGCGACCGACCATCCATCGGACGCGTCGGAGCGCTTCGCGAAGGGGCAAGCGCATCTGCCAGGGCTCGACCCAGCCGGACAAGACGCCAGGCAGCAGGGGCGAGAGCGAAGCAGCTGCGGAGGGGCTGATCAGCGTGACCTCGAGGGGGGATTTGGCGGAAGAAGCGAGCAGACGGTCGAGGGAACGCGCGAGGCAGAATCCCGCGAACCCGGAGCCAACGATCACGACACGGCGGCTGTTCACGGGCAGCTTATAGCCCACCGGAGAAAACTAGGAACTAGGAACAGGAATCAAGAATGGGAATGCGAATGGGAAGAGGCCTGTGAACCCATTGCGTCGCTGTGCTAGACCGCAGCACCAAAGCACCAGCACCGAGGTTCCCTCCCCATGCACGTTCGACTCGTACGCGAGTTCCGGTTTGAAGCAGCGCACCGTCTCACCAGCGTTCCGCCCGAGCATCGCTGCGGACGCATCCACGGGCACAGCTACAAGGTGGAGCTGACGCTCGAGGGGCCCCTGGACGAGCGTGCCGGTTGGCTGATCGACTTCGGGGACATCGATGCAGCGTGGAATCGTGCGCGCCAGCAGCTCGACCACAGCATCCTGAACGAGCTACCCGGGCTGCAGAACCCGACCTGTGAGCTTCTCACGAAGTGGATTTGGGACGTGGTGCTGCCGCAGCTGTCGCAGCTCAAGCGCGTGACGGTATGGGAGACCGGGGACGCGCGTTGCGAGTACGAGGGAAGGTAGCGGTCAGTCTTCGGGGGGTTTTGATTCAGCGTTGCCGGACCCGAGCCTGGCGGCCTCGGCTTCGGCGGCTTTCGATTTGTCGACTTGGCCGGCGGCCTTGTACAACCTCGCCAGCTCTGCGTAGATCGCTGCGCCATCCTTGGCCTTTGGAGAGCACAGCAGCGCGGACTCGAGCTCGAAGATCGCCTTGTCCCGCTGGTTGGTCTTGGACAGGGCCATGCCGTAGAGGCGGTGTACGATCGGCGAGGCTACGTCGACGAAGACTGCGCGGGCGCCGACCTTCGCCACCTCGTCCCAATTCTGCTTTTCCGCGAGCGCCTCCATCAAGCGGCGATACACGCGCCGCTCGTGCTGATCCAGGATGGATAGCTCGCGCAACGCTGCGATCTGGTCGTCGATCCGCTTCTCCTTCTTGGCGAGATCGTAGAGCGCCTGCAACGGCTCGGTCTGCACCGGATCGAAGCGTCGCGCTGCCTCCAGATGCGCCCGCATCGTGCGCGTGTCCTTGGCAGCTTCGGCCAGGTCCGCGAGCTGCATGCGCACCGTGAAGCCGTCCTGCTTGTCCCGAACCATGGTCTCGAGGATCTTCTGCGCCCCAGCCAGGTCCTTCTTCGCCAGGGCCATCTTGGAGTTGAGATAGCGCACGTGCGCGTCGTTGGCGTTGATCCGGTTGGCCGCAGCCAGAGCCGCAACCGCCTTCTCCTCGTCGTTGGCGCCCGCGGCTGCGATGGCGAGCTCGATCTGCTTTCGCAGGTCGTTGGGCGATGCTTGCGCAGCCTTGATCGCGTCTTCCAGCGACGGCGCGTGGAGGTCAGGCACGAACTGCTTGCGATAGCGCACCAGGCGCGGCTCGAGCCATACGCGGAACTGCTTCTCGAGCTCGTCGAAGCTGATGCCGAGCCCGCGCTGGATGACCTCCGGATCCCGCACGCCCTGTCCCCAGAGCTTGAGCATCTCGGCGATCTTAGGCATGCCGTACTTTTCGCCGATGTAGGTCACCACCTGGCTCGCAGCGTAGTAGGCCATGGTCACATCGCTGACGTCTTCGGCGTGGGTGAACGCGCGGTTGAAGTTGGCGAGCTTGGGGATGCGCCCCGCGACCATGGCGCTGTAGAGCGCCTGATCCTCTTCGCGCTGCCACTCGGCCCGACGCATGAAGGTCTCGTATTCGCTCAGGCCTTCGGTGAACCAGCGGGGAACGTGGGCCTTGGACAGCTGGATCGCGAACACGTGCCCGAGCTCGTGCCACAGCACGTTGCCCCAGTTGAACGCTTCACCACCGGGACTCGGAGCAGCGAGCGTGCGTCCGAAGCACACGCCCTGGATCCCGACGTTGGGCAGGCCGCTGGTTCGCACGCTGAAGTGCTCGCGGTTCGAGTACAGCTCGATGCCGATCGGAAGCGTGGGGGTCATCCCGTAGTGGGCGACCATGGCGGTGAATGCCTCCTCGAGCATCGGCGGGATGTAGCGCTCGAGGACCGGGCGCTCGTTCTTGTCGAACCGGTACTTGAAGTGCCCGGCATCCACGGTCTCGTACTTGGTCGGGATGTCCTTCTCGTACAGGTTGAGCGTGTTGAGCACCCGCGGGTTGAACTTGTCGAAAGTCCACGCCTTGCGAAGCGAGTCGAGCGCGTTGGTGTCGTCGCCGAGCCGGATCTGGTTCAGACCGAGCACGGCCCACGCCTTGCCGTCTCGAGGATCGACCGCAACCGCTTCCTTCATCATGTTGACGATGTCGTCGTAGCGGTGCTCCCAGTCGGCGAACTCGCCGATGATCGAGTACATCGACGAGTACTCGGCGTTGACCGCCAGGACCTTCTTTCGCGCGGCATCGAAGCCGGGGCGATCGTCAGCGAGCAGGCGCACCGCGGCGCGCATGGACAGGAGCGGCAGATCGACCGGATTGGTCCGCAGCCCCTCGTCGATCGCAGCATCGGCAGCCGCCAGATCGAAGTCGCGCAGCGCCACGCCTGCGCGCACGGCAAAGGCGCCGGTGTGGCGCGGATTGACGGCGAGCGCCTTCTTGATGTTGGCCTCGGCCGCATCGAAGTCGAGGGACTGGTCGAGCTTGATACGAGCGAGAAGCACGCGCGCATCCGGGTTGGCAGGGGCGATCTTGAGCGCATCGCGGATCACCTCTTCCGCGTGCCCGGTGTCGAACTTGTCGAGAAACAGCTCGGCGCGCCAAAGCAGCGTCTCGACGCGCGCAGGGGGTGCGTGCTCGGCCTGCATGTAGGCGTCGTTCGCGTCCTGCGCATGACGAAGCAAGTGGGCGGAGCGGCCCACCAGCGCCAGCCCTTCTCCGTCGGTGCCGGCGATGGCGTCGCTGTTGTAGTCGCTGACCAGGGTCATCAACGGGTCGCGGGCATCAGCGCTCTTGCCCTGCGCGATCAACAGCTCGCCCAGCACGATGCGAGCGCGACGCGCATCCGGATCGTCCTTGACCGCTTCGACCGCGGCCACGGCTTCGGTCATCTTGCCCTGAGCGGCGAGCGCCTTGGCCTTGAACGCGGCAGCATCGAGACGCTCCTTGGTCTTGCCGCTGCGAAATGCCTGGTCCGCTGCGTCGACCGCCTCCTTGTACTTGCCCACGGTGAGATAGAGCCGCGCGAGGCCGAGCGATGCCTTCTGCTTGTCTGCGCCCTTGTTCGCAGCGGTCAGCTCTTTTTCCGCGGTCGCATAGTCAGAGTGCTCGAGCGCGTCGAGGCCGCCGGACAGACCCGTGCGAGGGGCGCCCGGGAGGACCGGAACGATCGGAGGGTCACGCTTCGGCTTGGTGGGCTTGCCTGCAGGGGGCTTTCGTCCCTGGGCATCGACGGGCAGGGTCGCGGTGATGGCAGCGAGTCCGAGGACAGCGCCCAGGAGCGCGCGAAGAGCGAGTCTTGGCCGACGGGTGAGCATCGGTGGCAGCGTAGCGCCAGAGACAAGCCGGTGAGAGGATTTCCTTGTTAACAAAATCCTCTGCTGGATGGTAGCCCCCTAGGTTCTCCCGCGAGAGGGGTGGCAAGAACGCATCATCCGCACCATAGGGAGCGCGCCCTTCGTGCTGGAGATGCGGATGGAGTGCTTTGACGTCGTGATCGTCGGTGGGGGCCCGGGTGGGCTCGCCGCGGCCTGGAATGCAAGGCTTCGCGGCTTGTCGGTCGCTGTGATCAACGGCTCGCATATCCTCGGCTACGGCCTGCATGGTGCCTACAAATCCAAAGGGATGTGGGAGCTCGCCAAGGACGTGCTGGTCGCGCAGAAGATCGGCCGCGGCTACCACCCTTGCTCTGGCCCCATCGATTTCGCCGAAGTGGGCCGCCAGATCCAGGATGGAACCGAAGAGCTCGCCTCCATGTACGTCGACCAGCTGAGCCGCGTCGGGATCAAGATGCTCCCAGGCTTCGCGCACTTCGTGGACCCCCACGCGGTCGAGGTGGAGGGCCAGCAGATCCAGGGTAAAAGCCTGATCATCGCCACTGGAACGCGTCCAAAGATCCCGGCCGGGGTCGAGGTGGATGGCAAGAGCATCCTGACGAGCGACCATGTGGTCGACCTGCCGAAGCTGTTCGAGTCGGTGACCATCCTGGGGGCAGGGGTGATCGGCTGCGAATTCGCCTCGATCCTCGCTGCGTTCGGGGCAAAGGTCACCCTCATCGACTCACAGCTGCGCGTGCTGGCATCTGAGGACGAAGACGTCTCGAGATTCCTCTCGGCCGTCTTTGGACGACGGCACATCGACCTGCTTCAGGGGAGGCGGATGAGCCACATCAAGCGGGTTGGCGATCGCGTGCGCGTGGTGCTCGACGACGGGGCGACGGTGGAGAGCGAGGCGGCCCTGCTCGCGATGGGACGTACGGCTGGAACGGAGTCTCTGGGGTTGGAGAAGGTGGGGATCGTGACCGATGCGCAGGGCTACGTGGTGATCAACGACGAGATGCAGACCTCGGTGCCGCACATCTATGCGGTGGGTGACGTTGCGCGAAAGATGCACGAGGAGGCGGCGTGCCTGGTGCACGTGGCCGAGGCGGAAGGTCGTCACGCGGCAGCGAGCATCCTGGGCGCCAAAGGGGGCATCCAGTACGGGCATGTGCCGTTCATCATCTTCACGCACCCGATGATCGCCGGGGTGGGAGAGAACGAAACCCAGGCGCGAAAGCGCCATGGCGCGGTGCGCGTGGTCCGGTTCGAGAACGCGCGCAACCACCGGCTGCACGCGATGCGTTCGTTCGAGGGTTTTGTGAAGCTGATCGTGGGGCCGGAAGGGGACGACCGGATCCTGGGGGTGCGAGCGGTGGGCCCGCAGGCCGACACGCTGATCGGCGAGGTGTCCGTGATGATCCAGCACGGAATTCCCTACACAGCGCTTCCGGATTCGTTCCACGCGCATCCGTCTCTATCGGAAAGCCTGCAGAACGCGGCTCGTGTCCTGGCCGGGCAGCTGCCAGCCTGAGGGCGAGCCGCGACCGTCAGAGGCTGTCTCAGAGTTATGAGACGGCCTCGTCAGGGAGCGGGCTCCGGTGGAGGCACCCGTGCCCGGGGGATGCCCATCAAATTGGCCCAGAGGCCCGGTACGACGTAGGCTTTAGACCGGATGGGTATCCGAAGCACAATTGCGATCATGAGTGGCCTTGTGGCCCTTGCGGCTGGGACAGGTTGCGCTGGGCCGAGTGCGGCCGAAGCCTCCCAGATGGACCAGTTCCGCAAGGAGATCACCAAAGTCCAAGCGGACAACGACCGTCTCAACGAGCGGGTTTCCGCATTGGAGGTGGCGCAGGGCAAGGGCGCGCCCGACGCGAAGCGCAAGGAAGGCGCCGGCGAAGTCCCCAAGCTGCAGGTCGTCAAGCTGATGCCAGGTCAGGATCCGGACGCTCCTGCTGCGGAGCACGATGATGACGATGCGAGCCCGGACAACGCCGAGCCCACGGTCATTCGTGCGGAGGGCAATCGGGTGACCCAATCCGGCCGGGGCAAGGACAAGGCCAAGGAGCCTGCCCGATCGGCGCAGGCCAAGAGCGACTACGACGCGGCGGTCGCGCTGGTGAAGCGCAAGCAGTACGACAGGGCGCTGGAGGCCCTGGCCGGGTTCCTCGTGCGCTTCCCGGATGATCCGAGCGCGGACAACGCGATGTACTGGCGTGGCGAGTGTTTCTTCGCCAAGGGCGACTACGCACGTGCAGCAGAGGAATTCCTGGGTGTGACCGCGCGCTTTCCCAATGGGAACAAGGTGCCTGACGCCTTGTTGAAGCTGGGGATGTCGCAGGCGAAGAGTGGGGACAAGGACAAGGCCGCTGACACGTTTGCCAGGCTTCGCCGTGAGTACCCGGCAAGCGATGCTGCCCGCAAGATCCCGAGGGAATGAGCCATGTTCAACCACAAGCTGGCAACCATCGCGTTCGTATCCACGGTCGGTTCCCTATGGTGCACGGTCTCGTTTGCACAGGACCCGCCACCGGCTGCGCCCCCGAGCCAGCCCCCATCCGGTTCTGAACCTGCTCCAGCTCCCACGGTTCCCGCTGGGGGCCAGACCACGATCGTGGTTCAGCCCCCTTCGACCACGACGACCTCGACGAGCACCTGGACGCCGTTCGGACCTTTGCCTCCGGGTGGGCACGACCCTGACAAGGGGTTGCCGTCCAGCTCCCGCGAAGCTGGCAGCTCGGGCTTCGACCTGGGAACCGGGGGAGGCACCGCGTCGGTGCACGGCGGAGCCAACTCCTCGTACCTCATCTCAGGCCAGTCGGTTTCCGTGCCTCTGTTCCATTACGTACGCCGGGGCGACACGCTCTGGGATCTGTGTGACCGCTACTACAGCAACCCCTGGTCGTGGCCGCGCGTGTGGTCGTACAACCCGCAGATCGAGAATCCGCACTGGATCTACCCTGGTGATCGGGTGCGTTTGCGGGAAGGCGACGAGGGCAAGGCTTCGCAGGCGCTGAATGGCAACGGGTTCGTGTCACGCCGAGGGGTGGTGAGCGAAGGAACGATCTTCCTTCGGAACCTGGGGTACATCGAAGACGGCAAGCGCGAGGTGTGGGGCGAGCTGGTCGGGAGCCCTGACGACCAGATGCTGCTGACCGAGGAGAACGACGTGTACATCCAGATGAAGGATGACCACACGGACGTGCGCATCGGGCAGGAGCTCCAGGTGTTTGCGCCGGAGCGCAAGCCAGAGGCAGGAACCGCCCGCGGACAGGTCGTGGACATCAAGGGCACGGTCAAGGTCACGTCCTGGGATCCCAAGACCAAGGTCGCGCGTGCCAAGATCACCGAAGCGCTCGACGTGATCGAGCGTGGCAATCTTCTCGGGCCCGTGGGGCGAAGGTTCGACGTCGTCCCGCCGGCGCAGAACACGAAGGACGTGTGGGGCAAGGTCAGCGGCGGGGTCAATCCGCGCGAGGTCCTCGGCCAGTACCATGTCGTGCTGATCGACAAGGGCTCGGAGGATGGGCTGCGTCCGGGCAACCGTCTGTTCGTGATCCGAAAGGGCGATCCCTGGCGCAAGACGCTCCAGAACGGGAAGTTCTCCGCTCACCGGATGCGCTACCAGCTCTACAAGGCCGAGGTGGACGACGCCAAGGAGACAGGCTCAGGGCGGAACTACCCGGAGGAAGTGATCGCCGAGATCCGCGTGCTGCGGTCGAGACCCCACTCCTCGACCTGTCTGGTGACGCAGTCGGAATACGAGCTCGAGCCGGGAGATACGGTCGTGGCGCGTCGCGGCTACTGACGCAGCGCGATCGCAGGTGGCCGCGCGCCCGGCATGTAATATGATCCGCAGGTGCCTGATACGCTGCCGCCGCCGCCATCCAATCCCAAGCCGCAAACATCGGGTCCGGCACAGTACCCGCAGCCGCCTTCAGGCACTCCCAGCATCGCTTTCCCGGTCGCGCCCCCGGCGTCGCCGCCCGGATTCGTCGCTCCCGCGCCGCCGCAGGTGACCGGCCCCCAGCCGTTGCCCGTCGCTCCGATGCAGGCCCCTGTGCAGCCAGCGCCCGGTGGGATGCCGCCAGCGTCCATGCCGATCCCCTCTGCGCCGATGCAGGCCCCTGTGCAGCCAGCGCCCGGTGGGATGCCGCCAGCGTCGATGCCGATCCCCTCCGCGCCGATGCCTGTGCAGTCCGGACCCGTGCCAGGGCAACCCGCGCCGAGACCGGTTGCGCCGACTGTCCCGGATCTCTCCTTGCAGCCAGCGCCACCGCGTCCGGTGACCGGTCCTTTCCCGATGATGCAGAGCCCGAAGACCGGAACGATGCCGGTCATGCCGAACCCGGTTCTCCAGAACGCTCCGGGTTCCATGCCGGCCATGCAGCTTCCGATGACAGGGTCGTTGCAGGCGCTGCAGCAGGCAGTGACCGGTTCCATGCAGGCGATGCAGCATCCGATGACAGGGTCCATGCCGGCCATGCAGCATCCGATGACAGGCTCCATGCCGGCCATGCAGCCACCGGTGACGGGTTCGATGCCTGCGGTGCAGGGTGTCGGGCGGATGGCGTCCGGGGCCATGCCAGTGATGATCGAAGGGGCAGAGCCTGCGCCCCCGAGCTATCGCGGATACAACACGGTGCAGTCGCAGCGCGGCACCTACGTGATCGGACGAGAGATCGGCTCTGGAGCGTTTGGCTCGGTGTTCGAGTGCCTGGGGCCGTTCGATCAGAGATACGCGCTCAAGGTGCTCAAGCCGAGCGGACGTCCGTTCGAGCAGGTTCGCGCGGAATGGAGCCGGGAGGTGCAGAGGCTTCTGGCGCTGCGCCATCCCAACGTGGTGTACATCCACGACGCGTTCGAGGCGCGCGCGACCTTCTGTGTAGCCCTGGAATGGTGCGATCACACGCTCAAGGACATGCTCGAGCAGGCGCTGCGTGAGGAGCTCGCGATCGAGCTGTCGCGTCAGATGCTCGCTGCCGTGCAGTACCTGCACGATCACGACCTGGTGCACGACGATCTGCATCCTGGCAACGTGTTGATCCAGCAGCAGTCGGATCGTCCGATCGTCAAGATCTCGGACTTCGGGATCTCGCACGAGCTGCGCGGAGCGCAGTCGGTCCGTCCCGAGGTCGTGCACCACGCGATCATGGCGCCGGAGCTGCTCGCTGTGGGCTACACGAGCAAGCAGAGCGACCTGTACCAGATGGGCTTGATCATGTACTGGATGATCGCGGGGCAGCCTCCGATCCAGCTCGACGTGCCCTACAACTACCTGGTCCAGCAGATTGCCGATGGAGTCGCGCGACAACGCGCCGAGCAGCTCGGCACGCCGTTCGGAGCGGTGGTCGCGAAGCTGCTTCGACGGCGCGATGCCTACCGGTACACGTCGGCACGGGAAGTCTGGGCAGATCTCCGCAACCTGCCCGCGTGGCGCGAACGGCAGATCTTCCCGATCCGATAGCAGGTGCGCCCGGAGCCGCGAGGGTGAACGAGCGGGTCGTGACTACCGCGGACCTCCGCCTCTGCGCGTGGCGCGCGGAAGCGAGGTCATGGTCGACACGCCGAGCGTGAGATCATCGCGCTCGCCGTTCATGAGCCGTTGCGCTCCTGCATAGGCGATCATCGCAGCGTTGTCCGTGCAGGCGGAGGGCGGTGGAATCACCAGCTCGAAGCCGTGCTTGTCGCAAGCCCGGGCAAATCCCGCGCGAAGCCCGCGATTGGCTGCCACCCCGCCAGCGAGCACCACGCGCTCGAGCCGCTCCCCGCGCGCTGCGACCATCGTCTTGCGCACGAGCGTGTCGACCACCGCAGCCTGGAACGACGCGCACAGATCGTCGATCGCGGCTGGCTCCGTGGGAACACCTTCACGGGCCACGTGGCTAGCGATGAAGGTCTTGATGCCGGAAAAGCTCATCTCCAGCGATGCGCGCGCTTTCATCGGACGGGGCACGTCGATCGCGAGGGGGTTGCCCTGGGCAGCCCGTCGATCGATCACCGGCCCGCCTGGGTACCCAAGCCCGAGCAGCTTGGAAACCTTGTCGAATGCTTCTCCGGCTGCGTCGTCGCGCGTCCCTCCAAGCTCGCGGATCTGTGGGGCCAGCGGCCCATCCACGCGATAGATCGAGGTGTGCCCCCCGGAAGCGAGCAGCGCCACGAACGGGAAGGTCGGAGCAGGAGGCGCGCCGGGTGCGCGCAGGAACGCAGCGAGCAGGTGGCCGACGAGGTGATCCACGCCGACCATGGGCAGACCCGTGGCAAAGGCCAGGCCTTTTGCGAACTGGACTCCGACCAACAGAGCGCCCATCAGCCCGGGACGGCACGTCACCGCGATGCCATCGAGCTCCGGCAGGGTCACAGTCGCCCGCGCGAGCGCTTCCTGCACCACAGCCGCGATGGCGCGCATGTGATCCCGCGAAGCGAGCTCTGGCACCACGCCGCCGTAGGGCGCGTGCAGTGCGATCTGGCTTCGGACCACGTCGCTGCCGATGACGCCATCCTGTGTCACCACCGCAGCTGCAGTCTCGTCGCACGACGACTCGATGCCTAGAACCCGCATGTCCCCTTTTGCCGGACGAGGGGAAAGACGCCAAACAGCTCGACGCCTTCCTGCGCGGGCTTGGCCGTGACGCCAGGAGGAAGGGGCGCGCCCCGGAGGATTCGCACCTCCGTGTCGCCATTCTCCATGAGCGAGACCACCGCGAATGCGGATTGTCCGTCAGACACGCCCACCACCGTGAGCAGGTTGCGCGTCCGACCGTCACCAAATTGAAGGTTCGAAAGCGGATCGTTCGCAAGCTGGGGGATCGGCCGAAGCGCGGCTTCCACAAGCGTGCCGTCGTCCGTGGAGATCACCCCGGGCTGCTCGCTGAGGCGATCGGCATCGAACGACATGCGCATGCGTACGCCTGGACGAAAGCCCTGTCGCACGAAGGGGCCTGGAACGATGTTGCCGCAATACCGCTCATCCGGGCCGGTGGAGAACTTGGTCACATCGCTGCATGCGGCGCTTGCAGCCACGGCGAGCGCGAGGGCCGCGACATGCATCGAGGAGACGAGCCGATCCGGGAGCACGGAACGACGGTAGCGCAGGCAGGCCCGGCAGTCGACAGTCCTTGCGCTCTTGATCGCGCGCGGCAGGGCGGGGTAGACGCTACGAGCCCTGCAGGAACAACGAGCCATGTCAGAAACACCCTTCCAAGCCATTCGAGTCACGGACCGCGTGTATTGGGTCGGCGCGATCGACTGGTCGCTGCGTGATTTCCACGGATACCTCACGAGCCGCGGCACGACCTACAACGCGTATCTGGTCGTGGCCGACAAGGTCACGCTGGTGGATACGGTCAAGCGACCGTTCCTCGACGAGATGCTCTCGAGGATCGCGTCGGTCGTGGACATCTCCCGGATCGACACCGTGGTTTCGCTGCACGCAGAGATGGATCATTCGGGGTGTCTTCCAGAGCTGATCGAGGTCGCGCGACCTTCGAAGGTGCTCACCTCCAAGGCGGGCGTGGGCGTGCTCGATGCCCACTACCAGCTTCGCGCCCCGGTCGAAGCAGTCGTCAACGGCGCAGAGGTCAACCTGGGTGGCGCGCGCTTCGTGTTCCACGAGACACGCATGCTGCACTGGCCGGAGAGCATGTTCTGCTGGCTGCCCGACGATCAGGTGCTGATGTCGCAGGACGCGTTCGGGATGCACCTCGCGAGCCAGGAGCGGTTCGTGGACCAGGTGCCGACCGATGCGACTTCCTACGAAACAGCGAAGTACTTCGCCAACATCCTGATGCCCTACTCGGATCTGATGGGGCGGATGCTGGTCAAGCTGGGAGACACGGTCAAGCAGACCAAGGTGATCGCAACCGATCACGGCCCCATCTGGCGCGAAGGAATCGAGGATCTGCTCAAGCGCTACGAAACCTGGTGCGCCAGACGTCCGTCGCGCAAGCTGGTGATCGCCTACGACACGATGTGGCAGAGCACGGCCGCCATGGCGAGCGCGATCGCGGAAGGGGCCTCCTCTGCTGGCGTGCGCGTGGCAGTGATGAAGCTCGGCCTCGCGCACCGCAGCGACATCGCGACCGAGCTGCTGGATGCAGGAGGACTCCTGGTAGGCTCGCCGAACCTCAACGGCCAGATGTTCCCGACCGTGGCTGACCTCTTGACCTACCTCAAGAGCCTCAAGCCCAAGGGATTGGTCGGCGGCGCGTTCGGCTCCTACGGCTGGAACGCAGGCGTGGCAGAGCAGGTTTCGGAGACGCTCAAGGAGCTGAAGGTGGAGTCCGTGGGCGAGCCGCTGTCGGTGAAGTTCGTTCCGCGCGACGAGCATCTCGGCAAGTGCAGGGCATTCGGAGAGCTGACCGCCCGCAAGATCATCGAGGTTGCAGGAGGCTGATCAGCGCTTCGCCGGGCCGAGCAGCCTGCCCTGGCTTTGCGCTGCGGCCTGGACCGGACGGTGGATCACGATCCCTTTGCCTGCGGTCTTTCCGTGGGCATAGGCCTCGTTTCTTCGGTGTCCGTAGTACCTGGCGTGACGGATGTGGGGGTGGCGACGTCGGTAGTAGCCACCCAGGTTCGGATCCCCGACCCAGACCAGCCCCTGCTCGCGCGTCTGGGCAGCCTGCTCCTTGAGCTTCTCGTAGAATCCGGTCATCACGCCTGCGAGAAACACGCGCCGGTCGCGGTTGCCGGCAACGAGATTGGCGCGCTTGTGCTCAACCCAGAGCCTCTCTGCCGTGTGCGAAAGAAACGTGTGCACGTACTCGGCCATCTCCAGGTTGGCAGCGGTTCCGCAGATCTCCAGCACGCTGCCGTTCTTGCCCTCGAGCGGTCGGAACACCGGCACCCAGATCACCTCCACGAAGAAGTGCGTGTTGAGGATCACCGCAAGAACGCGCTGGTGCTCCTCGACGCGCCCGGTCGGGCGTCCGAGGTGACGGAAGCCGTAGGAGCGCTCGGCCTGGGCCACGCAATCGTCGAGGTTGTACTTGAGCATCAGCCGTTGGGCTGCTGCCATGGCTGCCTCGGCTTCATGCTGGTTCGGGCTCTCGGCAAGGGCGAGCAGGCGGGCGACCCGCTCGATCACGCGCAGCTCGCCCTGGGCCGGCTGGGAACGGGGCAGTCCGGATGCGCTCGCGTCAAAGCCCAGACGCGCGCAGAGGCTGCGGAATGCTGCACCGTGAGCGGTATCGTCGAGCTCGTGGAGCACCTCGTGGACGTACTGGTGCGCCATCTCGTGCTTGAGAACCTCGACGAGCTCGCCCCAGGGGTGCTCCAGCACGAGGCTTCGCGCGAGGCTGATGGTCCGCGTGTCTCGCTTCCACTGCCCGAGCCGGCCGTGCGCGGGGCTGAGCTCGAGGATGGCAGGGCGCATGACGCCCTTGAAGAACGTGGCATTCAGCTGCTTCCACTCGACCGCGAGGGCGCGGATGAGGGTTTGCTCGAGCCGGGCCGTAAGCTGCGATGCGGCGTGGTCAGGTACAGCGAAGTCAGGATCCATGAAAGCGCAACGTGGATGACCGAGGGGCGAGGCGGCGTCAACCCGCCCCGACCGTGGCCTCCGCGCGAAGGGGGTGCTATCGCAGCCGACCAGACACGCACCCTGGAGACCGCGGATGCAACACGACCGAATCGCCGTGATCGACTTCGGCGGCCAGTATGCACATCTGATCGCAAACAAGATCCGGCGCATGCACGTGCTCGCCGAGATCCGTCAGCCCGAGGACCCCGTCTCGGCCTACCGCGGCTACCAGGGGATCGTCATCTCAGGCAGCCCAGCGCTCGCCTCGCAAGGCGAGGACTCCGGCTACGACAAGGGTTTCTTCGAGCTCGACATCCCGATCCTCGGGCTGTGCTTCGGCCACCAGGAGGTGGCAAAGCGCTACGGCGGGCGCGTGGAGCATGCGCAGCGCGAGTACGGCTTTGCCAAGATGAAGGTGCTGGGCGACAGCCCGATCTTTGCCGGCCTCGGACCGCAGGAAGTCGTGTGGATGAGCCACGGCGACACGGTCACCGAGCTGGGCGAAGGCTTCGTGGAGATCGGCGCCTCGATCGATCAGGACGGGACCACGCACCACAACGCGGCCATCGCCAACGACAAGCTGCGTCGTTACGGCTTCCAGTACCATCCGGAGGTCGACGACACCGAGCATGGCGATCAGATGCTCGAGAACTTCGCGATTCGGGTGTGCGGGTGCAAGCCCACCTGGACGATGGATCGCTACATCGAGGAGCAGATCGAGGCGATTCGCGAGCAAGCCGCAGGTCGTGGCGTGTTCTTGCTCGCCTCGGGCGGAGTCGACTCCACGGTGTGCGCGGTGCTGATCGGACGAGCGCTCGGACCTGACAGGCTTCACCTGCTGCACGTCGACAACGGGCTGATGCGCAAGGGCGAGAGCCTGCAGGTCGTCGAAGAGTTCAAGCGCCAGGGGCTGGGCAACAACCTGCACTTCGTGGACGCATCGGACAAGTTCCTGCGCGCGCTTGCCGGACGCATCGAGCCTGAGAGCAAGCGCAGGGTGATTGGCGAGACGTTCGTGCGGGTGTTCGAAGACGAATCGCGCCGGCTGAACCTGCAGTCGATGCTGCTCGGACAGGGAACGATCTATCCGGATCGAATCGAGACCGGAGGCACGCGCAGGGCCGACGTGATCAAGACCCATCACAACCGCGTGCCGATCATCGAGGAGATGATCGCGGCCGGCCGGGTGATCGAGCCGCTCAGCGAGCTGTACAAGGTCGAAGTGCGCGAGATGGGCGAGCAGCTCGGGATCGCTCCTGGCCTTCTGTGGCGTCATCCGTTCCCCGGTCCTGGCCTGGGCGTACGCCTGCTGTGCTCGGACGGCAGCGCGCCCACAGGGCACGATGCGGACAAGGCCCAGCCTCTCATCGACGCGCAGGCCAAGCCAGCGGGACTGTCGGGCATGCTGCTTCCCGTGCGATCGGTCGGTGTGAAGGCTGACCTGCGCTCCTACGAGCAGCCGGTCCTGCTGTGGGGCGAAGCGCCGTACGAGACACTCCTGCAGGTGGCCGCCCAGCTTTATGCTCGCGTTCCAGGCGTGAATCGCTGCGTTCTCGACCTGACCGGGCGGGGCGCGCGCAAAGCAACGCCTGTCCTGGGCAAGGTCACACGCGAGCGGCTCGACCTGCTGCGCGAAGCCGATGACATTGTTATGCGCGCGCTCGAACGCCACGGCCTGATGCGTACGGTCTGGCAATGCCCCACGGTGCTGTTGCCGATGTCGCTCGACGATCGCGGCCGGGAGCTGGTGATCGTGCGCCCGGTGCTCAGCGAGCGGGCGATGACCGCGCGTCCTGCGCAGCTTCCCAAGGCCCTGATCGACGAGATTCGCGGGCCGATTCTGGCGCTACCCGACGTGAGCGGGCTGGTGCTGGACCTGACGACCAAGCCGCCAGGCACGATCGAGTGGGAGTGACGACATGCTCGCATTCTGGCCGGATGTAGTGCGTCCGCTTCTCGAAGCTTTGGAACCCAAGAGCATCGTGGAGATCGGCTCGGAAGCAGGTCGGACCACCCGTCTGCTGCTGGAGCTTGCGACCAGGTTCGGAGCGGTCGTGCATTCGATCGACCCTGGTCCGGTGTTCGACACCACGGCCTGGCAGCGCGAGTGGGGTGACAGCTTCGTGTTCCATCGCCTTCCCAGCCTGGTCGGGCTGTGCGGGATCGATCGGTTCGACGCGGTCCTGATCGACGGCGATCACAACTGGTTCACGGTGTTCAACGAGCTGAAGCTGATCGAGAGCCGGTCGCTCGACCTGGGCCAGGGGATGCCGTTGATCCTGCTGCACGATGTCGCGTGGCCGTATGGACGCAGGGATCTGTACTACGCGCCTGACGCGATCCCGGCCGAGCACCGGCAGCCCTGGGCACGCAAGGGCATGTCCCCGTCGCACGCCGAGCTGTTGGAGCAGGGCGGGTACAATGCGAAGATGTGCAATGCGTTGCGCGAGGGCGGACCGCACAATGGCGTGCTCACCGCAGTGGAAGACTACCTCAAGCAGACGATCTTCAAGTTCAAGCTCGTGGTCATCCCTGCGGTGTTCGGGCTTGGAATCCTGCTGCCCGAGCCGCTCGCCGTCGAGAAGCCTGCGCTCGCGGCCCGCGTGCAACCCTGGACCGTGCCTGAGGTCCAGAAGTTCATCGAGCGCATGGAGATGGCGCGGATCTCGATGCTGACAGGGGGGTAGAGCGTCCGCGTCGATCCCGCTTCGAGATGGATACGCTTTCGGTCTTGGCGAGCTTGCGAGCAGCGGGGACACGCTCTTCGCGGGCCTTGAGGCCGCGGATCGAGCCGGTGAGGCCCGTGGCGCAGGTGGTGAGGCGGGCCATGCCGTTGCCTTTCGGAGCGTGGGGGGGCCGAGGCGGGCAGAGGCTCAACGCTCGCGGGTGGGGACGACAAGTGGCGCGTCACACGATAGGCTATGGAACGTGGACGTGCGCAACCCATCGATCGTTCTACACTACCGCCATCGTGCGGACAGCCTGTTCTGCGCGGCGCGCGATCTATCCACGCTCAACGCCGATCTCTATGGTCCCGCGCTCGGCGTGATCGCTGTGCACGGAGCCATCGCTCTCGCAGACGCCTTGCTCGTTGCATGCGAAGGCGATCGATCCAGATGCGACGACCACCGCGAGGCTGCACGGAGAATTCGGTCGTGGTGCTCGGCGAAACGAATCGCGGAAGCCGGCATCAAGCACTTCGAGTGGCTCATCGACAAGAAGACTCACTTCTCGTACGACGACCGCCGCGTGGAGCCTTATGACCTGCAGATGGCGAAGGTGAAGATGGACCAGTTCTTTGCCTGGGCGTTTTCGACGTTCCCGGCCATTGCGCAAATGAAGGAGACGAGCGATGCCTAACGCCATCGAACTGCGCGCTCGCGAGCCCGTGGCAAGCTGCCTCATCCGTAAGCTGATCGTTCCACGCATCTACTTCGAGGCGGAGTGGCCACTCGGCTCGGGAGCAACTGTCGATGTCCTTGCAATCGATCGCGACGGGTCAGGTGACGCCCACGTAGTCGTCGTCCGAGAACGCGCTGGCGACGCACTAGCGACCGTTCCGGATCTGCTCGGCCAGCCTGGACCATTCCGATGGATCGCGTTCATGCGAGGAACGGAAGACGACGCAGCGGGGCAAGCGCTCGTCGCCCAAGAAGTCTTGTACGCTCGGGGAACCGCGGGGCGCGTTGGCGTGATCGAAGTTGTGACGATGGAGAGCGGCACGCTCGGCGCCAATATCAGGATCTCCGCAGAGCGGTTTCCCGGAGCATTCTACGACGTCGCCACGGCGTTCTCTGGCTCGCACAAGGCCGACATCCAGTTCGGCGGCTGACCCTTCCCGACCATTGCTGCGCAAGCCGCGACCGTCGAGTACGCTCTGATCGCCGCTCCGGTGTATTGAGGACTCGGTGCTCTAGCCGATCATCAACGCCCAATGGGCGGCATCAGGATCCGCTGCGATCGACGCCTGCCGGCCATCGTGGTTCGCCGCAGTTGGATCTGAGGGGTGACCAATGAAGCCTGAGGAACTACTGGAGAAGGTTTGCGATCAGCGGTCCTTTGTCGCGTTCGTCGAAGCAATGGCGAAACGGAGAGTAGCGCGGGGACTACTTCGCCCAAGTAGGAGTCGCGAAATCGGTTCTGCTCTAGCCGATCAACAACGCCCACCGGGCTGCGTCCGGCTCAGCCGCTATCAACGCCTGACGTTCCGCATCGTCCTTGGCCTCAGACACGCGCGAGAGGAGCGCCTGCGATCGCAGCTTGCGCTCTCGCAGCACCGCAAAGCGTCGCGCAGGATCGTCCTCGAGCACAGTCCAGCCTGATACCGCCCGCTCGAACGCGCGTGCGTAGGCCCCAGGCTCGAGCCTGAGCGCGAGCAGATCCAGCACGAGGTGGGGAATGCCCGCGCCAAGCCCCTGGGTAAGGAGGGCATTGACGATGTTCATCGCCACGGACTGGTTGGCGCAGTGGAACGGGTGGAGACGCACGAACGCCTGGTGGAACCGCGCACAGCCGTCGATCAGCGCAGGCCGATCTGCCCGCTTCGCTGCTTCCGACGCCCGCGCGAGCTGGGCTCGCAGCTCCTCGAAATGCTCCTCGCGCATGGGCCGCGGAGGGCAGAACCAAGAACGCGCGCGATCGTCTCTCTCCGAGCGCGCCAGGAGCACCCTCCCCCAAGGTATGCCCTGCACCACGTGATCGCGCTGCGCATCGCCCGCGCCATCGTCCCCCAGCTCGCGATACAGCGTCCGGTGATACCCCTCACCTCCCACGAACGAGACATTCACGCGCGGGCCATCGAGGAAGACATTGCACGCCGCGCGCTCGATCACGCGCGGCTCGTCCTCGAACAGCCCGCCTGGCGCCACACGCTGCTCTGCAGACGGGCTTGCCGGCATGTAGAAGCTGTCCAGGGAGCGCCCCATGAGCGCCAGCACGTGCAGCTCGCGCAGCAGGGTCAGAAGCTCGGTCGCGCTCGCCAGCGCATCCATCCGCTCGATCAGCCGCACGCGCACGTCGCGCATGTTCTGCCAGTAGGCGCGCTCGACCGCATAGGGTGCGCACGGAAATCTGACGATCTGGACCGCTGGCAAGGCCCGCTCGAGCTCGGTGACCGCAGCCGGAGCGAACACCACAGCGCCAAACGTGCCGCGTAGAAAGCGTGCGAGCTTGTCCTGATCCACGCCAGAATCCCAGAGCACTTCGGCCAGGCACCGTCGTCCGTCGATGCACTCGAGGATGCGCTGGGCATCCCTTCGTGACAGCCCGGCCAGCTCCAGGTCGATCGACCCATCCATGCCCTGCAGGCGCAGCGATCGCCCTCGCTCCTGAAGATGCAGGCCGGGCAAGGCTGCGACGACGTCGTCCTTGCGCGGCTCGAATCTGGGCTTGTCCTCGGCGAAGAGATAGTCCCGTCCGGATGCAGGGCGCCGCTGCTCCTTGAGCCACTGCACGTAGTCGAGCAACGCAGGGGGCACGCGTGCGATGTGCGCGAGACGCTCGGAGAGCAGGTCAGCGGTCATGTTGGGAAGATGCTAGTTCACGAGGGGCGATCCGGGAACGGATACGCGGAGAGCCGTCTGCAGCGGGGGTCGTGCTAGGCTGCATCCCACGTGTCATGGCGAGCTGGTATCGAACGATCCTGTTGATCGCGTTGGCCTCCCTGGGCTCTGGGTGCCGGGGCTGTGACGGGTCGGTCGAAGGCACAGCGCCCCAGGTCGAGCCCGGCCATCCGATCGATCGATGCAGCAAGGCGCTGGCCGCCATTGCGCAGCTTCCGCCCGAGCAGCTGAGCCAGTGGCCTGACGTGTACGCGCAGGGGTGCGCGGGCCTGTACAAGCAGCCGCGGTGCCATGCGGCCTGGCTTGCGATGACGGACGCTGCGCCGCCCGAGCGCACGAAAGCCGTGATCCTCGCCTGCTCCGACGAGTACTGCCCGATCGTGAACCAGCCCCCTCCCGCGATTTGCGGGATGGATCGAAGCACCTTGGACGCAGCTCGGTTGACTGCCTACTGGGCTGACCTCCACGCCTACATCCTGGCCCGGGAGCTTGGAACGACGCCGGACTCCGGCGCAGTGGAAGCGATCAACCGCCTGTTCGTGCCGATCTCGATTCCTGTCGAGCGTCCTGGCGATGCGGCACAATCCCAGCCGGCCATGGTGATCAGGATCTCGCTGGTCGGCGGCAAGGTCGAGGTGACGATCGGACAGGATGGGGGCGACAAGAAGTGGGTGATCCCGGCTTCGCCTGCCGACACGGACATGAAGGATCTGAAGCAGGAGTTCGTGAGGACGGCTCCCACGCCTGATTCGCGCGCGGTCATCGAGTCTTCTGGAGAGGTCCCGTACGGTGCGGTGATGAAGGTGCTCGAATCGGCCAAGGAAGCGGGATACTCGAAAATCGCCCTATCGGTGTCGCGCCTCTGAACTGCGGTGCATGGGCGTTGACCCCTCCGGCCGATCGTCGCACAACTCCATCCCCTTCGAACCATCAGGAGCGGATCGTCATGTCAGACTCGTTCAGGGAGTTGGTCCAGGCTGGCATTCCCGACACGTTGCCCGAGATGCCGCCGGAGGAGCCGGGCATCAGCCATGCGCCTCCCCGGCGTCAGGTGCTCACGCCGGCAGAGCGCAAGACGGCGCTTCGCAATGCGCTGCGCTACTTCCCTGCGACGCTGCATGCTGCCCTGGCGCCGGAGTTCGCGCAGGAGCTGGCGACCGACGGACGCATCTACATGCGCAGATATCGGCCCCGATACCGCATGTACGCTCGCCCGATCACCGAGTACCCGTCGCGCTGCACCGAGGCGGCGGCGATCATGATGATGATCACCAACAACCTCGATCCAGCGGTGGCGCAGCATCCGTACGAGCTGGTGACCTACGGCGGCAACGGCACGGTGTTCCAGAACTGGGCGCAGTATCTGCTGACCATGCAGCAGCTGTCGCGGCTGGAGCGCGATCAGACCCTCGCGATCTACTCCGGCCATCCGATGGGGATCTTCCCGTCGAATCCTTGGGCGCCGCGGGTCGTGCTGACCAACGGCATGGTGATCCCGAATTACTCGAAGCAATCCAACTACGATCGGCTGGCAGCGCTCGGGGTCACGTCGTACGGCCAGATGACCGCGGGCAGCTACATGTACATCGGCCCGCAGGGCATCGTGCACGGCACGACGATCACGGTGCTCGCTGCGGCTCGCAAGTACCTGAAGGTCACTGACGACGGCATTGCCGGCAAGGTGTTCGTGAGCTCCGGCCTCGGGGGCATGAGCGGGGCCCAGCCCAAGGCAGCGGTGATCGCGGGTGCGATCGGCCTGGTCGCCGAGATCAACCCCGCAGCAGCCAAGAAACGCCTTGATCAGGGCTGGGTGATGGAGCTCGAGAGCGACGTCGACAAGCTCCTGATCCGCCTCGACAAGGCCCGCAAGGACAGAAAGCCGCTGTCGATCGCCTTCCAGGGAAACGTCGTGGATCTGTGGGAGAAGTTCGCTTCCTCCGGGGTGAGCATCGAGCTCGGCTCGGACCAGACCTCGCTGCACAACCCGTGGGCAGGCGGCTACTACCCTGCGGGGCTGACATTCGAGGAGTCCAACGCGATGATGGTTCGCGATCCAGAAGGCTTCAAGGCCAAGGTTCGCGAGTCGCTGTGCAGGCACGTGGCAGCGATCAACACCATGGCCAGCCGCGGGATGTACTTCTGGGACTATGGAAACGCGTTCCTGCTGGAAGCGAGCCGCGCCGGCGCGGACGTCCTCAAGCCCGACGGCACGTTCAAGTACCCGTCCTACGTCGAGGACATCATGGGTCCCATGTGCTTCGACTTCGGCTTTGGCCCCTTCCGCTGGGTATGCACCAGCGGCAAGCCCGAGGATCTGCGGGAGACCGATCGCATCGCCGCCGCGGTCATCGAGGAGATGTCGCTTCAGGCGCCTGCGGAGATCCGTCAGCAGATGCTCGACAACGTGCGATGGATCCGCCAGGCCGAGGACAACAAGCTGGTGGTCGGGTCGCAGGCGCGGATCCTGTACGCCGACGAGCAGGGGCGGGTGAGGATTGCGCGGGCATTCAACAAGGCGATCCGCGAAGGAAAGGTGAGCGCCCCGGTCGTGCTCGGACGCGATCACCACGACGTGTCGGGCACGGATTCGCCGTTCCGCGAGACAGCGAACATCTACGACGGCTCCGCCTTCTGCGCGGACATGGCGGTGCACAACGTGATCGGCGATTCGTTCCGGGGTGCGACGTGGGTGAGCCTGCACAACGGCGGTGGCGTGGGCTGGGGCGAGGTGATCAACGGAGGCTTCGGCATGGTGCTCGATGGGAGCGCTGAGGCCGACGATCGGCTCGCGTCCATGCTGTTCTGGGACGTCAACAACGGCATTGCCCGCAGGGCGTGGGCTGGCAACGAAGGAGCGCGCTTTGCGATCAGCCGGGCGATGGGGCGTGAGCGAGGGCTGCAGGTGACGCTACCGGCCCAGACCCAGGATTCGCTGATCGAGGAGGCATTGGGCAGAGCCTTCCGGTAACATGGGTCCCATGGTGGGATGGTTCAGACGCAACTGGTGGATGTTCTTCGCCGTGCTCGCAGGCCCGGCGCTCGCAATCCTCTCGCTGCTTCTCGTGCGATGGCTGCGGATCGCGGACGAGCAACCCAGGGAGCTTCCGGAAGAGGGAGAATCCTGAGCTCTACTTCCTCCAAACCACCACGCGGCGGGTGCCTGGATCACCGCCCAGCGCCTGTCTCCCACGCACCTTGATCGTCTTGCCGAGCGGAAGCTTGATCGGCTGTATCGGACCGTCCAGGGTCCACGCAGCTCCCTCGGTCAGCGGCACAATCCAAGGCGCGCGCTTGACCAGCCCCACGGCAACCGTCAGGTCTCTGCCCTGGCGTCCGGAGATCGTCGCACCATCGGCCTGATCAATCACGCCGTCGGTCGTGCTCGGCTCAAACCCAAGCAAGGTCATGCGGCGTGCAAACGCGAGCATCCTGGCCGCGGACTTCAGCCCTTCCTTGTCGGTCACGCCCTGGAACATGGCGAGCCAGACCGGGTACTTCGCCTCTGCTGCACCCTGGGTCTTGGCTGGAGCGTCGGACCGCCACACCTGGGGACGCGACTGCGCGCACACCAGCGTACGTGGCACCTCGGCTGGCGCAAGCTCGGGCAGGCAAGCGTAGGGCACAGGCGGCGAAACCTCAGGGAAGAACGACCCCAGCGCACCCATGGAAAACGACACGACCATTGCATCGAGCTTCCCGGGAAGCCCGGTCGAGTCAGGCGTGACGATCGTGTTGGGCGCCACTGAGCTGGCCTTGAGCGAGGCAATTGCATCCGGCTGCAGATCCTTGTCCTCGTAGAGCAGCTTGAGGTCATCAAGCTTGAGCCTCGTGGCAAGCTCATGCAGCCCTGCCAGCCCTCCCAGCTTCTCGCTGGCCGTGTGCGCGACGATCAGGTTGCCGGTGGAGCCCTTGGGACGCCAGAACGAGAAGGTCTTGGCCCCGGCGTAGGAGCAAAGCCCCACAGCTCCCGTGGTGTCCGGGACCAGGCGCTTTCCCTCGTCAGAACGCACCGAGTAGTGCATGCCCGGCTTGTCCGGTGCAGCGATGTAGCACCGCTCCTTTTCAGCGCGAAGCACGCCAAACGTCCGATCGGTCGGAAACAGCCCGGTCGGGTCCATGCCTTCTGCCAGGAACCGAGCGGCAGCCTCGGGCTTCTTGGGGTCGATCGGCTGCAGATCAGCCTCGCGGTTGAGCCCTGACCAGCTCTTGAAGGCCGGGTCGGAGCAGCCGAGCGAGGTCGGATCATCCGGGTAGGCAAAGGGGCGCAGATCGCGGGTCGCGAGCACTTCGGCACCACCCACCTCGGCCGCATGTCTGCTCAGCCAGCGCAACGCCACGCGCGGCAGCGATGTGTCCGGGTACTTCACCGTCACCCGCTCAGCTTCGCATGTGCACCAGACCACGCCCTTGCCATCGAGAGCGATCGCCTTGGGACGCTCCACGTGAACGGAGATCATCTCCTTTCCGCCGAGCGGGATCGCTGCGATGGCCGAGCAGCTGTCAGCCGGCACGTCGATCACCAGGCCGGCGGTGGGCACGTCGAACCATTCTTTGGCCGTGTTGAATCCGATGGTGGTCAGGGGCTTGCTCACCTCGTCGAGCCCGCCTCTAAGGGAGTCGGCTGTGGCAGCCTCGCGCATCACGGCTCGGGTCAGTGGGATGCCCGCAGCCACCGCTGCCACGGTCGCGATGCTCACGATGATGATCTGCCTCTTGCGTGCGCGCTGCTTCTTCTCGCGCAGGGCCTTCTGCTGGGCTGCGAACCGGGCGCTGGCCTCGAACTGCTCCTCCGTGGTGGCCTTCATCTGGTCATCCCAGGTCTCCACCACCGGGCCGGACGAAACCGACCCATCCATGTCGAATTCGCGTAGGCCGTGGCTGCTGCCAGGGCCAGAGCTATCGGATTCAGCCATGATCCGTTGCCTCACTCGGGGAACCGGGCTGCCGTGCGCACAGGGCGCTCACCCCAGGCTGGGGGTGCTTGTGGCTGGTCATGGCCTGGATGATGCCAGACCCGGCAGGTCCAAGGAAACCCGAAGCCGCCATGCACGGAGGATTGACCCTGATAAGCTGTTCACGTGGCTCTATTCCCACCGCTCGACCAGGACCCCGAGGAGGTCCGCAGGCTCCTGGCCCCTTTGCGAAACGATCTCTCCGTGGCGATCTACAACCACGGCAACCCGTTCTCCGTAGGGGGCATCATCCGCGTCGCACATAGTTTTCTGGTGCGCGAGATCCTCATCATCGGCAGCGAACCCTTCTACGAAAAGGCATCCATGGGGATGCACCGCTACGAGACCGTGCGGGTGTTCGAAGGGGAGGAGCCGTTCCTCCAGTGCGTTGGGGACCGGCCGCTCTGGGCTGTGGAAAAGGACCATGCCACGATCAGCCTGTTCGCGGTCGAGCAGTACCCGCGCGAGGTCGTGTTGCTGTTCGGAAGCGAGCGCGCAGGCCTCTCCCCAACCTTGATCGCCCGTGCAGACCAGATCGTGGGTATCCCGATGTACGGGGTGAACCACTCCTACCCTGTCGCCATCGCAGCAGGCATGGTGCTGTGCGATTGGGCACGACGCCGCTACAAGCCCGGGACCGTGGTTGCAGGCTGAAATCAGCTACTTCCGGGGGACGCCGCCGTCCGGCACCGGGATCGCGATCCCCAGGTCCGAAGCCTTGACCCAGAACCCCTTCTCATCGGTCGGCATCACGTGCAGCGCCTTGGGAATCACCGATGCCCACGACAGGATGATGTCGAGCACGTAGACCTCGGAGCCTGACTCGATCTCGCCGATGACCGGGGCAGCATCCCCGCGACCGAACCGAATGGGGATCGCGTGCGTGGCTTGTACGATCCGAAGGTAGTTGGAGAGCGCGAGGCTCGGCGGGTTCTGGACGCTCTCGGCCGGGATCGCCTGGTCCATCATCTCGCCCTGGGGAAGAGCCTTGACGTCGCTTCTCTTCACCCACGCGTCCACGTACAGCTCGAAACGGGACAGCACGTGTACGTAGGCGCCGCGCGTCTCCGTGCTCCAGAGCAGAATGCTGCTTCCGTCGCCGGAGGCGTGGAGGGTGTAGGAGAGATCGCCTGCAGATGATCCGTGCAGATCGAGCTCGTTGCGCTGCGCAACATAGCCGCGAGCATTCCCGGGAGTATCGAACACGGGCGGGGTGGTGCGTCCGAAGCTCAAGGCATCGCACGATGCATTGGCCTGGACAGGCTGGCCAATCGAGCCGCGGGCAGGCAGCTCGACCCGAAGTCGGCCGGGCGAAGCCCCCAGCACGCGCAGCTGGCGTCCGCCCGAGATCCAGACGTGATCCGGCGCGACTGGAATGTCGCGCGAGCTCCACACGTTGATGGAGCGAGCGTCGGTGAACCCCTCGATCCTGAATCCGGCCGCGGTATTGATCTGCATGCGGCCGTTGTTGGAATCGGCCGGGAAGTTGGTGGCCCGAAGCGGGGTGATCGCGCCGCTGAACACAGCGATGCGATTTCCGCCTGTGGCGGCCGAGTAGATTGCCTGGTCTTTGGGGGCAATCGCATTGCCCTGGATCACGCACGAGCTGCCGCTGCCAGTTGCGGGCGGATCGGTCGCTCCGGCATCGGCTGCCAGCCCGCAAAGCCCGACTGAAAGAAGCGATGCCTGTATCAGCACGCGTCCGCGCCGAGTCGACATGCTACACCTCCACTTCGCACACCCAGTGTTCGACGGTCCGATTGCTCATAGCATGCAACAGCCGATTCGCCCGATCGAAGTCAGTCTGGTCTTCTCCACGCCGCGCAAGCTGCCGCGTGCGCGCGATCTCGTGGGGCGGGTCGTGGTCCTGGATCTGGCGTTTGCCTCCGAGGCTTCGGCGGGCGGATTCCTCAAGATCACGCTGCCGTTCATCGAGGCTCTGGGGCCGAGGCTCGCTGCCTGGGTGGATCACCACGACCATGCGGAGCATGCCCGGTTCAAGTCCGACAGCCGCTTCGTGCTTGCCACCAAGGCCGAGCATGGCGCCCTGCCCGAGATGATCACGCCCGAGCTGGTGGCAGCCGCGGGCGTCATCGACACGCTCGTTTGCCACACGGACTTCGATGGTCTGGCGAGCGCGGCCAAGTGGATGCGCGGTGGGATGGAGCCCTACCCCGGATGCGACGCAGACGCCCGGGCGATCGATACGCGGCTCGGGACGCCGTCGGAAGACGCAGCCACACTGGATCGCGCGCTGCGGGCGCGCCCCCGCGACCAAGGTCTGTTCGGAATCGTGGTCCGTCACCTGGCCACGGGATTGGCTGACCCGTCGCTCTGGGTCCCAATCCGCGAAGCCGCCGATCAAATGCGTCAGATCGAGGACGACACCCGTCGTCTGGCCCTGGGCTTCGTGCGCCTCGACCCTGGCGTTTCCGTCATAGACATCTCGGGGCATGCAGAGCGAATCGACAAGACGCTGCTGTTGCTGTTGGGGCAGTCGCGCGAACGGATCGCGGTGGTGATCGACGCGGGCACGATCAACATGGCAGCGCGGTTCGACAGCGGAGTGGATCTTCTGCGGATGATGGGGCTTTCCGGGGGAATGCCCACGCGGATCTCGGTGGATCGGAGCCGTCTCGACGACATGTGCAAGGCGTTGGGCGTACGCAAGCACGAGCTGGAGGCTGTCCTTATCGGGCAGTGAGGTGGCACGCGCAGCTTCCGCGTGCTAGCCCTTAAGGCGGATCGATCATTTACATCCGCGTTGCGGACGATCGATGACCTCTTCTTCTTCTACTTACGGGATGGGGTGGCGACATGGCTGCGAGGGTGTGGGCTGCGCCCGCGACCGACGGGCTTTTGTTCCATAACGACAGCGTATCGTTGTGCCTGCTCGTCAACCGACGCGCGGGGACGATGCGCATCTACGACTTCCGGGCTGGGCCCTCTGCCAGCAAGCGCACGTTCATGCTCTCGACAGCGCGCCGGGAGGGCATCGAGCGGGTGTTCATCCTCGTCGAGCGCGAGGAGGTGGCGACCTGGACGCGCATGGGCCTCGTGCGCGAAGGCGTCGTGCCCGGCTTCTACAAGCGAAGCGACGGCTTCGTGCTTGGGACCGCGCTCGATTCGGATGGATGCTTGCCGGTGATGTCAGCGGACGGCTCTCGCCTGCGAGGGGGAACCAACCGCGCTTCTGCGCAAGCGGATCTGGATCTGGCAGAAGAGACGTATCGACGCGCGCGGCTGCTGGTCAAGAACCACGCGGAGATCTCTTCGTCATCGCCGCTTCGGATGGTGGACGGGGACGAAGGCGACGCGCGCAAGGCGGTGTGGGCAGCGGGCAGATGCGGCGCCATGCGTTCGGCATTCGAGCCGTTCGGCCGGGACAGCGAGCGCATGTACTTCGCGGGTACCGTGCGCGGCGCTCCTGTTTTCTGGCTGTCAGCCGAGATCCAACCCTGCTTTGATCACGCGCTGATCGAGTTCTTGACCGCACCTCGCTCGGACCGCGAATGCGCCCAGTTCCGCACCGGGCTCGAGCTGGCTGCGGAACGTCTCCGGTCCCGCGATGTCGTGGCGATGTTCGCCTTCTCGCCGATCGACGATCCGCTGTTCGCCTCGGTCTTCATCGCTGCGGGCTTCCGGCGCACCGGGCTGCTGGCGCGTCACCTGTGGTCGCACGCAGGGCGCAAGGACGCGTTCCTGTGGACGCGCAAGCACCCGCTTCCTGGCGAGGAGTAGATCGCAAGGGAGGCTTCAGGCTTCAGGCTTCAGGCTTCAGGCTTCAGGCTTCAGCCAGAAGAGGGTTTCCCGGCCGCTTCACCACGTTCTGCCCGCAGTTCTTACGGGGATCATCCATGACCCGATGGACGCATGGCATGCCGGACAGCGGACCCATGATGTCGTCGCACGGATCGTACCCTGCAGGTCACCTCGGATCTGCCCTGCAGCCTGTAGCCTGGAGCCTGCAGTCGCTCTGCCCTGGAGCCTGCAGCCTGGAGCCTGCAGCCCTTTGCAGGAAGGTCAGCTACGGCGGAGCCACTGCAGCGGCGAACGCCCGAGGCGAAGCGAGTTGAGCACCACGGACACGCTCGACATGGCCATGGCAGCCGCGGCGATCATCGGGCCACCGAAACGAGCGAGCACGCCGAGCACTGCGAGCGGCACGGCGATCAGGTTGTAGCCGAACGCCCAGCCGAGGTTCTGGCGGATGGTCTTGACCGTCGCACGAGCGATCCTCATCGCATCGACCAACGCACGAATCTCCGAGCGCGAGATGGTCATGGCCGCGACCTCGTTCGCCACGTCCGTGCCGCTTCCCATCGCGATCCCAACGTCCGCTCCAGCGAGTGCAGGCGCGTCGTTCACGCCGTCTCCCGCCATGGCAACCACTGCCCCCTGCTCCTTGAGACGTCCGATCAGCTTCATCTTGTCTTCGGGGAGCTGACGCGCGTGGACGTCGCCGGGGTCGAGCCCCACGGCTTCGGCTAGCCTGCGGCCCGCCGCCTCATGGTCACCGGTCGCAATCACCACGCGTATCCCCATGGAGCGAAGCTCTGCGATCGCCTCTCTAGCCATGGGGCGTATGCGATCCGCGAACGAGACTGCAGCCACGACCCTGCCGTCGCGCTCGACCACAGACACGGTCTCTCCGCGCTCGCGCGCTGACCGCACAAGCTCCTCGAAGCCGGGCGGCTCGCCATCCACTGCGCCCACGCGGACCGTGTGCGCCCCGACCTGGCCGACCATGCCGCGTCCTGCTTCTGCGCGCACGCCCTGGGCATCGGTGAACGACACGCCCTGCGATCGGGCCCAGCTTGCGAGCGCCTTGCCCAGCGGATGCTCAGAGCTGCCCCCCAACGCAGCCGCCAGCCCGATCATGGCGTTCCGGTCCTCGCCCTCGATCGAGGCGAAGGACACCACATCGGGCTTTCCCTCGGTCAGCGTGCCGGTCTTGTCGAGCACGATCGTGTCGACCGCTGCTGCACGCTCCAGGCTCGCAGCGTCGCGGATCAGCACGCCAGCCCGGGCCGCGTGCGCAACGCCCACCATCACCGCAGTCGGCGTCGCGAGCCCGAGTGCGCACGGACACGCGATCACGAGCACGGACACGGCGGTCATGAAGGCGGTGGTGGTTCCGGACGAGCCAAGCAGGAGCCACCCCACGAGGGTGGCAACGGCGATGGTCATGATTGCGGGAACGAACCAACCTGCGACGCGATCGGCCAGCCTCTGCAGCGGAGCCTTGGAGCCCTGGGCATCGGCCACCATGCGCGCAATGCGCGCGAGCGCGGACTCCGACACCTCGGCGAGGACCTCGACCACCAGCGCACCCTGACCATTCATCGTGCCGCCATGGACCTTGTCCGATGGCCCTTTTTCCACTGGCATCGGCTCGCCCGTGAGCATCGATTCGTCGACCGCAGAGCTGCCTTCCTTCACCACGCCATCGAGCGGCACGCGCTCTGCCGGACGAACCTTCACGAGGTCGCCTACGCGCACGACCTCGATCGGCACCACGGCTTCGCCGTCGCCTCGAAGCAGCGTGGCCTCCGAGGATCGCATGGCGTACAGGCCGCCGAGGGCGGCTGTGGCGCGCGCCTTGGACCGCGCCTCGAGGTAGCGTCCGATCAGGATGAAAGCCACGATCCCGCCGGCAGTCTCGAAGTAGACCTCGGGGTGATGGGGCTGCAGGATCCAGATCACCACGCTGTAGGCAAACGCCGCGGTCGCTCCGAGGCTCACCAGGGTATCCATGGTGAAGTCGAAGTGCGCGAGCCGAGCGAGGGCGCTCTTGTGGATCGGGTAGCCCGCCACGTAGGTGGCGACCGCGGCCAGCACTGCCTGCGCAACGAGCGACCAGGTCGCATGCAGGTGCATCATGCCGAGCACCATGAGCGGCACCGCCGCGCTCATCGCCAGCACCAGCCGCCGGAGGGCAGGGCCGGTGTCCGGAACCGCGGCAGCGGCTGCCATCGTGTCCTCGTGGCGCACCGCATCAGCACCGTAGCCCGCCTCCACGACGCATTTCTCGAGCTCGCTCTCGCCCAGGGAAGGATCCACGACGACGGTGGCCAGATGGGTTGCGAGATTGACCGAGACGGTGCGGACTCCGTCGAGGCGTGAGAGCTTGCGCTCCACGCGGCTGGAGCAGGCAGCGCAAGTCATTCCCTCCACGCGAAGCGTGTAACGAACGCCGCCTTGCACGGCGGAGTCGGCGATGGATGCTGGCTCGGTCACCACGGGTCCGAGATCGCAGGACCGTGGAGGGTCCGTCGATCTCCAGGCAACATAATCAGTTGCCGCGCCCGCGCCACATCTGCCGGGCCTCGTCCTGCGCGCGCGCGAGCCGCACCTGCTCCTGGATCATTCCGCCGTATCCCTTGGGAACACGCAAATCCTCAGCGAACTTGTACATGATCTTGAGCGCGGCCTCGGCGTCTGCGGTCGCCCGGTGCGCATGGTCCAGCTCCACTTCGAGGCGGGCGGCTACGTCGCCCAACGCACGACTCTTCTGCGCAGCCTGGATGTGCCGCGCCCAGATCAGCGGATCGATCCACTCGACATCCTTGAGCAGCGCCGGGGGCGGGGACACGTCCGCCGATTGCGTCCTGGCCACCTCCGCATGCAGGAACCCGCGGTCGAACGACGCGTTGTAGGCGGCCGGAATGGCTTTCTGCAGGGCCTGCAGGATCTCGTGGCCCACATCGGCAAACGTCGGCTTGTCCGCCACGTCGGCGTCGGTGATGCCGTGCACTGCAGTGACTTCTGCTGGAATCGGGCGCTGCGGATTGATCAGCCACGCGTTGCGCGACACGATCTCGCCCTTGTGCCCGCGCACGATCGCCAGCTCCACGATCCGATCCGTCGCTGCCTCGCGTCCGGTCGTCTCCACGTCGATCATCACGATGTCCGCGTCGATCCACGCCGCACCATGCTCGAAGCCGGGCGCCAGCCCCTGGACGCGCGTGCGGAGCAGGTGCGCGATCGCAGCGTAGTGCCTCCCGGTGGGGAAGCAGCCGCAGCCGTCCGATGAGCCTCGCATCTCAGTATCCCTTCCTGGAGGGAGAGGAAGACGTCGCAGGCGATGCCCCCTGGGGTCCAGGGTGCGTGGCGATCGTTGGGGGCGAAGACGCGGACGGCGCAGGAGTGGAAGCTCCGGGCGTTGGGCCGGACACAGCCAAGGTAGGAGGCGGCGCAGCGATCGACGAGGCTGGCGAGGGGCCGGGAACGAGAGTCGTCGGGAACGCGTGCGAGGAAGCGGGCGCGTTGATCGAGCCGGCCGGCTCCACGATCTTGCCGGTCTTGATCTCGATCTCGGCCTGCACCCAATCGGTGAGGTCGGACGACATGTCGAACAGCTTGAGGTTGAAGGGGCGCCCGTTGACGAAGATGGAGGGAGTACCGTTGACGCCGATGCGGTTGCCTTCTGCGATGCTCCGTTTGATCCGTGCGCCTGTCTCTGCCGATGCCATGTCTGCCCGGAAGCGTGCCAGGTCGAGGCCGACCTCACGCGCGTGCCGCTCGAGCTCAGGCGCGGACAGCGCGCGCTGGTTCTCGAACAGCTTGTGATGCATCTCCCAGAATCTTCCCTGGTTCTGCGCTGCCACCGCAGCGCGGGCGGCCAGATCTGCGCTCGAGTGGATCGCGAGCGGATAGTGCTTGAACACGACGCGGACGTTGGGGCCGAAGTCCCGCACGAGCCCGTCGAGCATCGGTACGGTGGTCGAGCAGAACGGGCACTGGAAGTCGGCGAACTCGACGACCGTGACCGGAGCCGAGGGGTTGCCGATCATGGGAGCGTCGGACAGGTCGATAGGCTTGGGCTCCACGGGGCCGAAGCGCACACGGTAGGCGGCTTCGATCTGGGCGCGCGAGCGTCCATCGCGCACGCCCTTGAGCAGGAATCGCGATGCAGCCCCGCAGCCTGGGCAGCCTGACGCATTCTTCGCACAATCGTCCACGGACATCGGCGTCTCGAGGCACGGCGCCGGCATGTCCCGGGTCAGCATCTCCCAGTCCCGCCGCTCGCGAGGCGTCAGATCGTCGAGCCGAACACTTCCGGCAGGCGACGACGACGGCGCGCGGGCACCGGAGCAGGACGCCACGGCCAGGCCTACGCACCACAAGGAAATGGCAAGAAGATGGTGTGTGCGCATGGGACGCGAGGTTAGTGCGTTGCGGGCCCCTTTGCCATGGCGCCGTGCGGTCGGGCGCCTCTGGACTGCGCCGGCAGGTCAAGTTAAGTTGTGCGTCGTGCGCAACGTGACGTTCTGGTACCCGGATCTCCCCCGCTTGCACCGGGCCTTGTTCGCTGCGTGGCAACAGCAGGAGCTGGCGCTGCCTGCCGACGAGATGGCGTGCGACGGCGAATGGATCCTGGCGAACTTCGAGGTGTCCGAGGGCAACCTGACCACCACGGCCGCAGGACGGGCTTCGCTGGCGAGCGGAGCGCCGGCGGTGAGCTTCGAGGCGCGCGATTGGGACCGACTCTTCAAGTTCTGCGGGGCGCGAACGGCACAGGGCGCGCCAGCCCCTGTGGCAGGTGCCGAGGGGTCGGGCGATGCGGAAGA
Organism: Deltaproteobacteria bacterium; assembly: GCA_016218915.1. Classification (GTDB taxonomy): domain Bacteria; phylum Myxococcota_A; class Polyangia; order Polyangiales; family Polyangiaceae; genus JACRCQ01. The sequence goes on from JACRCQ010000010.1 coordinate 51,001, forward strand.
GGAGCCGCCCAAGACAGTGCCCACGCCTCTGTCGGCAGCGTTTGCAGCGGGCCCCTCGCTCAAAGCGCGCGTGCTGCTGGTGGAGGACGATACGGACACGCGCGACATGGTCAGCATCATGCTCGAGTCCGTGGGGCTCGACGTGGTGATGACCAATTCGGCGGAGGGCGGACTTGAGCTGCTTTCCCGGAACGATTTCGAGATCCTGGTGCTCGACTGGAATCTGCCTGGCATGTCCGGCGTGGAGATGTGCCGCAGCGTGCGCACCGAAGGGCGCAACACCACCCTGGCCGTGCTCTTCCTGACCGGAAACACGTCGCAGCAGGACATGCTCGAGGCGTTTGCGAGCGGCGCGGATGACTACGTGACCAAGCCGTTCCGAGCGGCGGAGCTGGGCGCGCGCATCTTTGCGCTGCTTCGGCGTGCTCGAATGGCCCCGCGGCCACCGGGCTGAGGCGCACGAACCGAGATTGACGAAAATCGGATCGAAGGCAGCTTGACCATCTGCGTGGTCTTTGTCATGGTCCGCCGCGGAGAGATGTCCGAGTGGCCGAAGGAGCCTGATTCGAAATCAGGTGTATCCGTGAGGGTACCGCGGGTTCGAATCCCGCTCTCTCCGCAGGGTTCGCAGCGATCGCGCTAGACGTGGTTTCCTGCTGAGCTCGCACCGGAAGTCGCAGGGCTGTCCGGGCTTTGACAACCTGAGTGCGATGGAGGGTGTTCCCTCCCCCGGAGAGATGACCGAGCGGCCGAAGGTGCACGACTGGAAATCGTGTGTACCGAAAGGTACCGTGGGTTCGAATCCCACTCTCTCCGCCACGTGGGCGCAAGCGCGCAGCGGTGCGAGCAGGCAGCTCGAGCCGGCAGCGGGCAGGAGCCTCAGACGCCGATGTACAGGCGGTGGGCGAAGTTGCGCTCGAGATCGGCGCGCAACACCTTCTCGGCTGCGGTCTCGATGTCGTACTCGATGCGCTTGAACTCGAACCGCCACGCGTCCGTGTCCAGGACCGTGTAGCTGGCCCGATTGTCGTAGTCCCGGGGCTGCCCCACCGAGCCCACGCTCACGATGTACTTGCGCCCGGGATCGAGCACGAAGTCGGAAGCCGGAAGCTCCTCGACGCCGTCCGGGTCGAGCGCGAACACCTTGCACAGGTGCGAGTGGCCGATCAGGGTGAGCCGCTCGAGCTGATCCCAGATCGCGAGGCACTCACGGGCCTGCTCCGGGGCGAAGATGTACTCGAACTCCTCGAGGCGGATGGGCGAGCCGTGGCACAGCTGGATGTCGTACTCGGCGAGCTTCTCGCGGTAGGGCAATCCCTTGAGCCACTCCATGCTCTCGCGCGTCAGCATCGAGGCATGCGTGTCGAGCGCGTGGCGGGCGGCCTCGTAGTAGTACGAGTAGTCCATCCGTCCGGCGACCGCAGCGTCGTGGTTGCCCAGGATCGTCTTGTGCGCCATGGCCCGCACGATCTCGGCGCACTCGTTGGGCGATCCGCCGTAGCCGACCGTGTCCCCCAAGGAGTAGAAAACGTCGACCCGCTCGTGCTTGTAGGCCTCTACAACGGCGCTGAGCGCCTCGTAGTTAGCGTGAACATCCGAGAAGATACCGAGACGCATTGATAGTTTAGGGGCGCCATCCTAGCACAAGCGTGGCGCTTGTAAGCCTATACGATCCGTTGCCGCACAGAATTCCTGGAGCCATAGTCCCCAGCCCATGAATCCCCCCCCTCCCCCCCCTGCCCCGATCGGCGAATACGCGCAGACCTGCTCGCGGTACGTGCAGACTGCGCTCGGTCTGGCCCTGGACTTCGAGCCTGAAACCCTGCCGCTGCTCGACCACTACCTGCGCCAGGCCCGCGACGATTCGTCCCGAAGACCCGAAACCCTTCCCCTGATCGCCACGGTCGCGGGCTCGTACCTCGGTGAGCTGCTCCGACGCCGCCATGCGTGCGCCTGGATCATCGAGGATCCACAGGAGCCCCTCGGCTGGCAGCTCGACTTCGAAGGCCTCGATCTCGCTGTCTTTCCGATCGCCATCGCAAGAGAGGCGCTCACCGGCGTCTCGGATCCCGAGCTGGTCGTCATCGCCCTCGGCGAAGAGGACAGAAAGCTGGTCGCCGAAAGGCTCGCGCGCCTCCCTGCCGTGCGCGAGGACGACTTCTTCGCTCCCTCCACCCGCGTCGAGGTCATCGACATCGCCGTCGACATCATGCTCGCGAGAAAGCACGCGGCGACCCCATCACCCGAGGACTAGTACCGTGTGCCAGTGCGTAGCGGAATCGTTGGATACCACCGCCTTCCGCCAAACGTAGTGACACGCCGTGGCGTGCCGCTACCAGGACCCACGGGCATGGCGCTACGCACTGCAACGACGCGTCACTCGATCGAAAACGACACCCGCGCGGTTTGATCTGCGTCGATCTTGACCCCTTGCGACAACGTCTTGCCCGCCTCCGTGCGACACGTCACCCGATGGTTGCCCGCTGGCAGCGAGATTCCGCCCACGGGCGTCGGACCGTACGTGCGGCCGTCCACGGACACCGTGCAGTAGCCGCCGCGCGAGCCCACGTTGAGCTTCCCGGATCCGGTCGCCTTGGGAGGCTCGGGTTCAGAAGGTTCCTCTTTCTTCGCGCCCGGCTTCTCCTTCTCGAGCGTGAAGGTGAGCGACTTGGTCTCGTTCGGGCCTGCCATGAAGGCCTGGCTGCGCGTTGTGTACCCTTGCGCAGCCGCCGTCAGCTTGTGCTCTTCGTTCGCCGAGATGCCCTCGATCGTCGGCCCGGTCACAGGCTTGCCGTCCAGCAGCAGATAGGGGTTGGTGACGTTGCATGCCACCGTCACCTTCACGGTCCCCTTGGGCAGCACCGCCTTGAACACGTCGTTGCGCTTGTCCGCCGTGAGCGTGACCTCGTAGCGCGCAGGCGCATAGCCCTCCTTCGTCACCTTGATCGAAAGCGCGGTGCCGAGCGGCAGCTTGTCGATCGTGGCCGGCGTCTTCTCGGAGCGCAGGTCGCCGTTGATCACGATCGACGCATCGGACGGATCGCTCTCGATGCGGATGGATCCGAGCTCGGCCTTGGGCTCGACCACGGCCGACGAGGAGGTGGCAGCCCCGGGTTGAGGATTCGTCCGACGCAGCAGCACGAACGCGCCCGCAGCGATCACGACGAGCGCGATGACGAGCGCGACGACGATCGGCAGCTTGGAGCGCGGCGCAGCAGGGGCCGCGCCGAGCGCAGCGGTGGCACCTGACACCGACCCCATGGTTCGCCCGGTCGTGTCAGCGATCGAATCGAAGGTTCCCGACTCGGTCGTGGACTGGGCCGCGATGATGTCCGCGAGCTGCTTGACGTCCTGCAGCGCTTCCTTCTGCTGCGCGATGCGATCCTCGAAGAGCACTTCCATCCACTTGCTCAGCTGGATGTCCGAGACCGCGATGCGATCGTCGCGGATGTAGCTCTCCAGATCGCTCTGCAGCTCGCGCGCGCTCTGGTAGCGCTCATCGCGATTTCGGGCGAGCGCGCGCATGACGATCGCCTCGAGGCGACGGGGATAGCCTGCACGCACGAGGCTCGGTCGCGGGTACTCGCGCTCGCAGATCAGACGCAGGGTCTCGAGCTCGTTCTGCCCTTTGAACAGCCGCTTTCCGGTGGTGAGCTCGAACAGGATGATGCCGGTCGCGAAGATGTCGCTGCGCCAGTCGATCTCCTCGCCGCGCGCCTGCTCGGGCGACATGTAGGGCACCTTGCCCTTGAGACGTCCGCTGCGCGTGTCCTCGCCCATCTGCGTGCGCCCGCTCTTGGCGATCCCGAAGTCGACCACCTTCACGTCGCCCGCGTAGGTCACGAGGATGTTCTGCGGCGAGATGTCCCTGTGCACGATGTTGAGCGGCTGGCCATCGAGCCCACGCTTCTCGTGTGCATAGGCAAGCCCTGCGCACGTGCCGAGCACGATCGACAGCGCGTGCTCCGTGGGGAACTCGGACATCCCGCGCTTCTTCATCTGACGCACGATGGAGCGCAGATCCTCGCCGTGGATGTGCTCCATCGCGATGTAGTAGCAACCGTCCAGGTGCCCTACGTCGAAGATCTGGACCACGTTCGGATGCGAGAGCGTGGCCGCGATGCGCGCTTCGTGCAGCAGCATCTCGATGAACGCCTGGTCCTGGTTCATCGACGGCAGGATGCGCTTGATGACGACCAGCTTCTCGAACCCTGCCACGGCCCGATGCAACGCCAGGAACAGCTCTGCCATCCCGCCCGTGGCAAGCTTGCGCAGCAGCGTGTACTTGCCGAAGCGCCGAGGGAGTCCGTCAGCACCTGCTTGCGGCAGCGCTACGGGCAGTCCCGTCGGGATCGATGGTTGGGACATCCAGGCGGTTCCTCGGGTTGCCTCGGTCTAGCTCCGTCTTGAGCCTCCGTCGAGCGGGGGAGTGCGTCTATGGTGACACACCTTCTATCGCAGGCACATCGTCACGCTAGACCGCGGTGCGGCAAGGGTCAATCAACGCGCGCCCGCTCGGAACCGCCGTGCTAGAGCTTTGCGGATGCCCTTGCCCCGTCGCGCCCGCATCCGGCTCTCGATCGCTGGAATCGCCGTCGCTGCCACGGTCGCCTCTCCCCGCGCCACTGCTCAGGCGCCCACGCCCTTCGCGGTGACGCCCTACCTGCAGAACCTGCAGCCCACCAGCGCCATCGTTCGCTTCGAGCTCCGATCCCCAGCGCCTGCCACAGTCGAAGTCCTTGCGGACGGCGCTCAGACCACCCGCTTCGAAAGCGCTACGACGCAACGTTTCCACTCCGTCCACCTGACCGGCCTTCGCCCCGCAACCACCGTGTCCTACCAGGTGCGCGTAGGGGCTGCCACGAGCGATCGGGGTACGTTCACCACCGCGCCTGCGCAAGATGCGTCGCCCTCCTTCAGCTTCACCCTCTACGGCGACAGCCGTTCGGGCAGCGCTGCCCATGCCTCGGTCGTCCGTGAGATCGAAGCCTTGCCCTCGGACCTGCTCGTGGGCACCGGCGATATCGTGGCCTCTGGCAAGGACCGCGAGGAGTGGCTCGAGTTCTTCTCGATCGAGCAGCGGCTTCTGCGCGATCGCTGCCTGTTCTCCGTGATCGGCAACCATGAGCTGGTGGGAAAAGGGCCGGCTGCGCGACAACCCTGGATTCGGTACTTCGCCCCGACCGACGACGCGCGCGGGGCGGCGTACTACACGTTCCGATGGAGCAACACGCGCTTCTTCATGCTCGATGCGATGGATTCGTGGGACGGCGCGCAAGCGCAGTGGTTGCGCTCCGAGCTCGATCGCGCCGAACACGAGCCCGGACTCGTCCATCGGTTCGTGGTGACCCATCACTCCCCGTTCTCGTCAGGGCCCCATGGCCCCAGCGTCGCCTTCGTGAGCAAGGGCATGGTCGACGAGCTCGTGCGCCATCATGTCGAGCTGATCATGGCGGGGCACGATCACCTCTACGAGCGGGGGGAGACGAGCGGGGTCAAGTACATCATCAGCGGGGGCGCAGGCGCACCGCTGTATTCGGTCAAGAAGACGCAGCCTGGATCGGCCTTCACGGCATCCGACCACCACTTCGTGCAGATGCAGGTCGATGGCGCGGTCGTCGTTGCTACAGCGCACGCGCTGGGCAAGGGTGTGCTCGAGCGCTGCAGCTTCCGGGCCGGGCACGCATGGGAGTGCAGCGAAGGGGCAGATGCGGCAGCGACGGCCGTCCCTTCCCCATCGTCGCCCCCACCGGTTGCGTCGTCCAGCGCGCCCGCGGTGCCCATGCCCCCTGCCTCTGCGCGCCCGGTCGGGCCCCCGCCCGCGCCGAAATGCACCTGCGACGTGCCTGGATCCCGCGAAAATGTCGATGGAAGTGGGGTGCTTCTGGCAGCCCTGGCGCTCGGAGCTACCCATCGCCGTAGCCGCCGTCGCGCCCGAGCTTGATCCCACCCGCGATCCTCCGATAGGCTGCTCATGCCATGCGGCTCGCCACCACTCTTGTCATCCTCGCGCTCCCGCTCGCATCAGCAGGCTGCGCAACCTACCTCGACGATCTGAATCGCGCTGAAGCGCACTCGGCCACGGAAGCCGAGCGAGCACTCGCGCTGTTCCGCGTGGACGAGACCGACATCGACTCGCTGTCGCAAGCCGATCAGACGCGGTACTTCTATCTTCGCGGCATGAACGACTATCGCCTCGGCCAGCCGTTCCGCGCGGATGCACGTCACTGGCTCGCGCTTGCGCGCGCGCACGAGTCCCAGTCCCCGGGCGGCCTTCGCGACGAGTGGAAGCAGAGGCTCGAAGAGGCGCTCAAGGATTTGAACCAGGACGTCTACGGACAGGGCGTTGTGGTCGAACAAGAGGACAAGAAGGACGGCGACGGGGACAAGGCCAAGGGCAAGTCGAAGGGCGGCGACTCGGACGAGGAAGAGTCCGAGAAGAAGCCGAAGAAGAAGGCGCCCAAGAGCGACGACTAGGTCGTTGCTCGCTGCGCCTGCTCCCTGGCGCGACTGCTACTTCGACGCGAACTGCAGATCGCTGATGCGATCCTTGGCCGCGAGCTTCAGCTTCTTGAGCTCACGCACCTCGGCCTGCTCGGCAGGCGTGAGGTATGCGTGTCTCCCCAGCTCCTTGATCCTTTCGTCCCACTGACGGTGCTTCTGAACCAACGTGTCGAGCCGCTCGACCCCCGGCAGCACAGACTTCCTCATCCTCTTGTCTCCTGGTCGCGGATGCGCACGTCGCGCAGCCGCCAGCACTCGAGGTCCCCCTCGCACCAAGCGCTCCTCCAGGCGTTGATTCGAATCGCCTGGGAAGCCGTAACCCAAGAGGCATAAGCAGCAAACCGTGTAGACGGTCGTGACAACATCTCATTTTTGGGTAATTCCTATCGGATGGCAAGGGACGGCTGGCGACTTCGAGGGGTGGCCCTGCTGGGTGGCGCCCTTTCACTGCTCGGATGTGCGGTTTCCTCAGGCAATTCCGGGGCAAGGGACCCGAATTCGGTCCCTGGGACCGTGGCGACACCTGGAAATCCGGCCGTGGAGGTGCCGACGACCTACGTGTCCTCTGCCGATGCAGCCACGATCTCCGAGCTGTTCGACAGAGCCAAGATCCTGCTGATGGGCGGGAGATTCCTCGAGGCCGCCGCTGCCTTTGATCGCATCGTCGCCCTGGAGCCCAAAGGCGCCTACGTGACCGCATCGATGTTCAACGCGGGCCTTGCCTTTGATCAGCTCGAGGATCGCAAGAACGCGCTGGCCCGGTTCAGGGATCTCGCAAAGCGATTTCCAGAAGCCCCGGAGACGCATCACGCGCTGGTGCGCACGCTGCGAATCCTCGCATGGCAGGAGGCATGGGCTGAGCTGGCATCCACGGCCGACGTGCTGCTCGTGCACGCCGGGCTCACGCCGGTCGAGCGCGTTGAGGCGCATGGAGCGCGCGCTCTCGGCGCTGCCGAGCTCAACGATCTCGAGACCGCTTCCATGCACGTGAGCAAGGCCCGTACCATCGTGGAAGACCAGCACCTCGATGACGGTGGACGGCTGCCGCTCGGCTCTGCCCCGGTGTTCTTCGCGCTCGGCGAAGTGCGCCGAATCAAGGGCGAGCGCATCACCTTCGTGCCCGTGCCGTCGGACTTCGCGCAAGTGCTCGAGGAGCGATGCCAGCTGCTGCTCGATGCGCAGGACGCGTATTCGCAGTCGATGCGCACCTATGATGCGCACTGGGGCGCGATGTCCGGCTACCGCGTCGGCCAGCTCTACCAGCAGCTGCATCGTGATCTGCTGGCCATACCGGCGCCATCCGCTGCCAAGACCGACAAGCAGAAGCAGCTGTTCGAAGGCGCGATGCGATTGCGCTACCGTGTGCTCATCGAGAAGGGCTTGGAGATGATGGAGCGCACGCTTCGCATGGCCGAGCGCACAGGCGAGAAGTCGAGCTGGGTGAGCCGCGCGGCAGATGCCAAGGCGGATCTGGTGCGCGCTCTGGCGCAGGAGAAGGAAGCGCTCGCCCGGCTGCCGTTCTCCGAAGCAGACCTCAAGCAGGCACTCGACGATCTCGCGAAGAAGAAGGCTGGGACGGCTACGCCCTGAAGCGTGCGCCGCACAAAGCTGGGCTCACGGAGCTGCGCGCGCTCCCATGGGACAAGAAGGTTCTTCGCCGAACAGATCGCCGACGGTTCCATAGGACCGCGCGCGGCACCCGCCGCACGAAGGCGCGTACTCGCACCCCTGGCAGCGTCCCTTCAGAAGGTTGGTGTCGCGCAGCGATGCGAGGATCTGCGACCCCTTGAGGATGTCTGCCAGGCTCTGCTTTCGCAGGTCGCCCACTTCCATGGGCAGGTAGCCGCAGGGAAACACTTTTCCGATGGCATCGACGAACACGATGCCGCCGCCGGCGAGGCAGCCTTTGGACGAAGGCGCGAGGCCGCGCTGGGGAGGCAGGCCGCGACGCTCCCGATCACGGGCTCTCTGCTGGCGGATGCGCTGGGCCTGCGGCGCGCAGGTGGCGCGGATCTCCAGGTTGCGCGCACCCGCTTCGGCGTCGAAGTAGGTGAGAAGCTTCTCGACCTCGGCAGGCTCGAGTCGAATGTCGTCGGGCAGATCCACGCCGCAGCCGACCGGCACCAGCAGGAAGGTGTGCAAGGCGCAGGCGTCGAGCTTCTGCACGAGGTCGAGCATGGCCGGGGCAGAATCGCGGTTGGCCTTGGTGAACGTGACGTTGATCTGCACCTCGATGCCGGCTTTGCGAAGCGAGCGGATGCCAGCGAGGGCCTGCTCGAAGGAGCCTGGCATGCCCCGGAACGCGTCGTGGGTTGCAGCGTCGGCACCGTCGAGGCTCACGCTTGCTCTTGGCACGCCGAGAGACGCGAGCTTTTCGGCGACGGTGTCGTTGACGAGCGTGGCGTTGGTGGCGAGGGCAGCGGTGACGCCGCGCTTGCGAGCGTGCTCGAGCAGCTCGTAGAGATCACGACGCATCATGGGCTCGCCGCCGGAGAACACGAGGATGGAGCCCCACCGGGCGTCGGCGATCGCGTCGATGAGCCAGCGCTTGGCCTCATCGGTATTCAGCTCGTTGGGCTGCTCGGCATCCCATTCGCGCCGGCAGTGGACGCAGCGCAGGTTGCAGCCGCCGGTGGTTTCCCAGAAGACGAGGCGTGGGGTAGGGACAGCGTCCGGAGAGAAGGGGTTGGCGAGGCGTGCGAGGGAATGGGGATGTGGCATCGATCGCTCTTGGTACAAGGGGGCGAAGGGATTGCGGGTTTCCGGTGTCATGGGTTGCGGGGGCCTGGGAGGCAAGGGCAAAACCCGGGCAGGAGGGGATGGGTGACGGGTCGGATGGGCGAAGCGAGCGTCAGAAGGGGGGTTGGGGGGGTAGAGCTGAACAAAGGTACTGGGTTTCGCGGGGTTGTTTATGCATGGTTGGTGCCGAACGCACTTGACACGTGTTAATCTTAGCGCTACCCGTACGCCTCCCTTCAGCAACAAGCTCCCAAGGGCTCGACCAGAGCGAGCCGTTGGGTGAGTGTCGTTGTGGGGTGCCGGTTTCTGCTTGCGGGCGCTCGGCGGTTTGACTAACCTTCGCGCGCTCGTGGGTGTGGGTATCTCCAACCCAGGCTGGCGTAGCTCAATCGGTAGAGCACCGGTTTTGTAAACCGGATGTTAGGGGTTCAAGTCCCCTCGCTAGCTCCGCGAGGGGCCGGCAGAAGCAGAGGCAGAGAACAAGCTCAGCGAAATTCAGGTGGATTGCCCGAGTGGCCAAAGGGAGCAGACTGTAAATCTGCCGGCGTCAGCCTTCGATGGTTCGAATCCATCATCCACCACCCGGTTCCGCTCAGCTCTTCGTCAGTTCCGATCTTCCAAAGGAGGATGATCACCGTCGCGGGAGTAGCTCAGTTGGTAGAGCGTCAGCCTTCCAAGCTGAACGTCGCGAGTTCGAACCTCGTCTCCCGCTCCCCCGCCCACCTAGCTCAGTTGGTAGAGCACGTCCTTGGTAAGGACGAGGTCACCGGTTCAAACCCGGTGGTGGGCTCGAACGCGTAGAACCTAAAGCGATCTTGGAGACACCGCCATGGCGAAGGAGAAGTTCCAAAGGACCAAGCCGCACGTCAACGTTGGCACCATCGGCCACATTGACCACGGCAAGACCACGCTTACGGCCGCTATTCTCAAGGTTCAGTCCAAGAAGAACATGGCCAAGATGAAGTCGTACGCCGACATCGCCAAGGGCGGCACGGTGCGCGACGATTCCAAGACGGTGACGATCGCGGTAGCGCACGTGGAGTACGAGACGGACAAGCGCCAC
>JACRCQ010000008.1 GCA_016218915.1 Deltaproteobacteria bacterium
ATCGTCGTGGACGCCGCCGTCCAACTCGATGGCGATTCGGTGGCAGGCGCAGTAGAGGTCCACGACAAATCCGCAAATGCATTGCTGCCTGCGGAACTTGAGACCCATCAAGCGCCGATTGCGTACGATGGCCCACGCGCGACGCTCGGTGTCGGTTGGGCTGCGGCGCATGCGTCGGGCTCGCTGCAGGTCATGGAACGAAACCTGGGCGCCGACGCATACGGCGGGAAAGCCGAGTGCAGAGTGTTTCACGCACTCCTATCGGACGTCCCGTCGCACTGGTTGCGCGAAATCTGGATTTTCGATTCCAGGGATTTGTTACCTCACCCCCGCGCGTCCAGACGCGATGACCGCGTGCCCCTCTCCCCATTCGCCGCGCCCGTTGATGATCCAAGGCGGCGGGGGAGAGGGGCCAGCGCGGGCTCCCGGTGGATCCGCTCGACCCGCTCGGAGGCGATCAGCTCTGGTCTGACCCCCTCCCCCGCCCGATCGCACGAGCTCCTCGCTTCCATTCCTGAGGACCGGCGGGCGTGGGGAGGGGGTCGCCTCGCGAAGCGAGGCGGGGGGAGGTAGTGAACAAAGTCCGGGAAGTCAGGCGAGCCGACCTCCAGATTCCTCTTTCCCCCGATCAATGAAACACTCCCCCTGTGCGAGCCTGGGCCTTTGACTACGACGAGACGCTAGCCACGCGCGGCGAGATGCGTGCCCAGACGCTCGATGCGTTGAACCAGCTTCACGACCGCGGCATGCGCCTGGTCCTGGTGACCGGGCGGGATCTGCCAGACCTGCGTCGCGTCCTTCCTCACCTCGATCGATTCGATCGGATCGTGGCCGAAAACGGGGCTCTTCTCTTTGATCCAGCGTCGGACCGCCAGGAGCTCCTGGGCGCGCCTCCGCCCGCTTCGTTCACGCAGGAGCTGGAGCGTCGCGGCGCCAGCATGCTACGGCTCGGACGCGTGATCGTCGCCACACGCGCTCCCAACGAAGCGCTCCTTCGCGAAGTCATCGCCGAGCAAGCGCTTGATCTGCACGTCATCCGCAATGGAAACGCCCGCATGGTGTTGCCGTCAGCCGTCGACAAGGGCACCGGGCTCGAAGCAGCCATGCGCAGCCTTGGCATCGCGTGCGAGGACGTGCTCGCAATCGGCGATGGCGAGAACGACCTGCCGCTGCTGGCAACGGCTGGATGGCGCGTAGCTGTCGCCAACGCGGTCCCTGCGCTGGCAGCCATGGCGCATGCTGTGACCCATGCGAGCCGCGGGCAAGGCGTGGAGGAAATCGTGGACGCTTGGCTGCGTGGCGGCGACGCTTGGTTGCGTGACGGCGACGCAGGGCTGCGTGACGGCGACGCTTGGTTGCGTGGCGGCGACGCATGGTTGCGCGGCGCGCGCCGCCGCGATAGCGATTGAAGGACGCCATGAACCTCTCACGCTGCCTGCTGTGCCTTCCCGCGCTGGTCGCTGTCGTTTCCTGCAGCGGCACGACCGAGCTCAATCCTGCGCCGCAGCCCTTGACCCAGGACGGCGCAGAGGAAGGCTCCATCGATGCGGCCGCAGAAGCACTGCCCGATGTGCTCGCCGACACTTCCCTGGACGCGCCCCAAGACCAGCACACCGAGCCGCTGCCCGAAGCTTCCCCGGACGCTCCCGAGGAGCCGGCTGCCTGCTCGAATCCTGAGGTGCTCTATGCCAAGGAAGAGCTGTCGCTCGACGTCAGGATCGACCTGAGCGCGTACACGCAGAAGAAGTACACGGTCCACGAGGTGATCGAGGTCATGGCGCCCAAGGATGGCAGCTCGCTCACGCTCTTTGGCGAGGCTTTCAAGTTCGCGGCCACGAGCACGCCGCACGAGTACGACGGACATCGGGCCACGTTCTGCCTGGCTCCGTTCAAGGCAGGCGACACGCTGCACGTGGAAGTCGACTACGATGTAGCCGAGTCCAAGCTCGGGCAGGAAGGTTTTGGCCTTCACCGCTGGTCCAATGGTACCTCGCGTCTGGTCGGCCCCTTCCTGGAGCCGTACTTCGCTCCGTTGTGGATCCTGGTGCCGCAGTCGATGTTCGACGTGGACCCGGAGCACGACGAGGACGTGGCAGCGAGCCGGTTCGCGCTCGAGGTGATCACACCGTCCGACGACTGGACCGTGGCAGGGCCTGGAGGCACGCCGGTGCAGCAGGGCACGCACTTCAGCTTCCTGCTGGACAAGCCCACGCCGCTGTATGCGTGCAGCTTCGGCGCAGCGCCAGCCTACAGCCGCGTTTCGCTGGGCAAGACCACGGGCGGCATGGAGCTGTTCAGCGTGGCCGCCCAATCGGATCAGGCGCAAGCGCAGCCGCGTCTGCAAGCAGGGCGCAAGGCCGCGTCGTGGATGGAATCGCACATCGGGCCCTACGAGTTCGGCCCTTCGCTCGACATCGTGCTGGTGCCCAACTACCCGGGCGGCATGGAGCACACGTCAGCGTTGTGGGTGGGCACGGAGCTGATCCTGGACACGGACCAGGCTGACTTCGTGGTTGCGCACGAGACCGTCCACGAGTGGCTCGGCGATTCGGTGCGCTTCTCGGACTGGTCCCACCTGTGGCTCACCGAGGGGTTCACCGAGTGGGTGACCAACTACCGGGTGTTCGGCGACATCGTCTCGCCAGCGGAGCTGGCACAACGCAAGCTCCAGTACCGCACCAGCGGCGCTGCGCTGTGCAACGACGTGGCAAATGGGCCGCTGCGGTTCGCAGACGGCATCGACATGATGCAGCAGTGGTACACGATGGACATCTACTACGTGTACGGGGCTGCCTTCCTGCAGATGGTCCATGCACGGCTGCTGCGCGACTACGGACTCAGCTTCGATGCCGTGCTCAAGCAGTGGTATGACGCCAAGCGGTTGAAGGAAGCTACCACCGAGGAGTTCCGCGATTTCCTTGGGACCGTGACCGGCGATGCGGCGTACTGGACCAAGTTCTTCAACCAGTGGGCCCTGTCGACGCCGTGTCCGACTCTTACCTTTGACGAGTACGCGTGGGATGGAGCGAACCTTACCTTCAAGGTCAACCGGTCGAACGCGAGCGTGCAGGACATCGACGACATGCCGGTGGTGATCGAGGCTGGAGCTTCGACGCAGACCGTGACGGTGAGCATGCCTTCAGGCACCAACCAGGCGACGGTGCAGACCGCGCTCACCGAGGCGCCCACGGGGATCAAGCTCGACCCGGACAATACGCACGTGTTCGTGCTCAAGACCGGCCCGATCTGGCCAGGTCCTGTGCCCGAGATCGTTGCACCGGAGCATTGAGAGGGACGGATGAGAAACGTAGTGGTGGCGGCAATCGCGATCGGGGCAGGCGTTGTAGTGATGGGATGCGGGCCGCATCTGAAGTTCGACGGCCGCGTGGTGAGCTGCGAGGACAAGAAGCCGATTCCGTCGGCCAACATCCAGTACAGCTACGAGGGGATGGTGGGCGCCTCAGCGTCCGAGGACCACACGAAGACGACGGACAAGGAAGGGAAGTTCCACCTTGGCGCGGTGAACTACTCGGAGGACACGACGATCATCCTGAAGGTGGAAGCCAAGGGGCGGGCACCGTACGAGCAGACGTACCAGGGGTCATCGAAGGAAGAGCAGGTCATCTGCCTGAAGAAGAAACCCTAGGGGGCTACCTTCCAGCCCAGAGGGTTTTACAGCTCGCGGGAAACCCTAGGGGGTCACCTTCCAGCCCAGAGGGTCTTACTGGGAGATGGGAGGTCGGGGGGGATTTGTAGCTCATGGGACGCACGGGCCTTGCGGGAAACCCTAAGGGGTGATGGCCACCGCGTCAGCCTCTGCGTTGATCTGCGGTTCATCCCTTTGATCGCGGACCAGAGGGACAAGAGTCCCCGGGGTATCCCTCAAGCTGATCGCGACCCGCAAGCACAAAACCCACCCTCCCATCTCCCTGTGAAATTCTCTGAACTGCAAGGTAGCCCCCTAGGGTTTCCTGCAAGCTCCATAACGGATCAGTGCTCCAGGCCGTTGCTCCGATCCGGATCGCCCCCACAAGAACCAGCCTGTTTTGCCTGGGTTTGTCGGTGGCACAAAGGTTGCGAAGGGTGGGGCAAGAGGTACACACCATGACGACGCAAGTACGATTCTGGGGAGTTCGAGGGAGCATCGCTTCGCCTGGCCCGGAGACCGCTCGGGTGGGCGGCAACACGAGCTGCGTGGAGGTGAGCAGCGGCGAGACCACGCTGATCCTCGACGCTGGCACTGGGATCCGAAAGCTGGGCGACGCGCTCATGCGGGAAGGGCGCGCGCAGAACCTGACCCTGCTGCTCTCCCACCTGCACTGGGATCACATCCAGGGGCTGCCATTCTTCGTGCCCGCCTACCTGCCAAGCACGCACCTCGAAGTGGTCGGCGCTACCTGGTCCGAAATGCCCGTCTCCCGCGTGCTCGAGCACCAGATGACCGCGCCCGTCTTCCCTGTGCGCCTCGACGAGCTCCCGGCATCGATCACCACCCGCGAGATGCGAAACGGAGAAACGATCCAGATCGGCGCTGCAACGGTCCGGGCGCGCAAGCTCAATCACCCGGGCGGCGTGCTCGGCTTCCGCATCGAGCTCGACGGCTGCACCGTGGTCTACGCCACCGACACCGAGCACTACGCCTGCATCGACCCGTCGCTGGTCGCGCTCGCATCAGGTGCAGATGTCCTGATCTACGACGCGCAGTACACGCCCGAGGAGTATCGCGGGCAGTCCGGCCCGTCCAAGGTCGGATGGGGACACTCCACCTGGGAAGTCGCTTGCCAGGTTGCCAAGGCCGCGGGCGTGGGGAGCTTGCAGCTCTTCCACCACGACCCCAGGCGATCCGATGACGAAGTCGACGAGATCGAGCGCAAGGCACGCACCCTGTTCGAGCGTACCTGCGCAGCGCGGGAAGGGACCTGCATCGAGCTCGGCGCCGTCGCCCGCGCCGCCTGACCGCCCGCACCAAGGAGGACACCATGTCTGCAGTCGTTGCCATGATGCCCAGTGCAGCCACTCGATTGTCCCTCCTGGTGGACCTCGCTTCGCAGCTGGCACGGGAGGTGGACCTCGATGCGCTCCTCGAATCCGCCTGCGAGCGCATTGCTCGTGCGGTGCGCGCGGACCGGGCCACGGTCTGGCTGTTCGATGCCGAGCGCGGCGATCTGGTCACCCGCGTGGCTGTGCTCCCTGAAGTGCCTCAGCTCAGGCAGCCGCTGTCGCGCGGGATCTCCGGATGCGTTGCGACCACAGGGAAGGTGGTGCGAATCGATGACGTCACGCGCGATGAACGTTGGGACCCCAGCGCGGATCTGACCACAGGGTATCGTTCACGATCCATGCTCGTGGCGCCGATCCGAGAGGATGCGCGCGCTCCGGTGCGAGGCGTGCTGCAGCTGCTCAACCGCGAAGGGGGTGCGTTCGACGACGAAGACGAGCTGTACGTGGTCGCGCTCGCAACGCAGCTCGGGCGGGCGCTTGCGATGACGACGCTGCGTGCGTCGAATGACACTGGTCCTGGCGTGGTGCTGCGCGGGCCGTTCAATCACATCGTGGGACGCAGCCCTGCCATGGAGCGGGTCTTCCAGCGCGTGGCGCTTGCGGCGCAGAGCGATGCAACGGTGCTGCTCCGAGGGGAGACCGGCACAGGCAAGGGGCTGCTCGCCAGGGCGATCCATGTGAACTCGCCTCGTCAGGCAGGGCCGTTCGTGACCGTGGATTGCACCACGCTTCCCGCGCAGCTCGTGGAGAGCGAGCTGTTCGGCCATGAGCGGGGCGCCTTCACCGGGGCAGACCGAAGGGTTCCTGGCAAGGTCGAGATCGCGCAAGGGGGCACGCTGCTGCTCGACGAGATCGGCGACATGCCGCTCGAGATGCAGGGAAAACTCCTTCGATTCCTGCAGGAGAGAAGGTTCGAGCGCGTCGGCGGTCGCGAGACGCTCTGTGCCGACGTGAGGATCGTGTGCGCGACCCATCGGGATCTGGAGCGATCGGTGGCAGAGGGAAGGTTCAGGGAAGATCTCTACTACCGGACGCGCGTGGTGGAGATCGAAGTGCCTTCGCTCGCGGAGCGTGGGGGGGACGAGGTCGAGCGTCTCGCCAGGCACTTTCTGGGGATCTATTCGCAGCGATACCGACGGGCGGTGCCTGAGCTTCGCGCCGATGCGATCGCAGTGCTTCGTGCGCACCGCTGGCCGGGCAACGTGCGCGAGCTGGAGCACTGGATCGAGAGCGCGATCGTGCTGTGTCCACAAGGGCCGGTTGGGGCTGAGCATCTTCCGTGTTGCAAGCGGGCGAGCGCGACGAAGGTGCAGCGACCGGGAGCTCATCTCACGCTTGCAGAAGCGAGCCGAGCGCATGCGATCGCGGTGCTGGACGACTGCGGCCAGAACAAGTCGCAGGCGGCAAGACGGCTGGGAATCGGGAGGAACACGCTGACGAGAATTCTGGAAAGGTGAGCCTGAACCTCACCCCCCCTCTCCTTCCTGATCGTCCTGAGCATTGGTCTCATCCTGGAATTCCCGATGGGTTTCCATTGGATGCTTTCCCACTCAAGCGTTTCGAGTGAGCTGGCGGCCCCCGAGGAAACAACCCTGCGCGGCAGAGGATCTCCCTCATCCCCGCGCTGGCCGCAGGGTTTCAGCGAACCCTTCTCCCGCAGGGAGAAGGGTAATCCGTAGGCGATGAGAGCATGGGGCAAGTCTCCAACCCCAGCCCTTCTCCCTCCGGGAGAAGGGCGCGCGATGCTGATCGCGGCACGTGCGGGGATGAGGGAAGTGCAGTCCGCGCCGCAAAGTCCGCCGTGAGGCACGGTTTTCGAAGATGGAACCAATGCTCAGGACGGCGAGGAAGGGGAGGGGTTCAAGCTTCGTGTCTTGACGCGAGTATGCCGAGCTGAATCCGCACGATTCGGATCTGCCTTTGGATCCGCCTGGCACTTGGAGCACGCAGCAGCAGTCCGGTTCGAGCGGTCCGGCCTCCCGTGCTATAGCATCCCCGAAATGTCCTCGCTCCCGCCCATTGACTGCGCGTCGCCCACGTGGGGCTCGTCGTGATCGAGCCGCGCGATGCGCTCGCTGTCTTGCTCGACCTCACGCGCGTGCTCGCAGAAGAGCGTCCGCTCGACAGCGCCCTGTTCGCGGTGACCCGCTCGTTGCTGCGCCTGCTGCCGGGAGAGCACGCGTCCGTGCGGCTGTTCGACGAGAATCGCGAAGAGCTGATCGCTGGCGCGCGCTCCGGGCAGGGCGCTAGCCACACGCCGCTGTCGTTCCGACGGGGCGAAGGGGTGGCAGGGTGGGTTGCAGAGAACGGCGTGGTGGCGCGCATGGCCGATGCCACGCTGGATCCCAGATTCAAGCCTGCGCCGGATCAGGGCTTCTCCGTGCGATCGCTCCTGGCTGTTCCGCTGCTGTCCGGCGGCCAGGTGATAGGCGTTCTGTCGCTGACCTCGGCGACCGTCAACGCGTACACGGCCGACGACGAGCTGATGGCGCGTCTGGTTGCGAACTGCACGGTGCCGCCTTTGGACAAGGCGCGTCTTGCGCGTCTCACCCTGACCGATCCCACCACGCTGGCGTACAACCAGCGCTACCTGATGCCGCGTCTGCGCCAGGAATTCGAGCGCGCGGCGCGTACCGGCGAGCCGGTGAGCATCCTGTTCATGGATCTCGACAACTTCAAGCTGGTCAACGACACGTGGGGGCACGCGGTCGGTGACCTGGTGCTGCGCGCGTTCGCGGACCGGGTGCGCCCTGCAGTGCGCAGCTACGACGTGCTCGTGCGTCGCGGCGGCGAGGAGTTCGTGCTGATCATGCCAGGCGGGAACCTCGTCGACGCGCAGGAAGTCGCGGAGCGGATCCGCGTCGCTGTGTGCGAGACACCGATCGAAGCAGGCGAAGGGGTGTCGATCACGCAATCGGTATCGATCGGAGCCGCGGAGTGGAACCGACGGGAAGGCCCGGACGGGCTGGATCGGCGCGCGGACGGAGCGATGTACGAGGCAAAGCGTAACGGGCGGAACCAGGTGGTGGTCGCGGGCTGAAACTCCAGGGGACTACCTTTCAGGGGCAGAGTATTTTACTGGGAGAGGGGAGATCGGGATGGGATTTTTATCTCATAGTTCTCGCGGAGCTCGCGGGAGGCACGCGAGGCCAGTCTCCGAACCGGAGTAGCCCTAGTCACCGAGATCTCAGATTGGGAAGGGCTGGGACGCGAGCTCCGCGCGATCCGCGAGAGCCAAATCCCAACCCGATCTCCCTTCTCCCTGTGAACACTCTGCCCTGGAAAGGTGGCTTATTGGCACGTCTCCAGACGGAGCCATTGCGCTCTGGTGCTCGCGCTCATCAGGACCGGGAAATCCCACGCGAGGTCCGACCCCTTGCGGCAGTCGCCAGCTTGCTTTCCGCTGATCACGTCGACAAGACGGTACGTGATCCAGTCCTGCATGGCGAGACGGCCAAAGATGTCTGGCGGGATGTAGTAGCTCTGCGCCACATCCTGCTCCCACAGATTGTGGAACACGAATACCACGTTGCCGTCGTACCACTTGACCTGCGCGAAGATGCGCGGATCAGGCGAATTCCACCCCTTCGGACGAAGATAGTAGTAGTTCGGCGACAAGAGGGCGACGTTCTCGGGCTTGAGACGCTCGCTCGCGAATCGATGGTAGTAATCGACCAGCGAGTCGCCTTGCGGTGAGTACTGCCACTCCCCCTCGAAGCGGCTTCGAAGGAAGTCCGAGCGCTTGAAGCCGAGCCCCCACGGCTCGCCGAACTCCTGGCCCATCAGCATCATCGGCGTGGACCGGGTCGTTGCGCCAATCCCCCAGAATCCAGCCCCGGTCCAGAAGTTGAACCCGGTGTCGGTCAGCAGCCTGGGCTCGTCGTGGGTCTCGAGCGCGGTCATCACGAACGCGTGCCCCTTGAAGCGCTTCATGTTGTTGAGCACGCCCTCGACATGGCCAGCGTCCTTGGTCTTGCCGCCGCGCCCGCACATGTCTCCCACGTATCCCTCGGTCATGATGTCCATGACCTTGTTCATCTCCAGCTGGTCTGCGAACTCCTCCGCAAGATACACAGGACGCTTCTGGCCGCGCTTCCAGGCGTAGTAGTCGAGCTTGGAGGTCAGATACTGCCATTCCTTGGAGCCCATGCCGCCGTGGTAGTCGGTCGTGTGATCGAATCGGAACCCGTCCACGCCGCGCGCTACCCAGTAGTTCAGGATGCGGAACAGGTACTCGCGGTTGCGATTGAACTCCCACGCATGCGCCTTGTTGTCCTCGTGGTGGAAGAGGAACTTGACGTCGCGCCAGTCGTTGGTGAAGTTGTCGCCGATCCCGGTCGACGGGTCAAAAGCGTTGGCGCCGAGGTAGAAGCCGGACGCACGGAATTCCAGCGCATCGATGTCGCAGTTGAAGGTGGCGCGCTCGTGATCGAATGCGATCCGCCAGGCATTGTAGGCGCGCACCAGGCCGTCGCCCTCGAGCTGCGGACACTTCTGCTGGAGCGCGGCGAGCGACGCCTTGTGCTTGGGATCGCTCTCCGCGAGCTTCTTCAGGGTTTCGGGGCGATCGAGCACCTCAGGGTTGAGCGCCCCAGGCTCGAACGTCGCCTCGAAGTCCCACAGACGGTCCAAGCTCTCGCCATCCTGCGTGCGTTCGCGCTCGGGTTTGAAGTCGACCACGTCGTACATCAGGTAGTTGTGGCCGAAATGATTGAGCGCGATGTCGAGCATCACGCGCATGCCGCGTGCGTGGGCGGTGGCGATCAGGCCGTCGAGCTCGGGCGTTGCCCAGCAGGGGCTGGGCGAGTACTCGTCGCGCCCGGCAGCGATGCACGAGCGAGAGAGCGTTCCCTGCGGGTGCATGTAGTCGCGCACGGCATAGGGCGAGCCGAGGTTGTCGCAGCCGTCCGGGATGTTCCAGATGTCGTTGTTGGGGAAGAGCGGCTGCAGCCAGAGGGTGTTGGCGCCCACGCGCTCGCTCACGTAGCGGACCGTGATCCCTTTGCGGTAGTCGGCCGTGTCCTCGAGCATGTCATCGAGCGTGCCGAGCTTGATCTTCTGCAGCTCGTTGATGTTTCCGCAGGACATCCCCTCAGCGCGGTAGGTGGTCTTGGGCGCGACCTTGGCCTTGCACGCGGCCTTCTGCGCGGCGCTTCCCACATCAGGATGGCAGGCGTTGGCTGTACGAACCTGCGCCTCGTAGAGGATCATGCTTCCTGCAGCGAGGTTCAGGTCGTTGTAGGCGGTGGCGTTGTCGCACTTGGCGTCCGTGCACTCTTCGGACGCAGGGTCGATCGCAGGGTCAGAGGCCGCGGGCTCAGGGGACAGGGAGCAAGCCGGGGCCAGGGCGAGAAGCAGGGGAAACCAAGCGGATCGACGAAGCATGGCCAGGGCATAGCATGTCGGATGGAGGATTACTATCACCCACATCTAGACCCCTTGATTTCCAGGATTTGCCTACCAAAGCCCGTCGAGGCTGCCGAACCAGTTCACTTCGGAGCGTGCGCGATCGACCTTGACCACGCAGTCGTTGTAGTTGCCTTCGATGGTGGTGAGGTGCTTGCCGTCCGGTGACGACGTCTCGACCAGTCCGTAGTGCTGGATCCAGTACTTGATCAGGTCGCCTCCTTCGGGGAGCCAACCTGCGGGCGGGCTCTTGGACCAGATCTTCTTGGTGTCGTCTGGGGAGGGGAGCGACATGCCGAGGTTCTTGCCAGCCTGCTCGTAGACCCAGTCGACGAAGTCCCAGCACCACAGGCCAGGCTGGGCGAGCATGTAGGGGCGCGCGTCGTTGCTGCAGTAGCCGACTTCAGCGTTGGCAACTGCGAGGATCTCGTTGCGGACCAGCGTTTCCTGGGATGGCGGTTCAGCGTCCTGCTCAGGCGGCGGCGCGGCGTCTTGTTGGGAAGGGGGCGCAGAATCTTCCTGGGGCTGGGTCGCGGAGTCCGGCTCGGAAGGGTCTGGATCGGGGGCGGGCGGCGGATCGGTGGCGACCGGCGCAGCGGCAGCGTCGCCGTGCAGGAAGGTCACGTCATCGTAGCCAAGGGCGTAGTCGCATCCAGGTAGGGCGAGGATCAGGGCGATTGCGCAGGATAGCCGCATGCTGCCGACGGAGCATGCAGGACCGGTTCCAATCGAAATGGAGGGCAAATAGAGGATCTGGGCGTGGGGGATGCGCATCGAGCGCAAGGCATTGCTCTTGTCGGTCAGGTGGGGGGGCGTTGGTGAGACGCGGCGATGGCGCGTTGAACGCGTGCGCGGTGGTGGTGCGGACGCGCCTGTTGGCACGAACGGGGCGGTTGGCGCGGACGCGGTTGGCGCAGACGCGGTTGGCGCGGACGCGGTTGGCGCAGTTGGCGCGGACGCGATTGGCGCGGACGCGGTTGGCGCGGACGCGGTTGGCGCGGACGCGATTGGCGCGGACGCGATTGGCGCGGACGCGGTTGGCGCGGACGCGGTTGGCGCGGACGCGGTTGGCGCGAACGCGGTTGGCGCAGACGCGGTTGGCGCGGACGCGATTGGCGCGGACGCGATTGGCGCGGACGCGGTTGGCGCGAACGCGGTTGGCGCAGACGCGGTTGGCGCAGACGCGGTTGGCGCGGACGCGGTTGGCGCGGACGCGATTGGCGCGGACGCGGTTGGCGCGGACGCGGTTGGCGCGGACGCGGTTGGCGCGGACGCGGTTGGCGCGAACGCGGTTGGCGCGGACGCGGTTGGCGCGGACGCGGTTGGCGC
>JACRCQ010000013.1 GCA_016218915.1 Deltaproteobacteria bacterium
CGGCAAAGACTCGCTGGAGCAGCGGGGACCACTGCATGAACAACGCACCCAGGTCTGGGGCGTCTCGCACGTTCTTGAGAAAGAGCGTCGCGAGCGTTGCCAGATCGGAAGCTGCCCGCGCCATCAACTCCCCGTTGCTCCTCATGGTCAGGTCGTCGAGCACGAACCGAAACCCCGGCAGGTGCTCTCCAGCCGCTTGGACTGCGAGCGGATCGAACAGCTCGTGCATCGACACCGCCCGACGCCACCCGCCTTCGGAGTGCGACATGACGACCGGCACGATCGCAGGCAGCAGCTTCGGATGCTCTTGCTGCTCTGCGATCCACTGCTCCCAGATTCGGATCATGTACCGGAGCAGCCGATACGGCATCAACGCGTCGTCCGTGCTCTGGTGCTCGAATAGCAGATACAGGAGCACCTTCGATTCACCGACCGCCACCTCGAAGAGCAGGTCGGATTGCGAGCCTTTGAGCTCCGAATCCACGAACCGCGATCCTCGGAGCTTCAGGGTCGACCAATCGGCGGCTTGCACGATCTGACGCGGCAGCACAGCGCGTAGGGCTCCGCCTGCGTTGTCCGGCAACGAGAACATCTTGAAGAAGAGCTTGTCGTGCGGGGTGTCGTCAGCCATGTTCGCGCCCGCCCACGGAGCAACTTGCGGGCCACGCGAAAACGTCGAGATCCAGGCAGGATCGCGTCCTCGGCAAAGTGGCGGCCGCCACCCTGCATCTTGCGCTGCGGCGCAAACACCGCGCTGTCTGCAAGGGGAAATCCTCGCAGGTGGCAGAGCGCCACAGCAAAGTGGCGGGCGCCACTTGGTCTGGTGCAACACCCTGATTGATCGTTGGGGGCGAGGCGTGCGTAGTCGGATCGAGCACGAGCCCAACCCCCGAGCACGAGCACGAGCACGAGCACGAGCACGAGCACGAGCACGATCTGACCCGGTGCCTGGGCAAACCCGAAGGTGACGCAGCTCCGGCACTCGATGGGTTTGCCCGTGGTGGCGCGACATCCCGTCGAGTGGCGGACCGCCATCGAAAAGTGGCGGCCGCCACATCGCCACAATGCGAGACGACGTAGTTTTGCCTCGATCCCGCCTGGCCCGCCGGTTGCTCATGGGCAGGCGCGAGCCAACCCCGAGTCGATCGCGCAGCTTCTCGCAGCTCGGGGCGTGTCGTTGCCCGCTTGCTCGGTGCCCGACGAACGGCGCGCCGAGTTCACGCAAGCGGTCCCGGTCGAGTTCCGATCGGACATGGTCGTGACATTCGGTGGGCCCGATCCGGACCTCGCGGTCGTCGTTGAAGTCCAGCTCGGCATTGATGACGACAAGCGCTACACTTGGCCGGTCTATACAGCGGTGCTCCGCTCTCGGTTTCGATGCGAGGCTCTTCTGCTGGTCATCACCCGCGATCCGGCCGTGGCGAGCTGGGCTGCGAGGCCGATTGAGCTAGGAAACCGGGGACGCATGGTGCCGCTGGTGATCGGCAGGGGCTCAATGCCGCGCGTGACCCAGGTTGAGATCGCGGCGCGTTACCCCGCTTTGGCGATGCTGTCGGTGCTCCTGTACGGCCATGAGGAAGGAGCAGAGGACTTGGTTCCGGCTGCGAAGGAAGCGGCGCTGCTGCTCGACACAGAAGGTACTGGATACTATCTTGATATGGCGTACGCCGCCTTGAACCAGGCCGCGCGACGCTCGTTGGAGGCGATCATGCCGATACCGGCCGGTTACGTTTACGTGTTTCCTCCTTTGCGAGAGGCCCAGGAGAACGGCATGGCGAAGGGCATGGCGAACGCGGTGCTGCGTGTGCTCGACGCGCGAAAGGTCGCGATCCCAGATGACGCCCGGGCTCGCATTCTGAGCTGCACCGACCTCGCCTTGCTCCATGGCTGGCTCGATCGCGCGTCGGTCGCCACCTCGATCGAAGAAGTGATCACCTGAGTTGAATCGCGCACAGGCGCGTGCTCACCACGCCCGAGCACGAGCACGAGCACGAGCACGAGCACGACCGCGGGTGGAGCCGCGACCGCCAGGGAGCGGGCTGCCGGGTCGAGCACGAGCACGAGCACGATCTGACCCGGTGCCATGGGCAAACCCGAAGGTGACGCAGCTCCGGGCCACGATGGGTTTGCCCGTGGATCCGCGGATCGAGCCCGAGCCCGAGCCCGAGCCCGAGCCCGAGCACGAGCACGAGCACGAGCACGAGCACGAGCACGAGCACGAGCACGAGCACGACCGCGGGTGGAGCCGCGACCGTCAGGGAGCGGGCAGCCGGATCGAGCACGAGCACGCCCGCTTATGGAGCCGCGACCGTCAGGGAGCGGGCTGCGCACAGCGGCGCGTGCTTGGATGACTTGCGGAGCGGGCACCACCAAGACGCATCCATGTCCTAGAAAAAGCGTCAGGGTGAACCCTGCCGCCGATGCAAGGCAGGGCGCTCCCTCAAAGCCGCAGCGGCTTGGACATCGAAGCTCACCTTGCACCAGCGGCCGCCTTGAGGCGGCCGCGTTTTCAAAGCCGAATCGCCGCGGTGTTGCACGAGCCCGATCACGGACAGTTCCGACGTCGGAACAGTTCGATGGGGAGCGCGGGCGGGGTCAGTCGAACAGCTCCTCCGCGGACGAGCAGGTTGCGGCACGGACCAGCAACTGCTCCAGAGTGTTCATGTCGTCGCAACCCTGAATCTTCGCCAGCACTGTAGGCGGCACGCTGATGGCTCGTGCCTGCAACACGCATAGCACCGCTTCCATCCGCCCTTTCACTAGGCCTTCCACGCGACCCTGAGCGATCAGTTGTTCTCCCAGTGTCATGACCAACTCCCCTGCCGACGGACCCACCGAAGCCCTGACCATCTCGATCAATTCTTGATGCATCACCGAGGCTCTCGCAAGCATCACGTAGTAGA